>JAHBVF010000009.1 GCA_019637685.1 Caldilineaceae bacterium | reverse complement strand
AGAAAAGTCGAACTTCTACGCCCAAAAACTTAAACAAAGTTTTTTTCGTAGGCGCTGCTTGTAGCTGCGCAAGAGACGAATACCCCTTCGGCCGCCTGTGCGGTTCAAAACCGCACCTACCAGAAATCTCAAATTACTTTGTTGACAGTGTACTAACGAGCGTTGGAAAGGGAAAGTACGATCAACGGGTAGTCGCTGCGGTTGCTGATTTCGTAGTTGAGGGCCTGGGCCATAGCTTGTCCCCCTTCCAGTCCGCTCAAGTTTCTGTCGTTGCCTGCCGGCGACAGCAGAATGAGATCGGGGCGGATGCGACGCGCCAACTGGTTGATATTGACCGATGTGACGTTTTCCGTCAGGTCCACCTTTTCAATCACACCTTCTTGCACGGCCTGGGGCGAGCGCGATGGGTCGCTCACAAAGACAGTAATGTCGGGATTCTTCTGCAATTGTTGCAAAACGCTTGTCCCAATCTGCCCTGCGCCGATTAGCCAGATTCGCATATTTGTACCTTTCAAAATAGGATGGCCTACACCCGATCAACACATCGGTGTGTGCTGAGCAAAAGGATAAGGCTACTTCACGAAAACAAGTACCCCACAGTCCCCGGCACTTCCAGTCCGTTGTCCGGCGCGGATTTTCGTCTCGGAATCAGCGTTTATCAGCAGGAATCACGCATAAAGATTCGCCTGGAATTCCTCAAATCAGGCCCAGTTGGCTCATCAATTGGAAGAAAAGCCAAACCACAACCACCGAGGGAACGCCCACGGCCAACCCCGTGCGAAACATATCCTTGCGGGGCACGGCTCCTGTCACCGAAACCAGCGTCATGCGCGCCGAGGAGATAGGCAGCAGGAAGCAGAATGTCAGTGTGAGGGTCATGGGCACAACCAGACGCACAGCACCGATTCCGCTGACCTCGCCCAGGGTGATCAGCATAGGCGTGAGAATCGCTGCCCAGGTAACACTGTTTGTGAATTGGGTCAGCACATAAATCGTCGGGATTAGGATGCTAAGAATGAGTGCATAGGGCAGGTGCTGCAAAAGGGGAGCCAACAGTTGTGCCAGCCAAACGCTGGCCCCGGTCTTGTCCAGGGAATCACCCAGGGTTAAGCCAGCACCGATGACAAAAAATACGCCCCAATTTACGCCCTTCAGATCGTCCCAATCCACAATTTCCTCGATGGACATAATGACCACCGCGGCGATGGCAACCACCGCGCTACTCAGCACGGTGGCTGGCAGGCCGAACAGCTTTTCCAGGGCGGGGCCACCCACCCAGAGTGTCACCGAAAACAACAGAACGACGAGAATCTCCTTCTCGACGTTGCGCAGGGTGCCTGTGCGTTGCAGCTCGGCCAGCACTTGTGTGGTGTCCAAGCGCAGATTGGGGATGCCCGTTGTCTTGAGCAGCAAAAACCAGGCCATCGGCAGAATCAACAGCGCCAGGGGCAACCCAAATTTCATCCAGTCGATAAAGCCAAACGGCTGGACGCTGGAGAGCAGACCCACCGCAATCGCGATTTCAGCACCGCCCAAGGGGGTAGACATGGCGCCGATGCTGGCACCGTAGGCAATGCCGAGAATCAGCAGTTTGAGCACGCCGCTGCTGTGTTCTTCGCTCTTGACCTGTTGGGCAATGGTGATAGCCACAGGGATCAGCACAGCCACCACAGCGGTGTTCAGCACCCACATACTCAGCGCGCCGGTCATCAGCATCAGCGCCAGCAACAGCCAGCGCAGCTCCCCCCCGCTGTAGGCAATAGCATAGAGGGCCAGACGGCGGGTCAGGCCGTGCTTGCGCAGGGCCTCGGCCAGAAAGAGGCTGCCCAATATCAAAAAGACAACGGGATTGCTGAAAGGGCGAAACGCCCCAGAGACCACATCAATGCCCAGGGCGATCTGTGCGATGGGAACCATCAGCGCAGCAATGGGCAGGGGCGCCGGTTCCAGAACGAGGATGCTGGCCGTAAATACGGCGAGAACCAGCGCGTGATACCCGATTTCGCTCAGGCCCACAGGGCGGGGCAAAAAGTATACAATGCCCGTCAATCCCAGAACAAGCAGGAACCGGCGCAGGTCGAAGACTTTGCGCACACTGGCCTGCAGCGGCTGCTGCAAGACGGCCAAAGGTGTCACCCGGCGCTGGATACGCCGTTTGCTGGCGACGGTGCGGGTGGCGGCCCGTTTGCGGATGGCCTGCTCGTCCCGGGGGGGGGCAACCAGCGGCGGCAGATGACCAGGCGTCTCATCTTCTGGGTCCGATGAGCGAGGCGGTTTCTGATCCCCCAGCGTCACCTGGCGTGGAAGGGATGATTTGAGTCGGGAACGTTGATAGGCCATAGGGTAGTTGATTGGGTGGGCAGTTGATTGGGTGAACAGTTGAATTGGATGCCTACGCATTACCCAATCAACCAATACACCAATCGACTATTCCTGACAGAGACGTAGACCTTCCAGTGCGGCCGGCGTATCGGGATCGATTTCCAGGGACTTCTGGAACCAAATCAGCGCTTTATCACACTCTTCGGGCTTTTTATAGATGTAGGCCAGTCCCAGAGAATAATAATACTCGATGCGGGACTCGTCGCCCAGAATCGCAATGGCCTTTTCCAGGGTGGGCGCGGCCTCCTCGTAGTTGCGCCGGGCGTAGTAGGCCATGCCCAGGTGGGCCAGAGCCGAGCCATTTCCACCGTCGGCTTCCACAGCCTTGCGCAGCTCCCGCTGGGCCTGAAGGGTATCGCCACTCAGGTACAGCCCCCAGCCCAGCGCGTCCAGTGTGACCGCGGTGGGGGCCACATCCACCGCGGCGTTGTAGCTGGCGATGGCGTTGTCCCAGTCGTTGAGGGCCTGATATTGGCGGCCCAGTTCGATGTAAAGATCGGGCTGATCCGCGGCAATGGCAATGGCCTGTTTGAAAATATCGATGGCCCGCTCGTAGTCCCCCTGCAATTCGTAGAGAACAGCCTGGTTGCGCAGGGCCAGCACGTGTTGGGGATCGACAGCCAACGCCTGATTGATATAGTCCTGGGCGCGGGACCAGTTGCCCACGTCGCTGTAAATTTCGCCCAAAATGGCGAGGGTCGTGGGGTTCTCCCCTTCCAAATCCAGCGCGTCAAACGCGGCGTTGATGGCTTCCTCGTAGCGACCCAGCCAGTCCAGGCTGCGGGCGTAGACATTAAGAGCAGGCACGTCTTCCGGGTTGATAGCCACGGCCTGGGCAGCCAGTTCATAGGCTTGGGTAATGCGCCGGTCGGTCATATGAATTTCGGCCTGGGCCACCAGTGGGTCCGGGTTCTCCGGCTCCAGTTGGGCGGCCACTTTGTAGGCGACCAGTGCCGCGGCATAGTTTCCGCTTTCCCGCTGGATTTCGGCTTCGGCCTGCCAGGAGAGCGCGCTGCGGGTGGGCGTGGGGGTGGGTTGCAGGGGCTGATTCGCCAACCACTCGGGCTGGCGCACGTAGAAATAGGAGCCGATGAAGCCCAGGATGGCGATCCACCAGAACCAGTTGCGATTTTTGCGGCGGCGGGGCGTGTAGTCGCGGTCGAGATACATAGGGGGATTATAGCACAGGTTGCAGGTGGCAGGTGGAAGGTTGCAAGTGTCATTTGCGATCCCCTTCTACTCAAAGACAACCCCGCCAATCGTCACCGCAGACATATCCGCCTTGTCCGCAGGACAAGTATCGTAGGCCAGCCGCGCGCCCCGCACCCCCTCGCCCAGAATTTTCAGAGTCAGATAGCTCGGCATCACCCCACAGACAATCTTTCTGATTAAAAAATTCAACCCTACAAGTACTTGACACCCCCCCCATTTTGTGGTTGAATAGATGACTCCACTGCAAGAAGGTCAATTTCACCGCGGAGGCGCAGAGAGAGCAGAGCGAACGCGGAGAACTTCAGGAGAAAACCTCCGCGAAACTCTGCGTTCCCCGCGTCTCCGCGGTGCTTCTGGAGGCTTTTTGCAGTGGACTCATAGATGTATCGGATGATTCGGTCTGCATTATAACAAATCATCCGCTGTGCGCCTCCTCTTTACCACCTTCGCTGTTTGTGTCCGCATGGATTTACGCCAAAGGAGCAAAGTATGCCCTCGCAAAAACAGAAAGCGTCTACGGGTTGGTTGTCATTTCTGCCTGCTGTTGTCCTGACAGCGGTCGTCGTTGTTGGGTTGGTGTTCATACTCCGTTCTGTGCCGGGGCGGGTGCAGACAGGGCAAGTAGTTGTGTCGTCACCGATTGAGACGCTACCTCCGACAGCCCTCCCGTCCCCCACGGAGACACCCACTGCTTTCCTGACCGAGGCAGAAATTATCATGACGTTGCTGCCGCCGACAGAGACGCCAGCGCCCATGCCCACGCCAACGCCCACACCGGTGGTAACGCCCATCCCTCTGGCCCAACTTCCCTACATTCCTGACCTACCCCAAACAGCCCAGAGCTATACGCTCCTGCTGCGCGACGGCCAGGTATTGCGGGCCTTTGACCGGGAGAGCGGCACAGAGCGGGTAGTTGTCGACATTGCGGCCCAAACACCGCTGCTTTTGGCCGAACGGCAAGACTGGGTGATGCCCTTTGAGTGGGGGGCTGCATCACCTGCCGGAGATAAAGTCGCCCTGGTGCTAGTGGATCGCTCTATGACAAAAGTTGCGTTATCCCGATACAGCATCCATCTGCTCAACGTTGAAACCGGGGAATTGGAACTACTCACCGAGGATGGGCGGTTGCCCACCTGGTCTCCCGACGGCACGCGCATAGCCTATCGTTATCGCGCGGCGCAAGAGGTGCCACGTGTGCTGATGGATGGTACACGTATCATCATCGGCACACAGCAGGTATGGATTGAGGAGTTGCGGGTGGTGGATGTAGCCACCAAAGCGATAACCACACTCTTTACAATGGAAACCGGTTCTGAACACACCGTTGGCGAAATTCAGTGGTCTCACAGCGGTGATCAGATTGCGTTCATCCAGACCTTCAGTGATTTTGCCAACAGTGGCGCAGTTTGGACTGTGCCCGCAGACGATGCAAGGAAAGCGACTGAATTAACGCCCATGGACCTGTACGCCGGTGCTGTCAGTTGGTCCTCTAATGATAAACAGATTGTCATTCTGGCTTTTCCTGTTTTGATTGTTGATCTTGAAACGGGAGATAGTAAGCAACTGACACAGATACAATACATGAACCACTATACTAGACCGGTTTCGATCGCTGATACTCCCTGGTTTGTTTTTGCTGGCACAAAGTGGTTCGAAGACGAAGCAAGTTCGTCTTCCGATATTTGGATTGTCAATATTCACGATGGAACGTTGCGGCGTCTTACGCAGGCCAAAGAAGCGAATCTGTACCCTAAATGGGTACCTCATACAGATAAGCTTTTGTTCTCAGAGCAAGGGGTAGGCATCTGGGAACTCGATCTCCAAAGCGGTGCGAAAGTGCAGGTCTATTCCAAAGATGTGGAATATCTAGTGATGCCACAAGTCCAGCGATAGGAAATCAAACAAACTATTAAATCCGGAAAGTAGCCAAGATATGAACATTCTCAGCAGGTTACGCGTTTCGATTCGAATGGCTCACACGATTCGACTTGTGTTCATTGTAATAGCCATTTTGCCCATCGTTGCCTACGCAGCTCATACCAACTTGCGACCGCTCACCAATGGCAAGATCAACCAAGGCTATCTCTATGGAGAAGGTAATCCAGGGCACAAGGGTATCGACTTTCCTGCTTCTAATGGAATCGAGGTGAAGGCAATTGCAAACGGTACAGTGGTGGCTTTGAGAGAAGACATTCTGGATTATGCAGACCCTTTTTCATCTCCATTTGGCAATTTTGTGCTAATTCGCCACGAACAACGCCACTGGGTGCAGCAGAATAACGGGCAAGCCGTAGGCCAGTGGGGGTATGTCTACTCCTTGTATGCTCATCTCAAGCAGAATAGCGTTGTTCCTGCCTTGAATTCTGCGGTCAACGCCGGCAGCAAAATTGCTGAAGTCGACGATACTGGCAATTCCTCTGGTAACCACCTCCATTTGCAGATTATCGTCCACCAGGATATGACACCGCCAATGGCTTCCAACGGGATTGATCCAAATTTGGGCTGGACCGAGTCAAACTCCCGCAACGGCGAAGCGTGGATAGCACCCTACAACAGCGGGTCAACCCAGACTGGAACGGCTGTTGGTCTGGTGACAGATACTGCCGGAAATCCAGTAGGGGGATTGACTATAGAAGGCATCCAAAAACCCAGCGGAGCTACTTCCGGAGTATACGGCTACTCTGAAACGTATAATGCGGCAAACGAGAATCCTGATGACATTTTGGTGGAGAATTTCGCCACCACAGATGTTGCACCAGGGACCTATAATCTAGTTGCCAAACAGGGGGGCAATACTTATCGCGATCTTGGCGGGCATACTTTCGTTGCTGGACGCACAACCTACGTCGGTCTCTATCCAAACTATCTGCCGGACGTGCAGAACTTTGGAACTTGGGTGTCGAACGTCACAGTACGCAACAACAGTGCGACCCACACAGCCAAAGTGAACACGACTTTTTTCTGGACAACTGGTCAGGTCAAGGAGCAACGGCAGGATTCCATCGCACCCCAAGCCAGTCTCACTTTCCCATCTCCTACGGCTTTCATCGGTTCGGCGCTAGCTATTGGCAGCGAAGACCTGTCGGTGGTGGTGGAGAACATAAATAGCTTCGCTGACGGGCGCTATCTGGCCGCCGCCTATCCGGGCGCAACCCAGCCCGCGCTTGTCACCTATGCGCCGCTGGTGCTCAAACGCTGGCCTACCCTCAACTCGAATTGGAGACAGACCACCGACCTCTTCCTCTACAATCCCAATCCCCAAAGCGCCTCGGCCACCGTCACCTTCTACGACAGTTGGACGACAGACAGCGGCTCTTACTCCGTCAACCTCACCATTGCTGCCAACGGACGGGCGACCGTGGCGGGCACACAGATGCCCACTTGGGAAGCCTCCTTTGGCGCTTCAATGGCCTCGGCGCGGGTCTCCTCTAACCAACCGCTGGTAGTCACCACCCGCAATCTCGTCGGTGAGACCGATGGCAATGGCGTCATCACCACCCCCTACCTGTCTGGCAGCTACCTGGCCGAGGGCAGCCCAGCCACCTTCTACTACGCACCCATTGTGGCCCGTGAATACTACGGCTACGATAGTTCTGTGCAAGTGCAGAATGCCAGCAGCGGCAGCACAACCTTCCGTGTCCGCTTCTATCCTCTCCACTCTGGCACAGCTTCCATTACCCAAGACATAACCCTCGGCCCCTACCGCTCGGCAAACTTCTGGCGACCCACAGGAATGCCTACCGGTTTCTTCGGCTCTGCCACAGTCCAAGCGCTGTACGGCGGAGGCCCTCTGTCGGTGATGGCCCAGTATGACCGTTTCGATACCACAAACAACCGCTATGGGGTGACTCAGTACGAGGGGGTCAGCAGCCTCAACGCAGGGACGGGGATGGCCCACATCCAGAAAAGCTGGCCGTGGACCTACACCGGCATCCAGGCCCAGAACAGGAACAGCAACTCTGCCAACATCCAACTCCACTACTTCGACACCTACGGAAATAGTGCGGGCAGTTCGGTGACAAAATCCAATGTGCCGACTAATGCAGCCGTCAACTTCTGGTCTACGTCAGGCACACCCCCCGAAATCCCCAGCGGCCTCAACGGTTCGGGTATCAGCGGGGTGAGCAATGTGGCCCTCCAGGTCAATTTCGACCGTTTGGGTGACCCCACCTACCAAAACAAAGATGGGATGATGGGCTATGCCGCGGTTAAGTAGGGTGGGCAACAAATGAGGGCTGCTGAAGCCAGAAGGAAGAAGACTAATTAATAAAGGCTGGGTGATACCTATTGCCCAGCCTTTTTAATTTCCCAACTCTGATCTACCCACTACACTACCCAAAAACAACCCCGCCAATCGTCACCGCGGACGTATCCGCCTCGTCCGCAGAACAAGTATCGTAGGCCAGTCGCGCGCCCCGCACCCCCTCGCCCAAAATTTTCAACGTCAGATAGCCTGGCGTCACCCCGCACACATTGTTCCGGTCCTGCACGCCGCGGATCGAACGGTAGAAGCCCTCTCCGTCTCCGGCTGTCATTTGCACCAACAAACCGTCATCCGCCGAACGCAGACGGATGCGACTCGCTTGGGTCAACGGCTGTCCGCCAAAGGCCGGGCCTACGTGGGAAAGGTCGCCCGATGCCACCACCAGCGTTTTCTTATGTGTCGCGTGGCGCTGGACGGTCTCGACGAAAGCCCGGATGCGGCTATCCGCGGATGGGCTGCTGCTGTTGCCAAAGAAGCGGTGCAGCCCACCGACCAGCACAGGCACCAGCGCTACCGGCTTCCTCCGCCGCGCGTGTTGCAGCCAGACCGCCACCAGTTCCAACGAATGCTCGCGCTGGTGGCGCATTTCCCCGGCGTAGGCGGCTTCGCTTCCCGCGGCCTGGGCCAGTTCGTCCACCACATCCGTGTCCGTAGGCAACAGACCGAAGGGGGTGGCGTAGCTCTGGCGGGTGAGAGTGAAGAGATCGTTGCCGTAGTGGTCCGTGCCGATGAGGATGACCAGTTCCGCGTCATTGGCTGCTTCTTCTCCGGCCTGCCACGTCCGCGCGTAGACCGGCCCACCCCGGGTGTAGTCGATGTGGGGGCTGAAGATGCCTCGCACGTCTCGGCGCAAAGCGGATCCGTTGCGATGCAATGAATCGTCCACCCCCCGCGGGCTGATGGGCTTGTGCAGATAGCTGTCCAATAGACGGGTCAACGCAGCCGGGTCGTCGGGATAGGCCAGCCCCGCGTGGGAAGTGGGGCGGGCGGGCAAGGCCCGGTACTCGACAATTTTGCGCTGGATGGCCTCGGCAGAGCGCTCATTTTCCAGCAGACAGGCTTCGTCCAGCGCGGCGAGCACATCCCCGACGGTTTCCACATCCACCGTCATCTGATAGCGCCGGGCCAGGGCGTAGCGGATGGCCGCGGCGTCGGCCAGGGTCCCATCGCACAGGGCCAGCACAGGGCCAAACGCCTGGGGCACAAGCAGAGAATCCTCGGCCAATTCCAGGGGATCGGCCAAGAGATAATAAGCGTGACCGTTTTGGTGGCGGGTCTGCACATCGACCGCCCGCAGCTTTGGGAAAGCCAGGTGTATCCTTGGGGCAAAAACAGGCATCGGCTACGCTCGGTAGAGTTCGATGAGAAGGGAACGTTCGGGCAAATAGGGGTGGACGAGTACCAATACAACACTGCCCGGCTCCAGGCTGGGGCGGGCTTCGATGTGGCGCTGGCGGCGTATCGCGTTGCGCTGTTGAAAGGGCTGGTAGTGGTGCTGAAAGACGTAGTCCACCCGAAATTCGGCAAAGGTGACCAGGCGTCGTATGACCTGGCCGTGAAGAACCACGCCCTGGGCCAGAATCGAGCGGAATTGGACCACACGCATCACAATCAGCGGCCCCGCCAGCAGTGTGATGAGCAGGGCGATGGCCAGAATAACAATGACTTCGCCGCCGGTGAAGACGATACGGCCCACGCCCACGGGCAGATAGCCGAGCAAAAGCGCGGGCAACCCAATCAGCCAGGCCCCGGCCAACAACAGTGAACTCACCACCACCGGCAAATCCAGAAAGAGCATCCGGGGCAAAGAGAGCTGATATTCGTCTACGCTTGGCAATGGTTTGACAACAGCCATCAGAAATTCCTGCCTTAAGAATGAGTCCACTGTAAAAAGATCAGATTTTCCCGCCAAGACACAGAGACGTTGAGAAATTCAGGAGTGACATCCGTGTTTGTCCGCTTATCACCCCCTGCGAATATTGGCGACGATACGGGCCAATTGCTCCACCACAAAATTCATCTGCTCCGGTGTGTTGCTGCGTCCCAGAGTCAGGCGCAGACCGCCGTAGAGATCGGCAGGAGAGACGCCCATTGCCTCCAGCACGTGGCTGGGCCGCTGGGACGCGTTGGAGCAGGCGCTGCCGCTGCTGGCCGCGATCCCGGCCATATCCAGCCCGATGAGGATGCCCTCGGCTTCCAGTCCTTCCAGCACAAAACTGGCGTGGTTGGGCAGGCGGTGAACAGGCGAACCGGTGATGCGGATGCCTTCCACACTCTCCAGAATGCCGCCGATCAGATGATCGCGCAGGAGTCGCAGCCGGGTCATTTCGCTCTCCCGCTCACTCTCCGCCAGGGCCAGAGCCGTGGCCAGCCCCACAATCGACGGCACATTTTCCGTGGCCGCCCGCCGCCCGCCCTCCTGGCTGCCCCCGGTGATGAGCGACTGATAGGGCGTGCCCTGGCGCAGATAGAGAACACCCGCGCCCTTTGGCCCGTAGAATTTGTGGGCACTGAGGCTAAGGGCATCTACGCACAGATCGGTCACATCCAGCGATAATTTGCCCGCGGCCTGCACCCCGTCCGTGTGAAAGGGCACGCCCGCGGCCCGGCAGAGCGCGCCGATTTCAGCGATGGGCTGAATGGTCCCCACTTCGTTGTTGGCATAGAGAACGCTGACCACCGCCACATCCTCGCTCAGTGCGGCAACCACATCCGCCGGATTCACCAGTCCTTCCCCGTCCACGGGCAGAAGACTGAGATCAAAGCCGTAGTTGTCGCGCAAATCCTCGGCAGTGCGCTGGATAGCCGCGTGCTCTGTGGGGCTGACGACGACGCGGTTGGCCCCGGTTTGGCGGCGGCGGGCCAGGGCAATCCCGCGCAGGGCCGCGTTGTCGCTCTCTGTGCCGCTGGCGGTGAAGACAATTTCCGTGGGCTTTGCCTTCAGAATCTCCGCCACCGCGCGCCGGGCCTGATCCAGCCCCACGCGGCCGCGACGCCCCGCCCAGTGGATACTGGACGGGTTGCCGTAGAATTCGGCAAAATAGGGCTGCATCGCGGCCAGGGCTTCGTCGCGCAGGGGCGTGGTGGCCGAGTGGTCCAGATAGATGGCGGGGCGGGAGCGGGTCACGGATATTCCTTGGGGGCGGCTTGCATCACGAATGAGCGCATTGTAGCACCGGCACAAATGTCGGTCAAGTAAAATGTATACAACAGCAAAAGGCGGCGGTTGAATTGTGAATGTTGGCTGGCTTGGGGGTATAGTATAGAGTGACTGCGGCTTTGCCCGCAGAGCAAATTACGAATCAGGCGACTTTACATAATCGGAATATAACCGGAGACAAGCCAATGACAATCATCGAAGGAATCGTAGGCAGGGAAGTGTTGGACAGCCGGGGCAACCCGACGGTGGAGGTGGAAGTCGTCCTCTCTTCGGGCGCGTCGGGCCGGGCCGCTGTGCCCAGTGGGGCCAGCACCGGCGCGCACGAAGCGGTGGAACTGCGGGACGGCGACAAGAAGCGCTACGGCGGCAAGGGCGTGCTGAAGGCCGTGGAGAATGTGAACGACAACCTGGCCGACGAACTGATCGGCATGGACGCGCTGGATCAGATCGCCATCGACGAATATATGCTGGAGTTGGACGGCACGGAGAACAAAGGCAAACTGGGGGCCAACGCCATTCTGGGCGTCAGCCTGGCCATTGCCAAAGCCGCGGCCGAGGCGGTGGGACTGCCCCTCTACCGCTATCTGGGCGGCGTGGGCAGCCGCACCCTGCCCGTGCCGATGATGAACATTCTCAACGGCGGCAAGCACGCGGTCAACAGCACAGACTTTCAGGAATTTATGGTCATGCCTGTGGGCGCGGACAGCTTCTCAGAAGCCGTGCGCTGGGGGTCGGAAATTTACCAGTCGCTGAAAAATGTCCTGCACGATATGGGCCAGAGCACAAATGTGGGCGACGAGGGCGGTTTTGCGCCCAGCCTGGGCGGCAATGCCAAAGCCGTGGAAGTGATTCTGACCGCCATCGAGAAGGCAGGCTACCACCCCGGCGAGGATGTGTTCATTGCCCTGGACCCGGCCATGACCGAACTCTACGACGAAAAGAGCGGGCTGTATAAGTTGGACATTGAAGGACGCAGCCTGACCAGCGCGGAATTGGCCGATCTGTGGACCGACTGGGCCAGCCGCTATCCGATTATTTCCCTGGAAGACGGGATGGCCGAGGATGACTGGGACGGCTGGAAGCTGCTCTACCAGAAATTGGGCGATCGGGTGCAACTGGTGGGCGACGATCTGCTGGTGACAAATGTAACCCGCATCCAGCGGGCGATTGCCGAGAAAGCCTGCAACGCGCTGCTCTGCAAAGTCAACCAGATCGGGACGCTGACCGAAAGCATCGCGGCCATTGAGATGAGCCAGCGCGCGGGCTGGGCCGCGGTGGTCAGCCACCGCTCCGGCGAGACAGAAGACACCACCATCGCCGATCTGGTGGTTGCCTTCAACGCCGGGCAGATTAAGACCGGCGCGCCGGCCCGTAGCGACCGCGTGGCCAAATACAACCAGCTTCTGCGCATCGAAGAAGATTTGGATGTGATGGCCCTCTACGCAGGCGCGGACGCCTTCCCCCATCTACGCTGACGCGGGGGGTCAGGGCTGGGAAACAGAGATAGGGGATTGGGGAGTTGGCTGTATGGCTGAATTCCCAATCCCCAGTTTTCCTTATACACAACACCCATGGGAAGAACCACATGACACCCCACCACACTTTCGTCACCTATGAAGACTTCGGCGCGACGGGCGACGGGGTGAGCGACGATCTGCCTGCCATCTGCGCCGCCCACGAACACGCCAACAGCCACGGCTTGCCGGTCAAGACCCGGCCCGACGCCATCTACCATTTGGGCAACCGGGCGCTGACGGCTGTCATCGCCACGGACACAGACTGGAACACCTCCCGTTTTACAATTGACGACTCGGAGGTCACGGGAAAGGTGGAAGATCACCGTGCCTCCCTCTTCGCGGTGCGCTCTTTGCTGGAGCCGATAGAGCTTTCTCTCGACCGGCTGACCCGTGACCAGCGGCAGGTCGACGCCCGACCTGCCCACGACTGTCACGTGCTGGTGGAGAGCGACGACAAACGGCTTTTTATCCGCCGGGGGCTAAACCAGAACAACGGCGTGCCCCAGACCGACTGTTTTATCCTGCGGCGGGACGGATCGATTGAGGGCGATATCGACTGGGAGTACACCAATTTCTCCCGGCTGGAAGCGTGCCCTATTGACGAACAAGCCCTCGTCCTACAAGGCGGCATCTTCACCACTTTTGCCAACCGGATGGAGCAGCCGATGGGCTACAACTATTGGGCGCGCAACATCGACATCACCCGTTCCAATACGGAAGTGAACGGCCTGACCCATTATGTGGTGGGAGAGACGGCGGTGGGCCATCCCTATCGGGGCTTTCTCAATGCCCACCAGTGCGCCAACATCACCTTCCGTAACTGCTTCGCTACCCCCCACAAAATCTACTCCACCATCGGTGCGGCGGGCAAGCCTGTCAATATGGGTTCCTACGATCTCCACGCCAACAATGTGGTCAATTTCCACATGCAAAACTGCCGCATGCATCACATCTGCGACCGCACCCACTGGGGGGTGATCGCCACCAATTTCTGCAAAAACATTCTGCTGGAGGACTGCACCCTTTCCCGGATGGATACGCACATGGGCGTCTCCGGCAGTTACACCATTCGGCGCTGTGATCTGGGCCATATGGGGCTGAACGCCATTGGTCGGGGCCTGCTGACAGTGGAAGATTCGACGCTGCACGGCAACGCGCTGATCAGCTTTCGCAACGACTACGGCAGCACCTGGGAAGGCGATCTGGTCATTCGTAACTGCCGCTGGACCCCCGCCTGCGGCGAGACCCACTGGCCGCGGCTGATCCAGACCCGCAACGACGGTAGGCACGACTTCGGCTACGCATGCTCAATGCCCCAGGAGATTACCATTGACGGGCTGGTTGTGGATGATTCAAACCACCCAGAGGACTACACCGGGCTGTATCTCTTCAGTGATCCAGACGAGACGCAGGGATATGACGACATCCCCCAGACCGTTGAGCGCCCCTTCCCCTACGCGCCCTGCCAGCGCGTACGGATTCGCCAGCTCACCACAGCCAGCGGGAAAAAGCCCCACGTGTCACCCAATCCCGCACTGGCGCAAGGTATTGAAGTGATCGAAGAAAACTGATCAGCAAAGGCAAAAGAGAGAGGGCGAATAGCAAATGCTATTCGCCCTCTCTCTTTCTGTCTGGTGCCCCCGGTCCGACTCGAACGGACACGTCCTAAAGGACACAGGCCCTCAACCTGCCGTGTATGCCAATTCCACCACGGGGGCAGACAGGGAAAGTATAGCCCATCCCTTGAAAAAAATCAAAGATCGGCCACCCCTTTTTACTTTAGTTTCCCGTATTTCGGGGTGAAACAGACCGTTTATGACGGCGGTGAGCGTCAACGCCTTTGGGTAAATGGGCAGTAACCGAGTTCTTTTTCCGAAGTTCAGGGTGTGAAGCAGCCAAGTTTGGAAAATCGGCGGTGGCAAGAAAGCGGCGCAATCTGCCTGGGGTAGCAACAGGCTGGCGATCCCAAAATCCGGAAGGAATGGCAGGCAAGACGCCTGCCACATAGGTGAGAATGTTACCAGCCAGCAAGGCAAGTTCAGGCAAGCGATAACAAGCGTCTTGGCTGAAGACAAATTGCCGATGCAAACCGATCATCTGCTTGGCGGCCAGGGGCGGCTGTTCAACAGGCCAACGGTCTTTGTAAATCAAATAGGCGTTTTGGACTGAGATGCTCAGGTCAGTCGCCAGAACCAATGGTTTTTTGTACGCAGGATCAAAGAAAACATGAATGGAAAAGGTGGGTGCACCTGGGCAGACTTTTGTATTAGTATCGAGTAGGTTGGCCCATGAATGAACCACGATGGTGCGACCGTTGTGGCTGAATTGACTTGTCTGGTCAGGTGCAGAGGCAGGAATTTCGTTCGTCCCGTGCTTGCGGGCCAAGGGTCGTACATATTCACCGTATTCAGGGTGACGACCTCGCCCTTTATAAACGGGCAATTGGTTGCGTCGGGCTGTGCAGTTGTTTGCCATGCGCACTACATACCCTTTTAGACCAGCTGCGTGAATCTCGCTCATTTTGAAGCCAGCATCCATCACTTTGACTTCCTGGTTACCAGGCCGAGCTGCAGCTTTCTTGAGCAGTTCAACCCGGAATTTGGCTTCATTTGTCTCTGTTTTACAGCGTAGCAGTCCTTGGAGAAGGGGAATCCTTTTGCCGCCGATTGTGCCCGATATGACCAGGACTCCCATCACCACTGCGGGCACTGCTTTCCCTATCATGTGATGGAAATGCTTGCTCGCCCAGCCTTGCAACCGTGGTCGCCAGAACCCGGTGATGTCCACACTCACTACCTCTAGCCCAGCATAGTGATTCGCTCGCCATTCATTCTGGCTCGCCACATAGATGTGCCAGACTTCCAGAAGGTCGCCTATCTTCCAACTCCCGTTGTGAAATGCCGCCCAACTTCTGCGTATCTCTTCCACGCTGAACCCGTTGAGTAGAAGGGCCGGGAAAATGGCTCCTCGACTACGCAAAAATGAGCCGTTGAGCATCACCCACACTATCCGCACCAGTCCTATATTCGTTCCGATGGGTGCAACTTGGGTGACAAAGATCACTGCTTGTATAGTGTATTCCACGGCGAGTGACATTTTCCACATCCTATCGTTTTGGTTCGCTAACCAATTGTGGACTGTTACTCGCCGTTTGTCATTTCTTCCTTTGCTTCGCTGATCTTTTACCGGAAACTAAAGTTTTACAATTGCCATCCATGCCCAGCCCCGATCCTACCGCCCCCGATCTGTTGCCTATCGGGCTTCGATGCTGTACTCGTACCCGGCTTCCTCAGTCGTCACCGGTGTGGCTCCGCTGATGATCACTACTGCCTGTGTGGAGCGGGAAAGGCCGTTGATACTGATAGTGGCTGTGCCTTCCGGGCTGACAGTGGCCCGCTCCACCCGCACCAGTTTCCCGTTATTCAGGGCCAACACCTGGACAATCCAGCGCTGGGGCAATTGGTTGTCGGTGAGCAGCCAGCCCTGGCTCTCCCAGCCGCCCGGTCCATCTTCAAAATCCGTGCTGTAGCCAATGGCGGGAATGCGGATGTCATCCAGAAAAGCGCCGGGGTAGTTCACCGCGTCATCGGTCACATACTCATAGCGCAGGGTCACTTCCTGGCCCGCGTAGGCGCTGAGATCGTAGCGCTCTTCAATCCATTCGGGAATATCCCCGCCGCTGGATGAGCTTTCGCCGGTGTAGGCCGCGCCGAAACTGTTGCCGCTGGGATTTTCAGTGGTGGTGCGCTGGCCGGGCACAATCTCCCACTTCTGGCCGTCCACACTGGCCAGCACATAGAGATAGTCGTAGTCATTCTCAATGTCGTACCAGAGATTGGCGATCATCTCCAGTTTGGTATCCCGGTCCACAGCAGTGAAGTCAAAGGATCGGGTCAAACGGCTGTCTGAATCGTCCGAGCGGTTGCTCCAGAACATCAACCGACCGCTGGCAGGCGTCACATTCGCCAGTTGGGTCATTGTGTCCCCCTGAAAGCGGAAAGTGATGTCGCCGCTACCCTGCAATTCCAGATAGTCCGTGCCAAAATTGCGCACAGTCGTGGCGCGATTTTCCACGGGATAGCGCCGGAAGGTCTTCTCGACAGAGGGCGCGGGGGCCTGCAATTGGCGATAGCCATAGACGCCCTTTTCGCCCAACGCGTCGGGATCGTTTGTATAGTTTGCCACCACCCAATCGGCAAAAACGTCCTGGAAGCTGAAGGAATAGCCGGACTCGGCCAGGGCTTCGCTGAAACCGACAATGCCATTGGCCGGATGGGCCACCACAGCCTTTGTCACGTCCTCGCCAAAGCGTTGCAGGATATAGGCCATAAAGAGATAGGCGCTGCCGTAGTGCTCCCCGTTGCCCGCGGGATTGTCGCTCCAGGTGTTGAGTTGGGTGTCGGGCACAGTGGCAAAAACCGAGGCAAAGCCGGTATCCGGCGGATAGCCTGCCACTTCCTGGGCCAGCTCGCTCATCCCCTCATTCACCCACGTCTCTTCGTTGCGGTCGTTGTACCAGTGGACCATATGCTGGAACTCGTGGGCCAGCACGGTTTCATAGTATTCGTAATCCCGGCTGCGGTTGAGCCATTCCAGGCTGATATAGAACATCTCCTTCTCATTGGAGTATTCGTTGGCCAGGCGGCTGAATTCGTCCGCGCTGCTGTAATAGCCCGCAATAGAATTGCCCAGATCATTGGCGTGGAGAATATGCAGCCGGGGGTCGTTGTCCACGCCAGGACTCCACTCGCTGCCAAAAAACTCCCGCACAGTCGGGTAGCTCTTTTCGCTGAAAACATCCACCGAACGGCTGATACGATTCTTGTCGAAATCCTCGCCGCTCTCCACCCAGACGTAGGCCACATCGGTCTTATAGACAAGTGTGGCCTTCACCTCAAATTGCCGGTTGTCATCCACATTCGACGCCCAAAAGGTAATTTCGTCGCCCAGATTATACTCTTTGGCGGGCACAGTCCGGGGTATATCCACCACATCCGGGCGCAGGCGCAGGGCCAGCTCCCGCAGGTCACGGGTGGGCACAATCACCGCGGCCAGTTGCTTCTCTGTCCCGGACAGGGCCACGGGGGGGCGAGAATCGACGGGCGAAACCGGCGTGGCCACCCCATTGGCAGGGGGTGTCTGCCCCGGCACAGGAGTGAGTGTAGACCGGCGGGGGACGGGTGTGCCTTCTGGCTCCTCCACCCGAATATCCACTGTGCGGGGGTTGTCGTTGCTCCCAAAGACGAAGTAGCCGATGGCCGCGGTGGCGCTGAATGTGCCCACACAGAGGAAGACCACCAGCACCAGTACCCCAATCAACACCAGATTTCGTTTGCGTTCATTGCTTTCCATAAAATCTCCAAAAGTTGAAAGGGCGGTCAGTGTGAATACATTCTACACCCATTCGTCAATTTCTATTCTCCGCCCACAGGCATGGCATCCAAAGGAGCCGACCACAGAGAAAGCTGACAGGCGGCACTGTCCGAGACAGCCAGCAGCAGATTTGTGTCCAGAATCAGGCCCGCCGCCCCAACCGGCTTGGCAAACAGTTCGCTGCGCAATTGGCCCAACGCCTGGCCGTTCTCGTCAAAGTAGATGATCATTCGGCGTTCCGGGTCGGTCAGAAAGAAGTTGCTGGTGGTCAGACCGGCCAGATGGGGTGCGTCGAAGGTATTGGCCGGGGCCGTGGCCGTCCACGACTCGCCTGTGTCCAGCCGCCAGAGCGTGCCGTCCTGGGCTGTCACAGCATAGATAGCGCCGGTAGGCAGGGGCATCACATCCACAGGCTGTCCCTGGCCCAGGGCAGAATCCGGGCCGCCCACCTGCAATTCCACTTTGCCATCGATACCGCTCACCTTGACAATCCGCGCGCCGCCCGTATCCGCCACATAGAAACTGCCGTTCAAATCCATCCCCATACCCCTGGGCCGATAAAAGGCCGTTTCGTTGGGCTGGACAATCGGCGTTCCTCCGGGTTCTTCCATCTGATAGATGACCTGAGCAACCGCGTCCAGCACAAAGACCTGGCCCAGCAGATTGACATCGATATCGAAGGGTTCCTCAAAGAGTTCGGAACTGTAATAGTCCACCAGCCCGCCATCGGCCAAATCCCGCAGAACGATCCGCCGGTTGCCCTGATCCGCCACATAGACCAATTCGTTGAAACGGTTGATTGCCACGCCCCTGGGCTGGAGAAACTGCTCCACATCTGTGCCACAGGTGCCCACCTGCCACAGCAGAGAGAAGGGCAGATCAGGCAGATCGCCGGGCAGCCCGTCGGCCGCGGGCACGATCAGTTCCTGGGTAAAAGCAGATTCCCCCGGGGGCAGGGCCGTCATCGCAGCGGGGGAGGGATCGGGCGCGGGCAGGTCTGGCAGCGCGATGCCGACAAAGTCCACCTGGGCGGGGGCCGGGGACAAAAACGCGGACGCGATCCCCTTCTGCGTACCCGCGCCGGGCGGCTGCCACAACAGTTCCAGTTTGCCATTGCCTCGGGGCAGATAGCGCAGGGTCAGATCGTGCCAGCCCTGGCTGAGAAGCAGGGATGTGGTGCTGCTCTTTTGGCCCGAAGCCGCATCGATCAGCAGAATGCCATCGATCTCCAACTGGTGCGCGCCATTGGCCTGGACCCCAAAGCCATAGGTTCCATCCACCGGTGCAGCGATTTTGGCCTGCCACACCACCCCGCGGGAAAGGGGGAGCAGATCGCTGCCGTCCAGCCACGGCTCCACACGCCAGCCGAGCAGAGGCGCCGCGGCCAGATTGGCAAAATCCACGCCCGACGCTTCGACAGCAGAATCATCCGTCCCAGACCCGTAGTAGCGAGCCAGAATGCCGTTTGTCTGCACAGCTTCCGGGTTGTACAGCGCGGGCCGGGGAATCGATTCCCAGGCCCCGCCTGGGCGCTGCCACTGGACAGCCAGCCTGTCCCCTATGCCCCGGCTGTGCGCGGTCACTTCCAGCGGGAAAAAGCCCTGGGGCAGGTCCACCGTCACTTCATTGCTCCCCGCGTCATTGCCCCCCGTGTCATTGCCCCCTGCATCGCTGTCCAGCCTGACAGACGGGCCGGGCAGGGTGTGCAAAAGCATCTGCGCCGAGACATCGCCTTCCGTCACCAGCCGGAAGCCATAGACACCCGCCTGAGGCACATAGAGCGCGCCCTGCCCTTCCATTGTAAAGGGCGGCACAAGCGGCGCGGACCCGCCCCAATCAAACGCCAGTGGACCCGCGCGCTGCGCGGCCGCGGCGTCCTGCATCTGGCCGCTTTCTTCGCCGGCATAATACAGAGCAGGCAATCCCTGCACCCCAGCCGCGGCCGCGCGGGGCACAGAATAGGCCACGGCTAAGACTGGCCCTCCGTCGTCGGCAATGGGTTCGGCAATCGAGCCGGGATATAGCTGTGTCAGCCGTTCGGCCAGGTCCCGGTCCTGGGCAGGCACAATATAGAGCAGATCACCCATGCCCTGGTCTATGAAAGGAGGGCCAGTATAGGGCAAGTGTGCCACCGGGTCCAGCGGGAGAATGTGGGGCGAATTGGTAAGCAGGCCCTGGGCGGCCAGTTGGGTGGACGGGCTGTCCAGCACCGCGCGGGGGACAATCATCAGTGGCCCATCTTCCCCAATACCATTTCCCCCGATATCGGCCAAACGCTTGTGCAGAAAAGTGCCGATGGCCGCGCCGCTCTGGTTCCCATCGCTCCCCATATCCTCGGCCAGGCCATAGAGCCGGGAGCCGCCCCCAATCGCCAGCAGCAGCCCCAGCAGGACAGCCGCGCTTGCAACCACCCGGCGGGGCGGCAAAACCCTGGACCAGACCAGCAAAAAGCTGTCGAGCAATTGGGCTATTGTAACGGCTGCCCCCACAGAGAGCAGCACAATTGTGGGCGCAAGGAAAAGCGTATTCATCGCAAAAGGCGTGGCAAAGAGGGGCAGGCTGAGTGTCACAAAGCCCGCGGTCCACAGCCAGCCCTGGCGCAAACGGACATAGCGCACCAGCGAGGCCCCACCCAGCAGCGCCAACACTCCCGGCAAAAAGCCACCATCCTGAACCATCCGGGCCAGCACCTCCGCGGCTGTCATGCCCAGCGAGGCAATGGACCCCCCGGCAAAAGTCTCAGCAAAACTATCCCAACCCAGCCCCCGGGCCAAGCCGGGAAGGGCCGCGGCAGCCAGTGGCCCGTAATAGGCAAGCCGGCCCGTTTTGCCAGCGGGGGGCGTCAGAAGCAACCAGAGAAAGAGCAGCAGTGCCAGCGGCGGCGGCACGGCCATCAGCAACAGACCACCCAGCACGCCGGTTGCGGCCAGCCGGGCAGGATTCGGCGAAGGGGAGATTGGCCGCACCGCCAACAGCCCAAAGAGGCCGGTTATCAACAGCAGGGCTGGGGACGGGTGGCGGCTGAGGGCGATATGAAAGGGGCTGAAGAGAAAGAGCAGCGTCCCCACAAGGGCGTAGACCGCGGGGACAAAACGGCTGAGCGCCCCATAAAAGAGAGGAATCCCCACGCCAGCCAGGAGCAACCCCAGCAGAAGCGTACTGTTCTGACTCGTGCCCAGAACGTTTAGCGCCGAGGAAAGGAGCAGCGTAAACGCGGGCGAGGGCGTTGCCAGCAGCGCGGCCAGATCACCCGTGCGCCCAAACGCCATCCCGGCCAGAATTCCGCTGCATTCCGGCGGCAGACAGCCACTGGTCAGTCCGGAGAAATTCCACACACGCAAAAGCAGCCCAACCACAACCAACAGTCCCAGCCAAAGCAGCCGCGAACGGGGCGAGAGAAGGAGCAGTCCCCGCTCGTCTTTGGCGCTGCGCTTGGCCCTGTTCTGCAAAAACTGGCGTGCGCTCTCCACCGTCCACACACCCGGTGTGGGTGTGGCGCGGTCTCGCCGGGGCCAGAACAACACACCCACGCCCGCGGCCAGCCCGCCCAGCCAGAGCAGGAGCGGAAGAAAAAGAACGCCCGCACTGATTCCCCCGGCCACAGCCATAGCCATCCAACCGCTCCCAATCAGCGCCAGCCCAAAGCTAATCCCGGCCACAACCCGTGTCCAGCCAGGCAAGGAGGTGTCGCCCGCGGATGTGCTGGTGGGGAAGAGTGACCGGCTATTGGCCGCGAAAAGCACCAGCCCGCCCAGAATCACCAGCAGTCCATCGCGCAGGGCCACCGCGGATGCAACCCCGCCATCGGCGAGAATGGCGCGCCCCCACAGAAGGAGGAGGAGACCGAAAATGAGCAGAAGCAGACGGCGCATGGGTTTCATTCAGTCGGTAGTTTACAAAACACAGTTGACGGATACAGTTGACAGATACAGTTGACAGACACAGGGGCGCTGCAGGGCTGAATAGCCGGGCATCCCGGCAGTCGCAATGCAGCGATTCAAGTGTAGCCGCGGGCAAGCAAAGACGCAAACCGCCGGCCAAACCGGGAAATCAACCGGGGGTTGGAGGGGCGTCTCCCAACACCCATCGATCGCCGGTTGCGCCCACACCGATCCCCCGCTCCTCCACCCACGCCCGTTCCACACTGTCATCCCAGAGGGGATTGGTGTGGTTCAGATGGATCAGGCGTACATCACAGGCCGTGCCCGCGGCCCGCTCTGTCGTGTCTGTGGCCAGGGGATGGGGGATATCCGCGATGTCGCGTCCGGGGATCTCTGCGGCGTGGAAAAATGCGCCATCGAGCAGGGCCACATCGGTTTCGCCCAGCATCCGGGGCAGAGAATATTCCCAGCGGTCCCAGTCGTCGATATCCGGGCAATAGAAGAGCGAGCGGTCGGTTCCGTCGATTCGATAGGCCATTGTGTCGCTCCATTCATCCCGATGGGGCACAGCAAGAGGGGTGGCGGTCAGCCCCGCGGCCAGGGGGATGGGTCGGTCCGGCGGGCTGAGGCGGATGGCGATATTGCCGAACTTTGCCAGTTGCTGCCAGGGCTGGTTGCGCAGGAGAAAAGCAGCCATCCGGGGCGTGGCGTGGACAGGCATTCGCTGGGTATTCCAGGCTTCCCGGCCCAGTTGGATCAGCCCGGTGTAGTGGCCCATGTGGGCGTGGGTGAGCAGAATCCCCGCCAGTTGGCAGTCGGGCGCGGCCTGCTGGAGCAGCGCCAACTGTTCCCGAAAGTCCGGGGTGGCGTCGATCATCCACATCTGGCCGCTGGGCCGGTGGATCAGCCCCAGGCAGACGACGGATTGGCGCAAGGACGGGTTGGCGTGGGCACGGCAGCAGCGATCGCAGCGACAGCCCGCCTGGGGCAGTCCTGCATCCTGGGCCGCGCCGAGTAGAATGGCTTCTATCATAGGCGAATTATCTACCAGCCAGGGCAGATTTACAAAGTGGGGTGACAGGGCTGGGCCAACATTTAATACCGGACACAGATTGCCCAGATAACCACAAATCCATCCCTGCCCCTTTGTCTCACCCACATTTATTCGCATCCATCCGTGGCTCTACTGAAAAAAGGGCAATCTCCCCCGCGGAGACGCGGCGGCGCAGAGGGTTTCAGGAGAGAATCCTTCTTCTCATCAGTGTTTCCCGTGTATAGCAGTGGCGCAAAAGGCTTTTCGCAGTAGAGTCATTCGTGGCTATATTCACATCAGCCAGTGATCCTCATTTGTCCAATTGTGCGCAAACAGCTATAGTTTTCCCTATGCCATCTTTTACTTTTTTTCTCACCAATTGGTCGGTGGGTCCGGCAAGCGCGCTGATGCTGGCTGCCGTTGGCCTGCTCTATGCCCGCGGCTGGCGGCGGATGCGCGGTGTTAGCACCCCTGGGATCGCGGCCCGCCGCGGGTTGGCCTTTGGCCTGGGCTGGCTGTTGCTGGCGATAGTCTTTTTCTCGCCCCTCTTTGCCCTGCGCACAGAATTGCTCCTGGCCCGCGCCATTCAACAGATACTTCTCGGTCTGCTGGCCGCGCCGCTGCTCTGGCTGGGCGCGCCGATCCAAACCTTGCGCTGGGGGCTGCCAAGACCGTTGCGCCGTGCGTCCACCCGGCTGCTGCACGGTCAGGGGCGGCTGACGCAGAGTCTGGTTGCGGCTACCCGGCCCGCGGCCATCTGGCTGCTCACTTTCTGCTCCTTTCTCATCTGGGCAGACCCCTCCTTTCTCCAGTGGAGCGTAACCGACAGTCTGCGCTATGCTGCGAGTCTCTGGCTCTTTCTGCTGGTCTATTTGCTGTTTTGGATGCACGTCGTCAAGAGCGGGCCGCGCTTGCACCGGGCACTGCATCCGGGCATTGCCTTCTTCTATGTCCTGTTCGGCGGTGAGATACCCAATATGACAGTGGGCGTTACCCTGGCCTTTAAGGAGACGCTCATCTATCCCCTCTATGCCGCGGGTTCGTCCGTTTTCTCGCTGGCTCCCCTTCTGGACCAGAGGATCAGTGGCTGTACCATTTGGGTGCTGGGCAGTGTGATATATGTGTCTATCTGTCTGGCGATTTTGGGCCAGGTCTTTCGCAACGAAGACGCGCCCGCGTCCCTGCCAATGGATTGGGAAGCCACCCAGCGCACGATTGCCCCCGGGCTGGAACATCGGGTTTCCGGGCGCAGGACCTAGCGCGGCAAAGTCTGCGCCAAAGAAGGTTGTATACACGGATGGGAAGAAACACGGATTTTTCTGATCCGCGTTTCTTCCCATCCGTGTATACAAAAATCTCTCATTGTACTTGCACAAAAAACAAGCCTTTCACTGGTAAGGTACAGATGAGTGCCACACCTCCTTCCATCTACGATCACATACTGGCCGTTGTGTGCCAGATTCCCAGGGGGCGGGTTGCCAGCTACGGCCAGATCGCGTGGATCGTCAACGCGCCCACCCCGCGGATGGTGGGCTACGCCCTGGCCGGTCTGGCCGCTGGCTCGGACGTGCCCTGGCAGCGGGTGATCAACAGCCAGGGGGGCATCAGCCCCCGGGGTGATCCGGGAGGGAGCGGGCGGCAGCGCAAACTTTTGGAAGCAGAAGGCGTGGAGTTCGGCCCGAATGTGCGGGTGGATTTCGCCCGCTTTGGCTGGGATGGCCCCGATCCCGCGTGGCTGGCAGAGCGGGGCTATACGCTGCTGCCCTGGCCGGGCAAACGAAACAGCAGCCGTCCTGCGCGCAGAGGCAGACAATGACCCTTTCCGCTATCTCCCCTGGCGCTCTCCGTCGCCTGCCCGCGCTGCTGCGTCAACGCGGGGCCGCCTATCTGCGCGATACGTGGGATTCTCTGCGCCTGGACCTGGCCGACTCTCCTCCAGCCTATCGGCGGCTGGCACTGTTGGGCTATGGCCTGGCCCTGCTGCTGATTGGGGCGCTGCTTGGTTCTGAGCTGGCCGGGAACCGACTCCCCCTTGTGCTATTCACCACTTCCGGTTATCAGCGGACCCTCCAACTGTCCGTGCCCATTGCCGCGCCACCCATCTATCTGCTGGGCTGGGTGGCTGGCTGGGCGCTGATATTGACCGGTGCCAGCGACTGCCGTAAGCGCATCTTTTTGCCGGTGGCTGGTTATTTTGTGCTGGCCTGGCTGAGCGGTTCGGGCATTGCTTATATCCAGGGAAGCAGGGGATTTCTGCTCTGGCTCCTGCCTCTGCTCCTCTTGACGATCCGGCTATTAAGCGGGAGGCTCGCCTTTTGGCGCGCCCGCCCTGGCCTGGAATTTTTGCTTTGGGCATCTGTGTTGTCCGCTTTTCCACTCAGCCGCAGCGGAGACAGCGCAACAGTAGCCGCGTCAGTCTATTCTTCCCTGGCGGGTGTCTATATTGTGGGGCTGCCCTTCTGGTTCTGGTTGGGGGTGGACGGCGCGGATGGGGTGCTGAAAAGCGCCAACGGTCTGTGGGAAAGCCTGGGCCAGGTGCTGGGCCGAGAGTTGCAGCGATTGGCAGCGCCCCTGACCGGGCTGCTGGCGGGTCTGGCACTGCTATTGACGTTTGTCGCTCGTCCGGTATGGATCCTGCCAGTGGTCGCGTTGGCGTTTGCACTGGCTGGCACAGGGCTGGCCCGTCTGCGTGGGCGTAGAGCACACCAGCCCTGGCATTTTCTCCTGGGGGTGGCCTTTCGCGCCATCGCCATCGCTTTCTTTCTATACCTGGCGGTCAAAAATATCGACACAGATATCAATAGCATTGCCCTGCATCTGGCCGGTCTGCCGCCGGCTGCAGCCTTTGGCTTGCTCCTCCTCTACGATATTTTCACAGCGGGCACTCGCTTTGCCAATGTGGATGGACGCTGGTTGCCCCGGCGCGCACGGCTCCTCATCTATCTGGGCGTCATTGTTCTGTCCGCGGCCTTTGCTTTTCTGGCGTTGAATGTCTATGATGTGGAGCGCGGCGCGGCACACGATCTGGTGGTGCGCAATATCAGTTTTGTCACCTATGCTGGGCTTGTGTTGGGTGGGCTATGGCTGCTGGCGGTCAACAGCCGGCGCGCCTGGCGCGAGGCTCTTGCATACCCCGTTACAGGAAAAGTTACAGGAGAAGCAGATGAACAGCCACAGTGAACATCAACAGGCCCGACTGGCCGAATGGCATCGGGTGGTCTTTGCGCAGGACTATGCGGCATTGAGCGCGCTGCTGGCCCCGGATGTGCAGTTCCGTTCGCCCTTTTTCTGGAAAGCGAAGACGGGAGCAGCGATTGCTGCCGCCATTCTGACAGCCGCCACAACAGTCTTCGACGACTTCACCTATCACCGGGAATGGCTGGACGGCAACGACTGGGCACTGGAATTCAGCGCGCAGGTGGGTGAGCTATCGGTGAAGGGGATCGATCTGATCCGCTGGGACGACGCGGGCCGGATTATAGACTTTGAGGTGCTGGTGCGTCCGGCCAACGGCTTGCAGGCGCTGGGAATGGCGATGGCAGCCAAGCTGGCGGAGATGGGAGTGTCACTCTAAAAAATGGGACCTTTTGAGACAGAGCGGCTTCTGTTGCGTCCTCTGCGGCTGGCCGATTTAGACGACATCTTTGTTCTGATCTACACAGATCCGGACGTCTACAGGCTGTACAGCAGTCTGGGCAGCAACAAGGACGCGGTGCGTGCGCGCCTGATCCACTACGAGAACGCGCCTGGGGATGACTTTGGACGACTGGGCGTCGTTCTCAAAGAGACGGGTGCGCTGATTGGGCAGGTCCATCTGGACCCGTATGTGGATACATACGAAAGACTTCCTGGCGCGCACCCGCTTTTCCAGTCGATTGAAGTCGAACTGGCCTTTGCCTTTGGCAAGGAATATTGGGGGCAAAGTCTGGCCTGCGAAGCGTGCCAGCGCTGCATTGAGTACGCGTTTCTGGAACTCAAACTGCCGCGGCTGGTAAATGGTATTCACAGTGAAAACGAGCGCTCGATTCGCTTTCACCGCCGCCTGGGCTACACAATCCACACAAACACAAAAACAACTTCATCAGTGAATATCTACGCGGTTCTGGACAATCACCTGCTGGAATCGTAGGTATTGGATACTTCGCGGGGATGCGCTGTGGACACCCCTCTGAACTATCCAATACCCACTGCCGGCTTTTACTTTCTCGGCATCGCCTCGATGCCCATCACCTCAGTAAACCGTCGCACCACTTCGCCTTCCTCGGCGTGACGTCCCTCGGCTTTTTTGCTATAAATCAATTTGTCACCCGCCAGCACCTCAAAGCGCCCCCCGCTGGACGGGATAAGCGTGAAGCTTTCGATGACAGGTGTAAAATTCTCAAGCATATCGGCTGCCGCACGGACAGCACGGGGGGTGTAGTTTCATTGTACGCAGTATTCAATGCTTACAGTGTACTTCTGCATAGGGTTTCTCCTTGCTGGTGGTGGCATACCCATCCCGAAGATAGGTACATCGGTTTCGGTATAAAAAGTATAGCGCCTACCGATTATAGCCCATTCATCTACAGATATGCAACTATGAATTTTATAGCGCGCTTGGGAACCTGGCCCAGTATACACTCGTTTGGAGAGAGGTGGTTTTATTTGAGTCCAATTCTAACCGGTGATATAGTATGCCTATGCTAAAGAAGACACAGAACGCCCATTTGGACAGGGAGGAGTCGGACCTTCCCAAAGGAAGCGAAGAAGGGGAAACCAGCAACGACGAACATCAACCGACCGAACCGGTGACGCCCCGCGGTTGGAGCCGTCGCCGCTTTTTAACCGGGATGGCAGCCGGGGTAGGATTGCTGACCGCGGGCTGTGGAGCCGACGATCCCACACCCACCGCGACGCCCACAAAGACGCCGCTCCCGGCACAGAGACATACTCCGTCGCCCCTGGCGACCCCAACCGACGCGGTCTACAATCAGCATCTGCCTCTGGTACAGTCTCAGTCAATGTCGCCCCTGGCAGAACCGACCTTGACGCCGACACCGCCGAAAATTGCCGAGGCCACGCCTGTCCCGCCCACAGCCACACCGGTGGCCACGCCCTTTCCGCCGGGGCCGCCCAGCAAATTGGGGCTGTTTGTCTCCCGCAACGATCCCCAGTTGTTTGAACTGCTGGAAACAGGCGGGGTGGCGGTTGTAAAAACGTTGGAATTGGATGTCAATTTTGCCCGGCAGATCAAAGAGACATCGCCCCGCACAAAGCTGATCGGGCGCATTGATCTGCCCCAACTGCATCTGGAGTCAATGGACCCAGTGGGCGCGGCCCATGATTTTGTCAACGCGCTCCTGCTCTATGCGGACGACGGACGCCGCCGGGGCACGTATGACGGCTGGGAGGCCTACAACGAGCCTGTGCCCGGCAATGGCGACGAAATGGCAAAGCTGGCAGACTTTGAAGCGGAACGAACCCGGCTGCTGGCCGAGCGGGGCATCCGCAGTGTCATCGGCAATTTTGGCACGGGCCAGCCGCCGTTAGAAATGTGGGAGCGTTTTCTGCCCGCGCTGCATGCAGCCAAGCAGTACGACGGCTGGTTGGGCCTGCACGAGTATTCTGCGCCCACAATCTATCACCTGAGCACCCGGGACGGCGCGGGCCGCTATCCCGGCATTACCCCCGGCGACACCGGTTGGCTGACTCTGCGCTATCGCCAGGTCTACAAACAGATTTTGCAGCCAGCCGGGCTGGACATTCCGCTGGTGATGACCGAAATGGGCGTAGATGGGCTGGTGGCCAATCGACCCGGCCCGGCCAACGCCCGGGGCTGGACCGAATTTCAGCAGTATTGGGCCGAGAATGGCTACGGGCTGTGGGGACCGGGCGCGTATGTGGAGCAACTGGTCTGGTATGACCAGGCCATGCAGCAGGACAGTTATGTCATCGGCGCGACGATCTATGCGCTGGCGGCCAGCCAGGGCTGGCACAGCTATGAGATCAGCGGCGCGGTGACGCAGGTGTTGAAGCAGTATTTGAGTGTTCACGCGGGGGCGTAAGCGATGGATACTTCCCAGGCAGAAATTAAGTATAGTGTCAACAATGCTTCTTGGGCGTAGAAGTTCGACTTTTCTGAAAAGTCGAACTTCTATAAAACTTTGTTTCCAGTGTACTCAGTACGTGCCCGTGAGAACGCTTCACAAAATCTACAAATTCCCTCCTTTCCAGGAGTTTTGTCCGTGTCACTTTCTATCATTCACATCGGCCTGGCCCAAAGCGCCACACTTTTTATGATTGCTCTGGGCGTGTGGGCTATTATCCTGCGTATCCGTTCCCGCCCATTGGATGGCAATTGGTTTGGAGCGGCTGCCGTGGGCGAAATTTTGATGGTTGCCCAATTCGCCATCGGTTTTATTCTCTACGGCCAGGGCCTGGGCGACAATCTGCCCAGAGCTTTTGTCCACATTCTCTACGGCGCGATAGCTGTGATCACCCTTCCAGCCGCCTACGCTTATCTGAGTAAACTGGAAGATGAGAATGTGAAGTCGATATTATTTGCTATCGTCTGTTTCTTTTTGATGGAGGTCGTGATTCGTGCCCGTGTCGTGGCACTAGGGTAGGCGTCCCAGCCGCTGGAGAGGCTTGGGATGCAGAAGGTGTCCCAATGGCAAAGTCAGTGCTTGTGCTAAACGCTACATTTGAACCCTTAAGTTTGGTCTCTGTGCGCCGGGCTGTCGTTTTGTTGCTACGCGAAAAGGCAGAACTGGTGGAGGCCACGGAACGAATTTTATCCAGCACCAGCCGCGCCTTTCCCGAGCCGCTGGTCATTCGGCTCACCCGCTATGTGCGCCTGCCCCATCGCTCGGTGCCAGCCACCCGTGCCGGGGTGATGCTGCGCGATGCCTACACCTGCCAATACTGCGGCGACACACCGGGCCGCTACGAACTGACGGTGGATCACGTGGTTCCCCGCAGCAAAGGCGGTGACCACAGCTGGACGAACCTGACCACCGCCTGCAAGCGCTGCAACCACAAGAAAGGCAGCCTGCTGCTGGAAGAGGCCCAAATGTCCTTGCTGCGCAAACCCTTCGAGCCGAGCTATGTGGCGCTGGTGCTGCTCAGCAATCCCATCGCGGCGACCTATTGGGAAACAATGATGAACGGGGCACTGCACGCCAATGAATATGCCTGAGTATGACGCCCGCCAGGAGTTGCTTGACTCGGTGGTACGGCGCATCGACGATTTAAACGAGCAATCCCTGCTCCAACTCTCCCAGCACATCAGCTATCTGAAGTGGCAGGAAGAGTTGTGGCACAGTCTGCTGGACGAGACGGAGGCCGACGACAGCGGCCTCCGTCTCGTCTGGAAGTACGACCTGCTGGACGCCTTCCCCGAAGCCCGCAAAGAGGCCACCCGCGAGCCGGACCTGATGGAAGTCAAAGTCGGTGTGGCCTCGTCGGGAATGATCCAGCAGTTGGCCCTCTGGCAGCATCCGCCCGTGGTGGGTAGCGCGGTGGTGGAATACGAGATCCACGTGCCCGTGGCGATCGACCGGCTGCGCATGCACTTTGCCGTGGGTATCCGCGACGGCGCGCTGATGGAAGGCGACAACTTCTGCGCCTTCCGGGTCTACGTCAACGGCATGCGCCTGTGGAGCACCACCAAACAGAGCTGCGTCTGGGAGCGTCACCAGCTCGACCTGCCCAATCTGGCCGGACAGACCGCGGTGGTGCAATTGATGACCGACAGCCTGGGTCAGAATCGCTGGAATTGGGCTGTCTGGGCCGAGCCGCAGTTGTTGGGCTACGCGGCGGAATGAAAAGATGACAGGATGAAGGGATGACAAGACGGCAGCCCACTGCGTCGTCTTTCGTCGTCCGCCTGTCGTCCCGTGACACGCTCTTTTGCCTTCCTCCTTCGACAGGCTCAGGACACCGCCTTTTGACTTTTGACCTGATTTTTCTCCTCTTATGCCCGCACTCGATCTGATCGCTCTCTTACTTCTCGCTCTCTGGGCCGCCTTCCTTTTCGGCGGCTGGCTCTGGGGCAAAGACCCGCAACACTACCGGCGTATGCCCGTGTGGACGCGTATGGCCTCGTCCGCGGTGCTGGTGCTGCTGGGCTGGTACGGTTTTCTGCTTGCGCCCGCGGGAGAAGTGGCAATCTTCGCCCGGCTGATTGCGGTGGGGATGACCTTCGGCTTCATGGGCGATCTCTTTATGGCCGGTCTGCTGCCCGCGCCCAACCGGGTGCTGGGCGGAATTAGCGCTTTCGGCGTCGGCCACATCGCGTACATCACAGCGATTGTTGGCTATCGGCCTGTCCTCTGGTGGGTGGTGGGGCTGGGACTGCTGGCCGCGGCGGGACTCTTCTACGCCGTCTTTCTGCGCAACAAAAAGCGCAGCCCGCTCCTCTGGGCTGCGCTTGTCTATTCTCTGCTGCTGGCTTCCACCGCGGCGCTGGGTGTAAATCTGGCCCTGCAATTCCCTCTCTTTGCGGTGCTGGCCGCGGGCGGTCTGCTCTTTTTCGCCAGCGATCTGCTCCTCGCCCTGGAACTCTTCAATCACACCCGCTTCCCCTGGCTGGGCGATTGGGTCTGGCTCACCTATGGGCCGGGGCAGGCGTTGATTGTGCTCTCCATCTGGTCGGCGTTGCAGACGATCAATTGATCCACGAAAGCACACGAAAATTCACGAAGAGATATTCTTGGTGTGCCTTCGTGGATCAAGCAACTCAGATTTTGCGAACACTATCTCCCCGCCGAATCGTCCCCGGCTGGACGACTTTGGCGCACAGACCCCGCAACCGCATACGGCGGCCAACCGGCGTCATCACAAACTTCTGGGCGTCGTTGCCGAAGCGGGCGGCAAATTTGACGCACCCCGTATGGGGCTGGTCGGTCACTTCGATGATCGCCGAGCCGATAGCCAGTCGGGTTCCCGCGGGCAGATTCTCCTCGCTCAGGTCCAAATCCACAAACAACTGATCCCCGGCCAACTGCCAGCGATCCCGGTCCTGGGCCACCAGATCGATGAAACGGGTGTTGATGACATTCAACTGCATATCCGGGTGGGCTTTGCCGTCTGCGCTGCGGGTGCTGGGGCGCTCAATCCAATTGTCCCCCATCAGACCGGCTTTCAGGTCGAGTTCACCCTCCTCCAACACATCCCGCACTTCACTTTTCGGACGGCGCACGATCAGTTCCAGCGTGCCCGTGTCTTTGGGCGAACGGCGCACAGCTTCCAGTCCGGCTTCAATTTCATCAGTTGTCAGACGGGCGGCTTCAGCAATCATTTTTCTCTCCTCAAGAGTTTGAACCACAAAGACGCGAAGACACAAAGAAGAAAAGAAAGACCGAAAGTGTGCTTTTCTTCGTGTCTTTGTGACTTTGTGGTAATTGGACCTGCCTACGCAGAGAAAGCATTTTACGTGCGACAGTCCTCTGCTGTCAAAGTGGATTCACGTCGCCCCCTGTGATAGAATCCCCTCAGCGCATTATCCCGTCAACCCAAGGCCAATCCAATGACAGAATTATCCAATCCTACTTTCCCCTTCGGCCAGGAGATCGCCTGGCAGCCCAACCCGGAATGGATGGCAGCCAGCAATTTGCAGGCATTTATGGATCGCCACGCCATCGCCTCCTACGACGACCTGCTGGCTCGCTCCATCGACGACATCGCCTGGTTTTGGGATGCGGTGCTGGCTGATCTGGACATCCGCTTCGAGCAGCCCTACAGCCAGGTGGTGGACCTGTCCGACGGCATCCAATCCCCCCGCTGGTGCGTGGACGGACGCATGAATATCATCCACAACTGCCTGGACAAATGGATGGACACGCCCACCGCGGACCAGCCCGCCTTTCTCTACGCGGGCGAGGAAGGCCAGAGTGTCACCCTCTCCTATGCCGAACTCAACGCCGAAGTCTGCCGCTGCGCCAATGCCCTGCGCGGTCTGGGCATCGGCGCGGGCGACGCGGTGGGGCTGTATATGCCTATGACGCCGGAACTGGCCGCGGCTTTCCTGGCGATTGTGAAGATCGGTGGGGTGATTCTGCCTCTCTTCAGCGGCTACGGCCCGTCGGCCATTCGCAGCCGTCTGGCGGACGCGGACGCCAAAGCCGTCTTCGCCGCGGATGGAATGTATCGGCGGGGCAAACGGGTGGCGATGAAGCCTGTGCTGGACGAAGCCCTGGCCCATGTGCCCACAGTGGAACGGGTGATTGTCGTCAATCGCACGGGCGGCGCGGACACGCCCATGCAGCCAGGGCGGGACATCTGGTGGGAGGAAATCGTTCCCCAGCAAGCGGACACAGCGCCCACCGCATCCACCAGCGCCGAAGATATGCTGATGATTATCTACACCAGCGGCACCACCGGGCGGCCCAAAGGCGCGGTCCACACCCACTGCGGCTTCCCGGTGAAGGCGGCCCAGGACATGCGCCAGGTCATGGATTTGAAGCCGGGGGAAGTCATCTATTGGATGACGGATATGGGCTGGATGATGGGGCCGTGGCTGATCTTTGGCAGCCTGCTCAACGGCGCGGCCATGCTTTTCTATGACGGCGCGCCCGACTTCCCGGATGTGGACCGGGTGTGGAAACTGTGCGCCCAACACCGGGTGACCCATCTGGGCGTCTCGCCGGTGCTCATCCGCGGCCTGGCTCCCCACGGCCCGGAACCTGTGCAGCGCCACGACCTTTCGGCCCTGCGTGCGGTCGGCTCCACCGGCAGTCCCTGGGACCCGGCCTCCTGGCGCTGGGTTTTTGAGAATGTGCTCGACAGTGCTAAACCCATCCTCAACTACACCGGCGGCACAGAGATCAGCGGCGGCATTCTGGCCAGCAGTTTCTTCAAACCGCTCAAACCCGCGTCCTTTGGCGGGCCGATTCCGGGGATAGCCGCGGATGTGGTGGACGACGCGGGCCAGCCCGTGCGCGGCGCGGTGGGGGAACTGGTCATTCGCCAGCCCTGGATTGGGATGACGCGAGGCTTCTGGCGGGATACGACGCGCTACCAGGAAACCTACTGGAGCCATTTTGAGAACGTCTGGCTGCACGGGGACTTCTGCGCCATCGACGCCGACGGTCTCTGGTACATTCTGGGGCGCAGCGACGACACCATCAAAGTGGCGGGCAAACGCCTGGGACCGGCAGAGGTGGAAGCGATTGTCAACCGCCACCCCGCGGTCACCGAATCCGCGGCCATCGGCGTGCCCCATCCCATCAAAGACAACGAAGTGGTGGTCTTTGTCATTCTGGCAGCGGGCGTGGAAGCCAGCGAAACATTGCGCGCCGAACTGGAGAAGCTGGTTACAGACGAATTGGGCCGCCCGCTGAAGCCGCGGGAAGTAAAGTTCTGCGCGGCCCTGCCCAAGACCCGCAACGCCAAAGTGATGAACCGCATCATCCGCGCCGCCTATCTGGGCCAGGCCCTGGGGGATGTGAGCAGTTTGGAAAATCCACACACCGTAGAGGCAATACAAAATGCCTGTTGATTGGTTGATTGACGGCTGGCTGATAGAATGAGGAGCGGTTCATTGCACAACACAAGGCGGCATGACCCCCTTACCTCATCAATCGATCTGCCACATAGAAAAAAGAGACCAGCGTGAACTTATTCGATGCCATCCATAGCCGCCGCACAATCAAACAATTCACCGACCAGCCCGTGTCCGATGACCTGCTCCATCAGGCGCTGGACGCGGGCCGCTGGGCGCAGAATCACCGCATGACCGAACCCTGGCGCTTTCTGATTCTGGGGCCGCAAACGCACCGGGCGATTGCTGTCATCAATGGCGACGCGCTGTTGGAGAAGACGCGGGCCGACGCCGAGGTGCTGGCAAAAATGCGCACCGACGCGGAGGCCAAAATTCTCTCCAAACCCCGGGTCGTCGCTGTCACCTGCTGTCTGTGCGGGAACAAAGCAGTGGAGCAGGAAGATTACGCCGCTGTTTCGTGCGCAGTGCAGAATATCCAACTGGCGGCGTGGGGGCTGGGGCTGGGAATGCAGTGGACAACCAGCGGCTTCACCACCCGGCCCGATACCTATGCACTGCTCGGCGTAGACCCGGCCCAGGAAATGATCACCGGGCTGCTCTACTTCGGCTTCCCAGCCAATGTGCCAGCCCCCAAACTACGCAAGCCACTGGCGGAAGTGAGCCGGATGTTGCCGTAGCACCTCTGCCATTTGTTGCATCGGGACAAAATGTTGTGACCAGAAAAATGATTGCCTTTGGTTGGTATGGGGGGAAATACAGCCATTTGGATTGGCTGCTGCCTCTATTACCTTCCACAACCCATTACTGCGAACCATTTGGCGGCTCAGGAGCTGTGCTGATCAATCGCCCGCCAGCGCCTGTGGAAACCTTCAATGACATCGATGGGGACATCGCCAATTTCTTTCGGATTCTACGCGACGACAAAGAAGCCCTATTGGAAACGATTGGCTTGACACCTTTTTCCCGAGAAGAGTTGCGAATTGCAGTGACAGAACCAGCAACGGAACTCAGTGACTTGGAGCGTGCCCGACGTTTTTTTGTGCGCGCTAGACAGGTACGCACCGGGTTGGCTCAGACGGCCAGCGAAGGGCGCTGGGCCCATTGTAAACTGACTACGCGGGCAGGCATGGCCGGAGCTGTTTCGCGTTGGCTGGGCAGTGTGGAAGGTTTGGCTGAAATCGCCCAACGGCTGTTACGGGTTCAGATTGAGAACGCGCCTGCGATTGAAGTCATCCAGCGCTATGACAGTCCAGAGACGCTCTTTTATTGCGACCCGCCTTACGTCCACGCCTCCCGTGCGGATACAAATGCTTACGCCTATGAAATGAGCGACGACGAGCATCGAGAATTGGCACATGCGCTTAGAAACACGCAAGGGAAGGTTGCGCTTTCTGGGTATGCGGGCGAATTGATGGATGAATTGTATGGGGATTGGGATAGAATCCAAGCGCCGAGCCGCTCGGCCCATTCCACAAATACCGGCGCAGACAACAAAAAACAGAGCCGAACCGAAGTACTTTGGATCAATTACTCTTTGGATCGCCAACAAACATTGAGCGTAGACCCCCAATGGCAAACCCAGCCGATATACTCGAAGAATCTATTCAGCGAGTCCGAACCCGAATAGAACAGTCAGCCATAGACGACGCGTCGGCACAAGAAAAGATCGAGTACGTCAGTCGTTGTCTGAGCAACCGGGCCGGGGTGCGGATGATACTCACCTGCACACTGGCAAAAATCCACAATCCAGACGTTGACATACGCAAACCCTACACCGAAATCGGAACATCCGACTCTTTTTCGGGCAGAGCTGAATACGACGAAAAATATGTCGGTCCTTTTGCTGCCCAATACAACCTTCCCGTCAACCTGACAACTGCATTTTTGACTCCCGGCTTTCGCACAATTAATGTCCCGCTGGCATTGCCGCTAACTATCAGTGGTCGCCCCAAACGGATGTATATTGACACGATAGACTTACTGGGCTATGTCCATTCTGGGCAGCTAGCGCCCCAAGAACTGATGGATGAGGCGATACGTCAACTGTTGATTTTGAAACAGGAACAGGACGAGCGGAGAAAGCAGTTGCTGGAGAATTTGAGAACATCCAGCAACGGAATCCCCCTCTCTGCTGAGGAGATCGTCACTCTGATCTCCCAACATTTGCGCAGCCCCCGCTCCAGCCGCCTGCCGGTTCTGGTTGTGGCTGCGGCTTATCACTGCGCAGCATCACAACTCGGCGAGACACTTCGCCCGCTCTTTGCCCACAACGCAGCAAATTTGCAAACCGGCGCGCTGGGCGACATTGAGATTACACTGGTGAATGATGAGGAAATCGTTACCTGCTATGAAATGAAGGCAAAAGAAGTCACTCGTTCTGACATTGACGCTGCCATTGCCAAGCTCTCCTCCACACAGACCCGAATTGACAACTACATTTTCATCACAACTGGGCAGATCGATTCCGATGTAGCCGATTATGCCGTCTCTTTATACCGTGCCACGGATGGCATCGAATTTATCATTTTAGATTGTATCGGATTTCTGCGCCACTTTCTCCATTTATTTCACCGTCTGCGTATCGAATTTCTTGACGCCTATCAGTCGTTGGTTTTGAATGAACCGGACAGCGCTGTAAATCAGCCGTTGAAGGAACTTTTTCTGACCCTGCGCCAAGCGGCGGAAGTCGATAGCGGAAACTGATCTTTCTGCAATAACCGCCTTCATAAGGACACCCCACCCATGACCATCTCCCAGAAACCCTTCGGCGTCACCCGCGACGGACAGCCAGTGGCTCTCTACACCCTTGCCAACGACAGCGTGACCGTCGAGGTGATGAACTACGGCGGCATCATCCGGGCCATCCACGCGCCGGACCGGGCGGGGCAGGTGGCGGACATCTGCCTGGGCTTTGATAGCCTGGAACCCTATCTGGGCCGCCATCCCTTTTTCGGCGCGCTGGTGGGCCGTTTTGCCAACCGCATCGGCAATGCCCGTTTTTCCCTGGACGGCGCGCAGATTCAATTGGCCCAGAACAACGGCGTCAACCACCTGCACGGCGGCACAGAAGGCTTTGACCGCAAAGTCTGGCAATCTGAACCGTTCCAGAAGGGCGACGTCTGCGGCCTGCGTCTGGCCCACACCAGTTGGGACGGAGAAGAGAACTATCCTGGCACGCTCAGTGTGCAGGTCGTCTACACCCTCACCGGCAACGCCCTCGCCATCGACTACACTGCCACCACAGACAAAACGACGATTCTCAACCTGACCAATCATTGCTATTTCAATCTGGCCGGGGGTGGTGACATTCTGGGCCACCGGATGCAACTTCACGCCGACTTCTTCACTCCTATCGACCGCACGCTCATCACCACCGGCAAAATTTGTGCGGTGGATGGCTCGCGGTTGGACTTGCGCCAGCCAACAGCCATTGGCGCGGCCATCGACGCTGCGTTGGCCGCCAACGACGCGCAGATCGGCTACGGCGGTGGCTATGACCACAACTTTGTGGTGCGGGGCACACCCGGAGCGCTGCGCCCCGCGGCCCGTGTCAGCGAAGAGACGACAGGGCGGGTGCTGGAAGTGGAGACGACCCAACCCGGCGTCCAGTTCTACAGCGGAAATATGCTGCCCGACAACCTTCCCGGCAAAGATGGTCAGGTCTACACGAAGCGCTCGGGCTTCTGTCTGGAAACCCAACACTACCCGGACTCGCCCAACAAACCCCAATTTCCGTCACCTGTCCTGCGCGCCGGCGAGCGGTATCGCCAGACGACGGTTTTTCGGTTTGGCGTAGAATAACCACCCATTCACCAATCAACTAATGAACCAATCAACGCTTGCGTGTTGATTGGTTCATTAGTTGATTGGGTATTCGCAACTCAAGGAGATTCTCATGAAACTCAACAACCTCATCGAACGGGGCGACCCGGAAAAGCTGGCTGGAGATTTTCAATTCGTCGAAGGCCCCGTCTGGCAGGCGGACGGCTCGCTGCTCTTTTCCGACATTCCGGCCAATCGCATCTATCGCTGGACAGCCGACGGCGGCGCGCAGGTCTGGCGGGAGCCGACGGGCAATTCCAACGGACTGACGCTGGACCGGGAAGGGCGGCTGATTGCCTGTGAACACAGCGGGCGGCGGGTCTCGCGCACGGAAGCAGACGGGACAGTGACGGCCATCGCCTCCCATTTCCCTTCGGCAGGCTCAGGCGATGTCCTGAGTTTATCGAAGGGACACCCCAACGGCGGCAGGCTGAACAGTCCCAACGATGTGGTGGTCAAGTCCGACGGCGTCGTCTACTTCACAGATCCGCCCTACGGCATTAAGCCGGAGGAACGGGAACAGCCGGTCAACGGCGTCTACCGCATTCTGAACGACGGGACACTGGAACTGCTGGTGGAAGACTTCGACCGTCCCAACGGCCTGGCCTTCTCGCCGGACGAATCCATTCTCTACATCGACGATTCCCCCCGCCGCCACGTGCGCGCCTTTGATGTGCGGCCCGACGGCACGCTGACCAACAGCCGCATCATTGCGGATATGGACCACCCCCAACCCGGATCGCCGGATGGAATGAAAATCGACAAAGAAGGCCATCTCTATGTGACCGGCGCGACGGGTGTGTGGGTCTTTGAGCCGAACGGCGAACTGCTGGGGGTTGTGGTCACACCGGAACGCCCGGCCAACTGCGCCTGGGGCGACGACGACCGCTGTAGCCTGTACATCACCGCGCGCACGTCTCTCTATCGGGTGCGGACGAAGGTGGGCGGGCACAAAGTGTAGCGGCAGAGCAGTCAATCCGTTTTGTCTGACCGAACGTGGAGCGTGAAACGTGAGATCACTGCCATTTCTCACGTTTCACGCTTTACGTTTCAAAGCGCTATCTCCCCATTCGCGGAGCAACAATGCCAGAAGCCGTCGAAATCCGCACCAGCCGCGTCATCAACGCCACGCCCTTTTTCTATGGATGGGTGGTGCTGGCCGCGGGCACGCTGGGCCTGCTGTTGATGGGGCCGAGCCAGGGCTTTACCGTCAGTCTCTTTCTGGACCTGTGGGTGACGGACCTGGGCCTTTCCCGTTCGACGGTTTCGCTGCTCTACGGCGCGGCCAGTTTGGGCGCGGCCTTCCTGTTGCCCACGGCCGGGCGGCTGGTGGATCGTTTTGGTCCCCGGCGCGCGGTGGTGGTGATCAGTCTGGGGTTGGGGCTGGCCTGTCTGTGGATGATGAATGTACGGGGGCCAGTCACGCTTCTTGTCGGGCTGCTGGGCGTGCGTTTCTTCGGCTTTGGCTCCCTGCAGATCGCCAGCAATAATGTCATCGCCCAGTGGTTTATCCGCCGCCGGGGCTTCGCCATGGGCATTGCCGGGCAGAGCCTGGCGCTGGGTTTGCTCGTCTACCCCTGGCTGGGAGAATCGATGATTTCCGGCTGGGGCTGGCGGGGCGCGTGGGTCGGCTTCGCGGCGCTGACCGTCGGTGTGATGATTCCTCTGGGTTGGCTCTTCTTTCGGGACGCGCCGGAACGCTATGGCTTGACGCCCGACGGCAATGGGGCGGAGGAGGCAGCCCGTCAACGGGCCGGGGCGCGTGAGGAAAACTGGACGCTGGCAGAGGCCCGCCAAACCTCAGCCTTTTGGATATTTTTTGCGGCGATTTCAGTGATTACAATGACAACCGCGGGGGTGGTCTTTCATCAGGTCTCACTTTTCGCCCAGCGAGGCTTCGATCGGACAGTAGTTATCCGGGTTTTCCAGATGGTGGCGGTCTTTACGGTGGGGGGCAATTTATTGGTGGGCAAATTGCTGGACTGGTACACCCCCCGGCGGCTGGTGACAGTCGCGCTCGGCACGCTGGTGCTCGCCCTGCTGCTGGTGCAGTGGATGTCCGCGGCCTGGCACACAGTCCTCTTTTCGGCATTGATGGGCTTTTCCGGCGGCGCACTCCGGGTGCTGGACGCGGCTCTCTGGCCCCACTACTACGGACGACAGCATCTTGGCTCCATCCGCGGGCTGACGATGATGGGCACAATGGGCGGCACAGCCCTCGGCCCTTATCCGTTGGGGTTGAGCTATGACCATTTGGGGTCTTATGTCCCGGCGCTTCTGCTATTCATTGGGCTGCTGGGGGCAATGGCAGTGGTGCTGGTATTTCTGCGCCCGCCAAAGCGAAGAGATTTGGAATTGGGAACTAAAGATTGATCTTTACTCTGGAGATATAAAATGTGCCCCCTGCATTCGGATACTGCGCAGAACGTTGAACTCCATATTCTGACTGAGGTCACCAAAGCACTTATCACACCGTTAGGATTGCCAGAGTTACTTGACGTTGTGATGGATACAATTGCCGACGTTCTGGAAACAGCCGAATTTGGGGTCATTTGGCTGTGGGATTCGTCGGCAGGTCTGCTGTGTCCCCAGGTCGTATGTGGACCGGGCTTTCCTCATCTGCAAAGCTTGCGCCAGCTAAGGCTGCGAGAGGGCGAGTCAGTTGCCGGAAAAGTCTTCAAGGATGGCAACGCAGTTGTATTCGGCACACCTGTGGATGTCGCCAATGCAATGGCTGATCTGCGACCCGTCAATGAGACAATTTGGCATCAGGGTCTCGATTCGAGCCAACGGCCATGCAGTATGATCGCGGTTCCGCTATGGGCAGGCGGCCAAAAGTATGGCGTCCTTATGCTCAGTACATTACACAGCAGCAATCCATTCGCGACCGACGATATTTCTTTTATCCAAATTTTAGCGGACTTGATTGCACTGGCCATTGAGCGAGCCCGGTTGGAAACAGAATCTCTCGCGTTGAGCGAGGCAAAGCAGGCTGACAGGCTGAGGGCAGAAGCATTGGCGGTCCTATCTCATGAACTACGCACGCCCTTAGGTGCCATCAAGGGCTATGCTACGGCACTTTTGCTGGAGGAAACATCCTGGCCCCCGGAAAAACAGCATGAGTTTTTGTTGCGCATCGATGAGGAGTGTGTGAGTCTTGAAACAATGATCGTCGAACTGTTGGACTCTTCACTCATTGACGCGGGCCAGCTAATTCTCGAATATCATCCTGTGCGTTTAGAACGTATTGCACAAGAAGTGGCTGAGGAAGCACAGCACTTGACCAGTACTCACGAGTTTGCCGTGGGCTTCCCTGCTGGTTTCCCCCTGATTGATGCCGATCCGCTTCGGATCAAACAAGTACTGCGCAATCTCGTCAATAATGCCATCAAATACTCTCCCAATGGCGGGCTTGTGTCGATCCAGGGCGAAATACGTACCACAGATATTGTTGTAAGCATTGCCGACCAAGGTATTGGTATTGCCGCGGAAAATTTTATCTCGCTCTTTGAAAAATACTTTCGTGTGAAAACGCCATCTGAATACCAGATACCGGGGACTGGCTTGGGGCTGCCCATGGCCAGAGCGATTGTCGAAGCACATGAAGGAAAGATTTGGGTGGAGAGCAAACTGGGGGAAGGCACGATTTTCTTTTTTTCACTGCCGCGCCAGGGGTTGAGTTCAGATGAGGAGATTGAGAATGGCTGAAGCACGTATTTTGGTCGCTGACGATGAACCCAAAATGGTCCACCTTGTGACGGAAGTGCTTACTGCCAGTGGTTTTGCTGTGTTGTCCACTGCCCTGGGCCGTGAAGCAATTGAAATGGTGGCAGTGGAGCAACCGGATCTACTGATTTTAGATATCGGTCTGGCGGGCAAGATGGACGGATTTGAGGTGGCACAGCGCGTACGTGAGTTCAGCAATATTCCAATTATTATGCTCACCGCAAAGGCGCGCGAGTCGGACTTATTACAAGGGTTTGACGCAGGCACTGACGACTACCTGACCAAGCCCTTTGGCGCACGAGAGTTGCTGGCCCGCATTCGTGCACTGCTCAACCGATCCCGGCTTGAGTCGGTCACGCCGTCTCAGGCGTCGATCCAGTGCGGTCCCCTACGGATTGACCTGGCACGCCGCCGGGTGACGATGGACGGACAACTGGCGAGCCTGACCCGCACTGAATACAATCTTCTTCACGAACTTGCAACGCACCCCAACCGCGTCATGCTGCACGAGGAATTACTGACAAGGGTCTGGGGCGTGGAATACCGCAACGATCTGGACTATCTACGCGCCTATGTCCGCTATCTGCGGCGTAAGCTCGAACCTGATCCAGCGAATCCACAACTAATCATCACCCAAGTAGGCGTAGGCTATATGCTGGTCTGTCAGGAGGAGCATACATAGACGCTGCCATCAGGGGTGTTTGGAGGGGCGATCGGCCTACACTATCCGCCCAGCCAACGCCTGCGGTGTGACCATTTGACCCGCCGCGATCAAGTCCCTGGCTGCCTCCACCTGTCCCCATACATTCCAGAGCAAGACCCCGCGCACGCGTTGATCTTTCAGGTAATAGATGACGCCCGTTTGATAGGGTTCCTGCCAGTCGATCACAGTTTCCAGACGGGAACTAATCTCGCCAACGGCCTCATAGCCCAGGTCGAACAGGTCCGAATAGAACATCGGCGAATAGTCATAGGGGGTGGTGTCGCCGGCCATGGCACGCCCCGCGGCTTTGCCCATCTGGTTGGCGTTGTCCTCGTGCTCCACCCGGCGCTGGACACCCAAGACGCTGTCATAGAAGTTGGCCACATCTCCGGCAGCGTACACATCGGCATGGCTCGTCTGCAACATCCGGTTGACCACAACGCCCTTATCCACGGTTAAACCGGCAGCAGTGGCAAGTGCCACATTCGGCTGGACACCAATACCCGCCACTACCCCGTTGGCCTTGATCTGGCGGCCTCTCTCGGTGAGGACTGTCAAGTATTGACCAGAACCGACGACCCCATTCACGTTCTCCTCAGCGAGCATCTCCACACCTTTGTCACGGTAGTATTGATTCAGGTAGCTCACGATCTCCGGCGGGAAGATGCGATGGCATATCCCGCGTTCAGGAAAGAGCATCGTCACTTGTTTCCCCTGCATCGCCAATGCTGCCGCGATCTCTGAGCCGATGAAACCTCCGCCGATCACCACAAATTTGTTCTGCGTCTCCGCCAAGGTGCGCAGCCGTTGGTAATCATCCAACGTACGAAAGTAGATAATGTGACCGTCGCCAAAGGGCAGCTTGCGCGGCGTGCTACCTGTTGCCAGCAACAGCTTCTTATAGGAATAGACCTCGCCGTGGTCATCGGTGACCTGTTTGGCCGCCAGATCGAGCGTCTGCGCGGTACGCGCCAGATGAAGGTCAACCCGTTCGGGTATTTTACGCATAATCTGGGCGGGCGTGATGTCATCCTTCCAAAGCTTTTTCGACAGGGGCGGACGATCATAGGGAGGGTGGGTGTCAGCGGTGAGCAGACCAATCGAGCCGTCCGCATCTATTTCACGAATACCTTCCAGTGCCGCCGCCGCGGTCATGCCGCCGCCAATAATCAGATAACGATAATGCTTCATTGTCTCCCCTTTTTCTGAAGTAGCTGGGAAGCGTGGCCGCCGCCGCCATTTGCCGTTTATACGGACGGCACGCAATCCGGCCCGGTTTCTAAACAGCTATCGGTTTCGTCTAGCATCGATTCGCTTCAGCAGCCTGTCCAGCGAGTCATCGAATTTTGTGACGCCTTCATTTAGTGTCTGGGCAGTCAGCCTCTCCAGGCTAAACCCCGCGCCGGCAAAGCGGTGGAGTGTCTGTTGTGCCTCCTCAACCGCCCGGTCCAGGGTCCGCTCGACAACGCCGTGATCCCGAAAGGCCGCGATCAGCTTCAACGGCATCGTGTTGATGGTATCCGGCCCAATGAGCGCCTCCCCATACATCACATCTGGATAGGCCGGGTTTTTGGTAGAAGTCGAGGCCCACAGCGGGCGTTGCACGCGTGCACCCTGCGCCTGGAGCGCTTGGAAACGCGGGTCGGCACAGATCTGCTGGAATCGGTGATACGCTATTTTGGCGTTGGCAATCCCCACCTTGCCCTTCATATCTGCCAGTTCATCAATCCTTACCCGCTCAGCGGTCTGCCCGATTTTTTCGTCCAGCCATTGATCTGCCAGGGTGTCGATGCGGCTGACAAAAAAGCTGGCAACGGAGGCGATCGAATCGATCGGTTTGCCCTCGGCCACGCGCCGTTCCAGCGCGCGGATGTAAGCCCACGTCACCTCTTCATACGCGTCAACCGAAAAGAGCAGGGTGACATTGACATTGATGCCCGCGTAGAGAGCTTCCTCAATCGCGGCTACGCCCTCTGGTGTGCCAGGGATTTTGATCATCAGATTGGGCCGGGCTACGATGTCCCAGAAACGCCGTACTTCGGCCAAGGTGCCTTGCGTGTCATAGGCCAGTTTGGACGACACCTCGAGGCTGACGAAGCCATCGGCACCGCCAAGCCGGTCATAGAGCGGGCGGAAAAGGTCGCAAGCCATGCGCACGTCGTCGGTGGCTATGCGCTCATAAATAGCATTGGCGTCCAGGCCCTGGCGGATCAGTTCGTCCAGTTGCGCGTCGTATACGCCCGCAGGATCGTCGAGCGCATGCTCAAAAATAGTCGGGTTGGCGGTTTCGCCGCGCAGCCCATCTTCCTCAATCAGCCGCGTGAGTTCGCCGGACAACAGGTGGCCGCGCTGAATGCTGTCCAGCCAAACGGCCTGCCCCTGGTGCTGCAACTGCAATAGTGGGTTCGTCATTGTTTGGGTTTTTCCTGTCCCGATCCTGTAATCTTGTGGGGCAAATGTATGGACCGATAGAGAAGGTTAGCTGCTCAGAAATTCTTGGAGGACAAGCGCCTGGTTATGCTCTGTATCCTTTGCAGCATAGATCAACGTCACAGTGCCCTTGTTTATTTCTTGTTGCAGGAATCCAACCTGCTCGTCATTCTCTTTGAGTTCGCGGAGATACCGTTGCCTGAATTCCTCCCATTTGCTGGGGTCATGGCCAAACCAATGTCGGAGTTCTGTGCTGGGCGCAATATCTTTCAACCACAGGTCAATGGCCGCCTTTTCTTTTGTCAGCCCCCGTGGCCAGAGTCTGTCCACAAGAATCCGTTTGCCGTCCTCTTTGTCCGGCTGTTCATAGGCTCTTTTGATCTGTATCTTCATCGCGCGTTCTCTGCCTTTTCCCGTCTATCTGTGCTGATCAGGCTGATGATGGAACAAAAAAATGGGACGCCGATCCACGCAGATAGACGCTGATCCAGAAAAAAAATCTGCGTTCCTCTGCGTTTGTCAGCGTCCGGTTTCTTTCACTATTCAGCCTGCTCAACACACTTTTCCCGTTTATCTTTAGCTCTTCTGTATGCAGCATATCAACGGCATCGCCACCGACAGCCATAGCGCCGCCCGCCAAAAGGATCGTTCGCGCACAGAGCGCATCTACCTCCGTTTGGCAACAGCACAGGCGGGGATCAGAACACTGCTTTGAATCCGATTCCTGCGGCGCGCCAATGCCAGTATCCCCAGCGCCAGACCCAAGCCATACACAGCAACACCGTAGAAGCCAGGGGCCAGGAGCTGGTTCAGGATGATGCCCCACAGCCAGACAGCGAGCAGACACTCCCAAAGGATTTTATGTTTTTCTTCAACTACAAAGACGACTACTCGACGAATCACCGGCATGACATACTCCTTCTTGCAATAACCGGGCTTCTCATCCCGGTCTGAATGGACCCGGCCTCTTTGCCCATTGCCCTGGCGTTTTCCTGGCGCAGTCTGGATAGAAAGCGTGATTACGCAGGCAGTTTGGCCGGTACTTTCCGCTGCAAAGTGCCAGATATTCTGGCTTTCCGTTTCCTCAGTGGGCCGAATGCCGCGTGTGTTATGACCGGAGGCCCGACAAATGGTTCATTCGTTGCCATCCACTCAACCGTTTCATCCCGCACGAGGTCTACTCTACCCGCGCACACATCAGCTATGCTCTGCTGATAGCTCTGCATCGTGCCCATATCGCGCCAGTAGCCTTCTGCTTGATAGGCGAAAAGCGCGTCGTTCTGCTCCAACATCCGCGGAAAGATATCGTATGAAAAATCGTAGACAGTATTGGGCTTCATATCGTCCAGCAGTTCAGGCTCCAGCACATAAATGCCTGTATTCACGAAGTCCGAAACTGCTTGCTGGCGGCTTGGCTTCTCCAGATATTGTTGAATGCGCCCGGCCTGATCGGTGAGAACGACACCGTACTGGGTGGGGTCTGCAACCTGCGTCAGCGTAAGGGTGGCGAGCGCGCTGCTCTCCCGGTGGAATTGCACGACACGAGACAGATCGATGTCCGTGACGATGTCCCCGCTTATCACCAGGAACGGCTCATCGTCCAGATAAGACTGCACATTTTTCACGCTACCTGCCGTTCCCAGGGGGGACTCCTCTACACAATAGTGTAAAGTCATATCCATGTGCCTGCCATCGCCAAAATAATCCTGGATCTGCTCGGGCAGATAATGCGTCGTTATAATGACGTCAGAAAATTGGTGGCGCTTAAGCAGATCAAGGATGTGGGCCAATACCGGTTTACCGATAAGTGGCAGCATGGGCTTGGGAGAGGAGAGTGTGAGCGGACGAAGTCGATTCCCAAAACCGCCAGCCATGACTATCGCTTTCACTTTATCCCCCTTTGTCTGGTTTACCATCAGGACATAGCCATTATGGCCCATAACTGATGAAAAACGCATAGAAAAAGGAGGTGGAGTTATGAAAGACCCATGAAAAAACATATAAAGGCGGGTCCAAAGGCTGAAAAGAAGAGATGCACCTCTTTTCTCTTCCATTCTTTGCGCCTTTGCTTTATGAAATCTGTTACATCATCGCGTTGATTCCTGCCGAAAATGTGGAGTTTTGTAGTGATCAGGCTGATGGTGAAAGAAGTTGGACGCTGATAAACGCAGAGGAACGCAGATTTTTCTCTGGATCAGCGTCTATCTGCGTAAATCAGCGTCCCATTTTTTTGTTCCATCATCAGCCTGATCAGCACAGAAAATGTGGGGTTTTCTTGCGTAATCAGGCTATCTCCTATCTCCGGCTGAACAAGACAGAAGCACCTTCCAGCCACCGCGCCTTGACGATTTGTTTTCTTGCAGAGGGAAAAAGAGGACCCCAGCAGTTGGATGTTAATCCAGCGTAAATAGTGAAGCGTCTCTGCGCATGGGTGCAAACGACATCCGATGCGCCGGACAGGGGCCGAGGCGCTCGATGGCCGCCAGGTGGCTGGCCGCGCCGTAGCCTTTGTGGGACGCAAAGCCGTAGGCCGGGTGTAGCCCATCCAACGCTACCAGCAGCCTGTCCCTGTGGACCTTCGCCAGAATCGACGCGGCAGCAATGGATACGACGTGCCGATCCCCCTTCGTAAAACTCTCCTGGGGCAGATTGACCCGATGCAGCCGCACCCAATCCAGCAGCAGATAGTCGGCGCGATTGGGCAGCGCTTCAATCGCCCGCTGCATGGCCAGACGGGTGGCGGGCGCGATGCCCATGGCGTCGATCTCCTGGGCGCTGGCTTCGCCCACTGCCCAGCCCGCCGCGGACTGGTGAATCGCGTCCACCATTCCCTCCCGTTTCGCAGGTGAAAGCAGTTTGCTGTCCCGCACCTGCGCCCAGATTCCGTCCAGCCCCACGCCTGTGGGGAGCACAACAGCCCCGGCCACCACTGGACCGGCCAGCGCGCCCCGGCCTGCCTCATCCAGTCCGGCAATGGCGGTATAGCCTGCGCTCCACAGGCGCGTTTCGTGTTCCAGACCGGGATATCCGTTGCCCCTCATTTTCTCATCCTCTTCGCGCCACGCTTCTACTCCACCGCTTCGGTGTAAATGATATTTCCCCCCGCGTTCTCCAGCGCGTAGATTCCGGCAAAATCGCGGAAGGGCGGTTCACCCGTGGCCCGGCTGTGATAGGCGGCGAACAATTCCCCGGCCAGCGTGTAGACCAGCGGGCTGAAGGCTTCCCGCACTTCTCCCACCACCGGCAGGACCGCATCGGCCAGGCGCGCGATTTCCGTGTCCCCGCTGTCCACCACTGCGATTACCCGACGCCCAATGCGCTTCATCACCTTCACCAGTTCCAGCGAACGGCTGTAGCCGGAGCCGGGGGGCGCGATCACAAAAGTGGGCGTGGGGCTGTGCTTGCAGAAGTATTGCAGGTGCGCCCACTCTTCCGTGTCCTGGCCCCAGGCGGATGCACCGCTGGCCTCGATGATTTTGGCCGCGGAGAAGAGCGCGCTGCCGTAGTTGGGGCCGTGGCCGGTGAAGACAAATTCGGGCACAGCCGCGTATTCGTCGGCCAGTTGGGCGGCGAGTTTCTGGTTGGCGTCAATTGTGGCCGCCATTACGTCGTAGACGCCGCGCAGTTCGGCCCGCAGATCGTTGGCGACGGTCTGCGGGTAGACATTGCGAATTTCGCCCAGACGGATGGCAAGCAGCAGCAGAGCGTTTAGATTGGCCGCGTAGCTGATAGTGCCAGGAACCTGGGCCTGGGCAGGGATGTGCATCCGGGCGATGTGGCCGTGGGCAGCCTTGGCCAGCGCGCCCTCCGGGTTGCCAGTCAGGCCCAGCACCAGCGCGCCCCGTCTGCGGGCCTGGGCAACGGCCTCGGCGGTGCGGGCCACGGAGCCACTGACGCTGATGCCCACCACCAGCGGATCGTCCGGGAAAGGGGTGGGGATGTGATCCGCCGCGTAGCGGGCCATCTGCATAGCAGTCATCGGCTCGCAGGGCAGCCCGGCCAGCGCTTCGAAGGCCATCTCCGCGCAGAGGGACGCGTGGTGGCTGTCGCCGCAGCCGGTGAGGAATACCCGGTGCAGGGCGAGAATCTGCTTGGGCGTCAGCACATCCCGAAGCATACGATCCGTGCTTTCAAACAACCGCGACAGGTTTTCCGGCTGGGCCGCGATTTCGGCCAGCATATCTTCGTAGCTCAGGTGTTCGGACATTGGGGTCTCCGTGTGAAGAAGGTGTCGGGTGTCAGGTGTCGGGTGTCAATCGTTGGGTACGCGTCGTCCGTCGCCTGTGGTCTGTCGTTGCTCTCCAGCCAAGCGCGTACACAAACAGTTCGGCGCAACCGCGGGCAGGGGTACATTCCCGGTCGCACAGGTGACGCCAAGCATTTCCAGCGCAGACGAGCGGGCGGCCAGGAGCAGAGCCAGCGCGTCGTCCACGCCGGTGTCGCAGTCGATGAGAACGGGGAGGGGCATAGAGGGAGATTTCCGACTGACCAAAAAAAGACACGGATTTGCAGGGATGAACGGAGGAATCCACTGCAAAAAGGTGAATTCCTCCCGCGGATCCGTGTAAATCGTGACTACTCGTGCAAATCCGTGTCCTTCTGTTCAGGCCAGTTGCAGTTCGGGCACAGGCAGTCTGTAAAGTTCCGCGGCGGTACGGTGCATCACCCGGTCCCGCAGGTGGGCGGGGAACTGGCGGGCCGCGAAATCGGGCGCGTCCCCATCCCAATGGGGGAAGTCGCTGGAAAACATCAGCATTTTGGCCGCGTCAAACATCTCCAGAATGGCGTGGAAATGTTTGGGGTTCTCCGGCTCTTCCAGCGGCTGGGTCGTCAGAAGCACGTGATCCCGGACAATCTCGCTGGGTGGGCGATCCACCCAGGGCACGGTCATACGCAGGGCCTTCCAGTTTTTGTCCAGCCGCCACAGAATCGGCGGCAGCCAGGAGATGCCGCCCTCGACCATCACCCATTTGAGAGTGGGGAATTTGGTGAAAACGCCCTCACTGATCAGGCTGACCAGATGGGCAATGTACGTCTCCACCAGGCCGGTGTGCCACTCGAAATAGCTGGTGGGATAGCCGGCCGCGCCAGGAGGACCGGAGAGGCCCACCCCCTCTGCACCGGGGTGGATGGCCACGGGCAGGCCGTATTCCGCGGCCGCGGCGTAGATGGGGTGAAAGAAGCGCTGGCCATAGGGGATACGCGCAGCGCTGGGCATCTGCACCTGGACAACGCCGGGATGTGCGCCCCAACGGTGAATCTCTTTTACTGCCAGTTCCGGGTCATTGGGATAGACGGCCAGGGCCGCCCGGAAGCGGGGGTCCACAGGCAGCCATTCTTCAATCATCACCGCATTCACCGCCGAAATGACGGAGGCCGCGTAGTCGGCTTCGGGCGAAAGGCCCAGATGGAGTGTGCCACCGGTGATGAGCACGCCATAATCAATGCCGTAGACATCGAAAAAATGGCGGCCCAGCAGGTGGGGATCGCTCTCAATGCGTGTGCCGTCGATGATTGCATCGGGCCGGTTCACGCCGTTGGGGTTCCACCAGCCCAAAGAACTGGCAGAGCGGTTGCCACCGGCGTAGCGGGTACGCCAGGGTTCGGGCAGGCGAGCCAATACCGCGGCCCCGCCTACGCTGGGGTGGATGTCTGCGTCAATAATCATTTCTTACCTCCCGGCCAAGCCGGACATTTGGATCCCACCGACGAAATAGCGTTGGGCAAAGAAGAAGAGCACCAGCAGGGGCAGCAGCATCGCCGTGGATGCGGCCATCATCAGATTCCAACTGGTGGAGTAGAGGTCTTTGAAGCCCAGCAGCCCAATCGCCATCGTCCACTTCTGGGGATTTTGCAGATAGATGAGGGGCTGGAAAAAGTCGTTCCAGTGATGGATAAAAGAAAAGACCGCAATCGTGGCCACAACAGGCTTGGAAAGGGGCAGGATCACACTCCAATAGATGCGGTAGCTGCTGGCCCCGTCGATACGGGCAGCCTCGTCCAGGTCATAGGGAATCGTCATAAAGAACTGGCGGAAGAGAAAAACGTTGAACGCGCCGCCCCCCATCCACAGGGGCACAATCAGCGGCAGGAGTGTGTTGATCCACTTGAGCCAGCGGAAGACGATAAAAGTGGGGATGAGCGTCACAATGCTGGGCAGCATAATTGTGGAAAGGACGAGCAGGAAAATCTGCTCCCGCCAGGGGAAGCGCAGGCGGGCAAAGGCGAAAGCCGCCATGGACGCGGTGAGCAGTGTGCCCAGGGTGGCGAAGACAACAATCTGCGCGGTGTTCCAGAAGTATTTGCCAAAGGGCACGGCCCGGAATGCCTCCGGGTAGTTCTCCCACACAAAGGGATTGGGAATCCAGATGGGCGGCATGACAAATGTCTGCGCGCCGGTTTTCAGCGAAGTGGAAACCAACCAAACCAGTGGCAGAGCCAGGCCCAAAGCCACCAACGACAGGACAATATACCAGAAGAAGGCCCACGCGCCGTCGATGGCTTTGCGCCGGGTGCGGCTGCGTGCGGCCAATTCGGAGGTCAGCAGAGTTGTGTTCGAGTCAGTCGATAGCATTCAGAAAATTTCCTGGAACGAAGGGGACTGGGAATTGGGAATTGGGAATTGGGAATTGGGAACTAGGAATTGGGGGTTGGGGATTGGAAACCGATTCCCAGGCCCCAATCCCTACTTTCTACTTCCGCAAATCCCCTTCGTAGAAGACCCAACGATCGGAAAGACGGAATTGGATAAGGGTGAAGATCAGCACAATCACAAAGAGCACCCAGGCCATTGCCGAGGCGTAACCCATACGGAAATTTTCGAAGGCGGCCCGGTAGAGATAGAGCAGATAGAAGAGGGTGGAATAGTTCGGCCCGCCGTCGGTCATAATGTAGGCCTGGGTAAAAATTTGAAAGGCGCCGATGATAGCAATGATAAAATTGAAGAAGAGAGCCGGTGTGAGCAGCGGCAGGGTAATACGCCAGAAACGTTGCCAGGTGGTCGCGCCGTCGATGTCCGCGGCCTCGTAAAGCACCGCGGGAATCCCCTTCAGTCCAGCCAGCAGAATCACCATCTGTCCGCCGATGGACCAGAAGCTCATAATAATCAGCGCGGGTTTGGCCAGGCGCGGGTCTTGGAGCCAGTAAAGCCCTTCGATCCCGAAGCGCTCCAGAAAGCTGTTGGCCAGCCCCCACTGGGGGTGGAAAATCCAGACCCACAGAATCGAGTTCGCCACCACCGGCGTCAGGGAGGGCACATAAAAAAGGGTGCGATAGATACGGATCCCCCGCAGGTTCAGATTGATAGCCAGCGCGGCCAGCAGGGCCATCAGCAGATGCAGGGGTACGCCCAGAAAGACGTAATAGCTGGTGTTGTAGAGCGAGAGCCAGAAGCGGTCGTCGGAGAAGAGTTTTGTGTACTGTTCAAAGCCAACCCACTTGGCGGAGGTGACAATTTCCCAGCGGGTGAAGGAGATGTAGAGGGAGGCTAACATCGGCCCGGCAGTGAAGGCCAGAAAGCCGAGAAACCAGGGCAGAATGAAGATAAAAGCGTCTCTGGCTTCGCTGCGTAGCAGGCCGCTGCGCCGTCTGGGTTTGGGAGAAACGGAAGGAGATTGGGTGGTCATCAAGAATCTCGTGCAGACTGTGTGGAATACAATCCTACAATATTCGGATTGGCTACGTGAAGCGTGAAACGCGAGATCGAACACTCATCTCACGTTTCACGCTTCACTTCTCTGTGTCAGGCAAAAAGCCTTGCCACGACACTATGTACGCAGTACGAAATACGCAGTACGCTCTTACGCCCCCGGCACGTAGACGGCCAACTCCTCCACCCGGGCCGCGATGGCATCCAGCGCGGTCTGGGCGTCGGCCTGCTCTACGCCGTAGATGGAATTGAGCGCGGGCTGCACTTCCCGATGCACGCCGATCCAGTCGCCCGCGACCGGTTCCGGGCGGCCATAGTCGAAGGCGTCAAGCATCACCTGCGCGTGTTCGGGCAGGGAATCAGCGCTGGTTTCCAACAGGCTCTCGGCCACCACCTTCAGAGAAGGCACATTCAGACCCGTGGCATCCACCCAATGGCGGAAGGCCTGCTCGCCGCCCAGGAATTTCATCCACTGCCAGGCTTCGTTCGGGTTGGCCGTGCCGCTGTAGATGCTATGGCCCGCAGAGGCTACGCGGGTGGTCTGAATGTCGCCCTCGTCCACGGGCAGGTGGGCGATGTCCCATTTGAACTCCGCGTCGAGAAGACCGGAGAAGACGGAGAATTGGGGAAACATGCCGATATTGCCGGTGACGAAGAGATTGGCAGTGGTGAAGCCGCCTGCCTCGGCTGTGGTCGCGGGCAGATGTACGCCAGCTTCGTGATGCCAGGCGGCAATCTCATTGATCTGGGAGAGGCTGGGTTCCTGGTTCATTGTGAACTTTGTGTGGTCTTCGTTGAGCACGTCGCCGCCCTTCTGCCACATTTTGATCCACGTATTGCGGTTCAGATGCCAGTCGGCAGTGCCATAAATCTTGTCCGCGCCTTCGCCCTCGGTGATGACCGTAGCAGCTTCGACAAAGTCGGCCCAGGACCAGCCTTCGCTGGGATAGGCCAGGCTGTGCTTGTCGAACAACTCGGCGTTGTAGATGAGCACTGTGCTGGTGGTCTCCCGGGGGAAGCCAATTTGTTTGTCGCCGTATTGGAAGTCCTTGTAGGCAGCCAGGAGGAAGTCATCGCCGCTGATATCGTCGGACGCGTCCAGATAGGGGTTCAGGTCCAGTTGCAACTCGCGCACGGCCTGGCCGGAATTGGTGTAGCTGTGCGCCCAATAGGTGTCGGGCGCGTCGCCGGCCGCGATGAGGGTGAGCAATTTGGTCTGGACTTCAATCGCGCCGCCGGGTTCCCAGATGGGTTCAACGCTAATGTTGCTGTTGGCTTCCTGGAAGGAGGCAATCAACGGTTCGTAGCGCAGAAAGGCCACATCATTGCCGCCCTGGGTCAAAAATTTGACGGTGGTGGCTTCTGTTGCCGGTGCGGCCGCGGCGGCCTCTGTGTTTTCGGACCCAGACTGGGGTGGCGCGGGCGCGGCACAGGCAGCCAGGGCGGCTGCACCAGCGCTCAACAACGCGCCGCGCAGAAAGGTACGGCGGCTGAAACGGCGGTTGATCAATTGGCTGTCGGACATAGGTTTCTCCTTGTCTGTTCGGTGTTAAATGCAAAACAGTGCGGTGGGCCGTGATAATTGGGGATATTACCAATGGTACTTTGGGTCGCCAGCATTTTAGCACGGGGGGGATCGGCTGTCAAAGGAGAAATATCCGGTAAGTTTGGCTATGGGCAAAGCTACAGCACTTGTAATTTAACGTGCAACGGGAAACGTGGGATATGACAACGGATCCCACGTTTTCCGTTTTGGATTTCACCGCCAATAGGCTATCGCTCTACAGTGATCCCGTAGTGCCCTTCCACGTGGGGGAAGCGTTCGGCCACATTCTCGGCCAATTCCACACCCAGGCCGGGGCTGTCGGGCAGAATGAGGTGGCCGTCCACAATCTGTGGCTTTTCCGCCAGAATGCCCCATTGGAGCGGCCCCTGATGCTGGCACAATTCGACGATTGCAATGTTGGGAATGGCGGCCACCAGTTGCGCGTGGGCCATACACATCAGCCCGTTGTGCCAGGAGTGGGGATAGACGGGCAAGCCGTAATGGGCGGCCATCTCCGCGATGCGCACGGTTTCGGTGATACCAGAGAGACCCGCGTCGGGCTGGAGAACGTCGTAGGCTTTCTGCTCGATGTAGGGTCGGAATTCGTCCAGGCTGGAAAATGCCTCGCCACCGGTGATAGGCATTTCGACAGCCTCACACAGGCGAGCGTTGCCGGCAATATTGTTGCGGTCGATGGGTTCTTCGAACCAGGCAAAGCCCAGCCGCTCGATCTCCAGGGCAATGGGCAGGGCCTCTTCTTCGGTCAGGCGGCAGTTGCCGTCCAGGGCCAGGTCCATCCGTCCGTCCACAGCCTGGGCCAGTTCCCGCACGAGGCCGAGAAAGCGGTCTACTGTCACCCCGTCAAAAGCCCATTCGGTGCCGATGCGAAATTTCATAGCCGTGTAGCCCTGCTCGATGTAGCCCAGGGCCTCTTCGATGAGCTGCTCCGGGTTGTAGCGCCAGTCATAACGACAGCCGCCGGAAGCGTAGAGCCGTACCCGATCCGCGGGGGTGGGGGCCAGCAGTTCGCTCACCCGTTTGCCCGCGGCCTTGCCGCGCAGATCCCAAAGCGCGCAGTCGATCCCGGCGATGGCGGTGTCGATGGGGCGGTTGCGTCCAGTGGGGCGGGGCGCGATGGCCGGGTCCAGGGGGTCTTTGCCGACAAGCGTAGGGGCCAGCCATTCCACCCAGCCCTGAATTTTTGTGAGCCAGCCATAGGCCGAGGCTTCGCCGATGCCGGTGATGCCTGCATCCGTGTGGACGAGGACGACCGCGCAGTCGGCTTTGATGGTGCGATAGCGGGAAGTGATCCACTGGCGTTCGGGTTCGTGCATCCGCGAAAGACAGAGAGTTTCCAGGGCAGTAATTTTCATGGGGGTCTCCGGTGGTGGGGTGATTTCAGAAGTTCGGCTTTTCGGAAAAAGTCGAACTTCTTTCAGGATAGGCAAGAAGAGACAAGATTGCAAGTGTTAAAGCAGGCGTGCTATAATTTGTCCATACTCATTTTGTGGACAGATCAGCCGCGTGGAACGAAATCGTTCCACCCACGTTTGTTCTGAGATGCCATCCAACGATACACACCGAACGGCAGCACCCACGCCCCAATGTTGCGGCGCGGCGCGGATGCTGCTGTTTTTGTTGCTATATTCCCTAAAAAGCCGAGTTGAACCACATCACTCATTGGGTCCGACGGAAAATACTGGCATAAAAACTCGGTTTTTATACACGTCTGGATTATTTGATGCCGATTGTTGCCCATTCTCCCCTACCAACATTTGAGCGTCTGCGCGAGCGAGGCCAGGAGGTTCTGCCCCTGGAACACGCGCTCAAGCAAGACATCCGCGAGCTGCACATCGGATTGCTGAATATGATGCCCGACGCCGCGCTGCAAGTGACCGAGCAGCAGTTTATGCGTCTGGTGGGCAGCTCCAATCAGATCGCTCAGTTTTTCGTCCATCCTTTTTCTGTGCCCGGCCTGCCCCGCAGCGCCGAGAGCCAAGCGTACATCGACCGCTACTACAGCACCTTTCAGAATGCCCAGGAAAAAGGGCTGGACGCGCTGATTATCACCGGGGCCAACGTGACCAATCCGGCGCTGGAACTGGAGCCGTTCTGGCAGCCCCTCTCCGAAGTGATGGCCTGGGCTTCGGAGAATGTGGCGTCGGTGCTCTGCTCCTGTCTGGCCACCCACGCGCTGCTGCAACAGTTTCACGGGGTGGAACGTCAGCCTCTGGGCTTCAAACGCTGGGGGGTCTTCAACCACCGGGTGTTGCACCCCTCCCACCCCCTGCTCAGCGACATCAACACCCGTTTCGATGTGCCCCATTCCCGCTACAATGAGATCAGCCGGGAGCAGTTTATCGCGGCGGGGCTGTCGATTCTGGTGGATAGCGAGGAGGCCGGGGCACATATGGCGGTCAGCGCGGATCAGTTCCGGGTCATCTATCTGCAGGGCCACCCGGAGTATGACATCAACAGTCTGCTCAAAGAGTACAAACGGGAGGTCCATCGCTACTATCACGGCGAACGGGAGGACTATCCGCCCCATCCGGACAACTATTTTCCGCCGGACGTGGCCGCGGTGGCCGATGCCTATCGGGAGATGGTGCAGGTTGCCAAACGCCGGGGTAGTGTGCCTCCGCCTTTCCCTGAAAGCGCGATGCTGCCCTATCTGGACAACACCTGGGGCGACACGGCCCGGGCTATTTTTAACAACTGGCTGGGGCTGGTCTACCGCCTGGCCGATCTGGACCGACGCAAGCTGTATAAAGAGGGCGTCGATCCGGATGACCCCCTGGGCCTGAACGCCAAACAGTAGGTACGGTTAGGGATCGCACCTGCGATCCGCCGAATATCCAATATCCATCCTGCACCCCATACCCATATCCCATCCCAAAGGAGCTTTCCATGCGCGACGAAACAATTGTAATCCACACGGGCTACGAGTCGGAGGCGACCACCAAATCCGTGGCCGTGCCCATCTACCAGACAGTGGCCTTCGAGTTCGACAATGCCCAACACGGCGCAGACCTCTTCAATCTAGCAGTGCCGGGCAACATTTACACCCGCATTATGAACCCCACCCAGGATGTGCTGGAGCAGCGCGTGGCAGCCCTGGAAGGGGGCGTCGCTTCCCTGGTGGTCAGCGCGGGCATGGCCGCGGTGAACTATGCGATTCTCACCATTGCCGAAGCGGGCAACAATGTGGTCTCCACCCCTATGCTCTACGGCGGAACCTACACCCTCTTTGCGCATATGCTGCCCAAGCAGGGCATCGAAGTGCGCTTTGCCGAGGACGACAGCCCGGCCAGTATGGAAAAATTGATCGACGACAAGACAGTTGCCGTTTTCTGCGAAAGTATTGGCAATCCCGCGGGCAATATTGTCGATCTGGAGGCCATTGCCACAATGGCCCACAAGCACGGCGTGCCGGTGATTGTGGACAATACAGTGGCTACGCCTGTGTTGACCAAACCCATCGAATACGGCTGTGACATTGTCGTCCACGCCCTGACCAAATATATGGGCGGCCATGGCACATCCCTGGGCGGTGTGATTGTGGACAGCGGCAACTTCCCCTGGGCCGAGAACAAAGAACGCTTCCCCATGCTCAGCAACCCGGAGCCGGCCTATCACGGCGTTGTCTACACCGAAGCCCTGGGACGGGCAGCCTATATCGGGCGCGCCCGCACAGTGCCCCTGCGCAATACTGGCTCCGCCATCAGCCCTTTCAACGCTTTCCTGATTCTGCAAGGGCTGGAAACCCTGCCCCTGCGCATGGAACGCCACTGCGACAACGCGCTGGCCGTAGCCAACTATCTGCAAGACCATTCCGCGGTGGATTGGGTCAGTTATGCCGGTCTGCCCGACTCGCCCTACTACGAACTCGCCCAGAAATATACAAAGGGCCGCCCCTCCGCGCTGCTCACCTTTGGCGTGAAGGGCGGCTTTGACGCGGGCGTGAAGTTCTATGACAGCCTGAAACTCTTCAAGCGGCTGGTCAATATCGGCGATGCCAAGTCCCTGGCCTCGCACCCCGCGTCCACCACCCATCGCCAGCTCAGCGACGACGAACTGGTCACAGCCGGTGTGACATCGGATATGATTCGTCTGTGCATCGGCATCGAGCACATCGACGACATTAAGGAAGATTTGGAGCAGGCATTGGCCGCGTCGCAAGCGTAAGGGAAGATACTGCGTGCTGCGTGCTGCGTGAGATCGTCGTTCGCTTTCACGCAGCACGCAGCACATAGCATACAGGAGGAGCTATGAATCGGGCCGAAAAACATAACGCAGCCCTGGCCGATGCCCGCGCTACGCTGCTGGAGACGCTCAACGGACTCTCCCCGGAGCAGTGGGAGCAGGTGGTCTTTGGCGAAGGCGACCAGTGGACGGTCAATACGGTTGTGGGCCACATTATCGACGGTGAGCGGGGGATGAGCATTCAGGTCCACAAAATCCTCAAGGGCGAAGAGACTTTGCCAGACGGCTTTGATCTGACCCGTTGGAATGCCGGTGTGAAAAAACGCATTGGGGACCTTTCGCCCGAAGAATTGTTGGCCGGGCTGAAAGCCACTCGTGCCCGTACATTGCAGGGGCTGAACGGGCTGGAAGAGAGCGATTGGGAACGAACTGGACGTCATCCCTCCCTCGGCGTGATAACTATCGAGCAGTACTACGAAACGATTGCAGGCCACGACCGAATGCATCTGCAACATATCAAAACTGCCCTGGGAGCAGGATAATCAGGAGTCCGGCTTTTCAGAAGTCGGACTCCTTTTCGGAGGAGGATACAATGGCACGCGCCAAAGCAACACGCGGTTTATGTGTCTATTGCGGCAAAGAATATACCCGTTGGGGCATGACCAAACATTTGCAGTCCTGTCCGCAACGGGCAGAACAGACAGGACAAGCGGCTGACGCGGGCAAGACTGTGCCCATCTTTCACCTGCTGGTACAGGACGCCTACGGCGGCGACTTCTGGCTGCATCTGGAAATGCCCGGCCAGACGACGCTGCAAGAATTGGACGGATATCTGCGCGCCATCTGGCTGGAATGTTGCGGCCATCTGAGCGCGTTTGAGTTCGATGGTACGCGCTACACACAAATAATCGAAGGCTTTGACACGTGGGGCAATGAGGCCAGTATGGACGTGCCCGTGGCACAGGTTTTTGCGCCGGGTGTGCAGGGCAGCCACGAATACGATTTTGGCTCCACAACCGAACTGGCGCTGGAAGTGGTGGCAGAACGCACGGGTGTGTGGTCGGGCAAGCCCATCGCGCTGATGGCCCGCAACGCGCCCCCGGATTTGAAGTGTAACGTTTGCGACAAAGCCGCAGAGTGGATTTGCATCGACTGCATGTACGAAGCGGACGAAGCGGACGGAGTGGACGATTGGTTCTTCTGCGAGGAACATCTGTTGGAACACGAACACGAGGATGAGATGGCCCTGCCCGTCGTCAACTCCCCGCGCATGGGAACCTGCGGGTACGATGGCCCGGCAGAGCCGCCGTACTGAGCCGCCAGCCGTTTCGCATACAGCAGACTCAGCGGATCGTCCGTGTACGGCCCCAAGGGGCGGGCGCGGGTGTAGACTTCCACAGGGCTAATCGATTCTCGTGCAGACTGGTCTGGTCCAGCGGTTGCAGCCAAAGCTGTCCGTCCACCTGGGGCGTGCATGGCCCGAAGGTACACAGCCGAATTTGCTGCCGGGTGGACACCTGCCGGAGCCGCTCCAACACCTGATCCAGCATTTGTCCTGTGAAGGGAGTGTAAAGGAAGAAAATGCTCCCATTCGCATACGCTGCTGTGCGTGCATCCCCGCGGATAAATTGGACTGCTGGGAGATTCAGCCCCTCCGCGCAGCGTCGCGCGTAATCCGCATAGGCTGGCTCGATCTCCACGCCTCTGGTCTGAACCCCCGTCAGCAAATGCACCAGAATTGCCACCTGCCCCAGCCCGGAGCCGATGTCGTAGAAAATGTCGTCAGGCCGGAAATCCATCCTCTCCACCATTTCCAGCACAATCCGGGCGGGGGTGGGCTGATAGAAGATCATCTCCGGTTCGGGCTGGCCCACATTTTCCGGGGCAGACTCTTCCAGCAGAATCCCGTTGACCAGCGCGTCGAGCGCGTCGTAGCCTTCCGCTGGCTGACCGCCACCGGGTGTGGCAGGGCCAGCCAAGTCGGCGATGCGCCGTCTCAATGCGTCACCTGTGCAGACGCCGGATGCAACCTCTCCGCGCAATCGGCGAAAGAGCGCCTCGTCCACAGCTTCCAGCCCTGTTCGCACACTCTCGGCGTAGCGTTGCAAATTCGTCAGCGCGTCGGTTTCGCCTTCGCGAAGGAGCAGCCCTTCGATCCGGTCGATGGCAAATTCGAGGAAATCCAGTGCCGACGATCTCTCGCAGAAATTCGCCTCAGCGAAAAGAACTGGGCGATTTTCTCTGGCTTCTATACTCGCCTGCATCTCACAGATGGCGTTGTACAACTGGCACGAACCTTCTGCCCAGGGTGGCTCTACAAAAACTGCGGGAATCATTTCACCCCGCGCCGTGCAGCCCAGCCAAAAGCGCACTTACATCTGCTGGGCGACGGCACTGTACGATTTTATGCGCATAGGGGGCCAGATATTCAGCAACCCCCGCCCGATTGACCCCGGAGTCCTGATCCGGCGCTTTGGGTATGTTCGGCGTTTTTTCCAGATAATGGGTGCGGCAACCCCAGGCAAATCCCAGGAGTCTGATTACACCCGGATGTCGGTTTTTGCCAGCCAGGCTCAGTTTGACGTGCCGGGTGATGATCCGGGGCATACTGATGAACCAGGGAAGATCGAGCCAGACGATTGCGTCCGCGGCTTGCAGCAGATCGTCGATCCACCAAAGATAGAATCCTTCGGTCACCCAACCTAGCTGGGCGACGATTGCTTGCAGGCTGGCTAACCGTTCGTCGAGCGTTCGCTTTCTGGCAAAACCGCCTTCATAGGCGATGGCGTCGAGTTCGTGCCAGGGGACATCGAGCCGCGCGGTGACTTGCCCGGCCAGAGTGGTTTTGCCACTGCCGGCTGCCCCCAGAATGTGGATTCGTTGCATTCCCTCTCCCGATTGTCAGGTCACCCACAGGGTACAAAAAGGGCGGCGTTTCTATCGCGCATACCGCGCCACCGCGGCCTCGTCGATCTCCACGCCCAGCCCCGGCGCGGTGGGCAGGGCAAAGACGCCGTTTTCCGGTTCTGGATAGCTGCTGGCAATCGAGCCTTTCCAGACGTGCGCGGCGTGGCTGTGTTCCATAATCTGGAAGTTGGGGATGGCCGCGGAATAGTGAACCGACGCGGCCACAGCCAGGATGCCACCGCCGCCGATGTGGGGCGCAATGGGCAGATTGAAGCTATCGCAGAGCGCGGCGATGCGCTTGCCTTCGCTCAGCCCTGTGCGGGCAATGTCGGGCATAGCCACATCGAACCCCCGCTGTTCGATCCACTGCCGCCACTCCCAGACGGTTCGCAGCCATTCCCCGGTCGCCACCTGCATATCCAACGCACGGGCGATCTCCGCCTGGCCGCGCACGTCCTCCGGCTGGCAGGGGGCTTCCAGCCAACCCACGCCCAACCGCTCCAATCCCCGGCCCAGTTCAATCGCACCGGAGACGTCCCGGGTTCCGTGGACATCCACCATCAGCGTTACACTTGCGCCGACAGCTTTCCGCACGGCTGCCACAATTGTCAGCAGATCGGGATTGGGCACACGCAGATGGAGTTTCAACGTGCGGTAGCCCACATCCACCAGGGACTGGGCCTGCTCTGCCACCGCTTCCGGCACTGTGCCACCCAGTCCCGCGTAGATGGGCACATCCGGGCGGAAGTTGCCCCCCAGCAGTTTGTAGACAGGCTTGTCCAGGGCCTTGCCCAGCAGGTCGTACAACGCCAGGTCCACCCCGGCCAGCGCGTCCACATAAAAGCCGGTGACGTGGCCTCGTTCGCGCATGGCGCTGTAGAGACGATACCAGATGTATTCCACATCGAAGGGGTCGCGGCCGATAAGCAGCGGCGTACACAGATCTTCCACAATCGCGGCGGTGGCCCGACCCGACACCGGGGCCTGGCCTTCGCCCCAACCCACCAGCCCGTCGTCGGTCTCCAGCCGCACCAGACAAGTTTCGTGGTTGCGGGAATAGATGGATGTCCAGGCGTCAGCCGCGATGGTGTAGTCGCCGTAGGCTTCCACATTGCGGTTGCCTTCGATGGCCCCGGCGCGGGCGGGCGGAATTTTGATGGCATAGGCTTTGACGGATGTGATGCGCATGGGGAATCTCCTGAAAGATGGAAGTTTGGGATGGGAAAAGTAGTGTGTGGTGCGTGAACCAGTGCCACCACCAGTTCACGCATCACGCACTACGCGCTTCGATATAGTCCCCGCGGGTCGAGTTCTTCGCGGATTAGACGCAGCTCTTCGGCGGACGGTGCGGGGGTTTCGCCCACATTCTCAGCAATCCTCAACGGCCAGCCGATTTCGGCCTGCACATCCGCGGGGGAGACGCCCGGATAGCATTCGATGAGTTGCATCTCCCGCTCCGGGTTGGCGAAGTCAAAGAGTGCTTTGTCGGTGATGACCGTCTGGGGTCCACCGCCGGGCAGGCCGAGACGGGCGCGGGCGTCGCCGCCGGTCAGATGGCCGGGGCTGGTCTGGAAGTCGAGTTTGTCCACAAAAGCCCGTTGGGACAGGCGCATAATCATCAAAACCCTACGGGCGTTGGTGGCGATTTCACACGCGCCGCCGCTGCCGGGCAGACGCACTTTGGGCCGGGCGTAGTCGCCCACGACGGTTGTGTTGAGATTGCCGAAGCGATCGATCTGCGCGCCGCCGAGCAGAGCCACATCCACCAGTCCCCGCTGTAAATAGAGACCGAAGAGATCGGCCATCGAGACCGCCGCGGTCGCGCCCGTCACCAGCGCGGGGTCGCCGATGGAAAGAGGCAACCGGGCCGGCCGCGCGCCGTAGACACCCGATTCGTAGATCAGTTCCAGCTCCGGCGCGACAGTGTAGCGGGCCAGGTTGCAGGCGCTGTTGGGCAGCCCCACCCCCACAAAGACTGTGCGCGCCCCGGCCAGTTGGCGCGCGGCCACCACAATCATCATTTCTGAGGGGCTGTAAGAGGTGGGGGTCATTCGGGTTGCTCCGTGAGTGACTTGGGAACTGGACGGCGGACGGCGGACGGCGGTCCGCGGTCAGCGGTCGGTCGTCTGCCGTCGTTCCTACGCATACGCGCCGTAATCCACCGGCCCAGCGGGCGCGGGACGGGGACGCAGCTTTTCCAGCCGTTCCGCGCCCAGTTTTGCCAGATAGCCCGCCCGATCCGCCACGCAGAAGACCCATTCGTCCAGCCAGGCTTGGGTGCTGGCCTGACCGCGGGAGATGCCGTCCCATTCTAAATAGGCGTCGTTGTCCCGGTCGTGATAGCCCTGGGCGTAGGAGGGGTGGCAGCCGAAGGGTTCGCAGACCACCGCGTCCACAATCAAACTGGGAATGAGGGTGCGGTTGGGATCGGCGCGAATCACCGCCTCGTCCACAATCTCCTCAGCCACAACGATCACCCGTTTGGACGCAAAGGCCACTTCTTTCTGCATCCCCACCAGCCCCCACAGGTGGGCGTTGCCCTGGGCGTCGGCCCGCTGCACATGCACAATCGCCACGTCCGGGTGGATGGCAGGCACGACCGCGATCGGCCCGGAGCCGTAAGGGTCGTCAATAAAACGGATGCGGGGATTCACGCTGGGCAGGTCGCTGCCCGCGTAGCTGCGCAGGGGATAGAAGGGCAGGTTGGACGCGCCGGCCAGGTAGCGGGCCACCAGCCCGAAGTGGGAATACTCTTCCAACTCCAGCGGGCGGGGAATGCCCTTCTCCACCGCCCGGCGGATGCAATGGAGCGAACCCACGCCGGGATTGCCCAAATAGGCGAAGACCAGCCCCCTGGCGACCCCCGCCGCGATCATCTGGTCGTAGAGCAAATCCGGCGTCATCCTGATCAGCGTCAGATCCCGGCGGCCCTGGCGGATGATCTCGTGGCCCGCGGCAAAGCAGATGAAGGCGGTGAAACCCTCAATCGCCACACTGTCCCCGTCGTGGATGTGGGCCGCGATGGCGTCGTGCATAGAGAGAAGTTTGCTGGGCATGGGGATCGGGTGGGTGGGCAATTGGGTGAGTAGTTGATTGGGTGAGTATACATCGGCTGAAGTAATGCAGGTCTAGTAACTATGATCCGAGCGATGCCTATACCCTATACTCACCCAACACAGATGGTTCGTGTTGGGTGAGTACACTGTTGTCGATTGGGTAATCGCCGGTTGCGAGAATTTGACTCCTGTTGTTACTCGTCAAGTAGGTTTCGCCAAAAACTCAGGCGATCGTTTGTCGAAAACCAAATCGGCCACGATTTTGCTCCACACTGCTTTGTACAATTCGGCGTACGTCGGTCAAAAATTCATTCGTAATTGAATTTGGGACCTCATCAGGAATAGGTGAAGCATATTCATATATATCTTCAATAGCTTTGGCTCGCAGCCTAGTAGAACCTGGTCCTCGATAACTGATATAAGCACGATACCAGTCAGGTTTCTTGCTGCGGAACAAACGATCCGATATATATCGGTCAAACTCCCTAGAAATCGTTTGCAAAATGTTATCAATCACCATCTTCTTCATTTCATCTGGAGCATGAGATGGATCCCACTGCAATGGATTGCTGATGAATATTTCGATATGATCCAGAAGCTCCTGCAAAAAGTCGGCGACGGGACGCAAGCCGTTATATTCGTCTTGATTAAGTTCACCCAGCCGGCGGGAAAGCGCTTTGATGCGAGCCCAATGTTCCGAAGATATCTGATCATAACTACCTAAACCTAATCGGGCACGCCAAGGCCGACGAAATTTCTGAGTTGCTTTCTGAATTCCAAGAACCAAATTGGCGTCATCGTAAATAGGAAAAACTTCTGTGGGTGGGGGTGGAATGATTGTATCTTCAATAGCTTTGATAAGTTTGCCCAGTTCCTGAAATGTAGACAGGTTTTTTTTGCTTGGTCGTTCATGGAGATCAGAGAGAAAAAAGATACGCTCGAACTGACGTTCTTTAAGCACCCTTTCCCATCGCGCTCCCATTTCACGTCCAATATCAGAAGCTGCATTATCATAGGAACTTATGACGTGTCCCTTGCGGCTTTCAACAGTAGGTAGGTTTACCCCATGAATTTCATCAAAGTGAGTGAAGCACACCAGGAGTTTGGCATTATGACCAGTTCTCACCATACTCTTTAGAACCTGCACGGGTGCTGCCAACATTGGTTGGGCTGCGTGATCTACGAGAATAATGGCGTCGACATCATCATAACGCCTCGTAATGCTCGTGGAAATACTTGCAGCCGAGGAAGGTGTATGTCCTAAACCTTCTCCATCTATCAGAACTAGCTTAATATCTCTTTTATACCAATCTCGCACAAATGGCCCAGCAACACGGATGCCATTTACTAGAGGAGTAAGTAAGCGACCAAAGTTGGGCGCGTAGTTGCTAGAGAACCGTCGCACAGTCTCGATGAATTGTGTGCGATCATTGTTTTGATATGTCCAATAAGCGGGCCATCCATCGCTGTGTTTTTCAATATCTCCGTCTTGCAGATAATCAAATCTTGACTCGATATCCTCAAGGATTTGTCCCACGAGGTCAGCAAACCCATCTCGCTCGCAAAGAGCGTCCTCCAGAAGTTCCTTTAGAGCATCCTCGTCATCTTTCGATAGTTCTTTTAGTGGATCACCGAGTTCATCTTTCAGATATTGGAATACTGTGTCCCCCATTTGCTGAATCGTGTCTAAGTAACCTTCTAAAGTTTCGATAAGAGCCTCTCGTTCCTCTGCATTCATCTCCGAATTCGCAGCGAGAGCATCTTCATCGGTAGTTTCTTGTTGAGATCCCATAGATTCATCGTCGTCGAGACCATCAAGATTTAGATCACCCAACTCATCTTCGGATTCGTTCTCAGACTTACTTGCCTGGGTTTTCGTCCGGCCAATTAGATAACTCAAACGAAAGCGTTGATCATTATGTTCGAGTAGTTTTCGTTCAACGACCGCACGATTGCCAGTATCTACGTGGGCCGCTACCGCTGCCACTATACATTCCTCCACATAGATACGTACCTGTGCATAAGGAAAAAACGTCACCACAGCCTGATAGATAGGATCGTCAGTCATGATGATCTCTGTATCAGCAATGGTTGTTTTGGCTGGGGCCGTAGAAGGAAAACGTTCTTTTTCCGGATCGGTACCAATCAACTGACGCAACAAAGTCGTCTTACCAACACCAGTTGTTCCCAAGAGCATTGCCCTTGCATACCCATCTGATTTATCAGGCAACGGCAAAAAACTGTTACGCACTCTCCATGAGTCCTGAAACTCTTGTTCTTCTGGCGATATAGGATCGTAAAAAGCGGAAACGACTTTCTCATCATATTTTATTGATGCTTCTGATCGAGATGTCAAGCTCCACATGCGTTTATCCCCCAATATTTCATTAAGTTGATTCACGAGGCTCTGAGCCGCCTCGTCATCTGGAGTACCAAGTCCACGACGTATACGCAGCCCTGGTTGACCATTTTTCTGTGATCGTAGTGGATGCCGAAAAATAACTGCCCATCCCGATCTACCTTGACTTCTACTCAAAGATGCAGTGTATCGCTGTCCTTCCATTTTGTCTCCCCTTTTACGTTGTTCCTGGTTGTTCCTGTATTTGGGCAGTATACTAACAGTCAGTGAAGACTGTCAAATTAGAATCGACGCTGCGAACGAATAAGTGAATGTGTGATCGCTTACTTGACAGCTCGCAGGGATCAGATGTACACTTCTCTCGTACCCCCCCCAGGGGGGATGGGATTGCAAAGGTGAACAGCCAGAAAGGACGAGGGATGGACGACGCGACCCGCAAAGCAGTAGTACGACGGCTGGCCAGCGCGGCCGGCCACGTCAAAGGCATCGAGCGGATGGTGGAGGAAGACACCTACTGTATCGATGTGATCAAACAGATTCAGGCAGTGCAGGCCGCGCTCAACAAAGCCAGCGTCCTCATTCTGGACAACCACCTGCGCACTTGCGTCACCGCCGCCATCCAGGGCGATGACGTGTCCGAACGGGAGGCTGTCCTCCACGAAATAACCAGTGTGTTTGAGTTGACGAATTGACCGCAGGCGGCAGACGACCGACCGCCATCCGTCGGAATATACGCGGTCTGCGGTCCACCGTTTGCCGCGAACCCAACAACCATTTTCATTCGAAAGGAAACCCACGCATGACCACCAAGACCTTCACCGTTCCCAACATTAGCTGCAACCACTGCGTCCACACCGTCAAGACGGAACTAGGCGATCTGGCTGGCGTCCAGTCTGTAACTGCCGACGCCGAGACCAAACAGGTCACAGTCGCCTGGGATGCGCCCGCGGATTGGGCGAAGATCGAAGGGCTGCTGAAGGAAATCAACTACGCGCCAGCGTAAAGATGACAGGATGTAAGGATGACAAGATGAGGTTCGCCAGTCACCCCTGCATCTTGTCATCCTTACATCCTGTCGGGCTGTAGAAGAATCTGTAATCTGAGGAGGAATTTCGTATGTCCACAACCACCCGCCAACTCACCGTCCCCGTCATCGGGATGACCTGCGCCAACTGTGTGGCGTCGGTTGAGCGCAATAGCAAAAAAGCTGGCGGCGTAGCGGACGCCGCGGTCAATTTTGCCACAGAAAAATTAACGATCAGCTATGACCCCGCCATCCAAAAACCCAAAGAAGTGCTGGCGGAAGTAATGGAACGCGTGGAAAAAGCCGGTTATCAGATTCCCACCGCGGAGATCGACCTGCCCATCACCGGCATGACCTGTGCCAACTGCGTGGCGACGGTCGAACGCACCCTCAATCGGCTGGAAGGAGTGGTAGAAGCGACTGTCAACTTTGCCAGCGAAAAGGCCAGCGTGCGCTATATCCCCGGCACCATTGACCGGGGCGAAATGGCCGCGGCCGTGCGCAAGGCGGGCTACGATGTGGTGGAAGCAGCCGAGGGCGAAGAGGTGGAAGACGCGGAGGCCGCGGCCCGGGCCGCGGAAATTCGCCACCAGCAGACCCGGCTGATTGTGGGCATCATTTTCAGCCTGCCCCTCTTCCTCATCAGTATGTCCCGGGATTTCGGCCTTCTTGGCCACTGGGCACACGACGCCTGGGTGAACTGGCTCTTCCTGGCCCTGGCAACACCCGTGCAATTCTATGTGGGCTGGGACTATTACACCGGTGCCTACAAAAGCCTGCGCAACGGCAGCGCCAATATGGATGTGCTGGTGGCTATGGGTTCTTCCGTCGCCTATCTCTACAGCGTGGCCGTGCTCATCGCCAAAACCCTGGGCAGCAACGCGCTGGGCGATCACGTCTACTTTGAAACATCGGCGGTGATTATTACGCTGATTGTGCTGGGCAAGCTGCTGGAAGCCCAGGCCAAAGGCCAGACCAGCGCGGCCATCAAAAAACTGATGGGTTTGCAGGCCAAGACCGCGCGTGTGGTGCGCGGTGGCGCGGAGATGGACATTCCCATTGCCAATGTGATTGTCGGCGACCGGGTGATTGTGCGCCCGGGCGAGAAGATTCCCGTGGATGGGGTCGTCGTCTCCGGCGCGTCGTCGGTGGACGAAAGTATGCTCACCGGCGAGAGCCTGCCCGTTTCCAAAGCCGAGGGCGATAAAGTCATCGGCGCGACGCTGAACAAGCAGGGGCTGCTGCACTTTGAAGCGACCGCGGTGGGTCGTCAGACCGCGCTGGCCCAGATTGTGAAACTGGTGGAACAGGCCCAGGGCAGCAAAGCACCCATCCAGCGGGTGGTCGATCAGTTCTCCGCCTACTTTGTGCCCGCGGTGATCGGGCTGGCTGTGCTCACCTTTGTCATCTGGTACTTTGCCGGCGCTGGTTTTGTGCCCGCGCTGCTGCGGCTGATCGCGGTGCTGGTCATCGCCTGCCCCTGCGCGATGGGGCTGGCAACACCCACTTCCATAATGGTGGGCGTGGGCAAAGGCGCGGAGAATGGCATCCTCTTCAAAAACAGCGCGGCCCTGGAACAGGCCCACAAGCTGCAAGTGATTGTGCTGGACAAGACGGGCACGATTACGCGGGGACAGCCGTCGGTGACGGATGTGGTGGAAAGTGAACAGTCGGCAGTGACCAGTGAAAAGTTGCTGCATCTGGCGGCCTCGGCGGAACGGGGCTCCGAACATCCCCTGGGCGAGGCGATTGTGCGCGCTGCCCAAGAGCGGGGGCTGGTCCTGGCCGAACCGAGCGGCTTCCAGGCCATTGCCGGCCACGGCATCGGCGCACAGGTGGACGGCCACGCGGTGCTGCTGGGCAACCTGCGCCTGATGGAGCAGGAAAAAGTGGGACTAAACGGTCTCGGCCCCAAGGCGGAGAAATTGCAGGAAGAGGCCAAGACAGTCATGTGGCTGGCAGTGGATGGGCAGGCCAGCGCGCTCATCGGCGTGGCCGACACCATCAAAGAAGGCTCGAAAGAGGCGATTGCCGCCCTGCACGAACTGGGCTTGCAGGTGGCAATGGTCACTGGGGATAACCAGGCCACGGCCAACGCCATCGCCGCTGAGGTGGGCATCGATCGGGTCTTTGCCGAAGTGCTGCCCGGCGACAAAGCCCAGCACGTGGCCGCGCTACAAAGCGAAGGCTATCGGGTGGCGATGGTGGGCGACGGCATCAACGACGCGCCAGCCCTGGCCCAGGCTGACGTGGGCATTGCCATCGGCACGGGCACGGATGTGGCCATGGAGACCGCGGACGTGACGCTCATGCGGGGCGATCTGCGCAGCGTGCCCCAGGCCATTGCTCTCTCCAAAGCGACTATGCGCAACATTCGCCAGAATCTGGGCTGGGCCTTTGGCTACAACATTGCGCTGATTCCCATTGCCGCGGGGATTCTGGCCCCGGTCGCCTGGGCACCGGACTTTCTGCAACAGTTGCACCCCATCCTGGCCGCGGGCGCAATGGCCTTCAGCAGCATCAGCGTCGTCACCAACGCGCTGCGGCTGCGGAGGGTAAAAGTTTAGTTAATTGGTTAATTGGTTGATTGGTCGAATAGTTGATTGGAGGAGGGCATTCTTCATTCCAATCAACTACTCGACCAATCAGCCATCTCTATTTTTCTCACATTTTTCATAATAATTGACACTGCTCCGCCGCCTGTGCTATACTGCCATCCGTAATTATCTGTGTTCATCCGTGTTCATCAGTGGTTGGTTTCGATGGTTCGCAAGCGCATTCTGGAAATTCTAAAGCGACGCAAGCAGGCGACAGTGGGCGAACTGGCGCGCCAGTTGGATATGGCCCCGGTCTCCGTGCGCTATCATTTGGATATTCTGCAGGGCGACAATCTGATTGAAGTGGGCAAAGTGCAGCGGGAAGGTACTGTGGGTCGGCCCAAGCAGGTCTATATGCTGACTTGTGAGGCTGACGACTATTTTCCCGACAATTTTGCCGGGCTGACCAGTGGCCTGCTGCACCAGATGAAGAGCCTGCTGCCAGCGGAAGAGGTTCAATCCGCGGTCTGTTGTATGGCCCGAGAGATGTCCAGAGAGCTGACAAACACAGCCGCCGCCAACGAAGACATCACCCAGCGTATGGGCCGTGTGGTGGACTTCCTCAACGAGCGGGGCTATTTTGCCCGTTGGGAGGAGGAAACCAGCGGTCAAAGTGCGCTGCTCCACACGTGCAATTGCCCCTATGCCGGTGTGGCCGAACAGCACCGGGAACTCTGTGCAATGGATTTGGAACTGATGCAGAATCTGACGGGCAGGGAGTGTGAGCGGATATTTTCTCTGGCCGAAGAGGACAACGCCTGCATCTATCGCTTTCCCACAGGAGAACGCGCAGCAGAGCCTGTGGACAGCACAATCGAGTTATCTTATTAACGAATTGAGAAGTTCGACTTTTTCGAAAAAGTTGGACTTCTGAGGCTTCCTGCGGAGGCAACAAAACAGCTATGCCGACGAATTTGCGCCGGTTTGACGTAGAAAATAATATAGCAAATAGCGGGGATTCTATCGCTCTGGACACGCGCCCGGCGGTGAAGCACCGCTCCCAGCGCACGGGCTATGGCCAGGTGCAGATTGCGCCTGCGCCCGAACATTTTCCGATTGAGCAGATGCACGACAGCTACGGGCGGCGCATTCACTACCTGCGCATCAGCCTGACCGACGCCTGCAATCTGCGCTGTGTCTATTGTATGCCGGAGAATATGACCTTTCGCCCCCGTCACGAGTTGATGAGCGACGAGGAGATTCTGCATCTGGTCGCAGTGGGGGCCAGCCTGGGCGTAGAGAAAATCCGGCTGACCGGCGGCGAGCCGAGCATCCATCCCAGCGTTGTGGAACTGGTGCGGGGCATTGCATCGACACCAGGCATCAAAGATGTGGCAATGACGACCAATGCCCTGCTTCTGGACAAATTGGCCCAGCCCCTGGCCGACGCGGGTTTGCACCGGGTAAATATCAGTATTGACACCCTGGACCCGGACAAATTTCATAGAATTACCCGCTGGGGCCATATCGAAGACGTGTGGAAGGGCATTGCCGCGGCAGAGGCAGCGGGGCTGCGGCCCATAAAACTGAATGCGGTTGTCACCCGCAACTTCAACGACAGCCAGGATGTAGTGGATTTGGCCCGCTTGACGCTGGAGCGGGATTGGGAAGTGCGCTACATCGAAATGATGCCCTTTGGCGAAGTGTCCGATTTTCAGCAGACAAATGTTGTCTCCTACAGGGAAATCCGGGATACTGTCGAGGCCGAGTTTGGCCCGCTGGAGGAAGCCACCTACGACTTTGTGGACCCCAGCCGCCCCTTCCGCATTCCGGGCGCGGTGGGCACACTGGGCTTTATCAGCAGTGTGACTGAGCCATTCTGTCAGGGCTGTGGCCGAGTGCGGTTGACCGCCGACGGCAAACTGCGTCTCTGTCTGCTGCGGGACGACGAAGTGGACCTGCTCACGCCCCTGCGCCAGGGCGCCACCTTTGACGAGATGCGCGAACTGATGCGGGAGGGCGCGTTTCACAAGCCCTGGGGGCACGGCCTGGCCACAGGCGACTTTGCCCACAATCGCTCGATGAATCAAATTGGCGGTTGAACACAGATTACGCAGGAATTACAGGTTCTCGCAGATTTTCTTATCCATGCGAATCAGCCCAATCCGCGTCATCCGCGTTCTATTTTTCAAAGGTTGAACAAATCGGCAATCAACTGGTATAATCGTGCCATCTACTTTTTTCTAGTTTGCAAGGAGACCGAGCAATGGAACTGGCTTTGACTGAAGCAACAACCACAATTACGTTGACTGAAATTGCAGCGCAAAAATTGGGTGTGATTTTGGATCAAAAGGGCGTAAAGGACACCCATGCCCTGCGTGTCTTTGTCAAGGGTGGCGGCTGCGGCGGTATGCAGTACGGCATGACCTTTGACGACAATGTGCAGGAGAGCGACGAAGTGTACACCCAGCACGGAATGCGTGTGGTGGTGGACCCGACCAGCATGTTTTATATTGCCGGAGCCAGCATCGACTACGTGGACAACCTGATGGGTGGCGGCTTCCACATCGAGAACCCGAACGCGGTCAGCTCCTGCGGCTGTGGCAGCAGTTTCCGTACGGCCGGTGCCCCCGAGGCAGCGGCAGCAGGCGGCGGTTGTGGCAGCGGTTGTGGTCACTAAGCCAACCCATTAAATTCAGAGGAAGCAGGAGGCGGGGGCACACACTGGCCCTCGCCTTCCTTTTCCACCTACCATGGCAACACGCGTCTACACACTGAATGAAGCCAGAAAAACGCTGCCCCGCGTCCGCCGTTTGATGGGGGAAGTACAGTCGGCGCGGGCCGAGATATTGCGATTGCGCCCGGAAGCCTGGCCTGCTCTGCGCAAGGCCGCGGGCAATGGGGGCAACGTGGCCGCTGGTCAATTGATTGCCCAGTTCACCCGGCTGGAAGCGGGCGTCAAAGGCATCGGCCAATTGGGCGTATTGGTGAAGGATACGGACTCTGGTCTGGTGGATTTTGTGGCCCGACGGCAAGGGCGAGAAGTCTATCTTTGCTGGCGCTATGGCGAGGATGAACTGCTCTATTGGCATGACATTCAGGCCGGATTTGCCGGACGGCAGATGATTCGGGACGATGAGTTTGAGGAATAAATGATGACAAAGAATGCTCCGCTTGCAGAACGGATTCAGCAGGTTCTGGACGAATACCGCCCTACCCTTTATATGGATGGGGGCGATGTACAACTGCTAAAAGTAGACGAAAAAGGCGTTGCCCACGTAAAAATGTTGGGCGCGTGCATAGACTGCCCCATCAGCCTGCTCACAATGAAGCTGGGGATTCAACGCCTGCTCAAAGAAAATTTCGCTGAAATCACCAGTGTCAATGCTATCACTGATCTGGACATTTCGGCGCTCTACAACCGACCCGCACCTGTTGCCTAATTCGAGGTTTTTGCAATGCCCAACCCCTACGACGCGCCGGAAATCAGTGTGCGAGAAGTCTCTGACAAAATTGACAGCGGCGAAAAGTTCATTTTGTTAGATGTGCGCGAGCGCCACGAACTGGCCCTGGCTTCCTTGGCCGAGGGCACTTTTGAAATTGTGCCCCTGAGCGAACTGGCCCAGAAAAAGTTGGACGCGCTGACGCCGCCTTTGCAAGACAAGGAAGCGGCGATCGTCGCCTTCTGTCACACAGGCGTGCGCAGCGCGCAGGTGACAATGTGGCTAAAACAGCAGGGCTGGACGAATGTGCTGAGTATGGCCGGGGGCATCGACGCCTGGGCCAAGCAGATCGACCCGGACGTGGGAATGTATTGAGCAAATTGCGAGGGGCGAGTTGCGAATTGAGTGCATAATTCGCAACTCGCCCCTCGCAACTCTACTCCCGTATAACAAACGTCCGAAACCAGACCAGCTAATTTTTATCAAAAGTCTTATAATAATTTGGGCGCTCTTGCCCGTTATGATACACTGAACTCTGTTTTGAGTCCGCGGACGCCAGCTCGATTCTTTTAACCCGCGTCCTATTCTTGTGAATAGTCCTGTTCTTCTGTATAGGAGGAGACAACCGTGCGTGTAGCTCTCATCAATCCACGCTTTCGTCTGCCCATCGACACCCGTACCTCACCCCATCTGGGCCTGGCCTATCTGGCCGCGGTCAGCGAGAGGCGGGGGGACGAAGTGATCGTTTTCGACTCGGATGTGGAACGCAGATCCGTGGCCGAGTTTGTTCAGGAATTCCGCCCCCATCTGGTGGGCATCACCGCCAACACGCCCCAGGTGAAGCAGGCCTGGCGCACGGCCAAGTCTATCAAAGAGGTCTACGATTGCCCGATTGTGTTGGGCGGACCCCACGTCTCTGTGCTGCCTGAGGAAAGTTGCGAGAAGCCGTATGTGGACATCGTTGTGCGCGGCGAGGGAGAGGAAGCCTGGATCGAGATAAGCAACCGGCTGGAAACGTTCCTGAAGGATCAGCCAGAATATAGCACGGAAGCCTTTTTGCACCAGGAAAATGAAGTTTTTGCTGACTGCGAGGGGCTGACGTACAAGACAACCGACGGGCAGATCCACAACAATCCCGATCGCACCCCCATCGCCGATCTGGACAGCCTGCCCTGGCCCGCCTATCATCTTTTTTCGATGGACAAATATACAAATCTTCAGCCCGCCACGGATCACGTGGACGGGGGGCGCAGCTTCAGCATTATGACCAGCCGGGGTTGTCCCTATCGCTGCACCTTCTGTTCCCAATCGATTATGCCCATCAAGTGGCGCAGCCGCAGCCCGGAAAATGTGCTGCTGGAATGGCGGCATCTGGTGGAGGATTTGGGCGCACAAGAGATCGGCGTTCTGGACGACAGCGCCAATATTCGCGTCAAACGGCTGGAGGAGCTGGCCCATCTGCTCATCGAAAACAAGCTCAATCACGTGCCCTGGATTTTTGTCAACGGCATCCGCGCCAATCTGGCCAGCCTGGAACTGCTGACACTGCTCAAGCAGGCCGGTCTGCACCGGGTGGCCTTTGGCGTGGAAACAGGTGACCCCGAAATTCTGATGGCTATCGACAAGAAGGTCGATCACGACACCATTCGCCAGGCTTTCAAAAATGCCAAAGCCATCGATCTGGAAACCATCGCCTTTATGATTATTGGCCTGCCCGGCGAAACCCGGGAGACAATGCAAAAGACGATCGATTTTGCCATCGAACTGGACCCAATTATCGCCAATTTCTCGATGATGACGCCCTATCCTGGCACAAAAGTCTACGAAATTGTCAAACGCCAGGGCCGCTTCCTCATCAACGACTGGGAAGATTACGTCTTTTTCGATCAACAGGCCCGCTACGAACTGGGCGATATGACCGCTGAGTTGGTGGAAGAGATGTATCGCAAGGCCTACCGCCAGTATTACCTGCGTCCTTCCCCCATTATTCGCCGCCTGAAGACCAAAGATTTCTGGTTCAATCTGCCCCGCAACGTGCGGATCGCTCTGCGCACCTTCCTGCCCAGCAAGGAAAAGACCGGGCTGCGCAAACAGATGGAAGCCGAGGGGGCGATTTAATGCGAATTATCCTCGCCAGCCCGGAAGCCAAAGTTTGGAGTGCGCGCAAGCACATCCCGCTGGGGCTGGGCTATCTGGCGGCTGTCCTGCGCGAAGGTGGACACGACGTCATCATCTATGACGCGGCCATCGAAGATGTGACAGTGGAATACTATTTGGACTTGGCCGAAGAGCAGGACCGCCCTTATCAGCTTATCGGCATCACGGCCACGACGCCGCTGATCCAGGATGCCTGGGAGATGGCGGAGGTCTGCAAGCGGCGTGGACTGACAACTGTGTTGGGCGGACCGCATCTGACAATTATGCCGGAGGAATCCTTCCAGCCGCCCCACGATGTCTATGTGGATTATGCCTTCAAAGGCGAGGCCGAATACAGCTTTCTGGAACTGGTCAATACCCTGGAAGCGGGCAAAGAGCCGGGGGTCATTCCGGGCATTCACTTCAAACGGGGCAACGAATTTATCGTCAGCCCGGAAAGCCCGATGATCCCGGACCTGGACACCCTGCCTTTTCCGGCCCACGACCTCTTCAAGATTGATCGCTACACGAATCTGCAACCCCTGACTGACGGGCTGGACACCCACGCCCGCAGCTTCACAATTCTGACCAGCCGGGGTTGCCCCTATAAATGCACCTTTTGCTCCAAACCCGTCACCGGCGACACCTGGCGTGCCCGTTCCGTCGAAAGTGTGGTGCAGGAGTGGAAGTGGCTGGTCAACGGACTGGGCGCGACGGAAATCGGCGTCACCGACGACATCTGGAATCTGAAGCTGCCCCGGGCCAAAGAACTCTGCCGCCGTCTGGTGGAGGAGGGGCTGAATCACGTGCCCTGGGTGACTGTCCACGGCATGAAAGTCAACCATTCGGACCTGGAACTCTTCCAGTTGATGAAGGCCGCGGGCTGTCTGCGCGTCGGCTTCGGCGTGGAAAATGGCGACGAGCAGATGCTGCGCAATGTCATCCGCAAGGGGCAGACCGTGGATATGGTGCGGGAAGCCTTCAAAAATGCCAAAGCCGCGGGCTTGCAGACAATGGGTTTCTTCATCTTTGGGATGCCCGGCGACAACGAAGAGACGATGGAAAAGACCATCCAACTGGCCCTGGAACTGGACCCGAAGCTGGCGAATTTCCTGCTGGCCGCGCCCTTCCCCGGTACGGCGATGTACGATATGATCAAAGACGGCGGGGAGATTTTCGCGGACAACTGGGGCGACTACGCCATCCACGAGCAGAAGGCCCGCTTCAAAATGAACGAGAACTACGACTCGGACCTGGTGCTGAAGAAGTGGCGGGAAGCCTATCGGCGCTTCTATCTCTACCGGCCCGAACGGGTGCTGGAAAAGATGATGATGAAGGAGAACTGGACGAATCTTCCCAACACTTTCGCGCAGGTCAAACGCTTCTTTATCGGCAACAGTGACCAGCACGCGGTGGCCGAAGATGCCATCGGCGGCTCGACCAAAAAGGCGGTATTGGCGTAGTCTGTTGGACAAATCCACGCCAATGAGACGGCCCGCCTGCGCTGGTAGCGGGCGGGCCGTCTTGTTTTGTGGGAGTAGGAGATTTCCAATGACAACACTGACAATCGAAGTACCCGATGAACTGATGGCGAAACTGGCGCAACAAGAGCGCTCCATTCAGGAGATCGTTGTCGATCTTCTGGAGGATGCGTTTGCGAACGGTAGGAAGGGACAACCGATCACCATTCCGCCCGAAGAAGAAGCGATTCGTCATCTCTATCAGACGGGATTCCTGACTGAAGCAGAAAACCTCGATGACGAGTTGGCCGATGAATGGGACAATCTGCCTGACAAAGAAAGGCAGACACATCTTGGCGAAGTGGATGCTCTAGTTCTGAAGGATTCGGCGCTATCCCGGTATATCATCGAGAATCGCAGACAGTAATGATCGGACTCATTCCCAAACTCCCCCTCTACTGGGCTTTTCGCAAATTCGGCTGGCCCGCGGTCAAGCCTTTTTCGGTTGTGGTCAGCATCAGCTACCGCTGCAACAGCAAATGCCGCACCTGCGACGTCTGGCGCAAGCCCAACGACGATATGACTGTGGAGGAGTGGGACAAAACATTCCAGCATCTGGGGACCAGCCCCTTTTACATCACCTTCACCGGCGGCGAACCCTTTCTGCGCAAGGACCTGGACGAGATGGTCATCAGCGCCTATCGCCACTGCAAGCCGGAGGTGATTACGATTCCCACCAACGGGATGCTCACGGATCGGGTGTTGGCCATGACCGAGCGCATGTGCCGGGAGTGCCCCACCAGCAGCATCGGCATCAACCTGAGCCTGGACGGCATCGGCGACGAGCACGACGACATCCGCGGGGTGGAGGGCAACTGGGACCTGTCCATGGAGACCTGGCGGGGTTTGAAGGAACTCCAGAAGCAGCACAGCAATCTGGTGCTGACGGTGCATACGGTCATCAGCCGCTTCAACGCCCACCGCTTCCGGGCCATCCAGGAGGGACTGAAATTTCTGGAGCCGGACAGCTACATCACCGAAGTGGCCGAGGAGCGGGTGGAACTGGACACAATGGGTTGGGGTATCACCCCCCGCCCCGACGACTACGACGAGATCGCCGATTTTCTCAGCCAGCAGGCCCGGCAGACGCCGGCCAAAGGCATCGCCAAATTCACCCAGGCCTTCCGCGCCCAGTACTATCAGATGGCCAAGCGGGTGCTCCACGAGCGGGAACAGATAATCCCCTGCTATGCGGGCTGGGCCAGCGCCCACATCGCGCCCAACGGCGACCTGTGGAGTTGCTGCATCCGGGCTGAGTCGGTGGGCAATCTGCGGGAGCACAACTACGACATCACCCCCATCTGGCGCAGCGCGGCAATGGAGGAACTGCGGGGCAGCATCAAGCGCAAAGAGTGCGCCTGCCCTATGGCAAACGCAAACTACGCCAATATGCTGCTGCATCCACCCACGGTGGCGAAGGTAGCGCTGGATGTATTTGGGGATTAGGAGACTGGATTGTGGCAACGAATCGCTCAATCTCCAATCTCCCAATCTCTTGTACTGAGGAGAATCTGTTGAAATGAATCTACCCTTCCCCTGGAATCACAAACGAACCAGCGACATTGTGTGGATCGATCTGGGCGATCTGGGCGATCTGGTCCACCCCAACGGCCCCCACGAACAGTGGCAGGATCACGGCCTGGGGCTGCTACGCACGATCCTGGACAACAACGGCATCAAAACCGATGTGGTCTCTACGCGAGCCGTGATCAGTTGGGAGCAATTGGCGAAGCAGATCGCTGGCTATCGGATGGCGCTGATGAATGTGCGCAGCTACACTTTCCCCGCGGGACTGAAAGCCGCGCAGGTATTCAAACAGGTCAACCCGGACGGGCTGGTGATGGCCGGCGGCATGCACGCCACTGTCGCGCCGGACGAGATGATGGAAGTGCCGGAGTTCGACAAAATCTGCCAGGGGCCGGGCGAAGGGACGATCGTCGATCTGGTGCGCAATCCGGAGAATTACCCGCGCCTTTTCCGGGGGCAGGGGGCCAAATCCATGGCCGATTGGCCCGCCATCAACCGGGAACTGTGGCCGAAACCGGGGGGCTGGCTGCAACCGGCTCTCAAAGGCAAGCCGCGCACAACCCTCAATGCGTGGAAGACGGCCCGCCGTTTCAACTGGCCGATGGAGCCGGAATGTGGTTGGGGTCCGCCGCCAGTGGCGACGATCATCACCAGCCGGGTCTGCCCCTGGCAGTGTGTCTTCTGTAACGAAGCGTCCTACATTCCCAATATGGGTCGCCGGCCTGTGGATATGGTCATCGACGATCTCAACGCGCTGGATGAAAAGTATGGCGTCGGTTCGATAGTCATCCACGACTCCATGTTTTTTCAGAATCCGACCTGGCTAAAAGAGTGGATCGAAAAATATCCAAAACGGGCCAACAAAGTCTGGCCCTATTGGGCCGCGGGCCGGGCGGACACCGTGCGCCAATGGCCGGAGCTTTTCGAGGCACTGATTCGGGAGACCAACTGGAATCTGATTTCCATCGGCTTTGAGTCGGGCAGCGACCGCATTTTGCGCCTGCTCAACAAAGAATGCAGCGAAGAGGACAACTATTTCGCCATCGATCTGCTGAACCGCATCGGCGACGAAATGGTGGCGGAGGGCAAAGAGCCGCCCAAATTCTGGTCGAATATAATGCTGGGCATCCCCGGCGAACTGCCAGAAGACGCCTTCAAGACTATGCGGATGATCAAGCGGATGAAGCGGGTCTTCCCGTCCATCTCCTACTACGCGCCCTATCCCGGCTCCGCGCTGGGCAATCAGTTGATCGCCGAGGGCAAGAGTCGGATGAGCAAAGACAACTACCACCGCTTCCCCGACGACGAAAAAGTAATGGGCGTGGACTACAGCTTCTACCGGGAGCTGCTGGCCGGAAAATATGACGACGAAGTCAACGCTGAACTGAGCGAGAGCGAACGGCAGCGGGGCTATCAGGGGCTATACGCCGAGGCATTGGTGAAGGCGTAGCGAACAGAGCCGTTTTGGCCGGATATGCCCATAGAAACGTGCTGCGTACTGCGTGAGATCGTCGTTTGATCTCACGCAGTACGCAGCACGTTTTTGGAGCGAGAAAAGTGTCGTCAGCGTCAAAACTCCCCTGACAGCACCACCGAATCCAGATACAGAAACGCCCGTTTGTCCCGGTCCGTCTCGGCAAAGAAGACGGTGTTGAGCATGCACCAGAGATTTGCCATGGCGGGCATGCGCATAGGCTCGATGGCGGCAACATCAAAAACCCGGTCGTTGCACTGGAAACCGGTGAAGGCCATCGCCGCCAGATCGAAGTCCAGGCGCAGGTAGTGCCAGTTCTGTTTGGTGGCGATTTCGTTGTAGCAGAGCAGTTGCTCCCCGCCGGGGATGTCCTCCCAGCCCTCGTCGGCCAGATGAAAATGGGAGCGGACTTTGCCGGTGTCGCCGATGGGCTGCAACGCCTCCCGCTGGCGTTTGAACTGCCAGCGCCCCGCGAACTCGCCGTCCAGCGCGTTGAGATAGCGCAGATGGGGCATCACCCGCTCGCCACCGTTGCCCCGCAGTGTGTCGCTGCTTTGCAGATCAAAGAGCACCCCCACGGCCCGCACGTCCGTCTCGGACAGCAGCAACTCGGACGCCTCTGGTTTGAAGGTAAAATAGGCTTCCAATCGGATGGGGCCGGCTTTGCGGAAGGTAGCCCGTTTGATGCCCACGGCAAAGCCGCCGGCCTGAGGGCGGCTCGCCAGTTTCATCGCATACGTTCCGCTGAGCGAGCCGTCCGTGCCCGTGTCCCAGGCTGAAAGATTGCTCAGTTGAGGCGGGCGCAGGTCCCGATATTCGGGCAGAATCGAATCCAGCGAATGTTCGTAGTTGCCGATCAGACCGGTCCACCCACACAGCCCCCGATCGAAGTCATCGGCGAAGAGAATGCGGGGGAGGGGATCGTAGGCGGAGAGATTGGGGGATTGGAGATTAGGGATTGCGCTCATTGGGAAACTCCGTATTGCGTATTCCGTAGACGACACCAGACACTTGACACCCGACACCAAACACTGCAACTTTTGCCTTTTGCCTTCTCTATTCTTTTAACACCAGATAGACCAGCACCGTCAGCGCCGTGCCTTCTGGCAATTCCCCAACCAGACGCAGCCAGCCGCCAAAGTGGGAAACCCGCGCAAATGTCACTGCATCCGCGGCGGTGGGCAGGTGGAGAGAGGTCCCCTCGCCGCACCAGTGCATTCCGTCCGGCGAAATCTGCACCCCGGCATTGGCCCCAGCGTTCTCGTCCAGCCCGTCCGCGGCCAGGCAGCGCACAAAGAAGATTGCCTCCCCGGCCCAGGCGCACTCGTAGGGTTCACTGGCGAACGCGCCCCGCCAGGTGGTGTTGCGTTCGATAACCGCTGTATGGCTTTCCCGCATCGTTCCTCCTCTAGCGCAAACTGTCAGTTTGTGTCTTGCACAATGACTGTCCCCGCAGTCCGGTCGTGGATACTCTGCCGTTGCGGCGAACGGTAGGCCGCAAGAAAGTACAGCCCGATCAGACCAAAGACAACCGCATATTGGGCCGCAAGCTGTGTGGGAATGCCTTCAGGCGTGCTGAACCAGACCAGAAAAATGTGGTTGACCTCAAAGGGTATCAGCATTACCAGCGAGCGCAGAAAGGCTTGCCCAAAAATCACCTTCGCCCCATCCGTGCGGGCCAGCCGCAACCCAAACCAGCGCATCACCAGTGTGGCCTGGTGGGGCGATGCGAGGGTGAAACTGTAGTACAGCAGCAGAGGAAAGTCAACTGTCCCGGAAAGCCACAGGTGGTAGACTGCTTTGGAGAAAGATTCGCCCCGGTTCAACGCATTGACAAGCGGATTCAGACCGAGCAGAAAAATCACTCCCTGCAAAACCAGAACACCGGTGAACAGCACAAATACCTCAACACAATAACTGAGTATACGGCGACGGATGGTTGCGTAAGGCGCGTCGGTCATTCTTTTCCTACCAATCCGATCCGCTCCTCCCCCGCGTAGATAGTAAACCGCTCGCCCCGCAGGAAACCGACAAGCGTTACGCCGAACTCACGGGCCACATCCACTGCCAGATGGCTGGGCGCAGAGACCGCGCAGACAATCGGCACGCCCGCCACTGTGGACTTTTGCAGAATCTCGTAGGAAGCCCGCCCGCTCACCAGCAGCAGACAATCCGCGAGAGGCAGCTTGCGGTTGAGCAGCGCCCAGCCCACCACTTTGTCCACCGCGTTGTGACGCCCCACATCCTCTCGCAGACAGAGCAATTCTCCCTCTGGGCTGAAGAGGGCGGCCGCGTGCAACCCGCCGGTAGCCTCGAAGATGCCCTGGCCCTGGCGCAGCTTTCCCGGCAAGCTGTACAGCAGTCCTGGCTCCACAACCGGACCCGGCGGCAGCACAGAACAGCCCCGCATCTCAATCGCCTCCAGGCTGGCTTTACCGCAGACGCCGCAGGCGCTGGTGGTGAAAAAGTGACGTTCCAGTGTTGCCAGTGCCGGCAGAGCGGGCAGTTGTAGCCCGACATTGACGATATTGTAGCGCTGTTCCAGGTCCACCGCCGGGTCCACGCAGTAGGAAATGTGGCGGATCAGTTCCCGCTCACTGATGATCCCTTCGCTGTGTAGAAAACCCGCGGCCAGCTCAAAGTCGGCCCCCGGTGTGCGCATTGTCACCGCGACGGTCCGGGTCTGCCCCCCCGCTTGCAGACGAATTTCCAGCGGCTCTTCCGCGGCCAGATAGTCCAGCCGTTTGCGGGCGCGGCCCTGCTCCACAATTGTCACTGGCGCGCGCACTTTGCTGCCAACCCGGACAGTCATTTTCGCCTTCCAAAATTTGGGTATAATCCCCAAAAAACAAGAATCCACAGATGGCACAGATTTTCACAGATTGACGCTTCCCTATCCGGGAAAATCTGTGCCATCTGTGGAGCAATTTACGTCAGTCAAACACAATCACCGAGCGCAGGGTCTCGCCTGCTTTCATGGCGTCAAAGGCAGCTTCGGTCTCTTCCAGACTGATCAGGCGGCTGACCAGACCGTCCAGGTCCAGCTTGCCCTGACGATACCAGTCGGCCAGGATGGGGAAGTCTCGCGCCGGGATGCAGTTGCCGTACCAGCAGACGGCCAGATTACCGCCCACATCGAAGAGGCGCTGGAGTTCGATGTCCAGCCGGGGGCCGGGGCCGGGCACGCCGATGAGCACGCAGGTCCCCGCCAGGTCCCGGCAGAAGAGAGCCTGCTCCAGCGTCTCCGGTCGCCCCACCGCCTCAAAGGAATAGTTGACGCCGTGGCCGCCGGTAATGGCTTTGATGGCCGCCACCGGATCGCCGTCAGCGGCGTTGACCGTATGGGTCGCGCCAAAACCGCTGGCCCATTCCAGCTTTTGGGGATCGATGTCCACAGCGATAATCGTTGTGGCTCCGGCGATGCGTGCGCCCTGAATCACACTGTCGCCCACGCCGCCACAGCCAAAGACGGCCACGCTGCTGCCCTGGCGCACCCCCGCCGAGTAGAGGGCCGCGCCCACGCCCGTCATCACCCCGCAGCCGATGAGCGACATGGGCGCGGCGGGCAGATCAGCCGCGTACTTGACGCACTGGACTTCGTTGACAAGCGTGTGGGTGCAGAAGGTGCCGATGCCCAGCGCGGCGTTGAGCACTTCACCGTCCTTGCCCCGCATTTTGCCCTCGGCGTGGAGGCTGGACGCACAGTAGTTGTGCTCCCCGCGCAGGCAGAAGCGGCACTCTCCGCAGGGCGCGCGCCAGTTGAGCATCACCGAATCGCCCACCGCCACCCGGCTCACCGCCGAGCCGACCGCCTCCACAATACCCGCGCCTTCGTGGCCGAGGAGGAAAGGGAAGCCGTCGGTTCCGTAGGTTCCGGTTTTGATGCCCAAATCTGTGTGGCAGACGCCGGAGGCCAGAATACGCACGACCACATCCCGCGGGCCGGGATCGTCGATGGTAAACTCTTCGATGCTGACCGGTGCATCCGGGATGCGGGCAATCGCGCCGCGGGCTGTGATGGGCATTGGGGGGTCTCCTTTGGGTGAATGGTTGGGAAAGTTGTCTGTTGATTTTGTAAATGGAAAGGTGAAGCGTACTGCGTGAAAGCTACCGGCGATTTCACGCAGTACGCTTCACGCAGCATCTTACACCGCCACCACCCGTACCGGGCAGACCTTCAACTCCGCCGTCTCCGTAATCGGGTCGTAGCCGGAACCGGTGAGGGTGTTGATGGGCACTTCCGGGAAGGCGAAGCTGGCGAAGACGGTGCCCCGGGGCGAACGACGGGTCGCCTCGACGCGGATTTTCACCGTCCCCCGCCGACTGGACATCTCGGCCCAGCCCCCGTCCACCAGCCCCCAGGCATTCACGTCGTCCGGGTGGACTTCCAGCGTCTCTTCCGAGAGCAGATAGTCGATGCCGTGGGAGCGGCCCGTCTGGGTTCGGGTGTGGTAGCTTTCCAGTCGGCGGCCCGTTGTCAGCCAGACCGGATAGTCCCCGTCGACCACTTCTGCCGGGTCCCGGTAGTTGGTGAAGCTGAATTTGCCCCGTCCGTTGCTGAATTCCTCCTCGTGCAGCCGGGGCGTGCCGGGGTGGCCTTTGTAGGGAATGGGCCACTGGTATTGACCGCTGTCGGCCAGGTCCCAGTCGATGCCCGCGTAGATGGGCGACAGTTCGCACAGTTCGTTGAAGACGGGCACAGGCGAGTCGTAGTCGAAGCCCTGCATCCCCATCCGTTTGGCAATTTCGCTGATAATCCACCAGTCGGGCTGGGCCTCCCCCGGCGGATCGACGGCTTTGCGCACTCGCTGGACGCGCCGCTCGGTGTTGGTGAAGTGGCCGTCCACCTCTGCCCAGGCCGCGGCGGGCAGCACCACATCCGCCAGTTCGCCGGTCTCCGTCAAAAAAATGTCGATGGCCACCAGATGCTCCAGGCTCTTCAGTGCGTGGATGCAGTGCTGCTGGTCCGGGTCGGAGACGATTGTATTTTCGCCGTCGATGAGCATCGCAAAAATCGTGTCTCCGCAACGGTCCAGTGCAGTGACTTTTGTGATGCCCTTTTCCGCGTCTAGGGGCCGCCCGTAGGCTTCCTCAAATTTGGCCTGACTGGCCGGGTCGGTCACAGCCTGGAATCCCACATAATTGTTGGGAATCGCGCCGCTGTCCCCCGCGCCCTGAATGTTGTTCTGGCCGCGCATAGGATTGATGCCGCCGCCTTCTACGCCCAGATTGCCCGTCATCAGGGCCAGATTGCAGAGGCTTTGCACATTCTCCACGCCGCAGATGTGTTCGGTGATGCCCAGTGTGTAGTAGATCGCGCCGGGTTTGGCCGAACCATACACAATCGCCGCCCGCTCGATATCGCTGGCCGGAACGCCGGTGATGCCCGCGGCCCATTGGGGGGTGAACTGGCCCACGTGATCAAGAAATTCCTCGAAGCCTTCCGTGCGCGCGGCCATAAAGTCCATATCGTACAGCCCCTCCCGGGCGATGACATTCGCCATCCCCAGGAGCAGGGCCACGTCTGAGCCGACGCGGATGGGCAGATAGAGGTCGGCCATCTCGGCCAGGCGGATGCGCCGGGGGTCGGCGACGATCAGCTTGGCCCCCCGGGCGATGGCCTTCTTCAGCCGGGTGGCCGCCACGGGATGAGCCTCGGTCATATTCGTGCCGATGCAGAAGATCACATCCGGCTTTTCCATATCGGAGAGGGGGTTGGACATGGCGCCACGCCCGATTGCTGCCGCCAGACCGGCGACGGTGGGGGCGTGTCAGGCACGGCTACAGTTGTCGATGTAGTGGGTTCCAAAGCCCACCCGAATGAACTTCTGCATCAGATAGTCGGCTTCGCTGGGGGTGCGCCCGGAAGCAACGCCGTAGACCGCGTGGCGTCCGTGCTTCTCGGCCACACGCGTAAAGCCCGCCGCGGCCCGGTCCAGGGCTTCGTCCCAACTGGCCGGGTGCAGCACACCGTCCGCGCCCCGCACCAGCGGATGGGTCAGCCGCTCCGGGTGGTGGACGTAATCATAGGCGAACTGCCCCTTCACACACAGCGCACCTTCGTTGGCCGGGCCGTCCATCGCAGGCTGCACGCCGATAATGCGGTTGTCCCGCACCAGCAAATCTAGGGAGCAGCCCACGCCGCAATAGCCGCAGATGGTGCGGGTTTTGGTGATTCCCCGTTCGGTCAAATGGTTCGATTGCATAGAAATCTCCTTCGGACACGAGAGACGGCAGACCGCAGACGGCGGACCGCGTTAGGTCTATTGTGCCGACATCTGGCGGTCTGCGGTCTGCCGTCCGCCGTCTTCATTTGCAAAACGCATGGCCTTCTTATCCCCCAGCGCGCCCGTCGGGCAGGTCTGCACGCACTGGCCGCAGAAGGTGCAGGCGGATTCTTTCAGCGGGTTGTCGAATAGGAAGACTGAGACGACGCGGCTTCTTTTAACACATCTGCCGCCCACTGATTGATACTTTTGTGATCTGTCTCCGCCGCAGTCGCCACGGCCAAATGAACTTCCGGGGGGATCCGCAAAGTCAGTTTACCCGAATAGGATCGCTGGGGTTTCTGCCCAATCTTCTCGCATACTTCCCGGTAGTGCGCCACCGCCTCTTGAAAGGCGGATTCCAGTTCCTCAACCGTAGCGCCGTGGAAGCTGACAATATCGTGAATTCCCTTGATATGCCCCACAAAGATTTTGTCGTAGGGGTCATACTCAATTTTGGCTGAATAGTCACCGTATCTCATCTCATTCATCCTGGACACCCGCTCTCTGCAAAAATAGCCGCACATCTTTGACCCGGTAACGCAATGCTTCCTTTTGGGGATGGGGTCGATGTAAGTCCACCCGCTGTCCATTCAGCAGGAAAGTGGCCCGTGAACCGCTTCCTTCTATTATCTCACATCCCAATGCAAGCAGCAGTGATTCTATAGCACGCCACTCGATATTTCCGTTTATCGGATCAGCAAAAATGGCGGTGAGAGTCCTGCGTTGCTTTGAGTTCATAGGAGAAACGCAACAAAAGGGTGTGATGGAAACGAATCTACACTCATTCTACCGCAAAGCGCATAGCCTTCTTATCCCCCAGCGCGCCCGTCGGGCAGGTCTGCACACACTGGCCGCAGAAGGTGCAGGCGGACTCCTTCAGCGGGTTGTCGAATTCTGTCGTAATCTGCGTGTGGAAGCCCCGGTTCATCACACTGATGGCGTAATCGCCTTCCTGCTCGGCGCAGACGCGCACGCAGCGGTAGCAGGAGATGCACAGGTCGTAGTCGCGTAGGATAAACGGGTTGGCGTCGTCGGTTTTGCTCTGGCCGGAATGCGCGCCGACGAAACGGCCTGTACGTGCGCCGTAACGGTCGACGAGTGTCGTCAGTTCCTGGGAGGCGTAGCCCCGCAGAGGGTCCACATCGATCTGCCGGTTCTCCGACGCCACCATTTCCAGCAGTGTCCTGCGCAGAGCCTCAATCTGTGGCGTGGCCGTCTCCACAACCATTCCATCCGTGGCCGCGGTTGTGCAAGACGTCACCGGGCCGCGCACCCCTTCCACCTGCACCACACAGAGACGGCAGCCACCGAAGGCTTCCAGCCGGGGATCGTAACAGAGGGAGGGAATTGTTACGCCCGCGCGTGCCGCCACTTCGTAGATTGTTTCGCCGTCGCGAAAGGCGTGGCGTTCGCCGTCGAGAAGAAGTGTAGGACGATTCTCTACTCCATTCGCTGCTTGCATACACCTGTCGCTTTCACAATCGACTCTATTTTCACCGATAGGCTTCCCGGCGATGCCTCACCCGGAAAACAGTGACGATTCGATTCTCATCGTCAATCTCGTACAATACCCGATAGACACCAACGCGCAAACGATAATCATCTCTGCCCCGTAGCTTCCGGGCATCGCGCGGCCGCGGTTCATCTGCCAAGCCGTCGATGTGTTGGCTGACCAGCCGGGTATACTCTTTGGGCAGTCCGGCAATATCTTTGATAGCCCTCGGCATAATTTGAATATCATACATCAACGCCCTCTGCTTGCAATTGGACCTTGGCTTTCTGCCACGACACTGGTTTTTCTCCACTGGCGCGCACCAATTCAATTTCTGCGCTGTCGTCGATATCTTCCAACAAATTCAGCAAATCCTCCCAAGCGGAAAAATCGAGTAGTACAGCCCTTTTTTCCCCTTCGGCATTGACCACAAATTCCGCCCTCTCAATCAGTTCATAAATTGCTGTATTCATTCGATGCTCCTGAACGATCCGTATCAATCCCCACGAAATACCCAAACCCCACTCTCAAATCCCCGTCACGTGCCGCTCCACCCGCTCCGGGAAAAATCGTACCAGACTTTCCGCCAGCAGGGGTGCGGCCATGCCCAGCCCGCAGGCGCTGAGGGCTTGCATCACTCCACCGATTTCGTGGACTTCGCCCGTCCAAAGGTCGATGTCATGGGGACCGGCTGTGCCGGCCAAGCGCTCAACCAGACGTTGCGTCCCAATCCGGCAGGGGAAGCATTTGCCGCAGGACTCGTGCGCGAAGAATTCCATCCCCACACGGGCGATCTCCACAATGTCCCGGCTGTCGTCAAAGGCCATCATTCCCGCCGCGCCCAGCATAGAGCCGTGGGCGCGCGCGCTGGCTTCGTCCAGTGTGAGCGTTTCCAGCGCGTCGCCGGCCAGGAAGCCGCCGGAGATACCCGCCATTGTAATGGCCTGAATCGTCCGCCCCGGCAGAGGCCCACCCGCCCACTCGTTCAGCAGCGTCTTCAGGGGCAGGCCAAAGGGAACTTCGTAGTTGCCGGGCCGCCGCACATCCCCGGAGAGGCTGATGAGTTTTGTACCCGCGTGCTCGCCCAGGCCCAGCCCCCGGTACCAGTCCGCACCTTTGCGCAAAATCTGTGGAACCGACGCCAGGGTCTCCACATTGTTGACCGCGGTGGGCAACTGCTCGTAGCCGTGGGTGACGGGATAGGGCGGGCGGTTGCGGGGGAAGGGGTGCTTGCCCTCCAGACTGTTGAGCAGCGCGCCTTCCTCACCGCAGATGTACGCGCCCGCGCCCCGGCGCAGATGGATACGAAAATTGAAGTCGCTCCCCAAAATATTGCGGCCCAGAAAACCAGCGGCTTCGGCTGCTGCAATGGCCGCGGCCAACCGCTCGTAGGTTTCGGGATATTCGTAGCGCAGGTAGAGAAAGCCCCGCGTAGCACCGGTGGCGTAGGCGGCAAGCGTCATCCCTTCCAGCACAGCGAAAGGGTCGTGATCCAGCAGCGCCCGGTCTTTGAAACAGCCCGGCTCGCCCTCGTCCGCATTGCAGACGACCGTTTTGGGGCCGTTCTCCGCGTCAGCCACGGCCTGCCACTTGACGCCGGTGGGAAAGCCCGCGCCACCCCGTCCGGCCAGTTTGCTCTCCTTCACCAGCCCGATGACTTCCGCCGGGGTCATTTCTGTCACGGCTTTTGTCAACCCGCCGTAGCCGCCCGTGCGCCGGTAGCCGCCGAGCGTGGCCCGGTCCGGCTGGCGGATATGGCGGAAGACGCACTCTTCGATCCCGCCGGGGTTGGCCGCGGGGAGGGGTGAGGAGTCCCGCCGTTCCAACTGGCCCGGCTTTTTCGCCACAAAGGTCTCGTGGCCGATGAGGACGGGAACCGGATCATCGCAGCGGCCCGCGCAGGCCATTGCCGTGGCACCGGGCAAGCTATCGAGGATTTTTTGCGCGCCCCGCTGACAGCAGACCGGCCCGGTGCAGACCCTGGGGTTGGCCTGTCCCGGCGCTTCTACAGCAAAATGGTGGTAGAATGTTACAATCCCGTAGAGATCGGCCAGGGGGATGCGCAGTTCCTTGCCGATGGCGCGGATGGCCTCTTGCGAGATATAACCGTCCCGGTCGTGGAAGGCGTGGAGCACGGACAGCAGGGGCGCGGGTTCTTCCCGGAAGAGATCGATGAGGGCCAGGTCGGCGTCGTCGGCGACGATATGGGCAGGTACAAACATTGTACGCTCCGGTAAGAGGTCGCTATAGAGGGGTGTGGTCCAAGTGTAGCAAAGAAGGGCCAACCTGTCCAAACCCTTGGAGCAGTGCAAGCCGCGCCCGCGGGCGCGCAAAAAGAGAGGAGAAAGCAGATGCCCAGACCCGTTGTTGTCGTTGTCACAGGCCGGCCTGGCTCCGGCAAGACGACCCTGGCCCATCGATTGGCGAAAGCGCTCCATTGCCCGCTGCTCAGCCGGGACGAGTTCAAAGAGGGGTATGTGCGCACCCAGGGCCGCAGCCACACAGCCTTGGGGGCAGAAGTCAATGGGACGATCTATTACATCTTTTTTAAGAGCGTAGATTTTGTGGTGGAACAGGGCGTCAGCGTCGTTATCGAAGCGGCTTTTCAGCACCGGCTGTGGGAGAGGCCGCTGCTGGCGCTGGCGGAAAAGGCGCGGGTCGCCATCGTCGTCTGCGCGGTAGACCCGGCCCTGGCCCGGCGTCGGGCCATCGAACGGGGGATGGCCGACCCAAAGCGGGAGTACTTTCACGGCGATCCGGTGACAGTCGCGGCTCGACAGGGCATTGACACACCACCGGAGGAATACAGCCCGCCCAGCCTGGACGTACCGACGCTGACGGTCGATACATCCGATGGCTACGCGCCCGGCTTGGCGGATATCGGGGAATTTATCGCATCCGCGGTGGGCTGGGACAGGAGAGTACAGGAGTCGTCGTAGGCTCGTAGACCAATGAGAACCCTTCCCAATGGCCGGGATAGCAAACGGGGGATGGAGAGCGTATCCATCCCCCGTTCTTCTATGCGGTGTCCTCAACAACAGTCCGCGGTGAACTGCGCCGCTATGCCCGACCAGTTGCTACTGACGTTGAATATCGGGCAGGTAGAGTTGCTGTACATCCGTCCGGGTGGAGCAGAGCAGCGCGTCGATTTCGTCGGTGGGCAACAGGCCCAATTTGTCCGCCCGGTTGACAACCTGCAACGGACCAGGCGCGAGGATCGATGCCCCATTGCCGCCCAGCGTTGCCAGAGAGGGCGAAGCAGAAGTCAGTGAAAAGAGTATCTGGTCGTCGCTGTCGTAGATGCCGTTGCCGTTCTCATAGAGGCAAAGCGCGTCGATGGCGTCACCGCTGGTCAGCCCCAGTTCTGCGGCTGTGGCGTAGATGGAAGGCACGAACGCAAAGCCTGTTACCAGCACATCCGCGGCCGTGGCTTCGGACAGGGCCAGGGTGGGCGAACCCGGGGCCAGGGTGAAATAGACGGGTGCATCGGGAATACCGTCACACTCGAAGTCCACATACTGGCAGGGGTCCCGCTCGCCCGCGTCCACGCTGTCCGGGGCCGCGCCTTCGCTCAGCCCCAGCCCATAGCCTGCATTCCCGCCACAGGCCGTGCCGTCTCCGTCCAAATCCTGGGCGTTCGTCCCGTTTAGATTGGAGCGGAAGAAGTCACCGCCCGGCTCGGCAGGGCTACACCCGGCTTCGGCGCGCACAGCCGTATTCACCAGTCCGCGGGAAGTTCCGCTGACTGAGAATTGGCGTTGGGCAAAGCCGTCGGCCTGGAAGTCCCAGCCATAGGAAAACGCGGTCAGATCGTCCTGCGCGCCGGTCTCCGGGTCATCACAGATCAGCCCCAGGCTCTGACAGGAGATCAGAGGCAGACCGCCCGCGCCCAGAATATCGGCGGGATGAATCCCCAACTGGGCCAGGGCCGAGCCAGCAGCTATCGAGAAGCCTTCGCCCTGAACAATAGCCGGCGGGGGAGCGGGTTCCATCAGCGCCCGTTGGTTCACCCATACCAGCGCGAGCAGCAGGAGCAGCACCGGCGCTATTACTGCGCTAATTCGTTGTTGCTTTGTCATATGCCATCTCCCTGCCTATGGGATAGGCGGCCATTTGTTCATAAAGACCCGTTGGGGTGCGATGGACTCCACATCCAGACTTTCGCCCGCGCCTACGCCAATATCGGTGCAGTCGTTGCTGTTCCCCCACCAATACCAGTAGCCCCAGCCGCACCACCAGGGAAAGTAATAGACCATCGCCGCGCTGACAACTGCCTGGCTCTCTCCCGCGGCGATCCAGCGCTGGCTCTGCCATTGCAGGAAGTTGGCTTTCAGGTCCACATCCAAATTCTGGGGTGTCACCATTGCCAGATCGTACCAGTGACCCGGATACCAGGGATAGGCCACCTGGCTGGCCTGGGCAGGCACAGCAGAGATGGGGTTGGGATCGGTCATGCCTTTGTTGCTGAGGAGGACATAATCGATGTCCGCTGTACTGGCGTCCAGTTTGCGACAGTTGCCCACCATTGCTACCAGAGCCGGGGGACTCTCTGTGTTGGTGAGGTCCGCGCTTGTGTGGGTCAACGGCCCCATCTGACGGCCGGTTTCCAGAGCGGCCAGGGTGGCCTGCATCTCCTGCTGCTGCTCGGCCATTTCCCGTTGCACGTCCTGGACCAGCGCGTTATAGAGCATACCCCGACAATCGATGTTGCCTGTGCTGGCGATAGGGACTAGCCGTTCGTAGGGATAGCCCAACTGCCAGGGCAATTTCCACCACCACCAGTGCCACCAGGGCTGGTAATGGATGTCTTTCTTCATCACTTCCGTGCTACGTTCATATTCCGCGGTCACGTCGACAGGAGCGTAGCGTCTCTGAATGACACCGGCTGCATTGGGGACATTCTGCACACCGATGCCAATGACGACGAAGCCTTCAACCGTCACCCCATAGCCATAGGTACCGGCAAAGGTCGCGCCCTGTTTGCCTGTGAGCAGGAAGGCGATGTCGTCGCAGTTGATACGCACCGCGTAGTCGGGGCCGAGTTTTAGCTCATTCCATTTGCCCGGTGCCACCGGCGCCTCGTCCTCCAGCGGCGCAATCACAGCCTTCTTGTAAAAGGTGATATCAAAATCGTGGGGGTTGTGGATCAGCACCTGCGTTTCCTGCTCCACAATCGGCGCAGACAGACCGTAGTGGAAGGTCCCCGCGGGCAGGGCTGCCGTGCAGACAAATTTGGCAGCATACGAGAGGATCAGCCGCTTGTCGGCTGCCTGTTCCAGCGGAAGCTGATCCCCAATCAAGTCAGGGGCGGTGAGTTCGGCAGCCTCGACAGATGGCGCGACGGTCCATTGGGCCGAACCTCCCCAACGGAAGGCGAGAAGAGCGACCAGCAGAAGCAAAACCGATCCGCCGGCCACGACGAGCAGTGTGCGTCTATTCATTTGTCTACTCCTGAACGCAAAGAAACACAAAGAAAGACCGGATCCGGCAAGTTGAAGGAAGCGACACAGTGGAAAGCGATATAGCGGAAAGCGACACAGTGGAAATGCACAGAAGTTGTGCCAGAGGATGTGCGTTTGCAAGCGCACAAAAAGGAGGACAGCAAACATACAGAGGGTGAACCTCTGTAGAGAGTGTGTATTGATCCTACGCCTTTCTTCCGCTGGTGTCAACAAACGAAAATGTAAGGCCAATTGTGGCCCCATACACCGCGTCTGGCCTGTACGAGCCGGTCAGCGATATGCGCATCTCCGCCCACAAGGGCAAGGGTAGATGGAGGGAAATTATGGGACGTTGGCGGCGCTCAACGTCCACCCGTAGAGGTAAGGTGTGTCCCCGATCGGGGTGCGGCGGCTAATTCGGGGAATCGGCCAAACCAGGTTGTGTCAAAGATCGCCTGGTCGATTCCCGGAATCGGTTGCACCCATTCCTGAGATACACCCGTAGAGGTGCGTTCCGTTGCAATAAACTGTCATTTGTGGCAAGTTATTGCAATGGAATTCCAGGAACTGCCCACAACTTCTGAGAATCGATAGGCCATGACATCCAGGAAGCAGGCTGTCCGCGTTCTGGGCGTCTACCTTTTGCTGGCCGGGCTGTTCTATGCGCCCAGCCTCCTGGGGCTGCGCACTTTCCCCGACGGCGACTTTACCCACCACTTTCTGCCCTTCAGTCTGTTCCAGCAGAGCGAGTGGCTGGCCGCGCGCTGGCTGCCGGTCTGGAATCCCTACACCTACGCGGGCCACCCTTTTCTGGCCGATATACAGGCCGCGGTCTTTTATCCGCTGGGCAATCTGCTGCTCCTGCTGACGCTCCCTTTCACTTCCCCCGGCGCACGGCTCTATTTTTTACAGGCAGAAGCCGCGCTGCACATTGCGCTGGCTGGTTTCTTCACCCACCTGCTCGTCCAACGGTTGACCGGCAAGCGACAGGCCGCTTTCATCGCCGGGCTGCTCTTTGCTCTCTCCGGCTATCTGACCGGCTATCCTCCCCTGCAAACGGCAATCCTGCGCACGGCCATTTGGCTGCCGCTGATCCTCTGGCTGCTCGTGCGCGCCTTTGACGAACCCCTCCGCTGGCGCTGGTGGCTCGGTGTTTCCGCCGCCTGGGCCACAGCCTTCCTGGCCGGACATCCCCAGACATTTCTGCATCTGAGCTACACGGTTGTGGGATGGATGGGAATGCTTCTATGGCAAAGTTTTTTGACGCAAAGGCACAGGCAGCAGACCACAATTCGCCCCTCGCTCCTCGCAACCCGCATTCTTGCCACTTGCCTTTTGACCTTTGCCTTCTCTGCCGCCCAACTGCTCCCCAGCCTGGAATTCACCCGGCAGAGCGTGCGTGCCAGCGTAGATTACGCCTACGTCAGCGGCGGCTTCCCCGTGCAGGACATCTGGCAGATGCTCTTTCCCGGTGTTCTTACTCAATTCTCGCCTCTGTTTATCGGCATTCCCGGCCTCTTTCTGGCGCTTCTTTCTCTTGGCCGCGTCAAATCAGCCCGCCATTCCCTCTTTTTCGTCCTGCTGTCCTTTCTGGCCCTCCTCCTTTCCTTCGGCAACAACGGCTTTCTCTATTCCATTTTCTATCGTCTCGCGCCGGGCTGGGATCTCTTTCGCGGGCAGGAACGGGCCGCGTTTCTGGTCGCCTTTGGCCTGAGTGTGCTGGCGGGCTATGGGATGGCCGGTCTGCCCGAAATGCGTACGAATACACGAAAGCTGGCCGGGGCAGTTCTGATTGCTCTTATCAGCGGCGGGCTGTTTCTTTTCGGCTTTGTCTGGCAATGGGAAGGACGGGGCGCGCTGCCCAACAAGGAATTTCTGCGGGTCGCGCTCCTTTCCGGGCTGATTGGGCTGGCAGTGGTTTGGCTGCTCTGGCAAAAGAAATGGGAGACCCGGCACGGCTGGGCGCTGGCGGCCCTGGGCGTGGCTTCGCTCTTGTGGGCCAATGGCGGGACGAATGTGGATAGTGCCGACCCCGCCCACAAAACCCGTCTCGCCCCCGAAGTGGCGGCTGTTCAGGCACTGGCCGATGGCGCGCGGGTCTACAACGAATACCGGGTCTACGAGGACTACGGGATGTCCATCGCCGCCGAAGATGTGTGGGGGAGCAGTCCCCTGCGTCTCGCCCGCTACGCCGCGCTTTTCGACAACTTCCCCCTGGACCGGATGTGGCGGCTGCTGGGCGTGGAAACAGTCCTTACCTGGCGGCGGGAGTTGCCCATTCCGTCCGATCTGATCGCTGAATTTCCCCAGGCCACAGACACGACTTTTCTGCACCGGCTGGTCGCGGCCAATCCCCGCGCCTGGCTGGTACAAAACGTGCAGATCGCGGATGACGCCGCGGCCCTGGCTCTCCTGGCCGACCACAATTTTGATCTGAATAAAACAGCCCTTCTCCCACCCGACACAGCCCTGTCATTCGACGCGAATACCCCGCCATCCCAGCCTCCCACCATTCGCCTGGACCGGGCCGCGCCCAACCGCGTCCATATCATCCTCGCCAACAACCCCGGCGGTCTGCTCGTCCTCAGCGAAAACTGGCTGCCCGGCTGGCGCGCCCACACGCTACTCCCCACTCGCCACTCGCCACTCCCCGTCTTCCGCGCCAACCTGACCCAAATCGCCATTCCTGTCCCAGCGGGCGATCTCTCTCTGGAACTCGTCTACTGGCCCGATTCCCTGAACTGGGGTCTGGCCATCACAGGCAGCGCGCTGTTTGTCGTCTGTCTCGGCTTCCTCTACCGCCGGAGGCAAACCCGTGGCTGACAATTCACGTTTCCCTTTCTCCATTTCACCCATTCCCCAATCCCTGACTTGAAAATAGCCACTGATGAACACTGATAAACACGGATTTAATCTGCGTAATCTGCGTCCCTATTTTCATTGCTGGTTGTGCCCGAAATGGGCATGTACACTAATTTCCAATCTTCAATCCCCCATTCTCCTGCTTGCCTTTGCCCTGCGTCTCTTCCGTCTGGACTTTCAGGAGCTGCGCGGGGATGAAGCCTTTGGCTACTTCTTCAGCCTGCGCACGTATGACGACATTATCGCCAGCACCCTCTCGCTACACGAACCCCACCCGGTGGGCAGCTATTTTCTACAGCATCTCTGGTTGGGCTGGGCTGGCCACTCAGAGTTTGCCCTGCGCTTTGTCAGCGTCTGGTTCGGTGTGCTGGCCGTAGTGCTGCTCTATCGCCTGACCCGGCGTCTGCAATTGTCCCCCGCCACCGCGTCTACCGCCGCCCTGCTGCTGGCTGTCAGCCCTTACGCCATCTGGCACAGCCAGGACGCACGGATGTACTCGATTCTGCTGGCGCTGACCCTTGCCAGCACGTGGCTGATGGTGGAAGCGCTGCAACGGGGCCGCTGGCCTGTCTGGTCTCTGTACGTGGCGGTGAGCTGGCTGGCCCTGCACGTCCACTATTTTGCCCTGTTTGTGCTGGCCGCGCAGAACTGTTTTGTTATCGGGCGGGCACTGCTCATACCCCGTGTCCGTTTTGGCGCGGTGCAATGGGTGCAATGGCAACTGGTGCTGGGTTTCCTCTATCTGCCCTGGTTTTTCACCGCATCCGAGACACTGACCGGCTATGGCGGCAACGGAGATTCACCCGGCTTTGGGGCGATGGCCCAGCGCGGCCTGGCCGTCTTTGCCGCGGGGGAGAGTATTCCCGCGGATTGGCGCACACCGGTTGCCGTCAGCGCGGGTCTGCTGCTGCTGATCGGCGTCGTCCGTCTCTGGCGAGGCGGGGGCAGCCAAAGGCGCACCCTTTTCCTGCTTCTGCTTCTGTGGGCCGTGCCTGTGCTGGCCACGTGGACGAGCAGCCAAAGCCGTCCCATCTTCAACGAACGCTATCTCATCGCGGCCGCGCCACCCTTCTATCTCCTGCTGGCCGTCGCCCTCACCTCCCCTGTCCGCAGCTCACAATTGGCGATTCGCATTTCACAATTCACAATTTCCATTCTCCTGCTCCTGCTCCTATCTGCCTCTCTCTCTAACCATTTCTTCAGCCCAGCCTATTCCAAAACCCGGGGTTGGCGGGAACTGGCCGTGGCCTTTGAGCGTTTCTCCGCGGGCATACCACCGGCGCAGGTGCGTCTGGCCCAGAATTTTCCCGACCCGACGATTTGGTACTACTACGACGGCCCAGTGGAACACATCGTTCTGCCCCCCGCGTTCAATGACACAGAAGGGACAACCGCGGCCGTTTCCCAACTGGCCGCGGTTGGAGTGACGCGGGTGATTCTGCCGGTTCAGCCCGCGGCCTGGTGGGACAACGGGGATATCGCCCCGACCGCATTGGCCCGGCAATACGCGTTGACGGCCCAACTGCCTGTGGGCGTCTGGCCGCTGGAGATTTACAGCCGGGCTTCCGGCGAGTACACACCCCTTTCCGCCGGGTTTGTCAACGGTCTGCGTCTGACCGGTGTCGCGCTCGAGCCAACGCGTATCACTTCCCGCGGGCTGCTGGTCGTCTATTTAAGATGGGATGCCGCTGCCGCTGACCTGCGCGGTAGCAAGAAAGTCTTCATCCATCTGCTGGACAGCGCGGGGCAGATCGTCGGCCAGGCGGATGCGCCATTCCAGCCCAACCGCGGCGCGTCGGAGTCCGCCGCGTATGGTATACTGCTTCCAGACAGCGCGGCGATTGGCCCCTATCGGCTGATAGCCGGGCTGTACGATCCATCTCTGCCCGCCGCGCCACGGATCGGAACGACCGACGGGGGTGATTCTGTGGAATTGGGTGATCTGAAAAAATGACTGACTCTACTGCAAAAAGCTGTTTTAGCCGCCGATGAACACGGATAAGGCTCTTCCAGGAAAATGAGTATCCACGGATAGCGCAGATTTCACAGATAGTTCAGAAAAATCTGTGTACATCTGGGAAATCTGTGGCTGACTAAATATCTTGAATCGCCTAAATGCGGATGAGACGAAGGATTCTCTCCTGAAATTCTCTGCGTTTCGGCATTTCAGCGGGAGAAATTACCCTTTTTGCAGTGGACCCGAATAATACAACAGCAATGTTCCCAACCAGCTACCGAACCTTTGAACAACTGATCCTCTCCCCTTCCCGGCCTGTGCGACGGACCGCGGTTGGGCTACTGCTGGCAAGCGGTGCGCTGGCAATCGCCCTGCTGATTGGCGTCTTCGGCCCACTGGTAGCCCTGGCTCTGGCCGCCGCGATTGTGGGTGGCACCGCGATTCTACTGGACACCCACTGGGGCTTTGCCGCGCTGGTGGGCGTGGCCTTTGGCCTGCCCTTTGCCAGCCTGCCTTTCAGCATCGGCTTCAAACCCACCTTTTTGGATGTAACCCTGGCCGCGCTCTTTTTTGTCTGGCTGCTCAAACTGGTCACAGGCCAGGAACGGGAATTTGTCGGCTCACCCCTTGGGCTGATTGTCGGACTGTTTATGCTGATGGCCCTCTTCAGCTTCCTTTTTGGGCTGACCCACAGCCCGCCCACCAGCTTTACTGTGCGCCGCTTCGCCGAGATTTTCATCGGCATTGGCCTCTACTTTGCCGTCGTCAACACAGTGCGTTCCCAGCCAGAGTTGGAATGGGTGTCCCGTTGGGTGCTGCTGGGGGGGTGGCTCTGCGCGGCGATTGCCGTGGCTTTCTATGCCATCCCAGAGACGTGGACTGTGCGCATATTGGACGGGCTGGCCCGCTTCGACTATCCTGGCGGCTATGGCGCGCTGCGCTGGATCGAGGACGATCCCAACGGCACAATGCGCGCCATCGGCACGGCTGTGGACCCCAATGTGCTGGGTGGAATGATGATTCTGGCCGCGGGCGCGCTGGCACCCCAGCTTTTCGCCCGCCGCCCCCTCCTTTCCCGCTGGCTCATCGCGTTGATGCTGGCCACCACGACACTTGCTCTCTATTGGACGTACAGCCGCACCGCGCTCTTTGGAATGGCCGCGGCCCTGGCGTTGCCCGCCGCGCTCAAATACCGGCGGCTGATTCCCCTGGCTGTGGTGGGCGGGCTGCTGCTCTTCCTGCTGCCCCAAACCCAGGACTATATGGCCCGTCTGCTGGAGGGGCTGGCCGGACAGGACCAGGCCACGCTGATGCGCTTTGGCGAGTACAAAGACGCGCTGATTTTGATCGGCCGCTACCCCTTTTTTGGTGTGGGCTTCACTGGCGTGCCCGACATCGATCTCTATCTGGGCGTGAGTATGCTCTATCTGATACTGGCCGAGAATATGGGCATTGTGGGCCTGGCCATTTTCCTGGCCGCGATGCTCGGCTTTTTCGTGATGATGCTGCGCACCTGGCGCGCGGGCTTCGCCGCGGAACGGGAGCCGTTGATTCTGGGCTTTGGCGGCGCGGTGTTGGGCGCACTGGTCAGCGGCTTCGCGGACCACTACTGGTTCAATATGACCTATCCCCACATGACCGTACTTTTCTGGCTCTATCTGGGCATGGCCGCGGCCACTGTGCTGATCCAGCGTAGCAGCACAGCCGAAGAAGAGGCGCGGCCATGCAACTAATCCTTAGCAGCGGTGTAAAATGGGAGCTTGTGATTCTGGCCGGGAATATTACCAGCGGTGATATTGACGAACTGGAAGAACTCCTCCAGCGTTTTCTCACTATTGGCCATTACAATGTGGTCCTGGACTTGGCGCGGGTGACGTATATTGGCAGTGCGGGCCTTGCGCTTTTGATCCGCTACACGAATGCCTTTCGCCGCTGGGAGCGGGGCGATCTACACTTGGCCGCTATTTCCGATCCGGTTATGAATCTCTTGCAAGTGACCGGGCTGGTCACAGAAGAACGCTCCCATTTTTCCATCTATCCGACTGTAGACGAAGCCAGTGCAGTCGCCAAAAGACAGGTTTCCTCATGACAAACAATCGCTCGCGTGAAAGCGGGTCCACCGTTGAAATCAACCCTATGGGAACCATTCGTCTGGAACCCATCCCCGCGCAGACGAGCACCGGCGTGCCCGGCCAGTTGACCCCCGGCCGCCGCCCGGAATGGCTGCGGGTGCGGGCCGCGGACTCACCCAAATATCGGGAGTTGAAGGGACTGTTTCGGGGCAAAAGCCTGCACACAGTCTGCGAAGAAGCCATGTGTCCCAACATCGGCGAATGTTGGGGGCGGGGCACCGCCACATTTTTACTTATGGGCGACACCTGCACCCGCAGCTGCGGATTCTGCAAAATCAAAACAGGCCGCCCTGGCCTGCTGGACCCGGAAGAACCCCGCCGGGTGGGCGAGAGTGTGGCGGCCATGGGCCTGCGCCACGCAGTCCTCACCAGTGTGAACCGGGACGAACAATCCGACGGCGGCGCGTGGGTCTTTGCCGAGAGCATCTATTGGATTCGCCGCTTGCAGCCCGGCTGCACCATCGAAGTGCTGATCCCCGACTTCAAAGGGGATAGGGCCGCGCTACAGACGGTGATGGACGCCAAGCCGGAGATTCTCAACCACAACACCGAGACTGTTCCCCGGCTCTACCGCACAGTGCGCCCTCAGGCGCAGTATCCACGCACACTGAAACTGTTGCAAGAGGCCAAGACCCTGGACCCCCTGGCCCTGACCAAATCCGGGCTGATGCTGGGGCTGGGAGAGACGTGGGACGAACTCCTGCAAGTGCTGGATGATCTGGCCGCCCACGGCGTGGACATTCTGACGCTGGGCCAATACCTCCAGCCCAGCCGCTTCCATCTGCCTATTCAGGCCTATTACACGCCGGCGCAGTTTGCCGTGCTGAAGGAAGAAGGCGAAAAGCGGGGCTTCCGCTGGGTGGAGAGTGGCCCGCTGGTGCGCAGCAGCTACCACGCGGACGGCCAGGCCCATTTGAGCCAACGCAACGATCTGTAATCAACCTGTAGCCCACCAGACAAAAAAAAGCGCAGGCCCGTTGTGTGCGGGCCTGCGCTTTTTCTGCCTCGTACAAACTACTCTGTCCCAAACTGCCGGTCCCCCGCGTCGCCCAGGCCGGGCCAGATAAATCCAGGCGGGAAACCAGCACTGGCATCGCCGGCATTGGTCAACCGCTCGTCCACCGCGGCCACATGGACAGGCACATCCGGATATTTGGCGTGGAGCGCGGCCACACCCTCTGGCGCGGCCAGCAGCCCGACGAATTTGATGTGACCGACGCCCCGGGCACGCAGAATATCCACCGCGGCAATGGCAGAGCCGCCAGTTGCCAGCATCGGGTCCAGCACAAAACAGATGTGAGTGGAGAGGTCCGCCGGCATTTTGTTATAGTAAATGACCGGCTGGAGCGTCGCCTCATCCCGATAGAAGCCCAGATGCCAGACCTCGGCCTGGGGCAACAGATGGAGCATTCCGTCCACCATTCCCAGCCCCGCGCGCAGGATAGGAACCAACCCCACCCGCGCGTCAAACTTCTGCCCGCCGGCCCTTGTCAGGGGCGTCTGCACAGACACAGAACGGGTCGCCACATCCGCGGTCGCTTCGTAGGCCAGAATCATTGCCAGTTCGTCCACAATCGAACGGAAGCGGCGGAAATCCGTGGTCACATCCCGCAATTGGGTCAATTTGTGCGCGACCAGCGGATGGGTGGACGCGTAGAGTTTGCCCGACATAAAATTCTCCTGAGCCGTGGGCAATGGCTGGGCTACCAGCGGATGGGTGCGCGGCCCCGATTGCGTTTGCTGATGGCTTCCACTTCCCGCTGACAGTTGAGACAAAGAATGGCGTCCGGTTTGACTTCCAGCCGCTCTGGCTCGATGGGATTGCTGCACCGTTCGCAGGTTCCATAGTGGCCTTTATCTATGGCACGCAGCGCGTGTTCGATATCCTGCATCCGGCGTTCAAGAACGGCAATCAGCGCGGCCGTCTTCTCCCGCTCAAAAATCTCTGCATCCCCTTCGTCCGGCTCCACATCCACTTCGTTGAGCATCGCGGAACGCAGGTTCTCCAGTTCAGATGCTACCTGTGCCCGTTCACCCTCCAAATGGGTCTGCTCTTTGCTTGTATTCTTCTTGGCCATTCCAATCCTTCCATCAATCACAAATAAACGGCCAGTTTCTTCCGGGATTGAAAGAACGGTCCATTTACAGAAAAACGTTGCCCACTTATAGCAGGTTTTCGGTATTTCGTCAATCTGATTTCCGCCGACAATTTCTCCTGATTTCCTTTCTCTGGTATGATACTATAGCACACTCGTTCGGATCGAATTCAGGCACACAGAAAACGCGATGGACAGACTGGCAATCGGTCCCTTGCCAACAGACTGAGGACAGAGCAATGGCAATTGACCCAAGCGAGCCAAAACGCAGCGAAAAAGAGACCCCCGAACGCGCCATTTCCGGCGACCAGCAGCCCGAAGATCAGCGGGTGGACTATGCCCTGCGCCCCCATTCTCTGGACGAAATGATCGGCCAGGAGCGGCTGCGGGACAAAATGCGGATTCTGGTGGACGCGGCCAAAGGGCGGGGGGAAGCGCTGGATCACGTGCTGCTCTATGGCCCACCGGGGCTGGGCAAGACAACCCTCAGCCACATTCTTGCCGGCGAAATGGCGGGCAATTTAAAGCCGACGGCTGGCCCGGCCATCGAAAAGGCAGGCGATCTGGCCGCCATCCTGACGAACCTGCGCAAGGGCGATATTCTGTTCATCGACGAAATTCACCGCCTGGGCCGGGCAGTGGAAGAGATTCTCTACCCGGCAATGGAGGATTTTGTGCTGGACATCACTGTGGGCAGCGGACCCAGCGCGCGCAGCATCCGGCTGAAGCTGCCCCGCTTTACAATCATCGGGGCCACCACCCGCCTGGCGCTTATCACCTCGCCCCTGCGCGCCCGTTTCGGCGTTGTGGAGCGCTTCGACTTCTACAGCCAGGACGCGCTGCAAGAGATCATCACACGGGCCGCGGCCCTGCTGGACATGCCCATCGACGAAATCGGTGCCCAGGAGATCGCCCGCCGATCCCGGGGGACGCCCCGTGTGGCCCTGCGTCTTCTGCGCCGGGTGCGGGACTACGCGCAAGTGCGCGCCGACGGCGTCATCAACCAGCAGGTGGCTGACGAAGCCCTGGCCATCCACGAAATTGATCATTTGGGGCTGGACGATCTGGACCGGCGGGTGCTGGATGCTATCATCCACAAGTTCACTGGCGGGCCAGTGGGGCTGGACACCCTGGCCGCCAGCATCAGCGAGGAAGCCGACACAATTATGGATGTGGTGGAGCCATATCTGCTGCAGCTCGGCTTTTTGGACAGGACGCCCCGGGGCCGCATGGCAACCCGCGCTGCCTATGCACATATGGGCGCGGTCTACCCCGAAGTGCCCAGCCAAAGCGGGCTGTTTGGGTAGAAGTTCGGCTTTTCGGAAAAAGTCGAACTTCTATGCCTGTGCCGCCCGCCACAGCCGCTCCACATTTTCTTCGTGGATTTCCCGGCAGAGAGGCGTGCGCCGGTTGTCGGGCAAGAGCGTGGCCGCCACCCGCTCGATCCGTTCCAGTGCCTCGCCCTGGGCCACCCCGCCGGGCACAACCCGGCGCAACCCGTGCAGATAGGCCACATCCCCGGCCAATCGCCCCATCACTTCCACCCGGTCCCGCGCCAGAGAACCCTGGCGGGGAATGTAGACATCCACCCGCCGCTGCTTGACCGTCTGGGCCAGCAGCCGCAGCGCTTCGATCTCATCGCTGCCGTCGGAGCCGACTGCCAGCCGGGGCAGGGCCAGATCGCTGCCAAATTCGCCGCCGCAAAGCACGCCCAGTGTGGGAAAGTAGATGACGTTGCCCGTCTGCTGGCTGTAGATGTCCAGCAGGTGTTCGCCAATGCTGATGTGGGCCACGCCGCCGGGCTGGGTTTGCAGCGCGGACAGGCCGGTTTCTGTTGCCGCGCCGGTAAAGATGACCGCATTCTCCTCGGCCAACGTAAAGCGCTGGGCCACATCTGCCGGGGGATCGATGAGAAGCAGCCTGTCCGGCGTGCCCAACAGCCGGGCCATGACAAAAAGGGTGTGGCTGGGCGGGTCGCCTTCGGAGAGCAGTTCCAGGCGCTCGTAGAGTTGGGTGATTTTTGTCATTCCTGCATCCACCAATCGTTTGCCAACAGGCCGCCTTTGCGGGGCGCGCTCAACCGCTCCGCGCAGGCGCAGGTGGCGGGCGCAGCCAGCAGTTCCACAAAGCGAGGCAAGGCTTCCAGCACCAGGCTCAGACCCACCCGCATCTCCCCCTGGGACGGATAGGAGAAACGGTCCGCGCTGCCATCGGTTACTGTCGTCACACCCGCGTAGCAGAGTTCCAATTCACCGGCCAGCGCGATCTCCGGGACCAGATTATAGCCCATCAGATCGCCCCCCCACTGGCGAAACATCCGGGCCTCGGCTGCCGTCTCCCGCCGGGGGCCATCCACACCCACATAGACGACGCCAGGAGCCATAGGCAGCATCTGGGCCAGGGCCTGGCTCATGTGGGGGCAGACAGGCGGCGACTGGTCGATACCGGTAATGCCTTCGCTCTCGAAAAATGTGTTGGGCTGATGGCGCACAAAGTCGATGTAATCGGTCACAATCGCCACATTTCCCCGGCTGAGCAGCGGATTGAGCGCGATGGCTGTATCCCAGTTCAACACCCGCTGCACGCCCAGTTTGCGCGCGGCCAGCAGCGTGGAGCGGGGGTCGGTGCGGGAAGGCAGACCGCTGTAGGGCTGCACCCACACCCCCCGTCCGCCGGGGTTGCGGCGCAGGGCCAGGGGGCCGATGTCACCGTAGGTGGTGTTGACAAAGCGCTCATCGACCACAGGCCCCAGCACATCCAATGCGCGGGGCGGCAGGACGACAGCCAAGAGAAGGAGCAGATCGGCTTCGGGAGTTGGAGTGTTCATTGGCTGATTGGTTGACGGATACGGTATAATGTACGCATAAGTTTGCCCGCTGATAGGTGACATTTCGCACAGCATTGATGACAGGAATCCCTGTGTCCACGATAGCATTGATCGCCCACGATGGCAAAAAGGACGACATAATTCGCTTTGTACGAGAGCACCAGGAGATGCTGGCGCGCTTTCGGCTGATTGCCACGGGCACGACGGGCGAACGGGTTCAGCAGGCGACAGGGCTGCCCGTGGAACGGATGCTCAGCGGCCCCTATGGCGGCGACGCACAGATTGCCGCGCAGGTGGCCCAGGGCCAGATTGCCGGGGTCTTCTTTCTGGTCGATCCCCTCTACGCCCACCCCCACGAGCCGGACATCGGCAGTCTGCTGCGCATTTGCAACGTCTACGACATTCCTCTGGCCACCAACGAAGCCAGCGCCCGCTATGTGCTGGCCGGACTGGTGGCCCAGCTATCCTACGGAGAAAAAGGGCAATGAGCCGATTGCGGATTGGTCTGATCGGGGCAGGCACGTTTATGCGCAAAGCCCACGCGCCGGCCTGGGCCGCGCTGGCAGAACGCTGTCAGGTGGTGGCCGTGTGCAGCCGTTCCCACGAGTCTGCCGAGGCTGTGGCCAGCCTGCTCCCCGAACCGGTGACGATCTACGATCATATCCCTTCCCTGCTGGCCGTGGAGGAGTTGGACGCGGTGGATATTGTCCTGCCCATTCCGCTGATGCCAGAGGTGACAGCCCTGGCCCTGGAAAGCGGGCTGCACGTCGTCAGCGAGAAACCCATCGCGCCCACCCTGGCCCAGGCCAGGCCCCTGCTGGAGATCCACCAGCAGCATCCGGCGCAGGTGTGGATGGTGGCGGAAAACTGGCGCTATGAGGAGGCTTTTGTGCACGCGGGCCAGGCCATCCGGGACGGCGCGATTGGCCGGCCATTGACCTGCGATTTTTCCCTGCAATTGGCTGTGCCGCCCGGCTCGCCCAACTATCGCACCGCGTGGCGACGCAGCGGTGGCTTTCCCGGCGGCTTTCTGCTGGATGGGGGCGTGCATCACGCGGCGGGGATGCGGCTGGTGCTGGGCGAAGTGGAGCGTGTGGCCGCGGTGGTGGCCCAGCAGCGGGACGACCTGCCCCCCGCCGACACCCTGGCCGCGTGGCTGCGCTTTGCCAATGGGGTGATTGGCAGCTACACTGTCACCTATGCCAGCGGCAGCCCCCTGGGGGACAACAGCCTGCACGTGACGGGCACGGAAGGCAGCCTGCGTCTCAACGGCCAAAAGTTGGTCATCCAGCGGGGCGAGGAACGCATGGAAGAAAGCTTTGGCCTGCCCTACAGCACCCATCGGGAATTGGCCGCTTTTGTCGAATCAGCCCTGACCGGCGCGCCCCACCGTAACTCTCCCCAGGAAGCCCTGGCCGATCTGGCAGTGATAGAAGCAATGCTGGCCGCGGCGGAAAGTGGAGCGGCCGAGTCTGTTGCTTCTGATTTCTGAATTTTTTTGACGAAACTATAGCTGGTGAAAAATGATCGAAAACTCACCTTCCACGCAGCACCTTTCTCAGGGTGCAACTTCCCGGAGGTAGACCCAATGCTCCTGGCCGGCGACATCGGTGGAACCAAAACCAATCTGGCAGTCTATGCCGCGGAGGGTGGATTGGCCGCGCCGTTGGCCGAATCCACCTTTCCCAGCCGCCGCTATGACTCGCTGGAAGCGCTGATCGAAGATTTTCGCGAACACACCCATTTGCCCTTTCAATCGGCAGTTTTTGGCGTGGCCGGGCCAGTGGTGGACGGCAAAGCGACGGTAACAAATCTGCCCTGGCAGATAGAGGAGAAGGGGCTGCGGACAGCGTTGGGCATAAAGAAAGTCAAACTGCTCAACGATCTGGAATCGATTGCCAACGCGGTCCCATCGCTAGAGGCCAAAGACCTGCAAACCCTCGCCCCCGGCCTGGCTGTGGGGCACGGACCGATTGCCATTGTGGCCCCCGGCACAGGGCTGGGCGAGGCTTTTCTGACCTGGGAACGCAAGCGTTACCGGGCACACGCATCCGAAGGGGGACACGCCTCCTTTGCGCCAGTGAACAAAGAGCAGTGGGAGATGCTGGGCTTTTTGCAGACAAAGCTGGGCCACATCAGCTACGAGCGGGTCTGCTCCGGGCTGGGCATCCCCAATATCTACGCCTTTTTCAAAGAGACGGGGCGCTACCCGGAGCCGGAATGGTTGATGAAAAAGCTGGCGGAGGCCTCCGATCCCACACCGGTTATTGTCGAGACAGCCCTGGCCCAGCCCGAATGCGACATCTGCCGCTGCACGCTGGAAATGTTTGTGGAGATTCTGGCTGGCGAGGCGGGCAATATGGCCCTGAAAGTGCTGGCGACCGGCGGCGTCTATCTGGGCGGGGGTATTCCGCCGCGCATTTTGCCTGTGCTGGAAGACGAACGCTTTTTGGCTGCATTCAAAGCCAAGGGACGCTTTGCCAGCCTGTTGGAAAATGTGCCCATACACGTGATTCTCAACCCGAAGGCCGGGCTGCTGGGCGCGGCCAGCTATGGACTGGCCCGGCTGTAGACGCGGTTCACCACAAAAACACAGGAACCCACAGGGCATCCGAGAACGCGGCCTGGTACTATCCTACGCCCAGCCCGGTAGCGGCCCAGATCACAGACCGGGTGGCCTTTTGGCGTGGGGTGAAGGTAGAAAAGTAAATCGAGAAGCAGCTATTGAAAGAGACTAGCGGGAGGCGCGTATGCACGTTCTGGGGATCGACATCGGAGGAAGCGGGATCAAAGGCGCGGTCATCGACGCGGGGACAGGCGAAATGATCACTGAGCGCTATCGGCTGGAGACGCCCGCGGGGGCCAAACCGGTGGATGTGGCGCTGGTGGTGGGACAGGTGGCCCGCCACTTCAACTGGAAAGGGCCAATCGGCTGTACTTTCCCGGCTATCATCCGCAACGGCGTGGCCCACAGCGCGGCCAATGTGGACAAATCGTGGATCGGGACGGATGTCAAAGCGCTGTTCGAGGAGCACACCGGCAACCCGGTCACAGTCATCAACGACGCTGACGCCGCGGGCATCGCCGAAATGGTCTTTGGCGCGGGCCGGGACCAGCAGGGGGTGATTATTATGCTCACTCTGGGCACAGGCATCGGCACAGCTCTCTTTGTGGACGGCCACCTGCTCCCCAATTCCGAGCTGGGCCACATTGAAATGAACGGCGGCGACGCGGAGCGACAGGCCGCGGAGAGCGCCCGGGAGCGCGCCGACCTGACCTGGAAGAAATGGGGCAAACGGCTCAATCAGTATTTTCAAAAACTGGAATTTCTGCTCTCCCCCGATCTGTTTATTGTGGGCGGCGGCGTGAGCAAAAAGAGCGAAAAATTCTTCAAGCATATCAAAACCCGTGCGCCCCTGGTGGTGGCCCAGATGCGCAACGAAGCGGGCATCATCGGCGGCGCAATGGCCGCCCACGCCATCTTTCAGAATGGGGATGAGGGGGAGTTTGATGCCCAGATGATTTTGAACAGCAGCACAGACGAAGCGTGAAGCGGGCAGCGTGAGATCGCCGGCGATCTCACGCTGCCCGCTTCACGCCGCCCCCAACGCGACAGTATTTGGTGAAATTAAAGGGAGACATTTCCATGACAAAGATGCATGAACTGGCCCTTGTCGGGCAATCTATTTGGCTGGACTATATCCGCCGGGCCTTTTTGGACGCGGGCAAACTCAACGATCTGGTGAATCAAGGACTGCGGGGCGTCACCTCCAATCCATCCATCTTCCAGCAGGCCATCACCAGCAGCACAGATTACAACGCGGCCATCGAGCGGCTGGTGAGCGAAGGCCACACAGTCAACGACATCTACGAGACTCTCGCCATTCAGGATATCCGCCGGGCCGCGGATATTCTGCGCCCGGTCTACGAACGCACGGACGCGCTGGACGGCTATGTGAGTCTGGAGGTGAACCCCAAGCTGGCCTATGACACCGAAGGCACTGTGATGGAAGCCCGCCGCCTCTTTTCGATGGTGGACAGGCCCAATGTGATGATCAAAGTGCCGGCCACCCCCCAGGGCATTCCTGCCATCGAGACCCTCATCGGCGAAGGCATCAATATCAATGTGACGCTGATGTTCTCGCTCAAACACTACGACGAGACCGCCAACGCCTATATCAGCGGGCTGGAACGGCTGGCCGCCAGCAATGTGGACTACAGCAAAGTCGTGTCGGTGGCCTCCTTCTTTGTCAGCCGGGTGGATGGGGTGGTGGACAAAAAAGTCAACGCGCTGGGCCATCCGGAATTGGAAGGCAAAATTGCCATTGCCAACGCGCGCATGGCCTACGACCGTTTCAAAGCCACCTTCAGCGGCCCCCGCTGGGAGAAGCTGGCAGCCAAAGGCGCACGGGTACAGCGCCCCTTGTGGGGCAGCACCAGCACCAAAAACCCGGCCTTCCCCGACACCCTTTACGTGGACGAACTGATCGGCCCCCACACAGTCAACACTTTGCCCCTGAATACGCTGGACGCCTTTATGGATCACGGCACTGTGGCCCGCACAGTGGACGCGGACCCGGCAGCCGACCACCAGGCCCTGGCCAAACTGGCCGGGCTGGGCGTTGATCTGGATGAAATCACCGAGCAGTTGCAGCGGGACGGGGTGAAATCCTTCGCCGATGCCTTTGATGTGTTGATGCAGAGCATTTCTGAGAAGGCCGCGGGCTTTTCGGGCAGCAACCGCAACAGCCTGGGCCAGCGGGTGCGCCTGCATTTGGGCGAGGAACAGGCCGGGGTGGACGCGGCCCTGGCCCAGATGGACGAAAGCCAACTGGTCGCCCGTATCTGGGCCAACAGCCACACTGTCTGGAAGCCGGAGCCAAAAGAGATCAGCAACCGGCTGGGCTGGCTGCGCATTGCCGACGAAATGAAACGGGAAATCCAGTGCATCGACGGGCTGGTGCAGGACTTCCAAAACGAGGGCTACAAGCAGGCGATTGTCCTGGGCATGGGGGGCAGCAGCCTGGCCCCGGAGGTCTTTGGCAGATGTTTTCACGGCACCGAGATCACCCTTTCGGTTCTGGACAGCACCCACCCGGACGAAGTGGCGGCTGAAACCCAAAACCTGGACCCGGCAGGCACACTCTTTATTGTCTCCACCAAATCAGGCACAACCGCGGAGACCGACTCCTTCTTCAAATATTTCTACAACCGCACAGTAGAGGCGGTGGGCGCGGAAGAAGCAGGCCAGCACTTTGTCGCTATCACCGACCCCGGCTCCAAACTGGTGGCACTGGCCGAAGCCTACAATTTCCGGGCTATTTTCATCAACGACTCGGACATCGGCGGGCGCTACTCAGCACTCTCCCACTTTGGGCTGATCCCCGCCTCGCTGGTGGGGGTGGACCTGAACCGCCTGCTGCGTCGGGCCAGCGCAGCGATGAACAGTTGCGGCAGCCACATCAATGCCAGCCAGAACCCGGGAGCAATTATCGGCGCGGTGCTGGGCGAGCTTGCCAAGCGAGGCCGGGACAAACTGACAATCATCGCCTCGTCCCAGATTGAGTCCTTTGGAGACTGGCTGGAACAGCTGGTGGCCGAGAGCCTGGGCAAAGAGGGCAAGGGCATTTTGCCAGTGGTGGGCGAGGCCGTGGGCACACCCGACGTGTATGGCGACGATCGGCTCTTTGTCTATCTGCAATGCTCCGACGACGAAAGCCACGACGCCGCGGTGCAGCATCTGCAAGAGGCGGGCCACCCGGTCATCTACATTCACTTCCGGGATATCTACGATCTGGCCGAACAGTTCTTCGTCTGGGAATTTGCCGTGGCCGTGGCCGGCGAGCGGCTGGGCGTCAACCCCTTTGACCAACCCAATGTGGAATCGGCCAAAGTGCAGGCGCGCAAGATGCTGGAAGCCTATACGCAGACGGGCAAGCTGCCCGCGCTGACGCCCGCGCTGAGCGACGGCAACGCCACCCTCTATGGAGATGTGAGCGCGCCCGACCTGCCCGGGGCCGTCCGGGATTTTCTGGACAGCGCGCGGCCCGGCGATTATGTGGCGATTCAGGCTTATATTCAGCCCAGCGCGGAGATGGCCAAGAGACTGGCCGAGCTGCAAACGGCTATCCGCAACCGCACGAAAGCGGCCACCACATTGGGCTTCGGCCCCCGCTTTTTGCATTCCACCGGCCAACTGCACAAAGGCGACGGGGGCAACGGGCTTTTTCTGCAACTGGTGGACCAGCCCCAGACCGACCTGCCCATCCCCGACGCCGCGGGCAAGGAGGAGAGCAGTGTCAGCTTTGGCACACTCGTCGCCTCCCAATCCCTGGGCGACCGCCAGGCCCTGCTGGACGCGGGCCGCCGTCTGTTGCGGGTGGATTTGGGCAGCGCGCCCGGTGGGGTAATCCAGCGGATGGTGGAGGCGGTAAAAGGGGCGTAGCGGGTTAACTTTGGCATATACTTTGGGAACAGTGAAGCGTGAAACGTGAGAACAGACAACAATCTCACGTTTCACGTTTTACGTTTCTACCAGCACACAGGACAGCAACTTTTATGACGACTTCTATCGATTCCCTCAAACGCCAGGCCGCGGAAGCCGCGGTGGGCCTGATCCAGCCGGGAATGGTGGTGGGACTGGGCGCGGGCAGCACCGCGCTCAAGGCTATCGAGTGCATCGGCGAGCGGCTGGCCGATGGCCGTCTGACCGGGATTGTGGGTGTGCCCTGTTCGGGCCAGGTGGCCACCGACGCGCAGCGGCTGGGCGTGCCCTTGACCAGTTTGGACGAGCATCCGGCCATCGATCTGACGATTGACGGCGCGGATGAGGTGGACCCCCAGCTGCGGGTGATCAAAGGCGGGGGCGGTGCGCTGCTGTGGGAGAAGATTGTGGCCCAGGCCAGCCGCCAGGAGGTGATTATTGTGGATGAGGGCAAGCTGTCGGACCGGCTGGGCACGACGTGGGCGCTGCCGGTGGAGGTAATCCCCTTTGGCTGGCGCACCCAATTGGAATTTTTGGCAGGGCTGGGCGCCACAGTGACTGTCCGTCCGGGCCGGGAAAACGCTCCCTTTCGCACAGACAGCGGCAATCTGATTCTGGACTGCAATTTCGGGCCGATGGCGGACCCGGAGGCCCTGGCCGCGGCCCTGAACAGCCGGGCCGGGATTGTGGAGCACGGCCTGTTTATTGGACTGGTTTCGGCGGTGGTGGTGGCGGGGAAGCAGGGGGTGTGGTGGCTGGAGTGAGCGGGGGGAACGGGAGAGCGGTGGAGCGGGAGAGCGGGGGAGCGGGCGGACCGGTTTGCCTGTGTGATGGCTGTGCTGGGGGGAGGGCGATTGGGTTACTGCACCCCCTCCCGGCCTCCCCCATTCTGGGGGAGGGGCCGATCGCTCGTTGACTTTCCGACTGTGCCTCCGTCACCACCCGCACTGCCAACAGTCCCGCCCTCATTTTGTGGATCAGGAAAATCATTGGGGACGGATAGGCGCGGCTATAAACCGCGCCTACGCTATTGCCCGATCAATTCTTTGATGTCCAACAAGCGTGACCTACAAAATCAGGGCCAGTTCCGATTCCACCATTAGATTGACCTGTACACATTGTTCAAATTTGGAATTGCTGGTGTTTGGGGAGGGGTGGCAATGGGCTACAGATTGCCTGTAGTGCGCTGTCGGGTCTGCGGGGTGAGCCAGGCGGTCGCGGCTACGGTTACGCGGCTGTGTTGGTTGCGCGCTTTCGTCACCTCATACACTGAATAGGTAGACAACCAGCATAACCATAGCCGCGGCTGCAATCGCCAGCAGAACCCAAAGCAGCCAAAGGGATTCGTCAGTATCCGAAGGCGTGGGCGCGTGTCGCCGCCACAGCCAGATTCCAACCAAAATAACGGTGGCAGAAATGGGAGCCACCATTCTGGGAACAGTATGCATAATGGTACATCGATTCAGGCTCGAATAGAGACGATAATCTCGCGCCCCGGCGGGGTCCTCGCCCTGTGTTGGTTGTGTAGGCGTACTATACGCGATTAAGCCTCGCGCTGTCCTTAAGCGAAAGTGAAGCGGAGTACCAGCGCGCAGTGTGAACGGGCTGAGGGGGGTTGGGACGGAGCGCCTTAGGAGAGGGGGGACGTTGTCGGTGAATCTGCCTGGGAGACGAGGGGAAGCGTCAAAATGAAGGTTGCGCCCTCACCGGGGCGACTATCGACCGAGAGAGTTCCGCCGTGGGCATCGGTCAGCCAGCGCGAGAGGGCCAGGCCAATCCCCAGCCCCAGGTGGATGCGCTTCTGTTGCGGATTGCGATAGTAGAATTCAAAGATGGCTTCCTGCTCGGCTGGATCGATGCCAGGACCCGAATCTGTGATGCACACAAGCGCGGCGGGCTTGTCCTCTGCCTGACTGATTCCCACAGAGACGGCTACAGTTCCGCCCCCGGGTGTGTACTTAATGCCGTTGTGGATGAGATTGCCCACAATCTGCCCCAAGCGCCGGGCATCGCCCAGAACGATCACAGGGGCATTGCTCAGGGGCTGGCAGGATAGGTGGAGCCGCTTTTGTGCTGCCAGCGATTGCAATTGGCGGCACTGGCTTTCCACCAGCGCGGCCAGGTCCACTGCTTCCTTGTCGAGGGTCAGCGCCTTCTGCTCGATCTGCCCCAACAAGGCCATATCTTCCAGTTGCAGTTTCAACTGATCCACAGCCGTATTGATGCCTGTGGCCATCTCCACATTCAGTTCACGGTTATCGTTTTTTTCAATGGTCTGGGCCGCGGCTTTGATGCCGCCCAATGGACGTGCCAATTCGTGGACTACGCCCGCCAATATCTTGCGACGGCTGGATTCCAATGCCTGAATCTTTTGCCCCATCACATTATAGGCGTGGGTCAGGTTACGAATTTCGTTTGAACCTTGTTCGGGCACCCAAGCGGGTTCTTCGCCCAGGCGAAAGTGTGAAACGGCCTGGCTGAGACGTTCCAGCGACGAACTGAGCGCGTGGGCCAGCACCAAACCGAGGGTCAATGAAAAAAGCCCCCCGGCAAAAAGCGTCGTCAAGATCATCCAGCGCAGACGCCACAGTTGCTCCTGAAGGCTTGCTGTGCGACGGGCCATACGCACAACACCCACCACCTGGCCGCCCCTATCCATCACCGGCACCAGAATCGCAAGGTCGTGCGGCCCTGTCAGGGCATCAGATTCCATCTGTCGGACCTGCCCGTCCGTCACCGTTTGCTGCAAAAGTGGCAGGTCGGGTGTCAGTGTGGCCAGGGATGCTTCGGCAGAATCGGTGGACGAGAGCAGGCGTCCTTCCCGGTCCAACAGCATCAGACTGGTGGATGTGCCCAAGTCCACCCGTGCTCCGATGAGATGGACGGCATCTGAGCGTTGCCAGAAATCCCATTGGCGGCTGGTCAAGTCGGCAATGAGTTCGCCCTGAAGAGTCAAGTCGCTAAGTATTGTACTCTGGAAGTAGCTCTGCTCAATCTGATAGAGCAAGAGCAGGCCAAGCAAAGGCATAAGAATGAGGGTGGGAATGGCATGGCTGAGGGCCAGACGCGAGCGCAGCGTGTGTAGCACGGATTCACCTTACCCTTGCAAAGCCATCAGTTTGTAACCAGCCCCGCGGATTGTCACCAGCCGTTGGGGATGGGTAGGGTCCTCCTCAATTTTCTGGCGCAGCCAGCGTATATGCACGTAGATCGTCTGGGTTTCACCGATCCATGTGCTGCCCCAGACCTGATCCATCAGTTCATCCACGCTGAATACACGGCCCGGATTGCGGGCGAGGGTCAGCAGCAATTCAAATTCTTTGGGCGGCAATTCAATACTTCGGTCGCCAATCTGCACCTGATAGCTGCCCGGAACCATACGCAGGTCCCCTGCCACAACGATCTCTTCCTCGGTCAGGGTCGCCACTGGTTCGACTCTACGCAGTACAGCCTTTACGTGGGCCAGAAGCACATCCATATCAAAGGGTTTGGTGATATAGTCATCCGCGCCCAATTCCAACCCCACAATTTCATCCAATTCTCGACGCCGGGCTGTTAGAAAGACCACGGGGATACCTGGCACTTGCTGATGAATTGCGCGCAGAGCTTGCAGACCATCCATGCCGGGCAGCCCGATGTCGAGCAGGATCAGGTCCGGGACACGCACGGCAATGTGGCGAAGCGCGTCCTCGCCAGACTCGGCCAAGAGTGCTGTGTAGCCTGCCTGCTCCAGATTCACCGCCACGGCGCGGCGGATCAGGCTGTCGTCGTCAACAACCAAAATATGTTTTGTCATAAGACCAGCCGTATGGGAGATTGAACACCGTTTGCCACAGACTGCACATAAGGGTCAGCGGCCAATACCTTCTGGCCTTTATTGCAGTCCTTAGCTTCTTCTCACTATAACACTCTCGGTCTGGGCAGCGCAACCTCCGTACTTAAGATTAGGCGCGTCCCCGATGGAAGGTGCGGTGGGCTGATTCAGGGAATCGACCAGGCGATCTTCGGCATAGACAATTGGTTTGGTCGATTCCCGGAATCGGTTACACCCATTTCTGAGATGCACCCCTTAAGATTCGGTTAATTGCCCCATAAAGACTGGGCGTGGTTGAAGATGCAACAATGAGTCCACTGTAAAAGTGGTAATTTCTCCCGCAGAGACGCGGAGGCGCAGAGAATTTCAGGGGGGGAATCCCCCTTTCCATCAGCGTTTGTCAGTGTTTATCAGCGGCTCGAAAGGCGCTTTTGTAGCAGAGTCATCGTCATTCATACATCATTCTGGAGAACAGCGACAGTGGAATATCCGCTAAAGGTAGACATAACAGCCACAGATGGCATCTGTGGCCGTTCGATGGCCCTGATTATCAATCCAATCAATGCAGAGGTTACCCACCTGGTGGTTCAGGTCAACCGTCTGTTGGACAAGGAGGTGTTAGTACCCACGGGCTGGATCGCGAGCAGCGACGCCGACCACATACGCCTGAATCACACAGCAGAGCAAGTAATGCAGTGTACGCCCTTCAACGAATCCCACTACATTGGGCCTGAAGATCCGTCGTATCTGTTGCCTGACGCCTACGCGGAAGAAGAGGCTATGCTCTGGCCCTACGCGTCTGCCATGAGGGTTGGAAACCAGGCAAATGGCCTTTACCTAAAGGAAGAAGCCATTCCCCACGGGGAATTGGCTGTCCACCGGGGTGCTCACGTGGCGGCCACTGATGGGCGGGTGGGTCAAGTGGACGAGTTTCTGGTGGAGCCGGAAAAGCACCACATTACCCATCTGATTCTGCGCCGCAACCATCTGTGGGGCGCACGGGATGTGACAATTCCCCTTTCGGCCATCGATCACATGGCAGACGATACCGTCTACCTCTCGCTGACCAAAAAGGCGGTCGCCGGGCTGCCAGAAGTCCGTATACAGCCACACACAAAGCAAATTCAGTAGTTCAATTTTTTGAAAAGGATAAGGAACAAATGATGAATACCCACTCCCGACACTTTGCCACCCATAACGATATCCCCCACCAGGCGCGCACCGAGATTGTGGCCCTGCTCAACCAAGAGTTGGCCGACAGCACCGATTTGCACAGCCAGGTGAAGTTTGCCCATTGGAATGTGAAGGGTCAGCAGTTTATGCAGTTGCATCTGCTCTTTGATGAAATTGCCGCCGTCGTCATTGATCAGGTGGATATGATTGCCGAACGGGCCACCGCGCTGGGCGGCACAGCCCTGGGCACTGTCCGTCTGGCTGCTGCCAATTCTCAACTGGCCGAGTTCCCGCCGACGTTGGAGACAAGCGAAGAGTATGTGGCTGTGCTGGCCGAACGTATGGGCCAACACGGGGCTTATATTCGGACAGCGATCGATAAGGCCATCGAACTGGGTGACCAGGACACAGGCGATCTCTTCATCGAAGTCTCCCGGGCCTTGGACAAATATCTCTGGTTTCTGGAGGCCCACATCCAGAAAGAGATTGCTCAGTAAACATTTGATGAACCCTATTGCCCGTAGACAGGGCTGTCTACGGTGGTGACGGATAGCCCAGAGCGCGTTGGGGGCTGGGGTTGAGCGTCGGCTTTGATCCTCTTTTTTGTCCACGCCCCGTTGAATAGCTTCACACTGTACCAGCGCATAGAACAATCCGCCGGTGTTCGAGGAACACCGGCGGATTGTTTTCCCATCTATTTGTCCAGCATTGGCAGCCATATCTGGCTTTCGCCGCCAAAGAGGAAGCCGCCGGATACTCGGTAGCTGGCGCTGTCGGCGACATCTGTGATGGGCTGACCGATGGCCGAGCGCACCGCGAAACTGGCAGACCCCGCGGCCCCGCCGCTGGTGATTGCAAAACGCGGGGCGGAGAAACGGGCCACCGACTGCGCGGCCACCATCCCCAGAGGCAGCAACAGCAACGCAAGGGTGAGCAGAAAAAGTGTGTGCTTCATCTTTGGCTCCTAATCAATATTGATAAAAAGGGGCAGAGTGCCCTGGGTTGCGTCCATAGGACCGGCCACCCGGCCCAGCACAATTCCGTCAGCAGTGCCATCGCCTGTGCCGTCCCTGTCCCGGCTGGAACGGACCAGTTCACCACTGGTCGAGAGAGCCAGTTTGTCACCAATTTGCCAATCTGTGGCCAGGGCCAGACTGGCCACATTGACGGTTGGAGCCAGCCCCGCGGTGATGATCACCAGATAGCTGTTGGGTGGAATGGAACCAGAGACCGGCGCAAAGTCAACCGCTTCCCCGCCCTCTTCAAAGACGATCTTCTGGGCGGAAATAGCCTCTTTGGCCACGCCGATTACCCCGTTGCGGTTGGTCGCGTCCACTTTGGCCACGGCCAGCATAGGCCCTTCCCCTTCTGCTGATTCGGTCACGCCGACGATTGCCACCAAATCACCGGGCTGGATGTCTATGCTGCCCAGATTGATGACCAGCGATTGGGTGGCCGCGGCCCGGTCCGTGTACGATTTGGCGCTAATCCCACCGTTGCCCCCAAAGTAGGCGTCATAGTGATTGCTTTGGCCTGCCACATACATTCCCCGGTAGTTGTCGCTGAAAATGCGTGCGCCGTAGCCCTGTTGACCGGCTGAGTCTGTGCCCCGGGCGTACAGGCCCTTGCCTCCCTCAAAATAGCCGCCCTCGTTGTAAAAGCTGGAACTGTCGGATGTATCGCCCCGCCCGTAGACACCCACCCCGCGATTGCTATGACCGTAGACACCCGGGGCCAGAATGTTCGGATGGCTGCGATCCCCGTTGCTGTAGCCGTAGACGCCGATGCCGTTTGTGCTATAGAAAAAGCCCGCGTAGCCCTGGTTGGGGCTGCTGCCGCCATCGAAGCCGTAGATAGCGAAGCCGTCTTCGGTTTGTCCATAGATGGCACGGCCACTTTTGGCAAGACCCATCACTGCATTGCCGGTGGTGGATTGGCCGAAAATCGCGCCCCGGTTGAAGGCAAATGTGTCGTTGTTCATCTGGACATCGAGCAGATAGTTGTTGGGAATGGCATTGGCCGTGCCTTTGATAATGGCCCCCGGACGCAGGGTGTGGGCCATAGGGGCCGGCACAATCTCCTGGCGGGGCGCCAGCACTTCCCCCTCAACTGTCTGCTCCACCCACAGTTCTTCGCCGTTGAAGATGTCGGTGGTGATGGCCAGACGGACAGCAAACAGACCCTTTTGGGCTTCCACGCTCAGATCGCCTCCGTCCCAGAGCAGCGCGCCAGCCGACTGGTCGTTGAAAATCTGGAAGCGCATTGTGAATGTGCCACTGAGGGGCGCGCCATTGGGGTCGGTGAGATAGCCCTGATAGGTGATGGCGTCGCCGATGGTGGCCACGGGCGAGCCGGTGGAAATGGGCGAGTCCGCGCCGGCGATGGCCGGCCAATAGGCGCCCAATCCCCCCAGCAACAACAACGCGACGGCTGTAATCACTACCTGCAGCTGTACTCTCTTGTTTTTCATCTTTGCTCCTTTGGTTATGTGCCAAACAAACGGGTTTATTGTGCCCGAAGTGCCTGCTGCAACTGTTCTGTCAACGCTGGCTCGTAGGTGGGGTCGAGCAGCAGGCTGCGTTGCAAAGCCTGCCGTGCCTCGTCAAAATTGTCCTGCTGAAAATGGGCAATGGCAAGGCCCAGATGATAATCAGCAGAATTGGGCTGCCATTTCACTGCCTGGACAAAAGCCGTCTGGGCGGCGGCCAGGTGGCCCGCTTCCATTTCTGCCCAGCCCAGAATGCCAAAAGCTGTGCCGTCTGTGGCATCCAAATCGACCGCGCGCTGGGCCAGCCGCAAGGCGCTGGCCGAATCCCCCACGCGCAGGGCCAGGTCGGCGTACTGCTGAAAGCTCAGCCCAATTGTCGGGGCCAGGGCGATGGCCCGTTCATAGGCGGCATAGGCTTGGGGCAACCGTTCCGGCGCTGTGTTTGCCCACCGGCCATAGAGCGCGGCAAGCTGCGTATAGGGAACCGGATCGGTTGGACGCAGGGCACTGGCCTGTTTCAGTGCTGCCTCTGCCTCTGCAAATTCACCCAATTGGGCCGCGGTCAGGCCCAGGGCCACCCAATACGCAGCCCGGCCAGGCTGGCCCGCGCTGGCGGCTCGGTATGCGGCCAGCGCGGTGGTAGCGTCTCCCCGGCCCATTGCCTGGGTTCCTTGCCAGCTGTGGACATCGGCCAGCAGCGGGCGCAGATTGCCCTGCCAGACAGCCCCCAGCAGCAGCGCGACGCCCGCACTCATCCCCACCGCCCGCAGCCACAGAGGCCGGGCAGGAGAAAGTGGGGGAAGAGAGGGGAGAGGACGGGGCACGCTGGGGGCAGGGGCCGCGGCCACAATCGCCAACAGCAGCCAGAAGAGCAGCCCGGTGGCTGCCACTTCAAACAAAAAGAGATTGCCCACCAGCTGGGCGCAGCTGGCCGCCAGCGCGCCGGCCAGCCAGTAATTTTCGTGGGGCTGTCCGCTGTTTGCCCATTGCTGCCAGCCCTGGCGCAGAACCAGAAAAATCAGCCCGCTCAGGAGCAGCGTCGCCACAACTCCATAGCTGAGTGACCAGTCGAGCAGCCAATTGTGCGCCCGATCCACCGCCACACCCCGGCCCTGATAGTAGACCAATTGGGGCGGATAGACCGCGGGAAAGTGCAGGTCCAATGTATCCGCGCCGTAGCCCAGCCAGAGCCGGGGCCAGAGCAGGCGCAAGGATGCCTGCCAGATGGTCCAGCGGGCCGCGATGGAACCGCCGCTGGCAATGCCCCGCTGTAAAACAAAAAGCAGCCCCCCGATGCCTGTAAGCAACCCGGCCAGCCCCGTCAGCCAGCGCACAGACCGGGACCAGCGGGGCGCGGCTTGCAGCCAGAGCAGCACGGCCAGACCAGCCGCCCCGGCAATCCACGCGGCCCGGGCCTGGGTCAGACCAATCACAGCGAGTTCCAGGAGCAGAAGCGCGGCATAGACGCCGCGCTGGGGGCGGCTCTGGGCAGACTGGGCCGCGGCCAGGGTGAGGGGCAGGAGCAGCGCCAGATAGGCCCCGGTGAAGTTGGCCCGGCCCAGCGTCGTTGTCAGGGGGCTGCGGGCGTCGGTAATAACCGGGAAGGGTTGCCAGCCCGCGGCCTGGGCCAGGGCCAACAGACAGATGGGAAAAGCGGTCAGAACTGCCACCTGCACCAATTGGCGGCTGGTGGGGACGTCAATCCGCGTGGCTACGCAGGCAAAGAGCAACAGATAGCTGATCTGTGTCAGCAGACCGCCTGCCCGGTCGAGTGTGCCGAAAAAGGCAATGGACGGGTTCGTACTCAGCAGTGTGGAAAGCAGAAGCACAAGACCCAGCGCGACGGCCCAGCGGCGGATGGCCGACACGCGAATGGCAGGTGTGAGTGGCCTGCGCTGGCTCCCTGTCAGCCATTCGCGCAGCCAGACCAGAAGAGAAAGCCAGATAAGTGTGCGCAACAGCCACACCTTTGACGCCTCGAATTGTTGTTCCACCCAAAAATTCACAAAGAGAGGCGTCGTCAACACCAGCAGCAGCCAGAGCGATTCTTGCAGGCCGAACCGGAAGACAGGCAGGATGGGGGCTGATTCTGCTGAAGTGCGGGGCGGTGATTCCATTGGTAGCTCCGGGACCTTTTGCACCTGGCCCGTTTCGGTTCATCGGGTTTGGGTGTACATTCTTCGCGCCGGGCTGTCCACATATAAAAGAGTCAGGGATTGGGAGGATCTATAGCTGCGGAATATCTCCAGTATAGAGGGCGATCGGCTGATAGTCAATGGGGAAGGATTGCCTGGGGCAATTCAGATTGGAGGCAACCGATTCCGGGAATCAGCACCCCGCGCGCCCAACTTGCATTACACCCGGATTGCCTTAATTTCTGGAGTGCATTACAGGGCTATCGGGGCAAATAGGGGGCCGGTCTTGCGAGGAGTAGACCGGCCCCCTCATCCTACGGAGAAAAACGGGAGAGAAAGAGTGGAACTACAGGAGCGCACCGGTGAGGAAATCCATGTGGCTCCCTATGGGTAAAGTATCGAGGAACGGCAGGCCAGGCATTTCTACACCGCTGGTCACCTGCACCTGATGGCGGTGCAGAATCGATTGCAGATCCAGCAGGGAGACGCCTTTCACAACCATCAGAATCCGCCGAATGCCGTGGGCGTGGCCAAACGCGCCATAGCTCACCAATTCGCCGCCCAGAATGGAGATGCTCCCGATCAACTCGAAAGGCAAGCCCTGATCTTCGGGCAGTTCCAACGTCAGCCGGACGCTGTCCTCTTGCCCGTCCAACATCTCTACAAAAATCCGGAAGATGTCGGTTTCGGTGATCATACCTACCACCCGGTCCTGGGCATTTACAACGGGCAGGCCGCCGATTTTGTTGGCAATCATCAGACTGGCCGCGTGTTCCACGGGTGTGTCGGGCGTTGTGATGATAATGGCCCGTGTCATCACCTGCTGCACCGTCAGCCGGGAAAGCAGATAGTTGTGCTCCCACACCGACAGCGAACTGGCTGGCGAGGGGGCTGCGTGCAGCAGGTCCCGCTCGGAGACAATACCGGCCAGGTTCCCGTTTTTGTCCACCACAGGCAGGCGACGAAAACGGTGGGTCTGCATCGTTTGCAGTGCGGACTGAAAAGGTGTGTCCGCGGTAATTGTCACCACCGGGGAACTCATACAATCTCGGACGAACATCACTCCGTCTCCTCTGTCCGGGACGGCTCGGTTGGCCGGTCCTCTTTAGGCGGCTGTCGCTGCATTCTGGTCTTCTTGCTGGGGGAGATCGCTCTGATGGGAGCGGATCAAAAGAACCGGACATTCGGCCAGACGGACGACTTTTTCAGCCACGCTTCCAAAAACCCAGCGGCTTAAGCCAGAGCGTCCGTGGGTGCTCATAACAATCAGGTCGATCTCATTATCCGCGACCACATCAGAAATTGCACTGGCCGCGTGACCAGTCGTTACGAAAATTTGCGCAGAGATTTTTGAATTGGAGAGTCCCTTGCCCACCTGTAGGAGATATTGACGGGCCTCTTCTTCCTGCTCTTCTGTGGATAACATCGACGGCAGAGAGTGCATACCCGCGTATTCTTCGCCCCAATACTCAGGGAACTCCACGGATTGCAGCAGCCAGACTTCGCTGCCATTGGCTTGGGCCAGTTCCACCGCGGCAGGCAGTGCCTGTTCGGCCAGGCGGGAGCCATCCAGCGGAACGAGGATGCGTTCGATAGGCTTTGAAGGCGTCTGCTCTGCCTGGGGGCGCACGAGGAAGACAGGCTGGCTGGCCGTACGCACAACCCGGTCCGCCACACTGCCCAGCACCCACTTTTCAATGCCGGAGCGTCCGTGGGTGGTCATGGCAATCAGGTCTGCGCCCTGGGCATCGGCCACATCGCAGATATTGGACGCAATGTCCCCTTCGCTCAACACAGAAGTGACTTCGTAGCCTTCAGCCTGCCATTCTTCTTGGATTCGTTTGAGATAGTTGGCGGCCTGTTCTTGCCAATGGGTGATGTCCACCGTGTGCAGCATATCGGGCACAGGTACAGCGTAATAACTGCTGGGCTGGGACACGTGAACCAGCAGTAGTTCGGATGTCTTGGGCGGTGCCAGGTGGCGCACAAAGGCCAGCACGCGCTCGGCAAAAGGCGAACCATCCAGTGGGACCAGAATTTTTCGTTTCATTGTGGACCTCGTTCTTGGAACAGAAGAGATACTAAGGCAAGGGTTGTGTTCACTGATAGAATAGCTTCTCGTCGGGACTCTTCACATCCCGCGCTGACCGGGCTTTTTACTGGTCACTTGACCGGTAGGTAATTTCCAGCAGGCGATTTCCGGGAGAATTGCCTGCACAGGGTGTACAAGGAATATCCGAAAATTGGCGGGCCTTCGGGCAACCTGTACAATAGAGAAACGCGAGTTCAATTATAACAAAGGAGACCGGCCTTGTATATTGGGCAGGACGGCACTGTTTTGGCAATGCTGGAATCGGCCCCGATTGCGCTTGTGGTTGTGGACACGGCGGGGATGATAACCATTGTCAACACCAAAACCGAGGAACTGTTTGGCTATCAACGGGATGAACTGATAGGCCATTCCCTGGAAGTCTTGCTGCCCCAGCGCTTCGCCTCCATACATCACCACCACCGGGATGGGTATTTCCATCAGCCCAGGGCGCGTGCGATGGGCAGCGGGATGAACCTGGCCGCACTGCGCAAGGATGGCACAGAATTTCCCGTGGAGGTCGGGCTGAGCTATGTGGAGGTGGACGGGCAGCGGCTGGCCCTGAGTTTTATCACAGATATCAGTGTGCGTGTGGAGGCGGAGGAGGCCCTGCAAAGCCACGCCAGAGAACTGGAAAATCGGGTGCTCGTCCGCACCCAGGAGATCGAACGGCGGCGGCGGGTGGCCGAGGGCCTGCGGGATGTGTTGTCTGTGCTCAACACGGCCCGCCCATTGGAAGAGATTCTGGACCTGATTGTGGATCAGGCCAGCCAGCTCTTGGAGACCGATGCCATTGCCATCTACCGTCAGGACGGCAGTGAGGGCAAGGCACGGGTGCAGGCGGCCCGTTTTTTGGACGATCCCGTGGCCGGGGAAGAGCGTGTGGCCGGGCGAGCAGGCAGAGACCCGGCCCATCTGCCGGAACAATCTGCGCTCCCTTCCCTGGGCGATGAACTGGGGATGACCCAGTCCGGGCGCTATCGTTCTGTGCTGGCGGTTCCGCTGAATGTGCAGGGAGAAATATACGGCAACATCTGCCTCTATTACCGGATGGCCCGTTCCTTTACCCAGGAAGAAAAGGAGATGGCCGTTGTGTTCGCGGATCAGGCCGCGCTGGCGATTGAGAACGCGCGGCTGCGCGAGGAGATGGGGCGCAGTGCCGCGGCTGCCGAACGTAGCCGTCTGGCCCGGGATCTGCACGATGCCGTTACCCAGACCCTCTTTTCGACCAGCCTGATCGCGGATGTGCTGCCCAAAATCTGGGCGCGGGACCCAGCGGAGGGGATGAACCGGGCGGGAGAGCTGCGGGAATTAACCCGGGGCGCGTTGGCCGAAATGCGCACACTCCTGCTGGAATTGCGTCCGGCTGCCCTGGTGGAAGCAAGACTGGGCGATCTCCTCCACCAATTGGGCGACGCGGTGACCGGACGGGCCAGGATTCCTGTAACAATCGATGTGGAGGATGGCGACAGCCTGCCCGCGGACGTGAAGATATCCTTCTATCGCATTGCCCAGGAATCCTTGAACAATGTAGCCAAGCACTCGGGGGCCAGCCACGCGGCTGTGCGCATGCGCCAGACAGCCGACAGCCTCTCATTGGAAGTGGAGGACGACGGACGGGGTTTTGATCCATCCAATGTGCCTTCCAATCATTTGGGGCTGAATATCATGCGGGAGCGGGCCGAGGCCATCGGCGCAGAGTTGGAGATCGCCAGTTCTGTCAAGGGATGCACCCGCATCCGCGCCCGCTGGACCCGGCAGCCTTCGCCCAGGCAAGGGCAGAGCACTTAAACCCGGGGCGATTAAACACAGACACAAAGAGCTGCTGGCTCTCTGTGTCTGCGACATCTCTTTGGTGGTTTAGTACAGTGTAAATTAAGTTTTTGGTGATTTCGTAGAGTCAGCAGCGAGACGAAAAGATAGGCCAGTGAGCGCTGATTGAGTAGCCGAGTCTTTGAAGCGTATCGAAATCAAGCGAACGGGTACTCGCAAAAACTTAATTTACAGAGCATTTAGCACATTGTAAACAAAGTTTTTTGGGCGTAGAAGTTCGACTTTTCAGAAAAGTCAAACTTCTGTAGTCGAATAATTTTGTTGTAGGCGCTGCTTGTAGCTGCGCAAGGGACGAATGCCCCTTCAGCTGCCTGTGCAGTTCAAAACTGCACCTACGGTAACGTCAAATGACTTTATTTACAGTGTACTTATACGAAGACGAGGTCCGTCTGTCCAACTTCCCGCGCGTCCAGCACGCGATCGCCAAGCGTCTCCAGCATATCGACCAGCTGGCCTTTGGTTACACCCTGCACCTTCACCAGCAGTCGCCGGTGGTTCAGGATGTCGCTGTCGTAGACGCCCACGCCCATAATATTTCCGCCCAGCGCAGCAATACCTGTGGTCAATTCACCCAACACACCCATTCGCTCCGGCACATCCAGCGTCAGGCGCACGCCGCTTTGGTGCATAGCCATCATTTCGACCAGTGCCTTGAAAATGTCGGTTTCGGTGATTACCCCCAGCACATAATTGTTCTCGTCCACCACAGGCAGACCGCCGATCTTGCGGGTCGCCATCACTTCGGCCGCGTCTTCGATGGGCGTGTCCATTGTGGTGGTGACCACGTGCTTGGTCATAATCTCCCGCACCTGGAGTTGGGAGAGCAGATAGTTCAGTTCCCAGATGGAGAGCGAGCTTGCCGGCGAGGGTGTGGCATAGAGCAAATCCCGCTCGGAAACGATGCCCACCAGTTCGCCGCTGCGGTTGACCACTGGCAGCCGCCGGTAGCCCTTTTCGCGCATTAGCTTCAGCGCATCCTGAAAAGGGATTTCCGGGGTGATGGTGACGGCGGGGGCATTCATTCGTTCTTTGACTAGCATTTGGTTTCACTCCTTTGTGTCACACAGGCTATTCATTGAATTGTGGATAGTCGAATTGCGGGTAGAGAGAAAGCCCCTGGCTCGAAAGCCAGGGGCTGGGATTGGAAAAAGCTGTCTATACGGGCTGGGGCTTCATTTGATTGGCTGAATCCGGTGTCGATGATTTCCAGGGCGTCCCCAAAAAGGAGAGCAGGAAGTAGTCGAGGCCAATGTAACCGGCAACTTTCCACGCCATCATCAACAGAATCGCCAGGACAAAGAGCAGTCCGTTTGTGCTGGCCGCACCCGCCATAATGAAATTCCAGTTGAGCAGTGCGCCAAAGAAGGCGCTGATACCCACAAATGCGCCGAGAACCAGTCCAACGCCGATCAGAATTTCGCCATAGACAATCAGTTTGGCAAACCAGACATAGCTCTCGGTTTGCAGCAGAAATGCGATAAAATCCCGATACCAATCAAAGGCGATAGCCGGACGGCCTTCTGCGGGGATAGCAATAGCACCAGTCCAGAAACCTTTGAGCGCTGCCCCGCCGTCCAACCAGGCCGGCGTCATTTTGTGCCAGCCAGCCTCTATCCATTGCCAGCCAAGATACACACGTACAACCAACCAAAGCCAAGACATTCTTGTGTCGGAGAAAAGAAATTTGGCGATAGGCGGATCTTCAATCATGCGAGTGGTTCGACCTAACATTATTTTATCTCCTTTTACAAACAGCGCCCTCACCCCACTCTTTGGGGTCGAAGTCTGTTTTGTTGTGATAATCGGAATGTCTCCGATGGCTGGAGTATAGCCCATAAACAATGCGACAGGACGATTCCACTGGGTAGTTTGCTACCGCTACCAATGCACAGGATTCCTACTGGTCATCTGGCGAGTCGCCAGCACATTTGCCGCTCAATGGCGCATATAGTTGACAAAGATTTACCCCCTCCCAACCTCCCCAGTTTGGGGGAGAAGCTGTTGTTTCGTTGACGGATTGACAGTCCCCTCCCCAAGCCGGGGAGGGCCAGGCGGTGTCCTGAGACTGTCGAAGGGGTGGGGTTTTTCCTGCCAACCACATGCGATCCCAAAGAGCCACATTTGCCAATACTTCGACCGGCATATCCACCAATATACCGATACGTTGGCTATGGTTTGGTCTGGGTCTAAAATTTGGGTATGATAGATAGTAGATTTACACAACAACTATACTTCTGCCTCCGGGTGATTGCAGAGAGAGAGGTTTCGTATGAGCGATAGCGCTCCTATCCGGGTCATGTTGGTTGATGATCACGCGGTCGTTCGCAGTGGACTCAAAGCGTTCCTGCTGGCCTTCGACGATCTTAAATTGGTGGGAGAGGCAGGCAGCGGATTCGAGGCTCTGGCCCTGTTGGACAAAGCCCGGCCCCATGTCGTTTTGATGGATCTGATGATGCCCGAGATGGATGGCGCGGCCACCACAAAGGCTATCCGCGAGCGCAAACCCGAAGTACAGGTGGTTGTCCTCACCAGCTTCCCAGAGGAGGATTTGGTTACCCAGGCCCTCCAGGCTGGAGCCATCAGCTATCTCCTCAAAAATGTCTCTGCCGCTGAGCTTTCCGACGCCATCCGCAAAGCCTATGCTGGCCGCTCCACTCTGGCCCCCGAGGCCGCTCAGGCGCTGATCCATACGGCTACCAATCCGCCCAAACTCGGCTCTGATCTCACAGCGCGGGAACGGGAAGTACTGGCGTTGATGAGCCTGGGCCAGAACAATGTGGAGATTGCCGAGGGACTGGTGGTCAGCCGCTCGACTGTCAAATTCCACGTAAGCAATATACTCTCCAAGCTCCATTCCAGCGGGCGCACTGAAGCGGTGGCATTTGCCATCGAGCACAATCTGATCAAACGCTGATTCCGCCAGCCTGTTGTCCGCCCTGTTCTGGCTGCCCGTTATTTTTGTCCCTTCGACACCGGCCATCGGATCAGGTGAGCACAAAAAAGCAGCAATTTTCCCTGTTTACAAATCGTTTTGATATGATATAATCGATGGCACTACTACGCGAATCCACGTTAGGTCTGCCAGAATTACCATCTGTCGGAATCACCAATGAATATCAATAAATATTGAGGTGTTTTCATGAGTACTGTCTCATCGAATCTTTCTCTCCTCCGCGATGAATCATTACCAGCCGGTCCAGTCCTGCCTCTCCCAGCCACAGACCCCCAGTGGACCCGTCGGGGGTTCCTGCAAATCGGGCTGGTCCTTGTCCTGCTCCTCTCCTTTTTATCTGTCGGGCCTGTTGCCCATGCCGAGGATGATGTTCACGTCGTCCATGCGGGCGATTCCCTGGCCGCGATTGCCAAAGCCTACAGTGTCTCGGTGAACGATCTGGCCCAGAACAACGGCATTGCCAACCCCAATATTATTCACGTGGGGCAGCGGCTGGTGATTCCTGGCAGCGCGGCCGCAACCGAACGGGCCGCAGCCGATCCCGGCGCTTTGCCTGGGGGCAGTGGGTATTTCACTGTGAAGCGCGGCGACACCCTGGCCCAGATTGCCAAAGATTACGGCATGGGGCTGAGCGATGTGTTGCGGCTCAATGGCCTGACAAACGCCAATCTGATTTGGGTGGGCCAGCAACTGCGAGTCAGCGCGCGGGTGGATGCCATTCAGCCGGAGAAGCAGGACAAACCCGCGGTTGCCAGCACCATTTACATTGTGCAAGCCGAGGACACGCTAGAGCAGATTGCACTGGATCACAAAATCAGTTTGCAGGAATTGATGGTTGCCAACGGTCTGCCCAATTCCGGCTTTGTGTGGGCGGGCCAGAAACTGCGCCTGATGGAGCCTTCGACAACCGAGGCGCTGGTGCGATCCGCCCCGGCCGATGGCACTCGTTGGATCGAAATCAACCTGAGTGATCAGACATTGACAGCCTGGCAGGGGGATGTACCCGTATTGTATACAGCTGTCAGCACAGGAACCTATCGCACGCCCACCGTCACAGGGCGTTACGCCATCAATACCAAATACTCCAGCCAGCGCATGACAGGACCCGGCTACGATCTGCCTGGCGTGCCCTGGGTGATGTATTTCTACAGCGGCTATGCCATCCACGGAGCCTATTGGCACAACAACTTTGGCACGCCAATGAGCCACGGCTGTGTCAATATGCGGCCGGGCGAGGCCGAAATGCTCTACTCCTGGGCCGACTATGGAACCGAAGTCTACGTCCATTACTAAGCCGAGAAAATTGCTTCGCACATGCCAAGAGGGCCTGCCAGCAAGGCAGGCCCTTTGTTTCTTTGGCCGTTCGAGATCACCACAAACTTTATATTCCCCTACAGAACATACAGTTACAAAGCATACGGAAAGGGATCAATCCAATGCGTTTAGAAGGCAAAGTCGCGCTGATCACCGGCGCGGGAAGCGGCATTGGCCGGGAATCTGCCCTGCTCTTCGCGCAGGAAGGCGCGGCGGTTGTGGTTGTGGATGTCAATCAAGCCGGCGGCGAGGAAACTGTGGCACGGGTGGCCGCGGCCGGTGGCCGCGCACGTTTTATCAAGGCAGACGTGTCGAAGGATGACGAATGCCGGGCAATGGTGGCGGCTGCCGAGGAAACCTTTGGGGCGCTGCACGTTCTCTTCAATAATGCAGGCATTATGCACGCGGCGGACGACGACGCTGTGAACACCGCAGAGAGCATCTGGGACCTGACGATGAACATCAATCTGAAAGGTGTTTTTCTCGGCTGCAAACACGGCATTCCCGCGCTGCGTCGCAGCGGGGGCGGTTCTATTATCAATGTGGCTTCCTTTGTCGCGCTGTTGGGCGCGGCGACCCCTCAACTGGCCTATACCGCCAGCAAAGGCGGCGTGCTTTCCATGACCAGAGAACTCGCCATCATCCATGCGCGGGAGAACATCCGAGCCAACGCCATCTGCCCTGGCCCTTTGCGTACAGAACTGCTGATGAAAGTGCTGGACACCGAGGAGAAGCGTCAGCGCCGTCTGGTGCATATTCCTGTGGGGCGTTTTGGCGAGGCCGTAGAGATCGCCCGTGCGGCCCTCTTCCTGGCCTCGGACGAGTCCTCTTTTGTGACAGGCAGCACCTTTACGGTGGACGGGGGAATTACTGCCGCCTACGTCACGCCGGAGTAGACTGGGGACTGGCGCCCCAGCGCCGGCTGCCAATCACAACGGATGCGCTGTTGGCAATGGTGCGGATGACGATCAGATCGTTCTCGTCGAAGGGGCGCGCTTCTTCTGGCAATGCAAAAAGGAGTACCCCCCCCGCCTGTTCGTCTGTTTCCAGAATGGGGACCAGCACACCCCGGCCGCTCTCCTGGTAGTAGAGGTCGCCCGGCTGCAGAAATGACGCCTGGGGTTTCACAAAAAGGGGTTGCTCCGCTTCCAACACCCAGGCCAATAGCTGGTGCAAATGGGGTGAGCGGGTGAACGCTTCTTCCTGTGGGCTGATGTGAGGACCGGCAAAAAGCGTAAGGCCAGCCGGATCGCTGGGCGCTGGCTTGTCGGTTGGCAGGTAGAAATGAACGGCTATTGGCCCGAACAGGTCCCGCGCTTCTTCCCACAGGGCCGCCTGCACTGTGCGCAGGCTATCCGCACGATGCAGGCTTCGGGTCAGGGATTGCAGACTGACCAGATGGCGCACCCAGCGCATGGACTGATCGTACGTGCGGCTTTCGTGCAGCGCGCGTGAGACGTAGCTCACCAAAGAAAACAGAAAACGGCGCTGGCCCAGGTCCTGGAATGCGTTCTCTTTTTTAGAATAGAGAATGACTGCGCCGATGGTTTTGCCCCGCCCGCGCAGTGGATTGACCAACAGACTTCCCTGGGGAGGCAGCCACGGGAACTCTTCGGGCAAGGGCACGCCTTCCGCCCGTATGTCGTTGATGGCGAGGCAGTCCAGATCGCCCGGTTTGGGCCGATGAACCAGTGCATGGGCCAGCACACCCCACAAGGGCAGAGGGCACTGCTGATCGATAAACGCAAACGGATTATCGACGCCACGGATGCCCTTGTAGTGGAAGGGGCCGAGTTCATTCTCTCCCAGCAGAATCGCGACCGCGTCGATGGCGGGTAGTTGCCAAATGGCTTCCAGCCCGGTGGTCAGGCTTTCTTCCAAGCCAAAATCGCCAACGAATTGTCCGGCCACGTCGCACAGAGAGACCAGTCTTTCATTGTCGATCTTCTGTTTGGTCTGAAGGTCATTTATCTCGGACGTCAGTTCTGCGATCTGCCGGATAAATACCCGGCGCTCGCGTCGAACCCAGAGGATGAATCCTCCCAGAATTACGGCTGTTATAAGCCAAAGCAATGTCCATTGTTCCACAGTCAGCCCAGCTTTTCTGCAAAGGAAGCGATTCCTATGAACCGCCCACGCACAAACCCGTGTATTCTTTTGGTGGACGACGAGCTTGCCACCCTCGATCTGATTCGTAAGATATTGCAGGCAGACAGCTATCAGATACTCCTGGCTGGCGACGGCGTGGAGGCACTGGAAATGGTCTCCCAATTTGCGCCAGATCTGATCCTGCTGGATGTGGTGATGCCCCGGATGGACGGATTGGCGGTTTTGCGCCATGTGCGGGAGCACGACCCGGTGACGGGAATTATTATGGCAAGCGCTCTGACATCGGAAAATCTTGTGGTGCAGGCAATGCTGGACGGCGCTGATGATTTTGTCAGCAAGCCCTTTACACTGAAAAATGTACGGGTGCGCATCCGCCAGACATTAGAAAAGAGCCGCCTGCGCCAGGAAAACCTCCATCTTCAGCGGGAGCTACAACTGGCCCACGACAAAATCCGCACGATTTTGGGCCGCTATATGGCCGCGCCGGTAGTGGAGAGATTGCTCTCCAGTCCTACACTGCCCAGCCTGGGGGGCGAGCGTCAGATCGCTACTGTACTCTTTATGGACTTTTGCGACTTTACCCCGCTTTCCCACAGCCTGGAGCCGGACCAGGTGGTGCATATCCTCAACGATCATCTGGCGCTGGTGACAGCCGCTATCCAGGCCGAGGAAGGCACTGTCGATAAATTCGTGGGCGATGGCGTGATGGCTGTCTTCAACGCCCCGGTGGCCCAGCCAGACCACGCGTTGCGGGCTGTGCGCGCGGCCGCGGCCATCCGCGAGAGTGTGATGGACTGGGCCAGCAAACACGAGCCAGCCCTGAGGGTCCGGGTGGGCATCCACTCAGGTGAGACGGTCGTCGGCAACATTGGCACACCCGAACTGATGAACTACACGGCCATTGGTGATACAGTCAATTTGGCAAAACGGTTGCAGGAATTGGGGGAAGATGACACAATTATTCTCAGCGAGGCCACATCTTTGCTGCTTCCGCCCGGATCTGTTGCCCTGGAATCTTTGGGCCAGAAAACTGTCAAGGGCCGACAAACATCGGTGGGCGTCTATAGTTTGCATCATCTGTCAGTGTAGCAAATCCAGAGGTTTCGCATTCAGCGGTGTGGCTGTCTCCGGAGGCAGTGCCTTGACAGGCAGACGCAGCGCCCTGGCCACGGTTTCCAGCGAGCGCACATTTGTGACCAGTGCCCTGTGATTGGAAATGGGTACGCGTTCGTGCCGGGCCATTGCCACAGCCGAACTGGCCGCCGGGATGATCGTCAGGTCGAGGGGTGTCCAGATTGAGGTAAAGCAGATGTGCCCCAGCCGGTGTGCGTCTGTCGCCAGGTCTTGCAAAAAGGCACTGCCGGGACGCATCTGCCGCACGCCGGGGCGGTTGCTGCCATAGGCTGTCCAGGTGCCCCGGTGTGGTGTCCCCAGCGTGACAAAGCGTTGTGTTCTTTCCAGCCCACCCAATCGTTGCAAATAATAGCGCAACACCACACCACCCATACTGAATCCCACAAAATCTAATGGCTGGTCCACGGGAAAGGCAGCTTCGACAAAAGCTGCAATTTGACCTGCCAGGACCTCCAGAGAAACCCGGCCATCGCTGGGGGAGAGAGAGACCGGATAGGTACAAAAGTGCTCCCCGCGCAAAAATCCGACAAAGCGGGAGAATACGGACGCGTCATCCCGATAGCCGGGAACCATCACGACGGGGTTGTCTGGGTTGAACTGTTCGACTGATCTCATTCTGTGGGCCAACTATCATTCATCAATTGTTTCTGAGCACCTGACTGTACACCTGTATGGGGCATCTGTCAAATCCCGAAATTTATCTGTAGGGTTGGGCGTTGCGCCTTTGTAGAGAGCCAAAACCGTCCTCTTGACCAGCGACACAGGGGCAAGAATACCCTATACTGTAGGTATCGTCGATACCCACGTGTCTCAATGGAGAGGCACACAATCCCGGCGATACTCCTTCAACGACGAGGGAGAAAGGCGGCAGTACCGTGCGGGCCACTGGTATGGCATGCCCAGACTGGCCGCAGAAAGAAGAATATATCCATGTCCAAAAATATTGTTGTCATTCCCCTGGATGGCTCTGACTACAGTGTACGTATTCTGGCCTCCGTGCAGAAATTCCTGCCCCCCGGAGAGAACCGGCTTATCCTCCTGCGCGTTGGCAAAGATAGCCGCGGTCTGGTCGCGATCCCTCAATCGCCGGTTACAATTGGGGCCGATATGCCCATCTACGCATCCCACCAGGACGCGACCCGGGGCAGTCACCCCATCTATGCCACCCAAATCCAGGAAAGCCAGCGGTCAGAGGTGTTGGCTGAGTTGGCGGACACCGTGCGCGGTCTCGAAACCCTGGGCTACGAAGTGACAGTCGAGGTTACTTTTGGCGATCCCGCCGAAGAGATCATCAATTTTGTCACGCTGACGCCAGTGGATTTGGTGGCAATGACCACCCACGGGCGCTCCGGGTTGGGCAAAGTGCTCTTTGGCAATGTGGCAGAAGCGCTGATCCATCGCGTGAATGTGCCTGTGATGCTTCTGCGCCCCTTCGTCCGATAGGCTAGGGCTGTTGCGAAAATGGGAGGCGGATTTGGCTGAATCAATGATCTGCCTCCCATTTTCGTTGTGAATGCCTATGCTCTCTGGCGCGTGGCTATGGCAGCAATGGCTGGTCAACAATCAGTGGAAAGTAGAGAATTGTCACCAGCGACAGGCGTACCAGTTTCTGTTCGTCGGGCCGGATGGCCAGGTTGGCCGTCGCTGCAATGCCGTTTCTCTCCGCGGCGACTACGTAATCGCCCAGGTAGACGCGCGGGAAAACAACTTCCCCTTCGTTGTTGCTCTGCCCTGTGCGTACAGCGCCTGTCCGCTGATCCGTCAGTGTAACAGTAACCCCCTGTTGCCCTCTACTCACCCCCGTTACAGTTGCTGTGATTGCGCCCGCGTGCAGGGCCATTGTCACGGCATTGGCCGCGTCCAGCCGCCCATAGCCATAGGTATTGTTGGGCGAAACCGGGTTTGGTGCATCATCACAGCCGTTGTGCAGCACAGGCGTCGCGCTTTTGATCAAAATCTGCTCGGTCTCGTCCAGTTGGCCGATGAGATGGGGTGCGGCTGACCAGAGAAGCGCGGCCGCGCCGGCCACGTGGGGCGAGGCCATACTGGTGCCGCTGTTGTTGCCATAGCCGCCGCCGATGATCGTCGAGAGCACTCCATCTCCGGCCGCGCTGATTTCTGGTTTCAGTCGCCCGCTGCTGTCCGCAGTGACCGGCCCTCGGCTGCTAAAACCGGTGATGTTGCCTGCGCCATTGTGCGCGCCCACGCTGAACACCTCTGGATAGGCGGAGATGGGATATCGCACAGTGCTGCACCCTGGCCCGTTGTTACCCGCTGACACGACAATCAGCTGACCCGCGGCCCGCACCGTCTGCACCACCTGGCGCAAGGAGGCAAAATCACACCCCTCTTCCGGAGGACAATACCAGGAATTGTTGATGATGTGGGGCGCTTTGGCCGGGTCGCCGTCGGTTTGCGGGTCGCCGTCCTGGGGAAATGGAGCCAGAAAGAATTCGAAACAGCTCATGTAGCTGGCCGGTGTACCGTTGCCCTGGGTCATATTTCGGCAACCGATCCACTGGGCACCGGGGGCCATCCCGGTGATCAGCCCGCTGCGGGGATCGTCCCCCACCAGTGTGCCCACTGTGTGGGTTCCGTGGCCGTAGTCATCGCAGGGCACTTGTGGGTCCGGGTCGCAGCTTCCGCGGCTGGCAGTGCCCCAGGCGTCATACCAATTGTAGGGATGGGTTACTGTCTGGGTAGCCGTAATCCAGCCCCGATACTGATCGCGCAGGGCCGGATGGGTCCAGTCTACACCTGTATCCTGGCTGGCAAGGACAATCCCTTCTCCTCTGTAGCCCATAGCCCACACCACCGGCGCGTTGGCATAGCGGATGCCATAGGGCGGGTCGGGGGGGGGATTGGCCGTGTCGGGATTGTTAATGTCTGCATTGGCAGCCGCGACATTGGCAGCCGCGGCCGCATCTTCCGGCGTGTCCACAACCGAGAGTGCGACCTCCGGATTGGATGCCAGCCGCCCCACATCTGTTCTGGCGCGCAGGGCCTGGGCCAACGATTCCTCCCCCTGCACTTCCATGGCATTGACAATATAAAAGGGACGGTAGGCAACGCCCTGCTTGTCCAACCAGGCCCGCAGGGGTGCTTGCCGAACCCGGGCAAACCCACTCAAATAGCGGTAGATAGCCTCGCCTTTGGAGATACGGCTGGCAGAACGTAAGCCCATTCGGGCCAGATAGCCTTCCGGATCGGGCTGCTCGGCCAGAATCACCAGAAAGGAGACTTTCCCATCTGTCTCAGAAAATTGCTGGGCCAGAGAAGGAGAAATCGCGGCCAGTGATTCAGTGGTCACAGGCGTCTCTTCCTGGGCCTGGCTGGGCAGGGTTCCCATCCACCACACGAACAGCACCAGCGGCAATGCCAGGAGCAGCAGCCGCTGGAATCGGGAGATTTGAGTAGTCATATAAAGGGTTCCATTCCTAGCAAAATATTCACGAGAGGCTAAGCATATCCTGAACTACCGGTCGGTGTCTATTATCATTCCTGCGCAGTTTGTCTACAAATCTCCTTTGATGCCGTGAGATGGTATACTATTAACTGGTACATAAAATATGTATATCTGAATCAATCAGCACAAGGAGTTTTGCATGGCAGCGCTAACCAGCGGTGTGGCCGCGCCCGACTTTGAGGCGGTCACAGACACGGGCGACCGGGTAAAGTTGTCCGACTATCAGGGCCAGAGAGTCGTCCTCTACTTTTATCCCAAAGACGACACCCCTGGCTGAACGATCCAGGCTCGCGGGTTCCGCGAGAGCTATGCTGCGATCACCGAAAAGAATGCTATCGTTCTCGGCGTCAGCCCAGACGGGCAGGAGAGCCACCAGAAATTTCGGGAAAAGTACGACCTGCCCTTCACCCTTCTGGTGGATGCCGACCACGCGATCTCCGAGGCGTATGGCACCTGGCAGGAGAAGACCAATTTCGGCAAGAAATATATGGGCATTGTGCGCAGCCACTTCGTTATTGACGAAAAGGGGATACTCCTCGACGCGTCTTATAATGTGAAGCCAGATGCCAGCCCAGAGGCTGCCCTGGCCGCGTTGTAAGGATTTTGGTAGACCGCAGACCGCAGACCGCCGATCATCGACTATTTTACAGTCTTGATTCTGCACTGTCTCAGTTTCTGTCCGCGGTCTGTGGTCTACTGAAATTGGGTAGCTGAAATTGGGCAGCGGATATTTCTCTTCCATTGTTTGCACCACCCACAATTGATATGCCCTCGCCCCAACGCGTCTCCTACCTCAACCTGGCCCTCTGCATTCTCCTCTGGGCATCGATCCCCGTTGCATCCAAAATAATACTCGTCGAAATGACAAATGTGCAGATGCTCTTCTGGTCCACTCTCTTTTCGTTTGGGGTGATGGCCGGGGTGCTGGTGGTGCAGGGGAAGGCGCGCCTGCTGGCCCACTACAGGGCTGTCGACTACGCGTGGATCGGGCTGCTGGGTTTTCTGGGGGCCTATCTCTACTATATTTTGCTCTACGGCGCTTTTGCCCTGACCACCGCGGCAGAAGGATTTATCCTCGCCTACACCTGGCCGATTCTGGTCTCTCTGCTGGCGGTTCCGCTCTTGGGAGAGAAACTGACCGGGCGCAGAATCCTGGCCGTTGTGATCAGCTTTTTCGGTGTGCTGATCATTGTGACGCAAGGACGAATCGTCACTTTTGCTTTCACCAGTCTGCGCGGGGACCTGTTGGCCCTAGCCGGGGCCTTTGTCTTTGCCCTTTTTTCTGTGCTGGGCAAGCGCGCCCGCTTTGACCAGACCGTCAGTGTGACCGTTTACTTCGGCGTTGCACTGCTGGCGGTGACAGCAACTGTGCTGCTGACGGATGGAGTTTCTGCGCCCTCGGCCGCTGTCTGGCCCTGGTTGCTCTACAACGGCGTGCTGGTCAATGGCATCAGCTACATTTTTTGGTTCAAAGCGCTGGAAAACGGCGATACATTTGTTATCTCGAACGCTTTGTACCTGACCCCTTTTTTGTCTTTGATTTACGTCTACTTCTGGCTCGACGAGGCGATTCTTCCCAGCGCGGTGGTCGGGCTGGTCGTGATTGTGGCCGGGATTGGGGTTCAGGCGGGACGTAGCCGGGGATGGCGTCGGCCAGGCGGTCGAAACGGACAATGAGTGTCACGCTCTCCTGCTGGGGTTGGAGATCAACGGGCTGGATGGTGGTTAACGCGTAGCCTCTGGCGTGAATGGGAGCCACAGACTGGGCCAGCCCCGCGCTGTCGTCGGTGATGAGCACCAGCCGCGAGACGCCCAGTTTGAGCAGGTGAGTGAAGAGGGGCAGCGCGTCCGCTACTTCGGGCGGGGTGAGCAGCGCGGCGTGGACCCGGTAGTTGTCGCGTGTCATCTCTTTCAGCACCCGATCCGGCGCACCGCCCAGAAAATCCACACTGTCTACCCCAGCCAGATTGGACTGTAACGCGGCCCCGGCCAGGGGGTCTTCCTCCACCGCAACGATCGTCGCTGCCTCTTCGGACAGCGCCAGCGCGTTGACGCCATAGCCCGCCCACACATCGAGCAGATATTCAAAAGGCTGCACCGCCAGCAGGCCCGCCGCGATGAGGGGGATGGCCTCGTTGCCCAGGACGTGGGGCCAGGACAAGCGGCGGTCGCCCAGGGTTGGGTAGACGGCCAGGGTCGTGGCCCCTGCCGCGGCCCGGTGGGTCCACTCCCCCACCAGCAGGTCCGCCTGGGCCACATCATTGGCCGGGCGGCGCAGGAAGACATTCACCGGCAGGTCCAGGTCCAATTCGGGCGCGTCGCCCCGGCGGCTTTCCAGCACCAGCGCGCCGCCGTGCCCCGCAGACAGTTTGTCGCCTGTGCCGCCCACAGCCAGCGAGACGCCGCTTAGCTCCGCGGCCAGGGCCGCGCCCGTCTCCCCATCCACAGCGAAGGCCGCGAAAAGGTGGGCCAGTTGGGACTGGTGGAGCAGACACTCGTCCACTGCCAGCAGACCGCCGCTGCGATCGGGCAGGGAGAGCCGCCCGCTTTCGCTCAGGCCAAACTCCATCTCCGTGCAATAGCCAAAGGTCAGCACCGCGTCGTCGTCCGTGCTGGCCGGGTCCCCCAGCGCGATGGCATCTTCCACCAGATCGTCCCCGGCCACCTGCCCCAGACGGTCCAATTGTCGATCCAATTGCCGGATGACAATCTCTCGTTTCAGGGCCAATTGCCGTTCGTAGGCGATGTGTTGCCAGGCACAGCCCGCGCAGCGGCGCGCGCTGTCGGGATTGAGAATCGATCCATCGGGCAGTTTCACCGGCGTGGGGGGGCCAAAGTAGGGGCAAGGCGGCGTCACCCGATCCGGGCTGGCTTCCAACACTTCCAGCAGGCGCGCGCGTTGCCCTTCTTCGCTCTCATCCGTAATCTCCACCCGCACCCGCTCGCCGGGGATGGCATCGGCCACCAGAACGAGGCGCGTATCGCCGGGCAGTGTACCCGCGGCCTCACCGCCCGGCGCGACAGAAGTGAGAATCAGTTCGATGGGCTGGGGCATGGCAAATCATTCAATGATTGGATACACACGATTCATCGATTGTATCCTTGCCACTGGGAATGGGCAAACCGGACAAAGCTTCCCGTCCGGTTGTAAGAATTCTCAACTGGCAGTATACTACGCCAGATAGTCCATCCTTTGGTTGCAACCTTGGAGCGCCCCATGAATCTGTCTTTCTCCCCACTACAAGTACGCGGCTTTTTAATTCGCTTATCGCTTTGGTTGACTGTAGCCATTCTGGCACTGCTGTTGGCTCTGCCCGCGGCCGCCCAGGAAGGCAGCTATACCTACACCGTGCAGGTTGGCGACAATTGGACTGTCGTCGCCAAACGGGTAGGCCTGTCTGTGGAAGAATTGCGGGCGGCCAATCCCCAGGCTGTGCGGCCTAGCGGCTGGCTAATTGTGGGGGAGAAACTGCAAATCCCCACAGCACCGGTGGCGGAGGAGCAGTTCTATACTGTGCAGGCCGGAGATGGCTGGACAATCATCGCCGACCGTTTTGACATTCCCACCTCTCTGCTGCAAGCGGCCAATCCCCGTTATGTGCGCTCAGACCTGGTGCTCTACGTGGGGGATCGGTTGCTGATCCCTGGCCCGGCCCAGAGCCGCCCGACAGCCACGGCGACGCCTACGGCCACGGCGACGCCTACCGGCACACCCGTGCCCACGGACACACCCACCGCGACAGCCACGCCAACGCTGACGCCAACATCGACGCCGACCCCAACGCCGACACCAAACCCGACCCATACGGCCACACCTGCGCCCACAGAGACACCGACGGCCACAGCCACACCGCTGCCCACGGACACGCCGACAGCAACGGATACACCCACAGCCCTGCCCACGGATACCCCCACAACCCAGCCCACAGCCACGCCCACCCACGACCCCAATTCCGTGTTGCCTGCTTGCCCGGTGGATTTGGCGATTGCGTCCACTCCGCTGCTGGATGTGCTGAGTCAAGACGACGGAACGGGCACACTGCTGGACTCTTTCCTGGCTGGCTGTGGCTTCACCAGCGATGGCCCGGTGGTGGGTGATTTTACCGGGGACGGGCTGGCTGATCTGGTGCTCGTCTATACGCTGGCCGGCGAGAGCGCCACAGCGGGCGCGGGCCAGGGCGATCTGCTGATTGCCAATGGAGTGGATGGCGGCGGCTATGCGACCGAATACGTGGCCGGTGCAGCCGGCAGCGTGAAGTTGCTCGCCACGGAAGATGTCAATGGCGATGGGGCAACAGATGTAATTTGGCAGGACACCACCTGTGGGGCCAGCACCTGCTTCGACACAATTTACGTACGCAGTTGGGACGGGAACAGCTGGCAGGATTGGACCGATGGAACCATCACAATGGCCTCGGCAGATATATCCATTGCTGATGTGGATGAAACCGGCAGCGGTGCCGAACTGACACTCAGCGGCGGAACCTACGGCAGCGTGGGCGCGGGTCCCCAGCGGGATCGGACCGAAGTCTGGGCCAGCATCGATGGCGCGCCCTACAGCCTTGTGTCGGAGAGCTACGGCGAAAGTGCCTGTCTCTATCACCTGATTTTGGATGCCAACCGGGCTTTCGCCGTCGATCTGGACTTTGAGCTGGCCGAATCCCTCTTTTCAAAGGCAATTTTTGAAAAGGACTACAACGCCTGCTGGACCCATACCAACGAACTGGACGAACTGCGTTCCTTCGCTTTCTTCCGGCTGGCCCAAATTGCGGGCTACGCAGGAGATATGGAGACAGCCCAGGCCCTCATTGACCAGTTGGCCGACAGCTATCCTGCCCAGCCCTATGCAGAGGTGGGTAACCTTTGGCTGGAAAGTTATGTGGCTTCGGGTGATCCCTTGCAAGCCTGCGTGCTGGTGACCAATTTCGTCACAGATAATCCGGCCGCGGTGGAGGTGCTGGCTGACTACGGCTATGCCAATCCCACCTTTACTGCCGACGACGTGTGCCCGATTCTGGATGTGGCTGTGCCTGAATTGGAACCGTCCCCCAAACCGACTGCCAGCACAGACACTACGCCCACTGCTACGAAAACCGCTACGAATACCGAGAGCACGGCCGCGCCAGATATTTCTCTGGACGATCTGCCTGGGTGTCCCGCGGGTATCACCGAATATCAGGAAACCCTGACCGACGTGCTGGAGGCCACCGGCGGTAGCCAACCAGTGATCGATGCGTGGCTGCGTTCCTGTGACGCTCTGACCGACGAGCGCGGCGGGCTGATACTCTTTGATCTCAACAACGATAAACGGAAAGACCTGCTCATCTTCCCCACAATTATCAGCGATGTGGGCTATGGACCGGGCGGCGCGGACGGAGCGTTCTTGCTCTTCCACGGCAATGAAGAGGGCGGATTTGATCTGGCCCTTTCCCCGGAAATCTTCGGCCAGCCAACACCGCTTTTCTGGGGCAACGCCAACGGCGACCGCATGCCTGATCTGATCTGGCAGGTGGAAAGTTGTTCTACTTTCTGTGTGACCAGTCTGCTGGGGCTGACCTGGGACAAGGAAAGCGGCGAATACGCCCAGGCTGTGCTGCCCGGCGCGGCTTTGGCCAGCGGCAAAGTTACCATTGAACCGGTGACAAGAGGTATGCCGGGCAAGGGCCGCCAGATTCGGCTGGTGGGGGGTGTCAGCGGCACCGCAGGCGGCGGGCTGGCCGTGCCCCACACGGAAATCTGGCAGAGCATCGGTGCCGCGCCCTTCCGCCGTATTTCCTGGCAGTATGATCGCAACGCCGACGGCAACGACTGTCTGGGGCTGCGCCTGGTGGAGGCGGATGTGGCCCTGCAGGCGTCGGATGTGCTGGGCTATGGGCCAGCCATAACGCTCTATCGAAACAGCCTGGAACAGCCCTCTTTGCAGGCGTGCAGTCTCTTCGGTTTGGACGCGGCCCAAGAGTTGGCTCGCCTGCAGGGGCTGGCCTCCTTCCGGTTGATCCAGGCCCAGGCATTGGGGGGCGATGTGGACGCGGCCCAGATCACACTGGCGGGGCTGGTGGCAGGCCAGCCCGACAGCAACTACAGCGAAGCTGCCACCCAGTGGCTGGACGCTTTTGTGGCTGATGGCGATGTTGCAGCAGCTTGTGAGAGCGTAACCAAACTTGTCACAGGCAATGCAGAAATGTGGCAGGTGACGGATCAGTACGGCTATGACCACCCGGCCCTGGCCGCCCAACAGGTCTGTTTTGTACCCGCGGAATAAGGAATAAACAGGGGGGATGGGGCTGCGGCGTCATATCTTCACCGCAGCCCCATCCCCCCTGTTTTGTCTCCGCTTCCCGTTCCTCTATCGGACTTCCCATGCCCATTCACTCTCTGCTGGCGAGCAACCCCTTTTTCTACTACGCCGACCTGGACGCGGCCACCCACTTTTACACGGAAACGCTGGGCCTGGAACTGATGGCCGATTTTGGGATTGCCCGCACCCTGCGCACAGCGCCTGCTTCCTTCCTCACGCTGATGGACATCGCCCACAGCCTGCACAGTCCCGACGAGCCAAAAGCTGTTGCACTGGCCTTCTGTACTGAAGAGGTGGAGGGGTGGTACACCTATTTGCAGAGCCAGAATGTCCCCATCCGCCACCCGCTGAAATCGGACAGGACGAAAGCCCACGAAGGTTTTGTGGCCCTCGATCCGGAGGGCTATTTCCTCGAATTTGAACGTTTCAATCCCCACCCGGAAAATGAGCGTCTGCTGCCTCTGCTGGCGCAGATCGGCCCGCTGCCCACCGCCACGCCGGACAGATTGCCCCTTTCGGCAACCGTTCTCTGGCTCTATTACAAAGAAATGGCCGCGGCCCAGCACTTTTTGGCCGAACAGTTGGGGCTGGAATTGCTGGTGGACCAGGGCTGGGCGAAGGTCTATACCGCGGGCAGTACCAGTTTCATCGGCCCTGTGCAGGCAGGCCGTGGGATGCACGACTACACGCCGCAAAAGCTGGTCACTGTCGGACTGATCACTGATGACTTCGTCGCCTGGCGCGGCCATTTGCAGTCCATCCCGGCCTTCCGTTTGCAGACGCTGGATGTGGAAGACGTGGCCGGGCAACTGGAATTCTTCTACGGCTTCGACCCGGAAAATCACTACTGGGAATTTGAGTTCTACCCCGCCGTGCCAGGGAACGCGCTGCTGCGGGAGATACTTTCGTGACGCCAGACGATAGACGACAGACGAATCAATTCGACAATAGTTCGCCTATCGTCCGCCGTCTGTCGTCATAACACATCTGTCAGGAAACCCGCCCAATGACCACAACCACCCGCAAAACCCCCACCTCCCGCCTGCGCTTTGGCGCGGCCCGGGCCGACATCACCCAACCGGTTGGCATCTATCACCGGATGTGGGGCGCGGCCAGCCACGACCGGGCCGCGGGTGTTCACCGCCCCCTCTTCGCCGACGCGCTGGTCCTGCAACCGCTCGCCGGGGATGGGCCCGGGTTGCTGCGCCTGCTCATCGATCTGGTGGGGCTGGGCAAAAACGAACTGGACGCGCTGGTGCAGGCAGCCGCTGACGCCAGCGGCATCCCCCTGGAAAATGTCGTCGTCACCTTCTCCCACACCCACTCCGCGGGAATGATGACACCGGATCGGGTCCCCCTGCCCGGCGGCGATCTCATCCCCGGCTATCTGGCCGACCTGAATGCAGCCGTCGCCCGCATCAGCCGGGAGGCAGTGGAAAACACGCAGGACGCGGTGATTTCCTACGCAGCCGGGCGTTGTGGGATGGCCGCCAACCGGGACTGCTGGGATGACGCCGCCGGGATTTTTGTCTGCGGCTACAACCGTTCCACCCCTGCCGACGATACACTGCTGGTTGGGCGGGTGACGGATGTTGACGGGAAAGTGCTGGCGACCCTCGTCAACTACGCCTGCCATCCGACGACGCTGGCCTGGGACAATCAACTGATCAGCCCGGATTATGTGGGCAGCCTGCGGGAAACGGTGGAAGAAGCCACCGGCGCGGCCTGCTTCTTTCTGCTGGGCGCGTGTGGGGAATTGGGACCCACAAACGGTTTTGTCGGCGACACAGCCGTGGCCGATAGCAATGGCCGCGAGGTGGCCTACGCCGCGCTCTCCACCCTTTCCCGCCTGGGACCGCCCGCCGCGGACTTCGCCTACAGTGGGCCGGTTGTCTCCGGGGCCACACTGGGCGCGTGGGCTTTCGTCCCCCAGGACGATCCTCGCGTGGCCGAAAGCAGCCGGTTCAGTGGCGGGGCATTGGCCGTGCCTCTGCCGGCCAATGCCAGACCCAACCCCGACACCCTCAGCGCGGATTTGGAGGAGTGGGAGACCCGCTGGCAGGAGGCCATCGACGCCGGCCAAGAGACGGAGGCCAGGGATGCCAGGGCCAGGGCCGAGCGCGCCCGGCGCTGGCTGGGTCGTCTGCACCACATTCCCGCGGGTGGGCTGGTTCCGGTCCACTGTTCCGTCTATCGTCTGGGCGACGCCCTGTGGGTGACCTGTGGCGGCGAACCCTACAGTCTGCTCCAAACGGAACTGCGCCGTCGTTTCCCCGACGAGACAATTTTCGTCTCGCCCCTTGCCGGAGATATGCACGTGGCCTATCTGCTGCCCAAAGACCGTTACGGGCTGGGTCTCTATCAGGAGGAGCCGTCGATTCTGGCGCCGGGCTGTCTGGAAAGTCTGATTGACGCCATCGCTGACCAGATCGCCCAGATGTAATAGCGGTAGCCGTAGGTTGGGTTCTCGCCGCCGAAGATCACCGAAAACCCAGCCCCGGGTGCGGCGAAAACCCAACGCCGTCGGGCCTGTTGGGTGAATGGCTGAGGTGCTGGCAGGGTATTCACTGTTGACCTTACGCTATTCACCCAACCTACAAAATTCACATATGGGAAGAGCCAATGAACCAATCACCCAATCACCCAATTAACAACGATAAACTTATTTCATTCACCCAAAACCTCGTGCGTATTCCCAGCCTGAGCGGGCAGGAGGGCGCGGTTGCCCGGCGAGTGGAGGAGGAGATGCGCAGCCTGGGCTTCGACCGGGTGTGGAGTGACGAGTGTGGCAATGTTATCGGCGTTGTCGAAGGAATCAGCCCCGGCCCGACGGTTCTTTTTGATGCGCACACAGATACAGTGGGCGTTTCCCCCGGCGTGCCCTGGGAACGGGACTCTCACAGCGGCGATGTGGCCGACGGCGCGTTGCACGGGCGGGGCAGCGCGGATATGAAAGGCGCGCTCGCCGCGATGGTCCACGGCATCGCCGGGCTGGATCGCAGCCGCCTGGCAGGCCGGGTCGTCGTCAGCGCGTCGGTGCTGGAAGAAGTGCTGGAAGGGGTGGCGCTGGCGAAGGTCGTCGAACAGACCGGCGCGGATTTTGTTGTCATCGGCGAGGCCACCGAACTGCAACTGGCCCGGGGCGGGCGGGGGCGGGCCGAAATCCATCTGGAGACAATTGGGCGGCCCTCTCACTCCTCCGCGCCCCATCTGGGCCGCAACGCGGTGCTGGATATGCTGCGGGTCATCGCCGCGGTGGAGTCCATCCAATTGCCCAGCCACCCGCTGATGGGGCCAGCCATCCTCGCCCTGACCGATATTATCTCCGACCCCTATCCGGGCCATTCGGTCATCCCCAGCATCTGCCGGGCCACCTACGACCGTCGGTTGCTCCCCGGCGAAAGCGCGGAGGATGTGCTGTCGGTCATCACTGGGCGCGGCGAACTGGCCGACATCAGCCTCCACGCCACCATCGGCGTGGGCGAATACAGCAGCCACACGGGCTACAAATTTGTGCAGGAAAAATTCTTTCCGGCCTGGGAACTCAGCGAAGACGATCCTTTTATTCAGAGCAGCCTCAACGCCCTGCACAACAGCGGCATCGAAGCCGAAACCGGAGCCTATCGCTTCTGCACAAACGCGGCCTGGAGCGCGGGCGTGGCGGGGATTCCCACCCTCGGCTTCGGCCCCGGCGCAGAGCGGGACGCCCACGTCATCAACGAAAAGCTGCAACTCCACGAACTGCTGGCCGCGGCCCAGGGCTACGCGGCCATCGCAGCGGAACTACTATCGTAACGCGGGCTGTTAGCCCGCAGTCGGCGCAAACTAACAGTTTGCGGTACAGGAGGAATAAATGATTCATTCTGGACTGGTTTCAATCACTTTTCGCAAGCTCTCTCCCCGACAGGTTGTCGATCTGATCGTACAGGCCGGGTTGGACGCCATCGAGTGGGGCGGGGATGTCCACGCGCCCCACGGGGATGTGGCAAAAGCCCAGGAGGTCGCGCAGATGACAGCCGACGCGGGGCTGGCTATGCCCACCTACGGTTCCTACTATCGGGTGGGCCACCGGGCAGACGTGCCGTTTTCGGACGTTTTGGTGAGCGCTGTCACGCTGGGGACGCCGGCGATTCGTGTGTGGGCGGGCAAAGTAGGGTCGGCAGAGGCGGACGCGGCCTATTGGAATGCAGTGATAGCGGACAGCCAACGCATCGTCGATCTGGCCGCGACAGAAGGGATCGCCATCGCCTACGAATTCCACGGCAACACCCTCACTGACAGCGCGGAATCAGCCCGCCGTCTGCTGGAAGCGGTGGACAGACCCACGCTCCGCTCCCTCTGGCAGCCGCCCAAAGGCGCGACTGTCGAGGAAAACCGGGCCGGGATCGACACGATCGCGCCCTGGCTCAGCCACATCCACGCTTTTTCCTGGCGGATGGAAGAGGGACAGACGATCCGCCTGCCCCTGGCCGACTATACAAATGCGTGGAAAGAATATCTGGCCCGCATCGACGCATTGGGCGGGGAACGCTACGTGCTGCTCGAATTTGTGCGCAACGACGACCCGGCCCAGTTTTTGGCCGATGCAACAACGCTGCGGGGATGGCTGAGTGGGGACGGCTGACCGCGGACCGCGGATGGCGGATCGCTGACAGAAATCCAGCAGTCCGCCATCCGCGGTCTGCCGTCTACAGGCGGTACGCCTTCTTCGCCAGCCCGTAGGCCAAATCGTGGGCCATTTCGGACGCGTCTTCCTCGTCCACAATGCCCTGGACCACCAGACCGGCCACCCAATCGCAGGCCACCCGCCGCCAGAGTTCGTGGCGGGTGGGGATGGAAGGAAAGGCCCGGGTGTCGTCGTTGAAGCCCACTGTGTTGTAAATCCCCGCGGTCTCCACCACAGCGTCAAAGAAGTGGCGAATTCCGTTGATGCTGTCGAAGTACCACCAGGGCGGTCCCAGGCGCAGGGCCGGGTAGTGACCGGCCAGGGGCGCCAGCTCCCGCCCATAGGTCGTCTCGTCCAGATTGAAGAGAATCAGCGTCAGATTGGCCGCGTTGCCAAAGCGATCCAGCAGGGGCTTGAGATTGCGGGTGAATTCGGCGGCAATGGGGATGTCAGCGCCCATATCCCGCCCAAAGCGCTCGTAGATGGCCGGGTTGTGGTTGCGATAGGAGCCAATGTGCAGCTGCATTACCAGCCCGTCTTCGGAGGACATGCGGGCCATCTCCACCAGCATATGGCCGGTGAAGCGACGGGCGTCTTCGCCATCTGCCTTGCCCGCCAGCGCCCGTTGGAAGATCGCCTCGGCCTCCCGGCTGTTCAGAATCTCCGTGTGGGCGGTCAGCGCCGCGTGATCTGTGGCCGTGGCCCCCATTTCTTTGAAGAACGCCCGCCGCTGTTCCAACGCCTGAATATAGGACGAATAGTCCCGCACATCCACGCCGGAAACCTCGCTCAGCCGTTCGATCTCTTGCCGCCAGCCGTCCATATCCAGATTCACCACCGCGTCCGGGCGGAAGGTGGGCAGAATGCGCGCGGACCAGTCCGATTCCCGGATGGCCTTGTGATCGGCCAGGGTAGAAGTGGCCGGGTCGGTGGTGGTCAGGGCTTCCACATTGAAGCGCTCGAACATCCGCCGGGGGCTGAATTCGGGTGTGCGTAGCGCGGCGTCGATGGCGTCGTAGATGGCCTGGCTGCTTTTGCCATTCAGCTTTTCGGTGATGCCGAACAGATCGTGCAGTTCATCCACCAGCCATATCCCTGTGGGCGTGGCCCGGAAGAGGTGGAAATTCTCGGCAAAAATCTGCCAGGCCTTGCGGTGATCCGTCTCGACTGGCCCGCCGTCTCGCGGGGAAATGGCGACGGACTCCATCGAAATGCCCTGGGAATAGAGCATCCGGAAGATGTAGTGATCGGGAATTAGAAACATCTCTGTGGGCGAACTGAAGCGGTACTCCGGGTCCGCGAAGAGGTGCGGGTCCACGTGGCCGTGGGGACAGATGAGGGGCAGGCTGCCCACCTGTTGGAACAACTGGCGGGCAACCGCCCGCTGGCCCGGCTCCGCGCTAAAGTAGCGATCCTGCCGGTTGGGTGCGTGAGAGGTGGTGTGGGTCACGGCATTTCCTTTCGTGGGGCGAACAGAGATTGACATCTCCGCCTAGGGTAGTACAATCCTATTATACTCATTTTTCATCAACTCACCACCCCACAGGAGCATTTCGTGAATCTTCAATCTCTCTTTTCGCTGCAAGGCAAAGTCGCGGTCGTCACCGGCGGTACAGGCGTGCTGGGTGGGGCAATTGCCCGGGGGTTGGCCGCCGCCGGCGCGCATGTCGGCATTCTGGGCCGGCGGGGCGATGTGGCCGATGACGTGGCCGCTGAAATCGTCGCGGACGGCGGCACTGCCATCGGACTGCCCGCGGATGTTCTCAATAAAGAGGCGTTGCGAACAGCTCGCCAGACGCTGATGGACAAATGGGGTCGTATCGACATTCTGGTCAACGGCGCGGGGGGCAATATCCCCGGCTCAACAATTGTGGGGGATGTGACCTTTTTCAATATGCCGGAGTCAGCCGTGAATCAGGTGATGGCGCTCAATTTCAATGGCTCGGTGCTGCCCACGCAGATCTTTGGCGAAGTGATGATGGAACAGAAGAGCGGTTCGATTATCAACATTTCTTCTATGGCTTCCCAGCGCGCCCTGACCCGCGTGCTGGGCTACAGCGCGGCCAAATCGGCCATCGATATCTTCACCCGCTGGCTGGCTGTGGATTTTGCCCAAAAATACGGCGAAGGGCTGCGGGTCAATGCGATTGCGCCCGGCTTCTTCATCGGCGACCAGAACCGGGGCTTCCTGCTCAATGACGACGGCACGCCCAGCCCCCGGGGCAAGACGATTGTGGATCACACACCCATGGCCCGCTTTGGCGAGCCAGAGGAACTGATCGGCGCGGCTGTCTGGCTGGCCAGCGACAGCGCCCTTTTTGTCACAGGTATTGTCGTGCCAGTGGACGGGGGCTTTTCCGCTTTTAGCGGGGTATAGCGCAAGTAGTACAAAAGGACCAGGCCGCGGACTTAGGCGCTTCCAAGAAAAAACTATCCACGAAGCACACAAAGGAACACGAAGTTTCCCTCTACTCTTCGTGCAACTTCGTGTGGCTCCGTGGATCATTCTTTGTTTTCAGGAGCCTTAGGGACGCTTCCTGCTCATATCGGTACGTGTAACCAGAACAAGAGAGGGATCGGAGCTTAGCTGCCGATCCCTCTCTTGTTCTGTTAAAAATCGATGGATGAGTTTGGATTCCACCTTTCCGACAGATTTTGGACAATCGCCGCGTATTTCTATCTTTTCTGCCCTTTCCCTACCCTCCGGATGTTTGCTTTTAGGGTAGATAACGATAGTTGACCTACCAAACTGGACTACAGTACTAGGGTTTTTCTCTGCAGAACCACGTATAGTTAAGGTACTTATAGCCAAATCACACGATTGGCAGGACTACTATGAATAGGCACATCCCCTTCAATACATAGGGTAAAGCGAGGCAATCAATGGGTTTTTCGATCCATACACTTCTGGCATTTTTCTTGACCGCCGCACTGCTGGGCATTCCCCAGGCCGCACCAGCCGTGGGAACCGCTACGAGCGCACCGGCCTATGTGGAAGCAGCCCTGCTGGCGGAAGATACGCCCGCCCTGTCGGTAATTGTGACCGCGGGGGACAGCCAGGCCGCGGCTACAGCCGTAGAGGCCGCGGGGGGTTCTGTGACGGCCGATCTCTGGCTGGTGGACGCGGTAGCGGCCAGCATTCCCGCCGCGGCCCTGAGCAGACTGGCAAACACTTCCGGCATCCGTTCGGTGGTGGCCAATAGCTCGGTGGGCAGCGCCCAGGCCCCCCAGCCCGCCACCGATGGCTGGGACGGCTATGTGAGCAGGAAATTGGTACGCCGTCCCAGTCAGGCCGTGGGTGGGACTGGACTGGTCGGTTTGGTGGCGCTGGACACCGGTGGGGCCGCGGCCCTGGGCAACAACGGCTCGCTGGTCTTCTTTGGTGCAGATGGCACGGAGATGGTGCGCCACACAGTACTGGGAATCGGCAATAGTGCTCCCACCGGGTTGTCTGCCGGAGCCGGACTGGTCATTGTCAGTGCGGGCAGAAATCTGTTTGCTTTTGACAGCAGCGGCACCCCGCGCTGGGACAGTCGGATCAACGGCAATGAAGAGTATGGCACAGGCGCAGCCATCGCCGGTGGCACGGTCTATGTAGTGGTCGGAAAGCGGCGGCTGCACGCCTATCACGCAGACACAGGGCAGTTGCGCTGGGACACCAGCCTGGCGGGCGTAAAAGCAGATGCCGTCATCGGTGCGCCGGTTGTGGGTGCTGACGGCACGGTCTATCTGGCCTATACGGGCGACTCGAAAAACAATCAGAGACAGATCGACGCTTTCAACAGCAATGGAACCCTCAAATGGAGTTTCAATGCGGGGCAAGAACAACTGTTGGCCTCTGCCCCGCTTGTCGCGAGCAATGGCACAGTCTATGCGATTGGCAAACAACGGGTCTATGGCCTGAACAGCACCGGCAGCCAACGTTTTCAATACAACCTGCCCGGCGATCTGCGCGGCACACCCGTGGTGGACGCGGATGGTACGCTCTTTGTCTCGGTGGCGCCTGACCGCCTGATCGCTATCAACGCCGATGGCTCCCGCCGTTTCGAGTTCCGTACGCCTGGGAATCTGGAGACTGGCCCGGTGCTTTCTGCCGATGGCAGCCGGGTCTATGTAGCCAAGAAGGAAAAGGAACTCTATGCACTGAACGCGGCCAATGGTGCAGTGGATTGGGAATACACGGCAGAGGGCGATATTGTGGCTCTGCCCGCGGTAGAGGCCAACGGCAATGTCTATGTGGGCGATCTGCTGGGCGAAGTAGCCGTTCTGGCCGCTGACGGCCGTGTGGTGACACACTTTTCCGGCTTTCCACCCGTGACCCGTTCAGCACTGACCACCGCGGGGGGCACAATCTTTCTGCCCAACGGCAACAGCGTTAGCTCACTGGGAAAACTGCCCAAAGAGTGGAATGGCCGCCCGGATGTGAAAGACATCAATGAGAAGAAGGTATGGGACCTGGCCAATCCCTTTGGCATCGATATCGGTGCTGATGTGCTACACACCGGAGACGACGAAGTTACTGGCCGGGGCGTTGCCATTGCCGTCCTCGATTCGGGTGTCTACTTTGACGATCAGGTCAAACACGAGATGAGCCAGCAGGTGCAGAAGCTCTTTTTGGGCCAGGCCGATTTTGTTGAACGCCAGTGTGACACCTACCAGAAGAACAAATCGACCTATACGTCTGGTCTGCAATACGAAAATCACTGCTTTACAGGTTCCGAAGACAGCAAAGACAGCTATGGACACGGAACCCACGTGGCCGGGGCCATCTGGAACAATATGACCGACTTTGGCACGGGCGTTTATCTGGGCGTAGCGCCCGACGCCAAAATTCTGAGCGTGCGGGTGTTGGACGGCCACGGCAACGGAACCTACGCTGACGCCATCCAGGGCATCCAGTATGTGGTTCAGCACAAGGACTATTTCGGCATTCGGGTGCTCAATATGAGTATGAGCGCCCACCCGACCACCCCCTACTTTGTAGACCCGCTCAACCGGGCGGTAATGGAAGCCTGGGCCGCGGGGATTACAGTTGTGGCCGCGGCGGGCAATGTGGGTCCCCTGGCCGAGAGCGTGACCGTGCCCGGCAACAATCCCTATGTGATTACAGTGGGCGCGGTGGACAGTCAGCGCACACCGGGCTACTGGACAGGCGATCTGCTGCCCCGCTGGTCCGCGGCCGGCCCCACTTTCGACGGTTTCCTGAAGCCGGATGTCCTGGCCCCAGGCAGCCAGATCGTTTCCTTTATGTACAACGATCACGCGAACAATTCAAAAAGCGCGCAACTGGTGCAGGAACATCCTGACTATTCGACCAATATCAGTCTCTTCCGTATGAACGGCACAAGTATGGCAACCGCCGTGACCTCTGGTGTGGTGGCTCTGATGTTGCAGGCCAATCCCAACCTGACACCGGATCAGGTCAAATACCGGTTGATGAGTTCGGCCCTGCCCGCGGTGACAGAAGAAGCCACGCCCATCTACAATCTGATGCAGCAGGGCATGGGACGCATTTGGGCGCCCGCGGCTGTCCTGGCCGATTTCCCGGCAGACGCCGCGGCCAACCAGGGAATGGACATCCACTGGGACCTGAGCCACGGCTACGGCTCGCCCGAAGAATTGGCCGGCCACTATCAGGGACCAGCGGCCAAACTGCTCAGCGACGACGGCGAGAGTATTCTCTATTATATGGCCGACGCAGACGGTCAGGTCTATGGCCTGGGCATGGCGGATGCCCAGAGCGGCATGTGGCTGGACGCCGAGACAATCAGCAACCGGCTACCCACCTGGAGCGGTGGAGAAGTAACCTTAGACAGCGGCGTGCATTGGGCGGGTGGTATTTCTCTGGGCGCGGGCCTGCCCACCTGGAGCGGCGGCCTGCCCACGTGGAGTGGTGGTATGGCCCTGTGGAGCGGCGGCATGCCTCTGTGGTCTGGCAACACAGGCACCTGGGCCGAAGGATTGCCCACCTGGTCCGGCAGTTTGAACTGGGCCGGTGGTCTGCCCACCTGGTCCGGCGGGCTGGCGCTGTGGAGCGGGCGATTGCCCACCTGGAGCGGTGGTTTAGCCCTGTGGAGCGGCGGGATGCCTCTCTGGTCCGGCGGAATGGCCTGGGCCGGGCGGGTCCCCACGTGGAGCGGCGGCCTGCCCACCTGGAGTGGCTCAACCGGCAGTGCATCGCTGGGGGCCAGCAAATGGGTGGACGACGCCGACGCCTATGAGACCGGGCAAGAGTCAGAAAGCCCATCCAGCCCGCCGGCAAGCAGCACACCTGTGCCCGAACCGGTGGCAACGGCGGAACCCACCCCGGAGCAAACAACGAACGACAACGAAACAGGCGTCCTGCATGTGAGCGATTTGGACAACCTGAGCTACTGGGAAAGCAGTAAAAAGTGGAGTGGAGCCTTCGTTGTGGAAATTTCCGACGCATCAGGCCACAGGCAGCCCGGCGCACAGGTGACAGTTGATATTGATGACCCGAACAATCGGGTGAGTGGCACTGCACACTGTACGACGAATGAGAACGGTGCCTGTTTGATCGTTACATCGGCGCAACAGTCCAAGAAAGTGGATCGGATGACGCTGACTGTGCAGGACGTGGCCCTGGCTGGCTACAGGTATGATGCGGCGGCCAACAGTGACCCGGACGGCGACAGCAACGGAACAGCCATTACCAGCTATCTGCCCAGCCCAACGCGCACAGATGGGCCGCAGGGCCAGTTTGGCAGCAACAGCGTGACTGTGGCAGTGTTCGACACGGATGCCGGCGCGGATGGCGTTGTGCCAGAGCAGATGAACCGCATCTTCCTGCCCTCGATTGGCAGCGGCAAGTAGAATTGTTGGGACAATAGACGAATCGCCAGCCGCTGTCTGGTGTTATAGAGAGAAGCGTGACAGGGAGGATTGCAGGAATATCCTCCCTGTCACGCTTTTTTATTGATCTGGGGTTTTATTTGCCTGGGATTCTGGCGGGTGGGCAGCGTGCCTACTTTTGCACCCCGTGGACAACCTACTTTTGCAGGATGTATTGGCCGCGCGTTTGGTTTACACTCTTTTTGTCGACACACAACAATCCAAAGCCGACGGTCGGCCCGTTGCGAATTCTTTATTCAAATGTCAAAGGAGCAAATGATGAAATCCCCCACATCCCCCCAGGCCCGTTCATTCCCGTGGCGCGGCCACAACCTGCGCTGGCTGGCATCCACTCTGCTGGTCAGTCTGGCACTGGCGGTTGGGCTGCTTGCCTCGCTGGGACCAGCCCAAGCCGCCGCCGTCAATTCCCCGTTGCCAAATGCTGCCAGCCAGCCAATCAGCCAGCCATACAATCAGCCAGCCAGCCCAAGCGATGATTCTGTTCCCCCCGTGGCCCAGACCGAACCGGTGGCTGCCAGCTATTTTGACACAGGCCGAGAGGGCTGGCGGGTGGATGGGGACGTGCAGGCCGGATCGGGTGTGCCCGCCTGGTTGCCCCAGGCCGGTCATCCCGGCGGCCATCTGCGGGCCACGGACGATGTGGAAGGCGGCACCTGGTATTGGGAGGCTCCGCCCAAATTCCTGGGCGATATCTCTGCTGCCTATTCCCGAACCCTGAGCTTTGATCTGCGCCAGGACGCGGAGATGAACAGCCAATTCAGCGGGCCAGATGTGATCATCAGCGGTGGCAGCAGCGCCCTTATCTACAACACTGCCTTCAACCCTCGCAAGCGGTGGACCGAATATTCGATTCCGTTGAGCGCAGACGCGGGCTGGATGAAGATCGGTGTGGCAGAACCCATCTCCACCGCGGTGGGGGTGCGGGCCAGCGCCGAGGACATCCAGGCGGTCTTGCAGGATGTGCGCAATCTGCGCATCCGCGGCGAGTTTGAAAATGGATGGGACGAGGGGTTTCTGGACAATGTTGTGCTGGGCGGAGAGGCCAAGCAGCCCCGGGTGGATGTGTTAAGCGGGTTGCAGACCCAACTGGTCGTGGGCGATCTCTCCCTGCTGGTGGACTTTCCCGGCGGCGCGGTGAGCGAAACCCTTTATCTGCGTAGCGGCGTGAGCGCAGGCCACGCCGGGCCAGCGGGGATGGGGCAGATGGGCAACAGCTTCTTCATCGACGCGTATACCAGCGGCGGTGGACAGGTGCATCAATTTCTCCAGCCTTTCACCCTCACCCTTTCTACGGCCAGGGTGGAGCAGCAGGAGGTCCACATCTTCCGCCCCCATCTGGCCTATTGGGACGAGGACAAAGGCGTCTGGGAATCCATCCCCACCGCCTACGACCCGGCCAGCGGTCTGCTCACCGCCACCCTGGACCACCTGACAGAGTTTGCCCTGTTCGGCGCACTGCGGGGCGAGATATTCCTGCCCGTGACGGCGCGTTAGAAAATACCTCCTCCTGGCTGAATCAATAAATCAGAAGGCCGACTTTTTTGAAAAGTCGGCCTTCTCTCTTCTCTGATGTGCTGGCTCACTCTTTCGTCAACACAACCATATATTTCATCTCCCCTGCTCCTGCATTCACCAGTCCGTGCATTCGTCGGGGGTCGAAGACAATCGACTCGCCAGCGCGGATGATCTGGCGTTCGTCCTCGATTTCCAGTGTGCCTTCCCCCTCAAAGAGATAGAAGGCTTCCCACCCCCCGTGCTGGTGAGGCGGGTGGGAGCGCTGGCCGGGGCCAACGCTTGAGATGTGCAGATGAACCGGCTCCCCATCCAATCCGTCTTCGATCAGATTGCCGGGGATGCCTTTGGTGGGCAGATTGTGGAAAGGCATGGGCTTCTCCTTTGGATAGAAAGATAGAAGGATAGAAGGATTGGGGTCGGCATTCCCGTCCCCTCTTACCCCTGATGTCCCATACGCATAATCTCGAACAGCCGCCGCTGCATGGCCTGGGCTGTGGCAAGCAGCTCCACCAGAATGATAACGACGGCAAAGATGAGCGTGAGACGGAAGATTTCGTCCTGGGCGATGATGGGGCGCAGGGGTGGCAGCATCACTTTGGATTGGGACGCGGAACGGAAAAAGGGTGTGAACAGCTCGGATGTGTAGGCACCGATGAGCGATCCGGCCACGGTTCCGTAGAGGACGAGCAGACTGTATTCGATGGATAGCTGGGCCACCAGTTGCTGGCGCAGAGCACCGATGGCCCGCAGTACCCCAAATTGAAAGAGCCGCTCTTGCAGGGAGGCGTAGCTGTGGACCAGCAGGGCCAGCAATGCCATCAATGCCGCGGCCAGAAAGCCAACGGTGAGGGTTCCAAAAATGCCGATCCGTTCGGTCTTGGCCTTCTCCGCGGCAATGATAGCCCGGCTCTCCTTCCAATTGGGCGCATCAATGCCTATCTGCTGCATAGAACGCATAAGCTCTTTGCTGTCCACATCTCCGCTTGTACGCAGCCAGATGTTGTGGGGGAAGACGGCCCCGCCCAGCAGCGACAGATAGTCCAGGTTGCCGATGACCGCATTCTCCTCTTCTTCGGTGGTAGGGAAGAGATGATATACCCCCACAACCGTAAATCCAGACTGCACCCGAATGCCCGCGTCCAGTGTGACCCACAGGGGGATCACATCCCCGATTTTCAGCAGGTTGTCGGCCAGGAATTGCTCGGAGACGAGAATACTGTCCCCAGAGGTTGCCAGACGGTTCATCAGGCTGCCCAGCGACTCCCCGGCAAAATCCGGGCGAAACCAGGCCGTCGACGCGAATTCGGCCCGGTCCACAGCCAGGAAACGGATCGCGCGGCTGGGGCTGCCGGGAATCCCATTGCGCGCTTTGTAGTCACCGACCCGTGTGGCTTTCTCCACCCCGGGCAGCTCGGCGAAGGCCGAAATCTGGGGGATCCACTCGCCGCCCAGCCCCCCTTCGGCACTCTCATTGTAGGGCGTAAATGCAATGTCCGCGCCCACCTGATAGTAGACCCGGTCGATGAGCCACTGATCCAGACTGGCGGCCATGGAATGCGCGTAGATGCCCAGCCCCAGGCAGATGACGACCAGCAGCAATGGATTGAGATAGCTATGGCTGTGGCGGCCCAACTGGCGCAGGGCCAGATGGGGGGCTGTCCAGGGCAGGCTGCTGGCAAGCGCGTCGAGCAGATTCATCAGCAGGGGGAAGAGACGCATGACCAGCAGGGAAGCAGTGAAGATGAAGAGCGCGGGCACGAGCAGAAGCAGCGGGTCCTGGAAAAGTTCGTCTGTGTTGTCCTGGACCAGCAGGGCCAAGGCCCCCCGGTTGCCCAACTGCTGATAGGCATAGGCCGTGGGCACAATCAGTAGAAAGTCCAGATAGGCCCGCCGCCAGAGGGGGGACTCCTGGGGGCGGCCATAGCTGGATTCGTAGTCCACAATGCTTTTGCGGGTGGAGCGGAAGGCGGGCAGCAGCCGGGCCACCAACGAAACAGCCAGCGCCACACCGATGAGCGAATAGTTGATGCCCTGTAATGAGACGGGCAGAAGCGGGCGTTGGGTGAAGGTGAGAAAGCTGTCGGTATAGCCCATGCCCAGTGCCAGGGCCATCCCCCAGGCCATGCCCAAGGGCGTTCCCACCACAAAAAGCAGGAACTCCTCCACGGCGACCAGACTCAGTATATCGGCCACCCGTGCCCCGCGGCTTACCATCAGCGATGTCTCCCGCTGTTGCGAGCGGGCAATGATGGCCGAGATTAGAATCAGGAAATAAAAGAGAAAGCCCAGCGCGGGGATATTGAACCCCAGAAGCAGAACAGTCAGTGCGGTCTTGCGCCCGACAAACTCCTTCAGAGAATCCAGCGCGGACACGTCCAGATTGGCCCCCGGCACATATTTATTGACGACGGCCATCCCCCGCTCGAAGCCCTCGGCATAGGCGCGGGCAGAGGCCGGGTCCAGACGGCTGTCGTCCAGGGATATCTGCCAACTGGCAAAGCGCGAGCTGCCGCTGATCAGCGGCTGTATCCGTTCTGTGTAGTCCAGGCGGCGGACCAGCAGCACATCTTTCAAGGCTGTGTCCGGGTTGCGAAACCAGAAAGGCGCGTCGGGGTCTGCGGCCTGCCACACCCCCCGCACGCGAATGAGCGTTGGCGGCTGGTTGACAGTGGGGGCAATCGTAAAAGATTCACCCACGCCCAAACCCAGATGGGCTGCCATTGTCTGGTGCATCCACACATCCAGCGCATCTGCCTCCGAGTGCCCGTCGTCGTCCAGCGGGTCGCCGGCCAGGATATTCAACTGGGGGCCTACGTTCTGGATATAGACCAGATTGGTGGTCGCCAGAAACGAACTGTCGCTGTTGTAGCGGATGTCATTGGGCGGCGGCATAAGCATCATATTGCCGCTCTCCAATTGGGTGATGGCCTGGGCGATGGGCAGGCCGATCTCCGCGGAGAGAGTGCCTGCAATACTGCGCCCCGCGGCCTCGGCAGAAGCCACGTCCATGGGTTTGCGGGAGGAGGGGAAGAAGTAGACCCGCGTGGAAAAGGGGGGGCGATTGGTCACGCTGCTCAGTCGGTCCAATTCCTGCTGAAGGATCACCCGGTCTACGGCCTGGGCAAAGAAGCCTGCGCTGGTCAGCAGACCCACGGAAAGGACAATCTGCAAAAGCGAAAGCAGGGCCAACCCCGGCTGGCTGCGCAATCGTTTTAGGGTGAGAACGGCCAACCCGCCAAAGATGCGCAACGGGCGGACAAAAAAACGGGAGAAAAAAAGCACTGGGGAAATCCTCAGATAAGAGAACGCTGATGAGGCAGATTCCGCGGATTCTGTCTGCGTTTATCCGCGTTCATCAGTAGCTATTTTCAGGTCAACAGGTGATAGGGCGCTACGAAGCCGGGGATAGCAATCAGCATGGCAAAGGCATTTTCAAAGGCGTGGCCCATCACCTGCTCGCTGCCGGCCGGGGTGACGATCACCGAGCCAGGACGTACGGGAATCGTTATCTGTTCTCCCGGCGCTTCCAGGGGCCGGGGATAGATGACAATATGGCCCTCGTCCGTCCCGTCCACTTGGGGCAGGCCGTAGGCAGAACGGGGCAGTAGAATCGCTGTCTCCGAGTGATTGATCTGCTTGCCCCCGCCGATCTCTACCGGCCCGTGGCAATGGCGAATGGGCGGCGGGTCGCGGTCGAAGCGCATGTCCAGCGTGTGTTCGTTGACCCGGTTGATGCCCCGCTGGTCCGCAGAACCCGGCGCAGGACGCGCCGGGGGCAGGGCTTCGCGGCGAAACGCGCCGGAATAGGCCGCGCAGCCGCCGGGTTTGTCGGTCAAATCCCGCAGGTGGACAATCCGGGGCGCGGGATAGTCTGTGGCTTCCGTCGTCACCTCAAAAGCCACCCCATCCCCCTCTACCCGAATCGGTTCGTCGCCTGCGTTGACACAGAAAACGTCCCCCGGCCAGAGTGGGCTGGGAAGACCTGCCAGGTTTCCCCAAACCTGGCAGGTCTGGTCCGCTTTCACCACAAAGAAGTAGCGCGTCCGTCCCGGCGACGAACCGAAGGCAATCATTCCGTGCCAGCGACGCAGGGCGAAGTCGTAGGACGGGCCGTGGAGTTCCCGCAGCGCGACAATCACCCGCTCCATTGAGTGTGCGTCGTCGATGTGGCCCACGGGGATAGCTGCAAAATCATCCATTTCTGTCCGCCTCTTTCCGCAATTCTCTGTCCATATCCCTGTCCATAGTTGATGGCGAGGCAGGGGGACGATAGCTGTCCGTCACTCCCTGCCCCGCCGCCTTTGCCTACTTTTTGACCTTTTCCAAGAGCATTTCCTGGCCCGTCTCCCACTGATAGTAGTCGTTGGACGTCTCATTGCCTGCCATCCCCATCAGGCCCTCAAAAGCGGCCACGGCCTGATCGTAGGAGTTGGTCTGGCCTGCCTGCAGCGCTTCCCAGAGCAGGAGCGAGCGGTCGCCCGTGTGATAGGCCAGCAGATTGCGCTCCATTTCCAGCCATTCGGGCAGGATTTGGGTGTACATAATTTTTTCGGGCAGGGGTTCCACCCGCAGGGGCTGGATGCCCTTTTTGTTGACAACCGCGGGCACTTCCACCACCACATCATCGGGCACGCCGGCCAGCGCGCCGTAGTTGGGCACATTCACCTGGAACTGGCCTTCGTTGTCGTTGACCAGCCCGTCGATGATGGGGACCTGCTGCTCGCGGGTCTTCTCGCCGCCCAAAGATTCCACCAGACTGGCTTTGGGATCGTTGGCCAGGCGGGTCATCTCTTCGATGCGTTTTTCCAGATTCTTCACAAAGAGAGGCCGGGCCAGATGGGTGTCCGGGCCGCCCCAGGGCTGGCCGAACCAGTGCATTTTTGTCTCGATATCTGTGTGATACCACCAACCGACCTGCCGGGGTGTGTCGCCGATGGGCATCAGGCCGAACATCCGATACTGATGAATTGTGCCCCGGCTCATCTGAATGTCGTGGGTGCGCTCGGCGATGTGGTTGTTCCAGTATTTCTCGCCCTCTCTCTCAATCCACTCGTCCAGCAGCGGATAGGCTTCCTGGCCGTCGTAGAAGAAATGGGTGAGCCAGATGTTGTGGTTCAGTCCCGGCGCCTGCCAGGTGATTTTGCTCTCGTCGGTCAGCCCCAGCACCCGGGCAATGCCATAGACGCCGTAGTGGCCGTGGCACAGGCCGCAGACTTTGATGCTTGTCTCCCTCGTCATCAGTGTACAGCCCTGATAGACCGGATTGCCCGATTGAATCAGCCAGGCGTCCGGGCAGATTTCCTCCATTGTGCGGGCCACGCCCAACATCAGGTCCAGGTTGGCAAAGCCGCCCGTGCCAACGCCGCCGCCGTGATAATAGCCATATTGGGCGGCCACTTCCCGGCTGTCGGCCTGTTTGCCGTGGGGGCTGGCCGAAGCAGTATTGATGACAAAATCAGCGTCCTGCAGGCTCTCCCGCAGATCGGTGGTGGATTCAAAACGCAGGTCTGTGCCCAGTTCTTTGGCATAGCGCTGGCCCAATTTGTGGATCATATCCAGACGCTCTGGATTGATGTCCATAAAGTTGATGAGGCTGCCGGAAAGGGACGCGGTGAGGCAGATATCCTTGACCAGGCCAAGCGAAAACTGAGCGCTGCCTGCGCCAATAACACTAATGCGGATGGGTGTGGACATGGGGGGGGTGCTCCTATGGGTGTAAGAAGGACAGAAATAATCTGCACACGCCCCACTATTCTAATGCGGTTTTGCATTTCAGGGAAACCGGCAGATGGACAGGTGCTCGCCCGACATTCGCCTTCTGGCTTACTCAGGGCATCCCCAAATTACCCGCAGAATCGTAAAAAGGCCGCCAATGCCTTCCCAATCATCACAATCCGCGTCGACGCCTTCGCCCACCGTCGGGCCGCCTGTGGAACGGGGCATGGCAAGCAGCAATTGGTAGCCATCGCTCGCTTGACCCGCCTGAAGTGCCAGTGCCACATCCACATCACAGGCGTGCAAGGTTACCGGGCTGGACCAATAGGCCAGATCGGTTACTGTATAGCCAATGTACGCGCCGCTGCCCGCGCCCAATTCTACCCGCATCTGCACCTCAGCCGCGGAAGATCGCCCCAGCACAGAAACCGGATTCCGAATAACCCGGCAGCCGCTGCTGCCAAAGCCGCCCCCTGTGTGATCGCTGACCGTCAGCAGGTCGGTGATTGTCTGTGTGGGTGTCAGGCCAAATTGCAGAGCCAGCAAAGGCGCTGGATTGCCAATCAATGCCAGGGTATAGGTGGGGGAGAGCCGATCTGTCAGGTTGGGGACATTCGGGATCAGCCACAGGACCGGCGTACCTGCCGCGCTGCTGTCGCGCACTTGGAGGCCAGTCTGCAAGATGGAGAGAGGCACATCCTCTTTTGTGCCAGGCACCAGCGCCATTGGATAACGCAGGCCCAATGGCTGGGCGTGCATAAGCAGCCACTCGTTCGACGGCTCTGCCGCGGGTGTCTCGTCTGTCAGACGGAATTCGGCCACTAAATTGATGCCAGCCTGGGCCGCGGCGGTCTTGTTGGCGGGCAGCACAGGGATCGGCACGCACAATTCCTGGCCGACCCGAATCAGATTGGGATTGGCAATGCCGTTGCGCTCCGCCAGGTCCGGGATCGTTACGCCGTATTGGGCTGCAATCCCGGACAGGGTTTCGCCTGACAGCACCCGATGGGTCGTGGCACAATCGCTGCCCGCCAGCCCGGGTTCCACGCTCAGCAGTAGAAAAAGTGCCATTTGAACAGCCACGGCCGCGGCCATCAGAAGTCGTTTCATCGCGCCATCTTCTCCTTAGGTCTCATCAAACGCTGCATCACACAGTCGCTGTCACCCGGATGTTGCCGTTGTCATCCGCGGCAGCGGTTACACGCAGAGGCGTGGCCGTGGGATTGCTGACCAGCAGAATCACCCAGCCCTGCTCAATCACATATTGCTGGTTGGCATCGGGCTGGCGCAGGGCCAGAGGAAAGCCCGGCTGCGACACCCGACGAACAGCCACATCGCCCTGTATCACCAATTGTGCGGTGGGGCTGGGCTGGGCGTGAAAGTAGCTGAGCAGCTTCTGCTCTGATGGGGGAATCTGCTGCTGGGCCTGGGACGCCGGGAGCCGCTCCGCGTGCCACGCGGGAACCGCCTCGTTGAGATTCACCCGCCAGATGCCGTGCGCGAATGTTCCGGCGAAAAGAATGCCATCTGCCTGCAGATGGAGACTGACCACCAGTGCGGATGGGCAAGGCAAGGCCAGGCGCATGGCTGTCTCTCCGTCAGTGCTCCACCCCACTCCCTCTGGTGTAGACCAGACCAGCCGCGCCTCGCGGGCGGTGAGTGCCAATATCGCCGCGTCGGGTTGAGCCGTCAGATTGGTGGGGTGAAACTCGTCGTTTGCTCCATAACGCCAGATTCCCCCATCCACTGTGCCGACATAGAGTTCCTCCTCTGCGACAGCCCCAGCTATACTTTTTTGGCGCACGGCCAAGGCCGCGACACGCAGTTGATCGCCCACAGGCAGGGAGTTCCAGACAGCCGCACCGGGATTTCCCGGCGGCACACTGTCCAAATCGACAGCAGCCACCTTGTCCGAACGCGCGGCCATCAACAGGCGCGATGGACTTCCCGGTCCGTTCCAGACCAGCAGATCGTGGACGGGATGCTCATCCTGGGTGTTGCCCAGACGTGCGGGACTGCCATTCTCAATCCAATAAACGCCTCCGGTTGTCGCAATAAATAGCCGGTTTCCACTGGCGGTGGGCAAGGCATAGACCCCAAGAGCCGTGTGGTCTGGCGCGCCGATTTCAGTCCACTGATTGTTCTCTCGCTGATAAAGACCCGTTCGCCACGGGGGCAGGCTGGTGATTTGGGCGGCACGGGGAGGCACAGCCACGACATAGAGACGACCATCACCCGCGGCCAGTGAGGCCACCCCGGCAATTGCGTCGATGCCTGGCGTTGTGTCGGCAACCCAACCACCTGCCGTCCGCAGTTGGATGCCCAGATCCGTGGCCGCGATCAACGCGCCCCCTCCACTCTGGGCAAAGCCAAAGGTGCCTGTGCTGCTCATCAGCCCCCGGGTGCTGAAAATTGGCTTTACCGCGGCTTCCGCATTGAACTGCTCGCCCCGGATATCGGCCTCAATCAGCCCTTGCGCGGCTGTTTCAAAATTGGCAATAGAACCGTGCAGATAGGGATAGCCCTGAACAACCAGAAAGTCTGTCTCTGCCGGGCCAAGCAATTGACGCAAATCCCACAGCGCTCTGGCCCAAATCATTCCGATGTCGTAATCCTCCAGTTCAATGTTCTCAAAACCCAGAGCAAAGCGGTGGCCCGGGTATTGATTGGGCATACGCAGAAAATCCGCGCCCGCTTTTCGTTGGCTGCGCAACAGTCGCCAGCGGTCACCCCATTCTTCCCTGTACATACCCCGTGCCCAGGGTTTGTCGTTTTCTGCCGCGTCGTCGCCGGCTGCCACCGACCGGGCCAGATAGATGGCGTAGCCTTCGTGCAGCGCTCGTCCAAAGGGGCTGACCACATTCTGCTCTTCCCACGGATCCCGGTTAATCAGCCAGAAGAATGCGTGGGTCATCTCGTGCATAATCACTTCCGGGTCCCGCGCCGGGTGGAAGAGATGCCGCTGATTGCCCGCTATGTCGAGCAGAATGCCCACGTCGCTGCCCTGCTGAAAGCGGACTTCTTTGGAAGGGAGAAAGTGGGCATAGTTGAACTGGGTACGGCCTTCTGCCTCCAACACGACTTTTATACGATAGCCCGCCTGGACGTGAGCCTCCAACTCTGCTTTCGCACCACAGGTGTGGCACAAATGATCATACAATCGCTGGCTATGGACGGCGACTGTGGCACGTTCTCTGTCGTCCACAGCGCCAGCCGCGGGCAGGTCCAGCAAAGGGGGGGCAGGTTCGGCGGGAAACCCGAAGGCGTTGATCGGGAAATCTCCCTGAGGCGGGGGGCCTTCTGCCGCGTTCTGAGATGTGGCGTAGAAGGGGGCGTGGCTGGTGGGTTGCCAGGGCCTGCCTACCACAACCCCCGACTGCACATCCACATCCACATACCAGACATCCCATCCCTCCTTCATCAGGCGCACCCGGGCCGCCAGATGGTATTGCCCAGCCACGGGGATGATTGCCAGCGAATAGGCTTCGTCCCCTTCGCCGTTGGGCAAATCGCGCCCAGTGGGCAAATAGTATTTGTCCCGCATCACCTGCACCGGGACCTGGCGGCTCCGGGCCAGCCCCAACCAGTGCAACAGGGGACGCAGGCGGTTGAGGAATGCCAAAGGCCCCTGCCGCGGCTGGACGCGTCTCCACAGTTCGGTGAGGATCGACGCTCTGTCCTCAATTTCCGGCATAGCCAGGAGCGCGGCCAATGCCTGCTCCAGAATTTCCTCATCGGTCAGTTTGACGTGCAGGTCCAGTGTGACTTCTGTGAGAGGATAGAAGCTGTTGGTGATAGCCACATCCACTGCATTGGTGCGGCCATGCACCCGAAAGCCACCGCCCAGCACAGGATAGAGTGTGCCATCCGGGCCGGAATAGATTTGCCGCCAGATCAGGTGGCTGTTCTGCTCCAATCCTCTGCCTTCGCTGCCCGACGCCAGATGAACGGGGACCTGGGCGCGAAAGGTCTCATCAAAGCGAGCGCCCAGATCAATGCCAAAGATCGCCTGGGACAAATCGCCTTGCGAGAGGTTCTCTCGCACTGCTTCGACAGCGCCTGTGGGGGGCAGACGGATGGGCAACTGGGCGCGGACAACTGTGGGAAGACTGGTGGTTGGGTTGATCTGCAATTGCCAGGGATAAGCCACCCTTCCGTCCATTGCATCGCCCCGGTTGTCGCTGTCCCAGACAGTGCGCAGCCGTTCCAGCGCGTCCTGGGACCGGGTCAACTGTTCGTGTGGCAGCGGGAATTTTGTGCGCCAGTAGACTTCGGCGTGGGGGGGTGTGGTCGGGATTTCGTATCCTTCGCCTTTTTCGATGGGGCGCAGGCCATCCACTGTGAAAATGTATGGCTGGTCCGGGTTGTTGTGGGGGAAGGCGGCTGCGTCGGCCAAGAGATTGCCCAGCCGATCCACCACTTCCACCACCACACTATCCCGATCAAAAGCCTCGTCATACTCCAGACGGAAAAGTCCATTCGGCCCGATTTCAGCGCTGCTGTCGGGCAAAGGCTGGCCGGTCACACGGCTGCGCAGACGAATGCGAGCGCCCGAAGGCAGGGATTCCCCCAGTCGAATCTGGCCTGTGAGTGGGCCAATAGCTGCCAGCGCGTCCAATTCCTCAGCCATGGGGCGGCTCCTTTCTCAAACTCCAGGGAATCTCTGCGCACTTCGCGCAGAGATTCCCGTCCTATCAGCGGTCGTCGGCGACTATTGTCAGCGATTTGGGTCAGCGATTTGGGTCAGCGGCCACTGTCAGATCAGGGCCAGATGCGGCGGTACCAGTCTCCTCGTTCGTAGGTGTAAAAGCGGCCTTCAGTCAATTGCCGGGTGCGCAGAGAGCGGGGATCAGCCAGCAGATAAAGCGCCCCATCTGGCAGCCAGGCCAGCCCCATTGCACAGGTGAGCAGACAGCGGGTGATGCGCGGGTAGCGTTTGGTAATGCCGTTGAGATCACCCGTCACCACACGCCCTTGCTGGTCCGCCAACACCCACGTGACCTGCCCGGCTGGTTCGGGCCGAACCAGCAGACTTTCCACCGGGCTGTTGTCTTGCCACAGGGGCTGGCTGTGGGGCCAGGGCAGCGTCTCGCAGTCATTGGTCAGCGGGCAGAGCACCACCAGCCGGAATTGTGCCTCTTCTTCCCTGTCGCGAACCACCGCCACATAGCGATTCTGGCTCTCCGAAGCCACGGCCAACTGGTCGTACTCCCAGCGGTCGCCCGTGTCTGCTGCATCCACTCGTGTGCAGCGTGCCCCCTCAATCAGCCACAACCCTTGGCGCACAGTCCCGGCCAGCAGCCTCCCGCCATCGACGAGCAACGAATCCACCGCGGCCCCCGCAGGCAGGGGGCAGGCGTCGTCTCCACCGACCGCTTGCCAGTGAGTTCCGTTCACCCGCCACAGCCCTTCGTTTCTCCCGGCCACCCAGAGAACAGGCGATTCTGCGCTGCCTCCTACGGCCAGAAATTCCGGCTCGTTGTTGCCCGCAAGCTCTCTGTCCGCGGCGCTGAAAAGCTGATACGAAACACCGCCGTCCAGACTGACAGCGATTCCCTTTTGGGCTGTGAGCGCGTAGACAACCGACGGTTCATCCCGGTGGGAACCAATATCTACAATATTGGTCAGGCTGCCCAGCGCTCGCACACAGAGCAGATCGTCGGGCACGCGGCTGGGCTGCCAACGGCTTTCCGGCTGCAAGGGACGGAAGGCCAGCCCCCGGTAGACATCGCCTGTCGGGCAGTCATCCCCGCCGTGCCGCGCACCGGCCACCAGCATTTCGCCGGTGTTGTGAAGTACTGCCAGGCCGGGCACACTTTCCTGTTCCAGCCAGACCTCCCTGGGCTGAAAGGGCCAAATTTGAGCGGCGATGAGCAGCAGGAGCAGAAAGCCAATCGCGACGGCTGCGCCCCGTTTTGCCGTCACCCCCCGCCGACGAGCCTGCCGCCAATACCATTCCCAGCGGTTGGGAAAGGCGTCTGGCGGCGGCAATGGCACGGCATCTTCCACATCCCGGATCAGTTGGGCCAGCCGGGATGCGTAGCGCTTTTTGTCGGTCAAGTCACGGATAGTCAGGCGGGCGATACGAGGGGGGATTTCGGTTTTGCGCAGGAGAACAGGCAGCAATTTGCGTTTGACAGCAGCGGGGTCCAGATGGAGCAGCATATCCGCTTCGAAGCTGTTCCAACTATTGGCCACCCATTCGGGCGACAGCACAACAATCGTGCGGCGGGTGTCGGCAATGGCCCGTTCCCGGTTCAGGGAGACGGTTACGCCGCCGGTCAGATTTTCGCCGGTGATGACTTTGACGCCCGATGCTTCCAAACGCGGGCGTAGCTCGTCCTCTGCCCAGTCGATGTCCTCCGGGCTATAGCTGATAAACACAGCATCGGCGTCGTAGCGCACTTTCTGTTCTTCAGCCATCGTCTTGCCCTTCACCACGCACACTATTCCTGGCGCTACTCCCGGCGCACGTTGTATTCCCCGCCCGCGCCGCGCACGCGCAGAGAATCACCCACAGCCGCGCCCGCTGGCCCGGTGACCACTGCCCCATCCACATTTTGCACAATACTGTAGCCCCGGCCCAGCACAGCCGTGGGGTTCAGGCTTTCCAGCCGCACTTGCCCAAAAGCCAGCCGTTCTTTCAGGGCGGTCAAGCGTTGGGCCATCTGCCCGTGCAGCCGCTCCTCCCGCTCCACCAGCCGCTGACGGGCCAGGTCGATCTGGCGCTGGGGCGAGGCCCGGTGCAGGCGGGATCGGAGTGTCTCCAGCCGTTCCCACGCCCGGTTGATCTCCACATCGGCCCGCTGCACCAGTCCGAACTGGACAGCCTGCAACTGTTCGATCATTTCCCAGCGGTCGGGCACAGCCGCGGCCGCGGCCGCGGAAGGGGTGGGCGCGCGCAGGTCCGCCACAAAATCCACAATTGTAAAGTCTGTCTCGTGGCCCACACCGACGATGACGGGCACGCGGCTGGCTGCCACGGCTCGCGCCACGCCCTCGTCGTTGAAGGCCCACAGGTCCTCGATGCTGCCGCCGCCCCGCACCAGCAGAATCGTATCCAGCGGCTCGCCGTCGAAGAGGCTGCCGGTGTTGCCAAAACGGCTGGCAGCTTCCAGCGCGGCCACAATCTGGCCCGGCGCGTCGTTGCCCTGGACCAGCGTGGGAAAGAGAATCACCTCGACCAGCGGCCAGCGCTGGGAGAGCACCCGCAGCACATCCCGCAGCGCGGCCGCGCCGGGGCTGGTGACAACGCCCAAACGCCGGGCCTGGGCTGGAATGGGCCGTTTGCTCTCAGCGTCAAAGAGTCCTTCGGCCGCGAGTTTCCCCTTCAACGCCTCGAACTGGGCATAGAGCTGGCCCCGCCCCGCGGGTCGGATTTCGTCGGCGTAGAACTGATAGCTGCCCCGCTCCGGGTAGACGCCCACATAGCCGTGGGCCATCACCTGATCCCCTTCTCTGGGCAGCCAGGTGTGGCGGAAGGCATTGCCCTTCCACATCACCCCGCTCAGACTGGCCCCGGCATCCTTCAGGCTGAAATAGATGTGGCCGCTGGCCGCTTTCTTCCAGTTGCTCACCTCGCCCAGCAGCCAGACATCCCGCAGGCGTTCGTCGCCTTCAAAAAGATTGACAATATGGGTTGTGACGGCAGAAATAGTGATTGGGTTCATACGTCTATTTGACCACAGGCACGAAAAGGTTGCAAGTGCCCCGCGGCGCTAGACCTGCCAGGTTTCCGAAATCTGGCAGGTCTAGCACAACAATTTTTTGGGTAATGGCGAAAAATGACTGATGGGTATGTACGTCGGCAATCTCAAAACCTACAGAGACGACACTGCCTCGTGCTGAAGATTCTGATTTGTCGCTATCAGATATTGCGCCAGAAATTCATCAGTGACTCTACTGCAAAAAGCCTTTTGAGCCACTGATAGACACTGATAAAAAGAAGGATTCTCTCCTGAAATTCTCTGCGACTCCGCGTCTCCGCGGGAGAAATTGACCTTTTTGTAGAGGACTCATCAGTCAACTCTGAACCCCTACCGGCTATTGCAAGCGCACTCAGCAGTTGTACAATATCGGATGAGGGGCTTGGCATGAGATTCTTCCTTTCGAATGTGGCTTTGACACCAACATTCTACCCGGTTTTCTCTCTGCCTCCCCCTTTCTCTCTCTTCACATATTGGCCAAAGTCGAGACCGCTAACATATTTCAGGATTTGACAGTTATGGCGATATTACTTCTCTCAGTGCCACCAGATGAAGGCTCATATCCCGTATCTGATTTAGGATTCCGAAGAGCGCTGCTTGATCTGGCATCCGCCCGACAAGCACGGTTTCGCCGCCATCGTAGTGAACGGTCATGCTGTCAAACCCGATAGCCCACTGTTCGCTTAGATGACCTCTAATCCGAATTTCATAGATCGCTCCCGCTGCGTGGGATTCCAAGTGACTTCTCCTCTGGGTCAATAGGCCCTGCGCATGTGTCATACAAAACTATGCCATCACAATCGGCTCAGGAAGCAGGCCCGGAATGGAATCTCCCGACAAGATTATAGATGATCTCAGCGAGCAACGCTGGACGTTCGAGATAGATGTTGTGGCCTGAGCCGCTGGCCACAACAAGTTTGCTGTCTGTGGAGAGCGACAGCAGTTGACGTTGCGCTTCCTGCCATGCCATGTCTGCTTCCTGGTTGACCTGGGCCGACAAGCCAGGCATCTCCAGCATGTGTTGGGGATCATGGGTGACCACGACCAGGGGAAGGTTTCCCATCGGCCCGGTTTTGCTGGCCTGTTGCTCTGATTGGGCCAGCATCGCCCCCTCCGCGCTGACGGCTTGCAGAAATTTCGGCTGGTTGAGTTGTGCCCGGAAGATGGGATGGAGCGATTCCGGCAATCCGGCAGGGGGCGGCGCCAATATGGGGCCAAGCAAACGTATAAGCCCTGTTTGAGTCAGGAGGCTGCCCCAGACCGCTTGCTGTGTCTGCATTGCTTCTTCAACCGCAGCCATTTCGGCCGGTCGGTTTGCAGAGAATGTCGCGGTTCGCGTGTCCAGCAACACAAGACCGGCGAGATCATCTGTGTATTCATCCGCGTAGACGCGGGCGGGCAGGCCACCGAACGAATGAGCCAGCAGGATAAAGGGCCGTTCGATGTCGGCCTTCGTCACCAATCCATGCAATTCATTCGCAATCTGTTTGGCCGTGCGCGGTCGAGGGCCGGCCTCGCTCCAGCCATAGCCGGCACGGTCATAGGTGCATACCCGAGTGATTTCGGCCATCTGCTCCTGGACCGAACGCCAATCCAGCGACCAACTGCCGCTGCCAGCCTCGACGAGGACAGTGGGCGATCCTTGGCCTATGCAAGTGAGATGCATCGCGTGGCCGCCCACATCAACCATCTCACCCGGTGCCGGAAAGCGGCGGGCGGCCGAGACAGAAGCAATCTGATTGTAAACAAAGAGCAGCAGGAAGAGACCGGCGAGCAGCAAAAGGCTACGTCCCATCCAGCGCAGTACGCGCCGGAAACTGCTCCCTTTCCTCTGAGAAATGGAAGTCTGTTGGGCAAATGTGCTGTCTTCAAAAGCCATCTCACTCATCTTTTCCTCTCAATCAATACCCATGCTGCACCGAACGTATCCCGTTGCTGGACAGTCGCCCCAACAGACGGTTGGGGCGATTGTCCAGATCAGGTGGTCATGCCGCGTTTCTGAGCACCCTCGGCGAAAAGTCTGGCTGTGTCCTAGCAGCTTGTCGGAGAGACAAGAGACCAATGGTAAACTGATGGGATGAGCAGACAATTCACGAGTCCAAATTACGAAGCGACATTGAACGAGACAATCCGGTTGGGGGATGCGTTGCCGACGGGACATCTGGCCCGGTTTGTGGTAGCGATAGTCAGCCAGCTGGATGTAAGTAATATTTATGCCAAATATGGAGAAAGGGGTGGTAAACCCCTGGCCCCGGAAGTGTTGTTGGGGCTGTTGTTCTATGGGTATGCGACGGGCATCTTCAGTTCGCGCAAAATAGAAGGAGCCATCCAGGAAAGTATCCCATTTCGGTATGTGGCGGGTGGGCTGCATCCGGATCATGATACGATAGCCACTTTTCGCAAGAACTTTCTGCCGGAAATCCAGGAATTGTTTGTGCAAGTATTGCTGCTGGCACAAGCAGCCGGTGTACTGAAGATGGGCAACCTGAGCATAGATGGCAGCAAAATCCATGCGGATGCGTCCAAGAGTCATGCGGTCAGCCATAAACGACTACTCGAACTGGAAGAAAAACTGCGTGAGCAGGTGGCCCAGTTGTTCGATTTGGCCGAAGGTGCTGACCAAGGCGAAGTGAACTTGCCGGAAAACTTGGTTATCCAGGACGAGATTGCCCTGCGTCAGACACATTTAGAAAACCTGAGCAAGGCCAAAAGCGTGTTGCAAGAGAGAGCCAGGCAGCGCTATGCCAACGAACTGGCGGAATATGAGGCCAAAATGCGCAAGCGAGAAGAAAAGGCTCGCAAAACCAAGCGCAAATCCGGTGGCCGTGAACCCAAAGCGCCTACACCTGGCCCCCGAGACCAGGACCAATACAACTTCACCGATCCCGATTCCCGCATCATGAAGAACAGCACGGATGAAGGATTTGACCAACATTACAATGTGCAGGCGGCTGTCACCCAGAACAGTATGCTTATCGTCGCCACATCCCTATCCAACCATCCCAACGACAAGCAGGAAGTCAAACCGACTGTGAATGCACTTTCACCCAAACTGGGCCATCCCCAAGCGGCTGCACTGGACACGGGCTTCTTTAGCGAGGCCAACATCCGCTTCCTGGAAGAGCGCAACATTGACCCTTACATCGCCATCGGACGTGATTCTCATCAGCGGGATGTGGCCAGCCTGCTCGCAGGTGCCCCCACCCCTCCGTCGGCTGATGCTTCTCCCACTGAAAAAATGGCTTACAAACTGCGTACCGAAATTGGTCATGCCATCTATGCTTTGCGCAAATCTACCGTTGAACCTGTAATTGGTATCATCAAAGAGGTCTTGGGTTTCCGTCAATTCTCCCTACGCGGCTTGCTGCCTGCTGCTGGCGAATGGTCGCTGGTCTGTCTGGCTTTCAATCTCAAACGTCTTCATCTGCTTATGCCTCAATAGGCACTTCGCTTCGCCGCGCCTGCTGATAGGAGTACGCTACCTCTTTCCAGTCAATTACACGCTTTCTCCCTTTTTGAGGCCCTTTTTCAGCCTCTTTTGCCACTTCCGCCTCATTTTTGAGGCTCTCACACATCTCTCTCCGACAGGCTGCTAGACCCGTTTTTGATCCCGACGCTGGCCAGAATCTTGTGGAAAAAGCTCTGGCTTTTCGGCTTCAGCGCTTTGGCCAACATCTCTCGCTCGGCCAACTCAATGAACTCTTCATGTCGCATCTTCTGAATCTTGTATTCCATGTAGACGGTATTCATATCAGTTCCCTCCCTTTTGATAGCCCGACGCTCTTGCTGAGGATGTCGGGTGGCTGTGTCCCAAATATAGCAAGCGGACGGGGCACTGTCGTCCCTCTATGGGGGGAATTTTCTGGGGGGAGATGCATCTCCCCCGAAAGAGGCAGACGAGGGAGTTGGCGGGCAGGATCACTCTGGCGTGGGTGGCGGCGGGCCAGCCACATCGAAGACAAAGGGCTGCGACTCAACCCCAGGCTCACCGTCGGCCAGGGCGCGGACAGCATACGTTCGATCCCTGTCAAACTCCGCCGGTGCATCCCCTTGCCCCAGATCAACAACGAGTTCCCATCGGCCTGCACTTGTATTGGCGCATCGGTCTGAAGGCCACCAGGGCGCGAGTCGATCATCAACAGCCAGTTGGGTGCGGATGCAGACTCCTTGGGGGAGTGTGGTCTGTCCGCTCACCTGCACCTGTGCGCGGCTGATCTGCACCCCCGTGACGCTCAAATTGCCGACAGGGACAGACGGTTGACCCACTTCAGACGCCCAGGATCTGTTGCCAAAAAAAGTAGGCGTACGGATCGCGGGATAGACAGCGGTCAGCAACAACAGAATCAGCACACCGTATACGACTCGGAAAACGGCCCGATCTCGCCCCGATATTCTCGTACCCTCCCCTGGGGCAGTTTGCTGCCCGGTGATGTCGAAAACCAGCACGTTGGTCAGGTCCGTTGCCAGATGCAGAAGGATGGGCACCCAAATTGACCCAGAGGCCAAGTAGGCCGCGGCCAGCACCAGCCCCGAGGCCGTCCAACTGACGATCTGGTACAGGCCGACACGATTGGTGAAGAAGTGAATGACGACAAAGATGCCAGTGCTGACAACGAGAATCCAGCCTACGCTGAGTTGGGCCAGATTCAATGTGATGTACCCTCGGTAAAGCACCTCTTCCTGAACGGCAACGACGAGCAAAACCAATGCGCCAACGATCAATTGACCGCTTCCCCTGGCCTTTGCGGACGGCGGATTTGCGGCCTTGGGCGGCTGGCCTCGCTGCCGCCATCTGGCGAAACCCATAGCCAACAGGGGGGTGGCGACGGCAGCAATCAGGACAAAGAAGCTGTCATGCCCAGAAAGGGTGAGTCCCAGAGCGGTGAAGGACAACCTGTCCAGATAGGCAATCAGCAGCAGAACGATCGCCAGGACAACCACATTGGCCGCGCCACCGATCAGCAACGAACTGGAGGATGTGCGCCCAGCCATCTCACTGAGATTGCCGCCGGTTTTTCTGACGAGGCCGGTCGCGGCCAGCGCCACAAGCAAGTAGGCCAGAATACCCACAGAGATGTAGAGCGCGGATGGTACAAGGTTCACGGTGAGGACTCCTTCCATAGACGGATGGGTCGGCTGGTTGCCGACCCATCAGCGAACATGATTTTTAGCGGACCGCGATGCTACGGATCATGGCGTCCAGGGTTTCGAGTTTGGGGGCAAAGCTATTGGGCGCTGCGGCTGCCAGCCCCTCCGTCACGCCTTGAATGTAGGCCTCGAAGCCATCCGCAAAGCGGGTATCAGCACTGGTCGTGTCAGCAGGCAGATCCGACTGGGCAATCGGGAGAACGGCGGCCACATAATAAGCGCCATCGTCGGTCAAGCCCTGGAATGTATAGAACATCTCCTCGTTGGTGACTGGACCGGCAGCCTGGCCAAACTGGGTCAGATACCGAATGCCGCTGCCGTTGGCAAAGTCCATGTACTGCGCCTGGACGTTGAACATGGACTGGGCGTTGAAAAGAGGCAGGAAGGGCAGCGGCTTGAGCTTCGCCAAATCCGGCTTCGTGTTCAGCAACTCCGTCAGTTGGTCCACCTGGTCCGCGCCCGTCTGGTTCATCTCCCTGAGTTCGGCCACAGGATAGACATAGATATTGGGCATCTGCACAGAGTTCGGCTGGGCATAGTCGGTGAATGCCACCTCGACGTGTTGGGGCAGCAATGCCCAGTATGGCGTTTGGTCAGTTGCCTCCACAGCCGGAATCGTCCGCTGTGTGACGGCAGTCGCCACATCGTTCCCCAGGTCAAGCGTCACCTGTGGCATACCGCCATCGACCGATGAGGTCGTGCTGGTCGCTGGGGATAAAGGTTTGGACACCAGCGTGGCTTGCTGATTCTGGCCGTGATACTGGTATGTCTGGCCGTCGACTGCCAGCTCAACAACATAGATACCCTCTTCCTGGGCGGGTTCGGTGACACTGACAAGATCAATCTGGCTGATGTCAATGTGCAACTGTTTTGACAGAGACTTCCGGCTCATATCGATATAGGCCTGGGCCTGGCCAGGCAGCTGGACGGCCTGCATTCCAGTGGACAGAGGCTCGCTCACTGCGCGCAGCGGGACACAGCCGCTGGTGATAATCAGCGCGGCGGCGATCACACAGACCAATCCCCAGAATGTGACGGTTGACGTGGCTGTCTTTGAGTCTTGTAGTACCTGTTTCATTGGGTTCCTCTCTGGTTGTACCAACTTGATTGAACAAAAAACGCATCATGCGCAGGCTGCAGCCAATCGATCAGCGCATCAGATGTGCAGAACCAGCGTACTCGATAGGGCGAGGCATTTCATGCCCAAATAGAGAGAAATTCGGGGAGGATCGTCTTTCTCCCCCGAAAGAGGGAGAGGCGGAGAAGGGCACAAAAGAACGAAGGCAGGTAACTGCCCAGGTGCGACGCGCGCCAGGCGGGTATTTCTGTGCAGAAATTGTGTGACGAGTGCGGGGGATGGATAATTGTCAGACGAGGTGTAGTTCTCGGGCGCGGGCAGCAGCTTCGGTGCGGTTGCCCACACCCAACTTGCTGTAGATATGTTTGGCATGTGACTTGACCGTGCCCTCGGTGACATACAGGTGATCCGCGATCTCTTTGTTGGTCAAGCCCTTTGCGATGTGCTGCAACACGTCCAATTCTCGCTCGGTCAGGGGATCCAGAAGCTGCTGGTTGGCCTGCTGTGTGTCCTGGCCTGTTGGGGATGCTGGCACGGCCGGGATGGGGGCCGCGGTCTCGGCAAAAGCATCCACCAAAACACGGGTGAACGCAGGCGGGTGTGGACGATCGCTCAGAGTCCTCAACAGATGGCACGCGGCCCCGCCTTCGTCCAGGAAAGGGCGAAGGGCCGCGGCCGGGCTTGCCAGGTCAACAGCCCGCTCCATAGCCAAAATGCCCTCGTCCAACTGCCCCAACGCCCGAAGGACCAGGGCCAAATAGAGTTGAGCGCGCAGTTGGATCGTGAAGAGTGTTTGACTTCTGCTGTTGGCGACCAGATTGCGTAAGACCGTGGCTGATTCGTCCAATAGGATAGGATCGCCGCTGGATTCTCCCCACGCCAGCAGCCCCCGCGCAAAGGCCAAATCCATGAACATTTCCGCATAGGACAGTTCTGTCCGCGCCAGGTCGACCGAAGCAGTCCGTTGCACCCGGAAGGAGGCCAGCCAGATGGTCAGTCCATCCATTTTGCCGGCGACGGCTTCAAAGCATCTGCGATAAGCGGTGACTACATTGGCTAGCCAGATACCGCCTGTCTTCAGCGTCTCTTCCCAGTCACCCGTCCGTTGTAGCGCCTCATCAAAGCCCGGCAGATCAGTTTGGGTCCAGCGCAGGTCAAGCAGTGCCTCGTATGCATGGGTGAGCGTCGTGGTGTTCTGGGTCTGTTCGCCCAGGCGCAGACCAGACTCTATCAGCGGGGCCGCCTCTTCCACCAGATTCCAGGCCAGAAGCACCTGGCCAAGCCCGATCTGCGCCAAGCCTGCCATCGGGTGAAGAGGAGATGGGCGGCGGCTACCCCGCTCACCCAACACGGCGTGATCCAGGATGTGGCGAAAGTGCCGGGCAGCCGCGTGGTACTCGCCCCGAACAACCTGTATGATCCCGCTTAAGCTGGCGGCAAACAGATGGGTCGCGGTGGGCCGTGTATCCAGAGACGGCAATGTCCTCGCGGCATCTTCGGCGCGCTGCAGATCGCCCAGCGAGAGCGCGCCCGACATAAGACTGAGTACAGCCATTTCCCGCCAGAAGGTCTGTTCATCCGCGGGCATACGGGCCAAAGCTTGTTCGGCCTGGGCCACTGCATCTGCGCCATGCCCCCGGATAAGTGCAATCTGGGAGCGAATAGTGGCTGAGATGCTCCCGAACTTCTCAAGATCAGCGACCGAACCTGATTCAAGCCGATGGAGCCAGTGCTCGGCAGCCTCCAATTGGGCTGTATCCGTTAGCAGCCAGGTGTAGTAGACGGCCAAAACAGGACGGGACGCGACGATTTCCTCCGGCAACTGTTGGCACCAGGCAAGCAGCGGAGAAATATCCCCTTTGGTTCTGCCTAGCCTGGGCACGGCCCGCTCCATCAAATCGGCCGCCCGATCCCACGCCCGCGCCGCGAGCGCGTGTTGGATGGCCTCGGCTGTGAAGTGATGCGCTTCATACCATTTGCTGGCGCGCACGTGCATTTCGTCGACTTTATCGGGCCAATCGGCCTGTAGTCGGATGCGCAATATGTCCATGAAAAGCTGATGATACCTATACCAATTGCGCTGGTTGTCCAGGGGTATCACAAAGAGATTGGCTGTGTCCAGGCGTTCCAGCACGATTTGCCCATCTGATTGGCCGGTGACGGCATTACAGAGAGAACCATTCAAACGTTCCAAAATCGAAGTCTGGATCAGAAAGTCCTGCACGGCTTTGGGCTGTTGGGCCAAGACCTCTTCCAGCAAATAGTCGTGTACATATCGATTGTTGCCTGCAAAACTTTCGATGAACTCGCCTATATTCGTTGCTCCACGCAGCGAGAGGGCTGCCAACTGTAGGCCGGCAATCCATCCCTCCGTACGGTTTTCCAGGACAGCTACATCATTTTTCGTCAGGTCAAGCCCCATACATTCGTTGAGAAAGCTGGCCGTCTCCTCCTGTGTAAAATAGAGTTCTCTGGCCCGGACTTCGGTCAACTGTCCATTCGCCCGCAACCTGGCCAGCGGCAAGGGCGGATCGACGCGGGTGATCAGAATCAGATGCATGGCCGGGGGCATTTGCTCAATCAGGAGCGTCATAATCTCGTAAACAGAGGGAGTCTCGATCAAGTAGTAATCGTCCAACACCAATATAAACTGTGGCAGTTGCCCAATTATTTCGTTGAGCAGCACCGGCACGACGATGCCGGGGACAAGTGGTTTTGATACTTCCAACAGGACCATCAAGTCGATACCGAAATCGGCGTCGATGGTCTGCAAAGCGGCAATAACATGGGCGAGAAAGCGTACGGGGTCATTGTCCGCCATATCCAAGGAGAGCCAGGCTACCGGGCGCTCCTGCTCAGCCAGCCAGTCGCTCACAAGTGTCGTTTTTCCATAGCCGGCCGCGGCGGCCACGAGGGTCAATTTGCGGCCTAAAGACAGCCCTTCGTCCAGCCGTCGATGCAACCGCTGCCGCGCAACGGTGTTTGGGCGTGGCCGCGGACGATAGAGTTTTGTCTGCAAGATTTGTCCGAGCATTTTGTTGAACTCCTTCAGGGATGGACAACAGCAAAGCTTACGTAGCGTAGCAAACAAATATTCCCGCGTCAAAGTTGACCGAAACGGGGGACAATGCAGATCGATCATCGGGTCGATTCCCGGAATCAGCACCTCGCGCGCCCACTTGTATTTTGAATTTCTCTTTGCCGGCGATGGCATGCGGGGTGTTTATCTGCCCACAAGCACTTGTGGCAACCGTAGACAATCTCGTTCTTTCTGTGCTGATCAGACTGATGATGGAACAAAAAATGGGACGCTGATTCACGCAGATAGACGCTGATCCAGAGAAAAAATCTTCGTTCCTCCGCGTTTATCAGCGTCCAGCTCCTTTCACTATCAACCTGATCGCTACACAATCTCGTTCATCCAGTACAACCAGCCATGTATCGTCCTGTTATATTGACAGAGCCGGGCCAAAAAGAATACGCAGGAAGGATGACAAATCTAGCGTTATGACTGGGTTCCGCTGTGACACCCAGCGTTGGCACGCGGGGTGAATGATCGAGGAACCTGTCACCCCATTCACCCAGGAAGAATTCTTATTTGCGGATGTGACGCGCTTGTTTGACTTTGTCCGCTGCTGTCGATGCACCGAACCAACAAAAAGACTGGGGATGGTTGGGCCACTGCCCGCGGCTCTTTGCTGGGCGCGCAGCAGGCGATACCAGCGGTGCTCGCCAATCAAAAAGGGCCGTGGATGCGCTGTCGCATCCACGGCCAGAACGCCAAATCTGCGGCGAGAGTCACTCTCCCACGCGGCCGTGGGTTGTTAACCGCCAAAGCCGGGCCGGGATCAGGCCATTTTCTCTGGGACAACTGTCGCTGCGATCAATGACTTTTCGGCATCCAGTGCCGCGCGCACACCTGCAACTACTGCGTCCAGGGCCACTTCGCTGCCTTCGCCCGTGCGCCGGTTTTTCATCTCCACAATGCCGTTCTCCACGCCCCGCTTGCCCATTGTCAGGCGCAGGGGCAGGCCCAGCAGGTCGGCGTCGTTGAACTTGACGCCCGCGCGCTCGTCCCGGTCATCGTAGAGGACTTCGATGCCCACCCTCTGCAGCGCGGCGTAGACCTCCTCCACCTTCGCCACAATCTCCGGCTGCTTGTGTGTCGCCAGACTGACCAGATGGACCTCGTAGGGGGCTATCGACACCGGCCAGATGATGCCGCTCTCGTCGTTGCTGATTTCGATGACACTGGCGATCAGCCGCCCAGAACCGATGCCGTAGCAGCCCATGACCAACGCGTGGCTCTCGCCTTTCTCGTCCAGATAGACCGCATCCATAGCCTCACTGTATTTCGTGCCCAGCTTGAAGATATTGCCCACCTCCACCCCGCGCACGGCGGTCAGGGCTTCGCCGCAGACCGGGCAGCCGTGGCCTTCCGCGGCGGCCACTACATCCAACACCAGATCGGCGCTGTAGTCCCGCCCGTGGTTGACGTTCTTGTAGTGCCAGCCCTCTTTGTTGGCTCCGGCCACCAGATTGCTGCTCTGGGGAATCAGATCGTCCACCACCAGCAGCACTTTGGCCCGGTCGATACCCACGGGCGAGCCATAGCCCGCTTCCGCGCCGATGGCTTTGATTTCATCCACCGTGGCCGGGCGCAGGCGGCGTGCGCCGATGGCGTTTGTCAGCTTTGTCTCGTTCAGTTCCATATCCCCGCGCACAACCACAAAGACGAACTGCTCCCGGCTCTTGCCGTCCTCGCCGTCCACTTCGGCCACCTGGAAGATGGCTTTGGCTGTGCGGCTTTCGGGCACACCCAGAAATTCGGCCAGGGCTGCGATGGTGTTGACGCCGGGTGTCTCCACCTCTTCCAGAGCCAAGGCATCTTCGGCGGGTGCGGCCTCTTTGACAAAAGTGGCGATCTGCCGGTTGGCCGCGTAGTGGCAGGCGTCGCAGAGCAGCAGAGTATCCTCACCGATGGGAGTCAGGGCCATAAATTCGTGGGCCATTGTGCCGCCCATCATTCCGGTATCGCTCTCCACCGCTATCACTTGCAACCCAGCCCGACGGAAAATATTGAAATAGGCCTGGTAGACATCGGGATAGTAGGCGTCCAGATCGGCGAAGTCCGTGTGGAAGGAGTAGGCGTCCTTCATCGTAAACTCCCGCACCCGGATCAGCCCGCCCCGGGGCCGGGGTTCGTCCCGGAATTTGGTCTGAATCTGATAGAGCATCTGGGGCAGTTGGCGGTAGCTGTTGATGACGCCGCCGGCCATTTCGGTGATGACCTCCTCGTGGGTCATGCCCAGGACCATATCCCGCCCGTTGCGGTCCTTCAGCCGGGCCAGATCGTCCCCAATCGCCTGCCAGCGGCCTGTGCGCTGCCAAAGCTCCGCGGGCTGGACGACAGGCAGAGAGACTTCCTGGCCGCCGATGGCGTCCATCTCCTCGCGCAGAATCTGTTCAATTTTGTGTTTGACGCGCAGGCCCAGGGGCAGGAAGTCGAAGATGCCCGCGGCCACCTGGCGCACCAGCCCGGCGCGCAGCATCAACTGATGGCTGGTGACATCGGCATCCGCGGGCACTTCCCGCAGGGTCTGGAAAAACAATTTTGACATTCGCATGGAAAATACTCCGTAAAAGTTTGCCCGTTTGGACGTAATTGAGAAGTTGAAATTTCGGCTCGTTCGACCCCCGTACTGCGTACTGCGTATTCCGTCTTGAGATTTCTCTGCCCGATACAAAATACGCATTACGCAGCACGCAATAATTTCTCCACCCGCTCGCTCAGTCCGTCAATGGTCAACACCCCTGTGTGGCGGTCCACTGCTTCCCCGTTGCGGAAAAAGATGACAGTGGGGATGCCCAGAATGTTGTAGCGAGCGGGGATGGTAGGGTTCTCGTCTACGTCCAGTTTGGCGACGACAATCCGGCTCGCGTACTCCTCGGCCAGAAAGCCGATGTGGGGCGACATTTGATGGCAGGGGCCACACCAGTCCGCCCAGAAATCGACGACAGCCAGTTGCTCGCTGCCCAGAATGCGCTCGTCAAAGTCAGCGTCGGTCACGTGGACCGGCCGCGCTTTGGCAACCGCCGGTTGGGAGGTCGCGGGGCGGGGTGTTTTTTTTGCTTTGAGTCCTGCTATTTGAAGAAATCTATCTAACATTGCCGTTTTGCCTGTACGTTCTGCCGTCAGCGGTCGGTCGTCCGCAGTCGGTCATCCGCTGTCTATTCCCGCACCTCAAAATCGTGGGTAATCGTCGCCACACCGGAGAGCGTGGCATACGCGCCGCAATACTTCTCCACACTCAGTGCGATGGCCCGTTCGACTTTGGCTTCGTCCACCCCCGCGCCGGTGACGATAAAGTGCATGTGAATGTCTTTCCACGGGCGCTGGGCTTCCTCGGCGCGCACGCCGTCCATCTCTACTTCTACACCGGCGAAGGGCTGGCGCTGCTTCTCCAGAATAACCACCACATCGATCAGCGAGCAGCCGCCCAGCCCCAGCAGGAGCATCTGCATAGGGCTGACGCCGGGACCGTCCGGGCCGCTCATCACCGCGGACTTGCCGTTGGCGTCGATGCCGAGAAAGGTCTTGCCTTCGATCCACTTCACACGGGCTTTGGACATGGGAAACCTCGATTGGGTTATTGGGTCAGTAGTTGACTGACAAACTCATTCTGCGATCTCATCACTCCGGTATTTCGCCTTTTGGGTTTTGCACGTGCTGCACAAGAATACAGTCCTCCACCACATCCATTCCATTGGCTTTGGCCCAGCGGATAGCCTCGGCATCCTCCGCGCCGGGCTGAAACCAGACGGCTTTGGCCCCGGCTTCCTTGGCCTGCTGCACCACTTCCAGCGCCAAATAGGGGGGAATTACCATATCCACCACAGTGGGTGGCTGGGGCAGGTCCAGCAGGGATGCGTAGGCCGGGTCGCCTTCCACATCACTCTCCCGGTTGTTAACCGCATAGACAGTATAGCCTGCTGTGCGCAAGGTTTTGTAGATGCGGTTGCCATATTTGCGGGGATTGTTGCTGGCCCCCACCACGGCCCACACCGGCTCGTTGGCATATTTACGAATCAGATTTGGCATTGTGCTTTTGTCTCGATAGTCAATATCGAACCACAAAGCCACGAAGACACAAAGGAAAAGCAGTGATTTGACTTTCTTCTTTGTGTTTTGGTGCCTTTGTGGTTTTTGGATTGATAACCTGAACTGGAAGTATACTGTCCCCGGATCGAAGATGTCAAAGATTCGTGCTTTCCCATCAGGAACTCTGCCACAACATTCGGTCTCTATTGTACATCTACTGTGTACCCACACTCCGCTCTTTTTTTGCGCGGCGCAGAATGGGTTGTGTGGCTGGATAGATAGCGACTTCCCAAACGAATGGCCCTGCGCTATACTTTCTACTAACCTCACGCCAGCCGTTTGCCCCAGCGGCTGCCCTGTCCTATCGAGCAATTCATTTGACGAATCGGGCCGAGCCAAGCCGCCCGCCATTCCCCTACTGTCAAGGAGAAGCCATTTATGTATGATGCAAAGCTTTGGACAAAGAATTACGAGACGGGCGTGCCGAAGGAAGTCGACTATCAGGGCCAGCTTATCCACCAGACGCTGGACGCGGCCGCGGCCAAATATCCCAACAAAATAGCCGTGCGAATGCTGCTCCGCTATCTCCCGCTGGGCATCGCCATTCAGTCCAAAATGACCTACCGCGAACTGGTGGAGGCCACAGATCGTTTTGCCGCGGCTCTGCAAAATATGGGGGTGAAACCGGGCGCTCGGGTCTCGGTGATGTTGCCCAACATCCCCCAGCAGGTGGTCGCATTCTACGGTATTCTGAAGGCGGGCTGTGTGGTTGTGAACACAAACCCCACGTATACATCCCGGGAGATCGAGCATCAGTTGCAGGACAGCGGAGCGGAGACGGTGCTGATGCTCAGCAGCCTCTACAGCCGTCTGGAATCGGTGAAGGACAAAACGCCTGTGAAACGGGTGATTATTACCGATGTGCCTGATTCTCTGGGCTTTCCCTTCAAATCTCTGGTGGAGAAGCAAGTGCGGGCCGGCGGGCTGATGGTGGATGTGGCTGACGAGCCCGGCATCTTTCGCTACACAGACCTGCTGGCCACCAGCCCGGCCAAAGCCCCGTCCATCAGCGCCAAACCGGATGATGTGGTATTGCTGCAATATACGGGCGGCACAACCGGCGTTCCCAAAGCGGCTATGCTCACCCACGCCAATCTGATCAACAATGTGCTGCAACTGGCCGCCTGGCTGCCCGGTCTGGAATACGGCGGCGAGAAGACGCTGGGCGCGATCCCTTTTTTCCACGTCTATGGGATGACAGTCGCGATGCTCTTTACCATCTACAGTGGCAGCGAACTGATCGTCACCCCGGACCCCCGGCGCACGGAACTGGTGCTGGAGATTATCCACCGGGAGAAGGTCTCCCTCTACCCCGGCATCCCCACAATGTACACCGCCATTATCAACCACCCGAAGGTGTCGGAGTTCAACCTGCGCTCGGTGAAGGCGTGTATGTCCGGCGGGATGTCCCTGCCGGTGGAGGTGCAGCGCCGCTTCGAGGAGATTACCGGCGGCAAGCTGATCGAGGGCTACGGCCTGACCGAAACATCGCCTGTGGCCTGCGCCAACCCGGTCAACGGCATCCGCAAAGCCGGTTCGATTGGCGTGCCTGTCTCCTCCACACAGGTAGCGATTGTCGCCCTGGACCAGCGGGAGGATGGCGGCTACGATCTGGTGGAGCCGGGCGGGGAAGGGGAACTGGTCATCAAAGGCCCCCAGGTGATGGCGGGCTATTGGCAGCGCCAGGATGAAACCGACAAAGTCATCGATAAAGACGGCTGGTTCCACACCGGCGACATTGCCAAAATGGACGAGGACGGCTGCTTCTATATTGTGGACCGCAAGAAGGATTTGATCATCGCCAGCGGTTACAATATTGTTCCCCGCGAGGTGGAGGAAGTGCTCTATATGCACCCGAAGGTGCAGGAGGCGGTGGTGGCCGGTATCCCCGATTCCAAGCGGGGCGAGACGGTCAAAGCCTATGTCGTCCTGAAAGAAGGGCAGAGCAGTTCGGTGGATGAAATCCGCACCTTCTGCAAAGAGAACCTGGCTCCCTATAAAGTGCCCGTCTTTGTGGACTTCCGCAGCGAATTGCCCAAGAGTCAGGTGGGCAAAATCCTGCGCCGGGTGCTGGTGGAAGAGGAAAAGGCCAAGCAGGCGGGGTAGCAGCAACGCTATGTCCGCGGGGAAGTGGAGCGATTTCAGGTCAGCGTTCATCCGTGGCTATTTTCAGATCAGGCGTGACTATTCAGCCATAAGCCAGCCGGTTAGCAAACGTCGGTTGAGTAGCCTGGGGCTGTTTCCAGGCGTATCGAAACCAGTTTGCGGGTCTACCCGCTGAGTTTCGACACGGCCACAAACTGCTGTGGCCTGCTCAACCGGCGCTGGCCTGAATAGTCACGATCAGGCGACATAGCCGGTTGACGCCGTTGACGATGAGAATCATCCACAGATAGCACAGATTTTCACGGATTGTGTGCTGTTCAGGTTGATGATGGAACAGAAAATGGGACGCTGATCCAGAGCAAAAATCTGCGTTCCTCTGCGTTTATCAGCGTCCAGCTTCTTTCACTATCAGTCCGCTCACTACATATTTTCACAGATTGAAACAGCGTAGCAAAACGGATCGGGTAACGTCGGACCAATCAGGCAGGCTGGACGTTACCCGATCCGTTTCTTAATGTCCACGTGCTTCACCCATCCCAGCGCTGGCAATCCGAGCAGATAGACAGATTCAAAGCAAAATCTTCCCGCCGCCGACTCGTCTTACTCGTCCGTCCTCCGTCGATCACCCCACACGCCCTTTTGCGCCAGACGCCCCACACCCCAGCCCAGCGCCACCCCGGCCAGCACATCCCCCGCGTAATGAATACCCATGGCCACCCGCGCCCAGCCGATCCACAGGCCAATGAGTGGGGCCAGCCAGCCAGCGCCGGGCCACAGCGCTTCGGCCCAGACGAGGATGACCCCCACCCGCGCGCCGTGGCCGCTGGGGAAGCTGTGCTGATCCGCGCCGGGGCCATAGAGCATCTGTCCCGTGCCGGGGCGGGGACGGCGAAAGACGCGTTTGATCGCCAGCGTGACAAAGACCGCGCCGGCAAAGGCCGCCATCCAGCCCGACAGCAGACGCTTGCGCGCCGGATCGTCTCCAGCCTTTCGCCACAGCAGCGCGGTAATCCCCGCCCACAGCAGACTGTCGCCCAGGTGCGCGCCCACATTTGCCAGCCAAAAGAGGGGGTTGCGCCAATTGCGCTGGGATTCGTCCAGAGCGATGTGGGCGCTGATGGATTCGTCGAGGGGGGAGAGGAAGGAGGTGAGGAAAGAAAAGAGGGAAGAAAAGAGGGGTGACACGATACACTCCAGGGTTGGGATTGGTTTATTGGTTGATTAGTTTATTGGGTGATCGACCGCATCTAATCAACCAATCACCTTATCAACTATCCCGATTCGCCGGATGTTCGGGATGACGGACCAGATAGTCCTTCACCTGCTCCCACTGGAACGGTTTATCCACATCCATCCCCGCTTCGGCAAAAGGCAGAATGACCGGCTTGCCTGTAATGCCAAAAGCCCGCTGCACCACACCGAGCAGATCGTCGATGGCAAGACGGCGGAAGAGGAAACGCAGAATGACGCCTGGCCCCAGCAGAAGCAACTGACGTACAACACTCTTGCGATTCTCAATAAAGCCCCGCATCTTCTCCTGAATCTGCTCTGCCGTGGATAGCCGTCCCAAATAGAGATCACCGCTGCAAAAACGCCCTTCGCGCAGGGGCAGATAGCTGCGTTTGCTGTTGGGGAAGCCGGTCATCATCACATCCTCTGGCACAATCCCCCAGTATAATTCCCGGTCGTAGGGCTGGCTTTGGTCGATGAACCAGCGCACAATCTCGCTGGTTAGCAGGGGAATGTCAGCGGTCGTGCCCACAATCAGCCGGTCCTCGCCGTTCAATTCCCGCAGACGGCGCACACCCGCGTTCTGGCTGGCCCACAGGCTGGGCTGGTTGGGCACATAATGCACGGGCACGCCAAAGTCCAGCCCGTGCTCCGGCCCCAGCCCGACAATGACAATTTCGCCTGCCCGCCGGCTCTCAACAAAAGCCCGCACCACATGCCAGATCATCGGTTTGCCCGCCACAGGGACGAGCGATTTGTGGTCTACGCCGGCCGCGGCCAGCAGGGGATCGGCCTTGTCCGGGTCATAGCCAGCGGTGATGAATACGTCGAAACTTTCCTGCACGGGCATTTCTTTCTGTACGGGGGCGGTGAATACAGGCGCACGATCGATGGCGAGCCGCAATCGCTGCTCCTCTGCCTGCAATCGAGCCACTTCTGCCTGTAAAAAGGAGAGCCGGTCGGCGTTCGCCCCCCTGTCGGCAGCCTGCCGGGCCGCGTCCAGGCTGCGACGAGTGCCGACCAGCTCTGCAATCACCTCAGTTTTTCGGGCAATCAGCTCCGCCCGATCAGTCGTCATCTCCGCCCCAGTCCATCTCGTCCAGACTGCGCGGGGCACGGGGTTTGTAGAGAATGTAGGCCAGCCCCACACCCATAAAGAAGAGCAGAATCAGAGGCAGCATCACAATCGCCATATTGACCGGATCGACGGTAGGCGTGATCATCGCCGCCACCACCGATACAATCACAATCGCCTGTCGCCAGTAGTTGAGCAGTTGAGGGCCACTGACCAGCCCGATGCGGGCCATAAAGGCAATCACCAGCGGCGTCTCGAAAAAGACGCCGATCCAGAAGACGATGCGGGTGACAAAGCCAATATACTTGTCAATCGTCCATTCCTGATTGATGACTGTGCCCAGAAAATTCTGCAAAAATCCCACGGCCACGGGCAGCATAATGAAATAGGCGAAGGATGCGCCGATAAAGAAGAGGAGCATAATGCCGGGCATCAAAATCAGAAGGGTGCGTTTTTCGTGGGGGTAGAGGCCAGGCGCAATAAAGGCGACAATCTGGTAGACCAGCACGGGCATGGCAAAGACCGCACCGGCAGCAAAACCCACTTTGAAAAAGATGCCGATGGTATCTGTCGGCCCCAGGGCTTGCAGTTTTGTGCCCACAGGCGCGGTAATAAATTGCAGCAGTGGTGTGACAAAGAGAAAGCTGACCATTGTTCCAATGGCCAGCGCGGCAACAATCCAGATCAGCCGATCTCGTAATTCGGACAGATGATCCAGCAGCCCCATGCGGCTGTTATCCAAGTCTTCTGGGATGGGTGCGATGGCCTGACTCATGCCTGCTCCTCTGTAGCAATCGCGCTTTCGTTCTCTTGTGCAGATGTCTCTGTGGGGGGGGCCGATTCATCACCAGTTCCGTTCACTGGTGTCTCAGTCTTCTGCTGGGGGGGCGCAATGGAGTTTTCGGTTGCTTTGGGAATCAGTGAATTAGCAGCCGCCCGCGCCTCTTCTTTGGCTTTGGCGTCGGCCTTTTGTCGGACAAAGGGCGCGGACGCGGGCGAGGTCTGTTCGTCGTCGCGGGGCTGTGTGACAGTGGCCGCCGGGGCCGGGACTGCTGCGGATGAACTCTCTGGGTCGGCGCTTGGCTGGGCATCCTCCCCAGGGCTATCCGTATCTCCTGACGGTACATCGCTTGTCTGGGGTTCCGTTGTTTTGGCTGCCTCTTCTGCTCTCTTTTTTTCCTCTTCTGCTTTTTTCTTCGCTTCTGCCTTCTTTTTCTCGTCAGCTTTGCGCTGTTCCTCGGCTTTTTTAGCGGCGGCTTCCTTCTTTTCTTCTGCCTTTTTGGCCGCTTCTTTTTCCTTTTCGTCCGGCTCGTCCAGCATCTGTTGCAGTTGATAGCGCGGGTCCAGCTCGCGAATGTCGCCGAGTTCGTCGCCCAACTGTTGGCTGAGGGTGCTGGAGAGGTTCTGTATCTGGCGAACAAGGCTGACGATCTGGCGCACCGCGCCCGGCAACCGCTCCGGGCCAAGGAAAATCAGCGCGAAGATGAGGATGAATATCAGTTCAAGCGGGCCAATACCAAAAAAGCTGTCCATAGGTATCTATCATCTAGGGTAAGTAGGGCAAAGGACGGGCGCTGTGTGAGTTTGGAATCTACGGCGTGGCCGCCATCTCCTTCAGCGCGGTCCCCAGCACACCGTTGATGAAGCGGGGGCTGCTGTCGCTGCCAAAAATTTTGGCCAGTTCCACCGCTTCGTTGACCACTACTTTAGAAGGCGCGTCAGAATCGGGATTCAACAATTCAAAGATGGACATGCGCAGGATATTGCGGTCGATTACCGCCAACTGGTCGATGGGCCACTCGGGCGCATAGCGGGCGATCAACTGATCCATATCATCCCGGTGGGCCACCACACCGCTGATAATCCAACGCAGAAAGGCCAATCCTTCCTGCTCCAAGCGGCTTGTGGCTTGGCGGGCTTCCAACACATTCCCTGGCTTGTGGCTGGTTGTGTCTATCTCATAGAGCGCCTGCAACGCAGCCCGCCGGGCCTTGCGCCTCTGCTCGATCTGTTGAGAATAGCCACTTTTGCGTGTGCCGTCTTCCTTCAACGCGCTGTCAAACTGACCGGTCTCGAAATCATCGGTTTCAGGTTTCGGTTTTGTGGTTCGGGAAGGCTTGTACACATTGCCAGCCATTGGGTTTTCTGCTCCAGGCCAAAGCCTACATCATAACCAGGCCACCGTCAACCGACAGTACCTGTCCAGTGATAAATCCGGCTCGCTCGCTGGCGAGGAAAGTTACCGCCCAGGCCACTTCTTGCGGCTCGCCCAGACGACCCACCGGCGTTTGGGCAATGGTGGCTGCTTTCTGCTCGTCGGTCAGCACATCGGTCAGGGCTGTCGGGATAAAGCCCGGGGCCACGGCATTGACCGTTATATTGCGGCTGCCCACTTCCCGTGCCAAGCTTTTGGTAAAGCCAATAATACCCGCTTTGCTGGCCGCATAATTGGCCTGGCCTGCCTGCCCGGCCAGCCCCACCACACTGGTAATATTGATAATGCGTCCACCCCGGCGGCGTACCATCCCGCGCAGCGCGGCTTTGGTCACATTAAAGACACTGTTCAAATTGGTCTGGATGACCGTATCCCAGGCATCTTTTTTCATTGTCAGGAGCAGTGTGTCCCGCGTGGTGCCCGCATTGTTGACCAGCACGTCAAGCGGTCCAAGTTCGGCTTCCACACTTTTCACCAGTGCCGCGGCACCGTCAAAGTCGCTCACATCCCCCTGAAACACGCCGCAGGTGCCGCCTGCTGCCTGAATCTCTGCGGCCACACTGTTTGCTCCGTCCGGGTTGCTGCGATAGTTAATACCAACTGCCGCGCCCTGGGCCGCAAACTCTTTGGCAATGGCCGCGCCAATGCCGCTGCTGCTACCCGTAACGAGCACTACTTTGCCGGAAAAATCCATTGATTGCTTTCCTGAATTTTGAAGAATAGTCACCAATGAGTCTACTACAAAAAAGTCAATACAGCTATTGATGACGCCGATATACACAGAACTTGCTTGCGGATTTCTCTGCGTCTGTCACAGCTCGGCAGTAAGACTTCCTGGCCCACGCTGTTCGTGCCGAATATTCATCCCGACCGCCATTATACCCCACTCCACGACGGAGGGGAAAGCTGGTTAGGCGGTTTGCACGTAAAATTCCGTTAGTACCATACCGGTGAAATTTATATTTTTTGTGCAAGAAACGTGAAATTTCAGTAGTTTACGATTGTGGTAAAGGTGTAAGAAAAGGGACGTATATGACAACGCCGTAGAGATGTTCAATGACACGCCTGAGCAAGCAGACGAAAGTATGGAACTGGAAATGCAAGGGGTCCACCCGATGCGGACCAGGGCCAGGCATACGAGCGACAGACCAACGCAGGAAAGCCCAGAGGTTGACCAGGAGCAAGGCAAAACCTAAAGCAAAGAAGCGAAAGGCAGGGTCGCGGGAAGTAGTCTTGATGCGAACACGGTGCAAGATGCGATAGGAAGACTCGATGCCAAAGCGAGAGCGATAGCGCTGATAGACGAGTTTGGGCGTCCAGTTGAGAAGATGATCCCGGAGTTGAAGAAATACAGTCACAGTCCCCTGACGGGGGTTTTTTCGATCTTGGGGGCGGCTGTCACGCTGGTTGGGGATTGGTTAGCCACCAAGTCACAGTCCCCTGACGGGGATTTTTTCGATCTTGGGTTGTATGCCTTGACCGGCGTACAGCTCGATATATTCGGTCACAGTCCCCTGACGGGGATTTTTTCGATCTTGGGATTTAGACGTGATGAACTCGAGTTACATGAGAATGCTTGTCACAGTCCCCTGACGGGGATTTTTTCGATCTTGGGAACGAGATTGGCGAATTTGACGTTCCCGCGGGTACGAGGTCACAGTCCCCTGACGGGGATTTTTTCGATCTTGGGCAAACGGCCCTATGCGCCCACAATCGTCTGAGAGGACGTCACAGTCCCCTGACGGGGATTTTTTCGATCTTGGGACCGGCCGAGCCGGCATCCCAGCCCGCGCCGTTCTGGTCACAGTCCCCTGACGGGGATTTTTTCGATCTTGGGGAGATGCTTGGCAAGATTTTGAAGCAGGCCAAGGCCCAGTCACAGTCCCCTGACGGGGATTTTTTCGATCTTGGGCCATGTGTACATGGCGGAGCGCCTTCCGGCGATCCGCGTCACAGTCCCCTGACGGGGATTTTTTCGATCTTGGGACACGCTGGTTGCGTGTGGTCGTTGGTGGGCAGGAAGGTCACAGTCCCCTGACGGGGATTTTTTCGATCTTGGGTATGCGGTTTGAGTTCAGCCACATCGAGTGGATGCGAGTCACAGTCCCCTGACGGGGATTTTTTCGATCTTGGGTCGCGCGAAAGCGCAGGAGGACAAAATGCCGTATTTTGGTCACAGTCCCCTGACGGGGATTTTTTCGATCTTGGGAAACGCTAAGAATGAACGGCACGGACGGACGGCGCTTTGTCACAGTCCCCTGACGGGGATTTTTTCGATCTTGGGAAACGCTAAGAATGAACGGCACGGACGGACGGCGCTTTGTCACAGTCCCCTGACGGGGATTTTTTCGATCTTGGGGAGGGGGCAAGGCGAATGATACCTGGACATGGAGCTGTGTCACAGTCCCCTGACGGGGATTTTTTCGATCTTGGGGTAGAAGAGGGGAATTGGTTTCAGTACTACGGTATTACGTCACAGTCCCCTGACGGGGATTTTTTCGATCTTGGGTGGTGCTCCTGAGGGATTCAAGTTTCACTGTGGATGTAGTCACAGTCCCCTGACGGGGATTTTTTCGATCTTGGAGTTCAACGGAACCGTGGAAATCTGTGAGGTCAACACAGGTCACAGTCCCCTGACGGGGATTTTTTCGATCTTGGATACCTATGAGACACGACGGTTCGATAACTACTATGAGTCACAGTCCCCTGACGGGGATTTTTTCGATCTTGGATGCTTTGCCACCAGTCCGGAGTATGATTCCGTGACTGTGTCACAGTCCCCTGACGGGGATTTTTTCGATCTTGGACTCTCCCAATACATGGACATAATCTCTA
>JAHBVF010000008.1 GCA_019637685.1 Caldilineaceae bacterium | reverse complement strand
GCCCCAGACTCTTTCTGGATAATTATTTCTATGAAGAAGCCTAATTCGGCAGAAAAAGCACAGGGGCCGTTCCGACCCCTGTGCCCATGTACAGCTATCTTCCTTGTTTCCTGCCAAACAATCAGTAAGTGGCGCTACGTAATGCGTTCCAACCCGCCCATATAGGGCCGCAGAACTTCGGGAACCATTACCGAGCCGTCGGCCTGCTGATAGTTCTCCAGAATGGCGATGATCACGCGGGGCAGGGCCAGCCCGGAGCCGTTGAGTGTGTTGACAAATTCCGTGCCTTTGCCCTCTTCAGGACGATAGCGGATGTTGGCGCGCCGGGCCTGGAAGTCCCGGAAGAGGGAGCAGGAGCTGACTTCCAGCCATTCCTGGCAGCCGCCAGCCCACAGTTCGATGTCATATTTGATGGCAGCCACAAAGGAGAGATCGCCGGTGGCAATGGCAACCCGACGATAGGGCAGCCCCAACCGTTCGGCCAACTCCTCCGCGTCTCGCGTCAACTTTTCCAGCTCTTCCCGCCCGTGTTGGGGTTCCACAAACTTCACCATCTCCACCTTCTGGAACTGGTGGACCCGTTTGATGCCCCGCACATCCTTGCCCGCCGAGACCTTCTCCCGGCGGAAGCAGGGGGTGTTAGCGACATACGCGCGGGGCAATGTGCCCGCATCCAGAATTTCGTCCCGGTGCAGATTGGTCACCGGGACCTCTGCGGTAGGGATCAGCCAGTAATCCTCTTCCGCGTCCCGGTAGAGGACATCGCCAAACTTGGGCAGATTGCCCGTGCCCAGCATTGCCTGTTCCCGCACCAGAAAGGGGGGATAGACTTCGGTGTAGCCGTGCTCAGTCGTATGCACATCCAAAAACCAGTTGATCAGCGCCCGCTGCAAACGCGCGGCGTGACCTTTCAGCACATAAAAACGGCTGCCCGATATTTTCACGCCCCGTTCGAAGTCGATAATGTCCAATTGCTCGGCCAGGTCCCAGTGGGCTTTGGGTTCAAAGGCGAAGTGGGGAATCGTGCCCCACTCCTTCACCACCTGATTGCCCGATTCGTCTGGGGCCACCGGTACATCCGGCTCCGGGATGTTGGGGATGCGCAGCATCGCGGCCTCGAAGTCCGCGTCGACTGTGCGCAGTTCCCCGTCCAGCGCCTCAATCTCTTCACCGATTGTACCCATCTGTTCTTTCAGGGCATCGGCTTCCGCTTTCTTCTTCTCCCGCATAAGCGTTCCAATATTCTTGGACCCGCTGTTGCGTTCGGCGCGCAGGGCCTCCACCCGGGTCAGAATTTCCCGGCGGCGCTCGTCCAGGGCCAGGGCCTGTTCCCAGGGCGCGGTGGTGTCGTTGAGTTTGCGCATGGCCTCGGCCAGGGCTTCCCGGTTTTCACGCATCCACTTGATGTCAAGCATTTTCTTGTCCTTTCCCCAATAAAAAAACCTCCGTCCCCAATACAGGACGAAGGAAATTCGTGGTGCCACCTGAGTTCGCAGCCGGGTGGACCGACTGCCTCAATTTGTCGATAACGGGACAACCCGCCCGGCCATTGCCTGCCGGTAGCTCGGAAAGTGCTGACCCGCCCTGTCTCTGTTGCCTCGCACCACCCGGCAACTCTCTGGAAGAAGACTGCTGCGTGCCCTGGCTTTCGTCGTCGCCATTGCGCTGTTCGTATGGGCACATCCTAGCACAGGCGAGATGGCGTGTCAAAATTCCGGGATTGGAGATTGAGTCTACTGCAAAAAAGGTCAATTTCACCGCGGAGTTGCAGAGGCAGCACCGCGAGATTCAGTAACTGTCCGTAAACAATTCGGGTGATCTGATTCCGGGAATCGGCCAGAGATGAAGGGGCATTCGAGTGATTTTGTGGCCGATTCCCGGAATCGTGGCGTCGAAACTGCTAACTTAAAAACGGACAGTTACTCAGGAGAAAAACTCCGCGAACCGCCGTGTTCCCCGCGACGCCGCGGGGAGTTTAGAGACTTTTGGCGGCACGAAATATCCACTTCCCCCTATCCAGTCCTCATATCAACACGCGCACCGCCTCGCTGCCCTCCACCAGATTGATCAGATCGGTCAACTGAAAAAGGGCCATATGGCCGTCGATGGGATAGATGCCTGTGGGTGGCACGGCCAACCGCTCGGTCAGCCACTTCAGAATCGGGTCGGGCATATCGGCCTCCACATCCAGCCGCACCACCGACGAAAGCAGATGACGGTGGTGGAGCACGGGCTGGGAATCGAGGATTTTGGACTGCTGGCTGGCCGTGGGGACAGGCCGCAGAACCCGAAAGAGCCAGGCATTTTCCACGGAAAGACCGGAAAAAAGTTCGGGCAGAAAGAAGCGCACAATCTCCTCGCTCCACAAAAAGCCCCGTTCTGTGTAGCCCTCCCCCGTGTCGGCCACGGGGACTTCGATAAAACGGCTGAGCAGGCGCGGCACTTTGATGCGGGCAAAGCTGCTGGCGGCTGCACCTGTGCCCACCTTTAGCCCCCGCAATTGGACCAGAAAGTTCAGGCTATAGCTGCTGATGAAAGGGAAAGGGTGGCCGGGATCGATGGCCAAAGGGGTGAGCAGCGGGAAAATCTGCGCCTGAAAGAAACCCCGCAGCCAGACCCGCTGCTCGCGGCTGAGGGTCACAGGCTGACGCATGAGCGCGTCCCGTTCTTGGGCCAGCCCAGGCAGCAATTCTGCGCGCAGCAGACGGGCAGCCCGGCTCAGCAGCCCTGTGACCGCGCTACAAAATTCATCAGAGAAGAGGCCCATAGGCTCCTCCTCCTCATCCTCATTCAGGCCATCGCTGGCCTGGTCCACGCAGAGCTGGTCAAGCGTTGTGGCCATCAAGCCCAATATGCGAATGCGCTCCAGCAGGGGGCGAGCGGTGTTGTGGCTTTCGTCGCAAAGATAAGCCGGCTCGGCCAGGAATTGGGGCATCCCCTCTGCCACGTGATAGCGGGCGAAACCCGCGGCCAGGCTCTTGGCCCGCTCGGCCACCCGACGTTGCCGGGTGCGCGCGGTGCTGTCGTCAGGCCCGGCCAGGGGGAAGCGATCGGTGAATGTGGCGTGGGAGCGATGTTGGGCAGACACAGTATCCCTACGCTTCGGCTTTGGTGGAAGGCGGCAGCACAGCCAGGAAATCGCCAGTGAACCGCTCGGCATACGTCCCCAGCAGGGATTGGACCCGCTCCAGCTGAGGCGAAGTAACTATCAGACCCGCGTGGTTTTCCTTGTGCAGCCGCCAGACAATCTCGCTGTCGTCATAGGCGGACAGGTCCGGGCGGTTCTGCCGGGCCAGGCAGAGGATCAGCCCCGCGTATTCCTGGCGGGTGGGGGGCAGGACATAGGCTTCGCCCCGCAGATGGGCCAGTTCAATACGCGCCCATTCGGCCCACAGATTGATCCCGGCCGCAGCCGAGACAAGTTCGTCGATGTTGGCCCCACCCACCCGAGCCGCGGTCTCCAGAAAATAGAACTGCCCGTCCCGATTGGAGCGGATAAACTCGGCGTGGGTGGCGCCCCGCACCATTCCCAGGCTGCCGAGCACCTGGCGGTTGAGGGCAAAGAGCGCCTGGGTTTCGCTGTCGTTGTAGTCCAGGGTATGGGTGGTGAAGATGCCGCCGGTGTGGAAGACATCCATCGGGGGTCGGCCATAGCGGTGGGCAATATTAAAGACAACTTCCTTCTCAGAGACAATAGAATCCACGTGATAGACCGGGCCGGGCAAGTATTGTTCCAGCAGGTAGTGGGACTGGAGATCGCCCAGGTCGTCCAGGCTGCGCCAGAGTTCCTCGCTGTTTTCCACCTTTTTCAGCCCAATGGACCCCGCCTGGGAGCGGGGTTTGAACATCCAGGGCGGGGGCACGTCGGCCATAAAGCTGCGCAGCCTGTCGTAGTTGAGGACGTGGACAAAGGGTGGCACAGGGATTTGGGCGTCTCTGGCCTGGACACGCATGGCGAGTTTGTCCCGGAAATAGCGGGCGGTAGTGTCGCCCATTCCCGGCGTGCGCAGATGTTCGCGCAGGGCCGCGGCTGTCTCCACATCGAAATCGTCCAAAGGGACAATGCGGTCGATGCGCCGATCCCGCGCCAAAAAGCTGACGGCATTGGTCACATCGGGCAGGACAATTTCGGGCATATAGAATATCTCGTCGATGCTCTCCCGCGCCCAGGCCGCGTTGCGCAGCTTCTCAATCGTAATCAGAATCACCCGGCAGCCCTGGCGTTTGCACTCGCGTAGAAATGCGTTGCCTTTGAAAAAACTTCCGATGCACAAAATCGTCAATTCATCCACCTATTTTTGCTCCTTTGCCGTCAGTTCCATACGAATCGTAAACAGATCGGTCACCACCAGCGTATTGGCAAAATTGGGCGGTGTGACGCCAAAATCGCTCATTTTCACGTTGGCTTCGGCCACGCCGCGGATGGTATCGCGGCTGAGGGTGGCTGTCACGTCGAAGGTGACGGGCAGGCTGATGGAGCGCACAGTCAGCTCGCCCACCAGTTGAAAGGTGGCCTCGTCGCCTTCTGTATAGTTTTCCGGCGCGCCGGCGATGGAAGAGGCGACAAAGACCGCTTCGGGAAATTGGTTGGATTCCAGGGCGTTGTCCCGCAGCCAGCCATCGCGCAGGGACTGATCGCTGGTGAGTCCAGTCAGGTCCACTACAAAGCGATTTTCGCCCAACGGCTGTTCACCCGCCAGGTCCAACTGAAGAAAGCCCTGGACTGTCTGAGTGCTGCCAATCGTCACACCTTTGCCCACGGCAATATTGTATTTGCGCAGGGCGTCGGCAAAAAATTCTTCGTTCACCAGATAGGATGCCGTTGACTCTTCGGAGACAACGGCAAAGGTGCGGAAGCCTTCCGCTGCAGCGGGCACAGGGGCAGGGGCCGCTGCAGCGGTGGTCCCAGTCGGTTCAGCCGGGGCCGGGGTGGCCTGGCTGCACGCGGCCAGCAGAAGCAGCGCGGTCACGAGCAGAAAGAAGCGGTTCACGGCGTTTGTTCTCCATTCTCCGATTGGGTCGCCAATACGCCCAAAAAGGGTACGCCCTCCGGCAAGAACGCCGGCAAGGCCAGTGAGTGATCTCCGTAGTTGTCCAGCAGGAGCCGGACCAGCAGCGAGTGAATCCCCGCGTGGTGGAGGGACGGTTCCAGGTTTGTCACGCTCAGCCCGCCCACAAAACCAAAGGGCAGCAGACTGTCCAGCAGTCCCTCATCCCGGCTGATGATGTGGATGGGCGTCTCCCAGCCGTCCTCCTTGCGGGAGACCCGGGGCGGCTGGTGATCGCCCACCAGCACAAAGAGTGCGCGGGGGTCCTCTTCGCTCAAAATAAAATCGGTCAGTGTGCGCAGATCGTAGGCCACCGCGTCGAAATAGTTCTGGCGTCGGGTCTGGTGCGAAATGCCCTCGGCATCGATGGGGGCCGGGTCTTCGCCCGCCACATTCAGCTTTGTCCAATCGTCCTGCAGAGAGGGCAAAGGCACCCAGGGATAGTGGCTGTTCTGGGTGATGGTAAAGAGCAGATAGGGCTGTTCGCTCTCAGCCAGAATCTCGGCCCGTGCCTGATTGAGCGCAAATTGATCCGGCGGGGACGAACCCCACCCATACTTTGGCCCGATATAGTTCAGGTCACGATAGCGCAACCAGCGATCCGCGCCGTAGAAGTTGAGATAGCGATCCCACTTGGCATCCGAGAGTTCCTGGGCAATGGACGAAAGCCCGTAATAGCGGTAGCCTTGCCCACGCAGAAAGCGGCCCAGATCGGGAAATGTATCGGCCTGATAGCGCTCCATCAGCATTTCGTATTCGGGGTCTGAATCTATCTCCAGGCCAAAAATCGCGCTGGTATAGGCCATCCACGACCCGCCGCCCCAGGTGGGGGACTGGCTGAGCGCGCTGGCCGCGTGCCAGCCCGCGTCGGCCAGGGTCTGTTCCAGTTCGTCCGCCAGTGCAGTATATGCCTGCAAATAGTCCGGCCGCTTGTAAAGAACGCTGCCATAGGACTCCACAAAGATCAGGTAGACATTCGGCCTTGTCACCAGAGTCTGTCCCGGATAGTCATAGGCCCGGCGCACGTAGCGATCGTCGAAGGAGCGCACGGTCTCGGCGGCCTGTCGGGATGCATCCACATTGGCCTGCAATTTAAAAGCCAGACTGTTCACCACCATTTCGGGCTGGGCCAGAAAGTGCTGATAGCGCAGGGCCTGGCCCAATCCCAGGACGACGAGCAAAGCCAGAACCCCCCGCGAGAGAGGGCTGATCCCACCGGCGATGGATTCGCTGGTCAGGCCACGGATAGCGGCATAGAGCAGGGCCAACAGCAGACTGCCCCCCAGCAGCGCAGCCGCGTACTCGTAGAGAGGCAAGCTCACATTGCCGACCAAAAAGACCAGCCCTTCGGTCAACATACGATATTGGCTGTAAAAGACCGGCTCCATCTGATAGAGGGCGCGCATCCCCGCTTCGTAGACGGCATAGAGCAGGGCGAAGAGATAGCCCGCCCAGAGCAGCAGCCGGGGCAGAGGACCGCGCAGGGGGCGCACTGCCACAAAACAGACGACCAGCAACAGCCATTCCAGATAGAGCCGGGCCAGGTCGGGGACAGGACGCCAAATGGCCAGCGTCAGCCAAAGCCGGCTGGGGCTGGGCCAGGCCGCGGATAGAGCAGCCCAGAAGCCGAAATCACTCTGGCGCGTCAGCACGCCAGGCAGAAAGAGCAGGCAGTTGAGCAGGCCAAAGAGCAGCCAAAAAGTCAGGTTGGGATGGCTTTGCAGCCGGCGCAGACCTGCTCGCCCTTTCACAAATAACCTCCTGCACGGGACTCATCCCCGCCCATTGAACATCTCCTCTGCCTTTGCCCGTGCCAGGATCGCCTGGGCGATCTCCGCCAGAGGGAGGGAGCCGTTGCCGATGGCCACGGCCCGTTTGGCGACAAATTCCGGCACGACACCGGCCTGTTGCCAGGTTGTGCTGCCGTCGGCCAGATTGTGGAACATGGGCATCAGCCGATCCACCGCGTTGGCAAAACGGGAGTCCGCGCTCTCCATTGCCTCAAATTCCTCCCACAGGCCACGCAGCTCGCCCGCCTGATCTTCAGGCAACAGGCCAAAGATGCGGTCTGCGGCAGCCTGCTCCCGTTCGGCTTTGCTGGCATTTCCATTGAAGTCGTAGGCAAAAGTGTCGCCCGCGTCCAGTTCCACAATGTCGTGAATGAGCAGAATTTTCAGGGCGCGGAGCAGATCCACCGGCTCGTTGGCGTGTTCGTGGAGAATCAGCGCCATCATCGCCAAGTGCCAGGAGTGCTCGGCAGAGTTCTCCCGTCGGGACGAGCCAAAGATCAGCGAGCGGCGCAGCACCTGCTTCAGTCCGTCGATCTCCAGCAGAAAATGTATCTGCCCCGCCAATCGCTCGTTCTGAATGTCAATCATTCCTTCTCTCCATTGGGTGGGCCGCCCTCGGCGCGTCCTGACCAGCGGAACTCCCGGGCATTGATAGCCTTTACGCGCCCGTCTTCGGTGGGGGCCATATCAAATTCGATGACAGCGCGCCGGTTGCGCAGATACGCAAAGGAGGCATTGTCCATAGGCTGTCCGCTGCGGGAGAAATCGGTGATGTGGCAGAACACATCATAACGCACATCATCCGGCCCCAGGCCCGTGCGCACAGTGAGAAAGCCAAAGCCCCGATCCTCGTGGACCGCGTGCATCACCCCCCGCATCCGGCCTTCGCGCCCGCTGTCCGGCGGCACAATGCCGGGAATCAAAAAACCGTTGAAATAGTTGTCCACTTCGCGCACCAGATCGCTGCTGGTGTTGGCAAAGGAGAGCAGGTCCACCCGCTTCCCCCGGTTTTGCAGGGCACGCACCAGACGCAAGAAGTCCCCATCGCCGCTGCCCAGAAGAATGTAGTCCAGATTGTCCGACTGGAGCAGAGCGTCTACGGCCAGGTCCAGATCGGCGTTGGCCTTCAACACCAGTTCACCTTCCGAGTCCCGGTAGCGGCGCACCTCCTTGTGGATCAGATGAAAGCCTGTGCGCCGGATCGCGGCCCGGTAGTCGGACTGGCGTTGGCGATAGGCCGGGTCATCGCCTTCCCGCTCCACATCCACGGCCAGATAGGCATTGGCGCGCAATACGACCATATCGCCCTGGGCAGCTACCAATTCTTTGATTATTTCATAACGAATTCCCCAGCCACCGTTTCTACTGAGATTTTCCACATCTAAAAAAATGCCTGCTTTTAACACCAGTTGATTCCCTTGTTTTTCGATGTATTAGGTTGATGATAAATTGTTGGTACTCCGGTCTGTTGTAGCAGATATTGTAGATGGTTCTGTGAAGAGAAACCAAACAGTTGTATTCCCAGCGAGCTATGAGGCCCATCACCACACGCATAGGATTCAGATAGAATCGGAATCAGGCGAGATGGTAGTAACGCTTCTCTGGCAGGGGAACGGGCGGGCTGTCCTCGGTGTTGATGCTCCAATCGGCCAGACGCAAACGCAGATCGGCCAGCACAGATTCGTTGGCGGGATCGTCCGCCACATTCGTCAGCTCCCAGGGATCGTTCGCCAAATCATAGAGTTCATCCTTGTCCCCCATTGGGTCGTGGACATATTTCCACTGGCGGGTGCGCACCATTTTACGCCGTCCTTCGGCCTCCCGCCAGCGCAGCGTATCGAGCAGCGTGCGCCGCCCGTGGGGTTCAGGCAACCGGACCAGATCAGAAAGATGGAAGAGGGGGCCACCCGTGCCGTACTCGGAGAAGGCGGCGTCCCGGGGGGCGGTGTCGGTCGCGGTGGGCAGGCCCGCGCCCTGCATGGAACGGGGCACATCTATCCCCTGCCACTGGAGGCAGGTGGGCACAATGTCGATCAGATTGACCAGAGAATCGTCCCGCACGCCCTGGGGAATGGAGCCGGGCCAGGAAACGATCAGCGGAACCCGCACCAGCGCGTCGTAGAAGACGCCCCCTTTGCACTGCATCCGGTGCTCGCCCATAAAATCGCCGTGATCCGAGCAGAAGACGACGATTGTATTTTCACGCAGCCCAGTGCGTTCCAGCGCGTCCAATATCTGGCCCACAGCGTCGTCCAGAAAGCGCACCATTCCATAATAGACAGCCAGCAGCCCGCGCAGCTCGTCGATCTCCTCGTTGCGCACGCCCAACATTTCATAGAGTGCCCGGTTGCGTTCCGGGGCGGTGTCATCGTCAAATTCGCCGGGACGCCAGGGCGGAAGCTGGACCTGATCTTCCATCTCCTCGAAATAGCTGCGCGGGCAGACCCACGGCTCGTGGGGATCGGGGAAGGAGACCCACAGGGCAAAGGGCTGTTCGTCCGACGCTTTCTCCTGTGCCTCCAAAAAGCGCACGGTCTGCCCGGCCACCAGCCCTGTGCTGTGATCTTCCAGCGGCAGGTGATCCGAAACCGCGTAGCCGAAGCGAGGATTCTGGGGCGTCAGCGTCCGGCGCAGTTCGTGGGCCGCGTGGATACCGTCGAGGGGACGAAACCACGCCATTCCTTTGGTGGTGGGATCGGCAGGCAGTCCGCCGTGGCCGATTTCGCACCAGATATCAAAGAGGTCCAGATCGGCCTGCTCGGTGAAGCAGTGGTTCTTGCCGATCAGCCCGCAGCAATAGCCCGCGGCTTTCCAGAGCTTAAAGGCGTGGAGGGCATCAGGTTTCATCGGCGTCTCGTTGCGCCGGCTGCCAGTGCTGTGGGCATAGCGGCTGGTCCAAAAAGCGACTCTGGCGGGCATGCAGAGGGGATGGGGGGTGATGGCGTGTTCGTAGAGCACGCCCTGCGCGGCCAATCGGGCCAGATTGGGTGTCTGGCAAAAAGCATTGCCCCACAGATGGCTGGCCGTGGCTTTCTGCTGATCAGTCATAATTACAAGAACGTTTGGCTGGGCAGGCATAGCATTTCCCCTGAGGATGGGCGCGTCGCAAATTTGGGAGATTGCAGATTGTATCAGGAAGTATACCCTTGCCTCTCCAAACCGGCAACCGGCATGAGTTGAAATGTCTGACCAATTTTGACACGGGGATCAGGCTGGTCTATAATGGGCAGGTTTGGACGAAGCTGTGAATCGCCGCCATTTCACCCCACTCACAAACAGTTTGCGCACACGCCCTCGATTGGGTGGCAGCCAGACTGACGGATTGTTCAGCCGGTGGACGATCAGCGCAATTATCCCGGAGACAAGGATTGGTATGCAAAACAGTAACAATACAGTAGCCCTGATTGGGATTCTTCTGTTGTTTGCGGCGGCGCTCTTTGTGGCGCTGCCCATCGACCACCCCCTCTGGCTGGAAGAAGCCCTGGCCCCAGGTGAAAACACCCAGCGGGACCTGCGGGATATGACGCTGGGGCTGGACCTGAAAGGCGGAACGCAGGTTCTGCTGGAAGCTGACCTGCCCGAAGGCCAGAAAGTTGACAGTGACGCAATGAGTACGGCAAAGGTAATTGTCGAGCAACGCGTCAATGGGCTGGGTGTCTCCGAGCCGAATGTCCAATTGCAGGGCGAGAACCGCATTATTGTCGAGCTTCCCGGCGTCAGCAACCCGGATCAGGCCATCAACACCATCCGCTCCACAGGCCAGTTGGAGTTCATCGAACCGGCCGGCGAGCAGATGTCGGGTGGAATGATCATCAACACCACCAATCGACCCGATGCCGTAAGCCGGGCCATGGCGACCGATCCGGCTGCCGTCGCGTCCGCGCCCTATCCGGATCGGGTCTTTGAAACAGTGATGACCGGCGACATTTTGCAGAACGCGATTGCCTCTCAGGATGAGTTCAACCAGTGGCAGATTCAGTTCAGCTTGACCGGGGCAGGGAGCAATCAGTTCTTTGAATATACCCGCAACCACATTGGCCAGCCTTTGGTGATTGTGCTGGATGGCCGGGTGCTTTCGGCTCCCGTCATCAACGCTGCCATCAGCGACAGCGGCGTGATTTCCGGCCAGTTCAGCCGGGAAGAAGCCGACAGCCTGGCGATTCAGATGCGCTATGGCGCGCTGCCCGTGCCCCTGGCAGTGGTGGATGTGCGCACAATCGGAGCCAGCCTGGGCCAGGATTCGGTGGATGCCAGCGTGACCGCGGGCACAATTGGCATGGCAATGGTGCTGCTCTTTATGCTGGTGCTCTATCGCCTGCCCGGTCTGCTGGCAGATGTGGCCCTCACCGCGTATGTGGCCTTCAACATTGCCATCTTCAAACTGCTGCCCGTCACTCTTACCTTGCCCGGTATCGCCGGTTTCCTCCTCTCCATCGGCATGGCCGTGGACGCCAATATTCTTATCTTTGAGCGGATGAAAGAGGAACTGCGCGCGGGCCGCTCCGTGCGCCTGGCCGTGGAAACGGGCTTCAGTCGGGCCTGGCCTGCTATCCGGGATGGCAATCTCTCCACGCTGATCAGTTGCGCCGTGCTCTACTGGTTTGGCAACAATTTCGGGGCCAGTATTGTCAAAGGCTTTGCCATTACCCTGGCTATCGGTGTGCTGCTCTCTATGTTCACGGCTGTGTTTGCCACGCGAACCTTTATGCGCGCGTTTCTCTCTACCCAAGGGCAAAAGCTGCTGGACAACCGCGGCCTGATCGGATACTAAAACTACTCAAAGGTTTTCAGGGGTCAGACTGCTCCAAAATGTCGAACTTCTGGGCTGCCAGGTGAACTAACGAGGACTTCTGGATATGAATCTTGTCGAACGACGTAAACTCTGGTTTGGAATTTCACTGGTTGCCATTCTGCCAGGAATTCTGTTTATGATCTGGCACATGGCCACTGTGGGTACACCCCTGCCCCTGGCCATCGATTACACCGGTGGAACCCAATGGGAGATGCGTTTTGATCAGGTGGTCGCACCCACGGACCTGCGCCAGATTTTTGTGGACGCGGGCTTCCCCGACACCACCGCCTTTTCCGTGGACGAAGACCAGCGCACCATTCAGTTGAAGCTGAAGTCCATTGATCCGGACCAGAAGGACTCCATTACCACCGCGGTCAGCGAACGTTTTGGCACATTCGACGAACGCTCCTACCGCAGCATCGGCCCCACCATTGGAGCCGAAGTCAGCCGGGCCGCGCTTCTGGCCGTCATTGCCGCGTCCGCCCTGATTCTGGTTTATATCGCGTTTGCCTTCCGCGAAGTGCCCCATCCCTTCCGCTTTGGCACAGCCGCCATCCTCGCCTTGATCCACGATGTTTTTGTTACCATCTCCTTCCTGGCGATTATGAATCTGGTGGCGGGCTGGGAGATCGACGCCCTCTTCTTGACCGCGGCCCTCACAGTGATCGGTTTTTCGGTCAACGACACAATCGTCATCTTTGACCGCATTCGGGAAAACCTGCGCCGGTTCCGCAGCGAATCCTACTCCACTGTCACCAACCGCAGCCTGATCGAAACCATGCAGCGCTCCATCGCCACCCAGGTGACGGCGATGCTCATTTTGGTGGCCCTGATTATTTTTGGCGGAGCCACATTGCGCGTCTTTATGTCCACACTGCTGGTGGGGCTGATATCAGGAACCTATAGCTCCATTTTCAATGCCGCGCCGGTTGTGGCGGCCTGGGAAGAACGTTCGCTCTTTGGCAAGCCAGAATCCCAAACAAACACCAGTGGGCAAATAGTCCACGCCTAGACAACAAGCCATCTACAGCGGAGCCGCTTGGCTCCGCTGTTTTTGATTGGGGGCAAAATCCATGCATGCACTGCGACTCACCGACAGCGGGCCTGTTCTGGACGCAAACTACCCAGCGCCCCGTCCCGCAGCGGACGAAGCGCTGATCCGGGTGCGGCTGGCGGGCATCTGCGCCACAGACCTGCAACTGTTGGCGGGCTACAAGCAGGGCTACCGCGGTGTGTTGGGCCACGAATTTGTGGGGGAGGTGGTGGAAGCATCCGGCCACGAAGAGTGGGTGGGGCAGCGGGTGGCGGGAGAACTCAATATCGGCTGTGGCGACTGCGACCTCTGCCGTCGGGGGCTGGGCAAGCACTGCCGCCGTCGGGAATCCCTGGGCATCCTCCGCCGGGACGGGGCCTTTGCCGACTTCCTCACCTTGCCCGTCGCCAACCTGCACCCCCTGCCCGACAGCCTGCCCGACGAGCACGCTGTTTTTGTGGAGCCTCTGGCCGCGGCTCTGCAACTGCTGGAACAGTGCCACATCCGCCCGGACGACCGGGTCTATGTGCTGGGGGATGGACGGATGGGGCTGCTGGTGGCCCAGGTCTTGGCGCGCACGGGCTGTGACCTGACCGCGCTGGGGCGTACACCGGCCAAATTGGATATTTTGACTACACGCAATATACCAACAGCGCGCACGGATGACCCCGCGGCACTGGCCCAATTGATGGCCCATCCCGCGGATGTGGTGGTGGAAGTCACCGGCTCTCCCGATGGCTTCGCCCTGGCCCGACAGCTGGTGCGGCCCGGCGGTGTCCTCGCCCTGAAAAGCACCTTCGCCGCCGACCTGCCCGCCTTCGACATCAGTTCGCTGGTGGTGGACGAAATTACCCTCGTCGGCAGCCGCTGCGGACCCTTCCCGCCCGCCATCCGCCTGCTGGCCACAGGCGCAGTAGCAGTAGAGCCGCTCATCCACGCCCGCTATCCGTTGGACAACGGCGTGGCCGGCCTGGCCCACGCGGCGCGGCGGGGGGTGTTGAAGGTGTTGGTTGGGGGGTAGGACAGGGGGTTTGATTCCGGGAATCGGCCAGACGTACAGGGGCATTCGAGTGATTTTGTGGCCGATTCCCGGAATCTGGTCTGCGAAACCTCAGGGCTTTTCAAAAGTCCGTTATGAACGCTCAAATCACCTACAATCGAGCGGCAGACCTGATCTTGTAAGTGCATCTCACAGGTGTGGGTATCGCATCCGACGTCCTGGCCGCTGCGCTCAGATTGTACGGTTCTGCCCAATCACGCGACTTTTGAAAAGCCCTGAAGTCAGGACGGGAGATGCGTCCTATTTCGACGGGCTTGCTATAACCAGCCTTCAACCCCATTCAGCGCTCAAAGTTTATCGGAACATCCTCAACACCCCTTTACCCTCCCCCCATCTGCGCTAAGAATGCCGATGCCAAATAAACAGAGGGCCGGTCGCGCAAACAGCGAACCGGCCCTCTGTTTTCTATTCGTAGAATCCGCGTTTATCCGTCCTTTCCGCGTCATCCGCGTTCTATTTTCCGTCCCTCCTTACGCGTCATATTCCAGATTCGACCCCAGCCAGCGCTCGACTTCGGCCACACTCATTCCCTTGCGCTCAGCGTAGTCAACCACCTGATCCCGCCCGATTTTGCCTACGGTGAAGTAGCTGCTCTGGGGGTGGGCAAAGTAGAAACCACTGACCGCCGCGGTGGGGGTCATGGCGAAGCTCTCGGTCAGGTGCAGGTCGATGGCGCTGTCCGGGCCAAGCACTTTCCAGAGCGTGCCCTTCTCCGTGTGCTCCGGGCAGGAGGGATAGCCCGGCGCGGGACGGATGCCCCGATACTTCTCTTTGATCAGTGCCTCGTTGTCTAAATCTTCGTCGGCCGCGTAGCCCCAATGTATCTTGCGCACATCCTCGTGCATAACTTCGGCCAGGGCCTCGGCCAGGCGGTCGGCCAGGGCTTTGACCATAATCGCCTGGTAGTCGTCGTGATCGGCCTCGTATTTCGCCACCAGCGCGTCCACGCCGATGCCCGCGGTGACCGCGAATAGCCCCATATAATCACCCACGCCGCTCTCTGCCGGGGCCACAAAATCGGCCAAACTCAGGCAGGGCCGACTTTCGCCCCGGTCGGTCTGGCTGCGCAGCATGTGCAGGGTCGCCAATACGTCCCTACGGCTGTCGTCGGTAAAGAGCTGCACGTCGTCGCCCACGCTGTTGGCCGGGAAGAGGCCAATGACCGCGCGGGCAGTCAGCTTGCCGGTGGCGATAATATCGGCCAGCATGGCCTTCGCGTCGTTGAAGAGCTTGCGGGCTTCGGTCCCTTTCAACGGGTCGTTGAGAATGGCCGGATAGACCCCCCGCATCTCCCAGGCGTGAAAGAAGGGCGTCCAGTCCATACGCTCGGCCAGCCGGGCTAGGTCGATATTGTCGAAGACCTGTACACCCAGTTGGGCCGGGCGCACAATATCCACTTGATCCCACTGGCTGGTGAAGCGGCGGGCACGGGCCGTGGCCAGGGTCAACACAGGTTTGCGGTTCTGGTTGGTCTTGTGATGTTCGCGCAGGCTGGCGTACTCGGCCTTCACGTCGTCCATAAACTGTTCCTGGTTGTTGCGGTTGAGCAGTTTCTCCACCACGCCCACGCTGCGGCTGGCGTCGTTGACGTGGATCACCGGGCCGCTGTAGACCGGGTCGATCTTCACCGCGGTGTGGATGCGGGAGGTGGTGGCCCCGCCGATGAGCAGGGGGCGCACAAAGCCCTGGCGCTCCATCTCTTTGGCCACGTGGACCATCTCGTCCAGCGAGGGGGTGATCAGCCCGCTAAGGCCGATGATGTCCGCGTTCTCCCGCCGCGCGGTCTCCAAAATCTTCGCCGCGGGAACCATCACCCCCAGATCGACGATTTCGTAGTTGTTGCAGCCCAGGACCACGCCCACGATATTCTTGCCGATGTCGTGGACATCCCCCTTGACCGTCGCCATCACAATTTTGCCCGCGGGCTGGTTGTTGCCGCTGACCAGTTTGGCCGCCTCGATGAAGGGCTGCAAATAGGCGACTGCCTTCTTCATCACCCGGGCGCTCTTGACCACCTGGGGCAGGAACATTTTGCCACCCCCAAAGAGATCGCCCACCACATTCATCCCGTCCATCAGCGGCCCTTCGATAACATGAATCGGTTCGGGCAGAAGCTGGCGCATCTCCTCGGTGTCGGCCTCGATGTAGTCGGTCAGCCCTTTGACCAGAGAATGGATCAGCCGTTCCTTCACCGGGAACTGCCGCCAGGCAGCCTCCTCGGCCTTGGACACCACTTTGTCCCCGCCCGCGGCTTTGATCTGCTCGGCAAAATCCACCAGTCGCTCGGTGGCGTCGGCCCGGCGGTTGAAGATCACATCCTCCACCAGTGTCAGCAGGCCGGTGGGGATGTCGGCGTAGACGGGCAGCGCGCCCGCGTTGACAATCGCCATATCCAGCCCGGCCTGGATGGCGTGGTAGAGAAAAGCGCCGTGCATGGCCTCTCGCACGGTATTGTTGCCCCGGAAAGCGAAAGAGAGATTGCTGACACCGCCGCTGGTTTTGCAGCCGGGCAGGGTGGCTTTGATGATACGCACGGCCTCGATAAAGTTGACCGCGTAGTTGTTGTGCTCCTCGATGCCTGTGCCCACTGTCAGAATATTGGCGTCGAAGATAATATCTTCCGGCGGAAAGCCCACTTCTTCGGTGAGGATGCGGTAGGCACGGGTGCAGATTTCCACTTTGCGTTCGACCGTATCGGCCTGGCCCTGCTCGTCAAAGGCCATCACAATCACTGCCGCGCCATAGCGCCGCACCAGCCGGGCGTGCTCCCGAAATTGCTCCTCGCCCTCCTTCAGGCTGATGGAATTGACCACCGCCTTGCCCTGGACACATTTCAGCCCGGCCTCGATCACACTCCATTTGGACGAGTCGATGACCACCGGCACTCTGGCGATGTCCGGCTCCACCGCGATCAGATTGAGGAAGCGGGTCATGCAGGCTTCCCCGTCCAGCATTCCGTCGTCAAAGTTGACATCCAGCAACTGCGCGCCACTTTCCACCTGCTGTGCGGCCACCCGCACCCCAGCCTCGTAGTCCCCGGCCAGGATCAGCTTGCGGAAACGGGCCGAACCGGTCAGGTTTGTGCGCTCGCCGATGTTGACGAAGTTGGTGACAGGGGTGATCTCCAGAGGTTCCAGACCGCTGAAACGAGTGTAACGCTCGATGGCCGGGACGGGCCGGGGCTGGAGCTTCTCCACTGCCTGGGCAATGGCCCGGATGTGATCCGGTGTGGTTCCGCAGCAGCCGCCCACGATATTGAGAAAGCCGCTCTCGCCGAACTCCCGCAGGTGGGCCGCGATCTCGTCCGGGGTCTGGTCATATTCGCCAAATTCGTTGGGCAGCCCCGCGTTGGGATAGGCGCTGACCAGTGTGTCCGCGTGCTGGGAGAGGCTCTCCAGATAGGGACGCATCTCCGCCGCGCCCAGCGCACAGTTGAGACCGACGCTGAAGGGCCGGGCGTGGGAAACCGAATTCCAGAAAGCCTCGGTGGTCTGGCCGGAGAGTGTGCGCCCGCTGGCGTCGGTGATTGTGCCGGAGATCATCACAGGCAGCCGCTGGCCCCGCTCCTGAAAGAGCGCGTCCACCGCGAAAAAGGCGGCTTTGGCGTTGAGGGTGTCGAAGATCGTCTCGATGAGCAGCAGGTCCACCCCGCCGTCCATCAGCCCCGCGGCCTGCTCTTTGTATGCGGCCACCAGTTCGTCGAAGGTGACATTGCGCTTGCCCGGATCGTTTACATCCGGCGAGAGGGAGGCCGTGCGGTTGGTGGGTCCCAGCGCGCCGGCCACAAAGCGGGGTTTGTGGGGCGTGGCCGCGCTCACTTCGTCCGCGGCCTGCCGGGCAAGCCGTGCCGAGGCCAGATTGATTTCGTAGGCCATCTCTTCCATTCGATAGTCGGCCTGAGAGATGCGGGTGGCGTTGAAAGTGTTGGTCTCGATAATATCCGCGCCCGCGTCCAGATATTGGCGGTGAATCTGGCCGATAATCTCCGGCTGGGTCAGGGAAAGCAGGTCGTTGTCCCCCTTCAGGCTGGTGGGCCAGTCAGCGAAGCGCTCGCCCCGGTAGTCGGCCTCGTCCAGCCGGTGCTCCTGAATCATCGTGCCCATCGCGCCGTCCAGGATCAGAATGCGTTCCTGGGCCAGGGCGGCAATATCGCGGGCGGGGGTAAATGTTGGGTCGGTCATAATAATGTGAATCCTTTGCAGGCAAAATTGGTATTTATTACACTGGAAACAAAGTTTTCGGTTATTAAGAAGTTCGACTTTTTAGAAAAGTCGAACTTCTACGCCCAGAAAGTATACTGTGAATTGCCGACTCGGTCACATTTGGCCCACTGAGTACTCGTACTTTACCTTTGCCCCAGTCTGCGCTAGAATTCCTTCATTGCCACTTTGAGCAATTCGGGCCGTAAACAATGCCTGTCATTTCACGCTTTTTCGGGATTGTTGTGACAATGTATCAAGAGCAGGGGAAACACGAACGTCCCTATTTTCATGCGCGGTATAGCGAATTCAAGGCCAGCATCGCCATCGATCCTCCGGTCATTCTGGCTGGCGCTTTGCCCCGACGTCAGGAACGCTTGGCTTTGGCCTGGGCTGAACTGCATCGGGATGAACTTCTGGACAATTGGCGCCGGTTGCGTGAGGACAAATCTGTGCTTTGGATTGCCGCTTTGCAATAAGGAGAACCGCAATGCTACAAACAATAGGGTATGCCGCAGAATTGTTCGATGTGGTCGCCTTCACCTGGAAAGGCGAATATACGCTTTGGCTCAAATTCGACGATAACACAGAACGAATTATTGATTTCGCGCCCATTCTTTCCGGTCCCGTGTGGGGAACGCTCCGGGATATCAATCTGTTTCGAGAGGCTAGACTTGACGAAGAGATCGGCACAATTGTATGGCCGGGTGATCTGGACATCGATCCAAACGTTCTGCACGACTGGCCGGAACACGTGGCCTATATTGTAGAAAAAAGAGAACAACAGTCTACGCCTGTTCGGACACCTGCGGTCGCTGAAATGTGAGAAATAGGAAGACGAACTGACACAGACTGAAAGGATTCCTATTACCCGCAACAGATACCGCCCGCCCGCCTGCCCGCCACCAGCGCATACGCCTGTGAATCTGCACCCTCACCCCAGCCCAAGGCCATCCAAATTGTCCACCCATAGGCGGCTGTATCGCCGATTTTTGGTGATCGCGTTGGCCCTGGCCGCCCTTTTCCTCTGCGGCTTTGGCCCGCCCACCCTCGTAGACAGCGACGGCCCCACCCCCCAGCGGCTGACCGTCGGCCAATTGCGCCAGATGGAACAGGCAGGCCGTCCCCCCAATTCGATTACAGCCCAGGCCGTGCTGGTCTACGACGTGGACGCAGATCGAGTGCTGATCCAATCCGCCGCGGAGACAGACCGCGCGCCGGCCAGCCTGGCCAAATTGATGACCGCGCTGCTGATTCTGGAAAAGGGTGGGCTGGATCAGCGGGTGGTGGTGGAGCGGGAGGACCTGGTGGGCGAGGCCACAATGGGGCTGGCACGGGGAGAACTGCTCACCGTCGAAGAATTGTTGTGGGGTCTGCTTATCCCCAGCGGCAACGATGCGGCCATGGCTCTGGCCCGCCATCATTCCGGTCAGGTGCATCTTTTTGTCCAGCGTATGAACCTGCGCGCCCAGGAATTGGGATTGACCCAGACCAATTTTCTCAATCCCCACGGCTTTGACGAGCCGGGCCAGATCACCAGCGCCCAGGACCTGCTTACCCTGACCCGGCTGCTCTGGGGATTCCCCCTCTTTCGCCAGATTGTGGGAACCCAGTCCACGACTGTCGCAGGCCACGCGCTGGTCTCCACCAATCAGTTGCTGGGAACCTATCCCGGCGCCAACGGGGTGAAAACCGGCACAACAACCGCCGCCGGTCAAAATTTGGTCGCGGGCATCGATCGCAACGGACACCAGCTTTTCGCGGTCATTCTGGGCAGCCAGGACCGTTATTTCGACGCCCGCACCCTTGTGGCCGCGGCCGACAACAGTTTCGCTTGGGCCAATCTGGGCAGCGGAAAAAGACTGACGGCACTGGATCGGGTCTTTGACATCGACCAGAAGCGCTGGTTTATCCAGGCCGAGAGCGAGACACCGGCGCTCTTTCTGCCCATCTGGGAGCGTCAACAGTTGTCCCTCTATCGCCGCTTGCAACTGCCCCCGGCTGGGCTTTGGTCGTCCGGGGCCAGCGCGGGCGTGCTGGAATGGCGGATGGGGGAGAAGACAGTGGCGACGCAGCGGTTGGTGCTCTATTTGCCGTGACTTGAAAGAGAGCCACGGATTCACGCGGATAAACGCGGATGAACACAGATTCAATCTGTGAATATCTGTGTCATCTGTGGAATAAAAATCTGCCAGCCAATTTTGGCGTTCGCATCGCTCTTTCGTTCCTGCTATACTGATGGCCTTGTTTCTAAACCACCACCCCACAGGAGACCCCCAATGGCTGATCCAATTATCACAAAATTTGAGGTACATCAGTGGAAGTCCAGCCTGAAGGATATGGGCCACGACTACAACGGCTTCAATCTGGTCTATGAGCCGGGCGGCCGCGTGCCCATAGGTGGCTACATTCTGAAAGTCTTTACGGATCAGGGAATTGTGGGCGAATATGCCGGGGGCAGCGCGCTCGACTACGCCTCCCTGGCCCGTTTTGCCCCTTTTCTCATCGGCAAGAGCGCGCTGGAACGGGAGCGCATTTATACGGAGGTGAACCGGGCGCTGCGCCAGGTTGCCCGCATCGGTCTGGCCCCGGTGGACATCGCGCTGTGGGACATTGCCGGCAAGCTCTACGATACACCCATCTATAAGCTGCTGGGTGGCTACAAAGAGAGCGTGCCCTGCTATGCCAGCACCTATCACGGCGATCACCAGCCCGGCGGTCTCTCCACGCCCGAAGCCTTCGCCGACTTTGCCGAGCAGTGTCTGGAACTGGGCTACCCGGCCTTCAAAATCCACGGCTGGGGCCGCGCACCCATCCGCCAGGAGATCGCCAATGTCCACGCGGTGGGGCAACGGGTGGGCGGCAAGATGGACCTGATGCTGGACCCGGCCTGCGAATATCACACCTTTGGCGACGCGCTGAAAGTGGGCTGGGCCTGCGACGAAGAGCGCTTCTTCTGGTACGAGGACGCCTTCCGCGACGGGGGAACTTCCCAGTTTGCCCACCGCAAGCTGAAAGAGCTGATCCGAACGCCCCTGCTCCAGACCGAGCACATTCGCTCGTTGGAGCCGCATATGGACTTTGTGGTCAACGGTGCCACGGATTTTGTGCGGGGGGATGTGGGCTACGACGGCATCACCGGTGTGATAAAAATTGCCCACGCCTGCGAAGGGCTGGGTGTGGACATCGAATTTCACGGCCCCGGCCCGGCCCAACGCCAGTGTATGGCCGCCATCCGCAACACCAACTACTACGAGATGGGGCTGCTCCATCCCAAAGCGCCGGCCAGCCACGAACCGAATCTTTTCCTGGATTATGAGGACAGCCTGACTTCCATTGACAGCCAGGGCCACGTGCCCATTCCCCAGGGACCGGGGCTGGGTGTGCAAATCAACTGGGAGTGGGTAGAGAAGAATCGGGTGGGCGTGGTAGAATATGGGGGCTGATGCGTGAAAAGTGATGCGCGAAGCGTGGAAAGCGATTGCGTGCCCGCGCGTGTATGGGCTGACGCCTATTTTTGAAAGCAAAATTTGACACCAGTGAAGGAGAACCCAATGACACTTGCCATCCGCCCTCAATTGAGCACAGATGCTGTGTTGGCTGCCCTGGAAGGCGTAACCGCCATTCCGGTAGTCCCCTATCGCAATGGGCAGATCGACTACGACGCCCACGCCAAAAATGTGCGCTATCTTATGGCTTCCAACAGCCAGGACAACAACCGGCCCCGGGTCGTCTCCATCGCGGGGACCAGTCCGGTGCATCACATGGGCATCGCCGAACAGGTGAAAGTTGTGGACGCCACGACCCGCACAATGGGCGATGAAGGCGTTTATATGGCCGGGATTGTGCCCAATCCGCTGAGCGATGCGCGCAAGCTGATTGCCGAACTGGCCACGCTGCAACGCCCGCCGGACTGCTATCTGATTATGCCCCTGGGCGGCGTCTATGACCCGGCAGGCATCTATACGGAATATATGGCTTTGGGCGAAGAGATGGGCGATCGTTTCGGCGCTCGTTTCATCTATTACTTCAAGCAGGCCAAAGAGATGGATTCAGTGGTGAAGCTCTTCCGGGATTCGGAGGAGTGGATCGGCGTGAAGGTGGGCACGGGAATAGAGGATGTGAATCCACTGCTCAAAAAAGTGGGCGACAACGGGCTGATCATTTGGGGCATTGGAGACCGCAGCACAGAGGCGGCCAAGTTGGGCACAAAGGGCCACACGTCGGGCATTGCCGTGGCCTATGCCAGGGCGTCCGACGCCATCAACAACGCGCAGCGGGCCGGCGACTTTGCCGAATCTTCCCGCGTGGAGCAGGCCATCAGCGCGTTGGAAGACATCCGCTTCCGCAACAACCGGGTCTACAACTACTCCGCGGTGGTGGAAGCCATGCATCTGAGCGGCTTCAGCGATATCGACGGGGGCGAGGGCGCGCCCTTCAACCCACGCGTGCCGAAGGAAGTGGCGGCAGAAGTGAAACAGGCCATTGCTGGATTGGCCGAATTTCACTAGACCGGCAGCCAGACGAACCGCCCCGCCAGCGGCTATCGCCACAAAAAAGGAGCGCTCTCTTCAGGGGGAGCGCTCCTTTGGTTTTCAGAGAAATATTTTCCAGAAAACCTTTCGTAGAGACAAGCACAACGAAAACATCCATCTGGCTACCTGGCGGAAACGCTCTGTGGCAGCCAGATGGTGAATGTACTGCCCTGCCCCGGCGTGCTTTCCACGGTTATTTTGCCCTTATGCCGGGTGAGAATTTCCTTGCAGATGGCCAGGCCAAGACCTGTGCCGGGCACGCCACTTTCACGGGCAGCCCCGCCCCGATAGAAGCGCTCGAAGAGGTGTGCCTGATCCTCCGGCGCGATGCCAGCCCCTGTGTCGGCAATAGAGACCGTAGACCAGCGCTCTCCGTCGGCCTCCAGGGCCGCACACTCCAGCGTAATCTGGCCGGATTCGGTATAGTTCAGGGCATTTGCCAGCAAGTTGGTGAGCGCCTGATAGAGCAGCTTCTGATTCCCAGACACGGGCGGGACAGGCGTTGACGGGGTAAAGGTCAGCGCCAGCCCTTTGTCCACAGCCAGGTGGCCCCGATCGTCCAGCAGTTGTTGGACGATTTCTTCCAGACGGAATGTGCTATAAGCATCCGGAATCTGGCCCAGATCAAAGCGGGAGAGATCGAGCAATTTCTCGATCATCTCCTGCAAAAGACCCGCCTCGCGCTTCATTGTAGCAATAATTTTGCCCCGGCGTTCCTCACTCACCCGCGGCAGCAAATGGAGATAAAGACCGATGCTGGTCAGCGGTGTACGCAGTTCGTGATTGATGTCAGAGACAAACTGGCTTTTCATCCGATCGGCGGCTTGCGCCTGTTCCAGGGCCACAGCCAATTCCTCTGTACGCGCGGCCACAATATCTTCCAGGTGGGTCAGCGTCTCCTGCTGCTGTTGATAGAGCAGCCCATTTTCAATGGCAATGGCCAGTGTGTTTGTCAGAATTCTGGCATTTTGCAAGTCCTCAACAGAGAAGGCGTCGATCCGGTTGCTGACAAAAGTGCAGACACCGTACAAATTGCCGTCGTGGATCACCGGGACCAGCAGAGCGGAGCGGATGGACGGATCCGCGACGATCCAATTGGGTTCGGTGGAGACGTCATTGATTATCATGGGTTCCGCTTGGGAAGCAACCAATCCGACCAGGCCGCGGGCTTCGTCCAGCTGTAGGCTCATGGACGCGAAGGTAGCTTCAAAACGCTCATTGTTATCACCCACGGCTGTGCGAAAACGCAGCAATTTCCCGTCGGCTTCAAAGGCAAAGTAGTGGGAACTGCTGTAGCCCATCACATTGGTGATGACCGTCAACGCTTGCTTAACCAGATACTCCTCAGACTGGATAAGGGAAAGCCGGGTGCTGACTTCAAAGAGGCTGTGCAGACGACGATTGGCGGCCTCCAACTGAAGCATCTTTTGCTCCAACTGACTGATCAGCCGCTTGTTGTAGACCTTCAGGTAGAGGGGTTCCTCCTTCAATACAGGCCTGGCTGGGGGCAGAGTGCCCGATTCGTATTCAGCCAGCACCTCCAAGACGACGTTCATGAACTCCTCCGGCTCCGTGGGCTTGAGCACAAAGCGTCGCGCGCCCAGTTCCAGGCCGAACTTGACGTCCTCGGCATCGGTGTAGATGGCCGAATAGAAGATAAAGGGAATGTCGCGCAGCATAGAGTCCTGCATCCACTGGCGACAAAAGGTAAAGCCGTCCATCACCGGCATCAAGATGTCCGAGATGACCAAATCTGGCGCTCTGGCCCGGGCTATTTTCAAGGCATCTCTGCCATTGGTCGTTACATCGACTGTATAGCCATGTCCACGCAGGAGCGACTCCAAGACATAGCTACTTTCTATTGTATCTTCCACAACGAGTATGTGTGTCATGTCACCTGTTTTCAGTGCGGGAGGGGGAGGCGACGGCGCTGGCGATTTGTGTACGCGTTACAAATGCTCCCGGATCTGGGCGACAAATGTGTCGGGGTTGATCGGTTTTTCGATGTATCCGTTGCAGCCCGCGGCCAGGCCCCGCTCCTTATCCCCCGCCATTGCATAGGATGTCACCGCGACAATTGGCACTGGGTTCAATTGTTCTATCTGCCGTAATGTGCGCGCCACGCAATAGCCATCCATTTTGGGCAATTGCATATCCAGAAGAATCAGATCCGGCGCTTCACGCGCAGCCATTTCAATGCCAACGGCACCGTCCTGGGCCTGGACAACCTGGAAGCCATTTTGTTCCAGCAAAAAGGTAAGGAGGTAGAGGTTCTGTTCATTGTCTTCAATAAGAAGAATTTTAGCAGACATTATTTGCATTCTCCAGATCAGGCAAGTGTGGTGGTCCTATATTTGACTCTACTGCAAAAAGCCTTTTGGGCCACTGATAGACACTGATAAACGCTGATAATAAAGAAGGATTCTCTCCTGAAATCCTCTGCGGCCCCGCGTCTCCGCGGGAGAAATTGACCTTTTTGCAGTGGACTCATATTTTAGTGTAGAAAGACACCCTGCGGAGAGGAAAGCTTACCCCATCCCGTCGTCAGAAAGAAAGGGTAAATAAAATGTAAAAACAGATCCATCGCCTACTTCGCTCTGGACGTCAATTGTTCCACCCAGGAGTTCCACCAGCCGTTTACAGATGGAAAGGCCCAGCCCCGTCCCATCGTGGCGACGGTCCAGTCCATTTTCAATCTGCTGGAACGGACGAAAGAGCCTGTCCATATTGGCCCTTGCAATGCCAGGCCCTGTATCACTGACCGACGTCACCAGATGATTGTCCTCTTTGCGGCAGTTCACGTGTATCTCACCAGATTCGGTAAACTTGACAGCGTTGCCCAGCAGGTTGATGAGGACTTGGGTAACCCGACGCTCGTCACTGACGATCTGTCCGATGCCGGGACCAATGGCCGCGGTGACATCCAGTCCTTTTGCCTCGGCCACAGGCCCAATCGTTGCCATTACATTGGCAATCACTCCGTCCATGGCAAAAGGCGCGTGGACAATTTCCAGTTCGCCCGCTTCAATTTTGGAGATATCCAGAACGTCGTTGATCAGATTGAGCAGGTGGCGAGCGCTCCTGCGCACCATACCCAATTGCTTGGTCTGTTCTGTGTTGAGTGGACCAGCCAGGTGTTGGAGCAAAATACCGGAGAAGCCGATGATCGAATTCAACGGCGTGCGCAGTTCGTGGGACATCGTGGCCAAAAACGCGGATTTGAGTCGATCCGCGGCCTCGGCCTGCTCTTTGGCAACGGCAAGCTCCGCGGTCCTTCTCTCCACACGCTCCTCCAGCTCGGCTGCGTGGCGCTGGGATTGGACAAGCAATTGAGCATTCTGGATAGCCTGGGCAGCCTGGTCGGCAATTCCCTGGAGCAGATTCAATTCTTCCTGGCTGAATGTGCGATCTTCCTCTGTCACATTGACGAGTATCGCCCCGATTAGCCGGCCTTCGCGAACCAGAAAGGCAATCACAACCGTATGAATGTTATACTCCTCGAAAAGGCTTCGATTGGCCGAGGGTGGGCCTTGATCCACACTGATTACCAGCGGGGCCAAGAGGGGTGGAAGCTCTGAGGCCATGACAGATTCGACCGGCGTTGGCTCCAGGCGCTGCCGGAATTCATGGGGCAGGCCATAGCTCCAGCGGAAATCAAAGTGTCCCTGTTCGTTATCCTCCAAGCTCAACAGAACCGATGGCGTCTGCAATATGCGGGCGGTCTCCTCACACAGGGCAGTCATCACGCCTTCCAAACCCCGCTCTTTGTTCAGGCGAGAGGCTACCTGCAGCAGCGAACTGGTGCGGTTTGCCTCAATCTGCAACTGTTTTTCTGCCTGTTTGCGAGCGGTGATGTCGAGAACAATGGCAAGGAATACCCGCTCACCCGCCCGTTCCACCAGTTGCAGATGCGCCTCCACAGGATAGAGTGTGCCGTTGGCACGGCGATGCACAGCTTGAAAAACGTGCTCCTCCTGTTCCCCGGTCAACAGGGGGGCCACCACTTCCTGGAACAGTTCGTAGGTGAATCCCGGTTTGATATCCAGCATGGTCATCGTGCCCAGGGTTTCTACATCGTAGCCCAGGTTGTTCTGTGCGCCCGCGTTGACAAAGATAAAACGCAGGGTATCCGTGGCAAAGATATAAATTTCATTGAGGCTGGCCTCGAGTATATGCCACAAACGGTTCCGTTCTGCTTCTTCGCTTTTGCGCTCTGTAATATCAATATGCGAACCCAGCATACGCGCCGGTTTGCCTGATGTGTCATATTGCAGCGAAGCCTGGGCCAGAATCCAACGATAGGAACCGTCCTTGTGGCGCAGACGAAATTCGTTGGCAAAGTTGGGCCAGGGCGCTGCCAGATATGCACGGGTTATCGAGAGCGCACCCTCTACATCATCGGGATGCACCCGGCTTTCCCATTCGGCAAAATCATCGTCGATTTCGTCCGTCTGGTAGCCGATCTGAGATTTCCACGCGGGGGAGAAGTATATCTGATTTGTGGACAAGTCCCAGTCCCACAGCCCCACATTTGCTGATTGGATCGCCAGCAGTGTTCGCTCTTGCGTATTGGAAAACTGACTCTCCTTTTCCTTTTGATGGGTGATGTCCCGCACATTGGCAAAAATACAGGGCTGCTGTTCCAGTTGGATGGGTACGGCCCGGACCTCCACATCAATCTCCTGGCCGTTCTTCAGGCAGTGACGCCACTCAAAGTTATCACCAGCGCGCAGCGTGGCCTGAATGCGATCAGCAATACCGTCGCGCAGATCGGGTGCGGACAAATCCAGCGCGGACATTGTCAGCAATTCCTGTCGCGTGTAGCCGTATCGCTGTTCGGCCACGCGGTTGCATTCAAGAATCCGCCCGTGTACATCCAACACAAAAAGGGCATCTGGGCTGGTATCAAAGAGTTGCCGGTAGCGGCAGCCGGCGTCGCTCCGTGCAACATCCTTGCTCCCGCGTTCGTCCTCTCCAACGCCCGTCTGAGCAGCAAGCATCCTGTACTCCTTACGATTTTATCAAATGGACATACGCGATTATACCACAAAGCCAATGGCCTGAACTATCACCAATAACGCGAAACCGGCCCCAATCCACCGATCTCCCCTGCGTTTGCCCAGGTAGGACTGGCTGGCCGCCCGCAGCAGCCACCACACCCCAATCCACAGCGACAGCCAGCGCCCGGCTGTTGTACCCAGCCACCAGAATGCCGCCAGATCGAAGAGACCGATGCTGACCAGCACATAGCTGGCCGCGTGGTTCATCACCCAACCGATGCCGTGAACATCACTGCGTTTGGTGGCGTATCGAATCGGCCCCAGGCGGAAGGGAACGAGGGGTGGGCCTTCTTTGGGGATAGCGTTTTCAAAGTCGAGCAGTTTGGGGAAGAAGAAGTGGACGCTGCCCAGAATCAGGGAGAAGAGGCCGACAATACCCAGGGCTGTGATTGCCAGAAATTCCAGGATTGTCATGGGGTGGCTCCGCGAATAGCGCGCAGAAGGGAGAAACGCTGCCGTTTCTCCCTTCTGGGGTCGTCTGAGATACAATCAGCCCATCTATTTTACAACTTTTCGGCAGAAAGCTCCACCAGCGCGCCAGCCTGCAACCCATAGACAAAATGGGTGCGCAGGCTGGGGCAACACATCGGATCGCTGTCCGCAAAGGTTGCCGCCACCACATCAATCTGTCCGTCGACAATCGCCACGGACTCTATCCGCACCCGATCGCCCAACAGAAGGGTAGCACCCTGGTCCGTGGTATCCGTGCCAGCCAGCAGCGCGGCCAGATAGACGAAACTTCCGCTGCCGCCAGAATCATCCACCAGCACAGCCACACCATCCGCCACACCGTCGCCGTTCAGATCGCCCAGGGCAATTGTGTCCGGCACAAGTGTCACCGTGGGGCGGGACGCGCCACCGGCCACGAAGGGTTCGCCGGCAAACGCGCCATCGGTCAGTTGCACTGGCTCGTCATAGATGCCCGCGTACGTTCCATTCGCCAGATCGGCTTCGGTCACACCCGCCGTGCTGGCGCTATCCGCGGCCAGAGCAAATTCCATAATGCCTGCGTCCGGGCCAAAGGCCACGAAAAGATGGCCGCCTTGCAGGACAAAAGAGTTGGCATCGCCCAGCCCCTGCATATAGCGGTCGTAGAGCGATCCTTCGGCACACATGGCCCGGGTTGAACTCAACGGCCCGAATGTGAGCGCAGAGCCATCCAGGGAGTAGCTGCCGCTGAACTGATTGCAGTCAACCTGCCCGCCCGCTGTGCCATCCGCGGACAGTTCCAGTGTGTAGGCATCTGTCTGTCCGGGCGTGAATACTTCGTCGTTCATCATTTGGATGGCTTGCAGATGCCAGACCGCGCCAACAGGCAGTTGTTCGTTCAGGGTCGGCGCGTAGACGAGCACGCCTGCCGCATCCCCGTAGCCGATGTGCAGTTGATCGTCAGCAATGGCGTAGGAATTTGCGCTGTTCAGGGCCTCGCTGTAGGTGGAGAGGATGCCATCCTCTGGGCAGAAGGCCATTGTCGATGCAATAGGGCCAAAGGCCAGTTTATCCCCGTCCAGCGTGTACGTGCCCGACAGGAAATTGCAGTCCAACTGACCGCCAACTGTGCCGTCGTCTGCAAATTGCAGCGTATATTTTCCAGGGCCTTCCACCACCAGCGGGCTGTCCCCAGAAGGACGAATTTCAACCAATTGCCATTCCACATTCAGCAGGGCCGCGGAATCGGTGGGGACTGCTTTGTCAGTGGATTCAGCGCTGACCGGATGTGCGGAGCCAGCCACCGGCGGTGGCGGCAGGGTTGCACAGCCCGTGAGCAGCAGGGCAGCCAGTAGAATTATCGTCCGAACGGTTCCAGAAATTGTAGACACTTCGAACTCCTTTTGCGAATTGATTTTTGTTTCCGGTCATTTGTCCCGGTCTGATACAATCGGTCCCATTGTTATGCAACCGGTTGTAACAGTAACATAGACGATTGGGAATACAAAGATGTTCCCACAGATTGGAATGACTTCCGCCTATCCAATGTCTGCTTGCCGATCCATCTGCCCTGCGCTACAATTTCTGTGTACAACTCCATCCACCCCACCGCTCCGGGAGTGAAGCAATGGCTGACCAGCCCCACGTCCTTCTCATCTCCACCGATCATTGGCCCGCGCATCTGTTGGGTGCGGCCGGTCATTCCGCCATCCGCACACCCACACTGGATACGCTGGCCGCGTCTGGTGTTCGCTACACGAACTGCTATGGCGAATGTCCTGTCTGCATCCCGGCCCGACGCACACTGATGACCGGCGTGACACCCCGCACCCACGGCGACCGGGAGTTCAAAGTGCAGGAGCCTATGCCCCAACTGCCTACCCTGGCCCAGACTTTTCGGGACGCGGGCTATCAGGCCTATGCCGTGGGCAAACTCCACGTCTTCCCCCAGCGGGATCGCATCGGCTTTGACGATGTGATTCTGGCGGAAGAGGGCCGCCCGATTCTGGGCGCTATCGACGACTACGACCTCTGGCTGACCGAGCAGGGCTATCCGGGCCTCTCCTACGGCCACGGGATGAGCAACAACGAGTACGTCTACCGGGCCTGGCATCTGCCGGAACGCACCCACGCCACCAACTGGGCCACCGAGCAGATGTGCCGGATGATCCGCCGCCGGGACCCCACGCGGCCTGGCTTCTGGTATCTCTCCTATTGCCACCCCCACCCACCCCTCGTGCCGCTCCAGTGGTACTGGGATTTCTACGCCGATGCGGAGATTCCCCTGCCCCACAGCAGCCCCTGGGCACAGGCGTTTGACGAATTACCCTACGCCCTGCGGGTGATCCAGCAGCGCTATGGCACAGAGTTTTCCGACGCGGAACTGCGGGGGATTCGCCGGGCCTTCTACGCGCTCTGCACCCACATAGACCACCAATTGCGTCTGGTCATCGGCACATTGCGCGAGGAGCAACTGTTGGACAATACAATCATCTGCTTCACCGCGGATCACGGGGATATGCTGGGCAACCACGGGCTGTGGGCCAAACGCCTCTACTACGACGATTCGGCCAATATTCCGATGATTCTGCTGGGGCCGGCTGGGGACAAACGCACGCCAGCCGGCACAACAGACAACCGCATCGTCGGCTGGCAGGATGTGATGCCCACGCTGCTGGACCTGGCCGGGATTCCTGTGCCCGATACAGTGGAAGGGATTTCGATGGTGGGTGACGAGCGTCGGGGCTATCTCTACGGCGAAGTGGGCGACGGGCCGATGGCGACCCGAATGATCCGGGAGAAGCAGTTCAAACTCATCTATTACCCCACAGGCAATTGTACCCAACTCTTCGATATGGACGCCGATCCGCTGGAGCAAAATGACCTGAGCGCTTCGGATGAGCACGGGGAAGTGCGCGAGTGGATGACCACCCGCCTCATCAATGAACTCTACGGCGGCGACGAGGCGTGGGTGCAGGACGGCGCGCTGATCGGCACACCGGACCAGGAATATCGACCCGGCCCCAACCGGGGACTGTCCGGTCAGCGGGGCACTCACTGGCCGCCCCCGCCCCTGGACCTGCGGGGCAAGCAGGTGGGAATGCCGGGGTAAATAGCTATTTCGCATTTCGTATTGCGCAAGGTGATGCAGCCACGATTTGCGTGGGGAAAGATAAAGACGTGAAACGTGAGATCAGGTGACGACACCTCACGTTTCACGTTTCAGTTGGTCGGGCCGACCGACCAACGCTTGTGCATTCGTTCTTGGCTGGTACGGAGTAGGCTGGTACGGAGTAGGCTGGTAGGGAGTAGGCGGGAACGGTAGAGGGGCTGATGTGGCTTTTTGCAGTAGAGAATACACTTCTTCACTTCACCCATAAAGTTGTATCATCCCTCCGATGTCACTACCTACGCAATACGCATTCAATTCATTCAACTTCTTTCGGAGATTCCAATGTCCAACACAAAAAAACGCTACGCGCTCGTCGGGACCGGGGGCCGGGCGCAGATGTTTATCGACGCGATTTTGCGGGAGTATGCCGAGTGGAACGAACTGGTGGCGCTCTGCGATCTGAGCCAGACGCGGATGGATTGGCACAATCAGCGCATTGCCGATGTCCACAATGCCGCACCCCTGCCCACCTATCACGCCGACGATTTCGACCGAATGGTGGCCGAGACCAAGCCAGATGTGGTGATTGTCACATCAATGGATTCCACCCATCACATTTATATCTGCCGGGCTATGGAATTGGGCTGCGATGCCATCAGCGAGAAGCCAATGACGATTGACGACGCCAAAGCCCGCCAGATTTTCGAGACGATTGAGCGTACTGGTCAGAAATTGCGGGTGACTTTCAACTACCGCTACGCGCCCCAGGCCACGGCGGTGCGGGAACTGATCATGAACGGCGTCATCGGAAGCCCGAAGGCTGTTGACTTCGAGTGGGTGCTGGACACCCGCCACGGCGCGGACTACTTCCGCCGCTGGCATCGGGAGAAGGACAAATCCGGCGGGCTGCTGGTGCATAAGGCCACCCACCACTTCGACCTGATCAACTGGTGGATTGCCTCCTATCCCAAACGGGTCTTTGCCATGGGCGATCTGCAATTCTACGGTCGCAAAAACGCGGAGGCCCGGGGCGAACACTACGACTACGACCGCTACACCGGCGTGGAAGCCGCGGCCGACGACCCCTTTGCCCTGCGCCTGGACGACAATCCCTCCTTGCGCGGCCTCTATTTGGAGGCAGAAAAAGACAGCGGCTATCTGCGGGATCGCAACGTCTTTGGCGACAACATCAGTGCCGAAGATACGATGAGCGTCACCGCCCGCTACCGCAATGGCGTGATCCTGACCTATTCCCTCGTTGCCTACTCGCCCTGGGAAGGCTACCGAGTCGCTGTCACCGGCGACAAAGGACGTATCGAAGTAGAGTTAATCGAAGCTGTGGGACGCACCTTTGTGACCGGTCAGGAGGAGTCCCTGGCCGAGACGGAGGCGGAGGAAGTGATCAGCCGGGGCAAGCACATTTGGGTCTTCCCCATGCACGGCACACCTTACAATGTGCCGATCGAAGAGGGCGTGGGCGGTCACGGCGGCGGTGATCGGGTGATGCTGGAGCAGATATTCCACCCCAATCCACCGGAGGACCCCTTCCATCGCGCGGCCAGCCACATCGACGGCGCGTCGTCGATTCTGATGGGGATCGCGGCCAACAAATCCATCGCCACCGGGCAGGCGGTAGAGGTAGATGAGTTGCTAAAATTGCCCGAACAATAGGACGCGGATTGTGTGAGGGAACTACGCTTGGCGCACGTAGCGTTTAAGGAAACGCCGTTCCGACTCCACCGTGCCGATGAGAATCAGCTTGGCTTCTGGGTGCAGTGGGCTGTGGGGGTCCGGGTTGACTACTGTTGCGTCTCCCTGTTTCAGGGCAACGACTGTGCAGCCCGACTGACGGCGGATGCCGCTTTCGGCGATGGTCTTGCCGATCAGAGAGCGGGGAATCACCACCTCAAACACATCCAGACCTTCTGCCACCATCAGAATATTGCTGCGGTGCAACAGGCTGATAATCGCGCTGGACCCCATAGACGCGTAGGAGAGGACAAAATCGGCCCCGGCCCGGTGGAGCGTTGCAATATTACGCTCCAGCCGGGCGCGGCTGATAATCTGTGCAGTGGGCCGTAGCCGCCTGCAATAGATAGTCAGGTATATATTCGTGTCGTCGTCGTGGGTGGTCACCAACACAGCCGGTGTCTCACGGATGCCCGCGGCCACCAGAACCTCCAGTTCGGCAGCATCGCCCACCACATATTTTTGTGGGTCCTTGACCAGATCCGGTCGCAGTTCCACAATGCGGTAGTCCATTCCCCGCTCGGCCAAGGCACTGCCCGCGGCCCGGCCCACCCGCCCACCACCGATAATCACCACCGGAGCAAAGGAAGATTCCGCTCGATCGGGCAGTGAGTTGTAGCTGCGGATCTGTTCCTCGGAGCCGGCCAGCACCAGAACCGTGCCGGCTCCGATGCGGGTTTCAGGCAGGGCCGTTTCAAAAACGCCCCGCTCCCAAATGCCCAGCACTGTAATCCCAGACCGTTGGCGCAAGCGGCTCTCGGCCAGTGTCTTGCCTGCCAGCAGCGTACCGCTCACCGTTGCTTCGGCGATGAGCAGATCGCCAAAACGGCCAATGGGATGGGCCATTGTGTCCCCGCCGGAAATCCGGCGTGCAAGGGCCTTGCCCATCATTTCGCCCAGTTGTAACACGTGATTGCTGCCCGCCAGTTCGAGAATATCCACGGACGCGGGGACATTGGCCATAGCAATAATTGGCACAGTCTCGCTTACTTCGCGCACGGTAAAGGCTACATTTGTATTGACCCGATCGTTGGCGGTGGTTGCCACCAGCGCGGCCTGCTCCACCTGCACCCGGCGATAGGTCTGGGGGTTGTCCAGGTCCCCCAGCACCACCCGAAAGCCCAGATCGTGCAGGCGCAGGGCTTCCACCAATTCAGACACGAGCAGAACGTAGGAGTAGTTGTATTGGGTCAGTTTCTCGATAAGTGCGCTGGTCACCGCGTCGTACTGGGTGATGATGACGTGCCCGGACACGTTGTCGGGCAGAGAACTGGGCGCGCGTGCCGCTTCCTGGGCCTTCATCCACGGCGCGTAGAAGAATTGGATGAATGTAAATGGCAGCAGCACCAGCAGGAAAATAATGCCGCTCAGCAGTACGAGTGTTGAAAAGGCCCGCCCCAAATCCGAGTGAAAGGTAATATCGCCGAAGCCAAGGGTTGACATCACCGTCAGTGTCCAATAGAAACCGGTAATCCAACTCTCCTCACGCCCTTCGTAGGCCATCAGATAGTGAAAGACAACGCTGTAGACCGTCACGATTCCGGTCAGAACAGCCAGAAAACGTAACAGAGCGATGACATTTATGCGGCTGGGGCGGTCCCGCCAGAAATGTAGCAATTGGGAGACGAGAAATTTCATAGAATATAGGGTAAGAAGCGTGGATTTCAATGCAAACAGATAAGGCTCTTCCAGAAAAATGAGCATCCACAGATGGCGCAGATTTCACAGACAGTTCAGAAAAATCTGTGTGCGCCGGGAAATCCGTGGATAGTCAAGTAACTGTCCGTAAACAATTGGGGTGATCTGATTCCGGGAATCGGTCAGAGATGAAGGGGCATTCGAGTGATTTTGTGTCCGATTCCCGGAATCGTGGCCTCGAAACCGCTAACTTAAAAACGGACAGTTACTAAGTCGGACAATCTGCTTCGATTGAAGCGTGAGATGTCCAGAATATGGCGTCTGCTTCTCGATCCCATCATCTCAGCCTGCTTCCAATAATCCCGACGTTAACGGGGCCGCGCAGTTTTTTGCGTCGGCCCCGTTTTATTTGTTATCAATATGGCATCGGCTGCTCTGACCCATCAGGCCATCAGCGTGCTCCATCGCTCCATTGGCAATCCGGCAGCCCACCGAGTCCTGCTGCACCGTATGGGTCAATTCGTGGGCAAATACTAAACTTCAGTTTGCAGGTTCAAGCGCATCGGTGCGAATCCAACCAACCCGAATTTGGTCACCGATCGGAGCTTTTACTTTGGTAAAGGTTTCTTCCCTCTCTGTATCTGGATTATAAAACTGTTTTTCGACGCCCAGCCCCCAGACGGACTGGTTTCCCCCATATTCGCCGAATCGCACTGTCATCTCATCCCCGAATTGCTCTCCTGGCCAGAAGTCAACAGAAAAAACCACATCGTACTGCGTATGAGCCGAGAGTTCCTGCTCCATCCTCCGTTGTTCTTCCTCGTGACGTTGACTTTCCTCTTCCTCGTGAGCTTGTTTAATAACATCCAAAGTGGAAGAGGTTTCGCGAATATTGTCGCCGCCTTTCTTGTTTTTCATTGCTTCCATAGACGAAAAGAGGCGATTGGGCGAGAGAATACTTTGACGGAATCCCTTGGACGCTTCGGCGGGGAAGACCGTGGCCGCTTTGGGGAAGGAGACACCGACGACACCCGCGATCTCTTTGGCAAACGCCGTGCAGTTGTAGTCCGAAAGCGTATAATTGGGCTTTTCCTGTAGCCTGCGAATGGCCTGAGCCAGGCCCTTGTTGTAAGCCTTGGCCGATACCTCGACATCCATAAACAATTGCTTCTCGCCTGGCGCCTGTTCGTGGGAAACATCCGGATGGCGCACCCTGCCTGCCACAGCCTTGGCAGGATGCCCATAGCCCACCTCCGGCCACATTCCGTAGCTGTAGACTTCCTTTGTCTCGTTGCCGACCATTGTACGGAACTTCACCCATGTGTGGCCCACATCGGAAGATCGATCAGCGATACTGGCAATGGCATCGGGGCTGACTTCCTCTTTCTTTGACTCCAGCACTTCCCGGGCAGCCTTCTCTTTGATGGCCTGATTGCTCTTGGGCGCGGCCAACTTGAAGAAGCCCTTCTTGATCACTGTATCGCCCTGGCCTGCTTTTTTAGAACCTCGAATACCGAACAGGGGTGTTTTGGTCAACGCGCCGCGAACTTTGTTGCGCTTGGTACTCTGTGCGCGCGCCTTAGCAAAATCCAGAAGGTCATCAAATTTGGTGGCAACTGCTATCGTAAAAATATACTTGTCGGCTTGCGTATCTTTCAGCGCAGGGTTGGCCCAATCCGGGATAGCAGCACCCGCCTCTCTTGCCTCTTGGGCGCTTGCACGAACCGACGGCGCATTAGCATTCAAACTGGTACTATCACCCAACTGGCCGCCCTGTGGTTCGCGAACCTCGGCCTCCTGTTGGAGTCCTTGAATCAAAGTCCCGCGTACACTTTGTGCACCATGGCTATTCAGCCATGTTTTACAAAGTGCGATCAATTCACCTAGAATTTCCGTCTTATTCCCACCGTTTTCATAGGCGTCAAGCAGATTCAAAATCTGTACGTAGCCACTGTTCTTCATTGTGGCCTTGCGCGAAGGTGCTCCCCCCAATTTGATCGCGGCCTCGCGTGTGATAAAGCGCTGAACAGTGGGCGTGGAAGCATCTGGTTTGGTCCGGCGACTCGCCTGCACCTGCCCAACCGGGGCCGCGCCCTGCTGCACTGTATGGGTCAACTCGTGGGCGATCAGCTCCTGCCCGCCGCTGCTGCCGGGGTTGTACTGACCTCGGCCAAAGAAGATGTCATTGCCTGTGGTAAATGCTTTGGCGTTGAGCGACCGATTGAGCGCGTCGGCCTGGCCGCCGGTGTGGACACGCACCCCGCTGAAGTCCGCGCCAAAGCCCTGCTCCATAGACGAGCGCATCCGTTCTTCCAAGGGCTGCCCGCTCCCTTTGGCGCTCTGAATGGAACGGGCCACATCCGTGTCCACATCGCCCCCTTCCACCCCGTGGTTGGGCACAGCCTGCATAAGCTCCCCGCCCACTTCTTTGCCCATCGCCGCCCGCTGCACATTGAGAAAATCAGGTGGCGGCGCAACAAACGTCCGCGGTAGCTGGCTGCCGCTCTCTTCCAGCGGTTTGGCCTGCATCATTTCCTCTTCCACCTCATCCCGCTGCACGCTCAAAAAATCAGGCGGTGGCGCAACAAATGTCCGTTGGACCCGGCCTATGCCCGCAGCCAAAGGCGTAGCACTTCGCTGGAAATCTGAAACAGAATCGGCGTAGGGACTGGCCTGGAGCGCCTCCTCCCCACCTTCCTGCCGTTGAATCCTGGGCTGGCGGCTGGCACGCACCACCTGCTTGGCCACCCGATCCGCCTCCTGCTCGTGGACATCCCCTGCTGGGCCGAGTTTGAGCTTGGCCTGCAATAGACGACCAGTAGCCCGGTTGCCAATTGTGCGTTGCAGTTGCAGCACATCGGCCGGGCGCAGGGAACCAGGCGCATTCTGAGCGCGCTGCAAAACGCCGGACACAGAGCCACCTCCGGTAAAAGACGGCTGCTGCAATTGATTTGGACGTTCGATTCTCTTTTGGGGTTTGTCGTGCCGGGGAATAGCTGACTCTGCCATGAATTTCTCTTTCTGTGACTCTACTGCAAAAAGCCTCTAAGCCTCCGCGCCCTCTGCGATTCCGCGGTGAAACTGACATTTTTGCAGTGGACTCTTTCTATGTGACGCGGAACCCGCGTGGGTTTGGCTTGCGCCCCACATCCGCCGCGCCCTGCTGCACTGTGTGGGTCAATTCGTGGGCCAACAGTTCTTTGCCTGCGCGGCTACCGGGGTTGTATTCGCCCCGTTTGAAGAAAATATCTTTGCCTGTGGTGAAGGCTTTGGCCTGGACCGAGCGGGTCAATTTGTCGGCCATAAAGTCCGTGTGGATACGCACGCCGCCAAAAGTGGCACCAAAGCCGCTTTCCATCTGGCGCTGCACGCCCCGATCCATTGCCTGTCCGCCCCCTTTTGCCTGGCGGATGGACTGTTCCAGGCTGGTATCCAGCGTCCCCCCGTCCCGATAGGAGGGGTCCGCTTCCCGCTTCATCGCCAGTTCGTCTTCCTCCGAGCGTTGGACAGTCTCCCGCTGCATATCCAATTCGTCGTCCTCGTCCCGCTGCAACGTCTCCCGTTTCATCGCCAGTTCGTCTTCTTCTCCCATGCGCTGCGCACCGGAAATCTGCGCGGCCAGGGGCTGGCGTTGAAGGCCCACAACTTCGTTCTGGGCTACAGTTTGGGAACTGCTTGTGCGGCGCACCACTTCCCGCGCCACCCGGTCTGCCTCCTGCTCGTGGACGTCATTGACCGGGCCGACCTCCAGTTTGGCCTGGATGGGCAAGCTGGAGGAGAGCAATCGTCCCGTAGCCCGATTGCCAATCGTGCGTTGCAGTTGCAAAATATCAGCGGGCTGCAAAGAGGCCGGATCGGACTGCGCCCGCTGCAAGACCAGCCTTGCGTCCGGTCGCTTGTCCCGACGGCGTTGGGCCGTGCGGCTGCCCGATGCTGCCAAACGTTGAAGTTGCTGCCTGCCATTGCTTGCCATTGTGAGTCCTCCTCCCTACAAACCCATCTGCTTTGCCAGACCCTCTCGTTGTAGCTGGGCGACAAATGCCTGTTTGCGATGAAAATGACGTCCGCTGCCTCCACTGGACAGCCGGGTGAACGCATCCAAAATAGACTTGGCAAAATCGGCCATTCCCAAGCCGATGGCGGCTTTGCACAGCGCCACAATATCTTTGATCTTGCCGGCCGCAGCAATCGGCTGGGCTCGAGCGTCCAGGGTATTACGGTCCTGGCTCATCTGCTGTGCCACCTGGGCATTGCTATAGACCTGCGCGGTAAAACTGCTGCCGATGGCCCGCAGCAGATAACTGCTCCAGCCGCCCTCATAGGCTTTGGTCATCACCGCGGTCAGCCCTTTGCTCAACGGGCCAAGGAAGATCGCTGCGCCCCCTTCCACCGCGCCCACAGCAGACTTGGCATACCCTTCGGTCCGCTTCCACCACGCAATGTTGAAGAGAAGCTCGGCGGCCCTCTTGACGTCCTGATGGCTGGCCTGTTTGACCAGTTCGGCCAGATCGTAGAGCACATTGCCCGCTTGCCAGCCATCAGAGATTCCTGTCACTGCCTTGGAGCCGCTGGCAACCAAATCGGTGTAAAAAGCATACGGGCTAATCAGATCAGAAGCCGATTTGGCCCAGCCGCCTAGCCAGGAGCAGGCCACCCCCATCTTGTCCAAATAGGAAGAACCGTAGCCAAAAGAAGAGACATAATCCAGCGCGCTGCGTCCGTACCCGGATAGAGTGCCCATCAGTCCTGTGCCTTTGGACGCAAGACTGGTCACACCACCCACCAGACTGCTCCAGGCGCCCACGCCCTCACCTGTCACGCCCTCCGCTGTGTCCCCCAAACCGCCCGTCGTGTCGGCAATCCCACCCGACAGCTCAGTAACAGCCTTGAGAATGGCGTGGGCGCTCTCGTCCCCGCTATAGGCCTCATACACTTCCACCAGCGCGCCGCCGATGTCGCCCAGGCCCACGGCATTGCCCACAAGACCCGGCTCGTCATCCCGCTGCACCAGGAAATCCCGCCGGACTACAAACCCCCGCTGCACATCCCTGCCGCGGCTCTGCTGAACCACGTGGGTCAGCTCATGCGCGATCAGTTCCTGGCCGCTGCCTGTGCCGGGTTTGTATTGCCCTTTGCCGAAAAAGATGTCGTTGCCAGTGGTAAAGGCTTTGGCGTTGAGGGAACGATTGAGGATGTCGGCATCGGCTCCTGTGTGGACCCGTACCCGGCTGAAGTCAGTGTCGAAGACGCGGCCCATAGAACCGACCACCCCTTTTGCCAGGGGCTGGCCCCCGCCACGTTTATGCTCAATCGAGCGGGCAACCTGCGGATGCACATCGCCGCCAGCCGCGCCGTGGAGGGAATCGGACTGCCGCTTAGCGTTCACAGAGCCGATCGGTGAAGGGGCCACAGCTTCCCCCTTCACCGCGGCCTTGCTCGCCCGATCCGCTTCTCGCTCATAGAGATCGTCCGCTGGACCGACTGTCAATTTGGTCTGGACAGGCTGGTGCAGCAGCGCGCCGGTGGCCCGATTGCCCACCATCCGCTGCAAATGGAGCACATCGGTGACCGACAAGCTGGCGCTGTCCGCCACGGCCCGTTGGAGAAGTTGCCGCTGGGCTGTGGGCGTTATGCTTGGCCGTTGACGCACAGCAGCAGACAGGCTGGACGATCCCTCGCGGGTGATTCGATGTCTGATCATCTAGTTTACAACTTATCAACTTAAGGGGTAGCGTCGATAGGCCCAGTATACCAGAATCCGATCCTCGTGTAAACAGCTATATTGACTAGCCTCAGGCATCCACCGCCCCGTCAGCCAGACCCGACGGGAAGGCCGCGGGCCGTTCGCACCCACTGCGCAGCGCGATATGACGCCCCTCGTCCGAGGCCGTATGGATCGTCTCCATAATTTCCAACACGTGCAACGCCAATTCTCCGCTGGCCCGATGGGGCCGTCCACTGACCGCGGCCTGGGCCAGATCAGCCACACCCAGCCCCCGGCTCTGCTCGGCGTTGGCGTGGGTCAAAGACATCTCCTGCCACTCGTCCTCCCCGGCCCGGCGCAGACGCACTGGCCCGCCAAAGGTGTTGGGGTCAGGCACACTCAGCGTGCCTTCGGTTCCGTAGATTTCGATGCGGGGCAGCACAGACGCCTGCACGTCAAAGCTGGTGATGATTGTGCCCACCGCGCCGATGGCAAAATCCAGCACGCCGACCACGTGGGTGGGCACGTCCACATCGATCACCCGACCGGCCAGGGGCTGGCTGGTGATCGTCCGCTGGGCGCGGCTGATTTGGGTGGAGCCGGTGACGCGTACGACCGACCCCAGCAGGGAGACCAGCGCTGTCAGATAATAAGGCCCCATATCGAACATCGGGCCACCCCCGGCTTTGTAGTAAAACTCCGGATTGGGATGCCAGCCCTCGTGGCCCCGGCTCATCATAAACGCTGTGGCTGCCACCGGGCGACCAATCGCGCCGTCGTCGATGAGTTTGCGGCAGGTCTGGATGCCCGCACCCAGAAAAGTGTCCGGCGCATTGCCCAAGCGCAGGCCACGCCTGGCAGCCTCGGCCACCAGCGCTTCGCCCTCGGCAAAGGTGAGAGAGAGGGGCTTTTCGCTGTAGACGTGCTTGCCCGCGGCCAGCGCGGCCATTGCGATCTCAAAATGCGCGCCGGGAATCGTCAGGTTGAGAATAATATCGATGGACGGATCGGCCAGCATCTCCTCCACCGAGAGAACGCGGGGAATGTTGTGCTGGGCAGCCAGGCTCTCCGCGGCCTCGTGACGGATGTCCGCGCAGGCTGCATAGCGGATCGCGCCCAGCCGAGGCGCGGCGCTCTGGTAGGCCCGGTTGACATTGCCGCAGCCGATAATGCCGACATTTGCCGGTAGGTTCACAGGGGGACTCCTTATAAATTGCGAGTTACGAATTGCGAGTTGCGAGTTGCGAAACAGTGTCACCGACTGATGACCCGTTCCGCATTCCGGGTTCTATATTCAACGCATTGCCCACAGAATGCCCCGGCGCACAATCTCCTTCGCCTCGGGCACGTCGAAATCCTTTGCCACGTGGCCCAGAGATGTGTAGAAAACTTTGCCGGCACCCCAGCGCCGCTTCCAGACCACAGGCATAACAGTGCCGTCGATCCAATCACAATATTTTGCGCCAAAGGTCGTCGTCGCCAGCACTTCGTTGCCGGGGTCGGTGTGCATATAATACTGCTCGCTGTGCATAGCGAAGTCGTTGAGACCCGCGGTGATGGGGTCGTCGTGATCTGTGATCTGCACTGTATAGTCGATGATATTGCCGGGGTGGGCCACCCACTGGCCGCCTACCATAAATTGATATTCAGTGTTGTTGCGGAAGGCATCGGCCATGCCCCCGTGCCAACCGGCAAAGCCAGCCCCGCCGCGGACTGCGTCCAGCAGCCCTTTTTCCTGCTCTTTACTGATAGTGGACATTGTGTAGACTTGGGTGATGACGTCATACGTCGCCATCCGGGCTGCGTCGGTGTAGACATCCAGGGACGTTTCCACGTCTACGTCATAACCGGCGGCGCGGATCAGCGGGGCGAAGATATTCACACACTGTTCGGGTTCGTGGCCAGACCAGCCGCCCCAGACAAATAGGGATTTTTTAGGCATGGGATGTGCTCTCCTGTAGGGGATAGTGAGAGGGTAAATTTGAAGCTTTCGGATATACAAAACGGGGTGAGGAGATGACGGGTTGCCTATCATCTTCGCACCCCACAATCTCATTTCTGCAATTTCTCCACCAAATCGATGTACTGCTGCATGGCCGTCTCTTTGCCCAGCCCGCTGTGGCCGGCCCAAGCGTCAAACTTGGCCCGCCCGACCACATCGAACAGTCCGGGGCGTTTGCCGCTGGCATCGCCGCTGGTGGCCTGTTTGTAGAGGGCGTAGAGTTGGAGAAGCGTGTCGTTGTCGGGGCGGGAGGTGAGGGACTGGGCAGCCGCGGCCACCTGCTCGAAACGGGTTTGGAGTTCTGTGCTCATTGGGTTCCTCCAGGCAAGGGACGGAAGGTGATACAACCCTCTCAGTATACCACTTGCCGGTTCGGCTCACAACGAAAGAACAGGTTGACCATTCCCGCCATCCGCGCTAGGATTCTGTTACCAGAATCGATTATCCACGTGTCCCCTCTCCTGGAGCCTTGCTATGCCGAAAAATTCTGCACCCTTCCAGCCCGACGACTACTTTCGCCTGCGCTTTTTGCAGGACGCGGCCCTCTCGCCGGATGGCGAATCCGTTGTCTATTCGGTTCTCCACACGGATACGACAGAAGAACCGCCCGTTGACCGCAAAACGATTTTCCTGCATAACATTATCAATGGCTACACGAAACAAATGACGAACAGCACGCGGTTGGACCACAGCCCGGTCTGGTCGCCCGATGGCAAGCAGATCGCTTTTATCTCGGACAGGACAGAGAAGCCCCAGATTTTCCTGCTGCCCGTGGATGGCGGGGAGGCACGTCAACTGACGAAACTGCCCAATGGCGTGGGCGGTGGCCCGGTCTGGTCGCCCGACGGCAAGTCGATTGCCTTCACCGCCGCGGCCCAGGATGCCGCGGCCGACCCATCCGAGCCTTACCGCTTCACCCGGCCCATTTACCGTTTTGATGGGCTGGGGCGAACGGATCGCAACCACCAGAATGTGTGGCTTATCCCAAGCGCAGGAGGCGAGGCCCAGCAACTCACCAGCGACGGTTTCCACTACGCGCCCCCCCGCTGGTCACCGGATGGCGGACACCTGCTGGCGATTGGTTCTCTGGGGCCGGAAAGCCATTCCATCCGAGGGCAAGTGCGCCTGATTGGGCTGGATGGAACAGTCACCCCGCTGACTGGCGAATGGGGCAGCGCGGACACGGCGGAATGGACGCCCGACGGCCGGTCTATTCTCTTCGCGGGCGCGCCCGCGGGCACGGACATCGGCACGCAAAATGGGCTGTGGCGGGTGGATGTAGACCTGGCGGATTTCGGAAAATCTGCCAGGTCTATTGTCAATCTCACCCCGGACCTGCCCTTTCACGTGGCAGGCCGCTTGCAGGTGGATATGCCCTCGGCCACTGTGCGCCAGCCGCGCATTGCCTGTGTAGAAGACGCGGCTTTTGTGCGCGTCCAGTGTGGCGGAGAAGTACGCATCTATCGGGTGGCGTTGGACGGCAACACCCCGCCAGAATTGACTGTGGGCGGCGAACGCTTTTGCGAAATAGTGGGACTGGCCGGGGAGCGAATGCTCTTTTGGGCCAACAGTTTTCATGACCCGCTGAACCTCTACACGAAAAACCTGGTCACAGGCGAGGAGCAGCAGATTACCCATCTGAACGACGAAATATTGGAAAGGATTGCCCTGCCCGGCGTGGAGCATCTGGAGTTTCCCGGCGAGGACGGCGAACGGGTGGAGGGTTGGCTGCTCACGCCTGCCAACGGCGCGGCTCCCTGGCCCGGCTTTCTCTACATCCACGGCGGCCCCCACAGCGCGTTCGGCCACGGCTTCTCCGCGGATTTTCAGATGCTGGCCGGCGCGGGCTACGCGGTGCTTGCCATCAACCACCGGGCTTCCACCGGCTACGGCGACGCTTTCGCCACAGCTATCAAAGGCGACTGGGGCCATTTGGACTACACGGACCTGATGGCTGGCGTTGACTATGCGATAGAGCGGGGATTGCTCGACCCGGCGCGGCTGGCCCTGGGCGGTCTCTCCGGCGGCGGCAATCTGACCTGCTGGATCGTTGGCCAGACCGATCGTTTCAAGGCCGCCATCCCAGAGAATCCAGTGACAAATTGGGTGAGCTTCTACGGCGTCAGCGACATCGGCCCCTGGTTTGCTGTGGAAGAACTGGGCGGTCAACCCCACGAAATCCCTGAAATCTACCGGCGCTGCTCGCCCATCACCTACGCCCACCGCTGCACAACACCCACACTGCTGGTCCAGGGCGAGAGCGATCACCGCTGTCCGCCGGAGCAATCCGAGCAGTTCTACGCGGTGCTGAAGGCCAGCGGCTGTCCCGTCGAAATGCTGCGCCTGCCCGGCAGTCCCCACGGCGGCGCGATTACAGGCGCACCCGTATTGCGACGGGCACAGAATGCCGCGCTGCTGGAATGGGTGCAGCGGTGGAATTGAAAAAGTCCCCGGCACTTCGGAAAGTGCCGGGGACTTTGTACGGAGCACACTCTATTACGCAGCCGTCTGATAGGGGACAATTTTGTCCAGGTCAATGCTCTGTTCCTGCTGAACCACATCCAATTCGTAGTCATTCTGGAGAGCCATCCAAATCTTGGGGCCTGTGCCAAAAAAACGGCCCAGTCGCAGGGCAGTGTCGGCGGTGATGGAGCGCTTGCCCTGCAATATTTGGTAGATGCGGTTATTGGGAATGTTCAACCGGTCTGCCAACTGCGCTCCACCGATACCGATCTCTGCCAATTCATCAGCCAAAATTTCGCCCGGGTGGATTGGGTCTCGCCAGTCTTTATTCTCGCTCATTGTATACCTCAATGATAATCAACAATCTCGACCTCGGCGGCTCCGAGATCGGTCCACACAAAACAGATACGCCATTGGTCGTTGATTCGGATGCTATATTGCCCTTGCCTGTCTCCCTTCAGCGCCTCAAGACGGTTGCCCGGAAAAGCGGCAAGAACAGCCAAAGATTCGGCACGATCGAGCAAACGTAATCGCTTGAGCGCCGAACGCTCAATACCCGAAAAACGTTTGACGAACTGTCGGCGAAAGAGCGATTCGGTTTGCTTATCTTTGAAGCCCTCAATCATAAGGCCAGTTTATCAGACACGACACTTGACGTCAAGCGTCACACAATCAATTCCCTATTGTCGATCACCCGGAGAATTTTCCATGCCCACCTCCCGCCCCCACATTATCCTTATCATCACCGACCAGCAGCGCTATGACACAATCGCCGCGCTGGGATTCCCCCATCTGGATACCCCAAATCTCGACCGCCTGGTGCGGGAAGGGGTGAGTTTTGGCAATTGCTTCATCACCGCGCCCTCTTGTGCGCCCAGCCGGGCCAGCCTTTTCACCGGCTACTACCCCCACACCACCGGCATCCTGAAGAACGCGGATCGCTGGACCCGTTCCTGGGTGGAGAATCTCAACGACGCGGGCTACTATTGCGTCAATATCGGCAAGATGCACACCTATCCCTATCACACACCCCTGGGCTTTCACGAACGCTATGTAGTGGAGAACAAAGACCGTTTTCTGGAGGAACGCTTCTACTTTGACGAGTGGGACAAAGCCCTGCGCTTCCGGGGATTGGCCAAGCAGCAGCGGGCCTTCTACCGCACCCGCTCCGACTACCGGGAACGCCTGGGCGCGTTCGAGTGGGACCTGCCAGAGGACGCCCACCCGGATAATTTCGTCGGCGATATGGCGACCTGGTGGCTGGACACAAAGCCGATTCCCGGCGATAAGCCCCTCTTCCTGGAGATCGGCTTCCCTGGCCCGCACCCGCCCTACGATCCTGCGCCTCGCTATGCGAAGCCATATTTGGAGAAGGAACTGCCCATCCCCCCCCTGCTGCCAGAAGATTTGGCCGGACAACCGTCGGTATATCACCAGATGCGCCAGCACAACAGCGAAGTGGATCACGACTCGGTGGTCCACCAGCTAGCGCCTTCGCCGGAAGCCCGCCATCGACAGCGGGCCTATTACCTGGCCAATGTGACAATGATCGACGAAAAAGTGGGCGAAATTCTCACCAGCCTGGACGCCAAAGGCATTCTGGACAATTCCGTTGTCATCTTCACATCGGATCACGGGGACGCGCTGGGGGATCACGGCCACAGCCAGAAGTGGACGATGTACGACGTCATCACCCGTGTGCCCTGTGTGGTCTGGGCGCCGGGTCGCTTTGCCGGCGGCGTGCAGCGGGACGAACTTGTCTCGTGGATGGATTTGGGGCCGACGATTCTGGAACTGGCCGGGGTGGATGTGCCCGCCAATTTCGAGGCGGAATCCCTGCTGCCCGCGTTGGAAGATAAGACCGGGCAGGTTTCAGAAAATCTGCCCGGTATCGAGTGGCAAGGCCGCGAGTACGTCTTTGCCGAGCACGTGCGTGACGGCACGCTACAGGGCACGGCCTATATGTCGATGGTACGCGGCCGGGATTGGAAGCTGGTCCATTTTGTGGACAGCACCGAGGGGCAGTTGTTCGATCTGGCCGCAGACCCCGGCGAAATCCACAACCTGTGGGATGACCCCGCACACGCGGACAAAAAGAATGAATTGCTGCGGGTGCTGCTGGAATGGCGTATCAACAGCGGGGTGAAGACCCAGAGTTGGGGGGAGATGCACCGGTAAGACAAAGGGCAAAAAGAGAGAGCAAAAGCAACAATTTTCAGCTACTTTTGCCCTCTCTTTCTGCCTTCGCAAAATCCTATTCCACCACGACCGGCTCAGCCAATATTCCAGTGCTCGATCTGTTCCCTCATCACTTCTTCAGATAGTGCATCGTCACCATCAGATGTGCGTGGGAGGTATCCGGGAACATTACCCACGGCGTTGGCCCCCCAGCCGTGCTGAAAGCCCCCAAACTCTCTTTGCTGCCGGGCACGAAGATCATCATATGGGGCATACTGCCGGCCGGTCTGCCTTCCTGAAGCATATAGCCGATGCCGATGCCTTCGGAGGGCGAATCGACCAGGGCTTGGCGCGCGTTGAGCACCTGCATATACACATCATTCACACACACAGGATCGTCGCCCTCGGAAGTCGGATCGTCCGGGATGCAGGTCCAGCCATTGCTGCCAGCGCGCAACTCCACCAGAGCTTCCGCGGGTTCATCCGGCCACTTGCCCGGCCAGCCTTCTGGATAGTCGAGAATCGTCGCTTCCTGGCTGATCGCGGGCGGCCCCGCGCTCATGGCATTAGCAATTCTATCCGCAGAGGGCGCTGCTTCCGGCTGGGGATTCACCGTCACCATCAGGTGTGCGTGGGAGGTATCCGGGAACATCACCCACGGCGTCGGACCCGGCTCTGTGCTGAAAGCGGCCAGGCCCTCTTTGCTCTCCGGCACGAAGATCATCATATGGGGCGGACTGCCAGCCGGCGCGCCCTCCTGGAGCATATAGCCGATACCGATGCCAGTGGACGGCGAATCGACCAGTGCGTAGCGCGCTTTGAGCACTTCCATATATGTCTCATTCACACACAGGGGATCGTTGCCGGGTGTGTTTGGCGTGTCGGGAAAGCAGGTCCAGCCATTGCTGCCCGCGCGCAGTTGAACCAATTCGTGGGCTGGCTCGTTCGGCCAGTTGTGGGGCCAGCCTTCGGGATAGTCCAGAATCGCCGCCTCCTGGCTAATTACAGATGGCCCCGCACTCATCGCATTGGCGATCCTCGCGTCTATGTCGCTGGCCGCGGACGATGAAGATTGTGCCACCGGCGGCGGCGGGAGCGTGTACTGACAGGCGGACAGAGCCGCAGCCAGGACCAGCAGAAGCACGCCAATTCGACCAAACATTCTCTTGCTTTTCATCACTTCCTCCTTGTCTACAACAAAAAAAACGGACGACGAACTACAGAAACTCAAACGGACTGAGGGTATGAGGCCGAGTGGAAGACGGAGCAAACAATACGGTTCAACAGAAGGCTACTCACGCCAATTTCTGCGCCACAAAATAATCGCTGTACGGATCCGCCTCCGTTTGCTTCACCACCACATCCACAAAACCTTCGGCAGCCAGCAGGGCCAACGCCTGCTCTCGCCCCCACATGCAGCCCCGCCCCGCGCCCCCCTGGGAGAGAGAAACAGTCATGCAATACATCACCGACTGGGCATAGAACCAGGGAGCCAACGGGTGTTCGAGATTCTCCTCCAGGTGGGTGGAGGCGGCGAATTCCTGCATCAGCAGCCAGCCGCCGGGTTTCAGCGATCGGGCAATGGCCCGCAATCCCTGGGCGGGCTGGGCCAAATCGTGAATGGCGTCGAAGGCCAGAGCGTAGTCATAACGTCCCACCACCCCCAATTCCGCCACATCCGCCTGCTGAAAGCTGAGATTGCGCAGCCCCAGACGGGCGGCAATCGCTTGGGCCTGCGCAACCTCTGCGGGGATAATGTCATAGCCGACAAAAGTGCTGCGGGGGAAAGTCTGGGCCAGCAGATGGAGTACATGCCCCCGGCCACAGCCAAAGTCTGCCACCTGCGCCCCCGCTTCCAATGCCTCGCCCCAGCCGGGAATCAGGGGCAGGAGAACGGGCATGAGGATTCTGTCGAAGTGGGCGTTGCGCTCCCCGGCCATCAACCGATGGAAACGGTCGTAGGCGCTGTAGGGGACGCCTCCTCCCTGGAGAAAACAGCCCACCACCTGGGGATGCACATCCATCAGACTGGCAAAAGCCTCGGCCAAAAGCGTGGAACCGGCAAATCCATTGCTCTCCGCAAAAGTCACATTGGCCGGGTTCAGCCAAACCGCGTGCTCCGGCGGCAGGGCAAAGGTGTCGCTCTCTGGTCGGTACTCCACCACCTCCGCGGCGGCCAGACAGGCCAGCCATTCCCGCACATAGCGCTCGTTCAGCCCCGCGGCCTGGGCCACTGCCTGGCTGGAACTCGGCGGCAATTCGGCCAGGCATTCCAACAGCCGGGTCTGGTAGCCGATGTCCAGCATCAACATCAGCCCCATCTGATTGAAAAGGTCATCCAGGCGATTGCCGAACTGTGTGGAACGGTCTTTATCAAAACCAGCGCGACGATTGAACGGCTCCATCCCCACCCCCTGAACAGCGGCCCCCAGCCAACCACACAGAACAATTTGCGCCTGGGCCGTTTTATTGGCAGTTATAGACAGATATGGACAGATATGTAACGGTGTAATGCAAGTTGGGGTGCGAGATGCTGATTCCGGGAATCGGTTATCCTTAATCTGAATTGCACCCGATCTGCAAAAACGGCTTTTGTGTGTGGGAGATTCGTGCTATAGTTGACAATAGCTGTTGACCGTCCTCCACCGTGTTTCTGACCGTTAATCAAACGTGTTTTGCCCACCGGGATGCCACTCCAACGATTCTTTCATCGCCCCGGAATTATGGAGGCGCGCCTGTTGCTTAGCATCCAACTGCTCGGACAATTCACCCTATCCCTCGACGGAAAACGACTGGAATTGCCCTCGCGCCCGGCCCAATCCCTTCTGGCCTGGCTGGTTTTGTATCCGAACATTGCCCACCGCCGAGAGCAGATTGCGGGCTTGCTTTGGCCAGACGCCACAGAAGAAAACGCGCGCAACAATCTGCGCCACGCGCTTTGGCGTCTGCGCCGGGCCATCCCCCGAACATTCATCCAGAGCGACCGAATCGCCATCCGCTGGCTGGCGGGAACCGAATGGCGGTTGGATGTAACCGCGCTGGTCGACGCGCCCGCGGATGCGACCAGCGCCGACGCGCTGCTTCCCGGCCTGGCTGCCTATGCGGGCGAACTGCTCCCCGGCTTCTACGACGATTGGATCATCCGGGAGCGGGAACGGTTGAGCGCGCTCTTTGCCGAACGCATAGCCCGTGCCCTCGAACTGCTGCAATCAGAGCGGCGCTGGCACGAGACTATCGACTGGACCGAGCGCTGGATCGCCCAGGGCGAAACCCCCGAACTGGCCTATCGGGTGCTGATGATAGCCCACACCAGCCTGGGCAACAGCAGCGCTGCGCTCGCCACCTATCAGCGCTGCACCGAAGCCCTGGGCAGGGAGTTGGGCGTTCCCCCTTCCCCAGAGACGACCGCCCTGGCCGACTCCATTCGCACGGCACAATTCGACCTGCTGCACAGCCCACAATCTGCTTCCGCTCCTCCCACCCTTTCGCCTGTGGTCCGCACAAACCTCCCCGCGGCCACAACGCCTCTCATCGGGCGCGACGCGGAACTGGCCCATCTGTCGGGCCTGCTCACAGACTCGGCCCACCGGCTGGTGACGATTCTGGGACCGGGCGGGATGGGCAAGAGCCGACTGGCCCTGGCCGCGGGCCACGCCAGTCTGGACCACTTCCCCGACGGCGTATTTCTGGTGGAGCTGGTCGCGCTGAGCAGCGCCAGAGAGATTCCCCGGGCCATCAGCGACGCGCTGGGCTATGCCCCCCAGAACGACACCCGCCCCCTGCGCCAGCAGATACTTGACGCCCTGCGCGGTCGCACCCTTCTGCTCCTGCTGGACAATTTTGACCACCTGCTGGAAGGATCAGCTTTTCTGGTGGAGATGCTGGAAGCAGCGCCGGGCCTGCACTTGCTGGTCACCTCGCGCGAGCGGCTGCGGTTGCACGCGGAAACCCTTTTCCGCCTGAATGGGCTGGTCTATCCCAGCAGCGGGCAGACCGCGCAAACGGGCCGCGAGTTTGGGGCCGTGGAATTGTTCGTGCGTAGTGCCCAACGCACACAGCAGGATTTTGCGCCTGGCGTGGGGCAGTGGCCGGCCATCGCCCACATCTGCCGGATGGTGGACGGTCTGCCGCTGGGAATTGTGCTGGCCGCGGGCTGGTCCAACTCGCTTTCCATCACCGAAATTGCCGCGGAGATGGCCGCGGACGCGGACTTTCTGGCCCAGGAAATGGGGGACCTGGACCCACGCCACCGGGCCATTACCCGTGTCTTCGAGCAGAGCTGGCAGCGCCTTTCTGTCCAGGAGCAGCAGGCCCTGGCAGGGATGTGTCTCTTTGCAGGCGGCTTCGACCGGGAGTCGGCCAGGGCAGTGGCGGGCGCTCCGTTGCCTGTCCTCTCCTGGTTGGTGGACAAAAGTTTGCTCTGGCGGGTGGGGGAAGGGCGCTACGATCTGCACGAGCTTGTACGTCAACTGGCCCGGCAGAAATTGATTAGCAGTGGGGAGGAAGCGGCCCGCCGGACATCGCACTGCCGCTGGTTTTTGGTCCAGGTCGCCTGGCAAGAGGAGCGGCTCAAAGGCAGCGAACAGGACAAGGCCATTGCCCAGATGGAATCAGAGTGGGAAAATATCAGAGCTGCCTGGCTCTGGGCCGTGAAAACGGGGGAGGGTGAACTGCTACAACGGGCAATCGAGCCTTTGGGCATCTTTTGCAGCCTAACCGGCCATTGGGAGGAAGGCGAAGGGTTGATGGCCGGCGCGCTTTCGGGCCTGGGCGAGCCAGCCACACCCCAGGCCCATCTGCTGTATGGCTGGTTCTTGGCGTGGCACGGCGTCTTCTTCCATACGACAGGCAAACCCGCCCTGGCCCAAACCCGTATGGCCCAGGCCCTGGCGCTGGTTGAAGACAGCCCCCAGCCTTCCCGTGAAACCCGCCTGCTACGGGCCTTTGTCTACCTGCACCGGGGCGGGGACCTGATGACAAATCGACAGCGCGCTGCCAAAATTGACGATATGTTGCAAGCGCTTGTCCTTTTTCAGGAATTGGACACCGATTGGTGGACCGTCCAAACACTCATTCACCTGGCCCACGCCGAAATTTTCAACGGTTCCAGCCAGCGCGCCATGGAAATGTTGCAGGACGCGCTCCGGCTTGCCCGCCGCTCGGATATCCGTTCGGGCGAAGCAGAGACACTGCGCCAAATGAGCTTTGTGGCCGAGCAGATGGGACAGGCTGTGGAAGGTGAACGCCTGGCGCGGGAAGCTGTGGCCATGACCACCGATCAGATCCAACAGCAGCCAGCGCTGGGCAGATTGGCCTTTGTCCTGCTGGCCACGGGCAAATTTGAAGAATCTATCGCCATCAGTCGGGCTTCTGTCGAATGGGCCAGAACGTTTGGCAGCCATCCAAGACACCTGGCGTTCACGTATTGCACCCTGGCCCGGGGTCTTCTGGATGTGGGGCAGTTTGCCGAAGGAAAAGCAACAGCAATCCAGGGCTTGCAATGCTGGAAGGATACCTATGGCTGGGAACAACCGTTTGTGCTGCGGGCTGTGGCAATGGGCGCGCTGGCCCTGGGCGATGTGGAAGAAGCCCGCCGTCTGATCCACCAGACTTTGGAGAGCCAGCAGCAGATGGGCAACGGAAATCTATTTGCCCTCAGCGGTGCCTATATTGACTGCTGCTATCCGGCTTTGGCCCTGAACAGGCAGAGCGAAGTGCGCGAACTATTGCTGGAGGGCCTGGATATGGCCCGGCGCGCCGAATCGTTTGCCTACGAGGGAGTAGGGTATCCCGCGGCTGCCCTGTGGCTGGCAAAGGAAGGGCGTCTGTTGGAAGCGGCCTTTGTCAATGGGGCCATCCAGAATCTGCCGCGCCTCACTGGCTCCCGCTGGTATGCCAAAGCAGCATTGGACAATCTGGCCGATCTCCTCGCGTCCCTGCCAACGGATATGCGGTCCACGGCAGAGACCCAGGGCCGGGCGCTGGAACTGCCAAAGATGACCGGTGAAGTGCTGGCTCTGCTGGGGGAGTAAGGGTACCTGTTCAGCCTCTGCCCAAAAGTCCCCGGCACTTTCTTTTGGAGCGAATCGATACCTCACAACTACACCGTTGTTGCGCGTGAAGTGCCGGGGACTTTGGCTTTCTACCTGAATAGCTTGCCGCGGGAATGTATTTTGCCGAATGGCGCAAGCAGGGGTAAGATCGGTGCGCATCCAGCCAGCGCGTGCTCGAAACAACCGTCAATTGACAGCCATCTTCCCAGCACCGCTTGCCCAAAATGTCCAATCAGCCTCACACATCAACCCGCCCATATCACCAATAAAACAAAACCCAACGAAAAACGGGGAATCTATGCACCTGCACCGCCAAACGATTCTGGGCCTCACCGGTTATCTTTTTATCGGCACAGCCTCCGTCCTCATCCCGTCGATTATGCCCTCAATCACCAACGAATACCAGGCCGCGGGTCTCTCCCTGGCCGCCATCGGACTGATATTTCCAACCCGAGCCGCGGGAAGTATTCTGGGCAATCTCCTGGCCGGGGTAGGAGCCGACCAGGTGGGGTATGCCCGGATGGTTGGATTGGCCTCGTTGCTCCTGGCCGTCGCTCTGGCTTTGGCAGGCATAGCCCACCCCTGGCTGCTCTTTCTGGCCGCCTTTGTTGTCATCAGCGGGGCACAGGGAAGCCTGGGCACGGGTATCAACGCGCTGACGGCAGATGCCAATCCCCAGAGCCGGGCCGCCGCGCTGAATACCCTGCACGGGGTCTACGGGATTGGCGCGGCGCTCTCTCCGCTCATCTTTGGCTATCTCATCGAGCAGGGCGTGGCCTGGCGCTGGATGCTGGGCGGCACCGCGCTAATTTGGCTGGTCTACGGTCTGGTCTCTCTGCTGCTGCAACCCAGACAAGAAAAAGTCGCGGAGCAGCGCCCTTCCCAACTGTTCGACTGGTCCATGCTGGCCTCTGTGCCCTTTCTGGCCCTGTTCGCCATTGCCTTCTTCTACAACGGCATCGCCTACAGCCTGCTGGGGTGGGTGGCGCTCTTTATGCAGGAATCCGCCGGCTTCTCTGCCTTTTTCTCGGTCTCTCTCATCTCCATTTTCTATGTGGCCCTGACTGTAGGCCGCTTTAGCTGTGCGGCCATCAGCGAACGGGTGGGCTATGGGGTGACATTGATGGGGCTGGCCGTGGGCATTGCGGCCACGTATCCACTGGTGGTGCTGAGCAGCAGCGGGTTGTGGGTGGCGGTGGGCATCTTCCTGACGGGGCTGAGTCTCTCCGGCCTCTTTCCCACGGCTCTGGCCTACGGCAGTCGGCTCTTCCCAGAGAGATCGGGCGCGGTCGCGGGTATGCTCAATGTGTCGATGACCCTGGGCGCAATGATTCCGCCGGTCTGGACAGGGGTCATCGCCGAAGCGTGGAGTTTCCAAGCCGCGCTGGGAGTGAACTACGTGATGGTCGCCGGGCTGCTGGTCGCGGCACTCTATCTGCGCAGTGTGAACGAAGGGCGATAGGCGAACCGGTCCCTTGGCACACAGAGTTCCCCGTGCAGAGACACTGAAACGCAAAGAGACCCGTGGCACGTGAGAAAGAAATCTTTCTCACGTGCCACGGGTCTGGTTATTCTGCGCAAGAGGTTTCTGGTCTACTGCAAGACCGACTTGGCCGTTGGGTTCAGGCGCATGACCTGAATCGTCTCCCGGTTGAGCATCGACGGGTTGCGGGGGGCCAGAGTATCCTTCCAGTGGTCCGACTGGTAGACGGCCTCATAGAGGCGCACACGCTCCTCTTCGTCCACAAAGCGACGCATCCAGACGTAGCGGTTGGGGTCTTGTTCGTCCACAAAAGAGCCAACAATCACCATTCCCTTGGCAACCTGAAAGGGGATGATCTCCTCCTCCATATACTTCACCCAGGCGTCCCGCTGGCCGGGGTGACACTCGTAAATTCGTAGCTCGTAGAGCATTTTCTCTCCTTTTGAAGAGGATACGGATTTGCTCAGATGACTCTACTACAAAAAGCCTTCTGAGCCACTGATAGACACTGATAAACGCTGATAAAAAGAAGGATTCTCTCCTGAAATTCTCTGCGAAACTCCGCGTTCCCCGCGTCTCCGCGGTGGGTCTGTCAGCCTTTTGCTGTAGACTCATCCGTGGCTATTTACATACCAGCACACTACCAGCTATTTAGCTCGGCCCGCAGTTCTGCTGACAGCCCTGCTTCGGTGGCTTCAAAGGCCTGATCGATGTGATCGAGGCGACGGCTGCCGATCAGCGTTGAGGTGATGCCCGACTGGCCAAAGGCCCAGGCCAGGGCCAACTGGACCATCGAACGTCCGGTTTCGGCAGCTTTGGCGCGCAGTTTCTCCATCCGCTCCATGGAAAGGGCATTTTCGTAGACGGCCCAGTGGTCGGGGATGATGTCAAAACGCGTGCCCTGGGGTGCTGTCCAGCTTTTGCTATATTTGCCGGTGAGGAAACCCGCGCCCAGTGGGCTGTAGGAGATGACGCCGATCTGCTGGTCGGCGCAGAGGGGAAGCATCTCCTGTTCGATGTCGCGGATGGCCAGATTGTAGTTGGGCTGTACGGATTCCAGCCGAGGCAGGCCCTGCACGTCGGCAACCCAGAGGGCCTTGCAGAGCTGCCAGGCGGCAAAATTGCTACAGCCCAAATAGCGCACTTTGCCCTCATCAACCAATTTGCCCAGCGCGGCCAGGGACTCGTCCAGTGGCGTGTTTTTATCAAAGGCGTGGATCTGGTAGAGATCGATTACATCCGTCTGCAAGCGGCGCAGACTGGCCTCCGCGGCCTGGGGAATGCGTTCCGCGGTCAGGGGTGGGAGCAGTTTGGTGGCGAGCACCACTTTGTCGCGCTTGCCGCTGGCCTTGAGCCAAGCCCCCACCACACTCTCCGAGCCGCCTTTGTTGTAGGCCTCGGCAGTGTCGATCAGATTGATGCCCCGGTCCAACGCGTGATCGATAATTGTGAAGGCCGTGGCGTCGTCGATTTCCCGGCTGAAGGTCACCGCGCCCAGCCCAATGGCGCTGACTTTGAGATCACTCTTGCCTATTTGTCGATATTCCATCTATTGCACTCCTGTCATCAGAATGGGTGGGATAGGGTCGGGCACACGGCTCACTTGCCTGTGCGTTCACTTGTCTGTGAGATAGTGACCGGCTACTTTGTGGATGGCGTGGCTGATGTCGCGGATGTCCTCTTCGTCCAGACTGGGGAGCATGGCAATGTTGAAGCCACGCGCCATCAGTGCTTCGCCGTTGGGGCATACTGCGTGACGGTAATCTATGGGCTTGTCTCGCCCGTAGTCAAAGGGGAAGCGGCTGCGTCCGTAGCAGTTTGGCTCGGCCAGGAACGGATTGCGATAGAGCGGCCCCTCGCGGCCTGTGCCCAGATACGGGCCACCCGCGGGGATACCCTCTTTGTTCAGCGCCTCGGCGAATTCCCAGGCATTGCAGCCCAGGCGGTCGGTGTCCAGAGTGAAGCCCAGCACCCAATAGGTGTTGCGATCGCCGGGCCGCACCCGCTGGGGAGTAATCTCCCCGATGTCGCTGATCTGCCCGATGATTTCCTGGGCGGCGTGGATTTTGCGCTCGATATAGCCATCCACCTTTTGCAGTTGGGTGAGCAAAACCGCGCCGATCATATCGTTGATGCGATAGTTGGGAGCCAGAAAATAGTTGGCATAGGGTCGACCCGCGTAGGGGCCATTGGCGCGGGGCAGGGCCGCGTCGCCAAAGAGAACCGCACGCTCCCAGAGCACAGGATTGTCGGTGAGTACCGCGCCGCCCATTCCCGCCGAAAGGTGCTTGCCCCCAAAGCTGTAGCCGTTGATATCGCCCATTGTGCCCACCACTTGCCCCTGAAATTCGGCGAAGTGGGCCTGACAGCAATCTTCGATCAGAAAGATTTTGTGGCGGTCTGCGATCTCGCGCAGCGCGGCCATATCACAGGGATTGCCGAAGAGATGGACAGCGATAATAGCCCGGGTGCGGGGGGTGATTTTGGCTTCCACATCCGCGGGGTCCAGAGTATAGGTGTCGTCGATGTCAGCGAAGATGGGCACACAATTGTACAGCAACGCGCCGATCAGACTGCCAGCCGATGTCCAGGGGGTGACGATAATTTCATCGCCTGGGTCGGGGTTGATGGCAGCGATGCAGAGATGCATGGCCGATGTGCCCGAATTGACGGCCACCGCGTGTTTCACTCCGTGCCTGGCCGCAAAGTCATGCTCAAATTGGGCCACACGGCTGCCCTTGCCCACTTTGCCCGTGCGCAGAACTTCGGAGACGGCTGCAATGTCTTCTTCGCCAAAATCGTGGGTAGCCCCAAAAGGTTGGGTGCGCACTGGTGTCCCGCCGTGAATGGCAAGTTGCTCGCTCATAGTTGCTCCTGAGGGTGATAGGAAGAAGTCAGGTCGTGGCAATCTCTACCCGCCGACCAGACCGGCTCGACTCGTAGGCGGCATCGACGATGCGCGCCACTTGCAGCGCGTCCCGGCCAGAGGTCCAGGCTTCGCCCTGGCCCTGGGCCGCCAGGATGAAGCCACGCATAAACTGCTCGCCAGAGACGCCGCCATAGGCCGGGGACGCGGCCACGGGGAGATCAAAGACGCGTTGGGGCGCGCTGGCCCAGGCCGGATGGATGCTTTCCGCTGCAATTTTGGTTGGCGAGCTGGGCGAACTCCAGGTGATGCGCCCAAGCTGACCGTTGAAGCCGCCGTAGGTGTCGTAGCCGGCTTTGTTGTGATAGCCGCCACCGCTCAAGGCCATCATATAGCCCGCGTGGAGCGAACCGATTGCACCGGAGCGAAAGCGCAGGGAGAGGGTGGCCACATCCTCCACATCAATCGTCTCGCCGCTGCGGGTGGCCACCTCTGCACTCACCGCCACAATTTCATCGCCGGTCACATAGCGGATCATATCGATATAGTGACAGCCCAGCCAGGAAAGGATGCCCCCACCGGCATAGGCATTGTTGAAGAGCCAGTTGTGCGGGTTGCGCGCCGCCACCCGTGTGGTGATCATCCGCATCTCGACGGAGATGAGCGGGCCGAGCAGACCGTCGCCGATCAGCTGGCGCATGAGTTGCACGGAAGGCAGTGTGCGGTTTTGATAGCAGACACCCAGACGGGTTCCTGTGCGCTCGGCCACGGCAATGACCCGGGTCGTGTCGGCCGCGGTGCGTCCGATGGGTTTTTCTGCCATCAGATGCTTGCCCGCTTCCAACACACGGATGAAAATATCTGGCCCCAAATCATTGCGCAAGGCTCCGATCACAAAAAAGAGATCGGGCCGTGCCAACAATTTGTCCAGATCGGTGAAAGTGGCACTGACCTTTGCGCCCTGTGTGTCCACCACCTGGGCCAGCGCCTGTTCGTTCTCATCCCAGAGCAGAATTTCGCCTACTTCGGGCAGAGCCTGGAGGGTGCGCAGATGGGCCAAAGAGTGGGGGTGCTCGACGCCCAGTAAGGCGGCTGTGATGGGTTGCATAATGGGTTTCCTGAGAGTCTTATGTAGGGAGCAGACGTGCCTTTCGGGAAGTGACCCCAGACGCTGTGCCAGAGCTTGCGTCCCGCGGCCGCTCCCCGAAAGGTGTTTGCCGACAACCGGCCGGACTTAGAGCGATATTGTCTGCCCGGTGCGGGCAGATTCGTGGGCAGCTTCGATGATCTGGAGCGAACGGATGGCATCTTCCACTGTATAGCCGCTGCTGCCTTCGCCGCGGATGGCAGCAGCAAATTGGCGGATCAGCGCCATGCCCTCGGCCCCGTAGCCACCGACGTCGGCGGTGGGCACGGCGAATTCCCGCCGCGGCGCGCTGGCCCAATCGGGATGGGTGCTTTTGATGGTGACCGATTTGTCGGCCTCTTCCCATTTGACCCAGCCGTCGGAGCCGCGCAGGCCAAAGGAAATTTCGCCGTCGCCGGAGGTGAAGTAGCCCGTGTGCAGACTGCCGATCATCCCGTTGTCAAATTGCAGGGAGACCGCGGCCGCGTCTTCCACGTCAATCGGCTGGCCGCTGACATTGGCTTCGATCGCACTGACTTTGCTGACTTCCGAGCTGGTGATATAGCGCATGAGATCGAGCCAGTGACAGCCCAGCCAGTTGAGGATACCGCCGCCGGCTTCGGCGCGTTTCATATACCAGGTGTCGGGGTTGCGTCGGGCCACGCTGGAGGTGAGAAAACGGAATTCGATGGAATAGGGCTTGCCCAACAGGCCCGCGTCGTAGCTCTCTTTGATCAGCTGGCTGATGGGATGAAAACGCCACGAATAGCCGCAGGAAAAGTGGAGATTGTTGCGCTTGACTGCCTCGGCCACGGGGAGCAGCTCGCTGGAATGGATGGCAAAGGGCTTATCTGCCCAGACATTAACGCCGGCTTCGGCTACCTGCAACATCCAACTGGGCATGTCTTTGAGATAGGTGGAAACCATCACTACATCGGGCTTGGCCTTTTCCAACAGTTCCGCCAGGCTGGAATAGAAGGGCACATTCTGGGCCGCGCCCTTGAGATTTTTGCGCACGCTCTCCGGGTCGGGATCGTAAAAGCCGACCAGCTCCACTTCGTCGGGCAACAGCATCAGTGTGTCGCGATAGCTGTTGGCGTGGATCATCGAGACGCTTGCTTGGGCAAAACGAATCTTACGCATGGAGATTGCCTTTCAGTTTTGGGGGACGAGGATATTGTTCAGGTATTAGAGAGTATTTGTTGCTTCCGTGCCGATATAGAGCTGGCAAGGAATGCGGATGGCAAAGAGTTCGGCCTCGCGCATCTGCACCTCCAGGCGCACGGGTCTGCCCACCAGTTCACTGATGTCCTGATGGCCCAGCCAGGCGGGTTTGGCAAAGAGATGATCCCCGCTGATGGGAACCGCATCGTCCCACGTGTAGCCGGACAATGGCTCACCGGTCTCGCCATCCAGAATTTGCACCCGCACGGCTGTGTGTCTGGTCGTGCGCACGTTCAGGCTCAGCTCTCCCGACTGGGGGATAATCGTTTTGGTGCGCAACAGTCCGTCTTTCCCCCAGGTTTTCATGGAGCAGAATCCATCGAGCCGCAATTCATAGAAGAGCGGACCAAAGGCCCCGCGCGTGTCAAAACCGGCCTTCTGCATATCGGGATAGGAGGCGTGTTCGCCCCACGAACTGTGGGCCAGGAAGAGCAGTCTGTTGTCCTGCGTGCGCAGCATTTCCATGCCATAGACCTGACCACCGCCCAGCACCCCATATTCCCGGGTCGGAATAAAGGGTTCCCGCGCTGTGCGATACCAGTTGAGGCCGTTGTAGCTATAAGTGAGATGGGTTTGCATGCGTCCGGCCATCTTGACCCGGCGCTTGTCCTCAAAGGTATCCGTGCTGAAGAGATGCAGTTGACCAATAAAAAGGTCTTCATAGGGGTCGGCGGGCATGGAGTAAAATTCAGTTCCCGGCAGGTCAAAGGCGTCTGGCTGCAATACAGTCACTGCCGGTGCGAAATTCTCCAGGTCGCCACTGGTGACGAGGGAGATGCGCCGATCCACGTGGACGGGCCGGGTGTGAATCTGAAAGAAGCCGCCCTGCTCATTCCATATCCAGCCACACCAGGTGTCGGCACGGGTCGGTTGCCAGGCACGGGTCTGCCCCAAATCAAAGTGCAGGCCATCAGGGGAGAAGCCAATGATGCTCTGGCGAATTTGCCGGTTGGGGTGATAGGTGGACATGAGATAGCCACGCTCGGCGAAGGGGGTTCCGGCCAAGGAATTGATGTAGATCGGCCAGAAGCGCTCCCCGTGCTCGTCCGTCACTACATTCCTGAAGCCTTTCCACGCCGGTGTCGTTGCCACGTCATACAGAGGATCATCCCACTGGAAGGGGTCGTCGGACTCCAGGCGCAGCACAAAAGTGCCCGGATCCGCCTCGGGGGGATAGACCGCGGCATACATCACATATTTGCCCACACGTTCATCCCAAAACATGCTGGCATAACCGCCGTAGCCCAGCACATTGGGGTGAAAGTCACCAAAAACTTCCTTGACAAAACGGGGCCTGTGCCAGACCCGTTCCAGGCAGACCTGCTTTTCAATCAGCCAGTTGTCGAGAAAAAGAATTGTTTTCATGGGGTTCCGTAGCTATTCCAGTGGATGTCCTGGGGGCAGGTCAATCTGCGCCAGGAAAGGATGAAATTTTGGAATGGACGGTTGGAATTTCCAGGGAGGAACTGGATGTGTATCTACTTCACTACTTCTGCATTCTGGTTAATACGTCGAACGCGCATCTCTTCCAGCACGCCCTGGATATTGCCATAGTGGCGCACAATAGCCACGCGTGCAGCTTCATTGTCACGCGCTCTCAGCGATGCGACAATAGATGCATGCCACTCGTAGATTTCCGTGGGGTCTGGATTGGATGGAATTGGTGACTGCTGGCGCGCCTGGGAAAAGACCATCCAAAACACATCGACAATCTTGCCCACACTCCGATTTTTCACATTGGCCCACAATGTACGGTGGAACAGCCGATCCTCCTCTGGATATTCCTTGCCCTGGGCCAAAATGGCCCGCATCCGCTCCAGAATTGCATCGAACTCTTCCAGTTGTTCTTCGGTAACAGCAGCCACGGCCTGGTCGATCATACTGTGCTCGATGTGAAAGCGGACTTCAAGGATGTCGGCCAGGTCCTTAAGATCAAACATCATGCCATAAGCCAGGTTTTCCAAAAGAGGATCAAAAGAAAAGTTGCGGACAAACAGACCTGCACCTGTTCTGGCCTCGACAATTCCCAAGGATTCCAGAGATTTGATCGCCTCGCGCACTGAATTCCGACTTACGCCCAACTGCTCGGCCAGTTCCGTCTCCGGGGGCAGCGCATCCCCTGGCATCAGCCCCTGCTCAATAATATACGACTTCACCTCATCCTGCACCACCTGATAGAGAAATTGTGGTCGTTTCAGTTTGCGGTTCTGAAAATTTGATTTCGAAGCCATTGACAATCCAATTCCACTAACTTGCATTTGATTGCACGTGACTATTCAGCCCAGCGCCGGTTGAGCAGGCCACGGCAGTATGTGGCCGTATCGAAACCAAAGCGGATAGACCCGCAAACTGGTTTCGATACACCTGGAAACAGCCCCAGGCTACTCAACCGACGTTTGCTAACCGGCTGGCTTATGGCTGAATAGTCACGATTGCACTTAATAATGCCTTCGTAAGAAGGCAAAACGACAGAGATATTGCAAAAGTTTCACTCGCAGGAAAAGAAAAGTGACAGGAATGTTATCCTACTGTAGTATAGTACACGAAGTTGCGTAAACTACAAAGTCCCCAAAAACATCCGATACTGCAAGCCCAACCCACACCACACCACACCAAGCAGGAGTAGTGATCATGCGTAAGAGTAAAATGTTAGAGAAGTTCCGCGGCGGGCGTTTCGCTCGTGTCTGCTCCATGGGCCATTTTCTGCCCTTTTATGTGCGCTATGCCGCCCACTTCAAATTTGACGGCATCTGGCTGGATTTGGAACATCGCGCGATGAGCGAGCGCGAAGTACAATCTATCCTGGCTATGTGTCATGCCGCGGACATCGATTGTATGGTGCGCCCGCCCACCCTGGAGCGCACAAAACTTTATCGCTATTTGGAAGATGGCGCAAGTGGGTTTCTTGTGCCGCTGATTTCCACGCCAGAAATGGCGCACGGATTGGTGCAGGCAGCCAAGTTTCCCCCCATCGGCAACCGGGGCATGGATGGAGCCGGCCTGGACTCTGACTTCGGCATCGCGGCCTGGGGCGAGGGCATGGACTTTGCAGGGGATGCCAATCGGGAAACTTTTATCCTGCCGCAGATTGAAACACTGGAAGCTGTGGCCAATGCAGAAGCCATCGCCTCCATCGAAGGCATCGACGGGCTTTTCCTGGGACCTGCCGATCTGCAACTGCGTATTGCGGCCGCGGCAGACACCTCTCTCACCTTTGACAAAGCGGTTGAGACTGTGGCAGCCGCCTGCGAAAAGCACAACAAAGTGTGGGGGATTGCGGTTGGTTCAATCGAGCATCTCAAACGATACCAGGCGATGGGTGCCCAAATTGTGCCCTGGGGCGGCGACTTTTCCCTGATGGGCATACTCGAAGCGCGCAGCCAGGAACTGGACGAGGCTGGGCTATAGGCCAGACCGGCATAGAAGTTGCGATGCTGCATGGGTAGTGCGTGGACGGGTAGGGATATCGGTCCACGCACTGCACGCCCATCGTAGTGTACGGCTGCCCCCCATTCAACCATTTCTGGAAGACCTGAAACAAAGGAGTCAACCAATGACGGATATGCTGTACCGCCCTCTCGGTCGCACGCAACTGACCGTATCGGCTCTGGCACTGGGAACCGTTGAATTGGGTATCGACTACGGGATTGCTGCGCCGGGCCACTTCGGGCGCCCGTCCGAAGCCGCGGCCATTGATCTGGTACACGCCACGCTGGATTCGGGCATCAATTTCATCGACACCGCGCGCGCCTATGGCGAGAGCGAGGCTGTGCTGGGCAAGGCCCTGCAAGGGCGGCGCGATCAGGTGGTGCTGGCGACCAAAGTTGCCATCCATCAGCCGGATGGTTCGCTGCCCACCGCCGCGGCCTTGCGGCAGCACATGCTCGACTCACTCGATACCAGTCTGCGCCTCTTGCAGACCGACCGCGTGGACCTCTGGCAACTCCACAATGTGGATGCAGCCATCCTGGCGCGGCGATCCGAAATCCAAGATGTCTTCGAAGAAGCCCTGCGCAGCGGAAAAATCCAGGCCACCGGCGGCTCCTTCTATGGGGCCGAATTGCCCGCGCAGGCACTGGAATACGATCTCTTTGATGTAATTCAGGTGACCTATTCGGTCTTCGATCAGCGGTTAGCCAGCCACGTCCTGCCCATGGCGCAAGCCCGAAATGTGGGCGTGATGGTGCGCTCCGTCCTGCTCAAAGGGGCCTTGACCGAGCGAGCCGAACATCTCCCCGATTCGTTGGAGCCACTGCGCGCCCGTTCGCGCCACTACCGCCGGATCGTAGCGGAACAGGGGCTGGGATTGACCGCAGCCCAGGCAGCCATTGCCTTTGCCGTGGCCCAACCGCAGATTAGCTCTGTGCTGGTCGGCATCCGCAGCCGGGAAGAATTGGCCGAAAACTTGCCCGCGCTGACCACCCAACTACCGCCCGCGCTCTTGCAGCAGCTCTATGCCCTGCGGGTGGAGGACGAAGATTTGATCAACCCCGGCACGTGGGGATTCTAAATATCTTGCCATCCGCCTTCGTAGACGACTATTTCTCATAACTCGCCTGGATCGAAGGGTATTTGCATTCAAGGCCATTGTTCTCTTTTTGCACCTATAGTACAATTGGATAGAATTCTACCAAAGAAGGGGGAGACTGTGAAAATCGCCGTTTTGCACGGCCCGCGCGATCTGCGAATTGAAGAGCAGTCCCTGGACACCGGCAACTTGCAACCGGACGAGATTTGGGTGGAGACGCGCATCTCCGCGCTGAAAATCGGCACGGATCGGGGCAATTACGAAGGGGCGGAACGTGTCCCCGGCGCGCCCGACTATCCCCGCTGGGTGGGCGACAGCAACCTGGGCATTGTGCGGGGCGTGGGTAGTGCGGTCACCCGCGTGCAGGTGGGCGACCGCATTATCACGCGTATGCCCCACCAATCCGCCTACATTACGACTGAAACCGCCAGTATGGTAAAAGCGCCGGAGAATGTGAGCGACGAGGACGCAGTGTACGCTCACCTCTACGCGCTCAGCGCCCACTGTTATCACAAGGCACATTTCAAACCGGGCGAGACAGTGGCAGTGGTGGGCCTGGGCACGCTGGGTCTGGGCGCGGTGGCGATTGGCCCGCTCTTTGGCGCGCGTGTGGTGGCCATCGGCAACGACGCCTTTCGCATGGATCTGGCCAAACGCATGGGCGCACACGCGGCTCTGGCCTACAACGATCCCGATCTTCAGGAAAAACTGGCAGAGTTCACCGGTGGCGCGGGCATCGATCTGGTGGTGCTGACGGCCAATCCCTGGCCCGCCTATCGCACGGCAGTGGAAATTGTGCGCCCCAATGGCCGGGTTTCCATTGTCAGTCTGCTGGGGCGCGGCGAGGCAGACCTCACCTTCAATCCTCTCTCCATGCAATATTTTTATATCAAAGGCATCTCTCTGATTGCGGTCTCCGGCCCTGCCGGTTATCTGTATCCCAACGCGAGCGGCGATCCCCGCACCACGCGCGATCACTATACGGCTGACCGCACAGCCGAACACGTCCTTTCTCTGATGGCAGACGGACGGCTGGAACCGAAGCGGCTGATCACCCACCGCTTTCATTACAGCGAAATGGCGAAGGCCTACGAAATGGCCTATGCCAGGGAAAAATCCATGCTGGGCGTTATCTTCAACTGGAAGGAATAAACGGTGAACGCTGATGAGTAGACCCACGTACGATGACATCTGCCAGGCCCAAGCCCTGCTCTCCCAGGACCTGCTACGCACGCCTCTCATCCATTCGCCCCAACTCAGCAGCCTGAGCGGGGCCGATGTGTGGCTCAAGTGCGACTGCTTCGCCGAAATCGGTTCATTTAAGGCCCGGGGCGCGCTGGCCGGGGTGCGACAATTGACGCCTGAGCAAATTGGGCAAGGACTGATCTGCGCCAGCACGGGCAATCACGGCGCGGCCATCGCCTGGGCCGCGCAAAAGGTGAAGGCACAGTGTACGGTTGTCGCGCCTGTGGGCACACCGGAGATCAAGCGCAACAATATGCTCAACGCCGGCGCGCGGCTGATTATCGAAGGCACAGATTGGGGCGACAGTTGCAGAATCGCCCGGGCCATGGCCGCGGCCGAAGGGCTGCTCTATCTGGAAGATGGCGAAGACCCCTGGATTATGGCCGGCGCGGGCACAGTCGGGCTGGAGATAGTGCAGGACCTGCCCGCGGTCCAGGCGATGCTTGTGCCGGTGGGGGGTGGCAATCTGATCGCAGGCTGCGCGATTGCCGCCAAAGGCGGAAGCAGAAATCCAGTCGAAATCATTGGAATCCAATCGGAAGCAGCACCCGGCGTAGTAGAGTCAGTGCGACAAAAACGCATCGTCCACAGTCCCACCACGACATTTGCCGGCGGGATCGCTACCACCGGTCCAGTGCCTATGGCCTTTGGGGTAATACAACAGTTGGTGGATGATATGCTGCTGGTGAGCGAGCAGGAGTTGCTACAGTCCATCGGCCATCTGGTGCGGATCCACGGCATTCTGGTCGAGGGCGCGGGCGCGGCGGGCCTGGCCGCGCTCCTGCGCTATGCCCCGCGCTTTGCAGGGCAGACGGTGGCGCTGATCTTGTCGGGCCGCAATTTGGATGTGGAATCGTTGAGAATTGCGATTGGGTAGAATACTGTGCTGATCAGGCTGATGATGGAACAAAAAATGGGACGCTGATTCACGCAGATAGACGCTGATCCAGAGAAAAAATCTGCGTTTCTCTGCGTGAATCAGCGTCCAGCTTCTTTCACCATCAACCTGATCACTACAGATTGGGTAAGATACGCGTATTTTTATCACAGAGATTTTTATCACAGAGAAAAAGCACAGGGGAAAAACAATGACAGCCTGGACCTATACCGACGCTGACCGGGAATTTGTGGCGCGCCACATTGAACCCTATCTGCCCGACAAACTCTTTGACGCCCACGCCCACCTCTTTCGTCACAGCCACTATCCTGCGGGCGGCATGCCCGAACACCTGCACGGCACACCGCCAGAGATCGGTCTTGCTGTGTATCGCCAGCAGATGGAATGGCTGCACCCCCAGGGACGCACGGTCGGCGGTCTCTTCTTTGGCCTGGCCTTCGAGGGGGACCGCTCTGGCAACGACGATTTTATAGCCGCAGAAGTAAAAGCAGGCCAGGCAGACGGCTTCAACGCGCTGGGGCAAATGCTAATCGCCCCGGAAATGGACGCCGAAACCGTGCGCGCCACTGTGCGCAAGCACGGCTTTGTCGGCCTCAAACCCTATCACCTGATGGCAAAGACCACAGGCCCCACATTTCTGGCTCCCATCGAAGATTATTTGAGCGAGGCCCACGTGCGTGTCGCGCACGAAGAAGGGCTGAGCATTACTCTGCATATGGTGCTGGACCGGGCCATGGCCGACCCGCGCAACCAGGCCACCATTCGTCGCTATTGCGAACAGTACCCCAATATGCGCCTGATCCTCGCCCACGCAGCGCGGGGCTTCAACCCCTGGCACACCATCGAAGGTATCGGCAGTCTGGCCGGGCTGAAGAATGTCTGGTGCGACACCTCCGCGGTGACAGAAGCCGGCGCATTCGAGGCCATTGTGGAGACGCTGGGCCACGACCGCCTGCTCTACGGCACAGACTTCCACGTCAGCCATATGCGCGGACGCTGTGTGGCCATCGGCGATTCCTTCCACTGGTTCTATGCAGAAGATATGAATTTGGGGGAAAAGCACACGACTTTGCAGCCGGTACTGATTGGGCTGGAATCCCTGCGCAGCCTCTTCCTGGCCATCCATCGGCTCAAACTCACCGACCGCCAAATCGAAGATATCTTCTACGACAACGCGGCCCGCCTCTTCTCGTTCTAAACCCGTCTTTTCACGTGCCAAGGATGCCAAAGGTAGAAAACTATGCGCCCCTTCCCAGACGTTTCTCGCTCCAACGAACTCTACGCGCGTGCCGGTGAATTGATTCCCGGCTGGACCCAACTGATCAGCCGCCGGGCTGACCAGTTCGCCCGGGGTGTCAGCCCCATCTATGCCCAGCGCGCGGCCGGCTCCCGCTTTATCGATGTGGATGAAAACGAATATATCGACTGGGTGAATGCGGTCGGTGCCATCATTCTCGGCCACGCCGACGAAGTGGTGGACGGTGCGGTCAAAGAGCAGATCGACCGGGGCAGTCTCTACACCCTCAACAGCCCCCTGGAACTGGAACTGGCCGAAGAACTCTGCCAAACAATTCCCAGCGCCCAGATGGTGCGCTACACGAAGGGCGGTGGCGAGGCCTGCGCCGTGGCCGCGCGCATTGCCCGGGGCACCACCGGCCGCGACAAAATTCTGATCTGCGGCTATCACGGCTGGCACGACTGGTATCAGGCCGCCAATTTTGGCGTGGACCCGGAAAGCGGCGAATATCCCTTCGCTGGCATCGAACCCATCGGCGTGCCCAAAGCCCTGGCCGGGTCGGTGATCCCTTTTGCCTATGGCAATCTGGAGAAAGTCGAAGCACTGCTCAGGGACCACGCGGGAGAAGTCGCTGCGATTATGATGGAGCCGGCACGCAGCGAATTGCCACCCGCTGGCTATCTGGAAGGGATCAAAGCCCTGGCCCAGGAACACGACGTCATTCTGATTTTCGACGAAGTTTCCTGTGGCTGGCGGCAGGCGATTAGCGGCATCCAGAGCATTGTCGGCGTCACCCCGGACATGACCGTACTGGCCAAGGCCATGTCCAACGGCTATCCAATGGGCGCGGTGGTGGGTTCCCGCGCGGTGATGGAACCAGCCGCGCGTATGTTTATCTCCAGCTCCTATTGGAGCGACAATATCGGCCTGGTGGCCTCGCTGACCACCATCCGCGAACTCAAGCGGCGGGATTCGGAAAGCAAGCTGCGCGCCATCGGCGAGAACCTGCGCGCCGCCATCAACGCCGCGATCGCCGCTTCGGGTCTGTCTGGTAAATGTGCGGGGCTTGCGGCCAATCCATACGTGGCCCTGGACCTGCCCGACGGTGTGGACAGCCGCAAAGTCTCTACGCTCTTTATCCAGGAAATGGCCCGACGGGGCGTTCACACGTATATGAGCTTTAAGGCCACCCTGGCCCACACAGAAGCCGATATTGCCCAGACCGCGGCCGCGGCCACGGAAGCCTTCCAAGTGATCAAAACGGCTCTCGATCAGGACAAAGTCGATGAATTGCTGGTGGCAGATGTGAAGAAAGAACCCTTTCGTCGTCAGGTACGCTAGGCGCAACAGGCGGCAGGCAGTCGTCATCGATCTTTTGAAGCAGGCCAGGAGCACAAAGAATGTCTTCCGCAACAGCAATTATCATCGGCGGCGGTGTCATCGGGCTGAGCACTGCCTATCAACTGGCACGCAAACGCTTCGGCAAAGTTATTCTGCTTGAAAAAGGGCCGGTGGGCGATGGCTCCAGTTCCCGGGCCGGCGGCATCATCACCGGCCTGCTGTGGAGTGAAACGGGGATATTGGCCCGCAAGCTCAGCCTGACACTCTACCGGGAGCTGTCCGAGGAACTGCCCGGTTATCGCTTTGGCGATGTGGGCTGCTTGAACCTCTTTGACCCGCCCGCGTGGCCGGAACGGGCGCGCCTTCTGCCCCTCTACGATCAGTTGGGCGCGCCCTATGAGATTCTGGACGCGGGAGAGATGCACCGACGCTGGCCGGAATTGGCTCCAGGAGAAACGGATATCGGGCTGCTGGACCCGCTGGGCGGCTACAGTGAACCAGAGGAGTACGTCCCGGCTCTGGCCCAACGCTGCCGGGAATTGGGAGTGGTTATCCGTGAAGGGACTCAGGTGAATGGCTTTGTGCAACGCAACGGGCGCATTACAGGCGTCACCACTGCCGACGGACCCATTGAGGGCGATGCCGTCATCTGCACTATCCACACCTGGACCCAGCAGTTGCTGGCCCAGCTTGGCTGGCCGTCCCCGTTCAAAGCTTTTGTCCACCAGCGCTATGTGTCCACCCCGCTGTCCGCAGACCCAACCGCGGCCATCCACCTGCCAGCCATCAACGCCAACCCGTACAACGGCTATATTCGTCCGGCCCGGGGCCATCGGCTGCTGGCTGGGGGCGAAACGGGCTGGCGCGAGGAGTTCCGCACACCAGCACCGGACTTTCGCATGTCGGCGCTGACTGTGCCACCTGCGGTGCAGGAAAAATTGGCGCGGGACCTGACACCACTGGTCCCCGCGCTGGGGCGTACACAGTGGGAGAGCGAGAAGGTCGGGCTGATTGCTTTTGCCCTGGATGGCGAACCGTTGCTGGGGCCGCTGGCAGAGATGCCCGGCCTGTACATCGGCTGCGCGTTTCATTCCGGGGGCTTTGCCTATAACCCGGCCGCGGGTCTGCTGTTGGCCGAATTTGTGGCCGACGGTCGCACACAGATCGACGTCAGCGCGTTTGCACCAGACCGGTTTGCGCCCGGCGATGTAGCGGCGTATCTGACAACAACCGTCGTCCAGGATGGCGCGGTGCAGCGACGGCATTGAGCTTTGCCCCATTCGGGAAAGATAGCTGTAGAAGACCACCCCACAAAGGACCTTTCCATGCAGATAATAGCAAACGGAATCCTGGCCCAAGGCGAGCGCGGCACGGCGCGCGCAATCTTGACTGTTGCCCAAGTTGTCGCCCTGCAAAATGGCACACTGCTGGCTATTTACCGCAGCGGTTCCAGCAAAGATTCGGACGACGAACGGATCCAGTTTCTTCGTTCCGACAACGGCGGTGCTTCGTGGAGCGGGGCCTGGCAGCCCTTTGGCCCGACCGCGCTCAACGCCAAATTGGGCACAGTAAAAATCTGCTATCTGACTGAACTGTCGCCTGGGCGTCTGCTGGCTGCCGCTATGTGGGTAGACCGGACAACCTATCCCGGTCAGCCCCTCTTCAACGCGGAAACGGAGGGATGTCTGCCTATGGAAATCCTCCTGGCAGAATCGGGCGATAAGGGCCGCACCTGGAGCGAATGGCGGCACATCCCCATGCCCGAGGAAATCGGCCCGGCCAGCCTGACCAATCCCGTTCTCAAACTGCCAGATGGCTCGTTGGCCATGAGCATCGAGTCAAATAAGCACTACGAGGATAGCAGCCGCTGGTATCAGAAAGTCTTCTATTTTCATTCAACGGATCAGGGGGAAAGCTGGGGTGAACCCGCTGTGGCTGGCTACGACCCAACTGGACGCATATTCAACTGGGATTTGCGGGCTTGCGTCGCGCCGGATGGCCGCATCGCCACCTTCGCCTGGACCTACGACACCCAGACCGCTGCGTACCTCAATATCCAGCGGCGCATCAGTGCAGATGGAGGCCGCAGTTGGTCAGCGCCCGAAGATATAGGCATCACCGACCAGTCCGGGCCACCCGCGGTGCTGGCCGATGGGCGGGTTGTGCTGGCCTGGGTCGATCGTTTTGGCAGCCACTCGATCCGGGCGCGTGTCGCGGCTGGCATTGATGCTGCCTTTGATCCGGCCAGCGAAGTCGTGATCTATACCCACGGGGCTGAGGCCAAGCGGGATGACAACACCGGCGATCTGCTGGCGGAGATGGGCGAATGGTCCTATGGCCTGCCCTCTGCCACGGCCCTACCCGACGGAGATGTGCTGGTGGTCTACTATGCGGGTGACAACGGCGCAATGGATATTCGCTGGGCGCGCTTGCGTCCCTGATTTATAGAAGCCACTGAGGAACGCTGACAAACCCGGATTCAATCTGCCGTTTCTGCGAAATCTGCGTCCCATTTTTTGAGTCCATTGCAAAAGGATAATTTCTCCCGCAGAGACGCCCAGGCGCAGAGAAATGCAGGCGTATATCCGTGTGTATCCGCGGCTGAAATTGCTTTTTGCAGGTGAGTCATTTTCTTTGATTGTGCCCGATTCGGGCGTGGACATTGAATGGTAAAGGCAACCCTATGCAAACAGTACGCCCCACAGAACAGATCGATTTTGAGACCAACAAACGGTTGCTCAACCGCTACCGTTTTATCGAGTACGAGAGTCTGCGCATTCTGGCTGGGTGGCTACCGGCCACAGCCAATATGGAATTTAAGCTGGCTATGGGCCGCCTGCTCTGGGAGGATGCCCAGCACGTGCAGCACCTCTACCAGCGGCTACGCGAAGTGCAGACGCCCGCGTTCCGCCCGCCGGATGATCCCGCGTTGGAAGAATTGATGGCCCAGGCAATCAACGCGCCCAGCGAACGAGACCTGCTGGCGGGCTTGTTTCGGGTGATCAAACCGGCGCTGGTGGACGCCTACCGCTGGCATATTGGGCAGACCTTTGCCAACCCGGATGCCCCCACCCTCTACGCTTTCAAGCACATTCTGGTCGACGAGGAAGAACAGTTGGATTGGGCGCGGGCAGCCCTGGCCCAACACCCGGTGGGTGGGTGGGAGGAACACATCGCCCACCTCCTGGCCGCGGCTGGTGGCATCACCGGCCAGGAGGCAAGACCGCCCGCTCCCCTGTCCACCCCTGTTGCCACGCCCTTTGCCCCGCCCCGCCAGGCCGCACGGGACCCTCGCTTCAGTCTGGTCAACCGCAAGGCAGGCCAAGTGTTGAGCGACCCGGACGCCCATACCAGACGCCAGTTGGAGTTCGAGAACTACAGCCAGGAGATGCTGGCCGCGGAGACAGTGGCGCTGGTCATCTATCTTTCGCCGGATATGCCCTGGGAATTCACCTACGACAGCGCCCGCCACTGTTACGACGAGACTCGCCACTGTAAGCTGGGCATTGAGTGGATGGCCCACTATGGCCTGGACTATACCAGCGTGCCCCAGAACACCCGCATCTACGCGTGGCGCAGCCAGTACGACGCCCTGACCCAATACACGCTGCTCACAATGGGCAACGAGGTTCACGCCTTCCCCTACCGCCACGAGAGCATCAAAGCCTATGCCCAGTTGGATGATAAACTCTCGATTCAGTACATCACCTATGACATGGCCGACGAGCGCACCCACGTCATCTATGGCAAACGCTGGATTCCCGAACTGATGGCACGCCAGGGGGTTGACAAACCGGTGGATCAATTTGTTGAAGAGACTGTGGCCTTGTGGGAAAAGGAGTATCGTTCGGGCCTGTTGCCTATCCACGACCGCGCATAGCCGGCACTATCACAAAAATACACGTATTCTTGCGGGGGTGGCTGATTGTGTCCATCTGTGATACAACCAGCCACTCTTATCGTTTTAGCCGACCCGCGCGGTCAAGTGTAGCAACCCATCCCCCACATGCACCCGGTGGAATCGGCGCAGCATTATCACAACGCCGTCCTGCTCGGCCACGATTTCCTGCAACACCTCGCCAAACAGATCGCGGACAATCCCAAGGCGTTGCCCGGCGACAACTTCGTCCAGCAATTCCACCGTTGCCCGGAAATATCCGGCCACATCAGCCGCAATAACCTGATCCAGATTGCCATCGCCCAAAAGGTGATGTGTGGTCGAACGTGGCTGTGGGTTTCCCCCCAGCATGCCCAAATGTTTCATCACATTGAGCACGCCTTCAGTAAAGCAATCCACGTCGTCTGGCCGGGCATAGCCACCGCCGGGCGCTTCTGTGTAGAGAGAAGGCACGCCCAAATCAATGGCCGCGGAGAGGGTGCGGCCCGAAGCCAAGGGCAACGGGTGTCCCCAAAGGATGGGCGCGCCAAACGCGCGAGCACCCGCCAGAGAGTGCTGCCCCAATTCCCCCTCATCGTGGATATAGCCGATCAGCGTAGGGATGTGATAGGCCGCGCCTCCGCTGTGCAGATCGATGTAAAAGTCGGCGTGACGCAACAGTCCCTGGGTGATCCAATGGGCAATACGTTGGGTGATCGAGCCGTGGGCCTCGCCGGGAAAGACCCGCGCCAGATTGAGGCCATCCACCGGGCTGCTGCGCTGGGCTGCTTCATAGGCCGGCACATTGCAGACCGGTAGCATCACCAGCGTTCCCAGCAGCGCGTTGGGTTGAACTTTGTGAAATATCCGCGGAATCGCCTCCACGCCCTCGTACTCGTCGCCGTGTACGGCTGCTGTCACCACCAGTGTCGGCCCTGGTTCTGCGCCTGTCACATACAGCAGCGGCAACCGCCATTCGCCCCCGTCAGCCCGTGTGGCAACAGTCAGCCAGCCCCGCTGTTTTTGATTGCGGGGCAGCGCGGAAATGTGGAAATCTTGAAAATTCATCAGTGTAGTTTGCCCCGCCCCAAAATCGGCCAGACACATTCGATGATACCCCCGCGCACGCCCACCATCACGTCGTGCAGATAGACTGTCCCGTCGCCATAGCCCACCACAAAGTCGAGCAGATCGCCGACTTCCAGCATACTATTGGGGCTTTCCAACTCCAGCCCGCCGTGCTCGGCAGACGAGACGACAGTCAGCACTTTTTGCGCCAATCCCAGCGGCGCGGGCGGCGATTCATTGCTGGGCAAGGACTTGAAACCGGCGTCGCAGATGATGCGCTGTGGGTTTGGGCGGCTGGTCACTGTGGTCTGGACAAAGAGTGCGGGCTGGAGGTCAATTCCCCAACTCTGATAGGTGACATCACAGAAGATAGCGCCCCCGGCCTGAATCTCCGTCATACCGGGTAGAAATGGGGTCACTTTATAGGTTCCACTGCCGCCGCCCGACACAATCTCGATGGGGATGCCCTGGCTTCGGCACAGTTCGGCGCTGCTGGTGATCAGCCCGATGCTGCGCTCGATCTCCTGCCGCTTCTGTGCCGGGTCGCTGATGTCCAGCGCGTGGCCCTCCCACGTCATCAAACCCCGCAAGCGTACACCAGGCGTTTGAGTGATGAGCCGGGCCAGGGCCAGCACAGCCGCGCCCGGCGGCACCCCGGCCCGCTCCATCCCACAGTCGAGTTCGATCAGCACGCCGATCTCTGCGCCGAAGGCAGTGGCAGCCTCACCCAATGCCGCCACATTGCGGGGGTTGTCCACCGCAACCTTCACATCAGCCTGGCGGCAGAGATTGGCCAGGCGGGGTAGTTTGTGTCGGCCTGTAATCTGGTTGGCAATAAGAATGTCACGGATCCCCGCGGCGACCATCACTTCGGCCTCGCCCAGCTTGGCGCAGGTGATGCCAATCGCGCCGGCTGCCAACAGCTTGTGGGCGATGGCCGGGATTTTGACGCCTTTGGTATGGGGCCGCCAATGTACACCCGCGTGCTGAAAATGGCGGGCCAGGCTGGTGATGTTCTGCTCCAGTCGGTCCAGATCGGTCCAGAGCGCGGGCGTGTCCAGCGCTGATTTTGGTTGACCAATCAATCTGTTCATGGCAGCCACTCCGCAAAATCTGCCTGCAGTCGCTCTTTGCACGCCTGGTATTGCTCTTCGCTGAATCCCTCATACGGCGAGAGCAGACGCAGAGGCATCTCTTCCAATCCACCCAGCCGCACCAGGAGCTTGTCGTAAGCCCCGTCAATGCGTCCCTCGGCCAGGAGCGGACCCAGCGCGCCGTGCAGCATCTCGTGAAACTCCTTTTGCAGGGAGAACATTGCCGCCATATCGCGCTGGCGTCCTGCCTCGAAGAGTGCCTTGGCTTTGTGGGGCGTCATCGGCCCAAAGGAAGAGAGCAGAGAACATTCGCCGTACAGACAGCCGTGGGGGAAGTTCTGCTCGCCGAAGAAGTGTTGCAGTTCGGGCGCGTGGGTCATCAGATCAGCCGCCCGCTCCAGCCCGCCGCCGGTGTTTTTGGTGGCGACCAGATTGGGCACGGCGTCGATCAGCTTGCGATAATCGGCCCCGGCCAGCAAGCGCTTGGCCCGGGGCAGATTGTAGTGCAGAAATTGGGCCGCAGGAAACGCACCGCAGACATCCCGGAAGAAGGTCATCACCTCCCGGTCGTTGAGCGCGCCCCAGGCAGGCAGAGCGATCTGAAAGACGCGAAAGCCCGTCTCATAGGCCACGGCGATCCGCTCGACAGCATTGGCGGTGGAGAGAGCAATCACGCCCACCATCGGGTGGACATCCGCCCCACGCGTCTCTTCGTAGAAAATCTGCACAATCTGCTGAAAACGGGGAGTGTCTATCGCGTAGCCTTCGCCCGCAGTGCCAAAGATGTAGAGATGGCTGAACTGTTCCAACACCATCCGTATCTCACGGCGGAAGACATCTTCGAGCAACTGCTCCTTCTCATCCCACGGCGCTTCGCAGGAGACCAAAATTGCTTGCGGATAACGGGGCATTGTCCGAATCCTTCCTCATTGGCTTACCCAAAATAGGCGATGGTCTTGGCCAGTGCTTCCGCCTTTTGGGCGGCCACAGCCGGGTCGAAGTAGTTGGTTTTGAACTGGAGGAGGCGGGGTTGTAGTGTCTCGGCCACCGGGCAGAGTCCCCGATCAAATATCTGCACCTGCTCCGGATGAAAGGATGTGCGCCGGAAGGCCGGTTCCAGATGATTGAGCTGCCAGGCCGCGTAGATGCCATCACCGCCCATTTCCTTGTACTTGCTGCGAAAATCGTACCAGGAAAAATCCACCTCCGCCGCGATGCGGGCCACAAAACTCCAATAGGAGTGGACATAGCCAGGGGGCGTGGCCTGGGGCGTCAGCCACGAACAGCCCGCGGATGCCTGCGCAAAGAGTTGGGCCGATTCAATGCGCAGGGCGACCAGTTCGTCCAGCCGCTCCAATTGGGCCAGGGCCACAGCCGCGCACAGTTCGGGCATGCGATAGTTGAAACCGACCGATGCGTGGCGTTCATACACCGGGTCCTGGATCGTCTCGCGGGTGATTTTGCCTTTGCCCGCGGCCGCGCCCACCGCGGCATAGCCCAGACTGTTGAAACGGCGAATGCGCTCAGCCAGTTCTTCGTCGTTGGTGGTGATCATCCCCCCTTCGCCGCTGGTCATGTGTTTGGTGCTCTGGAAGCTGAAACTGGAGGCGTGACCGATGCTGCCAACGATGCGTCCCTTATAATAGCCCCGAAAACATTCGGCGTCGTCCTCCAGGACGAAGAGATTGTGGCGGGCAGCCAGTTCCATTATCGCGTCCATATCGGGGGCCAGGCCATAGATGGAAACCGGAATAATGGCTTTGGTGCGCGGGGTTATACAGGCGGCAATGGCCTGGGGATCAATCGTCCAGGTGTCCGGATCGATATCGGCAAAGACGGGGATGGCATTGGCGTGCAGCGCGGCAAAGGCAGTCGAGGCCATTGTCAGGGGCGGGACAATCACCTCATCCCCCGCGCCCACGCCCGCCGCGGCCAGGGCGGCATGCATTGTCGCTGTGCCGTTGACAAAGGCAATGGCAAAACGGGAGTCAAAGGTCTCGGCGAAAAGCTGCTCCAATGGTTTGGTCATCAGGCTGCCCGCGGAACTGCGGAACTGTGAGTCCAGCACCTGCTGCACATAGGCGCGCTCCCGTTCGCCTATGCGTTGGATTGTCTGGTTCATCGCGGCTTCCTTTGGAAGTGGGGTTATGCTGCAAAATTTTGTGTGATGATCTTCTGGGGGGTGACGACGACAAGCACCGCGTCCCAGTCCTGGCTGGACTCGGCATAGCGACGGGCTTCCTCGGCATCGGCGATGTAGTGGGAGATCAGCCGCCCGCGCATGGCCCCCTGCAGGGGGTGATCCTTTTCGTACAATTCTGCCGTGCCAGCCACCATTACTGTGCGCACATCCGCCCGCCCGCCATCGATGCAGAGGCTGATGCGCTGATCCCGGCGCAGGTTGCGGTATTTGGCCGTGTCGCTGGTGATGCCGATGTAGAAACGACCGCCTTCGTAGATATACCAGACGGGGCTGAGCTGGGGCGCGCCATCGCCTGCCACAGTGCCCACAATCGCGTGGCGCGGCTCTGCCAGAAAGCTGTCGATTTCGGGCGGATTCATTGTCGGCATGGGAGTCTCCTCAAGATTTCGTCGGATTGAGCGTGTTGAGAAAGTCGTCAATGTCGACTCGTTGCAGGCGATCCGTCTGCGGGAGCGGCTGCGGGTTCTGATCAGTGCCTGGCAGTTTGCCGATACTCTCCTGCCATAGCTTGTTGGCAACAGAGGCGGCGCGCACTTCAATTACTGAGCCATGCGCCTGGTCGAACGTCGCGGTCGTGTAGAAATAGACGGACTTCAGGCGTGTGCGCAACATTTGATAGGCATAGGCAGGCAAAGCTGGTTCGCCTGCCGCGGGCAACAGTTCCTGGGGCCAGAACAACCGGTTGATCTGGAAGTCAAAGACACGCTGCAACAGACCGGTGGCGGTCGGTGGCGCGGTGATCCATTTGTTGCCAGGCCACACATCCAGCCATCCCCACGCATCCCATGTGGCTGGCATATTGGGCGCGCGCAGCCGCGGTGCTGTCTGCACGTCCACTTCCCCGGCGTTCCCGTAAGCGGTGCCCACAAACGCAAAATGCTGTGGATAGTCGAAGAAATCCGAGGAGCGGGCGCGCTGGCAATCGTAGAATGCGGTGGTCAATGCCAGCAACGTCCGCCCCGTGTGGAGGATCCCGTCCGCCAGACAGGGCGAAACGACCCCAACCCGATCAAGTTCGTGGTACTGGGGGCAAAAGTCGGCAAAGGAAATTTTAGCCGCCTCCTGGCCCGTGTGTTGCCAATACTGGAAGTCAGTTGAAGCGAGCCTGGTACTCGTATGCATGTCAGCTCGGCACGCTCAACCCGACCATCAGGCCGCCGTCCACACGCAGCACGGAGCCGGTGGCATAGTCGGCATCATCGCTGGCCAGATAGGCCACGGCTTTGCCGATATCCTCCGGGATGCCAATCCGGCCCCAGGGAATTTTGGTGCCCCCCTCGCGGATCTGCTCCTCGCTGAAGTAATTGCGTTCGCCGGGGGTGTCGATCCAACCGGGATTGACGACATTGACGTTGATGCGGAGAGGGGCCAATTCAATTGCCATTGTCCGCGCCAGGTGGTTGATGGCCGCTTTGGACATATTGTAGGCGGCGCTGAGGGCGAAGGCCATTTCCTCGTGGACCGAACTGATAATCACAATTTTGCCCCGGCTGCGCCCCAACAGAGATTGTGTAGCCATCTGTTGCGCGGCCAACTGACAGGTGTGAAAAACCCCCAATTGGGTCACATCAATCGTGCGCCGGACGTTTTCCCACTTCGCTTCGAGCACCGGCTCCCGGATGGAAAAAGCGGCATTGGGAACCACCACATCCACGCGGCCAAAACGCTCGACGGTTCCAGCGAACATAGCCTCCAACGCGGAGCGGTCAGCCACGTCTGCTTGCCAGATCATTGCCTGGCGGCCCATCTCCGTAATCTCATCCGCCACCGATTGGGCTTCGTCCGGGTGTGTGCGGTAGTTCACCACCACATCCGCGCCCTCCGCGGCCAGGCAAAGGGCAATGCCCCGCCCGATCCCCCGGGAAGCGCCTGTGATCAGGGCTGTCTTGCCTTCAAATCGTTGCATCATTTTCTCCCATCTGTCATTCGGTCAATAGCGGCAATCAATGCTTCTTCCTGCCACGTCACCGCGACGGCGCAGTAATCTCGCGCCAGATAGCGGCTTTCGGCGCTGCGGTCTTCGCGCTGCCAGGGCTTGCGCACGGATGGATTGTAGTAATAGATTGTCACGCCCTGGCCGGGACCGCTCCCCCGCTGCACAACGCTGGACGGATAGCCCAGGTCGGTGGGTCGCTCCGGCGGCAGGTCGTATCCGTACAGGGGTGCGGAAAAGGTGAGCAGCGGGGCCAACCAACTGCGTCCCCCGTCCCGGCTGACTTTGCCTTCGATGCGATAGGGCGCGGTACGGTTGCCGTAGGTCATCAGAATATCGCCGTTCGCCAATTGTACCAGATCCGCCGGGTGTTGCCGTGCGCCGGTCACCTGCACGGGCGACGACCAGGTGCGACCGCCATCATCCGAGCGCGCGCTGTAGAGCGCCTGATCCGGAGGTGTGCTGCGCATCAGCGCCAATACCCCGCCATCGGGCAGGGCTGTCAAGGCTGTCTCGTTCTTATTGACTCCGATGAGCGACGGCTCACCCCAGGTGACACCGTCGTCGTGGGAACGCACCAAATAGCTACAATCCCCATCGCCGGCCACCTCACTGGCCTGCTTGCCCGGCAGAGGGGCAAGCGGACGGATATAGACAGGCATCAACAGCGTGCTATCGGCCAGGGCCACGATCTTGCCAAAAGGAGAGCCAGCCGTCAACATTTCAACACCCAAAGGGTAGGGCGTTTCCCAGGTCAGCCCCTGGTCGTGGGAACGGGTGACCCGAATCTCAACGCGGCTTTTCTCCATTTCTTCGCGGGGACGCCAGTTGCCGGCCTCGTCGTAGTTGCCCTGGCGGTGATAGGCGAGAATCAGTGTGCCAGCGGGGGTGACGCCAAAGGCCGGGTTGCGGTCATCGAAGTCGCTGTCCGCGACCACAGCCGGCGGCGACCAGGTGTGCCCCGCGTCCAGAGAGCGCACGATTTCCATGCGGCCATCCAGCCCCAAATGGCCGGCACCACCGCGCAGCACCGCGACCACAGCGTCGCCAGCCAGGGCCAGCACAGGAAATAGGCCGCCGTCCTTATAGACGACGACCTCCGACGCGTCGGGCAGTCCGCGCACATCTAAAATGGGTGTTGGTTGGGTTGGCATTGCGTGAACCTCTATTCTTGGGGGGATTTGATTTCGCCTGTCAAAGTTGCCGGATCAGCCCCATTCGTAGACAGCCCCCAGCAGCCCCGCCTCGCGCTGGCCAAGACGCGCATAAAGCGCAGGTCCGTCCTCTGGCACAAAGCGGTGGGTGATGGCCGGGGCCAGATTGAGCCTGCCCTGCCCCAGCAGATGGAGGCTTTGACGGGTGTTGTCGTGGATGGAAAAACGCCAGATATGGGACGGGTAACGCTCCGCGGGGTCGTTGGAGCAGCCGACCAGACGCAGTTCCTTGCTGTGGAAGTTCTGCAGATAGGCCTGGTGGATGGCCGCGGCCATAGCCGGATCAGGTGGGTCGGGGCGGTAGATGCCGAGGATAGCCACCCGCCCCCACTTGCGGGTCAGTTCCATCGCTTGCACCAATCCCCGATAGCTGCCTGTGGCGTCCACAGTCACATCGATGCCCCTGTCGCCCACCAGACTGGAAAGTGAGGCCGGGAAGTCTGGGGCCAGCGGGTCGAGCGCGTGGGGGATACCCATTTGGCGGGCGATGTCCAGCCGCGTCTCTTCGGTGTCCAGGGCAAGCAGGGGAATGCCCTGGGCCGCGGCCAGCGCGCTGCCCATCAGACCAACTACGCCCTGCCCCAATACACAGAGCGTCTCGCCCAGGCGATAATCGCACAGGCGCAGGGCATGGAGGACGAGGGTGGGCAGGTAAGCAAAGGCGGCCTGCGCGAAGTCCACGCGGTCGGGGATTTTCAGCGCGGCGTCTACGGATGTCAGCACATACTCGTGATGGGGGCCAGTGGTGCGCACCCGGTCGCCCGGCTGAAGCTGCTCGACGCCGGGGCCAATGGCTTCCACCACACCCGCGCCCAGATAGCCGATGGCAGGTCCTGCACCGGCCACATAGCGAATCACCTCACTGCCCGTGCTGATCGCCGTTACTTCGTGGCGCACCAGCACCTGTCCAGGGCCGGGGCTGGGAATGGGTAGCTCTTGGAGTTCAATCTGTCGCAGGCCGGTCAGAACGAGTGCTTTCAAGAGTTGGCTGCCTTTTCTCAGGTACAAAGCCAAAGTATGAGGAACGAGGCAGCGGGGCCAGAATCTGACCCCGCTGCCTCTGCTTCTATCCAGGATTGAGAGGTGTGCGGCCTGCCCACCCATCAATCACGCGGCACTTATTCGTTGATGAACCAGGAGGCGGGAACCATCGGGTACCATTCGCCCGAAATGGACGAAGTAGGCACATTGCGCACCCGGTTCTTTACAATCTTGAGCTGACCAAAGCGGGGATCGTCCACCACCAGGCCGATGGACCACAGGTTGTCCATGTGGATTTCGAAGACCTGCTGCATGAGCGCATTGCGGGTATCTTCGTCTGCTTCGCCCAGAATCTGATCGCGCAGCACACGCAGTTTCTTGACATCTTCCGGCGGCTCTACACCCTGCGCGCCTTCTGTGTCCAGCCACAAGGCCCAATCCGGCGCCCATTGCCAGCCGGTCAGCGCAAAGGTGTTGCTGTTCAGTGTCGGATGCACTGGGCCACCGCCAAAGTGACCGCCACGAGCCGAGACATCGTGCTCGCCATTGTTGTGGCGAGTGCCCCACAGCGCGCCGGCTTCGGGGGCCACGGATGCATTGATGCCCACTGCCGCCCAGTAGCCCCGCACCAGTTCCATCAGCACAGGCGTTTCTGCCGGCCAAGAAGTGGTGGCCGAGATAATCAGCAGCAGCTTGTCGCCGTTGGGAGCCATGCGGAAGCCATCGCTATCCCGCTCCGTCAGGCCCAGATCGTCCAGCATCTGATTGGCCAGTTCTGGGTCATACTGTGCCCAGGACTGGAAGAGTTCTGATTCGCCGTGATAGGGAGCGCCACGGGCCGGTGCAATCTGGGACGGGAAAACGCCGCCCTTATACTGAAGCTTGACGATTTCCTCGCGATTGATTGCCACGGACAAAGCCTGGCGGAATTCCTTCTGGTTGTACAGTTCCCGTTTGGTCTCGTCGCCGCTGGTGTAGTTGAACATAATATTGCCATAGGCGTTGGGCATCCAGTTGGCATAGGCAAAGCGATAGTCAGCCTTCTCTTTGTTCTCCGAGAGAATGGCCAGGTTGGCAGGGCCACCCACCCAACCGATGCCGATATAGTCCAACTCGCCGGCAATGGTTTTGAGCAGGGCCGCTTCGGTGTCCGCAATGCGGATGGTGCGCATGCCGTCCATATAGGGCAACTGATTGCCGGCGGTGTCGACTTTCCAGTAATAGGGATTGCGTCGATAGGTCTGGACCTGCTGGGGAGGTCGCTCGTTGAGAATCCAGGCTGCCAGGCTGGGATTGTTGGGGTTCTCTGCGGAGCGCATGTAGTTGAAGAGGTCCACCCACGTGTCAAAGCCCTCTTCCTTCATTTTGGCTTCGATGTCGGCCATGTCCGCGTAGGCCGGGTGGAATTGCATCAGGTAGTGCTTGGGCATCGTCGTGAGGTCTGTGCGCGGAAAACCCCAACTCCCCAGGTACGTAGTAAACAACGCATAGGCTTTGGAGAAGGTGAACTGTACGGTGAAATCATCCAATGCGACCAGTTCAGCCAGTACGCCATCGCGCGACAGCAGCGCGTGGGGCGTGGGGGTGAGTTCTGTGTTGAGCACAAGATCATTCCACCAGAACATAATGTCTTCGGAGGTAAAGGGAACGCCGTCGCTCCATTTGATGCCCTTGCGCAGGGTGAGCGTCAACTGAGTGTAGTCGTCATTCCATTCCCAACCGCTGGCCACATTCGGAACGATCTCTTCCTGTGGGTTATGTACGGTCAGGGGTTCGATGAGAAAGTAGTTGACATCGGCAGCCACAGGGCGCTGCCCATCAATGCTGGCTACGAGCGTGCCGCCATATTTGCCGATAGCTTCATCCGGCTCCACCACGATGGGTTCGACGGGCAGGCGCTCCTCCACGGCAGGCAGATCACCGCTGGCGACCAGCGCGGCCAGTTCGGGGGCCTCGTGATATTCGGCAATGCCGCCCGCGTCTGCCGGGCTGTTATAGACGTGCATGGTCACAGGGCGCTCACCCGCGTCCGCGGGTTTATCCATCAATACAGGCCCAGCCATCGTTTCCGCGGTGGACGGGGCCTCGGTTGCGGCAGGCTGCTCGGGCGCGGCCTGCTCTGTGGTTCCTGCGGGCTGCTCCGCGGCAGCCGGTGCTTCGGGTGTTGCGGCTGCACCACAAGCGCTCACCAGCATAGTGAGCACAATCAACAGGGTGAGCAACATCAGTTTCTTCGATCTAAATAACATTCTGTTTCTCCTTTGGCCTTTCTGAACGGAGCTACACAACCGCGACGGTTGCATATACACTCATACAAAGCGGACGGTACGGTCTCTGCGGGGAAAATTACAGGTGCTGGCGCTGGCTTCTCCTTTCCATACACAGGCTATGTGACATTGACAGTTGTCACAGGCGACATTGTAACCCCTTCGAGAGAGAGCGATTCGGCAAAGTGACATAACGAGTAGTGGGGCGGTGCGCCCTGTGCGGCCACATTGACGAAGGGGGGTGTTTCTGTTCGGCAGATATCCTCGGCATATTTGCAGCGGGGATGGAAATAGCAGCCGGTGGGCACATTCATAGAATCGGCCACATCTCCTTCCAGGACGATACGCTGCTTTTTTGTTGTGTCTTCCGAAATCGTGGGTACTGCCGACAGAAGTGCTTCGGTATAGGGATGCTTGGGGTTGGCAAATATCTCTTCGGTTTGGCCCACTTCCACAATCTTGCCCACATACATCACAGCCACCCGGTCACTGATATACTCCACCACTGCCAGGTTGTGGGCCACGAACAGATAGGTGAGATTAAGCTCGGTCTGTAATTCTTTGAGCAGATGCAAAACCTGAGCCTGAACCGACACATCCAACGCGGAGACGGGTTCATCGGCCACAATAAAGGCGGGGCGCAGTGCCAAAGCACGGGCAATGGCGATGCGCTGACGCTGGCCGCCGCTGAACGCGTGGGGATAGCGGCGCATATACGTCGGGTCCAGTCGTACACTGCGCAGCAGCTCTGCCACCCGCTCTTCCAGGTCCCGCTGGTTGCGCACAATTTTGCGGGTGATAAAAGGCTCGCCGACGATTTCCAGAATCGAGAGGCGCGGGTTGAGGGACGAATAGGGGTCCTGGAAGATCATCCCCGCGTGGCGTTGAAAATCGCGCAGTTCCTTTTTGCCCAGCGCGTTGATGTCCACAGGGGCCGCGTCCGGGCTTACCCGATAGATTGTATGGCCGCTGGTCGGCTCGATGGCCCGCATGACACAACGCCCGGTGGTCGTCTTGCCACAGCCGCTCTCGCCCACCAGCGCCAGGGTCTCGCCCCGGCGCACAGAAAAACTCACGCCGTCCACAGCTTTGACCTGCCCCACAACAGTGCGCATAAAACCGCGGGTGATAGGGAAGTATTTTTTGAGATTGTCCACTTCCACTACGAAATCCGTCTCAGATGTACTTTGTCTCTCAGCCATATTTATTTCTCAAACGTAAAGGTGGCAGCGGACCGAATGATTGGGTCCAACTGTAATTAGTGGCGGTTCGCTCACATCGCAGACACCGGGCATAAAATCGGGGCATCGGGGATGAAAGGAGCAGCCAGTAGGCCGGTCATACGGGCTGGGCACTGTGCCGGTGATGGCCACAATCTCCTGGGATTTTCCGCCGCCCAATTGGGGGACTGAATTGAGAAGACCCTGTGTATAGGGGTGCTTGGGGTTGCGGAAAAGTTCGCCAGCCGGCGCGTTCTCCACATCTTTGCCCAAGTACATAATCATCACCCTGTCGCAAAGTTCGGAGATGACAGCCATGTCATGGGTAATCACGGCCATCGCCATATTCATCTCTTGCTGCAGGTCCTTCATCAGTTCCAGAATCTGGGCCTGGATAGTCACATCGACCGCGGTGGTCGGCTCATCGGCAATGAGCAGGAGCGGGTGACACGAGAGGGCCATCGCGATCATTGCCCGCTGGCGCATACCGCCGCTCAGGGCAAAAGGATAGGCATCGATATTCTGCTCCGGCTGTGGCATGCCCACCCGCCGCAGGATGTCGATGGCCCGGGTGCGCGCTTCGGCCTCGCCCACCCGCTGATGCAGGCGGATGACTTCGATAATCTGGTTGCCGATGGTGTAGGCCATACTGAATGAGGTCATCGGCTCCTGAAAAACCATAGACACTGTGGCCCCGCGGATCTCGCGAATTTTGTCGCCCCGCCAATCCAACTGGGCCAAGTCCACGATTTCATTGTCGTGCTGGAGCAGAATCTCACCCTCTACAATGCGGCCGTGTGATGGCACAATGCGCAAAATTGATTGCGCCATCACGCTTTTGCCACAGCCGCTTTCGCCGGCAATACCCAGGATTTCTCCCCGTTTGATGTCAAAACTGACGCCGTCCACCGCGCGCAGGATACCTTCCCGCGAGAAGAACTGGGTGTACAGGTTGCGTATGCTGAGCAGAACGTCGTCGTCCAGCATGCCCTGATCTCGGCCCTGCCTGACGGCGGCCTGTGTGTCGGAGATGTTTTTGCTTTTTGGTAGTTGGGTAGCCATATTGGTCCCTAAATCGACGCGTATGGGTCGGCTGCGTCGCGCAGACCGTCGCCCACGAAGTTGAAGCACAGAATCGCTACCACCACCAGTGCCCCCGGCAGCAGCAGCCAGGGCGATGAGGCCAGTACTCGGATGAATTGGGCGTCGCGCAGAAGAACGCCCCAGCTCACAGCCGGTTCTTGCAGGCCCAGCCCCAGGAAGCTCAGCGCGGTTTCCCCCAGAATCATCCCCGGCACGCTCAGGGTGAGGGAAGCGATGACGTGGCTATAGAAAGAGGGCAGCATGTGCTTGAAGATCGTGCGTATTTCTGTAGAGCCGTTGAGTTGGGCAGCCATCACAAAATCTTCCTCGCGCAGGGACATAAACTTCCCGCGCACAACCCGGGCCAATCCAGTCCAGCCCACCAGGGAAAGAATCACGACAATTCCAAAGTAGACCTGCACCACAGACCAGGTGGGAGGAAGGGCCACGCTCAAAGCCATCCACAGAGGAAGCGTGGGGATGGAGCGCAGGAATTCGATGATACGCTGGATGATCACATCGGTCACCCCGCCATAGTAGCCCGACAAGCCACCGATGAGAATACCGATCAGCGAACTGATCGCGATCCCGACCAGCCCGATAGAAAGGGAGATACGCCCCCCGTGGATCACCCGTGAAAGCACATCCCGGCCCTGGTTGTCGGCTCCGAAGAGGAAGACTGTGCCCTCCTCCACCCCATAGAGGTGGCGATCGCTCTCGAAGATGCCCCAGAGCTTGTAGGGATCCCCGTGGACAAAGAACCGGATGGGGTACTTCAGGCTCTTGTCGATCGTATAGGTCGTTTTGAAGGTATTGATGTCATACTCGGAGGACACGCCATAGACAAAGGGCCGCAGTTGAAACTGCCCGTTGTCGAAGAAATGTGGCGCTTGGGGCGGGGCCAGGGTCAGGTCCGCGTCGTAGTGGCCCGGCGCATAGGGCGCGACAAATTCTGCAAATATAGCCGCCAGGTAGAAGAGTATCAGCACGACGAGCGAGAAAACAGCCACCCGGTGTCGCACAAACTTCCAGCGGATAAGCTGCCATTGGGACGCGACCAGCAGCTTTTCTTCTTTGACGGGCACAGTTTCCAGATGGGTATTCTCTGGGCTTGCATCCAACATAGTCATATTGCCTCCCGAATGCGGGGGTCCAGCCAAGCCAGAATAATGTCTGAAATGAGCGTTCCGATCAAAGTCAGTGCGCTCAGAATGAACACGACGCTGCCGGCCAAAAACATATCCTGGCTGAGCAGCGCGCCGACGAAGAGCGGCGCCAGGGTTGGCAGACCCAGCACCATAGATGTCAGCAGTTCACCGTTGACAAGCGCAGGCAAGGTCCAGCCGATTGTGCTGGCCACGGGGTTCATGGCAATGCGCAAAGGATACTTGACCAGTACCCGTTTTTCTTCAAGACCCTTGGCCCGGGCCACCATCACATAGGGCTTTTGCAGTTCGTCCAGCAGGTTGGCCCGCATCACCCGGATAAGGCCAGCCGTGCCCGATGTACCAACGATCAACGCGGGCAGCCAGATGTGGCTCAACAGGTCAAGAAACTTGGCAAAGCTCCAGGGCGCGATAATATATTCGTCGGAAAATAGCCCCACAGCTACATTGCCCGTCCATAAAAAGTAGAGCCACAGAAAGATGAGCGCAAGCAAAAAATTGGGGGTAGCCAATCCCAGAAAGCCAATCAGTGTCGCCATATAATCGCCCGGCGAATATTGGTTGGTGGCCGAATAGATGCCGATAGGGATGCTGATCACATAGACAAGCACCAGCGATGTGACAGAAATCGCAAGTGTCCAGGGCAGTCGAGCACCGATGAGCTTTGCCACAGGCTGATTCCACTCCATCGACCGCCCCAGATCGCCCTGCAGCACACCACTGAACCAACGCCAGTAGCGCACACTCCAGGACTGCCCCAGCCCATAGCGGGCACGCAACGCCTCAATCTCGGAAGGGTCCACAGACTGCATCTGCGATGTCAGGCGATCCACATAGGCGTCCAGATAGTCGCCCGGAGGCGCTTCAATGATCGCAAAAGAGATCACACTAATCACCGCCAGCGTGGGAATCATAAACAGTATACGGCGCAGAATAAACGGTAACATACGATTGGTTCCTGCATTGCGGATAAGGTAGCCGCGCCAGGCAGGGCGAAAGCTACGCTATTGATGGGCACCAGAACGGTTCGATAGGTATTAGCTTCGAGAGAGGCGGGCCATGTAGATGGCCGCAGGGGCCAGACCTGTGCCACTGCCCTCGTGGCTGGAATAGAAGGAGAGAAGGGCTTCGCTGTCCGACAAGGACACAAAGCCGGGATAGGAATTGTCGCCGCCGCTGGGCAGTTCCACAATCTCCTGCAGGCGGTCGTCGACCAATTCGTAGAGGGTCGTGACAGGAGGCGCGTCGTCGATCTGCTTGCGACCGCCCACCAGATAGGTGTCGCCCCACTTGACCAGCATCGGTCCACCCACATGTCGGTCCAGATCAACCCGGCTCCATTCGGTATACGGCGGCTGCGATCGACAGAGTTGGGCCGGATGACCGCCCGCACGGGCCAGCGCCAACAGGCTGCCGTCGTCCTCAAAGAGCAGGGCTGTCTCATCCCCGCGCGTGGGTTTGATCAAACCCAAGGGTGCCCAGGTAAAACCGTCACGGCTGTGGAGCAGCCAGGATTCCATATACTCGGCGGGTTCAGCCCTGCCACGAACCACTTCAAAATTGCGGGTGCGCCGCCCATTCAAATAGGCCACGCCGTTGTGGGTGGCAGCCCGCCAGATGTAATAGCCGTGGGTTCCGTCCAGCATTCGCGGGCCTTCCCACGTGACGCCGTCCTCGCTCCAGACACAATAGCCCAGGTGATCGTTCACGTCCCGCTCTTTGGCATCTGTCGTGTCCACCCACCAGGTGCCGCTGTAGACAAGCAGCTTCCCCTGGAAGACAAGAAAATGGGGGTCGCGGACATCCCGTTTGGGCACGCTGAACGAGTGGACCAGATCCCACTCCTGACCGTCGGGGCTGGACATGACCAGAATTTTTGAGGTTGTGAAGAGCATATGCCCATCGGGACAACTGCGGAAGGTCAGATAGTATCGATCCTGAAACCGGCACATATCAGTGAATGCGTTGTGGTTGCCGTCATTGAACAGTTGCCGGATGGAGGTAACGCGGATAGGCATAGTCGAATTTTCTCATATCTTTGTGCAGAGGGTTGCTGTCGTTGTGAATTCTTCGTTGGATATGCAGAGGAAATATAGGATAATCCTATAATTGAATTTTAGGTGATTCATCCATGCTTGTCAAATCCCCTTGGCGTCAATCAGACACCCCTTTTATTCGTTGCCCCAGAGAAAGGATGGAATGGAGAGCGTCCTGTCTCCCGCGGGCAATTGTAGCCGAACTCCGTCGTTCTGGTGAGAGAGATGGATGGCGAAGCCTATCTCTGTAGCCCGGCGCGCCTGCTCTACACCACAGGCAGTTGGGGAATGGGAGGCCACGGATTGCACCAGATCCCGCACCATTGCCGGGCCAGCAGGCCAGGCGTCTTGGGTCAGTGGTATTATCATCGGGCGCATTTCCGGTTTCCCTTCTGGGCCGTTCTCAGTCCAGTGATAACAAAGCTCGGCATCCTGCAAAATGAGCAGTCGGCCCTCTTCGCCGATGATTTCAAAGGCCGGTCGCCGTCCCCCATCCGGTTCCACAGAGAGGATAACCCCGTTGCTCAGCCCCACCTGACCCCGGCCTGGCGGGTCCAGCCGCCGCCGGGAATCAGCCGGTTCATTGGCCAGATCATCCACCCAGCCGCTCACCCACAGGGGTTCTGGATCGCCCAGCAGCATCAGCGCGGTATCGTACCAGTGACAGCCCAGATTGATTAGATTCGGACAGCCGAAGGCCAGAATAGACGTCACCCGGCCCACAATCCCTTCGCCAATCAACTGGCGCAGATGGCGATAGGAGCTGTGCCAGCGCCGGTCCAGGGCAAAGGCCAGGGCCATTCCACTCTCCCGACAGGCAGAAACAATGCGATCCGTTTCGAGCAAACTGGTGGCCAGGGGTTTGTCGCAGAGAATACCCCGTACACCGGCTGCCGCGGCCTGCTCGATCTGTTCGGCGTGCAATGTCTGTCGGGTTGCAATGCAGAGCAGATCGGGCTGCACCTCCTGCAACATCCGCGTGTAGTCGTCGTAGGCAGGCATTTCCCCCCAACAGCGGACAAAATCGGCCCGCGTCTCCGCGCCCCGATCGTACACAGCGACAATTTCGGTCTCTGGCACTGCCGCGAACGCGGACGCGAAATTGTGGCCCGCCAGTTGGGGCTGCAACATTCGATGGCAGCCAGCAATGGCAACGCGATATTTCATCAGAGCGCCCCTATCCACCGGGAATGTAGAGCGTGCGATCCGTCACCGGCAGAGCCACACGGCTCCCCCCTTGCAGATGGGAATGGGCCAGGCCAAACTGCACTTCCACACTTTGCATTGTGATGTCCAGATTGCCTTTGGTCCGTTCACCCGTCTCGATTTCGTTCAGGATATCGCGGATGGTGCAGATAGTCGGACTTTCGCCGCCAGGACGGAAGATCGTCTCTTCGGTCGTCTGGGTCTTGCCATTGGTGCGGCGGATGCGGAAATCCCCGCCGCTCTCCGAGGCGACGGCGCGGCCTTCGGTGCCGTGTACATCGATTTCAAAGGAACCCCGGCGGGGCACAAAAATTCCTTCGGCTCCTCCCGCATAGCCCACCCGATAGAATCCGACCATTGGATCCGCGATTTCAAAGCCGGGGGAAGGCAGATAACGGTGTCCGGTCGCGTCATAGACCGGGTGCGCGCGCCGGGGTGCAGGGTCCGCGGGATCGCCCTGCTCGATCAGCCGCCCTTCCACCCACAGGGGCTGGGGATCGCCCAGGAGCATCGCGACCAGATCGAGGGTGTGGGGGTGGTGTTTGATGAGATCGGTGTAGAAGTACATGGTGGCATAGCGGGGTTCGCCGATGTCGCCCCGGCCAATGGCCGCTTGCAGCTTTTTGTAGCCGTCGTGGTGGCGACGCATCGCGCCCCAGTTGAAGGCCACATTATTGGCTTTGCAGGCGTCCACAATGCGATCCGCCTCGGCCAGAGACGCGCATAGCCCCTTCTCTGCATAGATGCCAGAGACGCCGTGCTCCGCGGCAAAAATAATCGGCTCGGCCCGGGCAAAGGAGGGCGTGGTGATGCTGACAATATCGGGTTTCTCCTCCTCGATCATCGCCCGGTAGTCCAAATAGGTATTGGTGACGCCAAAACGGTCGGCGAAGCGCTGCATGCGTTCGGCCCCGCGATTGGCTACTGCCACCACTTGGGTCTCTGCAATCGCGCCATAGGCACCAAAATGGCTGTAGGGCTTGGAAAAATTGCCCGGTGCGATTTCGTCTTCGATCAGACCGCCCATACGGCCCGTGCCGATAATGGCAACACGATAGTTTTTGGTCATTTTTATTTCCTCGATTTCCTCGATGGCTCCACTGCAAAAAGTCTTTTGAGCCACTGATGTACACTGAAAAACGCTGATAAAAAGAGGGACTCTGCCCTGAAAAATAGAACGCGGATGACGCGGAAAAAGCGGATTTGCACGGATATTGTCTGTGAAAATCTGTGTCATCTGTGGATGATTTTCATTCGTAGCGCTACCCGTCGCGTGGGGAACTCCCCTAAACTTCTTTGCACCTTCGCGTCCCTGCGGGAAAAATCACCCTTTTTGCAGTGGACTCCTCGATGAAAAATGGTTTGGGGAGGCCACACGTTTTTAGACGTGGAAGATATAGAGCGAACGGTTTTCCAGGGGCAGGGTGATCCGCTTTTGTTGGCGATGGCTCTCGGCCACGGCCAGGCAGGCTTCGGTCAAATGGTGGGTGATTTGGATATTGCCCAGAGTCGGGCGGCCTGTTTCATGGGCGTCCAGGATATCTTCCAGGCAGGATTGGGTGGTGCTGTGGGCTTCCACAGCAGGCGCGGGCGCGTCGAGAAAGATACGCTCCTTTTCACTTTTGGCCTTGCGCAGATGCAGGCTGTCGCCGTTGTTGCACACACGAATGCTGCCCAGAGAGCCAATCACTTCAAACTCCCAGGTGCCGCCGGGCGCGGTGGTCGCCTCTACCCCATTGGCAAAGAGCACCTGATAGATGGCATTGGGGTCTTTGTCCAGCCGGTTGTTTTCGATCACCAGGTCCCGGGGTAGCAGCTCCCCCAAAACACTCACCACCGGGGGATCGCCGAGTAAGAAACTGAGGGTGTCCAGCGAATGGATGTGGCCGTGGAGCAGATTCGAGCCAGCGTAATGCACCCCGGCGCGGGGTTCGCCGATCTCGCCATCCGCGATCATACGCCGGGCCACGTGATAGGAACGGCCGAAGCGGCGCAGCACACCGGTGTTGAAGGGGATATTGCGGCTGCCCACCGCGGCCAAGGCCGCGTCAGCCTCTTCCATCGAGCAGGCAATCGCCTTTTCGCAGAAGATCATCGGCACATTGGCTTCGGCCACAGCGACAATCATCTCGGCGTGCAGCACACCTCTGGTGCAGATGGCGACCAGATCGGGCTGCTCTTGGCGAATCATCTCCAGATAATCGCCATAGAGGGCTGTCACGCCCCAACGGGCTTGAAACGCGGCGCGCTTGTCCGGGTCGATATCAGCCCCGGCGACCACTTCCAGGCGTGGGCTGGCAGCACAGGCCGCGGCAATGGAGACTGCGGGGAAACCGGCAGGTCTTTCGTCGTCGATGGTGCTGCCCATGCGGCCCAGGCCAACAATGGCAACGCGATAGATTTTGTTTGTCATTAGTGGGGGATTCCTATGGTTTGAGCGCACAGCGGCGCGGAAAAACAGGGCAAAATTGAAAACCGGGAATTGACGAGCGCTGGTTGAGCCTGTGGAAACCGAAGAGCGGGTAAACTACCCCGCGCGGTTTCCACAGGCTCAACCAGCACCACTGGTCAGAGAAAATTTCGGCTTCCAAGCCGCATCGCTTTAGACGCTGTATTTCGGCTTGTTTGGTCCGCGGTTGCGCTGCAAACGGATGGCGCGCTCCTGCACAGGCAGGGTAATTTTGGCACCCCCCTGGCGGTGCGATTCTATGAGGGCGAAGATCACTTCGGTACTGGCCAGCGAGACGCGGGGGCCACCGCGTGTCGGCTCGCCTGTGTCCAATCCGTGTACCAGATCTTCGATGAGTGCCAGCGTGCTGCTGGCGAGAGGCGGTTCTGTGTAGGGCGCGGTCATCAGTGCTGTGCGTCCGCTGGGCTGGATGGGTTGGCGGCGGCGCAGATGCCACTCCAGTCCGTCGTTGTAGGCCGTGAGCGTGCCATTTTCGCAGATCACTTCGATGTCACCGCTCCGGGGAGTTACCAGCAGATAACCGGTGACACCGTTGGCGAAATAGATCGTGCCTTCGCCCACCGGGTCGTCGGTCAGAATATCGCCGTTGAAAATGTCATCCTTGGCGCGCAGATTGCCCTGCGCCCACACAACCGGCTGGTCGCTGTTCAGCCGCATGGCCAGATCGATATAGTGGCTGCCGGTGTTGAAGAGGGTTCCGTTGTTGTAGATGATGACATTCTTCAGCGCGCCCAGCTCACCGCTGTCCACCAGCGCCTTCATCTGGTCATAGGCGACTGACCAACGGCGGTTGGTGCCCAGGTTGAAGAGGACGTTGTGGCGTTCCAGTGCCTCCACCATTTCGTAGGCTTCGCCCAGGGAGGCCGACATGGCCTTTTCGGCGTAGATGGCCTTAACGCCGTGCTCGGCCGCGTAGATTGTAATTTCGGCGCGCTGTTCGGGCTGGGTGGCAATGCTGAGGATTTCAGGACGCTCTTTGTCGATCAGTTCCCGATAGTCGGTGTATTGGGCGCTGGCCGGTATTTTGTACAGTTTGCCGAATTCGGCCATCACATCCGGGCGCACATCGGAGCAGGCAATCAGGTCCGTCTGTTCACAGGCCATATAGCCAGCGGCGTGGGAGTAGGGCAAAGCGGCTTTGGGCGAATCGACAACTTCGTTGTCAATAAAGCCGCCCATACGGCTACATCCGATAACGGCTGCACGATAGGTTTTCATTGTTCTATCCTTTACAGGGGAGGAAGGGATGAGAATTGGTCAATTTTTAGAAAAAGTTTGTTATCCGTTGCGGGGCAAGGGAAGCTGTATTTTGGCGCTGCCCTGGCTTTGGGAAATCAAAGCGGCCTGCATAATCTCCAGAGAGTTGCGGGCGCGCTGGGGTGGCGAACTGTTGGGGCCGTCGTTCAGCACCATCTGGGCAATCTCCTGCACAGCGGGGATCAGATTGTCTCCGAAATTGGCGATGTAGCCCCGGGCGTCCGGGGCCGCGACTTCCTGGGGTGTGCCTTCGGGCTTGTCTGTCTTCCAGGCTTTGCAAGAGCTATCGGTGAGCCAGTAGCGACCGCCAGGGCCTTGCAGATCAAATTCAAAGATCGCGGGCGTCATCTTGGCGCTGTTGATAATGCCGCGCACGCCGTTGGCAAATTCCACAATGATCGTCGAGCCAGGGTCCAGGCTGGGGTCTTTGCCGCCCTCGCCTTTGTAAACTGTGCCATACTCCTCAAAGCCGAGTTCGTGGGCCGCGATCACCCAGACCGGCTCCGCGTTGGCCAGATAGCAGAGGGCGTCGACCAGATGTGTGCCATTGCGAAAGAGCATCGACCGGCGTCCGCCCATGTGGGCGATAATGCGCGTCAGCCCGCCGATTTCGTTGTCGGTCCACACGGCTTTCTTCACTGCCTGATAGGACGGGATGTAGCTGCGCGTGTGGTCAATCGCCAGTTTGGCCCCGGTGCGTTCCATTGTCTCGACCATTCGGTCGGCATCTTCCAGCAGCGTGCAAAGGGGTTTTTCGCAAAAGATGCCCCGAATGCCTGCTTCCGCGGCATCGCACACGGGATTGGCATGCAGGTGATCGGGGGTGGCAACACTCACCACATCCAGATTTTCCTGGGCAAACATCTCTTTGTAATCGGTGTATTCACGGATGGTGCCGCGCTCGATCTGGGCGCGCTCGAAGAAAGAGGTGAATGCGGCCGGATTGATGTCGCAGGCCGCGACCAGTTCGTACTCATCAGACCGGGCATAGGCATAGCCGTGATGGCCACCGAGTCCACCGCCGATGACGCCCGCGCGCAATTTTCGATTCGACATACAATCTCCTGTGGTATGTGACTTAAGTAAAATGTGACTTAGTGAAATGTAACTGCAAACAGTTCTGCATTTTCTATGTAAATCCGCAGCATCACCTGCTGGGCAGGCAATTCTGCGACGGTACGCGTCTGCCAGGCCACTGTATGTTCCAGCCGATCCCCTGTAATCGGCAGGGCCTGGGCGCGATCAAAACCGGGAATCCGCCGTCCTTCGTTGTTCAATAACTCAACCCATATACTTCCCTCCTGGGCATTGGCATTAAGGGTCAGCGCTCCATACGGGCTGGAATCTATGGCCTTCAGCGTAACCTGGCCTGTCTGCTGCTGAGGACAGAGCGCAACAAAACGGTCACGCGGCAGGGTGGCAAGGCCAACACCAGTGGTCAACTGGAAATGGTCCCCGCCCGTGGCCCCGGCAGAATAGCCACCGTAATAGAAGCGTAGCTCGTCGGCCAGGACGACTGGCGTGCCGTTGGTCAAAATACTGCCGCTGTCAAACTGGTTGCCGCTGCTGCGGGGCAGAAAGAAGGGTTGCCGGAAAGGGCGCTGCCAGTGCAGGCCATCCCGGCTCAGGGCCAGCTCGCAGTCCATAATGCCGCCCTGCACCCCCCGATTGAGGATTTGCAGCAGCGCGAAGTAGCAGTCGTTATGGTAAAAAACCGGGGAATGATGGAACTCTACCCAGAGTGGGTCAAATTCGTCGGGGGTCAGCACAAGCTGGGGACGTGCCCAATCGACAAAGTTCTGACTGTGTGTGTAGCCCATGCCGTGCTTCCAAAACATCGCCCCGTCCGGGCCATCGATCCACATTTTGTGATAGAGGGCAAACCGCTGATGAGGCGCGTCATAGAAAACATCGGCCGCGTCGGAGATTGAAAGCGGCAGGAGCCAGGGCTGGGAATCGTCGCCCACAAAGGGAACCGCAGAACCGCGCCGGCCATAGGCCCCGCGCAACAGGGGTTCGTGGGGATATTTTGTCCAGCGGATGCCGTCCGGCGAAAAGGCCACACTCAGGCCAGGATATTCCTGCCCCTGATCCAGAGAGAAATCAAAATAGGCCATCTTATAGCGTTGGGCGGGGTTCTCTGCCGCGGGATCGACCATCACAGCACAGCCATAGCGATCCGAATAGCCGCCATTGCCCAGCAGCACAATATTGGTGTGGGGGTCGCCATTGAAGGCGTAAAGTCCCAGATTGGGCTTTTCCCAATGGATGCCGTCCCGGGATTCAGCGTAGCAGATGACGGAGCGGTGGGTGCGTTCCGGGGCCGCGTCGCTGGCAAAGGCTTGATACCAGAGCTGATAGCGGCCATCGGTCGGGTCACAGTAGACACTGCACCAGCCGATGGCAATCTCCCACGCTTTGTCACGGCCGACGATCACCGGGCTTTGGGGATGGCGCTGGGCCTGCTGCAAACGACGCTGCAACCCGGCCCGGTAGAGAATGTCGTGATCGTCGACAAAGAGAAGCGTGCGTGATGGGGTCATCGTTTCGCTGGTCATTATTTGAATTTCAGCGCCCGGCCCGGCAAGGGTGTTGGCAAGTTGCCCACAGGCTGCCCACTGTGAATGATGGGCACGCCATTGACAATCACCTGTTCTATCCCAACAGAGGGCTGATGGGGCTGTTGAAAGGTCGCCCTGTCGCTGACCGCGGCGGCGTCAAAGACGACCAGATCGGCAAACCAGCCCTCCCGCACAAGGCCGCGCTGCGTCAAACCAAAGCGCTCCGCGGGTAGTCCGCTCAGCTTGTGGACAGCTTCTTCCAGCGAAAAGAGGTTGTGGTCGCGCACACAGGAGCCGAGCAAACGGGTCGCCGAGCCATATTGGCGGGGATGAATGACGCTGTCGGGCTGGTAGATACCGTCGGTCCCCATCATATAGCATTTGTGTTGCAGAAAGGGGTGAACCCGTTCGTCCGCGCCCTGATGAAAGACCAGCAGCACCGCCAGGTTCTCTTCCACCAGCAGATTACAAAGGGCATCGACTGGTGACAGTTTGACCGCCGCGATATATTCGGCCAGGGTTTTGCCCTGATGGATGGAATTTTCTTTGCTCATCACCCAGGCAATGTGAATCCCGGAAAAGTCGACGCCGTCGTTTTCCATGCCCCGGGCGCAGCGGGCGCGCAGAGCCGGATCGCGCAATTTGCCCAACACACCCAGCGGGCCATCGGTCCAGGCCTCATAGGGCAGCAGATAATTGAGCATTGTTGAGCCGGGCATATACGGATAGACATCAAACGAAAAAGAGACTTCGTTCACGGCAACTGTGTCGATATAATTCAACAGTTCTTCCGTCTCTTCCGGTGTGGCTCCTTTCAGGTGAGAGATATGCACGGGGACACCCGCGCGCCGCCCGATCTCCACCGCTTCTTGCAAGGCGGCCAATGTCCCCTGCTTGTAGCGCATGTGGGTGGCGTACAGCCCACCGATTTCGGCCAGGGGTTGGCAGGCAGCCACCAGTTCATCGGTCGTTGCCCAACATTGGGCGATGTAGTCCAGACCAGTGGAAAGCCCGACCGCGCCATCGGCCAGCCCCCGTTCGACTTCGGCGCGAACCTGCTGTAGCTGATAGTCGTCCACCGCGTGCTGGCCAAAGCCACAGACCAGCGTGCGCACATTGGCATAGGGCAGATGCGCAATACTGTTCTGAACATTCGTGCCATCGAGCAGAGCCATATAATCGCCCAGGCTCTGCCAGCCGCTGTATTCCTCAAAGCGCAGGCCATCCAGCGCCCGCAGGTAATATATCCATTCGTGGGCGGTCTGCTGGTTGACCGGGGCATAGGAGATGCCATCGGCCATAATGACTTCGCTGGTAAAACCCTGGCTCGTCTTGGAAAAGAGGTGGGGGGTTTTGAGGAGCCAGCCATCCGAATGGTTGTGGACATCCACAAAACCCGGCGCGACGATTTTGCCTGTGGCGTCGATGGTCTGGCGGGCCTCCTCAGCAGCCAGGCGGCCAATCTTTACAATCCGATCGCCCTGAACAGCCACATCGGCTTCATAGCGCGGGCTATTGCTGCCATCGATGACAGTGCCGTGCCTAAGAATGAGGTCGAGCATTTATATAGCCTTGCCGGATTTCGGGTTGAGGGCATCGTTCAGGCCGTCGCCCAGGAAATTGATGCCCAGAGTGACGAGCGCCAGTGTCAGCGCGGGCACAGCGACCAGCCAGGGCCGATAGGACCAACTGCCAATATTGGACTGGATCATATTCCCCCAACTGGCCTGGGGCGGACGAATGCCCACGCCCAGATAGCTGAGGGACGCTTCGGCAGCCATCGCGCTGGAAAAGCTGAAGGTCATTGTGACGATGACTGGCCCCAGCGCGTTGGGCAGCAGGTGGCGCAGAGCGATCTTCCACTCCGGGACACCGACGGATTGGGCTGCTTTGATGTACTGCTCCTCGCGCAGGGAGAATATCTGCGCACGGATCAGACGTGCATAGCCCGGCCACTGAACAAAGGCCAGGCCACCAAAGACCACCAGCAGATCGAGCCAGGTGGTATCGGCAAAGAGAAAAAAGCCGTTCATCTCATACACATCCTTGGCCCATCTGACAATGGGATCTTTCAGGCTGACCGCAATCAGCGCGGCCAGCAACAGGCCAGGGACCGACATCACAATGTCCGTGAGCCGCCCGATGATCATATCGGCCCAGCGCCCGCCATAGCCGGCCAGCACGCCCAGCCCCAACCCCAGAACCACACTGATGGTTGTGCTGAAGGTGGCTACCAGTGTGGCTGTGCGTGCGCCAAAAAGAACGCGGCTAAAGAGATCACGCCCAATTTCATCCGTTCCCAGCCAGTGATCGGCAGAGGGCATTTCAGCCACCCGCATCAGGTCCTGTTCTGTGTAGGAATAAGGAGCCAGCGCGGGACCGAAAATCGCAAGAAAGAACAGGATTGCGGCCACGGTTAAGCCAATGATCGAGAGCCGGTTGCGCACGAGCCTGCGCATGGCATCGCCCCACAGCGAACGCTGCTTGGCAGGTGGCAGATCAATGATTGTCTCTGTTGTAGTTGGTGCCATTGTTGAACCGGACATAAAAAGTTCCTCACTCCAACCGAATTATTCCAGTTGAATCCGTGGATCAAGAAATGGATAAATGATATCAACCAGTAAGTTGGTCAAAATGATCATCAACGAAGAGACCATTGTAACGCCCAAAAGCATAGGATAATCGAAACCGCGAAAAGCAGCTTCGGCCACCCCCCCAAAACCCGGAATCGCGAAAATGCTGTCAAGAAAGATACTGCCGACGATCAGCCCTTCGGCAATAAAGCCCAGGGTTGTGACCACGGGAATCAGCGCGTTGCGCAGGATGTGATGTCCAATGATCATCCACATCTTCAGCCCTTTGGCCTTGGCAGTACGAATATAATCCTGAGCAAAGATATCCAGCACGGCTTGCCGCGTTTGCCGGACAACTACCGGCAATGGCCCCAGCATCAGAATGGCGATAGGCAGAATCGTCTTGTGGTTGAACAGCCCGTCCCAGCCGCGCGGCACCTTCATCACGCCCAAAACGAGGACAAAGAACACAAGCAACAGGGGCGCCAGCACAAAGACCGGCAAAGAACGAAAGACAAGCGTCCCCCCCACAATTGTATAATCCACCCAACTGTTCTGCTTTAACGCAGCGATCGCGCCGAGAGGTATGCCAATCAGAGCAGTAAAGAAGGCGCCGGCCAACCCCAATTGGAAGGAAATCGGAAAGGTTTTGACAATTGTTCGCAACACATCGCGCTGCCCGACAATGGAGATGCCCAGATCTCCTGTCATTACCCGCTCGACATAGCGGGTAAATTGAACCGTAAACGATTCATCCAGGCCATATTGTTGCCGGGTGCGGGCAATGATTTCGTCTCTCTGGAGCGTGTCCAGAATCTCCTGCTGCGCCAACATCATTTCCACGGGATCAAACGGGCTGATGACCGTCAGCGTGAATGTGACCAGCATGACGGCCAGAAAGGTCGGTATGGCAATTGCCAGGCGGGCGATAAGATATTGGAGCATAATAAGTACTCAAAGAAAGATAACAGCAAAAAGATAACGGCAATGGGAACGAAAGCGGGCAAAGAACGGGGTGGCTGGATGACAATTTCATATCATCCAGCCACCCCCACCTTCTAATGCTTGGCGATATACATGTCAAGCAGGTTGGCCCAATTGTTATCCACATTGGTGCCAAAGTTCATCACGTGGGGTTTGACGTTGTACTCGTACACGTCCCAGATCATGGGCAGCAAGATATAATGTCCGAGCAACTTCGCCTCGGCTTCCTGCACACGACCACAGAATTCAGGGTCCTCGCGGGACATCAGTTTGAGATCGTCCAGCATACTGACCAACTCTTCATCGACAATACCGCTGCCTGTGGCGCTGGATTGGGAGGCATAGTGGGAAGCAAGCAGGTTGACCGGATCGGGCAAGATCGCGCCTTGGCTTTGGCGACGAACATTGACCAGATCGGCTTCCTGGCCCCAGGCGTCGTCCAAAGACCCAGGACGAAGCTCTACATCAGTGATGCCCAAGTTTTCTTTCCACTGCTCAATCATAATCTCGGCCGTACGGATGTAGTTCTGTGACTGCCCGCCCGTTGTAATGCGAATCTTGGGCAGAGCTTCAGCGGAACCGTAGCTGGAAGCGGCCAGTTCTTCTTGGGCTTTGGCCGGGTCGAAGCCCCAGTCAGGCCAATTGCCGGGCTGGTAGCATTGCAATTCCGGTGTAAGAATGCCAGTCATCAGCCGGTCGTTGCGCGAACCCTCCCAGGCCGCGTTGATGGCCGTGGACCAATCCACCGCATGGGCCAGGGCACGACGCACATTGATGTCATCCATGGGTTCGATTGTCACCCAGTCGATGAAATAGAGATTGGTGGCGTAGGGAATCTGGTAGAATGTCTCCGGGCTTTCGGCGCGGATCCGTTCACGCACATTCGAGAGGAAGAAGGCAATATCTACCTCGTCGTTCTGCCACATGATGGAAGAAACGTTCTCGTCAGCCGATTCCTGCGCGATGATCTCGGTAATATAGGGCTTCGTTTCGCCCCACCAATTGGGATTTTGCTCAATTTCGAACTTCTTCTCGTCCAGGTCCCAGACGCGAACTTTGAAGGGGCCATTGACGCGTGCGCTGCCATCAGACGCAAAAGTTTCGCCCTTTTCCACATCTTCCATCTTGACAAACCCAGTGTCAAAGAGGGCCAGTCGATTGATAAAGATCGGATCGGGACCAGTCAGCTTGATTTCCAGGGTCTTGTCATCTTTCACGACCACACCAGAAATTTCGTCGGCTGTGCCATCTGCCACGGCCTGCGCGCCCTCAATCACCGAAAAACCCGCAAAGGCATTCAAATAGCAGCCCACACATCGCTCTGGGTCCAGGCCATAGGCCCAGTAATCTTTGGCCTCTTGTGCCAGAACCGGCGAACCATCCGACCAGGTGGCCGCAGGGTTGATGTGGACAGTATAGACAGTATTGTCATCGCTCACATCATAGCCCGTGGCGAGCCAGGGAGAGATTGTGCCCTCGTTGTCACGGATGAAGAAGGGCATCCACAGGTGAGAGATAACAAAACGGCCAAAGCCACCTTCCGACGCGGGATCCAGCCGGCTGAACCCACGCGTTACATACTGCAATGTCTGATCTTCCGCCGCGTCGGCAGGAAGGGAGCGCCCTGTGGTGGCAGTGGTGGTGGAAGTAGTGGTTGTACTTTCACTACTGCTTGACGCGGCAGGTGCAGGCTCGGCAGGTGTCTGTGCAGCAGGGGCGGCACAGCCCGCCAGCATTCCAAAAATGAGAAGGAAAGGGACGACTACGCCAACGCGCTGTCTAATTCTTCTGAACATAGGGCTTCTCCTTTGATAGAACGGCGAAAGAAAGATGGAGCTATTAGATATTCAGAAAATATTGGTAGACCTCTCCCAGAGTCATCCGTTTTCGGGAGAAAGTCATGCAAATTATGCTCTGAATAGCTATCGATGGGGAGAAAAAGAACTGTCCGGTTATCCTACATTTGGATTGTAGGCGAATCAGCCGTACTTGTCAACTGCCCAAAATCGCTGCGCAGCCAACCGGATCACAGGCTACGCAGCCTGCAAAACCCAAACATCTACACCAATTTGAACACACGCCGTGCGTTGGCCCGCAGAATCAGCTCTGCTTCCTCTTCATTTTGGAAAGCATCCAGATAGGCGCCATATTCGAACCAGGGCGCGAAGAGGGGCTGGTCTGTGCCAAAAAAGATTCGCTCTGGCCCCAGCACATCGATTACCCGGCGGATTTTACCCGCGGTGATGCCGCTGCTGCAAAACTCGAAGTAGACATTGGGCAGGTCAACGATCTGACGCGCGCCGTCCACATCATCCCCGTGGGCTTTGATGATGGCCAGATCGGGGTTGCGCAGGGCAGCCTGGCGCAGTCCCCCATAGGGCGAGCCGCCTTCGTCCATATGGATTTTGACTGGACGGCCAAATTTCGCCACTTCCACCAGCAGGTCCTGCATGCGCTGGGTGGCCATATTGCCACCAAAAGGGCAATAGAGTTTGACGCCCACAAAGCGCGGGTCCTGGAAGTAGCGCTCCATCTGCTCCACCGAGCCGGGGATGTCCCTGGGATCGCCGGTGATGTAGCCGCGCAAAGTGGGGTGACGGTCGAGGAATTTCTGGGTGTCCGCGTTGCCCTCGCGCATGTCATAGTTGATCGCGTTGTAGGAGGAGACAAAGGTCAGTTCAATGTTGCAACGGGCCGAGAGTTCGTGGACATTCGTCTCGGTGCGGGTGTTGAAGGGCTGGGCCACATGAAAACCCGAGACGTGGGCGTGCATATCAATAATCGGTCTGTCGGGCAGGTCCGCCTGGCTGCGGATCAGCAACGGCTCCACAGGCAGTTCCTCCAGGTCCATCCCCAGCAGACGCAGGGCATTGCCGCCCAGAATCGCCTGCTTTTGCTCATCGCTCAGGCGCGCCATCAACACCTGATTGCGCAGGGCCGTGACAGAGTATTTGGGAGCGTTGCTGCCATAGAGCAACTGTTGGCCGACGCCTGCTTCGACGAGCACTTCCAGCCCATCGGCCAGACAGAGCCAGCGGATGGCCGCATAGACTGTGGGGTATGTCTGCATCACTGTAATCAACTCGCCCAGATAACCGTAGCTGATTTCGTTCAACACAACGGGGACGTCGAAGCGCTGGCTCATTTCGCCAACCAGGTGAATCCATTCCATAGCCGCGCTGCCCCCGCCGTTGAAGTCGATGATCATCGGCAAAGGCTGCTGGCTGGAAGCCTGGCCCACCGCTTCCAGCATTTTCTGGAAAATCAGCGTATTGGGCGACCAACTCTGCGGCCCTGGCGCCACGCGGATGGCAACACAGCCGCCTTCGATGCAAGCGCGCAGTTCGTCTTGCCAGCCCAGATAGTGGCGGGGATCGAGGACGCCCACGGGCAGCAGGCGCGGATGTTCACGAGCGACGGCCAGCGTTTCGGCATTCGCCTCTTTGGGTATCTGATTCACCAGACCGCGTTTGGATGCGGTGAGGGTCAGCGTTGTGCTGTGCTTTTCGGTCTGTGCCAACAATTGCGCCAGTGTTGTATCAGGCTCGGCAATGGGATCGACGCTAAAATCGGAGATAAAATCGATGGCATACATAATCGCTCCTTGAAATTGTGGCGGTTGGGGCCCAGGATATCCGTGTGGGGAAGATCATACGTGCAGGCTAGTGGCGCGCTGTATACGCGCGGGCTGCTTTGTGGAAGATCGCCAGGGCGTCGTCGATCTCCTGGCTGCCCCAGTTTTCATGCAGCATCAGATTGAAATGGCTCTCAATCATCGCCTGGGCATTGGGACAGGCAAAATCCCGATCGGGAGCGCCCTTGTAGTCGGGGCTGGCCCAGGGATAGCCGCTATCGCCAAAGACCCGACGTTTGACAAACCATTCCTGGCGGTGCGGCATTCCGGCGCGATAGTCCACCATCACAGACAGCCCTTCCCGGTTTAAGGCGGCGCAGAAGGTGGCCTTGTCGCAGATGGCCGCGGCTGGATGAAATTGGACGGGCAAAAACCAATAGCTGGACTCGTAGCCGGGCCGGGGCTGATCCAGCGAGACCATATCCAATTCGGCCAAACCTTCCCGCAGTTGCCCCACAATCGCCCGTCGTCGCTCCACACTGGCCGGCAACTTTGCCAGTTGCACCCGACCGATCGTCGCGGCCAGATCGTTGAGATTAAAATTGAGCGATGCGGTCACATTGCTCGATCCGGGCGGCAAGAAAAAGGGTTTGCCCCGGTCCGAGGCCCGGCGCACGGCCTGATAGCGCGCTTCGGATCGGGTGTAGACCACACCGCCTTGGGGGCCTGTGCTGTGGTGCTTGCCGCCCATTGTCGAAAAGGCAGCCAGATCGCCAAACGTGCCCAGCAGTTGTCCGTTCAGCCGCGCGCCGTGGGCCTGGGCACAGTCCTCAATGACAGGCAGATCGTATCGCCGGGCCAGGGCCATAATGCCGTCCATATCGGCTGGCTCGCCCGCGATGTGGGGCACAACAATTCCACGGGTCAAGGGGCTGATCAACGCCGCGATCTGCTCTGGCCCGGTGCAGTAGCTGTTGGGTCTGCTGTCGGCGATCACCGGGATCAGATTTTGCAGGGGAATGGGCATCATCCCGCCGGGGTCGGTAAAAGCGCCGATGATTACCTCGCCAAAGGGTTCCAGGTCCAGGGATTTGAGAGCCACATACATCGCGGCCGAGCCTGAACTGACAGCGTCGGCATAGCCGCCCCCCAGCCAAGCGGCAAACTCGGCGCAATAGGCGAGTTCTTCGTCGCCGTCATAGAACGGCAGCACGCCGCTTTCAATCACCCGATCCAAAAAGGCATCGACCGCTACCTTCTCCTCCGCGCCGATGTGGCCGCGCTCGGGAAAGGGCTGCGGCCGCACTTTTCCCACAATTTCTTCTGTCGTTCGCTGTTCTTCAGACATTCTATACCACCTATCCGGCGCTTTTCTGGCTCTTGGGTCAGTTGGAAAGAAACGGGCTTACAGAGTTGTCATCATCACCCAAAAAGGCGAGTTGCCCACGGCATAATCGGCCAGTGGCTCCAGCGCGCCGTTGGCCCCATCCACGCGATAGGCGGTCATCCTGTCCGCCACCTCCCCGGCACAGTACAAAAAGTTGCCGGTGGGGTCAATATTGAAGGAACGGGGGCTGGCGGGAACCGAATAGTAGCCAAAGGGACGCAGGCTGCCATCGGCGGCAACCTGAAAGCCGACGATACTGTCGTGGCCCCGGTTGGAAGCGTAGAGCCAGCGGCCATTGGGATGCAGTTCCACGTGGGCTGTGCTGCCGCCTGCGGCGTAGTCCGCGGGCAGGGTGGAAATAGTCTGAAAAGCGGTCAACGTCCCCCGCGTCCTGTCGAAGTGGTGGGCGGTCACTGTATTGCCCTGCTCGTTGACAATATAGGCCACGTCGCCCGCCGGCCCCAGGCAGATGTGGCGCGGCCCGGTATTCGCATCAGGCGGGATGACCCGCGCCGGGTCATTGGGCGTGAGCAATCCTGTGGCTCCGTCAAAACGGAACTGGCTGGTCTGGTTCACCGGACAGACGTGGGGCACAAAGACAAAGCGATCCTCCACCGCGGCCAGCACCGCGTGGGCCTTTTCTCCGCTGGGAATGTGCTGAATCAATTCACCAATTCCGCCATCCGCGCCCAGGCGGTGGACGGTGATTCCGCCGCCGGTATAATAGGCGGTGAGCAGGAAGCGTCCGTTGCGGTCGGTGACCAGGTGGGCGGGGGTCTCGATGCCGGTGTCCACTTTATTGATCAGTGTCAACTTGCCCGAATCGGTGTTGAACCGAAAGCTGGCCAGTGTGGTTGAGCCAACGTGGGCGTCGTAGAGCACCTGGCCGTTGGGGTGCAGGCAGAGCGCGCCCGAAGGGCCGTGGGCATCGCTGACCGTGCGCAGATGCAGCGCGCCGGAGTGGGAATCCAGATCGTACAGCTTAATCTGCTCATCCCCAGTCAGCGAAGCAAAGAGAACCGTTCGTTTCGGATTGGATTGTGCCATTTTGTCATCCTTTCAGTAATGATAAGCGTCCACAAATTGCCAGATAGGCGACACGACCGGCTGACACCGATAGCAGTGAAAATCATCCACAGATAGCACAGATTTTCACAGATTGAATCCGTGTTCGCTTTTATCCGTGTATATAACCCTATCTTCAAGCCAGTGTACATGCCCGTTTCGGGCACAACCAGCAATGAAAATGAGAGATAGCGCAAGCTGCCGGCTTGCGTTACAAAGGCTATTTTCAGGCCAGCGAATAGACGAATTTCTCCGCGGCAGTCGATGCAGCAAACCAGCCGGGCTGTGGCAGATCGGGCCGAAACTGAATCAGCCAATCTTCGCGCAGATGGCCCAGCGTCACCCGGCAGCCGGTCTGCCCCGCGGCCAAGGGATCGCTTCCCATCCATTCCACTCCGGTCACATCGGGTGTATCGGCATAGGGATGAAAGAGGGTGAGGAAGACCGCGCTCGTTCCAAAACGTCGTTGAATCAGTGTGGAGCCACAATCGCTGGGCGGATTGCCCGGCGTCGCGGCAGTGAGCACTTGCCCATTGCCTGTGCCTGCCGCCAAAAGTTGCAGTCCCCCCGCGGACAATTCCCACCGGGCCTGCCAGTTCCCGTCAACGCGGGCTTGCTGTGGCCCGCACATGTGCTGGTAGCCCTGGCCTTCTGAGCAGAGCGCTGGGTAGTCGGCCAGGGGCAGGGCCGTATGCAGGACTCCCACATTGCGATAGAGCCAATCAAAGCGGCGGGGCTGGGGCGCTTCCACAAGAAAAAGGTCGAGGAAATAGTCTGGCCGGGCCAGCACAACCCGACGCATGGACACACCGGCATAGACCCCAGCCCCGTCTCCCCAGCCCACTTTCGCATCTGCCACCTGAAACTGGCCTTCACCCCGAAAGACGCACAACTCGCCGGTCGCTTCGGGCTGGGAGCATCCGTCAATTGTCACTGTGTTGTGGGAAGCCGTCTGGCGATACCAACTCTCGAACAGGTCCAGTCCATAGCCCGGCGTGCCCAAATCGGGCGCAAACCGCTCGTCGTAGGCGTAGAGGGTTAGATTCAGTTTATCCGGGTGGCCGTGACCGCCGCCATGCGGCCCATATTTGAGCAGCAGATAGCGCTGTTCGGCGGTGACATCCCGGTTGATATCCCTTTGGGTTTTCACCGAGAGATACGAAGGGGTGGCGCGCAGGATGGCATAGCCCGACGCGGGAAGCAGTGTGCTCGGCAAAGAGGGGTCGGCCGCGCCGGACAATTGGCCGCGGCCAAAGAGCAGGGCATCCAAGCTGTCTCTGGGCGTCTGCTCATAGGCCCGCTGCAGGACGTGGCCAAAGGCAGGCTCGTCGTACCAACTGTGCGCAATCTCATAGAAGGCCGGCGCGGGGGGAACGCCGTGACAACAGTCGGCCAGTGTGCTGGTGAAGTACCAGCAATCGTTGGTCGCGGGCAACGAGCCATCGGGGAAGGCCGAGCGGATGGGGGCCAGCAACATCAGGCCCAGTTCCGGGCGGGCGCGCAGGTCGTGGGCGGGCAGATGGCGCACAGCTTTGGCCAAGGCTAGCAGGGCATAGGTTGTATAGAAATGGTAGCTGAAGGAGCCTTCAAACCACAGTCCATCGGCCAACACGCCCTGGCGCAGCTGTTGATCGCAGCCGTAGTCGCTGTTCAGCGCGAAGTCAATCAGCTCCTCCCTGTGCAGCACCACACCCAGCGTGCCAATCGCGGCGTTGTGCCAACAGGCAAAGTTATGTATGCCGCCAAAGTGATGCTGGAGCAGATGTTCGGCCACAGGCAGAAAGAGCTTCTCCTCGATCTGGCGCTGCTGATCGGACGAAAGCGCGGCCTGCACCCCTGCGTAGGCCCAGGCCAGGGGCAGCACCCAGACCGATTCATCCAGTGTCGTGTAGGTTGCCACGCCGGGATTGCCCACTGTACGCGGCACCTGCTGATAGGCGGCGTATTGGTCCGCATAGCCAGTCAGGGCCGCGATCACCGGTTGGAGATGGGCGGGGTCGCCCTCCAGACGCCAGAGCAGCGCCAGGCGAATGGCACTCTCGGCCAGCCGGTTGTTGACAAACCAGCGCCAGGCCGCGTCAAAACCTGCGCCCTGCCAGATCACATCGTCGGTCGGGCAGCGGTGGTGATGGGGCGAGGCCGGGTCGAAATGTAATTCTACCCCGTGCTCCGGGCAAAAGTAATTGTGATAGTAGCCGCCCGGCTGGGCAGGGACAGCCACCGGGCGCGCCAAAAAGTCGGCCACTTCGCCCCGCAGACGCTGCATGGCCGGTGCAAAGGTCGGCAGGCCAGCCCGCTGCCTGATCTCCCGCCAGTCCTCGTCAATAAAGAGTGGCATCGTCAACGCATCTCCACTGCTTGCCCGCTGCGGGCCGATTCCCTGGCGGCCTCGACAATCGCCACCGCGGCCCGTCCCTCCTCGCCGGGAACTGTGGCCGGGCGGTCATCCAGCAGATCGTCCACAAAGGCTTGAATTTGGGTGTAGAAGGCTTCCAGCCGGATGGGGTCAAGCGGGCGGTTGACAAAGTCGAAGCTGGGTTGCTCCCACACTGTTTCTACAGTGTCGCCCTTGGCCAGCAGCAGCTTGCCATAGCCGTCCACTTCAATCATTCCCTCTTCGCCCAGAATGTGATAGATGTGCTGGCTGCCCGTCATATAGGCAGTGGAAACCTCAAAGGACATCCATTGCTGGACACTGACGCCGTTTACCATTGTAAGTTGGGTCATAGCGCTCATGCCCGGCGCGTCGATTGTGCCATAGGTATTGATCTGGCTGAAGACCCGGCGCACCTCGGACCCGGACCAAAACCGCATAATATCAAAATTGTGGACACCCATATCCAGGAACGCGCCGCCGTTTTCGGGCTGGGCGGCCCAGGAAGATTTGTCGATGATATAATTGCGCACCAGTGTCTGGCCGCGGATCATCCACACATCACCGATCGCGCCAGCCGCGATCAACTGTTTGGCACGTGCGGGCACGCCCCGAAAACGCAAAGTCTGGATCACCTGCAACATCACACCCGCCTGACGACAGCTATCGATCATTCGGGTGCAGTCTGCCACCGAAGTGGCCAGGGGCTTTTCGCAGAGGACATGTTTGCCAGCCTGGGCAGCCTGCAACACTTGGTCAATGTGGTTGATGTGGGGCGTGGCAATCAGCACAGCATCCACGTCGTCCCGGGCCAGCAGGTCGGCATACGCCTCCACAAAATCCACCCCATACTCCGCTGCCAGGCCGGGCGCACGCGTGCCCCCGCTGATCGCGGCCAATCTGGCCCGGCTGTTGTGTTTGGCAATACACTCCGCGTAGGTGCGCCCCATATAGCCGGAGCCAAGCAGGGCAATGCGCAATTCAGTCATGTGGATTCTCCCGTGTGGTGTCGCATGGGTCAGGCTGCCACGACAATCCCGTCGCGCAGTTCGTACACGTGGGTCGCAAACTCGTCGCTGGCCGGGTCGTGGCTGGCCATAAGCACAGTAAAGCCCTCTTCCTCCACCAGCTTCTGGAAGAGTTCCAGCACCTGCCGCCCAGTCTCGCTGTCGAGGCTGCTGGTCGGTTCATCGGCGATAATCACCTCTGGCGCGCAGGCCAGGGCGCGGGCAATGGAGAGCCGCTGCTGCTGCCCGCCCGACATCTCAAAGGGGCGGTGATCGGCCCAACGGCGCAACCCCACCAGTGTCAGACAGTCCAGCGCGCGGGCGCGGCGGGTTGATTCGTCCATCTGGGCCACGCGCAGGAGCATCTCCACATTTTCCATCGCCGAAAAAGTGGGCATAAGCGAGAACGACTGGAAGACAAAGCCAATGCGCTGCTGGCGCAAAGTCGTGCGCGCGTCGTCGGAAAGCTGGCTCAAATCTTGCCCAAAAAGCATCACCCGACCACTGGTAGGCTGGTCCAGTCCGCCGATCAGATTGAGCAGTGTCGTCTTGCCCGAACCGGAACGCCCTTTGAAGACGACCAGACTGTGGCGTGCAATGTCTACATCCACGCCCCGCAGAGCCTGCACCTCTTCGCTGCCCACCGCGTAATGGCGGCGCAATCCCTGGGCAGAAATGATGGGCGTACCGTCGTCAGCATCCGCGGGGCTGAATGGATGCGTGGGGACAGTGCCGCCTTTGCCAAAGGCGGAGGCAGGCATTGCCTCGCCGCACGCGGACATTTCCAACGGGGGGGCAGCTTTGCGCCCCAGCAGCCGTTGCCACCAGGAGAGGGGCTGGTCCGGCAGAAGCACCTGCTGGTCATCCTCCGGCTGTGACACCCGTTCCTCCACCGCAGAGAGGGCAAGCCCCGGCGCGACAGGCGCGAAGGATTCCTCGCCTGTCGGGGGGGATGCCAACGCCCGCACCAGAATACCGTCGTCCACCAGTTCCACTGTCGCCCGGGTTTTGATGCCCCGCTGGATCAGATAGTCCCGGGGCAATTGGACACGACCGGCCACATCCAACACCACCCGCTCCTGAAAGTGCTCCTCGTGCAAATGCTCGCCGTGAAAATCTTCGGCGCTGTGGGGGTGACTGCTCTGGCCTGTTCCTGAATAATTGATCGGGTGGTGGCGCACGGTTTCCGAGCTGGTCTTGCCATCGCGAATGCTCACTACCCGATCCACCACCCGGGCAATGGCCCGGTCGTGGGAGACAATGACGACAGTCAGGTTGAAACGCTGGCTCAACGTGCGCAACGCCTGCCAGATCAGCTGGGCCGTAGCCGAATCGACTTCACCGGTGGGTTCGTCGGCCAGCAGCAGTTGGGGGCGGTTGGCCAGGGCCACGGCAATCGCCACCCGCTGCTGTTGCCCGCCGGAGAGTTGGGCCAGATAATGCCGTCGCCGATCAGCCAGCCCCACCGCGTCGAGGAGTTCCTGGGCGTACCGGGCACTGGTGTTGGCGGGCGCGCCCGCGGCCACCAGGGGCAGCTCCACATTTTCCTGGGCGGTCAGATAGGGCAGCAGATTGCGGGCCGACTGTTGCCAGACAAAGCCAACCTGCGTCAACCGATAGCGGGCCAGTTCTTGCTCACTGAATTTGAGCAAATCCTGCCCGCCCACCAGCAGACGGCCAGCGGAAGGACGATCCAAACCGCCCAGCATATTGAGCAGAGACGATTTACCGCTGCCGCTGGCACCGACAATTGCCAGAAACTCGCCCGCCTGCACTTCCAGGTCAAGCCCCTGGAGCGCGACGACTTCCAGATCGTCTACTTTGTAAATTTTGACGAGATTTTCGCAGAGTATAAAGGGAGAACCAGTCGGTTCAACAGTGGATTCGATCAAAAGTGTCCCTCATCTCGCAATTGATAGAGCACAGACGCCCGCTCGGCCAGGGGAAATGTGACTGGCTGGTTGCCACGCCGCTGGGACTCATAGACCCCCATCACCATTTCCAGAGAAGCCACGCCATCTTCGCCCGGCGAACTGGGGGTGTCGCCGGTCTCCATACAGTGGACCAGTTCGCGCATGGCTTCCAAAATCGAACTGGTGGCGGGCAACGCCGGAAAGGGTTCCGGATCTAACTGATACCATTCGATCTGGGCATTGGGCTCGTTGATACGGTCCGTGCGATCCACGCTTTTCTGCCAGCTCGGCCCGTTGCCATCGATCAGAATGACGCCATCCGTTCCCTGAATTTCGATGCCAAAGCGGTGATAGCGGGTCAGTTCGTTGACAATTGCCACGCCACTCAGCCCATTGGCAAAGGTGAAGATCGCCTGGCTGTCATCCTCCACGCGGAAGGGGTGGACACGACGCACGGCTGTGCCCACCACCGACGTCGGCTCGCCGCCAAAGAGACGGAAGAGGTCAAAAAGATGGACGGCGTCGTGGATGAGCGGCCCCTCTTCGTCGGCTGTCCAGGCGGGAAAAGGCTTGACGCCCTGGCAGAAACCGTAGAGTGTCACCAGATCGCCGATCAGCCCGGCATCGATCATCTCCTTGGCTTTGCGGTGGGCCGGGTCCCAGCGCCGGGAATGGTTGACGGAGAGCACACAGCCCGCGGATCCGCAGGCTGCCACCAGCGCGTCGGCGTCGGTCAGGCTCAACGCCAGGGGCTTTTCGCAGAGAATCCCTTTGACGCCCGCGGCCACCGCGGCTTCCACAATCCCCCGGTGCAGACCCGGATGGGTGGCGATGCAGACAATGTCCAGCTTTTCACGGGCAAACATCTCCCGGTAGTCGTGATAGAGCGCGTCTACGCCCCAGCGTTTGCCAAAGGCGTGCAGATGCTCAGCGCCCCGGCTGGTCCCCGCCACCATTTCGGTCTGGGGGAGCACAGCCACGGCACCGGCGTGGGTGACTGGCGTGGGGGGATCGGTCTCCCACAGTGTGCCGATTCGGCCACAGCCGACAAGTCCTGCCCGATAGGTTTTCATTCCAACTCCTTGTGCATCCGAGTGCGTTGTGTGATGGATACGGTCGCCCGGCCCCGCGGCTATTCCCGCTGCCCCATACGCAGAATCTGAAAAATATCCCGGCGCGTGGCCTGCCCCAGAATAATCGCCTGGGAAAGCACCAGAATCGCCAGGAAGGCCAGGGTCAGCCAGGTAATTTTGGCCCAGTCGATGTGGCGGATGAACGGCGGCAGGGCAAAAACGGGATCGCCGCTGACCCGGAAAAAGGGGACGAAGAGATGGGAAGTGAGCACACCCAACACCACCCCGCCCACAATGCCATAGACGATCACGCCCGCATATTCCAGGCTGACCATCCGCAAAACATGACGGGTTCGGATACCGATGGCGCGCAGCACACTGATCTGCTGCAATCGTCCCTGTAGCGAGGAATAGGTGTACACCAGCAGTCCCAGGCAGGCCAGCAGCGCGGTGGCCAGGAAGCCAACGGAAAGCACGCCAAAAAGCCCGATCCGTTCAACCCGCTCCTCGTCCAGGGTAATCAGGGCCTGGGCATCCGCCTGTTTCACGGGATAGACACCCAATCCCAGGACGGCATCGGAGATGGCGGATGGATCGGCTCCCGGTTCGGTCTTCATCCAAATCTGGTGAAAAGTTTCCCTGCCTGCCTGGGCAAAGAGGAAATCCAGATTCCCGATGATCACCTCCTGATCGCTGGGATAGACAGTGGGGAAGTAGTCGTAGACGCCCACGATTAGAAAATTCAGATCGTAGCGGTCGAAGTCGATTTTGACTGTGGCCTCCAACTGTTGGCCCTCCAACAGCCGGGTGCGCTGTAAAAAGCGCCGGGAGACCAGCACGCCGTTGGGATACATACCCAGCCGATTCATCAGATCACCCAGCGACGCCGGGGAGAAATCGCTGCGATAGTAGAGCACCTGGGGTAATTCCAGGCGGTCGATCCCCAGGAAAAGGGGCTGCCCGCCCAGAGAAAACTTCACCGTTGCATCGAATTGACCGACCCGAGCCGCCTGGTTCACACCGGGAATCGCCGTGTAATCGCTCAGGGGCAATAGCCAGGCGTTGACCACATCCGGATTGCCAGTGTCGCCCGCTTCCGAAGGGCCGCCCATCGAGGGCGGTGGCAGCCCCTGCTCAAATTTGTAGTCCGACCCCACCTGATAGCGGATACGCTCCACCAGCCACTCGTTCAGGCTGAGGGCCATGGACGAGTAAAACGCGCCCAGGCTCAGGCAGATCATCACCAGGCAGAGGGAGCTGCTGTAGTGTCCTCCCTGGCGGTGAAGCTGGCGCAGCGCCATATAGACGGGGAAGGATTTCAGGCGTCCGCCCAAACGGTCCAGGGGGCGCATAATCAGTGGGAAGAGATGGGTGAGCAACAGAGCACCCGTAAGCACAAAGATGGATGGCGTCAAGAGCAGCAACGGGTCCCGGAAGGGATCGCCCGACGGCTCCCAGCCGATGATGCCCAGTGTGCCCCGCTGGCTGAGCTGCTGATAGGCGTAGTACGTGACCAGAACCAGCGCGCTGTCCACAGCCAGCTTGACCAGTCCGGATGGGATGCGCGGGCGCGAGCGTTCGCGCAGATGAGCGACAATTCCCGCACGGGCCGCGGCCAGGGTGGGGACGAGCCGCGCCAGCAATAGAATCAGCAGGGCTATGCCCAGCAAACGCCAGTCCGTCTCCCACAGGCTGGCCGGAAATTCTGTGCGGCGGGTGAACACCAGAAAGTTGGAGGCCAGCCCCATCAGACGGGCCATGGCAAGGCTCAGCCCCAGGCCCAGTGGCGCGCCGATCACCAACAACAGCACTGTTTCCACCACAGCCAGGGCCATCAAAAATCGGCGGCTTGTGCCACGGCTGGCCAAAATAGCCGCTTCCTCCCGCTGGAATTGGGCAGTTACACTGGAAAGCAGCCACATAAAGAAGAAAAGCAAACCCATGGCAGGCAGGCTAAAACCAACCAGCAAAGCCGAAAGACTGGTTCGGCGCTGAAGATAGCGTTTAAGTTGGGCTTCGGGTGAGACATCCATACGCACGCCGGGAAAGATACGGTCGGCCAGGCTGGGGGCCAGTTCCAGCCCGGCCGCGGCGGAGTCGGCCCGCGCCAGGGTTAACGCGCTGTCGTCGGGCACGACATACCAGGCCGTGAATCCGGTCTTCTGGGGGAAATTGGGTTCGACCGCGCTCCTGTACACATCCTCTGTGACCAGAAGGACGTTGCGCCACAGCACTGTTGTGCTGGTCCAGTAGAAGTCCTCGACGTCGGCCTCGCGCCAAATACCCGCTACTGTAATCGGAATGCTGGTGCCATTGCGCAGGCTCACCATTTCATAATTTTCGCCCACGTGCAGCCCCAGTTGGCGGCTCAACGTTTCGTAAACCCAGGTCGCCATCCGGTCGCCGCTGGGCTGACCGAAGGGTTCGCCTTCGACAATTGTGATGTGATCGCCAATATTGGTGACAACCGACAGGGAAAGGTCCTTTGCGATCACCCCTTTGTCCGTCTCCGGGTAGTGTGTGTCGCCCGCGGCCGGCTGCAAAGTCAGGCTGGGGCTGCCCACATACGTGGCTGTCTCTTTTATGGGGAGACCCGTGCGGCCCACAATGAGATCGCGGAAAGTTTTGTCAAGTGCCTGGGCATCGTCCAGCGAGAGGGGTGCGTTCTCTTTGGCCACATAATAGAGACGGGTGGTCAAGGGCGGGCGATGATAGAATTTCCCCAGGGCTAACAGTTCGTCGCGCAGCAGCAGATAGCTGACCCCTTGGGAAAAAACGGGGATGCTGGCGACCATTCCCACTGCCAAAACCACACTCAGCAGAGAGAGGATTGTCAGCCCCAGGCGGCTTTGCAGGCGGCGATAGGCCAGGGTAAAGATACGCCAGTTCATGAGCCGATCACCACATCGCCCTCCTGCAGACCTTCCAGAATCTCAACCTGCCCATTGGCCTCCAGCCCGATTTTGATGTCAATGCGCTTCTCCCGTTCGCCGTCCTGCATAATCACAAACGTGCGCCCGGCAAAACGGCGGACCGCGCTATCGGGCAGAACCAGTGCGTCTGTATTCACAGACAGGAGCACACGCACCTGGACAAAATCGCCGATCTTCAAAGGGGGGTGTTCCCCAGAGATGTCAATTTGCAGAGAATCCCGAAAGCCGGGTTGATTGGGCGCGGCGCTGAGGGCAGGCAAAGCGCTCACTTCTCCGCCAAAGGGTTCGTCCCGCGCCAGATAGTGGGTGAAGGTGACTGGCTGGCCCACCTGCAATTCGGCCAGGCGCGGCGTGTCTTTGGAAGCAATGACAATCAGCGGCTCTGTCTGGGCTACCACCAGCAGGGGTGTATACGCGGGGATGGGTGTGTGGGGCTGGGGACGGTTGCCTGTGCTGCGGATGCCCGGCAGACCCAAGCCCACCGCAATTACACTGCCGTCAAAGGGGGCACGCAGCCGCCGATCTTCGATCTGACGCTGTAGTGCCTGCACTTCCAATTCGGCTTTGGCGATGGTGCGCGCCAGGGCCGGATCGACATCTGTCTTTTGCTCTTCCACAGCCAATTGGGCCAGTTGCACACTGATTTCCTGCATCCGAATGGCATTGGCGTCGCCGCTGTTGCGCAGTGTTTCCAGAAGAAGTTCGGCCCTGCGCAATTCCAGTTCGGCCCGTTGCAGAGCAAAAGATCGTTGGCGCTCGCTGTCCAGTTGGCTGTCCTGGGCCTGGACAAGAACCAGTTGCGCCTGCTCCAATGCTTCGGTCAGGTCAGGCATCTCCAGTTCGGCCAACAGATCGCCCTCGGCGACCACATCGCCCTCGACTTTGTGGATTGTGCCCAGCGTGCCTTCCGTGCGAAAGCTGAGCGGCTCCCACACCAATGGCACCACTTCGCCGTTGAACTCAAACTGGTCCATCAGTGTGGCACGCTCCACTGTGTACAGCGCCTGGGGCGAGACAGTGGGCGTGGGCCAGGGCGTGGGTGTGGGCAAGGCGCGCATGGGCGAAAGGCAGCCGGTGAGCAGAAACACGCCCACCAGTACCACACATGCGGGCCTGAATCGTATACGGAAAAGAGTTTTATTGGTCATTGAAAAGCCAATCCGCTGGAGAGGTTTTGCGGCGCTACGCAGCCAGGCTTGCGGAACCGGACAGTCCCGGTGATGCAGCCAGTCCACTGCGCAGCGCCTGATTGTATGCGTGCAGCCAGTTGGAGATCGTTCCGCAGGGTCAGTCCAGGCGTTCTACTGAATTTTCCAGTACGCCCAGTCCTTCAATCTCGCCACGAATGTGATCGCCGGGGTTCAGACGCATCTTTTTCGAGAGGCCCACCCCAGCCGGGGTCCCCGTGCTGATAATATCGCCGGGCTGCAAAGTGACGAATTGGGAAATGAAGGCAATGGCCTCGGCAGGGGAGAAGATCATCTGGCCGGTGTTGGCGTCCTGCTGCAATTGGCCGTTGTACCAGAGCTGCATGCGCAGATTATCCGGACGCTCAATCTCATCGGCTGTCGTCAGCCACGGACCCATCGGGCCAAAGGTGTCGAACCATTTGCCCACCAGCCAATCGAAGAACCAGTCGCCCTCCTGCTGGGGCAGGTCCTTGCGAAAGGTCAGCTCCCGCGCCGAAATGTCATTGAAGATTGTGTAGCCGGCAATGTACTCCGTGGCCTGGGCGGGCGTCAGGTCCCGGCCTGTTTTGCCGATCACCACCGCCAGTTCCAGCTCCCAATCGGCAAAGCCAGTGGAGGCGGGGACACGAATGGCATCGCCTGTGCCCACAACGGATGTGCAGGGTTTGCTGAAGAAGCGGGGAATCATCTTTTCTTTGCCCGCAAAGGAGCCGCCGCCTTCCAAAATGTGGGAGGCGTAGTTGCCTGCCAGGCAGAGCAGTTTGCCGGGGCAGGGAATGGGCGCGGCCAGCTTAACCGCTTCCAGCGGGTAGGCAATGTCAGCGCCTTGCGTTTCGGCCCAGGCTACCGCGGCCTTGGCGTCTTCCAGGCTGTCCGGGCCAGCCGCCAGGAGTGTCAACACAGAGGAGGCAGTGGCGGGATCGCCCTTGCCGCTGGCTTGCAGTGCGGCCGCGAGATCGATGACACGGCCATCCACAACCGCGCCCACGCGTTGCTGCTGGTCGCGGATAAAGGTTGCTAATTTCACGATTTTTCTCCTTCGAGGGGTTATTTAAGACTTCTCGGCTATGCGCGTTAACATATCACGCGTATTCAAATGGGGCAACGACTTTTCCAAAAATGTTTGCAACAGATCCCCCGGCGTCAGGTCCGAAGTGTCGATCATCAGCTTCTTTTTGATCCACGATTCCCGGTATTTCTGGTGAAATTGTTCAAGCAGCATAGGGATATCAGCTTCCTGAATCAGCGTGTGGCCGTGGGGTGTATTCTGCATTCTTGCCTGAATCACTTCGGGCCGTGCGGTGAGATGGACAAGAATAGTGTCTGACGGCATCTCGGCCTCGTATTCACGCACACCGATTGTGGGCACGCCTGGATAGTAGTAGTGCGGCCCGTAGATCTCCTCTTCGATGTGAAAACCGCCCAGGAGAATGTGCTCGAAATGATGCAATAGCCGCAGATGATAGACCAACTGAAAGCGCTGAAAACGCTCTTTGAGCAACGGCGTAAGGTGGAGCATCATCGCGCCATCGACCGGGTCCAGATGCTGGCTGTCGGGAATGGTAAAATGATCGTCCAGGTGGTGATGAATGCCCCGCTCATCGCCCCATGCCATCAAACCCTCGATTAAAGTCGTCACACCGCTGTACTCACAACCGACAACAATCACTCGCATACAACGCCTCCATTGCCTTCGTTTTTAGAAAAAGCCCAGGTTCTCTTTTGTATTCGCACGCAGCGTATCCTCGTTGAGGGTCACGCCCAGCCCAGGGCGGTTGGGCACGTCGATGTGACCAGCCTCGATCAGGGGTGGACCCTCGATCAAATTTTCCCATACCGGATTGTGCAAGTGATGAAATTCCAGCGCCAGGAAATTGGGGACCGCGGCCATCACATGACAGGTGGCGATGGTCTCGATGGGGCTGCCAATATTGTGGGGGGCCACGGGGATATAGTAGAGATCAGCCAAGTCCGCGATACGCCGCCCCTCCAACAGCCCTCCCGCCTTGGCCAGATCAGGAGAAATGATATCAGCCCCCTGGGTCTCGATCAACTCGCGGAAGCCGTGGCGCGTATACAGATTTTCGCCCGTGCAAATCGGCGTGCGTGTCGCTTCAGTGACCCTGGCCATTGCAGCCACATTCTCTGGCGGGATGGGGTCTTCCAGCCATAACAGATTGAGGTCCTCGAAGGCGCGGGCTACTTTCAGAATATCCACAGGCGCATAAAACCAGTGGGCGTCGATGGCCAGGTCCGTATTGCGTTGCAGACTCTGGCGCACCCCGCTCACCACCTCCACATAATAGGCGATGTCGTCATTGCTGATGGCGCGGTTGTAGTGATCCCGGCGGCTGGGCAAGGGGTCGATATCGAATTTTAGGGCGGTAAAGCCGAGTCCTTCGACTTCCTTCGCCTTGGTGATATAGGAATCGACTGTTCCGTCCTCACCGACATGACAGTCGTTGTAGAGTCGAATTTTGTCGCGGAATTTGCCACCCAGCAGTTGCCAGATCGGCACACCCAATGCCTGCCCAGTGATGTCCCACAGCGCGCTTTCGATGCCGCTGATGGCGCTCATCACCGCGCCCTGATAAAAACCCGAGGCCGACATGCGCTGCATCATATCCCGAAAGAGCTTGTCCACATTGCGCGGGTCTTGGCCAATCACGGCAGCCTGCAAGCGGGAATCGACTACAATCTGGTGTACACCGGGGCCGTGATAGGCTTCGCCAATGCCTGTGATGCCCTCATCGGTCTCCACCTTCACCAATACCCACGGCATAGGCTGCATGAGAACCGCGCCAATATGTATAATTTTCATATTTGAAGTCCTAACTGATTGTTTGATGCCTGGGCCAACAAAAATTCAGCGCCAGCCCTGCGCCACTCGTTCCCCAGCGCGTGGCCTTCAGCATCCACAATGTGTAGCTGAAGCGCGGATTTGTCAACGCCCCCGGCCTCCTCGGCCTCGAACAAACGCAGCCCCAAATGCACACAGGCCGCGCTACTCACCCGCTGGTCGCGATTGCCAATCGCCAGAAAAATCGCCCGGCCGACCAGGGCCTCGGACCAGTTTTCCAGGGCCAGTGCGGCCACATCCGGTCGCTGACGGACTCCGGCAAACTCGCGCAGGGCGCGCCAATCAACCACCGGCGCCAGACCAGCCACGCCGCGGACACGTTCGTCTGCCGCGGCCAGACGCAGCGCGCAGTAGCCCGCTCTGGATACGCCGCAGGCGTAGATGCCGCCCTGTCCCACGCCCTGGGCCAGACAGGCGTCGATCACAGCTTTGGCCTGTTGGATAAACCGGGCAAAGGGATCGGCCCCGGCGCAGAAAGCAGCGCAGAAGCCCTCGATTCCTTGCCCGAAATCGTTGACCTGTTCGCCGTGGCTGGGCAGATCAAAGCTGGCGACCGCGTGGCCAGCCTCGGCAAACAGCCGCGCCGGGATGTCGTATGGCTCTTCGTGGAAGGATGCCTGGCGGGTCGAAGAAAAGCTCAGCAGCAGAACGGAAGACGCGCTTTGCCCGGGATGCAGCCAATAGGTGATGGGACCCACCCCTGTGTCCAGGCGCGCTTCGGTAATTGTGAACATAGAGTCAGTTACCCCCCGTGCTGGTATGCGGCCAGCGTGCGTCGACCGATTTCGTCCCAATCCAACGAACGGGCGCGCTGCACGGCAGCCTGGCGCATGGCCTGCTGATCCCGCGTCTGGATAGCAACCATTGCCTCTTTCAGCACATCGGACTGTTTTGGGTCAGGCTGTTTTGGGTCAGGCTGCTTAGGCTCATACAGGATGCCCATTGTGTTATCCACCAACTCGGGCAGACAGCCCACGCCCGGTGTGATAAGGGGCTGCCCAAAGCCCAACGCAGTAATCGCCGAGCCAGAGGTCAGGACATCGACAAAGGGCAGGACAGAAACATCCGCGGCATTGAAGAAATCTTGAAACTCCTCGTTGGCAAAAAAGCGCGAAGGATGGACAATAATGCGCGGGTCGCGCTGCCGTGCGTGAGCGACAAATTGCTCGCCATATTCATTGTAGACTTTGGCAGCCAGGAGCAAGCGCAGGTGATCATCCGGCAGTGAACAAAAGACATCCAGGAGCTTCTCCAGACCCTTGTAGGGGCGCACATTGCCGAAGAAGAGATAGACAAAATTGTCCTCGCCAATCCCGTATTTCTGGCGAGCGCGCTGGCGTGAAACTGTGTTGGGGTAGACATCCATAAAATGGCCGTGGGGAATGACGAAAAGCCCGTCGCTGCGATGAAAGTGGCGCTGCACCAGTGTGCGGGAATATTGGCAGTGGGCAATCAGCGCTGTGGAAAGCTGGGTGATTGCCAGGCGCGCCAGCCGGTCGAGATCGGGCGTGGAACTGTCGTGGGGGAAGAGGTTGTGGACCGTCCAGACGATTTTGTATCCCAGTTCCCGCGCCAGGGCCAGGTTGTCGATGAGCGCGGCGAGACGTTCCACCCGGCCAGCCAGGTCCGGCGCATCATACAGATAGTGGGGCCAATTGAGGTGGAGTACATCCACCCGGCCGCGGTTGGCAAGCACCCATTCCCGATCGAATTCGTTGGCGTAGCCAGCCAGCAATTCTACACCGGAACGGGCGAGGCCACGCGCCAGCAACCCGCCATAGGGGTTGGCATCCGTGAGCGAAAGACCGGCTTCTTCCCAAAAGAAGATAGAACGCATATTTTTATCACCTATCGTAGGATAGATTCAGAGTTTTAGTGCAGCGTCAACAAAGTTTTTGGGCGTAGAAGTTCGACTTTTCAGAAAAGTCGAACTTCTGTAGTCGAATAATTTTGTTTCCAGTGTACTTATACCTGCCCAAGTACAATCCGTCGGCCTGTCTCTGCCGAGCGATGGGCAGCCTCGATGACCTGCAATCCAGCCAATCCCTCTTCGCCAGCAATAGCGGATGGGGTGCGATTGGCAATCGTTTGTGCGAAATCTTCCAGCAGCGCGACGTGTGGTCGCATACCACCGGGTGCAACAGAAAAGTCCTGCACCCCAGCCTCTGTAATCAGCCGCAAAGAGCCGGAAGAATCTTTGGCCTGGATGGGGCTGGCCTGGATCGTGCCCAGTGTGCCACAGATCTCCAGCCCATTGGCCTGCGCTGGCTCAAAGTTGGCCGTGCTCCAATGGCTGGTGATGACAGCCTGCGCGCCACTCACCAATTTGAGCAGCAGTGTGGCTGTATCCTCCACTGGCGAATCCGCGGCCAGTGTATCGATCAGCGCCACCACTTCCGTCACATCGCCGCAGAGATAGCGCAGGAGATCGACGCAGTGGACGCCCAAATCCATCAGCACGCCCCCGCCGCTGATGGCTGGGTTGTGATGCCAGAAACCGGGTGTGGGCGGGAAAAAATCGGAGAAGTTGAGACGCACCGACATCACCTGCCCGATTGCCCCCGCGGCCAGCAAACGGCGAATCTGCTGATGGCGGCTGTTATAGCGCTGATAGTAGCAGACCGCCAACTGCACCCCGTTGGCGCGACAGGCGTCAATCATCTGCCGGGCCTGGCCGGTGTCCAGGGCCAGGGGCTTTTCGCAGAGAATGTGCTTGCCAGCCTGGGCCGCTTCCATCGTTTGCGCCGCGTGCAGATGGGGCGGCGTGGCAATGTAGACGGCCTGTACCGCCGAGTCTGCCAGCAGCGCGGCGCTTGTGGCATAGGCTCTCGGCACTTCGTGGCGAGCGGCAAATGCGCGCGCCTGGGTCAGATCGCGCTTCATCACTGCCACCAGCCGCTGCCCGGATGCCTGGGCAAAGGCCGTGGCCATTTGCCGTTCGACAATTTTGCCCGCGCCGATGACGCCCCAGTTGAGATCCACAGTCAGCTTCCCAGCGGATGGGTTCGTTGCACCAGTTGCAGCCGGTTGCCTTCGGGGTCGCAGAAAAAGTCAAACTGCGTGCTTCCGTCTGGGCTGCCATAGGCTGGACCGGTGAAGTGGACACCCCGCTCCCGGAGGTCCTGCGCGGACTGGGCAAAGTTCTCCACACGCAGGGCCAGGTGATGCAGACCCGCGGCGTGGGCTGTGGAGGCATCCTGGGACGCGGGATCGACGGCAATAATCTCCACCACGCCCCCATTGGGCAGCCCCACAAAATAGGTCTGGCTTTCTGCCGCTGCCACCAGCATAGAAAAGCCGAGAACGTCGCAATACCAGTGCGCCAAAGCAGCGGGGTCCCTGGCCGCGATGGCGATGTGTTCGATAGACGTGGGCATTGGGCTACTCCTGGGGGATGATGACTTCACAGCCTTCGCGCAGGGATCGATCGATGGCCGCGGCCACCCGGATGGCCGCCAGTCCATCAGCGCCCGTCACAATCGGCGGGTGCTGCCCGCGCACCACCCCAACAAAGTGATGGAGCAGACGACGGAACATCCCCTCCTGCTGGTCGTGGATCACAGGGGTGTAGCCGATGTCCGGATATTCGGGCGCGGCCCCGGCCCGATAGACACCGACGCCGGATTGATTGCTCAGCAGTTCGGCGATGCCCGCCGTACCCCGCACTGTGAACTGCTCGGTCAGGGGTTGGCCGCTCACAGCGGGCGTCCCCCAGGAGCTTTCCAGCACACCAATCGCACCGTTGGCAAAGGTAAAGACAGCAATGATAAAGTCCTGCCGCGCCTGGCCGCCCGCGCGGGAATAGGCCATCACTTTGTGGACAGGACTGCCGGTGGTCCACAGCATCATATCGATGTCGTGGGGAGCCAGCCAGTAGGCCAGGGGGAAGCGGCCCATCACCCGTTCGACCGCGATCTGGGGTGCATTGCGGCGGGCGTAGAGATGCAGTACATCGCCCACCGCGCCGTTGGCCACGGCCTGGCGCAGAGCGGCAAAGCGCATATCAAAACGCAGACTGTGGCAGACCATCAGGTGTACACCTGCCTGGGCCGCGTGGGCCATCATTTGGGACGCATCGGACAGGCTGATAGCCATGGGTTTCTCCACCAGCACGTGCTTGCCCGCATCCAGACTGGCAAGCACATGTTCGAGATGCGCCCACTCCGAAGCAGAAACGATCACCGCCTCGATCTCCGGGTGGGCGGCCAGCATTGCCTGGATATCCCCATTGGCATAGCCGGGGACGTGATGGGCAGCCGCGGTGGCCTGGGTGGATTCGGCGGTGTGGCCGCAGATGGCAGTCAATTCCATTGTCGAGGCTTCGTCGGCAATGCGTGCGTATAGCTGCCCCATGCGTCCCGGCCCAACAATCGCCAGCGCGAGGGGTGTCAGATTCTTTTCCATTGTCAATTGCTCGCTTGTCTATAGATCGCTCAAACTGATCTGTTTGCCGCCATTTTCCGCAGAGCGCAGCAGCGCGGTCAGAATACCTATCACCTCCACCGCCCAATCGATGGGAAAGGGCGGAGTATTGGTCTCGGCCATCTCGATCACGCGCTCCAGTGTGCCCACATAAAAGGTATCCCAGTTGCGGATATCAACTTCGGCCCAGCCCTGCTCGCCATAGACCGCCCCGTGATAGAGACTGGGCGATTTTTGCAACAGATTGATCACGCCCTGGCGGCCGTCGGCATAATGCACCAGCCCCACGTCGCAACGGGGGGTGCGCCGGGTGCTCACAGCTTCGGCCCCCGGCCCCAAAAGAGTGTGCAGCAGTTCGACCGGATGGGTTCCGTAGAAGAAGGGGTGGCGCGCCCGCGGATTGGGGAAATCGCCCGCAGCAGGGCCACTGGTCACGGCCAGATTGAGCGGGCCAAACTCGGCCAGGCGCGGCTGCAGGGCTAGGACCTCCACTGCGTAGCGCACCGCGGAGCAGGACATCAATGGCGTGCCTTTGTCCGCGGCCAGGTTCACCAGCGCACGCACGTCATCGAAATCGTTGGCAAAGGGCTTGTCCACAAAAGTGGGGAGTCCGGCTTCGATGGCGAGCCGTGCCGGGGCGGTGTGGTCATCCCCATAGCGGTTGCAGATCATCACCAGATCGACGCCGCTGATTGCCTCGGCGGGGGTAGCCGTCACCTGGGGAATCTGATACTGACTGGCTTTTTCCTGGGCCTGTGCGTGGTCTTCGCCCCAAAGCTTGACGACTTGCGCCCGTCCAAAGAGCGGCCCCTCAGGCAGATTGACCAGTTTGGTGTACGATTCCGTGTGCGTACTGTCCGCGCCGATCATACCAATTTTAATCATTTGTGTCTCCAAGGGTAGTTTTCTGGCCCACCCGCCTCCTATTTTCGCGAGGAAGCGGGTGGGGGTATTAATATTATTTTGGGTCTGTGCTAGACTCGGCCCGGAAACTCCTGTCCACGAATCAGCATAAAGCGGAATTCGCCCCGGGGTTTTTCGCACTCCGTAAGCAGACGGGCTTCCTCGTCTTCAATGCCCAGATACATTGTCTCTGAGCGGATGAAGTGCATGGCCATACCCCGGCGACGGCTTGCCGTGGTGTTGGCCCCTGTGCGGTGAAAATTCAGGCCGTGATGGAACATGCAATGTCCCGCTTTGATCTCCACGGGAACGGGTGCAGCCACCAAAGGATTTTCGAGAAAGGCGTCCTGGTATTGGCGGGCAATGGGTCCCCAGTGATGGCTGCCCGGAACCACAGTCATACATCCGTTGTCCACTGTCGCGTCGTCCAGAGCCAGCCAGCAGCTCACGTGCTCCTGGGGTGCAAAATGGGGCCAGGCCACAGAGTCCTGATGCCAATGGGTGACAGTGCCGTTGAAGCGAGGTTTCATCATCAACTGATCGGTATACAGTTTGATATTGGGTCCGATGAGGTCTTCGATCACATCCACAATCGCGCTGTTTTTGGCGACAGTGGCAAACAGATCGTCGAAATAGCAGAGTTGGGTGATCTTGCGCACAGTATCCAGGCGATCCACAGAGGGGTCCGCATTGTCGCGGAATTTGGATTCCAACTGAATAAAGCGCGGGGGAATGTGGTTGAGGCGGCCATAGACAATATCTTCGCTGCGTTGCCGAAGCGCGTCGATCTCCGCCTGGTTCAAAATCGGTTTGTCGTATTTCAGGTAGCCATTTTCATGATAGAACGCCTTCTGCTCGTCTGTCAGTGCCATCAGTCTGCTCCTTTGCAAATGCTATGAATTGCCTGAAAACGTGCCGCGGTCGATGTGCTGAAAAACCGGGGAAAGCCCAATAGAGAGAATGGATTTGTCTGGAAAGTGAGAAAAGATGGAATGGGATTGGGTATATTTGTCCACCAAAAAACTATGCCGTTTGGAAAAACGCTGGCGTGGTTATCAGGTGACGCGATTGGAGAAGTAAGGTCGAACGTTCCCTATCAGGTATGGCCGGGATGCCCAATGCTGTTTTGTGTCATACGCAAGTGTAGGATAATACTATACACCAATTTACACAAAACGCTAATCGCGTTTTTGGCGCGCACTCTTCCGGCGCAAAGCCGTTGACGCAAACCCATCGACACAAATCCATTGGCAGGAGAAAACCGAGCGCGGGCAACTGGCCGCCTGGTATGGCGCAGGGAGACTTGCACACAACAGTGCCCAGGGGTATACTGCCCGGATTATTGAGCGGGAACCACTTCGATCCCACGGAAGGGAGCAGGCCGTGATTGTTGATGCGCATAACCACAGCCACTACAACCGAGTCGGGCCGGAGAAACTGGTGGCGGAGATGGATGCCTTTGGGATTGATGTGGCCTGGTTGTTGACGTGGATCCACCCGCCGGGGGAACACGTGGACACCTCCCACCGGGCCTTTAATCCTACCAATCTGCGCAGCGACGGGACCCATGCGGGGGTAGTCCTGGCTGATGTGGTGGAGACCTGTCGCCGCTTTCCAGGGCGCTTTGTGGCCGGTTACTGCCCCTGCCCCACCGAGGGCGATCCCGCAGCCCTCTTCGAGTCAGCCTATCACATCTACGGTGTGCGTGTATGCGGGGAATGGAGCTATCGCACGCTGCTGGATGATCCCCGGGCCATTGAACTTTTTCGTTGCGCGGGTCGGCTTGGCTGTCCCGTTGTACTGCATCTGGACGTACCTTTCCTGCCCGACAGCCAGGGCGCACCCATCTATCAAACCCACTGGTATGGTGGCGGAGCCGGCCCGCTGGAGCGTGCGCTGGCCACGTGTCCCGACACCGTTTTCATCGGCCACGCGCCCGGCTTCTGGCGCTATCTCAGCGGCGATGAGCAGACAGAGTCGGCTGTCTATCCCCAAGGACCGATTCAGCCCGGCGGGAAGCTGCTGGACCTCCTGGAACGCTTTCCCAATTTGTGGGCCGATCTTTCCGCGGGATCGGGTCTCAATACACTGCAACGGGACCCGGTTTTTGGCCGTCAGCTTCTGATTAACTATGCGAATCGCATTCTGTACGGTCGGGACGACAACGGCAATCGGCTGCAACAATTTCTCTATAGCCTTGAACTCCCGGATGGGGTTTTGCAGAAAATTCTGGCAGAGAATGCGCTGCGGCTCGTGCCTCTCCCCAGCGCCTAGGCAACCCAAATTCGGCCAGACTCGGCACTGATTTCGTTTGCTCTTCAACCCACCCACACATCACCCCGAAAAGAAAGAGGAATCCCCATGTTGCGTGTTGGAATTATTGGATATGGCAATCGGGTCTCCCACATGGCCAAGGCGCTGGACGTCTTCCACATTCCCTACCAGGTGACAGCCGTGGCCGATCCCCGCTGGCGCGCCATTCAGACCAGCGATGACGGTTTCCTGGACAATGCCCGCTTCTACGAATCCGCCGAAGAACTGCTGGCCCACGCGGACGAACTGGACGGTTTGATGGTGGGAACCCGCTGCTCTTTGCACACAGAGATGGCCTGCAAAGTGGCGGCCACCGGCTTACCCCTCTTTCTGGAAAAACCGGTCGCCATCACCTTCGACCAAATACACCGTTTGGCAGAAGCATTCCGTGACTATCCCGCGCCCACAGTCGTCTCCTTTCCCCTGCGCTTAAGTCCCATAACCCAGCGGGTGAAGGAGATTATCGACTCCGGTCAGATCGGCACAGTGGAAAATGTGGTGGCCTGGTGCAACGTGCCCTACGGCAGCATCTACTTTCGCAGTTGGCATCGCAATTTCGACCAGAACGGCGGGCTCTTTCTGCAAAAGGCCACCCACGATTTGGACAATATCAACTATCTGCTCGGCCAACCGCCGGTCTGGGTCAGCGCGATGAAAGCCCGGCGGGTCTATGGCGGGGATATGCCCTTTGACCTTCAGTGCAAGGATTGTGACCTGCGCGAAAGCTGCACGGAGAGTCCGTTTGCCCGCTTCCGCAGCGGCTATGAGAGTGAGGAAGTCATCTTCTCGGAGCGCAACGGCTATTGTGTCTTTTCCGAGGGCTTTGAGATCGAGGATATGGGCAGTTGCCTGTTGGAATACGCGTCGGGCGCGCAGGTCAGCTACACCCAGAACTTCTTCGCCCGCTATCTGGCCGCCCAGCGGGGGGCGCGGCTCTATGGCTACAAAGGCACAATCGAATTCGACTGGTATAGCAATCAGATCAAAGTTTTTAGCCACACAGCGCCGACGGTCGACACCATCGACTTTTCGGGCAATATGCCCCACTTTGGCGGAGACCGGGAACTCGCCTATGACTTCCTGATGGCCATGCGCGACGGCACGCCTTCCCGCAGCCCATTGGACGCGGGCATCCTCAGCGCGCTGACCTGTCTGTGGGCGCGGGAATCGGCAGATAGCCGCCGCAGTTGTCAGGTGGCTATGCCCGACGCCAATGTGTCCGAGTCCGCGTAACGCCTGCAACTGTTCAGCGCTCCGCTGTCAAATTTCACCCGAACCCAGCCCAGGAGAGGACAGTCCCTTGCCACCGGAAACTTGCCTCCACAAGAATCTCGTACTCCTAACCGAAGCGAAGGATCGCGTCCGCTGCCGCCACTGCCATCTGACCATCCGCAGTGAGCAACTCAACGGATTCTGCCCGGAATGCTACGAAACTCTGTTACGGTATAGTGGACGAAGTGGCATCGATGGGGTAAAACCAGGTAGAAATCTGACCGATTTCACCCCATCGGCACCAGATCGAGGAAAGAAGGACCTTATCGAAACAGCGCTGCGAGCGCTACCGCTGGACAGTCCGCCTCGATCACGCCAGGTTCACCATCCAAAGCGTGTTGCGTCGAGAACGCCCTAACAGGAGAATGGCTACCTGCGTCCGCCGATGAACTCCTCGTGTCAAGCACAAGGAGGCCACAATGGCAGTTTACCTTGGGATTGACTGGAGTACAAAGAGCCACGCGTTAGCATTCATTAACCAGGAAGGAGGTACCATCGCCGAAGAAACCATTCGCCACAGCGCCCAAGGGTTCGCCCGACTGGATGAGCTGCGTTCCAGCCTGGACGTGTCAGCCGCCGATTGTCGGGTGGGCATCGAGAGCAGCCACACACTGATGATGGACTGGCTGTGGGCAAATGGATACGAGCAAGTCTATGTGGTTCCACCGCGGATGACAGCCAGTCGCCAGGCAAGTTATGGGCAGAGCGGGGCACGCACCGACAGTCGAGATGCCTATCTGATTGCGAATCTACTGCGGACAGACCTGCACCTGCTCCACCCTTGGCGCCCCCATTCAGTCGCCATCCAGGCCTTACGCACTCAGGTTTCCCTGCGCATACAACTGGTGGCGGAGCGGGTGCGAGAGCAGAATCGGCTGACTGAACTGTTAAGTCGCTACTATCCCGCCTTTCTGCAGGCATTTTCTCTGGACACGGACGTAGGGCTGGCCTTTTTGCAACGCTACCCCACCCCCCAGGCCGCCGACGAGTTGACCTGGAGCGAATTCGAGGAATTTGCCTGCACTCAGGGCTATGCCTCCCAGCATCGGACCAAAACATTTGCGGCCCTGCAGCGGACACAGCCTCTGGCTCTGGCCGAAGTCGTTGCGGTTTCCCAGCAAAAAGCACTCCTGCTGGCCCAACGGATGCAGCAGACCCGGCGCTTTATCAAAGAGACGGAGAAATCGATTCAGGCTCTGTATCTCGAACATCCAGACTTCTATATATACGATTCACTGCCCGGTGCCGGGGAAGCTCTGGCCCCTGCTCTGTTGAGTAAGCTGGGCGACGACCGGGAGCGCTTTCCCTCGCCGGCCACCTTGCAAGCCTTTGCCGGTACCGCACCGGTGACCGAAGAAAGCGGCAAATGGCGCAAGGTTCGTTTCCGCCAAGCCTGTGACAAAGAGTTCCGCACGATTGTTCAGAACTGGGCCAAGGCTTCTCTCCAGAAGTCTCCCTGGGCCCAAGGCTATTTTGCCCAGGCAAAGGAGCGAGGCCACTCCTCCGCCCGAGCCTATCGGGCACTCGCCAATCGCTGGCTGGCTATCCTTTGGACTCTCTGGCAGTCCGGCCAGCCTTATGACGAAGAGTTCCATCTGCAACGGGTCAAAGCTCGCAAAATGCCTCGTTGCTAATCGCCCTTTGTGTGCTTTTGCTTGACATCGTTTCTCTCACTCTCTACTTTCATTCTGTGCAGACATGAGCGTTCTACGGTCAGATTTCGCCATTCATAGCACGGCCAGAGCGGTGTTGGATTACTGTAATCTATCGTGCTTCGACACCCTCTCTTCAACGCGCTTTTCTCCCATTTTGGGGCTTGACAAAGCGTGTCCAGCGGCCAGAAACGCAACGATTTTGATGCAGTGGAAATTCAGGGAAACGGCAAAGTGCAATATGAGTGTGACGACTGCGGCGCACGCATTTCGGTTCCCTAGAATTCCCGCCCGCTGTTCTAGGCGGGATACACCCCAGCCATGGCGCGGGTATATCTCTCGGCAGAGCGAACGACCGCGGCCTTGGCCCCTTGCCCAATCACACTGCCCGCCCAGCCGCCATAGATGCGGTCGAAGGCAAAAGACTCCACAGCCTCTACGATATGCTCCACAGCCTTCCCGTCCAGCGGAATCTGATTGGGATAGCTGTACATAAAGGTGACGTAGCGCCGATCGGCCACGACAGTGATGGTGTCGCCGGTCAGGAGTGCGCCTTTGCCCTGCGCGCCCCCGCGCCAGTGGAGCACCGACGAACCGGGGAAGTGTCCGCCACAGCGGATCAGCGTCATTTCATCGTTGAGGGCGCAGGTCTCGCCGTCCCAAAAGCGGATGGCCGGGTCAGGGCGCATGACCCAACGTCGGTCGTCGCTGTGGAGATAGACAGGCACATCGCCCAGGGCACGGCTCCACTCGACCAGACTGTCGTAGAAATGGGGATGGCAGATGGCTATGGCCGCTACTCCTCCCCGCTCCCGCACAGCCGCCACTGTCGCGTCATCAATCAGGCTGATGCAGTCCCAGAGCACATTGCCCTGGGGTGATTCGACCAGCATCGCGCGCTGGCCGATGGCAAATTTGGGCGCGGTGGCGATGGCAGTCAGACCGGCTTCCAGACCGATAAATTCATTGCGATGGCCGCGCTGCAACGATTCCAGAGTGGTCCAGCGCTGTCCGTCTGGGCCGATGTATTGGCGCTCGTCCTCGCAGATGGGGCAATGGGCCGGGGGTTCGGGCGTTTCGGCGTATTGAACGCCACAGGTGACACAGATATAGACGGGCACGGCAGGTCTCCAGTGAAAGTGTGTCAAATTGCAGGATTTGCAGAGAAACCCACGAAAGGGCGCAAATATGGCTACTTCGCATCCGGCTCCTAATGCATAAACAGCCACGGATGACACGGATTCAATCTGTGAAAATCTGCGTCATCTGTGGATGCTTTCTGCGGTTATCTTGCCTGAAAAAGCTCGTTCAAACCTCAGCGTAAATTTCCAACAAATTGCCTTCGGGATCGGTGAAGTAGACGGTGCGGTGTCCTCTGGGCTGATCTGTGGGCGGGTCCACAATTTCCACACCCATTTCCACCAACTGCTGGTGACAGATGTCAACCTCGTGGCGCTCGACCAGAAAAGCCATTTGTACACCGGGCAGATGGGCGCGGGTTCCCTGGCCGTCGTAATCCCGGGTGCGCTGGCGCAGGGAAAGGAGTGTCGCGCCGGACTGAAAGGTGAGTGTCGTTGCCGATTCCGAGTCGATGGGAAAGGCGAAGAGTCCTTTGTAGAAGGCTTTCATCCCTTCGATGTCGTCGCACAGGAGTATGGCGTAGCGCAGGTTTTTCACAAGTGTTAGCATAGGTGGTTCCTCAATCTTCTTCTCTTGCACCGCGGATATTGCCGAAGCCCCCGCCAGTTTCGGTGTCGGCGTCAAAACTCGCGCAGCAGCGGGGACTTCGGGCACTCATTACACTGGAAACAAAGTTATTCGACTACAGAAGTTCGACTTTTCAGAAAAGTCGAACTTCTACGCCCCAAAAACTTTGTTGACGCAGTACTCATTTTCCTAAATCCTGTAGGGATCAGGCTGATAGTGAAAGAAGCTGGACGCAGATAGACGCAGAGGAACGCAGATTTTTCCCCTGGATCAGCGTCCATCTGCGTGAATCAGCGTCCCATTTTATGTTCCATCATCTGCCTGATCAGCACTCATTTTCCTGAGTTCGCCCCTAGGAATGGGCGTGCTGGGATTCTACGGGCGGCTGATAGGCAAGAGCCAGATGGGGCGTCTCCAGGCGCTGATGCCCCTGGCTCTTTGAGGTCAGGCAGCTTTCCAGCATACCGCTCACCAGCAGAGTGCGCTCGGCGGGAAAGGGCGCGACACCCGTCGCCAACATCTCCTCGATTTTCGCCACCAGGCAGGCCGAATAGGTGACATTCGGTCCAGGGGTGAGCAGGAATTGGGTGGAGACCGGTTTCGCCTCCCCAGCCAGTCGAGCCGCAAAGCAGAAATCCCGGAGCGCGCCGTTGAGCATCAACAGCGTGGCCCGCAGCCCATCGTTGTATTCGATGCAATAGGCCGCGGGGTTCTCGACCAGCCGGTGGAGTTCACCGCTGCCCAGCAAATCCTGGGTACGCCCGTCCTCTTCGCTCAGTCCAAGCGGCGAATCGCTGCGGGAGAGGGCGGCTTCCAGCAGTTCCAGCGACCAGTGCCCGGCTCGCCCGGCTTCCCACACAGCCTCGCCTTCCAGCAGTTGCACAGCACGCACACCGCTCTCACCCCCACCCCGGCGCTCGACCATACATTGCATGGCTTCCAGCGCGTGATAGTCCATGGGGTCGGAACCGCCCACACCCACCATCAGTGCCTCGTCGATTGTGCAGCCGAGGGGCAGTTCCACATCGGGCAGCCGCCAGGTGACGGGCAGAGAGGAACCGGCCAGAAGCGGGAAGCCCAGGCGATGGGCGTCGTTTACCATCTCCTCCGCTTTGGCAAAGCTGTAGGAGAGATGTTTGTCGTTGTAGATGGGCACGGACCGGCCATCCGCTTCGAACACCTCCACACACTGCTTGAAGAAGTCGTGGCGCGGGTAGAGAATCTGGCCCAGATCGTTGCGGGGATAGTCGCCGTGCTCGGCCACCAGCATCACCCCATCGGCGGCCAGTTTGTCGCCGCCGCAGCGCAGGGCTTCGGCAATCGTTGGGTAGATGGAAAAGCCGAACTCCCGCGCCCGGTCAACGCTCTGATCCGCCACGGGTGTCTGATCCACGTAGAGAGAGACGATTTCCACATTGGGCCGATGCCAGCGCCCATCCACCGGATAGCCGGTCAGCCAGCGGTCGCAAAAATGCTGGGCGTGGGAGCGCAGCCGGTAGATGGAAGCGATGACCGCTATGCGAAGGGGCGGCGCGGGCGCGGCGGGCAGTTGGGGCCGGTGGGATTGGGGCGTGGGCAACAGATGCGTCCGTTCCTCCCGCCAGAAGGTGGATTCGGCGGTGGGCTGATAGCGGACGTCCAGATGAGGCGTGGGGACGCGGGTCTGCTCCGCGTGCAGGCTTTCGATGCCCGCGGTCAGCACCCCACTAGTCAGCAGCGTGCGCTCCAGGGGATAGGTCTCCTGGCCGGTCGTTATCATCCGCTCGATGGCGTTGACCTGGGGAGAGAAGAAGTTGGCAAGGGTGGAGCGGGCCGGGGGCATGGGCAGATACATTTGGGTGGAAAAGGGTTCGTCCTGGCCCTGCAGATGGGCGGCGAAGTTGAAATCCTGCACCAGGCCGTTGAGCAAAATCATCGTCGAGCGCAGGCCGTCGTTGTGCTCGTACTGATAGGCCACGGGGTCCTTCACCATCTCCCGCATTTCGTCCAGGGTGGGGAAGTTGTGGTTGAAACCTGTGCGGGATGGGGTGAGGGTGTGGCTGCGGCTGAGCGCGGCCTCGAACAGTTGGCGGGACCAGACGCCCGCGTGGTGGGCCTCCCAAAAGCTGTCGCCCCGGTAGGCCTGGACCCAGGCAACACCGGTCTCGCCCCCGGCCCGGCGCTCCACCATACATTGCAGGGTTTCCAGGGCGTGGAAGTCGTAGCTGTCCACCCCGCCATAGCCGACGACCAGCGCCTCGTCCAGTGTCGCGCCGGTGGGGAACTCTACCGATGGCGTGCGCCAGGTGACGGGCAGGGACGAACCGGCCAGAAAGGGAAAGCCCATCTGGCGCGCGGTGTCGGCCATCTCTTTGGCCCACGCCCAATTCCACGAGAGGTGCTTGTCGTTGAAAAGGGGGGCGGTGCGTCCGGTCAACCGGTAGACGGCCACAATCTGCTTAAAAAGTTCATAGCGGGGGTAGAGATGCTGCTTCTTTTCGTTATAAGCGTATTCGCCGTGCTCGCCGATGAGCAGCACGCCATCCACCGCCAGGCTGTCTGTGCCCAACGTCAGCGCATCGGCCACCGTTGGGTAGATGTGCATAGACGGGAAGCGGGCGTTGCGTTCGTGGCTCAGGTCGTTCTCGCCCACCTGGTCCACATAGAGCGAGACCAAATCCATAGGCGGGTGGTGATGATGGCTGTCCCAGCCATAGCCCTCCAGAAAGCGGTCGATGAAGTGCTGGGCGTGGGCATATTTGCGAACAGTCGTGGCGATAATAGCGATCTTTGGGCGCTGTGGCATGGGATACTCCTGAATTGGGGGAATGGGTAGGGCCGTCGGTATTGTCGACTTCTCGCCCAGAAGTATAGCAAAGGAGGGAAGGAAGGAAAACCCGCACCGTGCTATCGGGGACTTTTCCCACAGCCGCGTTTATATTGGGTAGGCATTCTTACCTGCAGCGCGGTCTACACATCCAGAATATAGCGGGCAGCCCGCGTCAAACGGCTGGCTGTCTCGGCCCGCAAATAGGCCCGCTGGTCGGTCTGCTGGGGATTCTCGCGAGCGGTGAACGCGCAGTGATAGACCCGCCGCGTATGGCTGGTGCGGTTGGTGGTGCTGCCATGCCAGACCTGCCCGTTGAAGAAAGCGACCGAGCCTGCAGGACCAGTGATATAGACTTCCTGGGGATGGGCTGCTTGCAGATCGGCCATCGCCTCTTTGGGGAAGGTGGGCCAGCGATGGCTGCCAGGCACAACCCGCGTCGCGCCATTCTCCGGGGTCAGGTCGTCCAGCATCCACAGAGCGTTGGTCTGGTGGCCACGGCCATCACCCCGCGGCCCACCAAAGTCCGAATGGAGACTCTGCTGGCCGTGGCCGGGCAAGGGGTCGTGGCCGTTGAGGGAGACCAGTTTGAAGGGGCGTTGAATCACGTGATAGGCCGCGGCCAGCACCACCGGATGGGTGTAGATACGGTCGAAGACGCGGCCTTTGTTGACCAGATCGGCCAGGCGGCGGATGCCGGGATTCTGGCTGACTTCACGCCCTGCCTGCTCGCCCTCTTCCTCCATAAGGCGTTCAAAAGTGGCGCGCATTTCTGCCAGCCACGCCGGATCGATAACGTTGGGAAAGACCGTAAATCCCAGTTCGTCCAGTTCATCCCGGTGGCGCGGGGAAATCGTGCCTTCGTTCACCCCACACTCTGCCAGCACTGCTTCCAGTGAGTCCATAGACCTGTCCTGTTCCTTTTCTATAAAGTGATGATCCAATAGCCCGCAATGTATAGGACAAACTGCAACATTTTTTGTTGAACACGCGCAATAGTGGCTGTTTCGTATCAGCCAGCGCGGCTCGCTGGGGATCTACCATTCGCTGTGCTTGTAACGCCGTGCCCAGCCACCCGTGGAGGAACGCAGTTCGTCGGCTGTGATAAAAATCAGCCAGCGGGGTTCCTCCAGGGTTTGGTCCAGATAGGCCAGCCCCTCCTCACCCCGGTAGCGCAGGGCCATCTCGCGGGCGATCTCCACCCAGCGTCCGCCTACATTGGGTTCTTCCACCACCTGGGCCGTGCCCTGCACCAACACCCGTCGCCCATCTTCGGCATCAATGCAGAGCGAAACCCGGGGGTCGTTTTGTAGAAAAGCAGCCCAGACCGAACGGGCGCGGGGGATGACATAGAAGCCGCCATCTGCGTGGGTGAACCAGCAGGGCACGACGTACGGGTGGCCCGCTGGGTTCACGCAGGCCAGACGACAGAGCACATCTGTGGCCAGAAAGTCATGAATTTGGGCTGGGTTCATAGCGGGCACGGGCTTTACTCCTGTGGGGATGGGTGCGAAGGGGAACGGCGTGGCCGCTCATTGTCCAAGTGGAATGCTGTCGCCCCAGTATACGTCGCTCGAAGCTGATTGTCATATCGCTTTTTTGCTGGGAAGTGTCTATGCAGCAAAAAACTGGAGCAGAGTGTCTGGCTTGTCCGGTCGCCTGTGGAATGCACCTGGCCGTTGCTGGCCTGGCTGCTCTGTGCTATGCTGCGCTCAAATGGTTGCCACACAAAAGAGAGGGACACCGATCAGGCAAAAATGGCGTCATCTCTGGCGCGGTCCATTGCACTTCTCCCACGGGCAGCCGACTGTTTCACCCCTCCTACCGGCCAAATCCCGCGCTGGAATACAGAGCCTTCCAAAAAAAAGTACCAAGTCCACAAAGGAACGCAACGCAACTGCATTTCCTCTGTGGGCTTGGCACCTTTTCCTGTCTCTGCGTGGATAGCCCGTTTCCCTGGATACGCTTACTTGCCCAAATAGGCTTTCACAATATCGATGATCAGCCCCACATCCAGTCCGGCGTCGCTAAGGGGCGTGCGGCAGGCTGTACCCTCGGTGATGCAACTGTGAAAGTGGCGCATCTCGCGCACGAAAGCGCTGTCCCAGTCGATAGCCGGCTGCTTGCGATAGGTGACACCCACCTCGTCGATACCCTGAATCGTAATTTTGGAGATGTGGCCTTTGGAGAAGCCGGTGGGATATTCCAGAATCACCCGTTTGTTGCCGCCGTAGATTTCCAGGGATTCCTGAAAATCCCACAGTTCGGGCAGATCGATCCAGGTGGCGACACAGCGCGCGCCGTTGGCGTAGGCCAAGGTGGTGGTGAAGGCGCGGCCGTCCAGCCAGATTTCCGTGCTGACGATTTCTGTGGGCAATCCCATCACTGTGCGCAGGCCGTAGAGGTCGTGAATCATACTGCCGGAGAGCATGTGGAAAGCCCGTTCCACCGCGGGGGGAACCTCGCCGATGGCCTGGGTGCGGGCTGCTGTGCGCGCGGCATTGGTTGCTTCGATAGCCGATGAGGGAATGTCGTCGAAACGGCGGATGTCGAATTGGGCTGTGTGCAGGTTGTTGTTGGGGTGCAGGTGGTTGATCTGCACAAAGGTTACGTCCATATCCTCGGCCTCGGCTTTGGCAATCTCAAAGGCCGGGTCGAAAACTTTCATATAGCCCGCCTGCCCCACTTTGCCTGACCGCTTCTGGGCCGTAACCATTCGCTCCATCTCCTGCAAGGAGAAGCAGACCGGTTTTTCGATAAAGACGTGCTTGCCCGCGTCAAAAGCAGCCACAGCCACATCGGTTTTGGGGTCGCTCTGGCAGAGCAGCACCGCGTCCACATCCGCGGCCAGCAGGTCCCGGTAGTCGGTAAAGTGGTGGGGGACGCGAAAACGTTTGGCCACATAGGCCGCGGCCCCAGGCGAGACATCGCAGACCGCGGTGACTTCAAACTCATCCTGCAACTCCAGCAGATTGGGCATGTGGTGGACCTGGGCGATGGCGCCGCAGCCGACTACACCCATACGAATCGGACTCATAAATTGGATCTCCTGTGGATAAAATGAGAAGGGGGATTAGGCTGGCTTGCCGTCGATCAGACGGGGGGCCAGTTCGTTCCAGTTGTCGTCCAGAGAAAAAAGTTGGCTGTGCAGGGCCGAAAGCACCTCCCACATCGCGGCCCGGGCCGCGGTCGCCGCGGCCACATCACCGCTACCTATGGCCTGGCGGTAGACGGCGGCCTGCTCTGCCTGCACCTGGGCAAAGGTTTGGGCTGTGGCCGCGACGCTTTGGGCCGCGCCCACGTGCTGTTGCAGCAGTTCGTCGTTAGTCATGCTGGTGTCCACGGCGATGTCGTAGGCACTGTGGAGTGAAAACCGGGGCGGCAGTTTGTTGCCGTCCTTGTCCCAAAATGTGTGGGTGGGCTGGATGTGGGGCGTGACCGACAGATACATTGTCATCGGCTCGTCACCCATCACCCGCACGGAGTGCATCTGATCCACCAGCGCCACACACATCTGGCCGGGGCCGAGCACTTCGCTTTCCCCGTCGATAGTGAACTCGCAGCGCCCGGAGAGGATCAGGAAAATTTCGTGGCCCAGATCGTGGGTGTGGCCCTGGGAGACCTGTCCCGGCTCCATACGCAAAAAGCGGGAGCGGATCTGGGGCGTGACCAAAATATTGCGTACATCCGTGCGAAAATCGTAGACGGGGAAACCCATTTCTATCTCCGGCGTGTGGTTTGCTGGCAGAATTCTACGCCAAACTTCGACGGGTAGCACACTGTCAACAAAGTTTTAGAAGTTCGACTTTTTTGAAAAGCCGAACTTCTGGGATATCAAATTACTTCGTTTACAGAGTGCTCAGTCGATCCGCTTCTTCAGTTTGGGATCCAGAAAATCCCGCAGGGCATCGCCGAAAAGATTGGCGGCCATAATGGCGAAGGTGATAGCCAGGCCAGGGAAGACCACCAGCCACCAGGGCGGGCGGAAGGCAGCGGCCAGCACACCACCCAGCATATTTCCCAGACTGGGGGCCGGGGGTGGAATGCCCAGGCCCAGAAAGCTGAGCGCGGATTCGGCGAAGATAGCCCCGCCCAAATTCAGCGTGGCAACCACAAGGATAGGGGCCACCACCTGGGGGGCGATATGGCGCAGCATAATGCGCGTGTGGCTGGCCCCCAGGCACCGGGCCGCCTCGATATACGCGTTCTGGTTGACGGAAAGCACAACAGAGCGAATGATACGGGTGGAGGAGGGGATGCGGGTGACGGCAATCGCAATGATGACTGTGGGCAGACCGGCCCCAGAGACCACCAACAGAAGCAGAGCCAGGATCAGAGCGGGGAAGGACATCAGCACATCGATCACCCGCTGGCTGATCAGGTCGAAGCGGTTGCCCAGATAGCCGCTGGCAATCCCCCAGATAAAGCCGATCAGATCGCCCAGAAATACCGAAGTAAGGCTCACAATCAAGGTGATGCGGAAACCAAAGATGATACGGCTGAGGACATCTCGGCCCAGGTTGTCCGTCCCCAGCAGATGGCTGACAGAGGGGCCTTGGCGGATGGCCCCATAATCCGCATCCAAGGGATCGAGCGGGGAAATCTGGGGGGCAAAGATGGCCAGGGCGAGCATAATAATCCAGAACAGCAGCCCGACCGCGCCAATCGGCGAAGAACGCACAAAACGCACGAGAGCACCCGACAGACGGCGCACCAATCCAGGAGGATTGAGCTCCGCGGCCATCTCGGCATCTATTGGATCCACGGGCAAAATTTTCGACTGATTCATCCCAAATCCTTCTGCGGGAAGAAACGGTTTAGCAGAAAAACGAGTCTATCAATCATAACGGATACGGGGATCGAGAAAAGCGTAGCTGATGTCCACGATCAGGTTGACGAAGATGTAGATCAGGCCGTAGATAAGGACCAAGTTCTGGATCATCGACCAATCCCGTTCGGTCAATCCCTGCACCAGCAAACTCCCCAGCCCAGGCACAGCAAAAGCTTTTTCCACGGAGACCGCACCGCCCAACAGACCGCCTAGCGCCAGCCCGGTAGTGGTGACCACAGGCAGCATCGCATTCCTGAAAACGTGACGCCAGATGACCAGATAGTCAGTCAGCCCTTTGGCCCGGGCCGTGCGGATATAGTCCTCGTAGAGCACTTCCAGCGCGGCAGAACGGGCGAAGCGGGCGATGGCCGCGGCCAGAGGCAGGCCCAGGGCCAGCGCGGGCAAGAAGGTCATGGAAAGGTTGCCCAGAGGGTCTTCCCACAGTTGAATAATGGTGATAGGTGGCCGCCAACTGAAGACAAGTACAGTGAAGAGAATGATCAGCAATCCCAGCCAATAGCTGGGCACGGCGATAAAAATGGTGATGCCCACCCGGGATAGATGATCCATCAGGCTATTGCGCCGGATTGCGCTCAGCATACCCACGGGAACCCCAATCAACCAGGAGAATACCACGGCCATCAGGGCAATCTGGGCGGAGATCGGCCCCCGGCGTATCAGCATAGCGCTGATGGGGTCTTTGGTCCAGAACGAGCTGCCCATATCCCCGCTCAAAATATCGCCCATCCAGTCCAGATATTGGAGAGGATACGATTTGTCCAGGCCAAGGCTGGCCCTGGCCGCGGCCAATTCCTCATCGTTGAGCACATAGATGCCAGTCGATTCGGAGAAGATCAACTGTAGCGGATCGCCGGGCAGCACACGCATGGCCAAAAAGATCAACACAGTGACGCCAAAGATGGTTGGGATTGCAATTAGCAGGCGATTGAGAATGTATTTTGTCATGGGCGATATGTGGGTGGGAGTTGGGGATTGGAAACTGGGGCTGGGGATTGGCGGTTGCGGCCGGGAGTATCTGCTCTCCGGCCTCCAATCCCCATCCCCTGATTCTTAAGTATCCAGCCAGACGGTCTCGATCCGCCCCCACTCGGCGAAGATGCGGTTGTCCAGAGACAACCCCTTGACCCGGTTGTTCCACATGGGCAGGTGGAAAGTATAGCCGATCAGGTATTCGGGCGGGTTCTCGTCCAGCATATCCTGGGCCTGGTCGATCTGTCCCTTGCGCACGTCCAGATCGGTTTCCACGTCGATCTGGTCGAGCAGGGCATCGAAGTCCGGGTTGCTGTAGCCCTTCCAGTTCTGGGAGCCGCCTGTGCGCCACCACTGATTGGCGCGGGGCGAAATGTCTGAAACGCCGTGGCCTCGGGTGTCGATGACAATCTGGTAGGTTCCCGCCTGCTGCTCGGAAGGCAGGGTGGCCCGTTCGACAATGCGAATTTCGGTCTCGATGTTCAGGCTGCGTTTGAGCATATCCTGGAAAGCCGGGGCCAGCAGTTCGCCCTGGGGACCCGCCGCGGCCAGCAGTTCCACCCCTGTGATACCGTCGGCATAGCCCGCGTCGGCCAGCAACTGCTTGGCGGTCTCAATGTCCTCGCTCTTGTCCTCCCGGTAGCCGGGCAATGTCGCCAGGACTTCCGGTGGGGTGGCGTTGGGGTTGCCCTGGGGGACCCAGCGGGTAAGGTTGATCAGTTCCTGGGTTCCAAAGGCCGCGGCCAGGTTCTGCTTGCTCACGGCCAAATGTACGGCCCGGCGCACCCGAGGATCGTCAAAGGGTGGCTTGTTGCAATTCATCACGGCCCAGTACGCGCCAAAGTTGGCCAATTTGTTGGCCTGCACGCTCTCTGGCCGATTGTTGCCCTCGTCCCAGGTCTCTTTGGAGACATTCCAGGACATATCCGCCTGGTCGGTCAGCACAGCCGTGCCCCGATCCGACCAGGCCGGCACGTGGAGCAGCTCCAACCCGTCCACGTAGGGCAGTTCCGGGTCCCAATAGTCCGGGTTGGCTTCCAGCACCCATTTTTCTGCAGGCAGATGCTCCACAAAACGGAAGGCGCCTGTGCCGGGTGCGATGACCGAGCGCAGGTCCTGGTTGTTCTCATCCAGGGCCTTTTTAGAATAGACAATTGCCGCAGTATCCGCCAGCAGGTTGAGGAAAAAGGCCCGGGGCGAGTTGAGTTTGAACTGTACAGTCAAATCCCCGGTGGCTTCCACCGAATCGACCATCCCGTAGTCGCTGCTCAGGGGAACCACAATGCCTTCCGGCGGGTTGGTGATGCGGCTGAAAGTCGCCACGACATCGGCAGAAGAGAAGGGCGTACCGTCGTGGAAGGTGACCCCTTCGCGCAGGTTGAATGTGTAGACCAGCCCATCGTCCGAGACTTCCCAGCTTTCGGCCAGGTCGGGCACGAGCGTACGCAGGCCGTCCACCAGATTGTTGCGCACCAGCCCGTTGTACATATGGCACAGTGCCGAAACGCCGCCGCCCTGGTGGATGTCAAAACTGGACATGGTGACGCCAAAGGCTGTGCGCACAATACCGCCCCGCTTGGGCGAACCCTCCGGGCGCATCATCCCTTCGCCCTGGACAGCGGGCGCGGGTGTGGGCACGGGGGTCGCCGTGGCCGCAGGGGCCTGGGGTTCAACACTGGGCGGCGTTGCTGGCGCGCATGCAGCCAGAATCGCCACACCGGCGCTTGACCCTACAATCCGCAAAAAGGTACGCCGTGATACCTGCCTGTCCAGCCTGTCGTGTTTGTGGCTTCTCATACCTGTCCTCCTGAACAGTTACTAAAATTTAGAAGCAAAAAATGGGGACGAGGGGGTAGGTTTGGAGCATAGCACAGATAAATCTGACGCACAAACCGGTTTTTTTGAGCTTTTGGATGGAGGCGGGCCAGGGACGCGCACACCTTAAATTCTCGGCCAAATCGGCTGGAAAGTCAGGCGTTTGGCTATAGAAAAGGGCATTTTCTGGCTCAGAATCGATCCACCGACACCCATTCCACATGGAAATTGGCTGACAACTCGTTACTACCTCGAAGTACGCAATTGCCCTAATCAGCCTCCAATTTTCTGTTGACAGCCTGCTGCTACGGCTGCTAAAATGCGAATACGCTTGCCCCTCTATACCCATACCTTTGCAGGCCACCCATGCTTTCGGTTCACCTCTTTGGCCCCTTTGCCCTCGAATACGACGGTCAACCCGTCCTCATCCCATCCCGGGCGGGGCGTTCGCTGTTGGCCTATCTGCTTTTCCACGCCGATGTGGAGCACTCCCGAACCCGGCTCTGCGATCTCTTCTGGCCGGACCTGGACGAGTCCACGGCTCGGCGGCGTCTGAGCTACGCGCTCTGGGAGATCGGGCGGTCTCCGGGTGCTGAATCTTTGATCCTGCGCAACGCGGATACGCTGGGCGTCGACCGCGCCCAGGTCCAGACGATCGATGTCCACGCCTTTGAGGAAGCGCTGAATCACGCGGTCCGGCAGACAAGCGACCAGGACGCACTGCCTTTTCTGCGCCAAGCCGTGGCGCTCTACACAGCCCCCCTGCTGGCAGACGACTACAGCGATTGGGTCATCGCCGAGCAGGAGCGGCTGCGCGAGCGCTACATACAGGCGGCCCAACGGCTGATCGCCGGACACAAGTCAAACCAGGACTACGAACAGGCGCTCCTGGCCGCGCTCGCGCTGATTCAGGTTGATCCCCTGCACGAGGGGGCCTACCAGGAGGCAATCTGGCTCTACCACAGGCTGGGACGCCCGCACGACGCCCAGCAGCGCTACGACGAACTCTGCACAATGCTGCACGAGGAATTCGGGGCCGAACCTGCGCCGGAGACCACCGCACTGATGGAAACCGGGCCACCGTCCATCGACGAGCGCGCCTCCGATACGCCGCCCTTCGCCCAGGATATACCACTCATCGGGCGCAATAAGGAGCGGCGCGTCCTGATCGAGCATCTGGAGCGGGCCATACGCGGACAGGGCGGTGTGCTTTTTGTGGTTGGGGAACCGGGGGTGGGCAAGAGCCGTCTGCTCGACGCGCTGGCCGAGGACGCGGCCTGGCGCTCCGCGCTTGTTATGCATGGCCGCGCCCAATACTTGGCAGCCCAGGAAGCCTACGGTCCGCTACTCTCGGCTCTGGGGACAGGGATGTCCCCCCTGCGCGCCCAGCAGGTCGCCACTGTGCTGGATCGCCTGTGGCTGAGTGTGATGGCTACGCTGCTGCCCGACCTGGCCGATTGGGTTCCGGGGGTGTCACCCCTGCCCGACATCCCCGCGGAACAGGCCCACATTCGCCTGATGGAAGGGTTGGTCCGTATAACCCTCGCTCTGGGAACAATCAGCCCAACCCTGCTGATCCTGGAGGACTTGCACTGGGCCGATGCAGCCACCCTGGACATTCTGGCCTATCTCTCTCAACGGTTGGCAGCCAGCCGGGTGCTGGTCGTCGCCTCCTTTCGCCCCACAGATGCCCGCGAAGACCCAGCTGTATGGGCTGGACTCAACGCGGTGGATCGGGCCGGTCTGCTGGCGCGGCTCACCCTCTCGCCACTCTCGCGGGAAGAGACGGGGGAACTGATGCAACGCGCCCTGCATCTGGCACAGCCGGCCACACGCTTTGCGGCTCGCATCCACCGCGAGACCGGCGGCAACCCGCTCTTTGTGCTGGAAAGCCTGCGCACCCTCTATGCCGAAGGACTACTCACCCAGGAAGGCGCGGGCGTATGGTCCACGCCCTACGACGCGGATACCACCGACTACGCCGAACTCCCCCTGCTCCCGGCAGTGGAAGAGACCATCCGCCGCCGCCTGACTCGCTTGGATGTCCATGCCCGGCGCTTGTTGAACGCCATTTCCGTGGCGGGCAGCGAAGTGTCGCTGCTGGTTCTGGCCGATATGGCTGAGATGACAGGTCCGGCGTTGCTCGTCAGCGTGGGCAGTCTGGTGCAGCAGGGGTTGCTGGAGGAGACTGCCACAGCCTATCGCTTCAGCCACGATGTGGTGCGCCAGACTATCTACGCTGCCCTGCCCAAGGATGAACGCCAGGCCCTGCATGGCCGAATGGCTGGCCTGTTTGACCCAAAGAACCCGGCCCAGGCGGCGATGCTGGCCTATCATCACGAACACGCGGCCGCGGCGACAGAGGCCGCCCATTTTTACGTCCTGGCCGGGGACCACGCGGTGGAACGCCACGCCTATCGCCAGGCCCTGGCCCACTTCGACCGGGCCGAGGCCTTAACTGGGGAGTCCTCCCCGGCCACATCCCCATTTCTGGTTCGGCTGCTCCTGGCCCGGGAAGCGGTGCTGGCTGTGCTGGGGGAGCGGGAGCGACAGCGGGAGGACCTGGAAGCACTGACGCCCCAACTCCTGACTGACCCCCAGCAGCAGATCGAGCGGGAGCGCCGCTACGGACAGATGTTGGCGGCCCTGGGCGACTATTCCGGGGCATTGGAACGGTTTGACCTGGCCCTGACTCTGGCCCGTGGCCGCAAGGATCGGCGGGCCGAAGCCGCGATCCTCTGCGCCACGGGAGAGAGCATCTATTGGAACGGTGACAGTCTCGCCTCTGTGCCAATCCTGGAGCAGGCCATCGAACTGAGCCACCAGACCCAAGACCTGGCAACCCAGGCCCAAGCCGAGGCGACCCTCAGCGCAGCTCTTTCCGAGCTGTCACGCCATCAGGAAGCACTGGTTGCGGCCGATCGGGCGCTTGTCTGCTATCGCAGCCTGGGCGACCGGGTTGGGGAAGCAGATGTGTTGGCTGCGATTGGCGCGGTATTGTGCGAGCAAGGCGAATTGAGCAAAGCCGAAGCGGGCTACGGACAGGCGCTCTCCATTCAGCGGGAGGTCGGCTACCGCTATGCAGAGGCGCGTACGTTGATCAACTGGGGTGCGGTTGCCTATATGCAGGGGAAGGTGGGCGACGCCCTCGACCATTTCGAGGCGGCCTCGCAGATCGGTCGGGAGATCGACTCGGAGCGTGCGTGGAACTATGCCGAAACCAACATCGCCGCCGTCATCAGCACCTATATCGGCGATCTGCCCAGGGGGAGAAGGGCGGTTGAGGAAGTGATCGCCCTGCAACGCTCCCAGGAGAACAAACCTCTCCTGGGCCAGGCATTGGGCATCCAGGCCCAGTTCGACTATCTGGCGGGGGAGCTGGCCGCGGCCCGGGACCACCTGAACGAAGCGCTGGCCGAGATGGACGCCAGCGCCGAGTCACCCTGGCTGCTGGCGCAGATCCACCAGGCCCGCGCCCAGGCCCATCTACGCCTGAGCCAATACAGCGAGGCAAGCCAGGATATCGAAGCCGCCCTGGCCTACTGCGAAACCTATGGATTTTCCGATTTCACCCCTGGGTTCCTCACAACCAAGGCACAGATTCTGCGCGCACAGAACCAGATCGGCCCGGCAGGTGATGCAATCCAGGCTGGGGTCGCAGCACTCACCCCCGGCCTCTTTCAGGCATATCTGGTCCATTTCGAGCACTATCAGGTCTTGCAGGCCAGCGGACGCCCTGCCGAAGCCGGGGCAGCCCTCTCGGAGGCAGTTCGCGTCTTGACCGAAATGCTGGACACACTCTCGCCCAAAGATCAGCAGGCGAGTCAAAGCCAGATACCCGAGCATCGGGCTATCCTGGCGGCGTGGGCAGAGAGCCAGGCGATCCAGACCCAGGCAACTCTTCCCCGCACAGACGCGCCCCTGGGGCGTCCTCTCACCGCAGACGAACAGATCACCATCACGTGGACCCTGGAAACACCCCAAGATCGGGCCATCCGATCCAAGAGCAAGCGTCGCCGCCAGCAGATCGTGCGTCTGCTCCACGAAGCCCAGAGCCAGAACGCGCTCCCCGCCTACCACCACCTGGCCGAAGCACTCGGCGTCAGCCAGCGCACCATTCTGCGTGATATGGCCGCGCTCAATCAGGCAGGGATCGACCTGCCGCCCACCCGGGGCGAGCAGGTGTAGACTCGCCGATTGCCACCCTGCCATCATTTTGTCACCACAGTGGTTGCCCCCCGTCTGCAACCGGATGGACAAAATCTCCCCCTCCTTCTCTCGCTTCCCCCACTGCTCCTAATACCGGACCTATGGGGCATGCCTCGTTTTGTCAGATCGGTGGTACTCCTCCACAAACAGTTGGCAAAGGGCCGACAGCTAGACTGTGTACAGAGCGAATGCAGACATCCGGTTCGCTGAGATTCATCGGCACAGAAGCCAGCTATTCTTGAGGAGAAAACCATGAACTACACAGTGCAGACAGATTTAAGTACGGCCACCCAGTGCGCCCAATTCGGTCGCAAGCAGAAGCCACGGGGTCTCGGATGGATGAGCGTTTTGCTCCTGCTTGTGGGTCTATTGGCCCTCACCGTTTTCACCGATGGGGATATGGCGGCCCAGGCCAGCGAGCGTGCGGTCAGCAGCAATGGGGTCATCGCCTATGCCACAGAGAACCACGAAATTTGGGTGGTCAACGCCGACGGCAGCCAGGCGCGCAAATTGTGGGAGATTCCCCAGGATCAGCGCGGCCACATGACCTCGGGGATTCAGGACCTGGTCTGGCGCAAGGACGGTTCCATGCTGGCCTTCGTCAGCGGACACGAACCCCAGTGCAGCGTCTACGAAACCAACGTCTATGTGATCAATGCCGACGGCAGCAATTTCCAGCGCGTTACCAACCGCCCTGCCTGTAGCGAAATGCAGGGAATCGCCACAGGCTCGGTCACCGTCAGCCTCCGCAATGGATTTACCACCAGCCAGATCGCCGAAGTGACCGTCGAGGGTCTGCGCGAACCGGTATTTGTCTCCCTGCTGCCCGGCCTGGTCAAGCAGATTACCATCCCCAATGTACCGGACCTCGGACCGGGAATTATGCAGGCCATTGTCGCCGTCGAAGGCAGCCGGCGCTGGATCATTCCTGGCGTGGATGTGGTCGCCGGGCAGACTGTGGATGCGGGTGAATTGGCCTTCACTTCCGCCGGTCGCCTTCCCAGCTTCAAAGTTTGGGATGTCTCCTGGAGTTCTGACGGGCAGTCGTTGGCCTTTTTGCTGGGCAGCGGCAGTATGCAACAGGTTCCATTGCAGGGGAGCGTATTGCAGCGCAGCCGCGACCTGCTGGCGGGGGATGCCCAGAATATCCAGGCGTCCAATCTAAGCTGGTCACCGGCGGACAATACGGTTATCTACACAGCGTTCGACCAGGAAAACGGCACCGCGGTCTACCGAGCGACGGTCGATAGCGACCAACCGGCGCAACATCTGGTCACAGTGGACGAAACCCGGGGCCTGGCTTGGCTCCCCGACGGGTCGGGCTTTGTGATAGCCAACTTCCTCCAACAATTTTCCACGCCGGTCAAGAGCAATCTATTCTACATCGATCTTGTCAACGAATCGATCTATCAGTTGACCACCTACGAAAGCGAATATGCCTTTAGCCCCAGCGTCTCTCCTGACGGTCAACAGGTGATCTTTCACTATGCGCCCAATTTGGAGCCAGGCAGCAGCGCGACCCTACGTATCATTCCCCTCAGCGGCGGAGAGGCCACACAATTTGGCCCGTCTAATATCGCACACCCAGCATGGGGTGTCGGTTCCGTAAGCAGTGCGCCCACGCCTACCCACACACCGACAGCAACCGCTACCCCCCTGCCTGGGGCAACAGCGACACCTACGGCAACAGCGACTTCCTTACCAGGGGCAACATCGACACCGACAGCAACCCCGCAACCGGCGAGCAAAGATCACGCCATCTATCTCCCCTACACCACACGCTGAGAGGGAACCACGCATGTCAACCACCAAACAGAACGGTCGGTCGGTCCCAGGGCGACGAGTCTATGTGCTGCGTATCTGGCCGATCAGCAGCGGACAAGGGTGGCGCTATCAACTGCAGGATGTCACCAAAGGCGATACATGCGCATTCACTGACGACCAGTCGCTTCTGGCCCACATCCGCCGCGAGCTTCCGGTTCGCGAAGAAATACGTAGCGGCTTCGGCCTGCGCTGATTGCACACAAAACTCGGCTGTTTGCCGTTGACGCAAACGATATGTATCAAAAAGGGGAGGGCTACCGTTTCGGGTGGCCCTCTCCTTTTGCATCCACGGCGTGGGGTATGCTGCACAGACCCCACACCTTCTCGCCCATACACATCCCTCAGCGCAGTTCGGTGACGGTTCATCCATCTCGGTGACCAGCGGATAGACCACATCGCCCCCGCTGTGACAGACTGGGGTGAATACGGGTCACTGTTGGATACGGCCCGCGTCCACAGCGGCAATAGCCAAGAGACAAACCTCTGCCAAAAGAAAGTTGAATCGATCCGGAAATACGTATCTTCGTCCCACCCAGATATTCCTCTACTTTGCCAATCACATGAGATCCGAAGCAGCATATTTGCGAATCAATCTACTTACAAAGAGGGCCACTGGATAATCCAGTGGCCCTCTTTGTAAGTAGTGGCTGGGGAACAGGGATTTGAACCCCAATCGCCTGATCCAGAATCAGGTGTTTTGCCGATTAAACTATTCCCCATCGGCTATAGAACGATAGAGAGTATAGCACAGCCGCGCAGAACTGGCAAATTTCACAGGGGAAAATATAGCATCAATGGATGCGCGGAGGCCGCCCCCTGCTTCTGTCACCCGTCCCCCTTCTGCCCCCGCCAATCCACATCGATTCCCTGGCTGCCCAGCCGATCGGCAATCTCGCCGATGTGCATCATCAGATGGCGCAGAGAGTAGAACTGTAGCTCCAATTTGCCAAACGGCAGCCAATCGAAACCCGACGGCGCATCCAAGTCCATCTGCGCGGTCTGTTTGTCCACCTCGGCCCGACAGAGCGCCAGATAGTCCAGCATTTCAGCCTGGCGATAGGGCCGGTCCATCACCACTTCGGCAAAAGGCGGATAGGACAAACGTCCGCCCATTGTATTGTAATTTTCTCGATGTTTGGCCCAGGGCACAAAGTCCGCTTCGGTGGGCTGTAAGTAGAGATGGACATAAAAGAGCGCGTGATAGGCGATGTGCCAGGTTTTGTTTTTGGGCGCAGTATCGGTCCAAACACTCTCCGGGCAGCGCGCAATCGTCTGCTCCAGCATATCCAGCCCCGCGTGGGATTGGGAGTTGATGACGGTCTGAATCGACATTGAAATTCTCCTTTGGCTGATGAAAGAGCGACTGGCAGGAGACAAAAGGCAAAGACACGCCGAAATTGGTCCGTCATGCGTTCGCCGTCCCCAGTCTACCTTTACTTCAGCAGCGGCATCACTTCTTCGGCAAATAGCTCAATCCCATCGGTGCGGGGGAAGTCGAGAAGACGCACGATTAGATAGCTGACACCCGCCTCCACAAAAGACCGCAACTGTTCGGCCACCTGTTCCGGCGTGCCCAGAATTGTGTTGCGGTTGTAGGGTGACGCGGCCGCGATGCGCTGGGCTTCGGCCTCTGTCCCAGCCACGACAACGGCCTCGGCGGACCAGCTTTTGCCGATGGTGTCGTAGTCCCGCCCTACCGCGTCGCAGTGCCCACGCAGGACATCCAATTTGTGAACATAATTTTCCAGGGTTCCGCCGGGAATGTTCCACCAGTCCGCGTGCTTGGCGACTACGCGCAGTGTCAATTGTTCTCCCCCGCCGCCGATGAGAATGGGCGGGATCGGATCGGGCCGGGGTTCGCAATAGGCGTTGTCGATACGGTAGTATTTGCCCTCGTAGCTGGCCGGGGCTTCGCGCCACATCTTTTTGGCAATCTCAATCGCCTCTTCCATCTGGGCGATGCGCACGCTGGGTTTGGGGAACGGCCAGTTATAGGCTTCGTATTCCTCCACCATCCAGCCCGCGCCGATGCCGAAGATGAATCGCCCGCCGGTGAGCAGTTGCAGATTGGCGGCCATCTTCGCCATCAGCCCCGGATTGCGGTAGCCCTGGCCGAGAACGCTGGAGCCAAAGGTCAGCGACGGATAGGCCGCGGCAAAGTAGGCGATTGTCGTCATACATTCCAGATAGGGCGTGTCGTTGGACTGCCAGGTGGCCCAGGGCATCATATGATCGTCTATCCAGACCGAATCAAAACGGGTCTGGACCTGGTCCAGGGTATTGCGAATTTGCTGCACAAAATCCGGGCCGCGGCTGCCGTCCACGGGGAAAGAGTGCATGTGCCAGCCGAATTGGAGGGTAGACATTGAGGGGAGCGTCCTTTCGGGTTCGATGTGTTATGGGTGTCGGCGGATTAGGAGTGTCAGTGTGTCGGGTGTCGGGTGTCGGCGTAACCCTTGCCCACGGACGCCGATTGACACGTTGACACCCGACACCCGACACGTTCTTCGTCACCCAGGCCATTCCGCGCCGTCGTAATAGCGCGTGCCCCGGTGGCCTGTGCGGGGGATGGGCGCGGCCAGCTTTTCGCCGGGGGTGGAGACGAAAATCAGCGTGCGGGGTTTGCCCGAATTGGGATTGACCGCGCCTCCCTCCAGGCGGATGATGGGCAGCCGCCCCACAATCTCGTCCTGCCAGATTGTGTAGACAAAGTGGCCCACTTTCAGTTTGGACGGTTTGCCCGCCATGTGAAATTCGTATTCCCCGGCCACACTGTAGAGTTCGTCCACAGCCGCCGACCCTTCGGATTGGGGCAAAGTTTTGGTGATGCCAAAGCTCATTCGTTTCTCCTTTAATGTGTGTCTGTCTTCCGCGGATGGGGCTTGCCGTCGCGCCGGGTCACTGTGCAGCGAGAAGCCCCACCTACTGGACACAGGCCGCGGCCAGATTCGACGCGCGCCCCAGCAACGGCTCGCTCCACACCGCGGGTTGGGTCGTGAACAGCACAAACGTCAAGTCCTGCGCGGGGTCTGCCCAGCAGACTGTTCCGGTGGCGCCGCCGTGGCCAAAAGTGCCCGGCGTGAGCAGATCGCCGAAATAGCGCCAGCCCGTGGCCGGTGCCAGCCGCCAGCCCAATCCCCAGCCGTGGGGTGCTTTTTGCTCGGCAGGAACCGCGGGCAAAGGCGTTGTCTGATCCCGCAGCATTGCGGCCACAGTGGCCCGGCTAAAAACCCGTGTCCCGTCCAGTTCGCCCCCATTCAGAAACGCCTGCAAATAGCGGGTCAGATCGCCCACTGTCGAAAACATCCCGCCCCAGGCCGCGCCAAAATCGCGCCAGTACTCGCTGTTCCAGCCCCAGTCCGTCCCGATCTGTTCCGTCGGCACATTCACCAGGGAAAGCCGCTCCCTGGGCAGACCGGCCATCCCCAGCGCGGTGTCGCGCATCCCCAATGGCTCGAAGATTTCCTGGCGCAGAAAATCCCGCAGGGCCAGCCCGCTCACCCGCTGCACAATCTCCCCCAAAATGGCGATGCCCGCGCTCTGGTATTGGATGCCCGTGCCCGCGGGGAAGTCGGGCGTCAGATCGCAGATGCGGTGGATGAATTCATCCATCGGCGCGTGGGCCTTTCGCAATGCTTGATTCTCCGGCAGCATATCGGGTAGACCGGAGGTGTGGGTCATCAGGTGGCGCAGGGTGATGGCCCCTTTGCCGTTGACGCTGAACTCCGGCACAAAGTGGCTGGCGGGTTCGTCCAGCAGCAGATGCCCCCGCTCGGCCAGAAGCATCACCGCGGAGACGACCACCGGTTTCGTGATGGAAGCGACGAGAAAAATGGAGTCGGGCTGCATAGGCGGCGCGTCCGCGGCGGGGGCGAAGCGGCCAAAGGCCCACGCTTCGCTCGCTTCCCCGCGCAGGGAAAGCTGCACCGCCGCGCCGGGCAGGTCGCCCTGGTCGATGGCGGCTGCAAGATAGGCGTAGAGACGGTTCAAACGGTTGGCATCGATAGTCGAAAGAGTCTGCATACGGTTCCCCAGTTGAATGATCAGCAGGATGCGGAAACGGGTGAAAAGCCTGTTGAACTACTGTAACAAGAATCGCCCGTACAGGCAACCCGTGGCAACAGCCAAAGCAGACAGGGACAAACAGAGAGTGCCGCCCGCCTAATCATCGCTACACGAATGACAACCCGCGGCTTGACCGCGCCTAACGGGGGTGTTACAATTGGGCAGAAATATATTATCAGCGCCAGAAGGGGTCGATCGATGCGTCGCTGGACCGTCACAGACCGGGATGGGCGGATAATTTACCTCACCGAAGAACGGTGGGAACACATCGAAATTCGCCACGAAGAACTGATCGGACGCCGGGAAGATGTGCTGAATTCGCTGCACTTTGGCCGACGCCGCCAGGAACGCCGAGACCCTCAGCGTTTTCGTTACCGCCATCCATGCGGTGGGCTATCGAATGGCAGCAACAGCATTACCGTCATCGTCGTCTTTGGCTTCACGCAATTGGATGACGGAACAGAAGTCGCCAATAATTTTGTGACTACAGCTTGGGGTGAGACCGCCCCAGAAATTTAAGGTACACGGCAATGGCTACACAGACTGTAGAATGGCTGCACGAACGGGTGGAAACACTTCCGACGGGAGAGAAAGTGCGTATTGAATACGACAGCGAGGGGGATATACTGGAAGTCTTCTTTGCCAGTGGAGCGGCAACAGGCATTGAACTGACCGATGAAATCGTGCTGCGCTACGATAAAAGCAGTGCATCCCCTCGCAGTTTGATTTTCACTTCATTCTCGCATCTGATTCAAGAGACAATCTATGGCCCCGAAAGCTTCCGACTGACTGGCATCGAATCTTTGTCACCCCAGCAGCGGGATGAAATACTGGCTATTTTGAGAATGCCGCCCGTCAACCACTTTCTGCAACTCTCGGCTGTGAAGTTCCCCCACACACAGCATCCCATACCGCTTACTTCCGTGCGTCACCTACCGTTGGCCGCCTGAGCAAATCTACCCCAATGATTGTCACATCCAAACGCCTGCGCGACCACAACTTCCCCCTCGGCCACCTGCCGCCGGGACCCGGCAACGCCATCACCGATGTGGCTGGCGTGCGGGTGGGACACGCCACACTGCGCCGGGGCGAAGACATCCGCACAGGGGTGACGGTCGTGCTGCCCCACACGGGCAATCTTTTCCGGGAGAAAGTGCCGGCAGCCGTTCACACAATCAACGGCTTTGGCAAGGCCTGCGGCTTTGAAGAGGTGCGGGAACTGGGCCAGATCGAGTCCCCCATCGGCCTGACCGGCACGCTGAATGTCTGGCGGGTGGCCGACGCCCTGGCCACAGACGCCATCCGCCACAACCCGGAGATTGCCCGCAGCACCGGCACAGTGAATGTTGTCGTGGGCGAGACAAACGACGGCTATCTCAACGATTTGCAGGCGCGGCCCGTGGCCCAGGCCGAAGTGGATGCTGCATTGGCCGACGCCCGCGGCAGCGGCGATTGCGCGCCGGTTGCCGAAGGCTGTGTGGGCGCGGGGACAGGAACCACCTGCTACGGCTGGAAGGGCGGTATAGGCACAGCCAGCCGGGTGATACCCACGGATCGGGGTGGCTGGACTGTCGGCGCGCTGGTGCAGACAAACTTTGGCCGGGCCGAGGAACTCATTTTCGCGGGGATTCCGGTGGGGGATTGGCTGCGTCCCCCTGCCCAGCCCCAGCCGTCCCCACCCGAACGCGGGTCGGTGATGGTTGTGCTGGCAACCGATGCGCCTCTGGACAGCCGCCAATTACACCGGCTCTGCGTGCGCGCGGGCGCGGGGCTGGCCCGCACAGGCAGCCACATCGGCCACGGCAGCGGGGATTTTGTCATCGCCTTCAGCACTGCCCGGCACATCCAACACTGGGCGGAAGCATTGACCCAAACAGCCACCGTTCTCGCCGATGAGGGGGCCGCGATGGCCGGTCTTTTCCCTGGGGTTGTGGAAGCCGTGGAGGAGGCTGTGTTGAATTCGCTCTGCGCGGCCACGACAACCACAGGCCGGAGCGGGCACGTGCGCTATGCCCTGCCGGTGGAAGAGATTTCCCCGGATATCCGTTGAGACAGGAGCAACCGAATGTCCATCAGCCAAGCCACTCTTGAACGCTACGGCCAGCCCAATGTCGTTTTGGCCGAAGGCTACGAATTCCTCTGTGATGTGCTCCAGCGCTTTCTGGAAAGCGACCTGCCCGAACGGCAGACATTTCTGCTGGCGCGGCTGGACGACAACACCTGGCGGGTGAAGCGGATGGACCACATCAACAGCTACCTTTCCTCTCGGAAAGAGGAGCAGCAATACCGGGAACTCTATCGACCGCTGGCCGAACTGGACTGGTTGCTGCCGGTTGGTCAGGTGGTGGGCATCAACGGCGCGCTGGAAGATGCGGATGTGGCCGATTGGACACGTCGTCGGGAAGGCCACGCGCTGGTGGTGATGGACGGGGATGAGTTTGTGGCGCTGATCTATACGCCCACGCGAATACGTTCGGGCATTGGCAAGCCCCTGCGAGAGTTGTTCCCGCGCTGGATCGGCAGGGAGGAGACAGCGCTTCCAGGTGGCGAGAATGGGGTCGGGGACAAAGGACTGGAGACTGGTGACCGGGAACTGACGGTTCCCCCAGGCGGCAGAGCAGATGCAAGCCAGCCGGTTTCCTTTCACACGGACATTCGTTTTTCTAATTGGCTGAAACCAGGCGAAACCCGCGCCCTGACTGTCCAATTGACCCAAGAATACAACCCCGCATCAATGGCGGCCGAGACCGTCGGCATCGCGTTTGCCGAAGAATTCGCAGCAGAGACGATTCACGTCCATCTGGACGCGCCGGGCTTTGTGGAAAAGAGAGACAAATGGCAGCAGGCCATCGAAGTCTACAGTTTTCAGGATTCGGACAGGGCCACTTTTATCCTGACCGCGGGGCAGGACGAAACCCAGCGGCAGATCAGTATTGACCTGCGCCACAGAGAACGACTGATCGGCAGCGCCCGTTTCGTGGTGCAGATCAACAGCCAGCCGATAAGCGCTGACCCCGCGGCCACCGATGCGCTCACGTTTCGGCAAGCGCTCAGCGCGGTGGAGATTCCCCAAACCCCGCCGCCGCCGCCCGATGTGGAATTGCGCGTCCGGGCCGACGGTCGGCGGTTGACTTTCGAACTCACCTCCCCCCACCAGGCCGTGGACCTTTCCCATGCGTCGATGGGAGGGGTGGAGCTGACCAGCGAACCCCAGGCCTATATTGAGGAACGCTACAACGAACTGAATCAATTTGCCGCCACCCAGCCAGCGGACGCGGATGTGATCGGGGAAATCAGCGACAGACTCGTTGCGATGGGCAACAGCCTCTTCCTGGCCCTCTTCCCCGACAAACTGAAACGGGCCTACTGGAAGCTGGTCAAGCTGCGCAAGCAGGGGGCAATCTCTTCCCTGCACATCATCAGCGACGAGCCGTGGATTCCCTGGGAAATGGTCAAGCCGGTGGATTTGGACGAGAACGAAGCCGACGACTTTCTGGCCCAGGGCTGGCAGGTGAGCCGATGGCTGGCCGGGCCAGGCCAGGTGGACAAACTGCATATCACCGCGGCCCGGCTGGTGGCCCCCCACACGGATTTGGACTTTGTGAAGCGGGAAGTGGACTTTTTTGCCGGGCTGTCCAACTCCGCGGTGGAGGTGTCCGAACCCCTGGGCAAGCTGGCCCAGGTGAAGGCGATTGCCCGCGAGGGCGTGGAACTGCTCCACTTTTCCACCCACGGCAGCGTCAATCGGGAGAGCATCGACGGCTCGTCCATTCTGTTGGATGACAACAAAGAACTGCGGGCAGACGATCTGGTGGGAGAGGCTGTTTTTGGTATGCGCAAGCTGCGCCCCTTCATTTTTATGAACACCTGCCACGGCGCGCGTATGGGCTTCTCCTTAGCCGGGCTGGGAGGCTGGGCCGGTCAGATGATCAATCAGATGAAGGCCGGTGTCTTTGTGGGCGCGCTGTGGGAAGTGAACGACGATCTGGCCGCGGATTTTGCGCTGCGCTTCTACACCGAACTGCAATCGGGGCAGACGCTGGGGCTTGCCTTCCACACCGCGCGCCAGGGGATTCGGGAAAAGGCCCCGGCCAACTCCACCTGGCTGGCCTACACCCTCTACGGCGATCCCAACATTCGAATTAGCTGGGGAACTGAACAGTGAACGACAATCAGTCAATGGAAAACTGGCGTGTGCCAGAATTTGAAGCAATTCTGGCCGCGCTCCTGCAAGAGCGTTCACCGGTCTATGTGGTGGGCGGCGCGGTGCGGGACCATCTGCTGGGCCGGGATGCGGGCGTCACCGATCTGGACCTGGCCCTGGCTGGCCCTGTGCTGCCCGCGGCCCGCCAGGTGGCCGACAAACTGGGCTGGGCCTATTACCCCCTGGACGAGGAACGGGACGTGGCCCGTCTTGTGCTACAGCGAGAGACCGCGCCCCCCCTCATCTGCGATCTGGCCTGTCTGCGGGGAGATTTGGCGTCTGATCTGGCCCTGCGCGACTTTACAATCAACGCGCTGGCCCTGGAAATGGCACGGGATCGCGCGCCCCGGCTGATCGACCAGTGCGGGGGAAGAGATGATTTGGCCGCGGGCCGGATTCGGACGGTTGGGGCAGAAAGCCTGGCCGCAGACCCAGTGCGAATGCTGCGGGCTGTGCGCTTTGCCGGGCAGTTGGGCTTTGCCATCGACGCCGAGACCGAAGCCCGAATTCTTGGCGGCGCGCAGGATGTGCGCCAGGCCAGCGCCGAACGCCTGCGGGATGAACTCTGGAAGATTATGGGTCTGCCCGCGCCCGGCGACGCGCTGGTCGATCTGCACCGCCTGGGGCTGCTGGTCTACGTCCTGCCCGAAGTGGCGGCTATGGATCAGATACACCAGAGTCCGCCCCACCACCTGGACGTTCTCGGCCACACAGTGCAGGTGATGAACTATGCGGCCAACCTGCGGGATTGGCTGACCGACCCGCAGAAGGGGCTGCCCGACGCGGACCTGGAAGCCGCGCTGGTCCCATTGCACGACAGGCTGGCCGCCCACTTTTCAGCAGAACTCTCCGCGGGCCATAGCCGGGGGGAGTGGCTGGTCTGGCACGCCCTTTTTCACGACACGGGCAAGCCGTCCGCCTATGCCGAAGAGGTGGACGAAACCGGCACGCGGCGCATCCGCTTCTTTGGCCACGAGAACGCCAGCGCGGCCATTGCCAGCGAACGCGGCGAATTTCTGCGTTTCAGCCGGCGGGAAGTACAGATAGCCCAAAAAGTGGCGGCCAATCACATGCGTCCCCATCACCTCGCCGACTCCTTCCCGGATGGCGAGATCAGCCGCCGGGCCTGCTACCGCTTCCTGCGGGACACGGCCACAGGTGGCAGAGAGGATCGCACGGGGCTGGATGTCCTCTTTCTGGCCCTGGCCGACCGGCAGGCCCCAGGCAAGACCAGAGGGGGCGGGTGGGGTGAATATCTGAAGGGAATGATTGGGATTATCGAATATGCCTTTGCCCCGAACCCCGTGGCCGGGAACACACTGGTGGATGGCAACCAACTGATGCATTCTCTCGATCTTCCCGCGGGGCGAATGGTGGGTTATCTGTTAGAATCTATTGCAGAAGCGCAGGCCGCGGGCGAAGTCGCCACAGAGAGCGACGCGCTGGCACTGGCCGCAGAATTAATCCGTAGGGGAGATTTTGTGCCCGCCGACAACGCCGGGTAAAAGACCGAGCCTACGAATCCAGGAGTCTATGACCCAACCCATTTGCCCCCACGTGGGCGCAATCGACGCCGCGGACAAACGGTGCGATGCAGCCGCATACCCCAGCTTTGAAAACCACTGTTTTGTGGTGCATCTGATCGATCCGTTGGACGACGGGCTGGACAGCCGGGAACAGTTGCTCCTGCGGGATCAGGCCACCTATTGCCTGGGCACAGGCCATACAATTTGTCCCCGCTTTCGTCTTACCCAGCAGCGCGCGGGTCTCACAGTCGCCAGCACAGAATCAGACAACTACCCGACCGGCCTCTCCCTGGACGGCGGCTATGCCGGTGATACCTATGCCAGCGATGTCTATGGTAGAGACGAGGGCGGCCCCTCTCGCTGGGGGGTGTGGGCCGGACTGGCCACGCTGGTGATGGTCTTCTTCCTGTGCGGCGGTTCTCTGGCGGCCTATGCGGGATGGCAGATGGTGGGGAAAGGGCTTGTCACGCTTTCCCAACGGGCCGAGCAGACACCCGCAGGCCCGGCAGCCGCGGTGCTGCTGTTGGCCACAGAGACGCCAACGCCCGCGCCCCCCGGGGCCAACAACGGCGTTCTGGTGACCGCGCCCGCGGTAGCGCCATCCATCGCAACACCTACAGCTACTTTTGCCTTTCCCGCGGCCGTGACCGCGACCCCCACAGAAGTGGTGCAGACCGGGCCAGTGGTGATCACCACACCCACGCCCGGGATAGAGCCGAATGAACCACTTGCGCCGGAGCTGGCGACTGCCGTAGCTGGCGCGCTGGTCATCACTCAGCCCGGCGACACACCGCCCACGCCCACCCGGCGGCCCACGCCGATCTTCGTCGTGCCCACCAGTACGCCAGCAGGCACAGTTGTGGCCGGTGTCGCGGTAACAGCCACGCCGGTCTATGCCGCGCCCACAGTCAATTTCCGGGCAGCCAACCAATCGATTCTGCCCGGCGCGTGTACGATTCTGCTGTGGGATGTGGAAAATGCCCGGGCTGTCTTTTTGGACGGGGCCGGGGTGGCAGGCCACGGCGAACGCCAGGTCTGCCAGCGCTGGACCAGCCAAACGTATGTATTGGATGTGCTGCGGCTGGACGGTTCCAGCGAAACCCACAAAGTGGTGGTGGAATTGGTCCCCAACACAGTGACGCCCACCATCACACCCACGAACACACCGGTTCTGACGCCCACCCCCACCTGGACACCCGTAGGCACGCCCTCGGCCACGCCTGTGCCGCCCAGCTATGGGGTGCGGGTCACAGTCGATGGGGGCAATATGCGCCAATGCACACCGGGCGCGCGCTGCCAGATCAATCTGCTCATCGAAAACACCGGTACATTGGCCGACGAAATGTTTATCAACCTGGGGAAAAGCGGGCCGTGGAGCGCGGTCATCTGCCGGGATGACAACAACTGTGGCGACACCGCGCTGACAGTGGGCGTTGGCCCAGCCGATCGGCAGATTATCTACGTGGCGGTGGATGTACCAGCCAACGCCGCTGGGGAGAGCTATACTTTTCAGGTGGAAGCAACCAGCGGCAATTCCGGGCGCACGATCACATCCGGCCAAGTCTCCTTTAGCCTGCGCGTCCCCTGATCCCGCGGCAAAAAGAACGCGTTGACAAAACCCCCTTCCAATGTTTAGATGACAATTCATGGCAAATCTGGAAATTCAAGCAGCAGTTGCAAAGATTGGCAAGTATGCCACCAGCGAGAGCGGCGATACGGTGGAAATGGTGGAACGACCCCACGGCGGGATCAGTCTGGTGGTGGTAGACGGCCAGCGCAGCGGGCGCAGCGCCAAGATTATCAGCAATCTGGTGGCACGCAAGGCGCTGAGTCTGCTGGCGGAAGGCGTGCGGGATGGCGCGGTGGCCCGGGCCACCCACGACTATTTGCGCACCCACCGGGGCGGCAAAGTCAGCGCAGAGCTGAATATCGTCAGTGTTGACCTGACCACCCAGACACTGGTGATAAGCCGCAACAGCCGCTGCCCAATTCTCCTGCGCCAGGCCGGGGAATACAGATGGCTGACAGACAGCAGCGAAGCAGTCGGCATCTATCCCAACACCAAACCGGCTATCACCGAAGTTCCCCTGAGCGAAGGCTTGGCCGTAGCCGTTTTTACTGACGGAATTCTGGGTGCTGGTTCCCACAGCCAACAGCAGATGGATGTGGAAGCTGTGGTGGCCCAAATTGAGGCCGGGGGCGAGAGCAGTGCCCAGGCCCTGGCCGACGGCGTTCTTTCCGCCGCGCTGGCCCTGGACAAAGGCCGTGCCCAGGACGACTGCACTGTGCTGGTGGTGATGCTGGCCCCCAACAAACGGGGGGACGATATCCGGCGGCTGGCCGTCAGCTTCCCCATCTGAAGACGCGCCCGGCTGGGCATTTGTTGGCAAAAGAAGAAAGAGGCGGACGTGGGTCCAAGTCGAGCCAAGTGGGAAGCGCTTCCCCTCATCAAAGTGGTGGGTGTGAGCGCGTCGGGCAAGTCTACGCTGGTGGCGCGGCTGCGGGAAGTGGGCTATAATGCCCGGCCAGCCAGCCAGGAGCACAGCGAAACGCCGGATATGTGGCGCAGAATCCGCCCGCCCGCCCTGCTCATCTATTTGGAAATTGACCTGATCACCCAGCGCGAACGCCGCGCCGATGTCTCCTGGGACCCCGCATGGCTTGCCACAGAAACAGCCCGGCTGGCCCACGCCCGCCAGCACGCAGACCTGATTCTGAACACACAGGGAATGGAAGCGGCCCAGGTATTCACACAGGTTTTAACGTGGCTGGCCGCTCGAAAAATTGCAAGAGCCGATGCCGCGCTGCCCCCCGTCCCCCGCACAGGCAGCGCGGCGCGCTGAGTTTTGCCGATTGCCCGCTTTGCAAGCATTGTGAACCGCTTGAAATTTCAGTGCCCATCCGTCACGGCCAGTGCTACACGCAATACAGAATCATTACGGAGGAACGAGTCAATGTCCCCACAACATCAATCACCCTACATTTTTGGCCTGCACGAACCCGGCGGTGAAGTCCACATGGCTGATGCGGGACGCAAGGGCTGGGTTCTCTTCACCGAAGCCATCGGCAGCGATCCCAATGACCGCAGTGGAGGTAACTACACGAATTGGGCCAACGCGGGCTACGGTGTCATCGTCCGCCTGAACAACGCGTACAAACCACAGGGCACAATCCCGTACCCTGACAAGTACCCGGATTTCGCCCGCCGGGTGGGGAATTTTGCAGAGGCCAGCCAGGGCTGTCACATCTGGATCATCGGCAATGAGATGAACTATTGGGTGGAGCGACCCGGAGCCTTTGCCAGCCCAGACCTGCCCTTTAGCCGGGACCCCGATCCCCAGGCCAGAGACGCGCAGCTACGCGGCCTGCCCGACCGCTTTGCCGCGCTCCACCCGGACAAACCCCTCAGCCGGGGGGTGGATCACGGACAGGCTGTCACCCCCGGTGACTACGCCCGCTGCTACAGTCTCTGCCGCCAGGAGATCAAACGCCGAACGGGCCGTGCGGACGATCAGGTGCTGGTTGGCGCGGTTGCGCCGTGGAACAACAACACAGCCTATCCCGGCAACCCAAATGGCGATTGGGTGCAATACTTCCAGGATATTCTTACCGCGCTGCGTCCAGAAAATTGCGACGGCATTACCCTCCACACCTACACCCACGGCACAGACCCCGCGCTTGTCGTTTCTCCGGCCAAAATGGATCCGCCCTTTCAGGACCGGCATTACCATTTCTTGGCCTACCAGGACTTTATGCAGGCGATACCCCAGAATATGCGCCACCTGCCGGTCTACATCACCGAAGCCGATGAGGACCACCCCTGGGAGAACAACAACAACGGCTGGGTCAAAGCTGCCTACGCGGAGATCAATCGCTGGAACCAGACGCCGGGCAACCAGCAGATCCGTTCGCTGATCCTCTATCGCTGGCCCAATAAAGACAAGTGGGTGATGGAGACCAAAGGGGGCGTTATTGAAGATTTCAAGGAAGCCGTGCGCAACGAATACCGCTGGAGCGAGACGCCGGAGACGGCACAGAGCGCCCAGCTGCCGGGCAGTCAACTGAGCGCGGCCGCCTTCAAAACAGGCAACGCAGTCTACACCACCACAATTGTACGCCTGCGCAAGTCCCCGGGGGTGACAGGCAAGCCGCCGGAGGATGTGGTAGTCGAATTGCCGCCCCACACACCCGCCACAATTGTCCAGGGGCCAGTCAACGCGGACAATCTGGTCTGGTGGCGCATTCGCAGCCGCAGCGCAGACGGCACAGCCAGCGATGGCTGGTCGGCCCAATCAGTGGCCGCGGACGCACCCCTGCTGGCCGCAGGCAGCCCGCCCACAGCCCCCTTCGCGGTGGGCGACCGGGTCTTCACCCTGGAAACAGCCCGCCTGCGCCGTACGCCTGGTTTCCGTGGCAAGGGGGAAGACGATCTGATTGCGGACCTGCCCCTGGACGCGCTGGCAACGGTGGCCGAGGGTCCCCGCATTGTGGATGGGATTGTCTGGTGGCGCATTCAGGCCAGTGTCGACCGCCGTTCCGCCAGCGGTTGGGTGGCCCAGGTGGCTGTCAACGGGACGCCTCTGCTGGCTTCGAGTCAACAGGCCCAGGGCGGGGGCGACACGCCTTCGCCGACAAAGCCTGCCCCTGCGCCCACCCCGCCCCCGCCTCCGCCTCCGCCCCAACCCCAGGGCAAATTCCGCGCAGGCGAGACGGTCTACGCCCAGACATTTGTCAATCTGCGCCGTTCGCCCGGCTATGTGGACAAAACCGCCGACGACATTGCCGGGGAGATTGCCTATGGCAGGCCGAGCCGGGTGCAGGCTGGCCCCCAGAATGCGGACGACCTGACCTGGTGGCAATTGGCCCACACCACTGCCCAAAACCAGGCGCTGGTGGGCTGGGCCGCGGAAAGCCTGCCCGACAAAAGCGAACTGCTGGGCAAAACCGCGCCTCCCCCGCCCCCGCCCATTGGAACAGAAGATGTCACAATTTACGCAGCGGGCACACCGGTGACAAACATCTCGCCCTACGACGTGAATGCGCGTCGGTCGCCGGGCTATGTGGGCAAGCCCGACAGCGATGTGGCAGCAGTTGTGCCCAGCAAAGCGCTCCTGCGCCTGGTGGAGGGGCCTCGTCAGGCGGATGGCCTCTCTTGGTGGCGGGTGGCTGGGGTGGAAAACCCGGCCATCGACGGCTGGGTGGCCGACGTCAGTCCGACGGGCACTCGTCTGCTGGCCCCCGCCCTCTTCCGCAATCTGATCAATTTGGGTGTGCCCTATGCCGGCAATCACCCCATCTCGCAGCTCTGGGGGGAAAATCCCCAAATTTATGGCAACTTCAAATACGACGGCGTGCCTCTGAAGGGACACAACGGGATTGATATTTATATGCCCGTGGGTTCCACAATTCTGGCCGCGGACGCGGGCACTGTGACCAACAGCGACTATCTGCCGGGCGGTTATGGCAATTGGGTGCGGGTGACCCACCGCTGGGGACACTCGGACTATGCCCATCTGGACCGGGCACATGTGCGGGTGGGGCAAAAGGTGGCAAAGGGCGATGTGCTGGCCGCTTCGGACAATTCGGGCAACAGCACCGGCCCCCACTTACACTTCAGCATCCGCATCGAACCCTACTCCCGGCAGGACGGCTGGGGCGGTTTCTGCGATCCCATGCCCTTTCTAGATCAGTCCAAACTCAATCTGGTGCTGTATGGCCGGGATTTGGAGGCCATCAAAGACATTCCCCGCTTTGCGCCCACGCCACCGCCGCTGGAAGAGCCAGGGCGACGGCTGCCGTAAGAAGGAAGCGGTTTGGGGCGGGAAATTGTCTTTCCGATTCCCCCGCCCCAAACCCCATTTCCCAACACCGGAGGTATATATGTCCCAATTCCACAAATTTGGTTTTCACGTCAACCGAACTGGGGATGATGTGCTGGACGCCATCCGGCGGCTCAAGCCCCGGGTGATTAAGTCGATGGAGTCCAACATTGATTTCTGGAAACGGGTGCGGGAGATGCACCCGGATGTTTTTCTCATCGGGCGGGATTTTGTACCCCAGGACCGGCAGAATCGCTTTGTGGACGATCCCGCGGGGATTGGCCGGGCCTATGCCGAGCGGGTGCTGAGGCTGGAGGCCAACAACGCCCACTTCAACGGGCGACCCCTTTTTGACGCCTGGGAATCCTACAACGAAGTGATGCCCGGCCACGCAAGTACGGATGAAAAACGCAAATACGACGAATTTCAGGTGGCCTTTGGCGAGCGGTTGCGGGCAGGGGGCTTCGAGCCGATTGCCATGAACTTTGCCACGGGCAATATGCGGGGCAAGGATTTTCTCGACCATTTTGCGGGCACGCTCGAAGTCTACAAATATTTGGGTTTTCACGAATACGACTGGCCCGATCTCTGGCGGCTGCACAAGTCCAATATCGAAGAGAAGGGCGAAGAGGGGATGTGGCTCGCCCTGCGTTACCGGCGCACAATGGATTTGGAAGGAGTGCGGGCCAAATATGGCAACAAACATACAGTCATCATCACCGAATGCGGGATGACCCAGGGCGTCTCCGGCGGCGAGGATGTGGGTCCCTGGCACGAGAGCCATCCTGTGCCAGAGGAGCAATACTGGCGTTCGCTGCTCTGGTACAACAACGAACTGATGCGTGACGAGTATGTGATGGCGGCCTGCCTCTTTGTGGTGGGGGCTGTCTCGCCCTGGCACAGTTTCGAACACCTGGGCGGTGTGATGAAGCGGCTGGAAAAACTGGATCGCAGCGGCCCGGATCAGCCCATTCCCCAGCCTGTGCCGCCGGAGAAGCAATGGCACGCCAGCACAGCCAGCGGCGGGATATCTGTGCCGCCGGTGATTTCTCCCCAGCCCCCGACAAAACCAGAAACACCGCCAGCCGCTGCCGATTCCGCTGCTAACCAGCGGGTGCTACGGGCTACGCTTGTGGCCGCGGGCCGGGCCAATCAGAGCATCGACTTAAATCCCAAGGCTGCCATCCAACAGCGCATCTTCGCGGATGGGTTTGTGCCCACGTCACCGGAATTTTCCGCGGAGAGCAGCGGGCGGCGCTATGTGGGCCAACAGGCCGAGCATCCGCGCACGGGTGAGGTGCGGGTCTATTATGCGCCGGAGGAGTTGAGGGAGGACGTAAAGTTTGTAGGCCAGGCCCTGGGCTAGGGTACAACAGACCCATCCATATAAGGCCGTTCGAAGAAAATAAATTCCCGATCCGGCGACAATTTCCCTGAACGGCTTGGACTTTTCCAAATCAATTTGGGGAATTTATTTGTTGGAAAAGCCCAGTCCATATAGGGCCGCACGCACTGCCCAAAGCGGTGAGACGGTAGGTTTGGCTAAGCACAGCCACCTACCGTCTCACCGCTTTGGGTTTTCGGCAACCGTTTTCCCCAACGCTTCTGAATCAAAACTCCCACACAAAAGGGTGTAATTCAAATTGGGCGCGCGGGGTGCTGATTCCGGGAATCGGTTGCCCCTAATCCACATTACACCCGGCACAAAAATAGCAGTTGCGCTCCTCTGGACGTATGTGTACAATATAAAAAGTTCCCCCATTTGTATCCGCTGTATCCGCAATCGTTCGGAGTGCAGGAATGAAAACTGCTATCATTCTGCCTGTATTTCTCTGCGCCCTGCTCATTGAGGCGTGCGTGCAAACCTCGGCCGGGATCGGGACGGCAGCCAATCCTGCCGAACTGGCAAAAGCGCGGCCAACGGTAGCCCAGCCCGCAGCCGCGCAGCCAACTTCCCCGGCCCTGCTGACAGAGACGCCTGTCCCGTCTGCATCCCCTGCATCGAGTGTGGAACCACCCACTGGCACGCCCCGCGCGGAAGTTTCGCCCGCGGCAACGCCCATTCCCGACGCAAGCCCGACCCCCGACGCCGCGCTGCTGGAACTGGGCAAAGAGGTCTACCGCAAGCAAGCGTGCGGGGTCTGCCATACATTGGCAGCAATGGAAAGCAAAGGCACATTTGGGCCACCCCAGGACAATCTGGCTGTCACCGCGGCCAAGCGAATAGAGGAAGAACGCTACAAAGGCACAGCACTCACCGCCGCAGAGTACATCCGGGAGAGCATCGTCAACCCCCAGGCTTTCTTTGTGGATGGCTATCAGATCACCCGCTTCCCCATGCCTGTTTTTACAAATCTGTCAGTGCGAGAAGTCGACGCGCTGGTCTATCTCTTAATGCAGCCTTCACCGCCAGTTAATCCATAACATTTGTGCTACGGTTCTGCTTGCCGAGGAATAAGAGAAAGGATGGCCAATGGGATCACATCAGTACATTCCCCCTGACAAAAGCGCATTGGGCAAGAAAGAGTTGTGACCACAAGAAAGGAAGGAGCATATATGCAACACAAGTATGTACGCATCAATCTGACCACATTTCTATTGCTGTTGGCGCTGTTGGCAACCAGCGGTATTGTCGCCGCGCACGACGGCCCGGTCCCTGCCGCGGATGGCGAAGTCATTGCCGAAGGATTCAACGGCCCCCAGGGCGTGCTGCTGGACGGCGATGGCAATGTCTGGGTGATCGACAGCGGTCTGGGCGGCGAGGATGATATCAAGTGGATCAGCGGCGAGACGGGCGAAGAGATAGACGCCAAAGTGGGCAACAGCGCGCAGGTAGCCCGCATCAATGCCGCCGATCATTCGGTGGATAAGATTGCAGCCCTGCCTTCGGTCAATCTGGGCACAGAAGCCGTGGGCGGCGCACGCCTGGCTCTGCTGAACGACACGCTCTACGCCACTGTCGGCCAGGGCATCGGCGCACCAGACATAGAACTCCCGGATAATTTCGGCGGAATTCTCACCATCGGGGCCGACGGCGCTGTGGCCGAAATCGCCAGCACCTGGGATTTTGAGGTTGCCAATAACCCCCACCCCAGCGTTCTCGATTCCCATCCCTATGGTCTGGAAGTTGGGCCAGACGGAATGCTCTATGTGGCCGACGCGGGCGGCAATGACCTGCTGAAAGTGGACCCGGCGACAGGCGAAATCTCGCTGGTGGCAGTCTTCGATCCCATTCCCGGTGTCTTTCCCCGCCCGGACTACGGCGGCGAAATGCTGACCGACGCCGTGCCCACAGATGTGGTCTTTGACGCCGACGGCAACGCCTACGTCTCCTATCTCTCTGGCGCACCCTTTGTGCCTGGCTCGGCCAAAGTGGTGATGGTGGCCGCGGATGGCACAGTCAGCGACTACGCCACAGGCTTCACAATGCTCACAGACCTGGCCTGGGGACCGGATGGCAGCCTCTATGGCGTGCAGTTCGGCATTTTTGGCGAGCAGGGGCCAGAGCCGAACTCCGGCGCGGTTGTCCATATCAAAGGCGGCACGGATTTTGACGTAGCCATCGACGGCCTCTCTTTCCCCATTGCCCTGGACTTCAATGAAGCGGGCGACGCCTTTGTCGCTGTCAACGCCGTCGGTCCTCCCGGCTCCGGCGCGGTGGTTGCCTTCCACGGCATTGCGGCTGGCGGCGAGATGATGGCTGATATGCATACAGCAGAAGCGGCACCAGCCCCAGAAGTAACTCCGGCAGCAGAGGCAATGGCAGCTCCCGAAACATTGCCCCAAACCGGCGCAGACCTGAGCGAAAGCACACCGGTCTGGCCCGCGTGGGTCTTTGTGGTGGTGGCAGGCGTAGTTGTGGGCGGATTTGTGCTGTACCGGCGACGCGAGGCATAAGAAGTAGGGCGTGGTGCGTGAACCAGCACACTACCGATTCACACATCACGCATTACGGATAGTCGCTGAAAACGAACGTTCCCGCCATCGGACTTGTGCCGGCGCGAAGTAAAACGCAGAGGGAATCCACGCGATTCCAAGAGGTAAAAAGAGAGACCAGCGAAATAGCCCGCTGGTCTCTCCCTTTCTATCTCCGCATCCCACCATCTGTTACGCCAACTGAAAGGGCAGTCGCCGCAGCCGCTGACCCGTCAATGCAAAGACAGCGTTGCCGATGGCCGGGGCCACCGGTCCAATGGCCGGTTCGCCCACGCCCCGCGGCCTGCCATCCCCCGCCTCCAACAGAATCACTTCCACATCCGGGGATTCTCGCATCGTCAGCAGGGGGTAGCCGTCGAAGTTGCCCGCCACCACCGCGCCGTCCTGGATCGTCACACTCTCGATGAGGGCTGAACCGACCCCCCACATCACATTGCCCTGCACCTGCGCGGCCGCGCCGTCCGGGTTGATGACCAGCCCACAGTCCATGGCCGCGGTGACTTTGTGAACCCGGATACGTCCGGCCTCCACCGAAACTTCGGCCACCTGCGCGACTTTTGTGTCCACATCCGTGCAGCAGGCAATGCCCCGCGCCCGGCCTTCGGGCAAAGGCGTGCCCCAGCCGGCTTTGTCCGCCGCGGCCTGCAACACAGCCGCCATCCGCCGGTCGCCCTCGCTGTCATCCAGATGGGCCAGCCGAAAGGCCAACGGGTCCTGACCCGCGCTGTGGGCCAGTTCGTCCATAAACGTTTCCACGGCAAAGGTATTGGGCAGCAACCCCAGTCCCCGCCAGGAGGCCGTGCGCACGGGTACTTTGGCCCGCCAGGCCAGGGTCTCCCGGTTGGCGATCCCGCCGTAGTGAATGGGGCTGCCCCGCCACGCGCCAAAGTCCGCGCCCAGCACCGCGGCCGCGGCCGCGGGGAAGAAGGCAAAGAGCACATCGCCGCTGGCCTGTTTGTGCTGGATGGCCTGGATTCTGCCCTTCCCGTCCAGCACAGCCGCCAGTTGGTTGCGCACAGGCGGGCGGAAGAAGCCGTAGCGCAGGTCTTCCGTGCGATCCCAGCCTACATGCACCGGCGCGCCCGCGGCCTGGGAAAGGATGGCCGCCTCCCGGCCCGGCTCGGAAAAACTTTTGCGCCCGAAGCCACCGCCGAGGAAAGTGGGGATCACCTCAACGATCTCCGCATCCACACCCAGCGCGTCGGCCACATCCGATTGGGTGCTGCTCTGGGACTGAACCGACGCCCAGACAGTCACCTTCTCTGGCGTGGCGTGGGCCAGGGCCGCGGGCGGTTCCATAGAAGTATGCGCGGCCAGGGGGGTGAAGTATTCTGCCGTGGCGGTCGCAGCGCCTGCCAACGCTTGCCCCACGTCGCCCTCCTTCTGCACCCGCACGCCGCCGCTATCGCCGATGGCAACCAGCGCGTCGATCTCTGCCTGCTGCCAGGCTTTGCCTTCGTCCCAGGTCAGGACCAGCGCTTTGACACCGGCACGGGCCGCGGCCCGGCTGGTCGCCACCACCCCCACAAAGTCATCCTTGATGACCACCTGCTTCACGCCCGGCACAGAGAGGGCTGTCCCCTCCGCGGCAGATGTCAATTTGGCCTCAATGCGGGGCGGGCGGGCCAGCGCGCCGTAGAGCATTCCTTCCAGCCGCATATCGTAGCCATAGACGGCCTGGCCCGTCACTTTGGCCGGAATGTCCAGCCGGGGCGCGGATGTGCCAATCACCTGAAAGTCGGCCACAGCCTTGACCTGCGGCAATTCGTCGGGAAGTTCCCAGGTGGATTTGCGGGCCACCAGCGGAGCGAACTCAATCGACTTTTCGGGCTGGCCGGAGACGAAAAAGCCGGTGCGCTGGATCGTCAGATCAGCGGGCGCAACGGCCAGGGCGGCCGCGGCTTCGTCCTGCAAAAGCTGGCGCAGGGTGGCCGCGGCCTGGCGCAGGGCGTCGTAGACACCGGAGACCGAACTGCTGCCCGCTGTGCCAAAAGTGTCGTTGGGGCCGGTGTGGGTGCTGGCCTGGACCGCCTCCAAATCGGCCACAGGCAGCCCCAATTCCTCCGCGCCGATCTGGGCCAGCGCGGTGTGGATGCCCTGTCCCATCTCCACTTTGGCGATGTACAGACGCAGACGGCTCTCTGGCGTCACCTCAAACCAGGCGAAGGGGTCTGTGTCCGACGGGCCGGGGGAGGATGCGTTGTCGAGATAGCGGGCCGCGGTCAGGCGCAAAGTTGGCAGCCCCAGAGGAACGCCAATCGCCAGTCCACCGCCCAGGACGCCCAAACCGATGAGGAAGCCGCGGCGGGTGGGCCGCCAGCGGGGTCGTTTTTGCTCGCCCACTTTTTCGTTGCCCAATTTGCTGTTCAGTTCCGTGCTCATACCAGCCCCCCTTCCCCGTCTGTCATTGACCTGCCTGTCATTGACCTGCCTGTCATTGCCCCCCCTGCCATTGCCCCATCCGCCATTGCTGTAGCGGCTTGCTGCACCGCGGCTTTGATACGCACATAACAGCCACAGCGGCAATAGTTGTTGCCCATTGCGTTGACGATCTCTTCGTCTGTGGCCGCGGGATTTGCCTCCAAAAAGGCGGCCGCGGTCATAATCTGCCCGCTCATACACCAGCCGCATTGGGGAACCTGCTGGTCGATAAAGGCCTGTTGCACCGGGTGCAGCCCGCCTTCTGCGGCCAAACCCTCGATTGTACGGATCTGTTTGCCCTCCACCGCGGCCAGAGGGGTGATGCAGGAACGGGTGGCGACGCCGTCCACATGGACGGTACACGAGCCACAAATGCCCGCGCCGCAGCCAAAACGGGTTCCCGTATAGCCCAACTCATCCCGCAGCACCCAGAGCAACAGGCGATCTGCCCCCGCCTCAACTGTGTGATCCATTCCGTTGATTGTTAATTCCATTGTACGGTATCCCCCGCTCCGTTTGAGATTGCAGAATTGTATACATCGATGTTAATATAATGCACACATTTTGTCAATATTCAAAAACCCTGGAAGATTTTGGTGGTTTTGATTGTGGGGCGGTATGCTCTTGAATGGGTCACTTGTGGAACAATGAAAATTGGATGCAGTCGACGAACCCTTTGAGGCAATGTATGACCAACCGCGTTCTTACAATCCTAGCCACCCTCCTTATTCTCTTTTCCCTCCTCTTTGTCCTGCGTACAGCCCTGACAGACGGAGCAACAGCCAGAGTCAAAGATCTGACAGGGCCACTGCTGGTCTGGCACAGTTGGACGGGCACGCGGGCTGAAGTTCTGGAACAATCCAAAGCCAAATTCGAAGAGCTGCATCCGGGCCTGCAGGTGATTCTCGTTTTCCATCCCCAGGACGAGCTGTATGCGCGTTATGCCGCGGCGACAGCCAATGGCTTTGGGCCAGACTTGCTGATTGCACCCGGCGAATGGATGGCAGATCTGTTGGCCGACGATCTGATACGCCCGGTGGATACAGCCGTAGAAGCCCAAAGTATCCGTTGGTTTCGCGAAGAGACCCGGCGCGGTTTACGCAGCGGAAACCGACTCTATGGCCTGCCTTTTGCTCTGCGCACGCGGGCACTATTTTACAACAAAAAGTTGGTTGAACGCCCGGCGCTTACGCTGGATGAACTATTGGCCCAGGCCGGCGCGGGCGCGGGGGTGGGGATTGGCAGCAGTTTTGAGGGCGCGCTCTGGGGTCTGGGTACGTCGGGGGGGCAGTTGTACAACGACAAAGGCGAAGTCTTCATTGACATGCCAGGTCTTACCAGTTGGCTCACCTGGCTGCGCAATGCCCAGAACAATCCCGCCTTTGTCATGAGCACCAACCAGGACGGGCTGCGGGAACTTTTTGTCAACGGAAACCTATCCTATCTGGTGGATGATTCAGACGCGGTGCGCGTGCTGGCCAGCCAAATGCAGACGGGGACATTGGCCGTCCGCGCTCTGCCGTCCGGGCCAGGCGGCGCGGCCACGCCTCTGCTGCGCACAGAGTCATTTTTTTTCAGCCCGGTCTCGTCCCCGCGCCAAAAACAGGCGGCCAACGCCCTTGCTCTTTTTTGGGTTGGCAAAGAGAAACAAACTCTTCTAATGCGCCAGGCCGGGCTGATTCCCTCCCATCAGGACGTGCGTATCAACATCCGCCTGAACCCGGAGATATATGCCTTTGCCTCGCAAGTCAAGACGGCCATCCCCTGGACAGACGACCCGCTATTGGCCTGGCTGTTGACAACGGGCGATGAGACGTACGTACAGGCCCTGGAAGGGGTCCTCACACCCAACGAAGCTGTAAACGCATTGGCTGCCGCAATGGCATCAAAACAGGAAGAACTTAATTCCCAGCCGTAGGGCATTGTAGCCTGCGTGGCTATTTTCCTGGCTGGCTGTGTCTATCGGCGCATGAACGCTCACCGGAAAAGAATGGAACGGCGATGGATATATCAATTTTGGAACGGCTAGGCGAACAGTGGGCCGTGCTGTTGGTGATTCTGGAGCGGCTGGTTGTGCAGCGGCAGATTGTGGCGCTCGTGCTCCTGGCCCTGGGCGCGGAGACAATCGCGCGTCTGTTGTCGCCCCTGCTGGGCAAAGTGTCGGGCGCAGATCACCAGAAAAATAGTCGGCGCTCGTTGCCAGGCACGCTCACCCGCTGGCTGCGGGCGCTGGAGCACATCTGGTCACCCATTCTAGCCGTGGGTATTGGGCAGGGAATCATCGCCCTGTTCACATACTACAATTGGCCGGTTGGCTTGCTGCGCGAGGGGCTTGTTTTCTTCTGGCTGCTGCTGAGCTATCGGCTGGTGGTGGTGTTGCTGTATGCCTGGCGGGATGAGGAGGAAGCAAAAGAAGCCCACAGGCGTATACTGGGGCCACTCTTTTTCTTTCTGCTCATTTTGGGCTTGCAGCGGGCGATCGTCGGTATCATTGACATCAGCGGCGCTCAGCCCTTCTCCTTCTCTGGGAACCGAATCAGCATCGGTGCTCTCTATCGGGCCGCCTTCGTTCTCTATGCCTTTCTCTCTGGTGGCTGGCTGATCCAACACATTCTGACCAACTATCTGTTGCCCCGGACCAATGCAGACCCCGGCATTGGCAATACAGTGCGCACGATCAGCCGTTATGTGATTATCAGCGCGGGCATCCTCGCCACTCTCAGCTCGCTGGGCATCGATCTGTCATCCCTGGCCATCATTGGGGCGGGCCTGTCTATTGGCATCGGCTTTGGCCTGCAAGAGCTGGTTGCCAATTTTATCAGCGGCATCCTTCTCCTTTTCGAGCAGTCGATCCGCCCCGGCGATGTGATCGAAGTCAACAACAAAGTGGGCCGGGTGGAGAAGCTGCGTATCCGCTCGACAACAGTGCGCACAAACGACAATGTGGAAATGATCGTCCCCAACCAGACTCTGCTTACCTCATCGGTGACCACATACACCCACAGCGACAGGTCCGTGCGTATCCACATTCCCGTAGGGGTCAGCTACAACAGCGATCCGGCGGAGGTTCGCCAGATTCTGTTGGGGGCGGCCCGCCGCCACGGGCTGGTCCGAGCCAGTCCTGCGCCTGCGATCTTTTTTGAAGGGTATGGGGATTCCAGCGTGGATTTCAGTCTGGCAATTTGGATCGACGATTTTATGAATATGCGCCGAGTCTCCAGCGACCTGCGCTTTATCATCTGGGAAGAGTTGGCTAAACGCGGCATCGAAATCCCCTTCCCCCAACGAGATTTGCACCTGCGCAGCAGCATCAACTGGGATGAATTGATGCGCCGGGAGAAAGCAGCCGAAACAGAGTAGCCATTTTTTGCCGATTTCGGCACTTGACAGGTCTGTCAAAGTATGAGATACTCTGCCCAGCTAGGCCATCGCACACGACAAAAGGCCCAGCCTCACAATCGCCATCCCATATAAAAAGGAGGTGATGCTCATGGATTATCGTAGTAACACGGGTCTGGTAGCGTCACCTCGGAGCTTGCTCCGCTAAGGGCTACCAGACCCAAAAGCCAGAAAGGCCACAGTCACGTGACTGTGGCCTTTCTGTTTCCCAGAGAATCTGTTTTTCGGGAACAGGCAAACAGCAGCCCTATGGGTGTCGCCGGCTGATCCAGCCAGATTCACGCACATGCTCCTCGTGCAGTTTCCCCTGGCGTGCCCGCAGTATCGCTCCTCGGCTCAAGTAGCCCACCAAATGCTCTGGTTCATCCCGGCTGACAACCGGCAGACGGCCAATGTCGTGGATCAGCAGTTTGTGCAGGGCTTCGTGCAGGGTTTCATCGGGAAAAGTAACCACCAGTGTTTGTGTGCCTGCCTGGCAGACAGAAAGCTCCTGCCCGGAAGCCGTGTCCAACGCCCGCAGCAGATCCCCCCGTGTGATGATACCGGACAAACGGCCATCCTCGTCCACAATCGGAAATGCCTGATGGCGCACGTAGGCTGCTTCGCCCTGGGCAATATGATCTGCCAATTGCTGCACGGTCAGCTTGCTGGGCAATGTCATAGGGGCCGAATCCATCATCGCGCCGACCGACACCTGCCGCAGAATATCGGCTTCATACTCCTGGGGGACACGCAGCCCGCGCCGTGCCAGCTTCTCTGTCATAATCGTGTTTTGCATAAAGAAGAGCGCCACCCCATCCGCGATCACACACACCAGCATCAGGGGCAAAATCGCGTAGTAGTCCTGGGTGATCTCAAAGGCAAAGATGATAAAGGCAAATGTCGAGCGTGAGGCAGCGCCAAAAACCGCGGCCATCGCGGCCAGAGCAAATGCGCCCGGCTGCAAATCTAAACCAGGCACAGCTCTGTTCAACAAAATAGCCGTCAGACCGCCCATCGCGGCACTGGCCATAAACATAGGTGCCAGCAAGCCCCCGGATGTGCCCGAACCCAGCGACACCAGCAGCGCCAACGACTTGAAAATCATCAGCGTGAGTAAAATGTGGAGAGGCAGTTGGTTGTTGAGAATAGCCGAAATTGTATCGTAGCCAACACCCAGCACACGCGGCACAAAGTAGCCAATAATGCCCAATCCCAGCCCACCGATCACAGGCAGCCAAAATTCATTGACAGGCAATCGCTCAAACAAATCCTCGATCCAGTACAGCGCACGGGTGTACCCCCAGGCGGCCAACCCGCACAGAATCCCCAGCAAAATATAAAAGGGCAGTGCGCGGGGAATGCCAAAATCGGAGATAGTAACCTGGAAAAGCGGCCCATGCCCCAGCAAGGGCATGCGTACGGTTGTGGCCATAACTGTGGCAATGACGAGGGGAATAAAAGAGCGCGATCTGAACTCAAACAGGAGAAGTTCGATGGCTATGATAACGGCAGCAATTGGGGTATTAAAGGTAGCAGCCATACCAGCCGCCGCCCCGCAGGCCAACAGCACTTTGCGCTCGGCGGCTGTTGTACGCACCATCTGTCCCAATAGGGATCCCAAAGCGCCGCCGGTTTGAATAATCGGCCCTTCCGCGCCGAACGGACCACCCGTGCCAATGGCCAGCGCCGTTGCCAGAGGTTTGAAGATGGCAACCCGGGGGCTGATTCGGCTGCGATTCTCCAGTATGGCCTCCATCGCCTCTGGGATGCCATGCCCTTTGATTTTCGGTGTGCCATACTTGGCCATCAGGCTAACAAAGAAACCGCCAATTGCCGGGACAATCAACATCCATAGCCCAATGGGATTGCGTTCCAGGTCTGACAAATGGGTGGAAATCTGCTGAAAGAGGATCAAATTCCACAAGAAGCCAATCAGAGAGAACAGGACATAGGCGGCCAAGCCCACAACGATGCCCACAATCGCTGCCAACACAGAGATACGAAACATACGGAAGGTGCTATCCGGGCTGGGTCTTAGCGCCCGCCAGGAATAAAAATTCAAGCGTCCGATCATCTTTTCCTCACTTATAGAGAAATCAACTGCGTGTGTGATAATATATCGCAATATGATATTGTTTTGCCAGCCATTTGTCAAAAACACAAGTGTCGAATGGCGCAAAAGCAGACGCACAGGAGGTACAAATGGTTAAACCGATCAGCCCCAAAGAGTATGAAATGTTAGCCACTTTTCGCTACGCGCTGCGGCAGTTCCTTCGCTTCAGCGAAACAGCCGCACGCCAGGCAGGCATCACCCCGCAACAGCACCAGACCCTTCTCGCAATTGTCGGTTCTCCAAATCAGGAGCCAGTCACAGCCAGCAAAATTGCAGAGCATCTACAGATTCGGCATCACAGCGCGGTCGGCCTGATCGATCGCCTGGTGGCACAGGACCTGGTGGCACGAGAGCCAAGCCAGGTGGATCGCCGCGAGGTCTACATTTCGCTGACACAGCAGGGGCACGCTATATTGACGCAACTTTCGACCGCACATCGGGAAGAACTCCGCCGAATTGGGCCGCAGTTGCATCTGATTCTGGAATATCTGACAGCAGAGGACTTGCTGTCCTGAATCACGCTGTAGTTTTGTGGCAGGGGATTGCAGCGGGTTGCTCGAAAGGAAGAAAGAGGGGAGATAATATAAAAGGGGGGGCGATAGCAACTTTTGCTATCGCCCCCCTTTTTGTCTTCAAAACAGAAGCCGCACCAAACCTATTACACTGTAAACAAAGTTTTTTATTATCGCAGGCGCTGCTTGTAGCTACTCAATGGACGAATACCCCTGCGGCTGCCTGTACAGTTCAAAACTGCACCTGCGGCAACGTCAAATCACTTTATTTACAGTGTACTATGCGTCATTCAACGCGTAGGGCAGCCCTTGCGGCCAGACATCCTCCGGCGCGTAGCCGATGACCCGTTTGGCCGGTTCCAAATCCAGCAGCATCCGCTCGGCGGGGCGGCTGGTGGCGAAGAGGATGGCCGATTCGCCCGGCGCGGGATTGGGCGATTCCACACAAAGCTGGTGGAAAGTGGCCGCGTCGTTGTGGCTGAAGAAGACATCCTTGCCGATTTTGCTGGCGAGCAGCCGCTCGGCCTCGCCGGGATTGCGGGGCAGCCAGCCGATGCGCACGCTGATCACCGACAGGCCGTGGACACGGGCGTACATATCCCCGGCGATCTCGGCCCAGGCTTTGGTCAGCCCGTAGTGGTTGACCGGCGCGGGGCCGTCCTCCACTTTCACCATTTTGCCGCTGTCGGCGTAGCGGTGGCCGGTGACCACTTGCAGCGTCGTCGCCAGCACCAACCGCTTGACTTTGAACTCCGCGGCAGCCTCGCAGATGTAATACAGCCCCACCACATTCGGTTGCAGCAGCACATCCACAAAATCCGCGGGGTTGGGATACGCGCCCAGATTGATGACGCAGTCCATCCCCTCCACAGCTTCTCGCACCTTGGCCTGGTCGTTCAGGTCGCCGATGACGAAATCTTCCAGACCGGGGGTAGGTCGCCGGGCAAAGCCGCGCACGTGATGGCCGCGGGCCAACAGTCGTTCGCAGACGGGCTGCCCAATCGCACCCGTGGAGCCGGTGACGAGGACGCGTTGGGGGTTGGGGGATTTCTCGATCACTTGTCAGTGCCCTTTCGGGTGGGGAGGGTTGCAGGTTGAAAGTTGCAGGTAGCACGTGACGTGCAAACCATTTATCATTCTCAATTCGCTATTCGCTATTTTGTTTATCCCGCTTCCCCGGTCAACTCCCGAATCAGCCCGTCCTTCACATCCCACAGCTTCTGGCTGATGGAAACGTGATAGACGTGGGGATTGATCAGACGGCGCACGCCGGGGTCCAGACGCTCCACATCGGCCATGCGCCGGCCGCGCATAGCGTCGATGTCGGGTCGGTCATAGACCAGACGGCCCTCCACCAGAATATCCTCCAGCAGCGGCTCTATCTGGGAAATCTGCCGGGATTCCAGCGCCCGCCATTTGGTGCGGGTCCCCGGATGGCGCAGGACAATCCGTTGGGATGCGTCTGGCTTTTCGTCGGAAAGGGCGACCAGATCGGCAGTCGCATGTCCTCGCTCGTCGTAGATACGGTAGAGTTCCTTGTGCCCGGGATTGGGCGTCTTTCCCCTGGCTTCCGACAGTTTGATGGCGGGCTTCCATTCTTCCCCCTCGCGCACGGCCACCAGTTTGTAGACCCCGCCCAGGGACGAATCTCCCTCGGAGGTAATCAGCCGGGTCCCCACGCCGTAGACAAGACGCCGGATGACGCCCGCGGGGTCCACGCCGTAACGCTTGGCCTCGGCGTTGATCTGCGTGGCGATCTGCCAGATGACCAGTTCGTCCAGGTTGTTGGAGAGAACAATTGAGGCATTGGGAAAGCCCGCCGCGTCCAGCAGTTTGGCGGTCTGGATGCTCAGATAGGCCAGGTCGCCGGAATCCAGGCGCACGCCCACCGGCTCGTAGCCTTTGGCCCGCAGCCCCTCGAAGACCCGGATAGCATTGGGCACGCCGCTTTCCAGTGTGTTGATCGTATCCACCAGCAGCAGACACTCGTCGGGGTAGACATCGGCGTAGGCTTGAAAGGCGTCGTACTCGCTCATGCCCAACGCCAGAAAAGCCTGCACCAGCGCGTGCGCGTGGGTTCCCTTCGGCGGGAAGCCGAGCAGATGGGAAACCCCCGCGTTGGAGGTAAAGTCCGCGCCGCCGATGAGCGCGGCCCGCGTCCCCGCGTTGCCGCCCCGCTCGTGGGCGCGGCGAATACCGAACTCCAGAAAGACGCTGCCGTTGGCGCTCTCCCGCAGGCGGGCGGCTTTGGAGGCAATCAGAATCGGATAGTTCAGGTGATTGAGCAGGGAAGTTTCCAGAATTTGCGCCATGGCCAGGGGACCGCGCACGACAGTCAGCGGCGTGTTGGCGTGGACCACCCGTCCTTCGGGCACAGCGCGCAGGCTGATGCCGGAGAAGTCGCCGTTGGCCCGCAGCCAGGCCAGAAAGTCGTCGGCAAAGAGGCGCGCGCCGGTGCGGCTGGTCATTCCCCGCAGGTGGCCGATCTCCTCGTCGCCGAAACGGGCCTCTTGCATCCAATCGATCAGCCAGTCCAGCCCCGCGTTGACACAGAAGCCCGCCTGGTGCGCGCCGTAATCCGGGTAGCTGCGGAAGAAGTGGTCGAACTGGCTCTCCCGTTCGTGCAGGCCCATGCGAAAGTAAAGTTGGGCCATTGTCAGTTGGTACTGGTCTGTGAAAAGGATGCCCTCGGCCAGGCGTCGGGAATAGGTCATTGGGGGTCTGCGATCTCCGTGTTCAAAGCAACATTTTATGCTGGACGTCGGACCGCTGACCCGCGAAAACGCGGTCAGCAGTCTTTGGTCTGTCCTCAATCTTAGCGACCAAACTGGTCGGCAGTGGGTTCCGCTCAGCAGAACCAATTTTCAGTCAGTCGGGGCGGCGGCGGCGGCAGGAAAGTGGGCCGGGGGTGAATCGGTGGGGTACGCCCGGCCAGGCCATAGGCGGCCTGCTCCACCGCGGCAAAGACAGCCCACGGGTCGGCATCTTCCGCCGCGTCCTCGGCAATGCGGGCAACCTGACGGGCCAGATCATCCACCCGCGGGTCCGGGTGCGTCCAGCGCCAGGTGAAGTTGGCCGCGTCCAGTTCGCCCCGCCAACTGTCCACGTCCGGGTGATCCAGCAGCGCGCTGCTCGGCGGCACAAGCAGACGAATCGACAGTTGCACCGCAGAGGTGGAGGGGATCAGCCCTCGGCTGCGAATCCAGGCCAGCATCCCCAGATAGTCGTCCAGTGTTGTCCAGGGCGTGAACGGCAGCCACGTGGGTTGGACGGCCAGCCCAATATCGGCCAGAACAGCCAGCGCCTCGTCCATCTGGGCCACAGTGTGGCCTTTGTTCAGCCGGGCCAGCACCCGTTTGCTGGTGGACTCGAAGGCGGAGACGACGAAAGTCGCGCCCGCTTCCCGCAGTTGCCCCATCAACGACCGGTGTTCCAAAATGTGCTCGACTTTTGTGGTGAAGTCGAAGGTCAGCCGGGGGAATTCTGCGTGCAGTGCCTCAGCGATTTTCAGCGCGTGGCCCGGCCCGTTGAGAAAGTCCGGGTCGCCAAAGGTGATGTGGCGTGCGCCCGCGGCCACCTGTTGGCGGATGTCGGCCAGCACAGTTTCGGCGGGGACGACGAAGAAACGTCCGTTGTAGACCGGCACAACCGGGCAATGGCGACAGGTGTGCAGACAGCCTCGGCTGGCCTCCACATAGCCCGCCAGGTGGCTTTCGTTGTCGGCCATATAACGGGCGTACTGGTCCAGCGATGGCAGTGGCGCACGCACGGGCACGGGAAACGGGAGTCGGGCCAGATGGGGCTGGGCCGCTTTTCCGGCTGTGGAAATGCCAGCCACTTCTGCCGCGGCCCGGCCGTCGGCCAGGGCGCGAGCCAGTTCGACAAGCGGCCCCTCGTATTCCCCGGCGATGACCGAATCGGCCAGCGCGGCTTCGCCGTTGCTGTGCAGCAGATAGTCCCCATTCAGCCAGGCATAGAGGCCGTAAAAGGTGATGTGGGCATTGGGATTGAGGCCGCGCGCCCGCCGGGCCGCGTCCACGCCCAGGCGCAGCGCGGTGTGCATGGGCGCGGCAATGGCGATCAGATGGGCTGTCGAGGCCGCGTCCGTGGGGAAGTCATCCACCGACAGATCGACCGCGCTGGCGATCAGACCGGCCTGGTTCAGCGCGGCCAGGGGCCAGCCCAGGCTTACTGGCTGGTGGCCCAATTCATAGCAGGAGAGGAGGATTATTTCAGGCATTTTTTTCATACAAATAGAGTACCCGATTCGACGATTTGTGTCCAATGGGTGGGCCGTAGTGTATTGGTATGCAGAGTGGCAGGGGTGCCAGTTCACGCACGGCACCAACCAGCCTCAATCCCTTCGACCAGTGCGAAAATTGTCCTATCAGGCAACTGTTCGCACCTGTCCATCCCCTACACTATGAGCCTCACACCGCGGGATGTGGCGCAGATTTTCTTGTAAAAGACAGAAGCAATGGGGAGGGACCTGTCCACTTGACCAGTAGGCAAACCCAACTGTTGGACAGGCTGTTGCGGCGACCGGAGCCTTATACTGGAACTGTTCCCAGTTGGAGCAATACTGACGCCCGATACAACGCCCAGGCACTGCTTGGCAATTCGTCGAACGGGGCGTGTTAGGAGTGACCCACCGCAGAATCCTCACTGCGGATGGGGTGCGGTATATTTGACGCACAATCCCCCCCAATACCCTTCTGCTGGCTCCTCGGCTTTCCCTCCCAAACACCCGGCCTGCCTCCGTAGGGTCGGGTGTTTTTTTGTTCCGCCCGGCCTATATCGCTACTTGCAGATCGTCTCCCAATCTACGACAATACATCCGTTGTTCGTTTTGGCGGGCTGACTGTCCGCCGTATACCCACACAGGAGACCCCAACCGATGATTCTCAGTCCTCTTTCCCAGGCCGACCGCTACGCCGGTCTGCACCCCCGTTTCGCCGCGGCTTTTGCCTTTCTGCGCCAGGAAGGGTTGGCCGATCTGGCCCCGGGCCGCTACGAGATCGACGGCGACAAGTTATATGCCCTCATCACCAACGGGCCGGGTCGCAGCCGGGATGTGGGCAAGCTGGAATCCCACCGGGCCTATATGGACATTCAGTATGTGGTCGCGGGGATCGACGAGATGGGCTGGAAATCCACGCCTGCCTGCACCCAGCCGCAAAGTGAATTCGACACGGCCAAAGATGCCGTTCTCTACGACGACACGCCAGACGCGTATGTGGCGACCGGCCCGGGATCATTCGCGATCTTTTTCCCAGAGGACGCGCACACGCCTCTGCTGTCCGACGGGAATTTGCACAAAGTGGTGGTGAAAATCGCGATTGCGTAGGGCAGAAGAGCGGTCCTACACGGGAAGTCACGAAGAGAAAAGCAAAAGATGAAATGAGAAACGTGAGATCGGGCTGCGATCTCACGTTTCTCATTTCATCTTTCAGCCAGTTCCTACAGGTATCGCCGATAGCAGAAGCAGAAATCTCCCATCTATGCCTTCAACCCGGAGAGCACCACACCGCGAATCATCAAGCGCTGGGCAAAGAAGAAGGCGATGAGGGTAGGCACGACCATCAGAAAGGACATAGCCATCATCAGGGGGATTTCCGTGTTGTAGAGTCCCCGAAAAAAGCTGATGCCCAGGGCCAGGGTATAGGTGTCGGGGTTGGTCAGGAAGATGAGCGGGCCGTAGAAGTCGTTCCAGACGCCCTGGAACGTAAAGACAGCAATCGTTGCCAGCGCGGGTTTGGTCAGAGGCAGAATGATCTGCCACCAGATGCGAAAGCGGCCCGCGCCGTCCAGAATGGCGGCCTCTTCTAATTCGATGGGAATGGTGGTGAAGAACTGGCGCAGGAGAAAGATGTTGAAAGCGCCGCCGCCGAAAAAGGCGGGCACAGTGAGGGGAAAAAATGTGCCCAGCCAGCCGATGCGGCTGTACATAATGTAGAGGGGGATAAGCGTCACCGCGCCGGGCAGCATAATCGAAGCCAACACCAACAGAAACCAGAAATCCCGGCCAGGAAATTTAATGCGGGCAAAGCCATAGGCGCAGAGGGACGAGGAGATAATCGCGCCCACTGTGACTGTCGCAGTGATAAAGACGGTATTCCACAGCCAGCGGGAGAAGTTCATTCCCTGATAGAACCAGCCATCGGGGAAATTCTGCCAACGAAAAGTTGTGGGGATGAAGGTGGGCGGGAAGACGTAGACCTCTGCATTCGTCTTCAGGGAGGTGGTGATCAGCCAGAAGAGGGGCAGCAAAAAGACAAGCGCGCCTACGAGCAGAACCAGATAGACGATCAGAATAAAGAGGGATTGCTTGGGTTTGTTGAAACGAATATCGCCTAGCCCCAAATGGATCTCTCGGCCTTCAAGCATTGCTATTTCACCTCCGTTTCATAGAAGACCCAGAGGGCAGAACTGCGGAAGACCAGCAGCGTCAGCACAAGAACGATGACCAGCAAAAACCAGGCCATGGCCGCGGCCATCCCCATTTGGGTAAAACGGAAAGCCCGTTCATAGACCATCAGACTGTAAAAATAGGTGGCAAAGAGTGGCCCGCCAGAGGTCAGAATGAAGGCTTCGGTGAAATATTGGAACGCGCCAATCAGCCCCATGACCAGACCGAAGAAGAGGGTCGGTGTCATCAGGGGCAGGGTGATGAAGCGGAAAAGCTGCCGGCTGTTGGCCCCATCAATTTTGGCCGCCTCGTAAAAAGTTTCGGGGATGCCCTGCAGACCGGCCAGATAGATAATCATCCCGCCGCCGACACCCCACAGGCTCATAAAGACCAGCGAACCAAGCGCAGAACTGGGATCGCCGAGGAAACGGGAAGTGGGCAATCCCACCGCCTTCAGTCCCGCGTTGATCAGTCCATAGTCGGGGTTCAGCAGCCACCCCCAGAGCACAGCGCTGGCAACCGCAGGCACAATTGTCGGCATATAGAAGCTGGCGCGAAAGAAAGACATCCCTTTGATGCGCTGGTTGAGGAGCAGGGCCAGGAAAAACCCGCCGATGATGCCCAGGGGCACCGCGGTCAACGCATAGATGACCGTCACCTTTACCGCCTGCCAAAAGTAGGGTTCCCGCGTCACCATATTGACATAATTGCGCGCGCCAACCCATTCGGGGGAGCGCAGAATCGGGTATTTGGTAAAGCTAATATAGAACGAAGCGATCACAGGACCGATGGTAAAAATCAGCAGGCCGAGCACGACGGGCAGAATAAAAAGATAGCCCTCAATCGTATCCCGCTGCCGTTTTGTGCCGGTGAGACGTTCGTAGAGACTCTTTTTTATAATGGGTTGGGTGGGTGAAAATGTAGTTTCTGCGGCCACTACACGCTCCCTGCAAGATGAATACGACGGCTGGATGACAGGACAACGGGATGGCAGAAAGAACGCCTCCTGCCATCCCGTAATTTGGTTCACATTCCAAAGTCAGCTTTGGCTAACTGTTTTCGTCCAGGCAGTTCTGAATGACTGTATCGGCTTCGGAAAAGGCTTCGGCTGCGCCTTTGTCGCCCCGGATAACAGCCTCCAACGCGGCCTGATAGGACTGCTGCACCACGCCCACATAGAAACTGCCGCAATCCGCCGGGTGATCCATCACAGGCAGGATGGCATCGTCCGCGCCGTTGACGAAGGCCATGAAATTCTGGGGAGGCGTGGCCAGCCCATTTGTCCAATCGCCCTTTTCAGCGATGGAGCGCAGCAGAGGCACGATTATTTCGGCCTGTGTCATCTTCGTCTGCACGTCGGGCGTGATGATGTTTTTCACATACTGGTAGGCCAGTTCGGGGTGTTTGCTGCCCGAATAGGCCGACATTCCCCACGTACCCATCCCAGTGCGGTGCCGGCCATCGGGCATCACCGGCATCAGTTGCACATCCCAATCAAATTTATCGGCCACATTTGTGCGGATGGGCGTGCGCAGGGCTTGAATGTGGGTATAGATGGCAGCCCGGCCCAACTGGAAGGAGTCGCCGCCCACATCCAGACCCAGCGGCTGGGCAATATTGTGCTCGGCCCAGAGATTGGCATAGGCCTGCAAGCCTTCGACAGTCTTGGGGTCAGACCAGGTGGATCGGTCGTCCGCCAGAATCAGACCGCCATACCCCACCACCCAGGGATAGACTGTGGCCCACCAGCTCCACGTGGCGTTGGAGAGACCCCAATACTTGGGGTTGCCGCTGTCGTCCTGCTCCATTTCGGTGATGAGTTTGCAGTTGGCGATCAGATCATCCCACGTCCAGGTGTCAGTAGGCAACTCAGCCCCAGCCTGCTCGAAGAGTGTTTTGTTGTAGTACATCGTCACCACATCCAGGCCCGAAGGCAGGAAGTGGATTTCGTTGTCCACAGTGCCCAGGCCCAGCATAGCGGGGAAGACATCATTCAAATCCACATCGGGATCGCCCTCGGCCATGGCCCGCAGGTCGAGAGAAACGTCGTTCTTGGCAAAGGGGACAGCATACAGATCCGCGCTGAAGAAGACGTCGGCCAGAGTGCCGGCCGCGGCCTGGGCATAGACCAACTCGGCCAAATCGCCGTTGATATACTCAAATTTGGTGGTCACATTGGGGTTCCTGGCCGTAGTAGCATCCCGCAGGAACTCATTAACAGGCTCCACAGGCGCACCCTGCAGAATCGAAACACGCAGTTCGACTGTTTCCGGGGCAGCCGCTTCGCCGCCACCCGCGGCTGTGTCAGATGCGGGCGGTGCAGGTGCAGCACAGGCAGCCAGGGCAGCCATTCCACCCGCGGCCGCGGCCAAACGTAGAAAATCGCGGCGACTTACAATACGTCTCTGTACAGACATTTCCTCTTCTCCTTTGGTGTGGAAAATTCGCAAAAAGACAGCAAACAACAGTATGGGCGGATACCCGGTGAGACGCGCGGTGGGACTCGTGGGGCGTGTCCAGAGAAGTATAGAATCAATGTGCCCGAAAATGCAAGCATCCAAAAAATGGACAGTTGCCGTGCCCGACGGCGTGTGCAACGACAAACCCAGACCATACAGATACGGATACAATCCATCCCTTCGATTGTATCCGTATCCATTTTTCAGATTGCGCAGGCTAGAATTTGATGGCGCCCTCAGTAATCCCCTTCATAAACCAGCGCTGGAGCAGGGCGTAGATGAGGATCACAGGGAAGGCACTGAAGAGCAGCATCGCGGCGTCCGCGGCTTCGCTGGCAAACTGACCGCGCAGCTCGGGCACATTCACCGTGGCCGTCTCATAGCCGCTGGTCAGCACTTTACGAATGCCCACAGAAATGGTGAGTTGGCTATCTCTGTCAATCATTGTAAAGGTGACGAGAAAGTCGCTCCAGACACCCACAAAGGCCAGAGTCGCCACAATCACCATTGCACTGGTGGCCAGGGGTAGGGCAATGCGCCAGAAAATTTGCCAGCGGCTGGCGCCATCAATCATTGCCGATTCTTCGATCTCTTTGGGAATGGAAAGGAATGCCTGGCGCATAATAAAGATGGGCACAGGCAGATGGGAGCCAAAGAGCAGGATCATTCCGAAGAGACTGTTGCGCAGCTTCAGAAAGTTCATCAGTTCATACAGCGCCATCAGTCCGCCGCCCCGGGGGACAAACATAGAAATCACGATTATCAGAAAAATCACATCCCGCCCCCGGAAAGTCATACGGGCGAAAGCATAGCCAGCCAGAGAGGCACACAGCACCTGAATAGCTGTGACGCCAAAGGCGAGGATGAAGCTGTTGGTCATATAGACCGGCAACGCCTGGATGGCGGTGAACATATACTGATAATTGACCAGACTAATGGCCCTGGGCAGCAGTTCGGCAGGGTGGTTGTAAAATTGCTGGGCATCCTTCAGCGACGAGGAGATGAGCCAGAGGATGGGCAAGAGGACGATAAACATCACCACCACAAGCGCGGCGTGGGGCAAAACATCGTAGCGGCGCAACCAGACGGCCACCCGCTCCAGCTTGCCGGATGTGGGGCCGCGGCGAAGATCGACATTCATGGCCTGATTCTCCATTATTCCCGCTCCCGCGACCAGCGAAAGATCAGCGCAACCAACCCGGCCGTAATCAGGCTGACCACCAGGCTAATGGACGATGCATAGCCCAGCCGCAGATCACCCCGCACGAAGGCGATGTCGTAAAGATAATACCCAAGGGTTTGGGTCGATCCCTGGGGTCCGCCCTGGGTCAGAATCAACATTGGATCGGTGACGCCAAAGACACCCGGCACGATCAAAATCAACACCATAGCGGTGGTGGGCTTGAGCAGAGGCAGGGTAATAAAGAGAAACTGTTGCCAGCGGCTCGCCCCGTCCAGAGAGGCTGCCTCGTATAGCTCCTCGCCGATGCTGTAGATGCCGATGAGGAAGAGAAGGGTGGGAAAGCCAAAAATGATCCAGAGATGGGCCGCGCCCAGAGCGGGCAGCGCGGTTGCCACTTCACCCAGCCAAAAGGGAGGCTTCTCCACACCCAGCCCACGCAAAAAGCTGTTGATTAGCCCGAAGTTGGGCGCGTACATTTGGCGAAACATCAAAAAGCTGACGGCAACGGGCAGGATTGTGGGCAGATAGACGGTCCAGCGATAGAAGCTGGCCCCCCGGCGCACCCGGCTGATTAGAATAGCGGTAAATAGCGCGAACAGCAGCACAGCGGGCACAACAATCAGCGAATATTTGGCCGAGACGACCGCGGCCTCCCGCACTTTGCTGCTTTCAAAGAGTTTGACAAAATTTTCCACCCCGTTGAAGGCCCAGCGGGTGTCTGGATAGACAAAGCGATAATCGGTGAAGGCCATCAAAATGCCCCGGATCAGAGGCCAGATATTGAAGACCAGATAGAGGAGAACCGCTGGCGCGATGAACAGGTATCCCGGTAGGTCGTTGCGCAGAAAGGACGGTCGTTTCTTGCTGCCGACTGTCTTGCGGATGGGTGTTTGTGTGGTCACGATCAATCATCCCTGATTATCAGGTGGGGGAAAAGCGTGGAACGTGAGTGGAGTAGGGGCCAACTCACGTTCCACGCAATGCAAAGGCAGCCTTTCACAGGCAGCCAATCCAATCGTACTTACAGCATCTCGTCGATCTCTGCCTGAATCTCTTCCTGCGCGCTGGCCATCGCATCAGCAGCGCTCAGGTCGTTGGCCGGGTCCAGGGCTTTTTCCAGCCACGTCTTGACAGCCGCGGTCTCGATGCCCCACGTCAAATTGGCCTGGAAAGGCACAGAGTTGCGCACCAGATCGATGCCTTCCAGTTGCCAGGCGTGCTTGGGCACACCCTTGATGAACTCATCATAGGTGTACTGGTAGGCGGGCTTGGCAGCCACGTCGGCAATCTGCTTGCCCATAGCTTTGTTCTGGGGACCAAACCACCAGAGGAAGAAGTCGGTCATGCCTTGGGGATTGTTGGCCTTGTCCAGCACCACACAGCCGTTGAGCCAGAAAGGAGCGCCAGCCCGCGCTTCGTCCGCCACCCGGCGCATATTGATGCCCGTATCTGCCGCGCCGTCGCCGTGGCTCTGTTGAGCCAAAGTTCCGTGTACATCGTAGGAAGACATAATGGCCGTGCCCTTTTGCAGCCACGTGCCAAAGCCCGCGCTGATAGCCGGCATCAGACCGTCGGCCACCATTCCCTGCATCCATTCGATAGCGGCCAAGGAGGCCTCGCCAGACCAGTCGATCAGCCCGTCATTGGTATAGGGCGTATCGGTCGCGCCCCAAATCATCCCCACCAGGTCGGTCAGTGGCGTGGCAGGCCGATCAAAGGCATTGATCTCCGGGTGCTGGGCGTGGACCTTCTCAGAGGCCACGCGCACGTCATCCCAGGTGAGCAGTGGGCGCTCCACCTCCGCTTCGTCCAGAAATTCGTTGTACCAGCCCAGGGCCACGCTGCCCACATTGCCCGGAATCGCGTACTGCTTGCCCTCGGCTTTGGTGGATTCCAACACAGTCGGAATAATACCGGCAATTACATCGTCTGCATTGGGAATCGTAGAGGCAGCAATATAATCATCCAGTGATTGGATCAGCCCTTGCTTGACCCACGTGGCCGTGTCCCAGGGCAGCGCGATGACCGCGTAGCCATCCCAAATCAGGTCGCCCGCGGCCTGGGCTGCCTGCACTTTGGTGTTGACAGCCGTGCCCGCGGCAGGCTCATCCAAAATCAGCTTGCGATCGGGAAATTCCTGGGACCAAGACTCGGCCGCGGCATCGGCCGCATAGGCATTGCGGATGTCCGTGCGCACCAGAAAGCTGATCTCTTCTGCTTCTGCAGCAGGTGCGGCGGCTTCTGGGGCCGCGGATTCAGCGGCCCCACCATTGGCGGGTGCCGCGGCTGGCGGCGCACACGCGGCCAAAGCCACAGCAAAGGCAGCGCTGCCGCCAGCGATCAAAAATGTGCGGCGGCTCAATTTGCGTTTGGGATCAAATTGTTCGTTCACGAGAATCTCCTTTGGTATAGGTACAGAACAATACTACGCGGGAAAAGGGGCTGTTCAACCTCAATGAGTATAGAGTTAGGATAGAAGGGGAACATATATGACACGAGTCAATGAATGGTAGCATAGATTTCAGGGATGTCAAACCCCAAAAACAACAAAAAGCGGATGATTTTTGGCGGTGTATTCCACTGATAGGGATTGGATACCCTCGAATTCTCTTGACAACCGAAAAATATCTGCTACCATCTACTTACTCGTGTCACAATACAGGCGATTCTCAGACAAAACTATGGCTTGGGCCATAGCAGTCCGATCTCCCGGAAAAATCGGGCTTCTGTGGTGATAACCGGTAGATATTGCTGTTCACAGGATGCCACTGCATTGAAACGACCTACCCAAACAGACGTGGCCAAACTGGCTGGCGTCTCCCGAGCGACGGTCTCTTATGTGATCAACAACAGGACAGATATAGCGATCACGAACGGAACCCGCAGCCGGGTGCTCGATGCGGTCGCCAAGCTGAATTACGCGCCGGATGCCCGCGCCCAGTCTCTGCGCTCTGGCGGGTCCAATGCAGTTGGTTTGCTCATCCCCGATCTCCACAACCCCCACTACTGGAGTATTGTCCAGGGTGTAGAAGATACAGTGCGTGAAAATGGGTACGATCTGCTGCTCACCAGCACATCGCTCAACCCGGAACGGGAGGCGCGTACCCTGGCCGGGCTGACCGGGCGGCGTGTGGACGCGCTGATTCTCATCCTCTCCTTTCTGGAACAATCCAAGACATCACTCACCCATTTGGCCGCCAACGCCTATCCGGTGGTTACGCTTGGCAACGCATCTTTGAATGTGGATGCAGTGGTGACTACCTACCGGACGGCCACAGCCCAAATTATGGCGCATCTGCTCCAGCTCGGCCACACCCGCATCGGCTTTATCTTTGGCGTGGGCAGCAAAGAGTTGGCGACGAACCGGATGGAAGTCTACGAGCAGAGCCTGGCAGCAGCGGGCATCCCCATCGATAAATCGCTGATTGATTATTCTGGCCCGCGCATCGAAGACGGCTATCAGGCCGCGCAACGGTTGCTGTCCCGTACGCCCCGCCCCACCGCTCTGCTTGTGATCAACGACTGGCTAGCCATTGGCGCGCTGCGGGCGGTCGGCGAGGCAGGGCTGCGCCTGCCCGAAGACATCTCCGTCGCCAGCTTTGACGATACGGAAATGGCGGCCTTTCTCAACCCGCCTCTCACCTCCGTTCGCTCCAATGGATATACGCTGGGCAGCGAGGCAGCCACACTGGCCCTGGAACGCATCCGTCAGCCAGATCGCCCGATCCGCCGGGTCCAGATTGAAGCCGAGCTTGTGGTACGCGGTTCAACCGGGCCAGCGGCCAGGGGTCAATAGTCAGCCAGCACCTTCAGGGTGCAGGGCGACAGAAGAACACGGGGATAGCTGGTGCGTGGATAAACATCGAAAAATTGTAGAGATCAGAATGATGGCGAAATTATCATCGCAAAGATGCAAAGGAGCAGAGATGCAAAGATTTGTAGGTTCTCCTCTGCGTCTTGGCATCTTTGCGCCTTTGCGTTAAAAATGGCCCTTTCATCATCCCGCTGATCAGCACAAAACATCGCAAAAAAGCGTGGATGAGAGAGCGCTTGGGCAGTCTCTTATCCACGCTTTTCGCTATTGCGGTTTGGTGCTCACTATATTTTGTGCTGCCTGATTTCGTGCTAGCGGAGAATTGCCATCAACAGGGAGTTGATCAGCCCCAGCACCACTGGCCCAATCAGCGCGCTCAGACAGCCGCCGCGCAGCTCGAAGCCATCCACCAGCGCTGACGCCAACCAGAAGATGGCCGCGTTGATCACAAAGCTGAAGAGGCCGAGGGTAAGAATGATGAGGGGAAAGCTGAAGAAACGCAGGATTGGGCCAAGCAGTGCATTGAGAATACCCAACACCACTGCCACCACCAGCGCCGTGCCAAAGCTTTTGACTTCGATACCGAAAAAGTCGATCTGAGAGATAATCAGCAGACTGATGGATGTGACCAGCCAGATTACGAGTAAGTTGCCCACAGGTTTGCTCCTTTGCATTGGGAAACGAATCGACTACAGAAGTTCGACTTTCCAAAAAAGTCGAACTTCTACGCCAAAAAAAAACTTTGTTGACGCGGCATTCAGTACACTGTAAATAAAGTGATTTGACGTTTCTGTAGGTGCAGTTTTGAACTGCACAGGCAGCCGAAGGGGTATTCGTCCCTTGCACAGCTATAAGCAGCGCCTACGCTAAAATAAGTTTTTGGTAATTTCGTAGAGTCAGCGCTCACTGGCCTGTCTGATCGGCTTACTGTAAATTACCCAAAAGGCCAAAAACTTATTTTACGGTGTATTCAGGATGCGCAAGAGTAGAAAGCGCGCGTCCGCTGTATCAATACGGGGCAGAGGCGGTGAAGTTGCAGAGAATCGGTGGTTCTCACGCTGAAAATAGCCACGGATGAACGCAGATAAACACGGATTTAATCTGCGCAATCTGTGTCTTCTGCTTCCCTGTTTTCATTGCTGGTTGTGCCCCACCGGGCATGTACACTAACCGGAAGACCGCCGGTCGACTGCCGCCGAAAGAGACAACATTCCAGCAGAACCCCACAGGACTTCGTTCAAATATCAGGGCCTTGCAGACCGTTCATCCCCAGGAGCAAGGAGACTTCGCCGCCGTGATGCAGGTCGTGTTCCAGCACGTGGTAGATCACCCAACTGCGCGACAGCTCGTACACCTGGCCGTCCCATTCATCGGGGAAGGTCTGCGCGCAGTCGTCGGGGGTCCAGCGCCGCAAACGGGCTTCGATGAAAGCCCACGTCTCGTCGAGGCCCTGCGCCAACTCTGCGCCGCTGCGTGGGGGTGAACCCCGTTGGCCCCACTCCATATACGCTTCCATCCCGGCGTCCTCATCCTGCAGGGTCCCGCTGAACCAGCCGGCCCGGACAGAGATGATGTGCTGCACAATCTGTCCCAGGGGCCACATATGCGGGGCCGGTTGCAGGGCGAGTTGTTCTTCTGTCAGGGGCGCGATGCAGGCGCGCAGCTTTGCCTGATAGCCTCCCCAGTTCTCGTAGATCACAGCCAGCGTCGATCCGTTTTGCTCTTGCATTCGTTTCTCCTTGAAAGCCAATCAGAATACCATCAGACATCTCACGGAACTGGTCCAATAGTTGCGGCGTTTTTCACCCCGAAACCATCTTTTCGAGGGAGAACAGCCTGTGATCTTCGCACATCTGCCCGCATCGTACATCACAACCAATGGGTCCAAAAGGCTGTGGAATCGGGGATTGTCTGCCACGGAAGAACGCATCGTCTACACTGTCGGCATTGGCGCGGGCGTCTTGCCGGATGTAGACGTAATTTTCACCTCGCTGGCTACCCATCGGAATGCGATGACCCACACACCCATCTTTTGGCTCATCTCTGCCGCTCTTCTGATAAGTGCTGGGTTGGCTTTTCGCCGCAAACGTCCGCTGCTGATCGCTCTGGCTCTGGCCCTTCTCATCGGTACATTTACCCATCTGATCACAGATGCAATTTTTGTCGGCGTCAAAATGCTCTTCCCCTTTTCAGACACTTATTTTCGTATGCGCCCTCCTATCCGGCTGATAGTCGAAGACCGACGGCTCAATTATCTTCTCAACCCTATCTTCCTCACCGAAATCTACACATTTCTGCTGGCCTGGATCATCTGGCGTGAGAAGCGCGCCAGCAGCCCATCCATACCCACAACCGAACGTATCCGTCGTCATAGGGGCGTTCTATCCATTGTAGCGCTCATCACGCTGGCTTACTGCATCCACTGGTTCTGGCTCTGCCCTGCATTGTATTGCCCCATTGGTCTGTAGGAATCTACAAGCGCTCGTCGAAGATATTGAGACGAAATTGATAATCAGCCTGAAATCCTACGCCGTCGCCTGAATCAAATCCGTCACGGGCACAATCGCCAGGTCAATCTGGCCCAGGAGTGTGGTGGTGAAGACGACGTAACGGTCGTTGGCACAGAAGCGGGGGTGGGGGTCGATGTGGTAGTTGCGGCCCGTATAGTCGCGGCGCTCGGCGTGCTCGGCCAGGACGATAATCTTGCCCGTGTCCCGGTTTAGTAAGTGGACAGTGGAAGCGCAGCCGCGGAAGAAACCGTTGTTGGAATCGCCGACGATCAGCTGTCCGTCCCGGCTGCTGTGGGAGTGCCAGCACTGGCGGGGGAAGGCGAACTTCTCGACTTCGCCGTCGGCGAGACGCACCCGCCAGGTTTCGTGGTTGTTGGGCACATCCACACACCAGACGTGCGCCCCGTCCGCGTCCCACCACTCGTGGGAGACAAAGCGCGGCTCGCGCAGGATGGGGCGGGGCTGGCTGCCCCGGGTCATCGTCCAGAGCCGGTTGGTGATGGGAAAGCGCAGCCCGGTGATGGGGTCGCTGTGGAACTCCTGGGCAAAGAGCACGGTGTCGGGATCGGTCGGGCTGAACTGGGCGTGGTTGTGATGGCGGTCGAAACGCCACCACTGCTGAAAGGGACCGCCGTCCAGAGGCAGGCTGCCGAAGATGTAGCCCAACCCCACAGAGGCATTGATGAAAAACTCGCTGCCATCGGCAGAGCGGGTCAGGTGGGAGGCCAGGCTGGAGACGCTCCGATTGCCGATCAGCTCGGCGGGGAGTTGGTTGACGAGGACCGGAACGTCCTGCGCGCCCGGCCCCCGCCGCCATACCGCAGCGCCTTCGCACCAGAAGGCGTCGCCGGTCTCCGGGTCCACATACGCGGCGGACGCGCTCGTCTCCGGGAAGTGACGCACAGTCTGATCGACGAAATCGATCACGCCCAGCGTCTTGTGCAACGCGGGGGGAAAGGCGCAGTAGAACCAGAGATAGCGACCGTCAGCGCGCATAGAGTCGTTGACGAAATAAAAGCCCTGCTGCAGGGGCGCGACCCGACGGGTCAGCACGTGGATTGTCACGCCGGACTGGGGATGGGCGACGGGGGTGAAGAGGTCGCTGCCGTTGAAATCGAATGGGCTAGTCATTGATTCCCTTTCCCTCAAGAATGTGGGGCACATATTTTTCGATCCGCGCGGTCCGGGTTTTGGACTGCTTGGCTCCGGAGAAATAGAGAAGGTATCCCCTTTGCCGTCCTGGTGTCAGCGCCTCAAAAGCGTCCTGCAGTCCGGGGATTTCCTCCAATTTATCGATGAACTCTTCGGGAAATTCGAAGTCTGTCGGCTGCTTGAACTCCACCTGCAAACCGGCTTTTTCCACCCTGACGGCTTCCGCTACATAGGCTTTCAAGACGGCCTCCATCGCCTCGATTTCCTGTAAATTGGTGAAACGAATCTGGCGCGCCGACTGCACATTCTTCGTCTGCTGGACGAGAATTCCATTGGGGTCCTGCATCAGCGCACCCTTCATAAACAGCAGCGCGCAATATTCCTTGAACCCGTGCATCAGGACGATATTGCTGCCCTCCAATGCGTAGCAAGGATGACCCCACTTCAATTCTTCGCTCAGATCACACTCCAGAATGATCGTTCTCAGCTTCTCAAATTCTGCCTTCCACTGGTCGGCTTTGCGAAAGTAGAAGTCAACCGCTGGATTCATCCCACTCATGCGCGCACCGCCTTCTGCACAAGCGCGGCAATTTTCGACTCTGTGGCCGCGGTCAACTCCTTCAGCGCGTAGGCCGTCGGCCACATCGCGCCGTCGTCAAGATTCGCGTCGTGCTGGAAGCCGAGGGTCGCGTACCGCGTGTTGAACTTGCTCGCGGCCTGGAAGAAGCAGATAATTTTGCCCTCCGGGTTGGCATAGGCGGGCATTCCATACCAGGTTTTGGGGAAAAGGTCTGGCACGCTAGCTTTGATGAGTTCGTGGAGGCGGGTGGCCATTGAACGCTCTGGCTCTGGCTCTGGCATCTCGGCGATCTTCTCCAGCAGATCACTTTCCCCGGCGGCCCTGTTCTTCTTGGCGCGCTCTTCGGCCTTCAGTTCCCTGGCGCGCTCCTTCATCGCGGTTTTTTCTTCCTTCGTAAATCCAGTGGACTTCGGCGCGGCCTTATTGGTGGTGCTTTTCCTTTCACTCATGAGAATCGTCATCCCTTTTGTTTGAATTCGTG
>JAHBVF010000070.1 GCA_019637685.1 Caldilineaceae bacterium | reverse complement strand
GGCTTCCTCATTCCCATTGCGGGCAAGTGTGCCCACGGCACGCAACAGCGCGGAAAAGGGCGTGAGCAGCGTGACCAAAATAGTGACATACGTTCCCAGATGAATAGCCACTTGGGCTGGATCGCGCAATGTGCAGGCACGGCTGACTATCTGGACTGTGACCAATAGAAACCAGCCACCCACGATAGTCAAAATCAGAAGGAGGGTAGTCCAGTCTTGCAGAGTGCCCAGGCGAACGATGACAGCCCCTGTCAGCACATAGGCCCCGCTCTTCAACAGCATCAAAGTCGACAGAAAGCGTGCTGGCTCAACCAACAGACGGTCCACCAAGCGGGCAGTAGGACTAGTATCATCCAACAACTGGCGGATACGTGTGCGGGAGGTGGACGCAAGAGCCACCTCCGCCGAAGCGACAAATGCAATGATCAGCAAAGACGCGACGTATAACAGAGCCGCCATGACAGCTTCAAATACCACAAAATGCTCCTTAATCCGACTCGTTTTGTATCCGCGGGGCGCGAGCTGGAACCCCATAGACCAGCACGCCATCCGGCACGTCCCGGGTCACCACCGATCCGGCCCCTGTGCGCGCACCCACCCCCAGGCTGACAGGGGCAACCAGCAATGTGTCGCTGCCCAAAAACACATCGTCAGCCAGCTCTGTGTGATTTTTGTTTTCTCCATCATAATTACAGGTGATCACACCGGCACTAAGATTGACATTCCTGCCCACTGTGGCATCCCCCACATAGCTAAAATGCCCCATTTTTGTGCCAGGCCCCAAGTAGCTGTTCTTGACTTCGCCAAAGTTGCCCATATGGACATCTTCGCCCAGATGTGCCCCCTTGCGCAGATGGCCGAACGGGCCGATCTCGCTGCCCCGGTCCATGCGTGCATATTCCAGGACAGAATGGTGAACCCGACAACCATCACCGATCACACACTCGACAATCTGGCAGTTAGGCCCGATCTCGCAGTCGATGCCGATAGCCGTATTGCCCTGGAGATGGCAGCCGGGATAAATCGTCGTGTCCTGGCCGATCCGCACAGTCGCGTCAATATATGTGGACGCGGGATCGACAATTGTCACCCCCGCGCGCATGTGCTGCTCGTTGATTCGCTGGCGCAGAACTTTCCCCGCTGCGGCCAGGTGGGTGCGATCGTTGATCCCGTAGACCTCTTCCGGCGGGGCCTGCATCCCCACCACCCGCCAATTCTGGCTGGTGGCAATCTCCACCATATCCGTCAAATAAAATTCACCTTTGGCGCTTTTGTGCAGCTTCGGCAGGTTTTCCCAGAGCCATTCTCCATTAAAACAATAGATGCCCGGGTTCAACTCACGTATCTCCCGTTGGGCTGGCGTGCAGTCTACTTCCTCCACAATCGCCTGAATCTGACCGGCGTCGTTGCGGATTACCCGCCCAAAGCCTTGAGGATCATCTCGGGTAATTGTCAACATGGCAATTGCCAAATCGCCCTGGGCTTCCTGCTGGCGATAGAGCGCCAGAAGACTCCGCAAGGTTTCTTCCTGGAGCAGAGGCATATCCGAATAAAGAACCACGACCTGATCCGCCTTGCCCCGGAGGAAAGGCTCTGCCTGCATAACCGCGTGGCCGGTTCCCAGCAATTCTGCCTGCTCCGCATACGACACTCGATCGCCCAATTCGTTCTGCACCAGCTCTTTGCCGTGGCCCACCACGACTACAGGCCGTTGGTCGCCAATAGACTCACTGGTGGTGACCACCCAATCGACCAATGGCCGCCCCGCTAACGGATGTAGAACCTTGGGCAGTTGGGATTTCATGCGCGTGCCAAAGCCAGCGGCCAGCACCACAGTAGCGGTTGTCATCGGTTCGACTCCTGCAATAGGGGAAGCCCGGTCTCATATCACTCCCGGACTTCCTTTTGGGGAACGCAAAAATACCGGACTTCTCCTTGTAAACACAAGGGAAAACCGGTTGAGCTTGAAATATTTGGTTTCTGTTTCTGGAATCATTCGCCCACATCAAAGATTGGGCAAAAAACAGATAGGGTTCGGGAGGTTTATCGTCCATTAGATTGGGCAGCAGACGGATGGGTTCGGGTCTGTGCGTAAGTATACCACAAATGGACACAAGACGAAGGGGAAATCAACACACAGAGGAGAAAAGGGAAGGGAATAGTTGGCAACGGTCTACTCTCACACAGAGTCGCCTCTGCACTA
>JAHBVF010000007.1 GCA_019637685.1 Caldilineaceae bacterium | reverse complement strand
CGAAGGCGTGATTGAGGAAGACGAAAAGCAGATGATTGCGGGGATCTTCGAATTTGGCGATACAACCGCCAGAGAAATAATGGTTCCTCGTCTGGATGTGACAGCTATCAGTGCTGATCTTTCCATCGCTGAATGTCTGCTGGTTATTCTCGACAGTGGACATAGCCGAATTCCTGTCTATCAAGAATATATTGATAATGTGATTGGGCTGCTATACGCCAAAGATTTGCTGCGCTGCTTCCACGAAGGCCAGCCGGATACGCCGCTTTCTCAAGTGATCCGCCCCGCCTATTTCGTGCCCCAGAGCAAAAAGCTGGATGATCTGCTGCGCGAGATGCAGGGTATGCAAGTCCACATGGCGATTATTGTGGACGAATATGGCGGAACCGCAGGGATTGTAACAATTGAGGATATGATTGAAGAGATAGTGGGGGATATCCGGGATGAATATGATTCTGAAGAACCCCTGATTCAGGCACCCAATCCCCACACCTATCTTTTCAATGCGCGTATTTCTCTCGACGAAGTCTCCGAAGTAATAGAAACTGACCTGAGCGAGATCAATGACAGCGTGGATACGCTGGGCGGATTTATCTACAGCTATCTGGGGCGGGTTCCCGAACAGAACGAGGTTTTGGAGATCGCCAATTGGCGTTTCACTGTGTTAGGCGTCAATGCCCGGCGGATCGAACAGGTGCGCGCCGAGCGTCTTACACGGCCACCGATTCTTAAGCAGGACGAACATCAGGCGGATGCCGAAGAGGGCAACAATGAGCGCGGACAGGATATGCTGCGGTCCGCGGCCTAGGAGCATACAGATGAAGGATACAGACATACAAACATCGCTGGTAGCAGCCGCGCTGGATGCCCGTTTGCGCGCCTACGCGCCCTATAGCAAATATACAGTGGGGGCTGCTGTGATGGATCGAACTGGACATATTACCAGCGGTTGTAATGTAGAAAATGCCAGTTATGGTGCAACCATTTGCGCCGAACGGGTAGCGCTGACCCGAGCTATTGCCGAAGGCCGGGATGGCTTTGTGGGGATGGCTGTAGTGACCAGCGATGGCGGATCGCCCTGTGGCGTCTGTCGCCAGGTGATGATGGAACTTGGCCCGGAGATGCGTGTATTTATCAGCGACAGCGCAGGCGTGGTGCGTTCGACAAGTGTGCGGCAACTTTTGCCCGATTCCTTTGACGGTTCTGGCCTGCTCTCTGTCCAGCCTGCTCCGCATGATTTTCCCCTGAATGATTGACTTTTCCCACCCACTCTGATAAGGTGCGGACATGAACGTTCCTGCACTGATGGCAACCTATCAACTGCGTCAGCGAGAGTATCTGCTGCGCATTACCCGGGCTATGACGTCCCGGCTCGATCTCCCCAGCCTTCTCGAATTGATACTCTCCAGCGCGGCTAAGATGGTGGCCGCGCCTGCCGGTATGATCGTCCTCTATGAAACCGCAACCGCGCCCATTCTTTCCACAGTGGACAGTGGCGCAGCTGTGGAGTCGGAGCACCAAGCCCGCATTCGCACAATCTATGGGATTCCCGAACAACTGTTGGGGGCCTTTGCCCCCCTGCTTCGCCCCATTGAGCCTCCGCTGCCAGCAGAGGAAGAGGATGACACGGGTGATCAATCGCCCGGCGAACGCTATCGCCTGGAACTGGAGCGGCGGGTAGCTGAGGTTGAAGAGAATTTGGGGCGCAAGTTGGGGCAGGTTCTGGGCCTGCCTCTCTTTTTTGAAGAAGAGGTTCTGGGCGTTATCTATCTCTTCCGCGGCGGCAGTGCCTTTACTCAGTTAGATTGGGAGTTTTTGGAAGGCTTTGCCTATCAAGCGGCCATTGCCGTGCGCAATGCCCGGCTCTATGCCCAATTGTCCACCGAACGCAGTCGGTTGGCCGCCATTATTGAAAAAAGTGCCGACGGAATTCTGATTCTGCGCCCGGACCGAAAAGTGGAAGTGATCAACCAGACACTGGCCGCGATGCTGGGCCGGTCTGCGGATGCGGTGATTGGCCAGGCGTGCAGCCATGTGCTCGAACTGCAAAACGTGACCGGTGATGAACTGTGTGCGGACGACACCCTGGAAGTTCCTCCGCAGGGGCTGCGTTGTGAAGGGGAACTGGTCCGTTCCCCAGGCAACAAACTGGCCGTCTCCGTCACCTATACGCCACTCTTTGATGAGCGGGAACGGCTGACAAATATTATTGTCAACATATCCGATATCACCCGTTTCCGAGAAGAAGAGGAGATGAAGTCCACTTTTGTCTCGATTATCAGCCACGAACTGAAGACGCCGGTGGCATTGATAAAGGGCTATGCCCAGACACTGGCCCGCCCCGACGCGGCCTGGGACCCGGACACTGCCCGCCAGAGTCTTCAAATTATTGAAGAGGAAGCTGATCGGTTGGAGGCATTGATCAACAACCTGCTGGATGTGAGCCGTATCCAGGCCGGGGACCTGCGCCTGGACCTCTCCGATGTCAATATGAACCGTCTATTGGAGCGGGTGGCCCAGGACTATCGCACCCAGACCACCCAGCACCAGATTGAGCTTGACCTGCCCGACGATCTTCCGCTGGTGGTGGGTGATGAAGAGCGGCTGCGCCAGGTATTTACCAATCTGGTGGGCAACGCGATTAAATATTCACCCGACGGCGGCCTGATCCGCATTGGCGCGTGGGTGGATGCCCGGATCAAAGAGGAAGGCAAACCCCGTTTGGTAATCTATGTGGCCGATGCCGGGATTGGCATACCCGAGGATGAACTGCCCCATATCTTCGACCGCTTCTATCGCGTGGACAGCACACTGCGCCGACGAACTGCCGGGGTCGGGCTGGGGCTTTTTCTCATCCATGCGATTGTGGAAGCCCACAAGGGCGAGATTTGGGTGCGAAGCGCAGTTGACAAGGGCACGACATTTTCAGTGGCCCTGCCTATCGAAGATGACAGGGAGGATATCCTATGAACCGAACCCGCATACCCCAACTTTTTCTCATCTGCCTGTTGGCTGTTGGCACATTTCCAGGCCAGCTTTGGGCTGGCGAACGGCTGCCGGCGGATTCCCCTTTTGTGCAGGAATCGGTGCTGGCTGGGTCCGCGGCTGTTGGCGCGCGGCTGGCCCGGCAGCCTGCCGGGGACGTTGTGGCTGCCACCGGCCAAATAGGTGGCTTGCAACCTCGGCAAAATAGCACACAAACCCCTGGGCAGAGTCCCGGCCACGCCACTGTTGCTGACGGTTCAGTGGATGGGTTTGTGGCTCACAGCTTTGACAATCCTGCTTTGGAGATTTCCCTTCCCACAGAGTGGGTGGTGGAGAGGGATACTGCCCAGGGACTGTTTGCCCTGACGATACCGGGCGAGTTCGCCTTCAGTTTTTTCGATTCCTTTGGTGATGACTCCTTTCCCGGTCTTTTGGGGCTGGCGATGTTCCAAAATCAGGCGGCGACGCTGGTTGAGCAGATCGACGAGAGTGTCGTTGCCCGCACGGTGGATATATTTTTCACAGAGCAGGGCTACCCCGTGCTTCGCATTGTTTTTGGCGGGGATATGGACGGGCTGGATGTTACCGGTGTTTTCTATCTGTTGACAGGCTCGGCGGATATTTATGTCCTGATGATGATCACATCGGACCGGGTCTGGTCGGATGTGGCCGACACACTCGACATTGTAACCCGCCATATCCATTTTGATTCGCCCAAAGGCAGCCCGGCTCTGATTCAGGCCGGTGACACACCTTTGGCCTATACAACCAGCAACGGGGGCGTGACATTGGAACTGCCCCCGCGCTGGCTTCTTCAAGAAAGTTCTGACGAAGATATTGCATTCGTCGTGGCCGACGAGGAACTATCCTTGGCGGCTGCTCTGGCGGCCATGTCGTCCGCCGAGATAGGCTCGGCGGAACTGCTTGCCCTGCGTTCTTTGCTGGCGGATGTCGAAGGGACAATAGACGAGGCAACGCTGGCCGCACTCATCGATGAAGTTTTTACCGCGATGGATATGCAGATGGACTCAGACGAATTTGTGCTGGAACAGGACCTGACCCTTATCTATCCCGGCACAAATCCCACAGTACGCTTCGGCGGTACAGGTTACTTCGATGATTTTGTGATGCCTGTCTACTTCTTTGTGAATCTGCGCGAGGACAGCCTGGGGCTGGCTGTCGTGTTGGGGGGAGCGGAGCAGGCAGAAGCTCAACTCGAACTGATCGTGGGCTTGACAGAGACAATTCAACTTCCCTCGGAATAGGGCTGCTGCGCGTTCCTTTTGCTCGATCTTTTCGGCAAAACGTGCGCTGGCCGGGGAAGGGTGCTACAATAGCTGTAGCGGCTGATTGTGTCCTGTGGCACAAAAGCGGCTATCACGATTCGTATCAACAAAGGAGCCATTCGCCATGAGCGAACAGAAATATCGGATCGAAAAGGACAGCCTGGGAGAAGTACGCGTTCCAGCCGACGCTCTCTACGCGGCCCAAACCCAGCGCGCTGTGGACAATTTTCCCATCAGCGATATGCGCTTTCCCCGTTCGTTCATCCGTTCTTTGGGGCTGATCAAAGGCGCTGCTGCCGCGGCCAATCAAAAGCTGGGCCTGATGGACAAGGCCATGTCGGCTGCCATCCAGGCCGCGGCCGCCGAGGTGGCCGCGGGCACACACGACGCACACTTTCCGCTGGATATCTTCCAGACGGGGTCCGGCACCAGCACGAATATGAACGCCAATGAAGTGATTGCTAACTTGGCAACTGGCAAATTGGGCGCAACCGTACACCCCAACGATCACGTCAATATGAGCCAGAGCAGCAACGATGTGATTCCCACCGCCATTCACGTCAGCGCCTATCTGGCTGTGGTAGAAGACCTGCTGCCGGCGCTGGCCCATCTGAGTGATTCGCTGGAACGCAAGGCCGCGGCTGTGGATCACGTGGTCACAACAGGCCGCACCCATTTGATGGATGCAATGCCAGTGCGCCTGAGTCAAGAATTGAGCGGTTGGCTGAGCCAGATTCGCCACGGCGCAGAGCGTTTGCAGAGTTGCCTGCCCCGGTTGGCCGAACTGGCCCAGGGCGGTACAGCAGTGGGCACGGGCATCAACGCACATCCGGCCTTTGGCGCTGCGATTGCCGCTGAGCTGGCCCGCCAAACCGGACAGGCATTTGTGACCAGTGGCAACTATTTCGAGAGCCTGAGTACCCAGGACACCGCAGTGGAGCTGAGCGGCCAATTGAAGGTTGTGGCGACTTCACTGATGAAAATTGCCAATGATCTGCGCTGGATGAACAGCGGCCCAATCGCCGGTTTTGGAGAGATTTCCTTGCCTGCACTTCAACCCGGCAGCAGCATTATGCCCGGCAAGATCAATCCTGTGATTCCCGAAGCTGTGGCAATGGTGGCAGCCCAGGTGACAGGCAACGATGTGGTCATTACATTGGCCGGGCAATCCGGGAACTTCCAACTGAATGTGATGCTGCCCGTTGCTGCTTACAATCTCTTGCAGAGTATTTCCCTGTTGGCCGGGGCCAGCCGCCTTCTTGCGGACAAGGCGATTGACGGCTTCTCGGTGAACGAGGACAAGATCAGCGATTTGGTGGGACGCAACCCTATTTTGGTCACCGCGCTTAACCCGGTCATCGGCTATGAACTGGGGGCCAAGATTGCCAAACGGTCCTATGCCGAAGGGCGCACCCTGCGTGAGGTTGCCCTGGAAATGACCGATCTGACCAGCGACGAATTGGACCACTTGCTGGATCCGCGCCAATTGACCAAAGGTGGGATTCAGGAAGCCTGAGCCGCTTCTATAAGGCTTTTCCAACAAATAAATTCCCCAAATTGATTTGGAAAAGCCCAAGCCGTTCAGGGAAATTGTCGCCGGATCGGGGATTTATTTTCTTTGAACGGCCTAACAGAAGAAGAGCAAAGACAAGAAGGGACCCGATTACACGAACCGGGTCCCTTCTTGTTTCTATGTTGTTTTTTGCCACTCAGTGCCTGGCAACCTGCTGCTGGCCTAGGGCAGGAAACTGAATGGATTGCGGGAAACGCCCTGGTAGCGTACCTCGAAATGCAGGTGGGGACCAGTAGAGTTTCCTGTGTTGCCCACAGTACCGATCTGTTGACCTTTGACGACGCTTTCTCCCTGGCGTACAAAAATGCTGTTCATGTGGCCATAGAGCGTCACATAGCCGCCGCCGTGGTCGATCATCACCATTGTGCCGTATCCACCGTTCCAGCCCGTGCGGGCTGCGATGACATAGCCACTGTCGGCTGCGGTGATGCCCGTGCCCGTCCACGCCGAGATATCAATCGCCCGGTGACCATTCCAATAAGGCTGGGAAATGCTTCCGCTGGTGGGCCAGGCAAAGACACCAGATCCCTGGGATGCGCCTTCGGGCGCGGGGCCGTTGTAGGCCTGCACCTGTGGGGCGATATAGGGCTTATTGCCCCCTGGAATCACCAACTGCTGGCCCAGCGTAATCGGCGTGCTGCTGTCAGACAGATGATTGAGAGGCATGTTCACAATCGCTTCTGTGGTCACCTTATACTTAGCAGCAATCTTCGAAAGTGTGTCTCCGTTCTGCACCACATGCAGAACGCCGTCGACCGGTAGAATCACCAGCCGATCCCCAACCCGCAGCATATCCGGGTTGGCTTCCAATTCAGGATTGGCCCATTGCAGCGTTTCTGGCTGCAAATTGAAGCGTGCGGCAATGCCCAGGACTGTATCGCCTGAGCGGACGCTATAGGTCTCGATCTGTTCTCGCGCTGTGATCAGCCCGGATGTTGAGGGCTGAGCCTGTGCTGCCGCGGATTCCTGCGCGGTAGCTAGCACGGGTTGTGTCTGGGGATTCGTGAAGGGGATTACGGCTCGTTGAAATGTTTCGGCTGCTTCAGAAACACTGTTCAGGGGGACTGCTTCATTACCTGCCGTTGATTGTGCCTGGCTGGGAAGAAATAGACCGCCTTCGGGCAGGTTGCGCAGGGAAAATTGCCAATCGGGCATTTCAGTCTGGCTGACAATCAGAACGACCGCGGCCACCGCAATCACAGCCAAGTGGCTGGCCAGACGGATAGGCGATATCTGATCGCCTAGAAATGCCTGAATACGCAGTCGAAGTATTGCCAGTGCAGAGTCAGCGCCTGTCAGCGGCTCAACAGCCAATGTGGATGCACCGAACCGTACAGCAACAGACGAATTTTCTTCCGGGGAGATGGAAAAAGGCCTGGCCTTTTCTCCTCCACCGAAAGAGGGCGCAACAAAAGGCCGGTCAATCTGGCTGGGGGGGGTGTGTTTGTTGGCTTTTGCCTCTGGTGGGAAACTTTCGGCAGACGGGGGGGTCCACTTATGGGCTTCTGTCTGGTCAAACTGAGATGCCGGGGGGTCGTAGCTCTCATTTGCCATTTGGTGTCCGGTCGTATCAAATCGGTTGGTACGATGTCTTTCTGTCTGACTTCCCGATTGTACTGAACGTCCGAACTGAAAATCACCATCGACACGATAAGTATCGGATGACGGCATTGTTGTCTCCTCAAAGCCAAACTGCTGACAGAACATTGAGTTTCGCTTGGGAATCGTTTTCCGGCTCCCATTTGGGCGAAACTTTGCGTCGTTGTCGTGGCTTCCGTCAGCGTCTGAACTCTGTATGTTGAACTAAAGGGGGTAAATTTGTAAGATTTCTGTTGGTCCATCGTTTGTGCCGTTTTCGATATTTGTCTAACGGCACTCCCTATTTCCAACTCCTCACCCTGCAAACCGACCAAACTGCCACTTCGGTCACGCATTATAGCACACCAGCCAATCACTCCAAATTCTATAATCGGTATCGAGAACCCAAAACAATCAATTCTTCGGTTTCGTCGGATATACGTAGAACGAGCGTAGGTTATATGTATATTATTCGAGAAGGTTTTGCCTGATATAGCGGGAAAATCTCCGTCCAAATAGGATTTCTGGACTCTGGGATTTAATCGCGGCGCGGGATATCTCTCTTTGGATTGGGCCGGAAATTGGTTCGAGATGCACAGCTTTGTGCCGTTTTCCACGTTTCTACCCGGCTGAAGAGTATGCAATATATGCTGGATATGCCCAAAGGGGGCACCAGGCAACAGAATCTCAGAACGGTGCTATCCTTTCCGAATTGTTTGGGTGACAGACGACTATAAAAAGCCCATCTGCCGCACTCTGCGGCAGATGGGCTTTGGGAACGGAGGATAGCCAGCTCTATTTGATGAGCGTATCCAGAAACTCTTGGTTGGTGCGGGTGCGACTGAGCCGTTCCAAAATAGGAAGGATCGCTTCGTTGCCGCCACCCATGGCATCGATCATCCGGCGCAGGGTATAGACCTTCGCCAGTGTTTCGGCGTCCATCTGCTTTTCCTCGGCCCGGGTGCTGCTGCGCTCGATGTCGATGGCCGGGAAGATGCGCCGCTCGGCCAGACGTCGGTTCAGGTGCAACTCCATATTGCCTGTACCCTTGAACTCCTCGTAGATGACATCATCCATGCGGCTGCCGGTGTCCACCAGACAGGTGGCGATGATCGTCAGACTGCCGCCCTCTTCAATGTTACGGGCTGCTCCAAAAAAGTGTTTGGGCGGGTAGAGCGCGGCGGGGTCAATACCACCGGACAATGTACGGCCAGACGGAGGAACAGTCAGGTTATAGGCACGGGTCAAACGGGTGATGCTGTCCAGCAAAATGACCACATCCCGCTGGCCTTCCACCAGGCGTTTCGCCCGCTCCAATGCCATCTCTGCCACCCGCACGTGATTCTGCACTGGTTCGTCAAAAGTGCTGCTGATCACCTCCGCATCCACCGAACGGTCCATATCGGTGACCTCTTCGGGCCGTTCACCAATCAACACAACCATCAAATGCAGGTCTTCGTAGTTGGCACTCATCCCATTGGCAATTCGCTTGAGTATAGTCGTCTTGCCTGCTTTGGGTGGGCTGACAATCAGGCCACGCTGGCCCCGGCCAATGGGCGACAACAGATCGATCAAGCGGGTTGCCAGCAGACTGGGTTTTGTCTCCAAAAGCACCTGCTCGTCCGGGAAGATAGGCACCATTTTTTCAAAATGGGGGCGTCTTTTGGCCTCTTCCGGGTCCAGGCCATTGACGGCTTCCACCTTCAACAGTCCGAAATATTTCTCCGTCTCTTTGGGGGGACGCACTTGCCCTGCCACCAGATCGCCCGTGCGCAGGCCAAAGCGGCGGATCTGACTCTGGCTGACATACACATCGTCAGGGCCAGGTAACAGATGTTCGCTGCGCAGAAAACCAATGCCATCCTGGACAACATCCAGGATGCCTCCGCCAAAAATGTAGCCCTGCTGTTCTGCATTTGCCCGCAGAAGGCGCATAATCAGGTCATATTTCTTTAACCTGGTGTACCCGGTGATCTCCATCGATCGGGCTACCTCGCGCAGCCCATCGAGGGTAAGGTCTTCGAGTTCCGACATCGTCATTGTGAGTAATTCCATACGTGGGCCTCTAAGGGTAAAGTACTTTGTACACAAAATTGCAGATTTTCAGGGGTGATTTGCATGAATTTAGGCGCAAAGAGCACACCTGCAATCGGCGGCCCAGACGCGCCAAGCGCGCAATTGTTCCGTCGTATTCTGCTGATTGATTGAATTAAATTCGAGTGGAGATATAAAAGTTAAGTCCAACTGATGGCGTTTGGTAGCCGCCTACGTTGTTAAGAGAATGAATTCAGGGGAATAGAACAACCAATACGCTTTTGTAGTCGAATGAGATTAGGAAGTTCATGTGAGCGAAATATTCGCCCGTGTTCAGGGTTCGCTCTCGCCAGGAAGATTAACTGGAGACAACAACCGGTGGGAGTTCAGATATGCTCTGTCGTACTTACTCTCTGGAGCAAACGCCGCTTTTACGCACGCTTGAGCCACAGCATCAAAGACTGGCAACGACAATTTCTATCAGAACTGTTCGGGAGTCAAATCCGTAAGCGAGGTGGGATTACGTGTGTTAGCGAGTATTATAGCAATTTACTTTGTATACGTCAACTGTAGAAACATTAAAAAACAACGCAATTTCGCGAATTCCGCAATTTGTACACCAGTTTCGCAGAATAAAGCAGGGCAAGGGGCAAAAACTGCCCCTGCCTCTGCTCTAATTTCTGCAAACTGGGCCGGCCTACAGTCTGGGCCGGTGTTACCAGTCCCAGATGCCAGCTATATCCTTCAGGGTTTCGATGTCGAGCAACTCAATGCGGCGATAGCCCAGAGTGACAAGTTCCTGGCGTTTGAAGTCGCGCAATATCGCGCTGACCGTTTCCCGGTAGGTTCCTAGCCGATCCGCCAGGGCCTGGTGGCTGACGCCCTGGATCGATCCATCGGACGGCTCTCCCAGTTTGACCAACAAAGCAGCCAACCGTTCGGGCAACTTTTTGTAGGCCACGTCCTCCAGGCTGTTTTCCACCTGATAGAGTCTGCGTCCATAGGTCTGCAACATGCCCCAGCCGAGGATCGGGTACTGAATCGTCATATCCCTTGCTTCGGCAGCAGGAATACTCCAGACAGTTACATCCTCGGCTGCTTCGGCAAAGGCATTGGCCTCTCCTGGATTGTTCAGCGCGCCTTCCCCAAAGACTGCGCCCGCCTCCAGTGTGGCAATAACCAGACGCCGTCCCTCGTTATTTGTGCAGACCAGATAGGCTCGGCCTTTCATCAAAACGAACATCTGGTGCTGAAGGCTCTCGGCATCGGCAATGATTTCGCCGCGTTTATAGGTGCGTATATGCAAATGCCGGTTGAATACCGGGTCATCATTGCTCAGGTCAATCAGCGTCTGTGGCAAATTTATTGTTCCGAAACCGTTGCTTTGACGCTGAGTCGAAGAACGCTGAAATATGTTTTCATACGTCATAATACTCTCTTCCCTTCCGCTCAATGGCTGGATGGTGACCACTCAGGATAGTACAGTGCAAATATGTCGAAACAGATTTCGATTGGTTTTCCTGTGCATTTGTGTTCAAAACCATTGCAATAAGTGTACATGGTTTGACAAGAATGACCAAATTGGATTTCGGATGTCCAAGTCTTGCCTTCCAGATTCAAAACCCGCCATCCCGACCTTTTTTCTGTACTCTCAGAAATGTCTTTCCACAGCAAGGCCCCTGTTTCTACCCATTGGCTGACCACATTTAGGAATGCCTCAGTTTCAATATCTGAGGACAGCGCATCCCCGGCAGGGCCTCTTGCTATGGAGAATAGTTTTGGCATACGATCAGTATACCGGAAAACTATTGGAAAAAGATTAAGGTAGGATTATCAAATCGTTTGTATTCGCGTAGAAACCCATTTTTTTTTTCTCTTTCCTTACTGTGTATCGTCAATTGTAGTCCGCAATATCCTGTGTTACACTTTTATCATTCATCAATGTAGTCTGTAGGGCTTTTTTGAGAAGGGTTCTGCTGCTGGCTAACGGTCGTTAAAATATTCCGGGGAAAGGTGGGACGAATGAAGAAGGTTCTGGCGGTGCTTGTAAGCATCTTTTGGCTCTCCCTAATCATTGGCATCCCCTATTTGGCCCTCTCCGGGAGCCTGGCTCAATTTGTTCCCGAGTCCATCCAGGCGCGGCTCGACCAATTGGGTATGGGAAGCCTGATCACTGTGTTGAACCCGGGAGCCACACAGCCCGCCACGGGAGGGAATGAACCTCTTGTGACGATGGAGACAGCCACCCCTGTGCCGGTGATAGAACCCACTGCGACAGCGGTTCCGCCTACACCGACGCCCTTGCCCTTGCCAACTGAGACCCCTCTGCCCGAACCCACACCTACCGCTGACAGTGTGACTCAGCTTCCGACAGTCTCTATTCCTGTGGCTGTCCGCGGCCAGGCCGAACTGCGCACAGGACCTGGCGCAGAATTTGACGCGGTCGGTCTGGTAGACGCGGGCGCTACGATTCTCATATCCGGCCAGGACGAAAGCGGTGAGTGGTTCCAACTGGAGAATGGGAATTGGATACCGGGCGAGTCATTGGCGAGCAAGCCGCCGGTCCCTGTTTTGTTGCCCACACCCGATGTAACACCCGAAGCGACGCCGGCCACATCCGATCCCGCGGAGGTGGCCACACCCGTTACGCCGGTTGCCGTCCAGGTGAATGCCGACGCCAATCTGCGCTCTGGCCCGGGTGGGACCTTTGATCGCGTGGACGGTGCCAATTTTGGCAGCGAAGTGCTGGTGGTTGGCAAATTTGCCACAGACAATTGGTATCTGTTGGACAGTGGCTCGTGGATTTTTGGCGAATTATTAGTCAGTGTCCCCGATGTTCCTGAGGTCAACGCGGATGGAACGCGTGTGGGCAGCACACCTGCTGTCAGCGCGCCGGCGACGCCTTCGGCGAGTTCTGGCACGCCCACAGCCAACATTCTGGCCAATCTGCGGGCGGCTCCCAACACCACTGCCGCCATCACCGGCACTGCCCAGCCGGGCGACGCACTCTCTCTGGTCGGCAAGAACGCAGCCGGCGATTGGTTCAAACTGGCAAGTGGTTCGTGGATATTCGCCGAACTGGTAGACAATGCGCCAACGGATCTGCCTGTTGTACCCGAAACAACAACCGATACAACCGGAGACACCAGCCCGACCACACCTGCGGCGGGTGAACCCGCCAGCACTGATGGCACAACACCGGCAACAGCCAGCCCAGCCACAGGCACAGCGACCACAAGCGTAGACGCCAATTTGCGCAGCGGCCCTGGCACAACCTTTGATCTGGTTGGGTCGATTACTGCCGGAACTGCCCTGACAATTGTGGGCCGCAACGAGGCAGGCGACTGGCTGAAGTTGGACAGCGGCTCGTGGATTTTTGGCGAATTGGTGACCGGCGCACCGACAGATCTGCCGGTCACAGCGTCGTAGTACGATTTTGATCTGGAAGCCCGTTATAAAACACAGACCGGGCGCACTTCTCTTGTCCTGCCAGAGAGTGCGCCCGGTCTTCTTTGCAGCCATTCCTGAAGCATAGGGCAAAGGAAGCGGGAAGCACAGATTTCCAACACCGGCGCGGGGCGGATTTGTCTGCCCGCATCTCAGAATTTCCTTATAGGCATTGGAAGGCAGAGTAACTTTTTATGCGAATTATTTTATACACCGGCAAAGGGGGCGTGGGCAAGACCAGCTTGAGCGCTGCTACTGCCCTGCGCTGTGCAGAATTAGGCTACCGGACGATTGTTGTCAGCACCGACCCGGCCCACAGTCTGGGCGACAGCTTCGACACCCGTATCGGCAGCGAACTGAAACTTCTGGCCCCAAACCTGTGGGGGCAAGAGATCGATCTGCTCCATCAAATGGACAAATATTGGGGACGGGTGCAGAGCTATCTGAACGTGATTTTTGCCTGGCGGGGTATGGACGCGTTGGTGGCTGAAGAGACATCCGTCCTGCCGGGGATGGAAGAGCTGGCAAGTTTGATGCAGATCACCCATCTGGCCGAGTGTGGAGAGTATGACGTAATTGTCATCGATGCCGCGCCCACTGGCTCTACCCTGCAACTGCTCAGCTTCCCGGAGATGGCCCGCTGGTACATCGAAAAAATCTTTCCTTTTCAGCGCAAAACAATTCAGATTGCTCGACCGGTGATGAAAGCCTTCAGCGATATGCCTCTGCCGGGGGACGACGTTTTTGAGAGCATTGAGGATTTGGTGGTAGTGCTGGAGCGCACCAGCAAACTGCTGGGTGATAGCGCGGTGAGCAGTATGCGCCTCGTCCTCAATCCGGAAAAAATGGTCATCAAAGAGGCCCAACGCGCCTACACCTATCTCAATCTGTACGGATATGCGGTGGACGCGGTCATCTGCAACCGTATCTTTCCCACAGAGCTAACCGGCGGGTATTTCGACCAGTGGACCGCGGCCCAACAGGAAAATTTGCGCTTTGTTGAAGAAGCCTTCCAGCCCCTGCCCATCTTCCGCGTGCCCATGTTTGGCCAAGAGGTAATGGGCGTGGAGATGCTGCGTCTGACCGCGTCCACTGTTTTTGGGGATGTGTTGGAGAGGGGTGGAGCGGGCGATCCCACCCAGACATTTTATAGTGGACGTCCCCAGCAGGTGTTCCAGCAGGACGGACACTACGTGCTGAGTCTGGCTCTGCCGATGGTGGAGAAGGAAGAGGTAAAACTACACCGCAGTGTCGTGGACGAACTGATTGTCCACATTGGCAATTGGAAGCGCAATATCAGTCTGCCCATCGGCCTGGCCCGTCTGGAGATCGCCGGCGCCAAATACGAAGGCGACCGGTTGAATATTCTCTTTGCACTGGACGAAGAAACCGCGCCCACTCCTCAGGAATTGCAGACGACCCGCTGGGATACGCTCAAAGCCCGGCTGCGGGGGGCGTGATGGCGCAAAAACGGACGCGGGTGTACACGGATGGGACGGATGCACACGGATAAAACCCGTGTGTATCCGCGTAAATCTGCGTTCCAAAACCTTCCGGTTTACATCCGCTCAATCCACTTGTACACCCGTTTGGCGTTACGCCAGAAATAGTTGGCCGACGCTTCCTCGCCTTTTTCCCCAAAATAGCTGCGCACAATCGAGACGCACCCGGCATAGGTTCCCGCCTGCTCGCAGACCGGCCAATTGCTGCCGAAGATCAGCCGCTCCTCGCCGAACGCATCCCACAGGCAATCCAGCAGCGGGCGATAGAAGTCAACATCCGTCGGCGCGGGCTGCACTGTGCTGTTTTCCAGCAGGCCAGAGACTTTCATGTACACATTCGGATGGGTGGCGGCTTTCCGAAAGCGTTCTGACCAATCGGGCGTGAGAGCCGTGCCATCAATTTTCATATTGCCCACGTGATTGATGACAATGCGCAGATCGGGGACGCGCTCGGCCAGGGCGAATAGCCCTGCGAAATGGCTGGGATCACCCACCAGCACATCCAGCGAAAGGTCCCGCGCCGCCAGCAGCGCCATATCGTCCAGGAAAGTGCCCTGCTCCCCATCGACCAGAGCGTTGCCACCCACGCGGATGCCCCGAAAAAGAGGGCTGGCCGCGAATCGGGCCAGTTCTGTGGGAAAGCTGGGCTGGTTGGGCACAACCCCACTGACAAAACCCACAATAAAGGGATCGTTCTGCGCCAGGTCCAAAATCCATTGGTTGTCCTCCAGCCAGCGGCTGGCCTCCACCACAACCGTGCCTGTCACCCCTTCGGCCACAGCCAGGGGTTTCAGATGTTCGGGCAGAACCGTGCGATAGAGCAGTTTGTTGCTGGGGGACGGCCAGGGCACCCCTTCCGGGCGATAGGGATCGTAGAAATGGGTATGTGTGTCGATGATCATTGGATATTTGCCTTTGCTTGTGTGGCTTTTGAATTTGTTGCGCGGTCCGGTTGGCTGGTGTATAGTTGAGCCACTTCCCCGCGCAAGAAATGTATTTTGTCTCCCACCTATTCCCGGAGGAAATTGTATGATGCAGAAAGTATTATCGCTCTCTTTTGTGCTCCTCTTTGCCCTGGCTGCCTGCCAGGTGCAGCCCCCGCCGCCCCAGACATCGGACGCGTCTGTTTCGACGAATACCAATTACGTTCTGGGCGTTGTCCAGCCCTTCACCGGCTCGCTGGGCGCGTTTGGCACAGACTTCCAGCGGGGCATTGAGCTGGCCGTCGAGCAGATGAACGCGGAACTGGCCGCGGCCGGTTCACCCATCCACTTTACCACTGCCAGCGCAGACTCGGAAAACACACCGGACGGCGCGGCCAAAGCTGTGCAGACGGTTGTGCAGACCAGCGGCGCACAGGTGATCGTCGGCCCCCTCACCACTGGGGAAGTGCTGGGCGCCAAGCAATTCGCCGATGACAACAATATTGTCCTCGTCGCGCCGGCATCCAGCGGGCCTGCTGGCGGCATTCCCGGCGATTATATCTTTCGGGTGATGTATCCGCCGGATACCTTCGCGGGTCAGGCATTCAGCCAGATCGCCAAGGCCCGAGGCTATGAAAATGTGGTGGTTCTCCACGTGGACGATCCCTTTGGCAATGGAATGGCCTCGGTTTTTGAATCCAATTTCGGCGGCAATGTGGTTTCGGTGGGCTATGCACCCGAACCAACGGATCTCTCCAGTGAGGTTTCCAAGGTCAGCAGCGAAATCGCGGCTATGGGCGCAGATGACAGCACCGCCTTCTTTTGCATCTGCTTTCTGGGCGACGGCCAAAAGGTGTTGCAACTGGCCTTGACCGATGCCAATCTGAAAGCCGTGGATTGGATGGGGGTGGAAAATCTGGCGACGCCGGATATTCTGGCCGACCCGGCCCACGCCGACCTGCTGGCCGCGGCCAATTTTGTGTCGGTCTCCTTTGCCGAGAGCAGCACTCCCAACACCCAGCCTTTCGTCGACGATTTCACGGCCAAGTACGGCCAGGCCCCTGGCCCCTTCACCAACTACGCCTACGACGCGGCCAATGTGGCTATGCTCTCGATGCTGGCCGCAGGCAACAATGGGAAAGCAGTGAAATCGATGCTGCCCTTCATTGCCAACCACTACATCGGCACCGCAGTCCAGACCTATCTGGACGAAAACGGCGATCAGGCGGTGGTGAACTACGGCGTCTATACTGTGAATGCGGACAAGAGTGGCTTTGAGCAGGTGGGGAGCTATGACGGTGCGACTGGTCAGGTGACCTTCGAGTAGGATTTGCAGTCGGAACGGGTGAGGGAGTGGAGGTGATGAATGGGCCTTTGCTTCCTCACCCGTTTTGAAAGTGCCGGATGACTTGCCCCAGCAGTCCTACGGCCACCAGTGGGTCTGGCCCCAGGGGCGGGCCAAAGCTGAGATGGGTTGCTCCCGCGGCCACCAGCGGCTCCAGCCGTTCGATGACATCCCCCGGCCCGCCCACAATGCCGATACGCAGCATCCGTTCATCCACCAGCCCGATGGCCTTCTCCTCATTTTTCCCCACGTGCATGGCTTGCTCAATTTCCGCAAAATCTTCCCGCGCCAATCCCAACTGTGACAGAATCAGCGGCCCCAGCGACTGGCCGTAATAGGCGATCTTCTGGGCCAGCACCCGCCGGGCCGCGGCTCGATCTTCGGCCAGGGATACCCAAATGCAGGCGGCGAAGTCGAGAGGGGCGAGTTGCGAGTTGCGAATTGCGATCCCCGCGTCCAGAAGGGGCTGAACGTTGAAGTAGTGTTCGGGCGGAAAGAGCAGGGGCAGCACGCCGTCGGCCTGTTCCCCGGCCAGGGCCAGCATCTTTGGTCCCATTGCGCCCAGATAGATGGGCGTGATTCTCGGCGCGGGAAAGCGCAGATAGGCTTCTTCGTTCCAGCGCAGATAGCGGCCGGCCAACGCCACCCGCTCTCCGGCCAGCAGCGCCCGCACAGCCTGGATTGTCTCGCGCATGGCGGCCAGGGGACGCGTCTGTTCCAGCCCGACCCATTCCAGAAAATCCCCCGCGCCCGCGGCGATTCCCAGCAGAAAGCGGTTGCCGCTGATTTCGTCCATTGTGGCGGCCAGCATGGCCATCTCTGCCGGGTGGATGGTGTAGGGATTGAGGATGCCCGTGCCCACGTGGATGCGTTGGGTCGCCAGGGCTACGGCCGTCAGAATCGGGATGTCGCTGCGCAGAAAGAGATCGTTGCTCACCCAGAACTGGTCGAACCCCGCGGCTTCCGCGGCCTGGGCCAGGGGGATATACGCCGCGGCCGGGAGGTCGTTGTTGAGGCGAAGGCTGAATTTCATCGAGTTGCTCCGTGAAAAAGGAAACGTGAAGCGTGAGAGAGAACGTCTGCTCTCACGCTTCACGTTTCAACTGGCATAGGGGAAAGGGTGACTTACGCCGATTTTGTGACTACGGCTTCTGCTTCCACTTCCACCAGATATTGGGGACCCACCAGTCGGGCCTCCACCAGTGAGTTGACCGGTCGGATAGCGCCAAAGAGTTCGCCGTGGGTGCGGGCCACTGGCTCCCAATTGTCAATGTTGCTGACGAAGACCCGGGTGCGCACCACATCGCTCAGTTCGCCGCCCAGGGCGCGGATGGCCCGCTCGATTTTCTGGATGGCGTAGCGGGTCTGGGCCGCGGGGTCGTCGCCGCCCACCAATTGCCCGTTTTCGTCCGTGGCGGTTGTGCCGGAGACGAGAATCCGATCGCCCACGCGCACGGCCCGGCTGTAGCCCGCCATCTCTTCCCAGGCGGTCCCGCTGCTGTAGTTTTGTCGGTTCACGGCCTTCACTCCTCTGATGCTCGTTGATTTGATAGCAGGTATTGGGTGTCAGTTATTTCGTGGTGACGGACCGCGTCATCGCTACCCAATCTCCAATCCCTCTTCTACTCCGCCCACGCGCCTTTTGCCATCAGGCCGCCATCCACATTGACGTATTCGCCGGTCATAAACGAAGCGCCGTCGCTGGCCAGGAAGAGGACAACCGATGCGACCTCTTCCGGCTTACCGATGCGTCCCAGGGGATGGGCTTTGGCGCCTTCCTGGCGCAGCTTTGCGTAGTCGTTGCCTGTGCCTGCCGCGGCCAGGGGCGTTTCGATTGTGCCGGGATTGACGGCCAGCACCCGGATATTGTCCTGTGCATAGTCCAGGGCCAGTTGACGGGTGAGGGAGAGCATTCCGCCCTTGCTGGCCGCGTAGGCCGGGATGTTCTGGGCCGATTGCAGCCCTTGGACGCTGGCGGTGTTGATAATCACACCGCCGTCCCGTTTTTTCATCACGGGCGCGGCATATTTCGTCATCAGAAAGCCGCTTTTGAGATTGACGTTAATAATGCGGTCCCACATCTCTTCGGGCAGCTCGTGGGCGGGCAGATAGCTGTCCAGGGGCTGGATGCCTACATTGTTGATCAGTATATCCACCCCGCCCCACAACCCGACAGCCTTCTCTACCAGTCCTTGACAGGCGGCGGAGGTTGCCACATCCGCGTGTTGATAGACGATTGTGCCCGGCGCGCCGCTGGCCGCGTCCACCACTTCCTGACCGGCGGGGTCGTCCACATCCGCGCAGAGCACATTTGCACCAGCACTGGCAAAGGCCAGACTGATGGCCCGGCCAATGCCCTTGCCTCCGCCAGTCACAATTACTGCCTTGCCTGTGAAATCTGCCATTGCAATCCTCCTGAAGGGTTCGGGTTTCTGGTTTTTATTCAATATAAATGCTCTCTCCACAACGCAAAGAGACCCGAGGGGTTCACAAAAATCAATCGGGCTGAGTCAGTGTAGCGTATGAGGATGGCACGCGCAAGAGGCAGGCAGGGGATGGGTGCATCTCAGAAATGGGGATACCGATTCCGGGAATCGGCCAGGCGATCTTTGGTATTGATAATTGGTTTGGTCGATTCCCGGAATCAGCCACCGCACCCCCAATCGGGGACGCACCCACAGGGGATTCTCCTGCGGGCTGAGTTCGGCAAAGGGCATCAGAAATTGGCAGCGGTAGGCAAATCTTGCGCATCCACCCGCGGAGTTGTCGAACCGCGCAAAATCCTCGGCGATTTTTTCCAGTTTTGTAAGTTGACTACCAATCCAACGTGTGATATAGTGGCGCAGTCGATAGACTATTTGCAGTAAGAAAGGAAACCGTTGCAATGTTGATGATGAACCGTATCTGGGCTGGGGTTGCCCCCGCCGGAACCAACAAAGAGGATATGCATCGGTGATCCACTCGCGAGGAGATGGTTGAGTCTCTTCCACAAGCGGCCAGAGTCACGGTGCATAAGCCCGTGGCTTTTTTATTTGGGCAGAGGTTGCTCTGCGTCCAAAAGTCACGGGAACACCCGTGGCTTTTTTTGTTTGTCCGCGTACCGATCATCTGGTGTGTAGCATCCCAATTGAACCGCGCCCCGTTCAGAAAGAGGCTGCCCATGGATCCAGCAAGTACTGTGCCGCGTAAAATATCGAACTCAACAAGATCTGGCGAGCGTGAGAAAATGCAAGAAAATTCCATACGAACAACCTATGACCTACAGAATATTCTCGTCGAGAGCAAAACCAAAGCCCTCTGGCGAATGCTTAGCGGCTATCGGGGCATCTATCTGATTGCTGCTGTGGCCGCGGGGATGGCCGCGCTGGGGCGCACAGGGGTGGCCTATCTGTTGCGCTATTTCATCGACGATGTGCTGCAAGTGGAGGGGCAGCAATGGCTGATCCCCTGGGTGGCCCTGGGATTTATCGGTCTGGCTCTCTTCCAGGGGCTGTTTACCTATCTCACCGGGCGGCTGGCCGCGCAGACATCAGAAGGGATTGTGCGCCGGCTGCGCAACTATATCTACGACCATTTGCAACGATTGACCTTCACCTATCACGACCGGATGCAGACGGGTGATCTTATCAGCCGGGCCACATCGGACGTGGACACCATCCGGCGTCTCTATCAGGACCAGCTAATCGGTGTCGGGCGTATCACCCTGCTCTTTCTCGTCAACTTCGCGGGGCTGCTCCTGTTGGATGTGCGTCTGGCCCTCTATTCGGTGATTGTCATTCCCTTGATTGTGGCTGCTTCTATCTACTTTTTCAAGAAGATGGAAAAGACCTATGAATCCTATCAGAACCAGGAAGCGAAGGTTTCCAGCCGACTGCAGGAGAATCTGACTGGTGTGCGGGTGGTGAAAGCCTTTGCCCGCCAGGAGTTTGAAATCGACCGCTTTGAAACGGAGAACTGGCAGAAGTATGAGCGGGGCAAGGAACTGGCCAACCTGCATGCCACCTTCTGGCCGACAACGGATGTGATCAGCGGCCTGCAAATGCTGCTTGCCTTCTATCTGGGGGCGCTGGCTGCCATCAACGGCGACATTACTGTGGGGACATACCTGGCGTATGCGGGACTGGTCATCAATGTCATCTGGCCCATCCGCGGGCTGGGACGGCTGGTGGCAAATATCTCCACCGGCGTCGTCTCACTGGAACGCCTGCAGCAGATCATCCGCCAGCAGCGGGAACCGCTGGGGCAGGGCACGCATCACCTGACCGAACGGCTGGTCGGCGATGTACGCTTTGACGACGTGAACTTCCGCTATGCCGTGCCCGCCAGCGCCGCAGATCGGGAGAAGGCCATTGCCACCAGGCCCGAAGAAGGGAAGGCCACCACAAATGGCGCGTCGGCTCAGCCTGCCCACATTCCTTCCTCGGATCGGGAATGGGTGCTGCAAAATATCTCCCTCCACGCCAAGCCAGGCCAGGTGATCGGCCTGCTGGGCGCGACCGGTTCCGGGAAGACATCGCTGGTCAATCTGCTGCCCCGTTTCTACGACTACACGGATGGCAGCATCACCCTGGACGGCATCGAACTGCGGGAGATCGCGCGGGATGGACTGCGGGCGCAGATCGGGATTGTGCAGCAGGAGCCGTTCCTCTTCTCCACAACCATCCGGGGCAATATCACCTATGGGGTGGGCCGGGATGTGAGCGACGAAGAAGTGGAGGCGGCCGCGCGCGCGGCCGCGGTCCACGACGTGATTCTCAGCTTTCCCAACGGCTACAACACAATGGTGGGCGAGCGGGGCGTCACTCTTTCCGGTGGGCAGAAGCAGCGGGTGACAATTGCCCGCACGCTGCTCAAAGACCCGTCCATTCTGATTCTGGACGACGCCACCTCCAGTGTGGATACGGAGACCGACGCGGCCATCCGCGGCGCGCTGCGGCGTTTGATGCACAACCGCACGACTTTCATCATTGCCCATCGGGTGCAGAGTGTGATGGAGGCCGACCAGATTCTGGTGATGGATCAGGGCCGCATTGTCCAGCGGGGAACCCACGACGAATTGCTGGCCCAGGAGGGCATCTATCGCCGGGTCTACGATCTGCAAGCCCGCATCGAAGAAGATCTGGAGCGGGAGATCGCCGAGGTGGTGGACGCCACGGACAAGCGGCTGTCTGACACAGCCGCGGGGTCTGGCGGCGCGAACGGGGCCGTAGTAGTGGGATAGACAAATGTGATGCGTGAAGCGTGAGATCGTAACCTGTTTCACGCATGACATTTCTGACCAAAGAACGAATGAATGTGTACAGTACAATAGCTCTCTACAGGAGTTTGACGCAATGTCAGATCAAGAACATTTCGAGGAGGAGGAGTTCGACACCCAGTTCAACGGGCAGACAGTTGTACGGATTGCCAAGCAGGGCCTGCTTCATTGGCCGCTGATGGTTGGCTATCTGGTCTGCATTCTGTTGCTGGCGGTGTTGGAGTCCTACTTCACATACTTAAGCAAACTGATTATCGACGACGGCATCCTGGCCGGCGACACAGAAACCCTCTGGCGGATTATCGCCCAATATACAACGCTGATGGTGGTCCAGGGCGGGCTGGTCTTCGGCTTTATCACCTGCGCGGCCCGATTGGGTGAACGGGTGCAGTACGATCTGCGCAAAAAGATGTTCAATCGCTTGCAGGGGCTTTCCCTCTCCTACTTCAACCAGACCCCCGTGGGCTGGCTGATGTCCCGGCTGACGTCGGACGTGGGGCGGGTAGGTGAACTGGTCTCCTGGGGTTTTCTGGACACAGTGTGGGGTGTTGTCAATATTCTGGCGGCCATGGGTTTTATGCTCTATATCAACTGGCGGATGGGTGCGATTGTGGCCCTGATTATTCCCGCTCTACTGGTGGTGGCCGCGCTCTTCAAAAAGAAGATTCTGGTGGAATATCGCCAGGTGCGCAAGATGAATTCCAAAGTGACTGGCTCGTACAACGAGGGCATCACAGGCGTGCGGGTTATCAAAAGCCTGCGCCGGGAAGAGGAAAATCTGGACGAGTTCGGTGATCTGACCGGCCAGATGTACAAGGCCGCGTTTCGGGCGGCCTGGCTCTCCGCTCTCTTTCTGCCCACAGTGCAGCTCATCAGCGCGCTGGGTGTAGGCAGTATCATCTGGTATGGCGGCTGGCAATTCCAGACCGGTTCGATGACTATCGGCGGTATTCAGGCCTTCATCTCCTATATTACCTTTATGCTCTTTCCCATCCAGGAAATGGCCCGGGTCTATGCGGAGATGCAACAGGCCATCGCCTCCGGCGAGCGGATATTCTCGCTCATTGACGCTGTGCCGGAGATTCAGGACAGAGAAGGCGCGGTGGATCCGGGCACGATTCGGGGCGATATCGTCTTTGAGAATGTGGACTTTGCCTATGAGGACGACAAGCCAGTGCTGGAGAAGTTCAACCTGCACATCCGCCAGGGCGAGACAATTGCCCTGGTGGGGCCGACGGGCGCGGGCAAGTCCACACTGGTCAATCTTGTCTGCCGCTTCTTCGAGCCTCGGGGCGGGCGCATTCTCTTCAACGGCACGGACTATCGGGACCTGACCCTGCACGGCATCCACTCGCGGATTGGGATGGTGCTCCAGACGCCCCATCTCTTCTCCGGGACCATTCGGGAGAACCTGCGCTACGGACGCCTGGATGCCAGCGATGCGGAGATCGAAGCTGCGGCGCAGATGGCTGGCGCGCACGACTTTATTCTGGAGTTGGAAGATGGCTACGAAGCGGAGGTGGGCGAAGGCGGTGTGCTGCTCTCTGTCGGGCAAAAGCAGTTGCTGAGCTTGGCTCGCGCGGTGCTGAGCAATCCGGAAATCTTTGTGATGGACGAGGCCACCAGTTCGGTGGATACTCTGGCCGAGGCATTGATCCAGCAGGCGATGGAAAAACTGATGGAAGGCAGGACAAGCTTTATCATCGCCCACCGCCTCTCCACCATCAAACAGGCCGACCGCATTCTGGTCATCGAGAACGGCGGCGTTTCGGAAATGGGGACCCATGCCGAACTGATCCGCCTGCGGGGCCACTACTACGACCTCTACACCAAACAGTTTCGGGACGAGCACAGCGCGGAGCTGGAAGCATCCATGCACGGAGCACTGGCGGCGGCGTAGGGGGGTGTCGGGTATGGACGTTTTTCTCGTTCAGGGAAGTATAGGGAAGACTCTACTGCAAAAAAGCCTCTAAACCCACCGCGGAGCCGCGGGGAACGTGGAGGTTCGCTGCGTTTTTCTCCTGAATCTCGCCGCGTTGCCTCCGCGCCCTCTGCGACTCCGCGGTGAAATTGACCTTTTTGCAGTAGACTCATAGGGAAAGAACAGTGAAAGAGCCGTTGGACTACGCAGACCTGATCAACCGGCTGGCCGACAAAACGAGACGCAACCAAGCGATTGTTCTGCTGGTGGGGGCCATCAATGCCCGTGATCTGGCAAAAGTGACGCTGAAGCCAGGGGCAAAAGAGGCGTTGATTCAGGGGCTGAAGCACGCCAATCCCAAAGTGCGCTGGTGGTCTCTGCAACTGATGGATCACCTGGCCGACGAATCGTTCATCCCCCACATTCTCTCCGTGTTGGACGACCCCGTGGGTAAAGTGCGAAGGCACGCGGTCCACGCGCTCACCTGTGACGTGTGCAAGCCGGACAGGTGCGGGCTGGGACTGAGCGCAAGCATCCGAACCCGAATTGAGGAAGTGGCTCAGTTCGATTCGGATGAGCGTGTGCGCAAGGAAGCCAGCACAGCACTGGCGAATTGGGGGCGCGCATGAGCCAAAAGACCTGCCAGGTTTTGAAAAACCTGGCAGGTCTTTTCATCTACCAGGGCGCAACTCTTGGCGGCAGCGGATCGACCGTCTGGGCCATCCGGTCGCAGAGACGCACGAGCATCTCCGACTTCACCCCCGCGTAGGCCGGGTCGTCCCAGCGGTTGACCACTTCGCCCGGATCAGCCGCCAGATCGTACAATTCCCCTTCGCCGATGCCGTGATATACGGCGATTTTGTGCCGTTCTGTGCGCACACAGGTGGCGTGGGCCTGGGGATTCTTGTGACCGGAGAGGGCATTGTAGAATTCGCAGTAGATGTCTTCCCGGAAGCTGCCCAGGGGCGCGTCGCCGGTCAGTAACGGCCAGAGGGAGCGGCCCTGCATTCCCGCATGGCGCTCCAGCCCTGCCGCGTCCAGCAGTGTGGGCGCGAGATCGGTCAGCTCCACCAGTGCTTCGCTCGTCCCCCCCGCGGGGATGCCCGGCCCGGCCACAATCAACGGCACGTGGATAGCTGCTTCGTAGAAGTGCGGCCCCTTCAGATAGACCCCGTGATCCCCCAACATCTCCCCGTGATCTGACATAAAAATCACAATTGTGTTCTCTGTTTGGCCGCTGCGCTCCAGCGCGTCCAGCATCCGTCCCACCTGGGCGTCGATGAGGTCGATCATCGCCCAATAGGCCGCCCGCACCAGCCGGTGATCCGTCTCATTCATCCGGGCAAAGGGATACAGCCCCGGATTGTTGTAGGCCCCGTTGTGGTCCTGGCGCTGGAAAATTGGTTTGTCGTCCAACTCGCCGGGGGTGTAATCGGGCAGGGGGATTGCGTCCAGCCGGTCCAGATAGGGCTGCAAGTATTCCGCGGGGGGATCGAAGGCGTGGTGGGGATCGAAGGGATTGACCGAGAAAAACCAGGGCTGGTCGCTCTCTGCGTGGCGCTGGATGAAATCAATCGCCATCTCCGCACACCAGGTGGTCTGGTGCAATTCCGGTGCGACACTCGTCTGCACCCACGGGCTGCCATCCACTGCCGTGCGGGTATACGCCGCGCCTCTTTCGCGTAGCCAGGGGGTGTAATCGTCCCCGCTCCACGGACTCTCTGCGCCGCCCGCGTCGGTGGTCAGGTTGGCCGAGGGCAGGGGCGTATGGCTCCAGTAAAATTCCGTGTAGCCGTCGTCGATGCGGGGTTCCCGGTGGGTGGTCACCGACGGGTTGGCCGGGCTGAGATGGAGTTTGCCCGACAGCCCGCCCACATAGCCCGCCTCGGTCAGCAGCCGGGTAACCAGCACCTCATCGCTGGGGATGTGCTGGCCGTTCTGGCGGGTGCGGGTGGTGCGGGGATAGCGCCCGGTGAGAAAGCTGGCCCGGCTGGGTGTGCAGACCGGGCTTTGGCAGAAGGCGTTGGCAAAGCGCACGCCCGACGCGGCCAGCCGGTCGATGTGGGGCGTCGTCACATACGGGTTGCCGTAGCAGCCCAGGGTGTCCCAGCGCTGCTGGTCTGTGCAAATCCAGAGGATATTGGGTGTGGGGGCCATTGTCTCACTCCTGTGGTTGATGGGGTATCTTCCTTCCGCTATTGTGCTGAAGCTATTATAGACGCCATCCATCCCCGCAACAACCAACTTTGGCCCGAATTGACATCCCTCTTTCTCTGATTCATAATCCAGCCGTATCCCCTTGCCCAATGAAGATTCGCCCAACAACCCGGACTTTGCTATGTTTCTGAACAGACGGCTCGCCAAATGACTGGTAAAATGCACGCGGATGAAGTGATGATCGAAGCGTCCCTTGTGGCCCGGCTTTTGGCTGACCAGTTCCCCCATTGGGCCAACCTGCCTCTTGCGCCTGTTCCCTCCGCGGGCACAGACAATGCGCTCTTTCGCCTGGGCGCTGAACTGGCGGTGCGTCTACCCCGCATCCACTGGGCTGCCGGGCAAGTGGAAAAGGAAATGCGCTGGCTGCCGCGGCTTGCCCCCCACCTGCCCCTGGCAATTCCGCAGCCGCTGGCTCTGGGCGAACCGGGCCACGGCTATCCCTGGCGCTGGGGTGTCTATCGTTGGCTGGAAGGTGAAACTGCCAACCCTGAACGCGTGGCCGATCCCCGCCAGGCCGCGCTGGATTTGGCAGAATTTGTGGCCGCGATCCAGCGGATTGACCCGACCGGCGCGCCCGCGGGCCGGGGTGTCCCCCTGGCGGAGCGGGACGCAGCAGTACGGACAGCGATTGTAGCCCTGCGCGACACCTACGACGCCGATGGCCTGACCGCTGCCTGGGAAACCTCCCTGCACACCCGGCCCTGGCCCGGCCCACCGGTCTGGCATCACGGCGATCTGCAAGGGGGGAATCTGTTGGCGCGCCGCGGGCGGCTGGCCGCGGTCATCGATTTTGGCTGTATGGGCGTGGGCGACCCGGCCTGCGATGTGATGGCGGCCTGGCTCTATCTCTCCGCGGATACCCGACAGGCATTCCGGGATGTGTTGCAGGTGGATGACGACACGTGGGCACGGGGCAAAGGCTGGGCGCTGTCTATGGGGTTGATGGCCCTGCCCTACTACCGAACAACCAATCCGGTGCTGGCTGGAATCGGTCGGCGCGCGATTGATGAAGTGTTGGCCGACTCGTAATTTTAATGTGAGTGGTCGTAGGGGGTTTGCAGGGCAGGTGTTGTATGCTATCTACACCTTGTCTTCGCTTGAATTTCAACCCATTCTCAGCAGTAAAGTGAACAATCGCAATGAAAACGTGGCTTCCGTTTTTGATCGCTCTGGTTGTGACAGTTGTGATGAATGCATTCCCCTTTTTTATGGCTTTCGTCGTGGGCGACGAAGACTGGGCACAGGCCGGATGGGCCTTCTATTTTTTCACCATCCCGCTCGGCGCACTTTTGCTGGCATTGGGCTTTGTGATCTCACTCATCCTCTATCTTCGCCGAAGAAAGGTTTGAGCGCGGGGCAACCGTTTGCTGCTGCCGAAAATATTCGCTGGTGGACGCTGATAAACACGGATGGAACGAATACACAGGAATAAATCTGTGCCTGGGCAATCTGTGGATATTTTCCTTGCCGGTTATGTCTACAACAGGCATAGAGGCAGGACCACCCGGCTGGCCCAGCTATTGTCCGTCGAACAGATGAGGAAATTCTGACCGACGGGCAGCAACCGGACCAGCCAACTGGCGTGGACGGAATCAGCCTTTCTTATTCCATTGCACCGGGCAAACTCAGATCGCCGGATGCAATATCGTGGACATTGGAGACGCACAGCAGGGGAGTGTGAAGATTGGCATTCACCTGCAGACCGGCTGCCACCCCGTCGTAGTTGAAGGGCTGATTGGCGAAAGGTTCGTAGGGCACATGCACGCTGATCCGCGAATCGGTCAGGTCCAGATCGAAATTGGGGCTGTCGATAAGAAGGGGTAGCTCAGGCCAGGTGGCTGGTAGGGTTGGCTGTTCGCCTTCGGGAATATCTTGCACTTTCAGGCCACCCGCGCACGTCTCGTCCTTTACCAGTACAACCCAGTGGTTGTGCCAGTGACGACCGTCATTGGATTTGTCGCCGTCCCCGTCCTCATCCACCAGAGGCGTGTCGTCGAAGTCCGGGTGGGCTGTCACAGCCAAGGCCAGGATTCCCTGCTCCGCATCAAAACCCACGGACGACGAATCCAGCGAAGTTGGCCATACATAGCTTTCTACAGCCGCGCCGGCCAGCTGGCCTGTTTCTGCGGGGATGATCGAGCCTGCGTCTTTCTGCACCAGCAATTGGAAGACCAGAAAAGAATCCTCTTTCGTCACCTGTGCGTGTACAATGTCAAAAGCCGGTGCAACCTCTGGCGATTCAGCGGCATCAAAGCCGGGATTGGCCGGCGCTTCTGGAACTGCCGGGGTGTTGGCTGGGGGAGGGATGGGGGTTCCCAGGGCACAGCCGCCAAACAACAGCGCCGTTCCCAGCAAAAGGGACAAGAAGTAGAATCGCTCTCTTTTCATTGGGGAATGTCCTTTCCGTGTGTTCGTGTGATTTTAGTATCGAGTCGATACCAAATCAATTCTAGCACTTCCTCTGCATATTTGTCAATACCGTATTGATTCGATACTATTATCTGATGAACACTCCACCCGATACCCATCAAATGTATAGTTATTTGGAACGTATCAATAGTCTTGTGCGGGCGCAGGAGCAGAACCTGGCCCGCCAATACAACCTGCAACCGGCCCAACTCCGGATGTTGTACTATTTGGGAATATGCAACCGCTACAGCGATACCCCGGCGGGGGTCACCGACTATCTGCAATTGACAAAAGGCACAGTTTCGCAGTCTTTGAAGATATTGGCGGAAAAGGGGTATGTGGAAAAGCGGGGTGACGAGCAGGACAAACGCCAGGTCCATCTGGCGTTGACGGCATCGGGCCTGGAAATCTTTTCCCATTTGCCCCCAGACCTGCTGGTTGCAGTCGGTCAGGCATTGGGAGAGGCTGAAGCGCAGCAGATGACAGACCTCCTGCGGAATTTGCTGAGCACAATGCAATACGTCAATGGGCTGACTGGTTTTGAGGTCTGTCGCACCTGCACCTATCACCGCCCGCTGGATGAGACACAATTCTGTTGCGGGTTGACAAATGAGATTCTCACCGCGCCGGAAGCCCAACTCATCTGCCGTGAACACATCGCGCCCACGGAGCCTGCCTAAGCGGACAGGAAATGGTATGCTTGGGTCGCCCAAAACCGGAATGGGTAACTATCCCGGCTTTGGGTGCGTCGCACCTGAGAAGTGACCGGAAGCAAACGGCTGCTGCCCGACGGAAGATTGTGCCGAGAAGCTGTGGATGCTGTGGGCAGGCTGGCACAGACCGCAGGATATGCTTGGAAAGGGAAATTTGTGGCAACCCAATATCACCAGCGGCAGGCCGCGGGAACCCAATGGGACCCTCAGCAGTATCTCAAATTCGCCGATCACCGGCTGCGCCCCGCGCTGGAACTCCTCGACCGCGTCCCGTTGGAATCGCCCCGGCTGATTTATGATCTGGGCTGCGGCGGCGGGCAGATCACCCGTCTGATCGCCGAGCGCTGGCCGAGCGCACAGGTGGTGGGCGTGGACAACTCGCCCCAAATGCTGGCCCAGGCCGCGGAAGAGCCAAGCCGAATTGAATGGGTGGAGGCGGATGTCCACAACTGGTCACCCGCGGTGCCGCCTGATCTGATCTATTCCAACGCTACATTGCAGTGGCTGGATGGACACGCCACGCTCTTTCCCCGATTGGGGGAGGCACTGGCGGCGGGCGGCTGTCTGGCTGTGCAGATGCCTCTCAGTTGGGGGATGCCTTCGCACCGGCTGATGCGGGACACGCTGGCCGATGGAGGGGTGGCAGGTCAGCCGCTGGGGACGGAGGTATTACGGCAGTCGATGGCGCGCAAATGGGTGGCGGACGCGGGGGATTATTACGACCTGCTGGCAGGACGTACCAGCAGCCTGGACATCTGGGAAACCGAGTATATGCAGGTGCTGGTCGGGGACGATCCCATTTTTGAATGGGTAAAAGGGACCGGTCTGCGGCCTATTCTCAACAGTCTGGAAGGTCAGGAGCGGGAGACATTTGTGGCCGAGTATACCCGGCGGTTGCGTGTCGCCTATCCGGCCAAGTCGGATGGGCGGACGCTTTATCCTTTTCGTCGGCTCTTTTTGGTGGCAACGGTTTGAGATTTCACAGGGGGTAAAAATGGAACTGGGCGCTTTTTCCATAAGTCTGTCAGTAAAAGATATTCAGGCTTCCAAGAATTTTTATAAAAAGTTGGGGTTCACCGTTTTCGGCGGAGACGAATCCCAGAATTGGCTGATTCTGAAGAACGGTGAACATACGATTGGACTCTTTCAGGGGATGTTTGAGGGCAATATTCTCACTTTCAATCCCGGCTGGGGCCAGGACGCCCAACCGCTGGAGGAGTTCACAGACGTGCGGGAAGTGCAGCGCCAGCTCAAAGCACAGGGCGTGGAGATGGTGTCGGAAGCCGATGAAAGCACGACTGGTCCGGCCAGCCTTGTGATTGTTGATCCCGATGGCAATTCCATTCTCATAGATCAGCACGTGTAGACAACCGACCACCGGGATTTGGCTCCTGTGTGCCACCTGTCACGGCGATGGGATGGCGAATTTTCTGTGTCTGTTTATCTGTGTCTGTTTAAACGCAACCGGCAATCGGATATTCTGCCCTTGCCTGTGGGTCAATGGCTTCGGCGCGCTTGCTGTGCATCTTGACGCCGGGCCGGACTCTGCTATACTCAATGGTGTCAAGGGGTATTCCCTTTTTGCCTTCACTCGGAGCCGTTTGGCAATCTGCTCCTCTGCCTTCCACTTTCGCCTGTCATTTGTGCCCTGCAGCATACCGGCACGCCCTCGTATGTCTGTCAGCCGTGTGTCCCCTTGGATAACCGAATATAGTGATCTTCGTTTCTCTATGAAAATTTAATGAGAGGTGTATCAATGCAGACGCAACAAAGCAGCCATCAATTTAAGATTCGAAAATGGCTATCGGTTCTTCTTTTGGTGGGCCTGTGTCTGTCCGTTGTGCCCGGTTCGCTCTTGGCCCGGGAAATGGACAGAGTCAGTGCCCAGGAAGAAGCGATGCCTTTGCTGCTGGGACAATATGTGCAGCAGCCGGCAACCAGTGGGGATGTCTACAGTTATGCCCTGTTTTTGCCGGAAGACGGGGATTATATGATTAGCCCGGACGATCCCGATGCCGCGGAAAGCTTTACAGCAGCCATCTACGATGAGCAGGGAGAGAGTGTCTATGAGGGGCCATTGGCCATGGACGCCATCACTTTGGCTGCGGGCGAATATACAGTAGAAGTGACTGCCCAGGCCGACGAGCTGCTCAGCTTCTTTATGCTGGGAATGATCGGCACAATGAGCGAAAGCGAGCGGTCGCCGGGCAAGCTCTATCCCGGCAGTGTCTACGCCGAGTCGGATGTGAGCGATTCCCGCTATGCCACCATCAACATTCCCGATGTCGGCTATCCTCAGGAAGTCCTGCTCTACTTCAAGGCGGGCGAGGGTGATACTTTCTCTGTCTCCGTCAGCGGCGGCAATGTGTCCAAGTACATATCCAGCGAAGAGTTGGATATGGTGCGCTTCTACAGCGAGGGCGGCTCCTATACCCTGACTGTGGATGCATGGGAGCGTCGCTCGGACTTTACAGCGATTGTTTTTCTGGCCGATGCCCCGGAGCGACTGGCGCTGGATGATACGTTGGAAGCTACCCTGGATGCTGATGCTGATACGCAGATTTTCCAGTTGCATCTGGACGATGTGTATGACGACGTGACCGTCGTCCTGACGCCAGGCGAGGAAAGCGAAGCCGAGCTCTCGATGTCGATCGTCGATCGGTATGAGGACGGCAACTTCTATACGTATGCGGATGTGCTGGATGATGGCTCACAGTCCGCATCTACGGGCGCACTGCTCCCTGGCGATTATTATGTGGTTGTGACCAGCTACGATGGCCTGGCGGTTGATTACACGCTGAGTGCCGAAGGCGTGCCCGGCGCACCGATGGTGGCTTTGGAATGGAATGAGCCAGCCGAAGGCACGCTGGAAGATGGCGCGGTGCAATACTACCGACTGGACGATGTGGCAGCAGGCACGTTTGTGCGGGTCGTCCTTAACTCTGAAGAGGAAGATGCGGACCTGGACCTGCACGCGGGCGTGGCTCAGCCATTGGATCAGTGGTCCAGCGCAACGACTGGCCCCAACGAAGAAATAATTCTGGTTGCACCGGCAGATGGGACCTATTTTGTGCAGGTCCTCAGCTATAGCGGTGCGGCTGACTATACGTTGACTGCCGAGGTGGTAGAAGGTGTAGGGCTGATTGATTCCAATCAACTGATTTCGCAGACGATCAAAGATGACGGCTCTATTGTCTACGGCTTTGCTATTGACGAGCCGGGACAGTTGCTCTCTGTGCTGCTGGTGAGCCAGGAAGCGGCGGACCTGGACCTTTCGGTGGTCCACTTCAGCGCCAATGGAACCCGTGTCCACGATCTCTCCAGTGCTTCGCTGGGATCAGCGGAGATTGTCAGCCAGGCCGCGGCCGACGCCGGCATCTACGAAGTGCGTGTTCGGGCCTTTGGCGAAGGCGGGGATTTCGCGCTGCTGGTGCGAGTGGAAAGCCCTGCTGCTTTGATGGGTGGTGGGGCAGCACAGGGCGGCAGTGGCGATGTCATCCTGGCCGATGACTTCTCGGACCCGGAGAGCGGCTGGGCTGTGGATGCCGAAGATGGCAATTACGGCTATACCGACGACGCGTATCAGATCACAGTGGAACCGAATGTATACCGCTGGGTGGTTCAGGATGACGAATCCTATGCCGACATCAGTCTGGCAATTGAAGTGGTGCAGTCGACCGGCGATCCCAATGCCTATGCCGGGTTGATCTGCCGTTATACAGAGGATGGCTACTTCTATGCCGATGTCAGCCCCGCTGGCGACTTCACCATCGGAGAGATTGCCGGTGAGGATGTAAATGTTCTGGCTGACTGGACGGAAAGCGATGCCATTGACACCACAGAAGGTGCTGTCAATCTGCTGCAGCTGGATTGCATAGGCGACACCATCAGTGCCTATGTCAACGGCGAATTGCTGGACAGCGTGACTGTTGAACCGACCAGCGGCGGGTATGGATTCGAGGCGGGCAATCCCGAAGACGCCAGTGAGTCCGCGCTCTTCCTCTTTGACAACCTGAAGGCAAGCCAGCCTTAGTCCAAACCACCGGGCCGAACCCCTGGCTTCTGGCCGTATGGTTTTGGATTGTATAGCGGTTAATATAGCGGGTGGCCGGTGTATTCAAACGCCTGCCACCCGCTATGTATTTCCAACCTGTCGGGCGGGTGTAATGTAAGTTGGGGAATGAGATGCTGATTCCGGGAATCGACCAGACGATCCAAGGCATTCGCACCAGGTTTGATCGATTCCCGGAATCGGTTGCCCCCAATCTGAATTACACCCTGTTGGGCGCACCAATTGACTTTCGGGAATGGTCGTAGTACTATGTTTGTTGTAGTGAGTGCTAACTTGTCAGAGTGTTGGACACTTACAGAATGGCTTGCGGGAGAGACTTCTTCCGGCTGTGCAGAACAGGATGTATGCAATGCTCGAACAATCGATGACACTTCCCGAATTGAAGGTCTGCCCTGTGGAATCGGCCGCGCGTATTGTCGGCCAAAAATGGACGCTACAGATCGTCCACCACCTGCTGGACTCGCGCTGCAAGCGCTTCTGCGAATTGCAGGAGGAGTTGGGGGGCGTCAACCCCAGCACCCTCAGCAGCCGCCTGAAAATGTTGGAAGACGAGGGCGTGGTCAGCCGGGTGCAGATCAGCTCGATTCCCCCTCATGTGGAATACAGTCTGACAAAGATGGGACAGGAATTGACCCCTATTATCCGGGAGATTTCGGAATGGGGCAACCGCTGGCTTTGCCAGGATGAATGCGACGATTGCGACGTTTGAACCAGTCGCTCACCGAGAAGGAAATGTGGGATGGGATTGTCTGTTGTGGGTCTGACTGTGGGGCTGCTGGAAGAGAATTGCTATATCCTGAGCTGTGATGTTACGGGCCGGGGTGTGATTGTGGACCCCGGCGATAATCCGCGGGCCATTTTGAAGGAAGTGGAGAAGATGGGGCTGACAATCGAAAAGATTATCAATACCCACGCCCATTTCGATCACGTGATGGCGGTTGATCCCATTCGCCAGGCCACAGGGGCCACCTTTCATCTGCACCGGGACGACCTGCCCATTCTGCGCGACGCGCCGGAACGGGTCAGCCTTTGGTTGAGCAGCCACATTGACCCCATCGACGATCCGGACGAATTTCTGGAGGCAGGCCAGATTATCACATTTGGCGAGGAAGAGGTCGAAGTGCGTTTTACCCCCGGCCACGCACCGGGCCACGTGATATTTGTCCACCATTCATCGGGTCTGGTCTTTGGCGGCGACACGCTTTTTCAGGGCAGCATTGGCCGCTTCGATCTGCCCCTGGCCGATGGCCCCACGCTGCTGGCCAGCATTCACACGCAAATTCTTACCCTGCCCGACGATTACACGGTTTACCCCGGACACGGGGCTGCAACGACCATCGGTCACGAGCGAATTCACAATCCATTTGTCGGGAGTGTAGCGACAGCAGCGCAATGATATATCACATTATTTCCCAAGACGCCTACGACGCCCTGGATGAGGCCAAGCCCTACGCAGCAGATACATTGGCCGAAGAGGGGTTTATTCATTGCACTGCCGAGCCGAAGCTATTGGTGGAAGTAGCAAATCGCTACTATGCGACAAAACCCGGCCCATTTGTGCTCATCTGCATCGACGAAGCGCGTATTGCCCCGGTTGTGCGCTGGGAAGAATCCAGTGGCGACATCTATCCCCACATCTACGGCCCCCTGAATTGGAATGCCGTCGAACAGGTCATCGACTTTCCCCGGGACGAAGAGGGAACTTTCCTGCTCCCCCCCGGGCTTGCCTGAGTCATCCCACATCGCCCCCTTTCCAAAGCCTATGGACATCGTGAATGTTTCCACAAACCCCTGTGGATACAGTATAATTTGGTCTATCAAAGACCGATGCTGGCCGCCTGTGAATAGGTGTGACAGCCTGGAAAGGCGTGGCAATGGCGGCTGGAAATGGCGCGATGGCAGGAGCACAAACAGAAGCAGCAGAGACGGAAGTGGTGGGAACAATCATCCGGGTGCAGAATGTCGCCCAGCGCTACGGGCGCAAACCTGTCCTGCGCAGTGTGTCGCTGGAGGTAAAGGCCGGTGAAGTGGCTGCGCTGCTGGGGGCCAACGGCGCAGGCAAGACCACACTGTTGCGTATTCTCTCTGGTCTGGATACGCCCGAACGGGGCGAAGTCTGGCTGGGCAATGTGCCTCTGACCACCGCGGGCCACGAAATTCGCCGATATGTGGGACTGGTCAGCCACAAACCACTGGTCTACGACAATTTGAGCGGGCTGGAAAATCTGCACTTTTTTGCCCGGATGTACGATATTGTGGAGCCGGACAGCCGCATCGAAGCTGTGCTGACCGCGATGGACCTGTGGCGGCGGCGCTATGACCCCGTGCGCACCTACAGCCGGGGGATGATCCAGCGTCTGGCAATTGGCCGGGCTATTCTCCATGACCCGCCTGTGCTGCTGCTGGATGAGCCGGACACCGGCCTGGATCAGGAAAGCGTGGCTGTGCTCACCGGCCTCATCGACCAATTGCGCCGGGGCGGACGGGCCGTGCTTGTCACCACCCACAATTGGGATCGGGCCGAGCGCTGGGCGGATCAGGTCTACCATCTGGTGGACGGTGTCATCGAAGACGGCACAGACGTGCTGGGGCAGCGATGAGCAACGAATCTTTGGAAGGGCTGCTGGGCCGACCAGTGCAAATGCGCACGGGTGGCGGACTGCGTGCCTATCTTCGCAAGGTGTGGGCTGTGGCGGCCAAGGACATCCGCGCCGAGACGCGGGCCAAAGAAGTTGCCTCCACAATGATCGTCTTTGGACTGCTGGCCGTGATTATTTTTGGGCTGGCCTTTGATCTGCGGGTTCCCAAATCGTCCATGGTTGTCCCCGGTATCCTCTGGGTGGTTATACTCTTTGCCGGTGTGCTGGGGCTGCACCGCTCCTTTGGGGCCGAGGTGGACAAGGATACGCTGGCCGGCCTGCTTCTGGCCCCTGTTGAACCCAGCGCCATCTATTTTGGCAAATTGCTTTCCAATCTCCTCTATCTTTTTCTGATGGTGCTTATCATTCTACCCGTGCTGCTGGTAGTGTTCGATGTAAACCTTTTTCAGCCGCTGATTTTGCTGGGCCTCTTTCTGGGCACGCTGGGCTATGGCGAGGTGGGGACTCTCTTCGCCGCGCTGACGGCCAACAGCCGGGCCAGAGAGTCCATGTTGCCGGTGCTGCTGCTGCCGGTGATGATTCCTGTCTTTATGGCCGGTGTCGGTCTGACCGCGGGAATACTGGACGGCAGACCAGTCAGCGGGCTGGTTTCCTGGCTGGTGGTTCTGGTGGTCTTCGATGCTATCTTTTTTGTGGCTGCCTATTGGATCGTCGATTTGATTTGGGATGGAATCTGAAGGAGCAAACATGACAACGACTTCACTGCAACGCAAAGCTGACCCTTGGTACACACCCCTGCTTGCCCTGGATGTGCTGGCGGGACTGGCGATGGTTGTCGCGGTTTGGGCCGGTCTTCTCTTTGCCAAAGATGCCACCAATCTGGCGGGTGACGAGCAGATCGCCCAACGCATTTTCTATTTTCATATGGGCTGCAATATCACCGCGACGCTTGGCTTTCTCATTTCCGTTGTCGGCAGTGTGGGCTATCTGGTGCGCCGCACGCTGGTCTGGGATCGGATTGCCCAGGCCGGTGTAGAAGTGGGCACGCTCTTTGCCTTCGGCATTATGGTCACCGGCTCAATTTGGGCCAAGCCCACCTGGAACACCTATTGGACGTGGGACCCCCGGCTGACGACGGCCACCATCACGATTCTGATTTACCTGGCCTATATGCTCTTCCGCAATGGGATGGACAACCGGCATACCCGTGCCCGTTTTGCTTCCATCTACGCCCTCTTTGCCTTTCTGAGCGTTCCCTTCACCTATTACAGTGCCCGCATCTTTCGTTCCATCCATCCGGTCGTTTTTAATGGGAGCAACGCCGAATCCCAGGGCGGGGATGTGGTGGGTAGCGTCGGCGCGACAATGGGACAGACTCTTATGATTTCCATCATCTGTTTCCTGATTCTTTTCCTGGCTCTCTTCTTTCACCGCTGGCGGCAACTGGGTCTGGAATCCCGAATCGAAGACCTGCGAGAGGAACTCTACCAATGATCTATCTGGCCGCTGCTCTGATTATTTTGTGGCTTTCCGTGGGTGCATTTGTCGTCTATATGCTGGTGCGCCAGCGTTCGTTGGAGAAAGATGTGCAGATGCTGGAAGAACAGCTTCAGGCCGATCGGCGTAAGAAGTGAGTGAGCCACAGCCATCGATGACTTATCGCGCTAATTACACTGTAAACAAAGTTATTCGACTACAGAAGTTCGACTTTTCTGAAAAGTCGAACTTCTACGCCAAAAAAACTTTGTTGACGCTGCGCTAATTCCAGTTTGCCTTCTTTCGTAGGCGAATTTACTTCATACACGTGGCTTTTGGCATAGACTGTACATCTGTCGGAATGTAATACCAGATTTTACAGCCTATTGAATGTATTGAGCCACGGCGAAAAGGACCACCCAATGACCCAGGCCGCTATCCCCCAAACCCCGGTTTCCAGCCCAAAACGGGTAACCCGTTCGACAACTTTCCTGCACGCGGTCTCGTTTGTGCTGGGTTTTGGCATTGTATTCACACTGCTTGGCTCGGCTGCCGGGCTGCTGGGACAGAGCCTGAATGCCTATTTGCCCGCCATCCAGAAAATTGGCGCGGTGATGCTGGTGATCTTTGGGCTGGTCACGCTGGGCGTCGTGCGCCGTATTATCGATGCCATTCAGTCCAACCCCAGCCTGGCCGCCAACCCGGCCATGACGGCCCTGGTGGATATATTGGGCTTTGTCAACGGCCTGCTGTACACGGAACGACGGGTCGCAGAAATGCACACCGTCAAACGGGGCTGGGGCTATGCCAGCAGCGCGTTGATGGGCATCAGCTTCAGCGCCGGGTGGGTTCCCTGTGTGGGACCGATTCTGGCCAGTATCCTCTTTCTTGCCAGCGACAGTGCAACCGTTGGGCAGGGCGCAATCCTCCTCGCCATCTACAGCCTGGGCCTGGGCCTGCCCTTTCTGATCACCGGTGCCGCCTTCAGCCGGGCCACTGTATTCCTGCGCCGTCTGAACCGCCACGCCAATATCGTCAGTATCATCAGCGGTATTTTTCTGATTTATGTGGCCTGGCTGCTGTGGAGCGATCAATTGGCTGCACTGACCACCCAATTCGGCTTTCTGAATGAGCTGGTCTTCGATATCGAGGATTGGATCACCGCTACCTTTGGTGTCAGTGCCGCGTTCTCTTCGGGTGTATTCGGCGCTGCGCCCTTGGCTTTTCTGGCCGGAATCATCAGCTTCATCAGCCCCTGTGTCCTGCCGCTGATTCCCGCCTACATCGGCTATCTCAGCGGAGCTTCTCTTTCCGACAGTCGTGGATAATTTTCTGGCCGAGAGGATAAATGTGAAGCGCCTGCGGATTGGCTTTTTGTGGCTCGTCTCTGTGCTGGTTCTGGCTGCCTGTGTTGGAGGAGATAGTACCCCTCCCCTCGCCTTTTCGCCCATCACCCCCGCTGAATTTCCCGTTGCTCTGGGCGCGGGTTTCCCGGTGGCACAGGTGGTGGATGCTTCGCCCGTTGCCGTGGCAGTGGGACAGCCTGCGCCCAACTTCGCCTTTGTCTGGGAGGACGGCCGGGGCGGGGACCTGGCCGCGTTGCAGGGCAGGCCGGTGATCGTCAACTTTTGGGCCACCTGGTGCGGTCCCTGTCGCGCCGAAATGCCCGAACTGGTGGCAATGAGCAACCAAAATTCCGATTTGGTGGTGCTGGAAATCAACACCCAGGAATCGCTGGCAGCCATCCAGCCCTTTGCCGAGGAATTTGGGATGACAATGCCGGTGCTGGTGGACGAGGCTGGCGCGGTGCGCAAGTTGTATGGCGTGCGCACTATGCCCACCACCCTTTTCATCGACCGCCAGGGCATTGTCAGCGCCCGCTGGACCGGCCTCTTGACAGGCGATCAACTGGGCCAATTTGTGACGCAGATACAGGCGAATTAGAAAGAGTTCTATGCGCGTTTTCCTCTACTCCAAAGATGACTGCGGTCTGTGCGATGCCTTTCACTTTGAACTGCTCGACCTGCAAAGTGAACTGGGATTTGTCTACGAAAAACGCCATCTGCACGCGGGCGATCCATTGCTGGCGGAACTCGCCGGCTCCTTCCCTGTCGTGGATATTGAAACCGCCGATACCGCCGGTGCTGAACTGTCCATACGGTTGACTTCCCCCACCACGCAGCGCCAATTGCGCGCCCGGATTCGGGAAGCGGCCGCGTCGTCCCTGCCCGCAGAGGTCTCCTGACCCAATGGCTACGCAAACTTCCTCCGCGGTTGCCCGTGTCGCCGATGGCATTGTGCTGGGCATTGCCCGCCACTGGCTGTTGCTGATCAATCTGGCTGTGGGCGTCTATCTCTTTTTGCCGTTAGCCGCGCCTGTGCTGGTCGAGGCTGGCTACCAGCGCCCGGCCCGTGCGATCTATTCCCTCTATTCCTTTGCCTGCCACCAATTGCCCGAGCGTAGCTATTTCCTCTTTGGCGAAGAGCCGCTCTACAGTCTGAATGTTTTGGAAGCCAATGGCGTAAAGCCTGGCAGCAATCTTTTTGAACGCCGGGTATTCACAGGCAATTCAACTGTCGGCTACAAGACCGCGCTCTGTCAGCGGGATATTGCTATTTATGGGACGGTGCTGTTGGCCGGGCTGATCTTCGCACTGATTCGTCGCCGGGTGCGCGCGCCCAGTGTCAAAGTCTATCTGCTCTTTCTCATACCGATTGCGCTGGACGGTTTTACCCAACTCTTTGGGCTGCGTATGAGCAACTGGTGGCTGCGTACGGTTACCGGCGCACTTTTCGGTGCTGCTTCGGTCTGGCTGGCCTATCCCTATCTGGAAGAGGCGATGAACGGCGTGATCAAAACCGAGTTGGCGCGACAGAAACAATGATTTTGGCTACCCTTTGCATTGGACAAAGTGCGCCCCGCCTGCTATACTGACTGCTTGTGACCAGCAAAAGCAACCTGCCGCTCGTGGTGTCTACTGTTGAACAGACGGAATAGACCGGCGGCAACGACAGGAATAGAGGGATAGAACCACAATGCCGAATATCAAGTCTGCCGAAAAGCGCGTCCGCCAGAGCGAGAAGCGCCGGGTTCAGAATCGTGTCTACCGTACCGCGGCCCGCACGGCTGTGAAGAAGGCACGCACCGCCGTGGACGCAGCCAATCCTGAGTCCGAGCAGGCAGTGCTCATTGCGATTCAGGCCCTGGACAAGGCCGCGGCCAAAGGCACAATCCACGCCCGCAACGCGGCCCGCCGCAAGAGCCGCCTGATGGCCCAGCTCCACAAAATAGGCGCGGCCGAATAGAAACGGTGTGTATTCCAATTGATACGAAGGCTGCCCCACATTGTGAGGCAGCCTTTTTGCGTTAAGGATTTTTGCGGAAGCAATGAGCGTTAGCTGTGGCCTGCAAAAGTGACAGGCACAAGCGACAGGCATAAGTGACAATTGGTGCTGTCGTTATCCAGCCCTGTGTTCGTGCGCGTAGTCACAAATTGTCTGCAATACGCATTCACCGCAACGGGGCGAACGGGCATCGCATACTTCCCGCCCGTGGCGGATGAGGTTCAGGTGCAGGGCATAGTAATCGGCGTCGGGCAGCAGCGATTCCCAATCGCGCTTGACCTCCAGCGGCGGCGCTTTGGCCCGGCTGATTCCCACCCGCTGGCTTTGGCGCTGGATGTGGGTATCCACCGGAAAGGTGGGCTTGCGAAAGCAGAAGAGAAGGACAATACTGGCTGTCTTGTGGCCCACACCGGGGAAACTTTGCAGATATTCCAGGGCCTCGTCCACATCCATCCCGGCCAGGTGATCCAGGCTGTATGCGCCGATCTCTCTGTGCAGCTTTTCCAGCGCGTTGACAATGCGTGGAGCCTTCTGATTGTACATCCCGGCCACACGGATGGCTTTTTTGATCTCATCCAGGGGCGCAACCCGAATCGCGTCCCAATCCTCGCCAAATTGTTCTTTGAGTCTTTCAAAGGCCCGCAGACTATTGCGGTCGTTTGTGTTGGCGCTGAGAATCGTTAGGATCAGTTCGTCCACCGGGGCGAACGCGGGCCGCCAGTCTGGAATGCCATACGCTGCGTTCAGGCGGGTGTAGACCGCTTCTGCCTTTTCCGCTCGACTATCCATCTCACCTCCGCCTGTTGTTGTCCTGACTCGCTGTAGACATATGCGGAGATAGCTACGAAAGTATAGCGATTCTGGGCAGGCGCGCCATCAAACGGCTGGTCACTTCGTAGTTGATGGTTTCCAGCCGTCGGGCCGCTTCTTCCACTGTAATCTGCCCGCTGCCCTGCACGCCCAACAAAATGGCTTTGTCGTTGGGCTGCACGGCCTCACCCCTTGCACAAATAGCCGTTACATCCACAACTGTCATATCCATACAGACCCGACCCACAATCGGCGCTGGCTGGCCGTTAATCAGCACACTTTGCCACGTGCGTGGCCCGCGGGGCAGGCCGTCCGCATAGCCTACAGGCAGAATCGCGATAGTCGATGCCGCGGTCGCGGTCCACGCGTTGCCATAGGAAACCGATTCGCCCGTTGCCAGGGCTTTGACCTGCGCGATTCGGGCCTTCCAGCCGAGGACCGGACGGAATGGGGACGGCAGTTTCACCTGTGGGCTGGGGTGCAGGCCATAGAGCGCAATGCCCGCGCGCACTCCGTCCAAATGGCTTGCGGGCAGGCTGAGAATGGCCGCCGAGTTGGCCGCGTGGGCCAGGGGCGGGCGCAGGCCCACCGCGGACAGTGTGCCCAGCAGGTCGGTAAACTGTTTCAATTGGTACTGGGCAAAGTGCTGGTCTGCCTCGTCGGCGGTGCTGAAATGGGTGTAGATACCTTCCACCCGCAGGCCGGGCAGGTCGGCCAACAGGCCCAGAAACGCGGGAACCGCTGCCGGGTCCAGCCCCAGCCGATGCATCCCTGTGTCCACCTTCACGTGGACGGGAATGGGCCTGCCCGCGGCTTGCCCGGCGGCCGACCAGGCGCGGGCTACGTCTGCGTCAAAAAGTGTGGCAGTCAGCTCCTGGCGGATCAATTCCCCGCCCAGGCGGCCTGGGGTATAGCCCAGCAGCAGAATCGGCGCGGTGACACCGGTTTGGCGCAGGGCCACTGCTTCGCCCAGTGTTGCCACAGCCAGCCGATCTGCACCGGCAGCCAGCGCGGCCGGCCCGACGATCTCCGCGCCGTGGCCGTAGGCGTTGGCTTTTACAACAGCAAAGAGCTGGCGAGCGGGGCCGATCCGCTGCCGCAGCGCCCGCACATTGCCAGCCAGCGCGCTGATGTCGATTTCCAGCCAGGTGGGACGGTTGGGAGGGAGACTGGCGGGTGAAGATTGGGTCATTGGGCTACCAATTGCAACGGGCGCGAAGCGTCTGCCATTCTTCTTCCGACAAGCCAGCTTCGCCCAATTGATTCTTCTTGCGTGCGCCGTGGAAATCGCTGCCGCCGGTGACGAGCAGTCCATAGCGCTGGGCCGCCGCGGCAAAGTGGGCTGTGAGCGCGGCCGCGTCGGCGTTGGGGATGCTGCGCCGTCTTTCTCTGGCGTAGGGATAGCGTACCTCCAGCCCGTCCAGGCCCACATCCACCATCCGGGCCAGAACGCTGTCGATGTCCCGCACCCGCTGGTAGATGCCCGGATGAGCCAGCACAGCCACGCCCCCCATCTGGTGGGTCAGGTCGATGGACTCCTCCAGCGAGAGGCTGAAACTGCGCCCCACATAGACCGAATTGGGCGCGTCCCCGGCCAGGAACTGGCGAAAAACGTCGTCGATATTCTCGAAGCGTTGGGGGTTGTGTTTCAGCGCGATTTGGGCAATGTGGGGACGGCCAGGCACACCGTCGGCCAGGGCCAACACTTCTTCCACCGGCACTGTCACGCCGTAGCTTTGCAGCCGCTCCACCTGGCGCACTTTCTGCTCCACCCGGCTGTCGATGACCCGCTGCAGAATAGCCTGGAGTTCCGGGTCGTTGTGGCGGATGCCGTAGCCGAGAATGTTGATGTCCAACAGGTCCCGCTTGCGTTCAGCGGTGATGCTGTACTCGATGGCCGGAATCACCCGCACGCCCATCCTTTCGCCCGCGGCCAGGGCCTCGTCCACCCCCAATACACTGTCGTGATCGGTCAAGGCCAACACCCGAATGCCGATGCGGGCCGCGTGCTCTACCAGTTGGGTAGGCGTCTCTGTGCCATCCGAACGGGTGCTGTGGACTTGAAGATCGACGGGATAAACAGAATTTGGAAGCATTAGAGACTTTCGCTGGGGGCGGGCGCGTAGCAATTTAGCAATTCTCGCAGATGTTCGCTCTTTTCCACAATTTCACTGCTCTGTAAATCCCGAATCTGGAAGAGGTGAAGCAGCTGTTCGTAGAGGTCTGGCAGGCCGAGAATCTCCACCACCTGTTCGTGGATCCATTTGTCATAGGCGATTGGATAGACCCGGCGGCTGATAAAGAGCGCCTGCAGGAATTCCCGATGTGCGTTGTAGAGACGGTCCAGACATTGAAAGTGCAGTCCGCGGGGGCTGTAGAGCGGGATGTGGTCCAGATTGTTCAGACAGAATCTGCGCGCCATCGCCAGGCGTTGACCGCGCAATTCGTCGCCATAAAAGGGCAGCCAGTCGGCGCGCAGTTCGTCCCAATAGGGGCCTGTCTGGGCGAGGGGATGGGCGTAGGCCAGGTGGTTGCCGATCTCCAGTTCAAAGCTGTCCGGCCCGTCTGTCCAACTGCGTTCACCGGGTGTATAGACGCCGCTGATGACGTCCAAATGGACATCGGCGAAACGGCCTGCGGCTTCCAACGCCCGGAAGACAGGCGCAATAGCATACCAGCGCTCCCAGTCATCTTCCAGGGCAGGGGCGTGGGCCGCATAGCGCTCCGGGCGCAGCAGCAGGCCGATGTCCAGGCAACTGTCCGGGCTGGCTTTGCCCCGCGCACAGGAATTGAGCAGCAGCACCGCGTCGGTTTCGCTGGCAAAACGCTCGGCAATGGCCGCGGCCGCGGCCGCGTGGGCCGGGGTGGGGTAGGCTGGTTGGGGCTGATAGATCACGTGACTCTCGCTTTTTTTACTGTGCTTCGACTATTTCAGCCAGTCGGCCATACGTTCGGCCATCATCAGCACTGTGGCGTTGATATTGGCGCGCACGGTTTCCGGCAAAATCGACGCGTCCACCACCCACAGCCCCTCTGTGCCGTAGACCTTCCCGCGCTGGTCCACCACCGATAGGCCATCGGCTTCCGGCCCCATCCGGCAGGTGCTGCTGGAATGGTGGCCCGTATCCGCGTGGCGCAGAATCCAGTGATCCAGCGCCGGGTCGTCGTGTAGTGCCTGTCCCGGATGCTGGATCGGCTCCCGTACAAAACCCGCAAAGCCATCAGTGCCTACCAACTTTATACACAGGCGAATGGCCTCGCGCTGGCGTTGCCTGTCAAAGGGATGGGCATAATAGCCATAGTTCAGCGCGGGCTGGACACGGACATCCGTCGAAGTCAGGCGCAGGGTTCCTGTGCTCAGGGCGTAGTTTATCGTTGGACGTACAAAGAGAGTCTGCTCGACTGGATGTACGCCAAAATAGACAATCATATCGTTGAAGAAGTCCGAACCCGCCGCGGAATAGCGCAACCCCACCTGATGGAAGTGGGCTGTGGTGTTGGCTGGGAAATCGGACCGCACCCGCCAGAGCAGACCTGTGGTCGGGTGGTCGCGCAGGCCGTCGCCTACGCCGGGCCGGTCCAGCAGAACAGGAATGTCCAGACTCCGCAAATGCTCCGCGGGGCCAATGCCGGAGAGCATCAGCAATTGGGGGGAGGCAATCGCACCTCCACAGAGGATCACCCGCCCCGCGGAAATCTCCTCCGCCGCGCCGTCGATCAGCGCTTCCACGCCCGCGGCCCGGCTGCCCGCAAAGCAGATGCGCTGCACCACCGCGTTGCCCCGAATGGTCAGGTTGGCGCGGCCCCGGGCCGGGAGCAGATAGGCCAGGGCCGTGCTGTGGCGCACCCGGCCCCGGCTGTTGAGCGGGTATGGTCCCACGCCGGTTGTGCCGGGCCGATTCATATCGGGCGATTCGGGATAGCCCGCGTCCAGACAGGCCGCGTACCAGGCCCGCTGGTCCTCCGGCCAGTCCGCTTCCCCGTAGCGCCCTACAGGAATTGGCCCGTCGCTGCCGTGGAAATCGTCCTGGAAATCCTGATCCTTCTCAATTTTGCGGTAGTAGGGTAGCACCGATTCCCACGCCCAGCGGTCGTTGCCCAATGCAACCCAGCGGGCAAAGTCATCGGGGATGCCGCGCAGGAAAATGGTGGCATTCACCGAACTGCTGCCGCCGATTACCCGGCCCCGGGGGATGGCGATGGGCGGCGCGGCCGGTGTGGCCGTGGCGCTGTAGCCCCAGTCGTGGGTAAGGCTGAGGATGCCCGACGGCGTGCCAAATCCGTAGCGCAGGTCGCTGGGCAGGGCCTCGGCGGAGGTGTAATCCGGACCTGCTTCCAGCAGCAGCACTTGATGGGTGGGGTCTTCGGAGAGGCGGGCGGCCAGGACACCGCCTGCCGAGCCGGAGCCGATAATGAGTGTGTCGTAGCTGGTCATAGCCGCGTCCATTTCTGCGGAAAGGGGGCACAAATTTCTGCTTTCTATTATGGCCCAGCCCCCAGGAGGACGCAAGCTGAAATTCTTGGCTGCATAAAAGATTTTTCGCCTTGAAATTTTTGTCACCAGATAAAAAGAGGGGCGGACAAATTTGTCCGCCCCTCTTTCTTTTCAGTCGGGGAGAGAGGATTTGAACCTCCGACCTCTTCGTCCCGAACGAAGCGCGCTGCCGAGCTGCGCTACTCCCCGTTGCTTTGACAGTATACTCGTTCGGTCTGCTTTTGACAAATCAGAGAGGTAAAGTACAGATGACATTGGGCATTCCACCTGTCTGCTGCGTGGGTGGGGCGTCAATAGCCTGGGGGACCTGCTTCCTCCTCGATTTTATAGTACCTCACCCCTTCTCAGTTTTGCCTGTTCCCTTCCTTTGTGCTAAAATCGATCCGGCCTGCAGCGAGGGAGCACTGTAGAAAGTGGTCTCTCGCTCTTTCTGTTCACAGCAATCACGCTGTGGGCAATCCCACGGAAAGCCGCGAAAGGAGAAACTGAGCGGGTTATGAGCGAACAGGCAATGAATTCCTACGAACTGATCTACATTATCCAGCCCAAACTGGATGAGGATGGGATCAATGGCGTCAACGAACGAGTGACGCAGGCGATCACCGGGCAGAACGGCCAGGTGGTCAGCACAGAACGATGGGGGCAGCGCAAGCTGGCATATCCCATCAAAAACCACTTTCTGGGCAATTATATTCTTCACAATGTGGAAATGCCACCCAGCGCGGTGACGGAAGTAGAGCGTGTTATGCGTCTCCACGAAGATGTAATTCGGTTTTTGGTCGTGCGCAAACAGGACGAAATGGAAGATGTACAAGAAGACGGGGAGGAATAGAAATGGCTGAAAAAATTCGAGACGAGGAAGAAGAGGAAGTTCGCCGCCCCGTAAGTAACGCGCCTCAGCGTCCGGGTCGCCCCCAGTTCGATGAAACCGACGATGATTCTGATGACGATGACGTGGTCGATGCGGATGATTACGACAACGATGACGACGATGACATAAGCTATACGGATGGCCCTGTTGTCTTTGCCCGCACAAAGGATGGCCGTCGGCGCAATCCCAGGCATGTGGGCAACGAAGTCAAGCTCGAGGATATTGGCTACAAAAAGGTGACAATCCTGAGCCGTTTTGTGGACAACCGAGGCCGCATTTATTCGCGGCGCAAGACACGCGTCAGCGCCAAGATGCAGCGCAAAGTGACCACTGCTATCAAACGTGCCCGCCATCTGGCTCTGATGCCTTACACTGGCGAACATGTGCGCATTACACGCAAGCACGGCGGCTAGGCAGGCGGCTCCGGGCAAGTAGACGCTGGAAAGAATAGGGGCAAGGACTTGGTCCACGCCCCTATTTTCCGTTTTTGCCTCGGCTGTCTCAACTCTCCCAACTATTTTGGCAGCCCATAGCGCTGCCTGCATGTGAAGAAGGGTTCCGGTTTCTATGGCGAAACGCAGGAAGAACACACAGGAAGCACCAAAAGCAGAAACCCCCAAGGAAGTCCGGCTACGCGCCCGGGATTGGGAGCGCAATAAACAGATATTGATGTATGTGATCCCTGCTGTGGCCCTGGCCCTGTTGCTGGTGATCGGCGGGGCTGTGAACGAATTGCTCATCAAGCCGGGCACAGTGCTGGCAAAAGTGGACGGGCAGCCGATCATTACCCGGGATTTCTGGAAGCGGGCACGGCTGCAAAAGATCAACCTGCAGGAACAATTATTCCAGTATCAGCTCTTTTCCCAGCAATTTGGCGGCCAGGATTTCTTCGCCTCCCAAATTTCCCAGATTCAGGCCACGCTCGCCAGCCCGATTTCGCTGGGTACTCAGGTGATCAATGGAATGATCGATGAGAAGGTCATTGCCTTGCGCGCCGCAGAGATGGGCATTTCGGTGAGCGACGAGGAAGTGGACGACGCCCTGCGCGAGGAAATTGCCGCACGCCAGGGCGCGCTGACCGTGCCCCAGGCCACCTCCACAGCAGAAGCCGCTACCGAAGCAACAGCCACGGCTGCTTCTTTTACACCCACGCCCACAGCCACTGCCGAACCAACTGTGGCCGCCAGCGAAGGGGTGACAGATACTGCCAGTGCGGATGTCCCCACTGTGGAAGCACCCACGCCGGAACCGCCCACTATTTTGGATGATGCCATTTATCAAGAGGGATTGACCGCTCGTTCTGACCAATTGAAAGAGGCCGGAATGAGTCTGGCAGAATATCGGGAAGTGCTGCGGGCACAATTGCTGCGGGAAAAAATGCAGGACGCAATTGGCGACGAACAAGTTTCGCCCACCGAAGAGCAGGTACACGCCCGCCATATTCTGATCCGCATTGACCCCCCGGCTGCGGACGAGACCTCTTCCCCGGACAGTTCGGGTGAGTTGACCGGGACAGCAGAGATTGCTGTGCCCGAAGTGGCGACCAGCCCCACACTGACCGACACAGGCGAATTGACCAGCACTGGTGAGTTGACTGATACTCTGGAGATCGCCGCGCCGGAAGTGGCTGCCAACGAAACGCTGACCGACACAGGTGAATTGACCCACACAGGTGAATTGACCGACACGGTAGACATCTCTGCACCTGATGTAGACGCCAGCGGGACGCTGACCGACACGGCTGTGCTCAGCGAGACCCTCAACCCGGCAGGGGATGATGGAATTATGAGCGAGGCTGAGGCCCTGGCCCTGGCAACGGAACTCCGCCAGCGGATTCTGGACGGGGAAGACTTCGCCGCCCTGGCCGCAGAATACAGCGACGATACGGGCAGTGGGGCCAATGGAGGCGATCTGGGCTGGGCCGGCCGGGGCGCGTATGTTCCGGAATTTGACGAGGCTGCCTTTTCCCTGCCCATTGGCGAGATCAGCGAACCGATCAAAACCCAGTTCGGCTATCACATCATTCAGGTGCTCGAACGGGATGAGAACCGACCCAAGGATGAGAACACGCTGGCCCAGGAGAAGTCCCAGGCTTTTCAAACTTGGCTTCAGGAGCAGACGTTGGCGACGGATATTGAGCGCCCAGATAATCTGCTCTCGAAATTGCCCTCGGGATTGGCACAATAATCTGAATCGAGAGGCGTGAAGCGGGAGATAGGCTGAGCGGCCTCACAGAACTTGTTTCAGAAGTGATAGGATTGTGGGAAAAGCGGCGGCCAGAACAGGAATGTTCTGGCCGCCGCTTTTCCTATTGGCGTTACGGGGCAGATACCTGCTGTCCGCTATAATCCCTTCCCTGCACAACAGTTTTTTCACCCCTCCACCAACCCAATATGCCGCCGAATCTCTGTGGCGAGCGCGCCGAACTTCTCGCTTCCCATCAGCGCCAGATTGCGGGGGCGGGGCAGGTCCACGTGGATTTCGGCCAGAATGCGCCCCGGTTGTTCGCCCAGCACCAACACCCGGTCCCCCAGAAAGACTGCTTCATTGATGCTGTGGGTCACCATCACTACGGTCTGCTGCTGGCTGGTCTGGATGCGCAGCAGTTCCAGATTCAGTCGCTCACGTGTCAGCGCGTCCAGCGCGCCAAAGGGTTCGTCCAGCAGGAGCAGGCGGGGATGGCGCACCAGGGCGCGGGCCAGCACCAGCCGTTGGGCCATCCCGCCGGAAAGCTGGGCCGGAAAGCTGTGGGCTGAATCGGCTAATCCCACCAGTTCCAGCAGAGCCATTGCCTGGCTGCGGTGTGTGGGAGTGATGGGGCCGAGAAGCTCCAGGGGGAGCAGTACATTTTCCAGCGCGGTGCGCCAGGGCATCAGATTCGTCTTCTGAAAGACAAAGCCTATCTCCGGATGGGGTTCTGTAGAAAGCGCGCCAGCCAGCCAGACCGCGCCCGCCTTGGCTTCTACCAGCCCGCCGATAATGCGCAGAAGTGTGCTTTTGCCGCTGCCGCTTGTGCCCACAATGCAGACAAATTCGCCGTCGGCCACATCAAAGGAAACCGGGGCCAGGACGGGCGTTTCGGGGCTATAGGCGTGGCTGACTTTTTCCACCCGCAGCAGGGGCAAATCAGATGGAGACGACATGCGCTTGATTCCAAAAGAAAGTGTAGTGATCAAGTTGATAGGGAAAGAAGCTGGACGCTGATAAACGTAGAGGAACGCAGATTTTTTCTCTGGATCAGCGTCCCATTTTTTGTTTCATCATCAGCCTGATCCGCACAGATTCCAAAAGAAAGCGGGAAACAGATGACGCAGACGCAGCAGGTTTTTGCGGACGCGTCCGCTACGCGCTGTTTTAGGGCAGATAATCATTGCTGAACAGGGAACTGCTTTCCACCACCCGGTCCACCAGCCCGATGCGGGCCAGGAGTTCGGCGGTGGTCTGCCAATCCGCGGGATCAGTTGCGCCGGGGGTCTGGCCGGATTTGGGGACCCAATAGGCCAGGGAGGCATCAAAGACGGCCCGGTTGACCGCGCTGTTGTCGCTGTCGGCTTCGGGTATAAATTTCAGGGAAATCGCAAAAGCCTCGTCCGGGTTCTGGACAGTGTACGCAATGGCTTTGAGACTGGCCCGTATCATCGCCCGCACCAATTCCGGTTGATTCGTCAAGGTGGCGTCGTTCGTCACCAGTCCGTTGGCCGGGATGCGCAGATAGATATCCAGCCCGATTTGGGTTGTTTCGATCCCTTCGGCAGCCAACACAACCGGCCCGTTGACCGCGTAGTCAGCGGCTGCGTCCACCAGCCCCTGGCTTACTGCCGCGGCCTGGGTAAAGCCGATGCTCTCCATCTGAATGTCGCTTTCGGTCAGACCGGCGATGTCGAGCAGGGCACGCAGGGCAATGTACGTGGCCCCGAAGGGACCTGGCACGCCCACCCGTTTGCCCGCCAGGTCAGCCGGTTCGACGATTCCAGCTTCTGCTTTGGCGAAAATTGTCACTGGATATTGGCTGTACCAGTTCATCACATATTTCACTGGCAGGCCCTGGGCCTGTCCCAGCACCAACTGGTCGCTGCTACCGATCATAAATTGCAGGGCGTCCGTGCCCACCAGCTTCAGGTAATCATTTTCAAAGCCGTAGTCCAAGCTCAGGTCAATGCCCTCTTCGGCAAAGAAACCCTTTTCGATGCCCACATAAAAGGGTGCAAATTGGACATTAGGGACAAAGCCGACGCCGAGTTTGATCCCGCGCAGGGGGGGCTGGCTCTCGCTTTGTGATGCGGGTTGAATACCCGGCGCGACAGGTGAGCAGGCGGCCAGCAAGAGAGAGAAGAGTAGAAGCAGTGGTAAGTTACGCATAGGATTCCTTTTGGATTGAAGAATTGTGGACAGAGCGTAGGGTTATCGCCCCTGCCCATCTGTTCCGCTATTTCCGCCAACGCAGGCAGTAGCTTTCCAGGGCCGAGATTCCAGCGTAGAGCGCCTGGGCGATGATGACGAGGGCGAGGACAGCCACGAAGATCATTGGGGTGTCCAGCACGCCCCGGCCCAAATTGATGAGGAAGCCCAATCCCACGTCCGCGCCTACAAACTCCCCCACCACCGCGCCGACGACCGCCAGTATGACGCTCAACTTTAGCCCGCCAAAAAGCACAGGCAGGGCCGCGGGCAGCTCCAATTTTGTAAAGAGCTGGCGCCGGTTGGCCCGCAAGGACCGCATCAAATCGTGCAAATCTTTGTCCACCGACCGGATGCCAACGATTGTGCTGATCAGCGTGGGAAAGAAGACGATTATCCCCGTCACCAGCACTTTGCTGACCAGCCCATTGCCGAACCAGATGACCAGCAGGGGCGCGATGGCAACCACTGGGACTGTCTGGCTGGCAACAATATAGGGCGAGAGCAGTCGGTCCAGCACAGGGCTTTTGCCGAGCAGATAGCCCAGAATCAACGCCAGGCCCACGCCGAAGAGCAGGCCCAGGACGATTTCCAGCAGTGTCACCTGGGCGTGCTTCCAGAGCGTCCCGTTGATGGCCAGGGCCAGCGCCTTGCGGGCCACAGCCAGCGGGCCAGGCAGGATAAAGGCCGGGTATGCCTGCCAGCGTACCAGTCCTTCCCACAGGAGCAGAATACTTGCGATGACGAAGGGGAAGGTGACAGGGGCTGGATTGTTGGCGAGGCGTCGCCGCAGGTCGGAACCCAGACGCTTGCCCGCGCCGCTCTCGGCTTTCTTTTTTTTCTCTGTTGCCAGTATTGTTCCTTTCGCCAAATATTCTGCCATACAAATCTCCGTCAATTTGGCCTTCTCGAACGATTTCTCCAAACAAAAACCCGAAACAGCAATTGTTTCGGGGCGTTGCAGGCATTGACAAAATACACAGCACGCGTAACGCGTCTGCGCGGACAAATCCAACGGCCATTTGCCACCGCCACACTGGACACAACCCAAAAAGAACCCCGCAGAACGTCCTGTTCTCCGGGGTGTGGCGTGCAAAAATAACCTGTGGGGGGATGTGCAAACCGCGCACAGGCCCCGCACTGGATCGCACCTTCTCTCATCCGGACTATACCGTCGGCGTCGGATTCTCACCGAACTCCTGCCTTGCGGCTCACGGGCTTTCCAGCCAGGCTGGATTACCGTCGATCGGGAATTGGGGTTGCCCCCTCACCCTGCCCCGAAGGTTCCTCTATTCAATTGTGGGTTCATTATGGCAAATGTGACGCGGGGGGTCAAATTGGGGATAGGGGGCAGGGGAAGCGGGGACTGGGAACTGCCCAATCCCCAGCCCCTATTCCCCTGTCTCGTCTTCCTTTACCGAGCGCAGATGGGGGAAGAGGATTACCTCGCGGATGGTGTCCCGGTCGGTGAGCAGCATTGCCAGGCGGTCGACGCCCATACCGAAACCGCCGGTGGGCGGCATTCCATAGCTCAGCGCTTCGATATAGTCCACATCCACCGGGTGTGCCTCGTCGTCGCCGTGGGCAGCCCGGTAGTTCTCGTCTACAAAGCGCTGCAACTGGTCCTGGGGATCGTTGAGTTCGGAAAAGGCGTTGCAGAGTTCCATCCCCGCCGCGAAGCCCTCGAAGCGTTCCACTTGCAGGGCATTGTGGGGGGCCGACTTGGCCAAAGGGCTGACATCTTTGGGATAGTCCGTCAGAAATGTGGGTTGGATCAAATTCGGCTCGACAAATTTGGAGAGTAGCACATCCACCAGCTTGCCCCAGGGCGTGCCCGGTTTGGCGTCAATGCCCAGCCGACGCATTTCGTTGTAGAGGCTTTCGTCGTCGGGAAATTCGGCGTAGTCGATGTCCGACGCGTCCAGAATGGCCTGGCGCAGGGGGATGCGGGGCCAGGGCGGTGTGAAGTCGATCTGTTGGCCCTGCCAGGTAACGGTCGTGCTGCCAGTCACCTTTTCGGCCACATAGGCCACCATCTGCTCCGTGCGGTTCATCACATCCGCATAGTTAGCGTAGGCTTCGTAGAACTCCAGTTGAGTAAATTCCGGATTGTGCTTGAAGCTGACCCCCTCGTTGCGGAAATCCCGGCCGATCTCATAGACCGCGGGAAAGCCGCCCACAATCAGCCGCTTCAGATACAGCTCGAAGCTGATGCGCAAATAGAGGTCCTGGTGGAGTTGGTTATGGTGGGTGACAAAAGGCTTGGCCGCGGCCCCGCCATAGATGGGTTGGAGGATGGGCGTCTCTACCTCCAGAAAGCCTTCGCCGTCCAGATAGTCCCGCAGGGCGCGGGTGATGGCGGCCCGGGTGCGGAAGAGTTCCCGCACTTCCTCGTTGGCCAGCAGATCCACATAGCGCCGCCGGTAGCGCACTTCCTCATCCCGCACGCCGTGCCACTTGTCGGGCATGGGTTTCAGCGTTTTGCTCAGAAACTGGATGGACTGGACGTCGACGCTCAGTTCGCCGGTTTTGGTGACAGCCAGCGGGCCGGTGACGCTGATAAAATCGCCCAGATCGATGAGCTTTTTCCAGATGTCGTTGTACCAACCGTCGGCCAGGTTGTCCCGGCGCACCAGCAACTGAATCTGACCGGTCCCGTCGTCCAGATCGGCAAAGCTGGCCTTGCCCATAATCCGAATGCGTTTGAGCCGCCCGGCCACAGAGACCGATGGCTGCGCTTCCGCGCCTTCGCTGTAGAGGGCACGGGCAGCTTCAATTGTGTGGGTGCGGATCGCCTGGGCGGGATAGGGATCGATCCCTGCCGCGCGCAGACCGGCCAGTTTGCTAAGCCGCGCCTGTTCCTGATCGGTCAGATTTGCCGGATTAAAAAGATCATAACTGTCGGTCACAACGCACTCGCTTTGGTATTTGGCTGCTGCAAATAATAGATGATCCACAAAACCACACGAAGAAGAAGAAGCTCTATATCCCTTCGTGGACTTTGTGGATCATTCTTGTCTTGAAAGGGCCTTATTCTACGCGCAAAATCTTGAATTCGATTTCGCCGCCAGGGGTACTGACCTTTACCTTCGCCCCTTTGCGTTTGCCCATCACTGCCTTGCCGATGGGACTCTCATTGCTGATGCGACCGTTGCGCGGGTCAGCCTCGGTGGAGCCGACAATGACGTAGCTCTCTTCGTCGTCTGTGCCCACCTCTTGCACAACCACCTTGCGGCCCAGGGCCACCCGATCCGCGGGCAAATCGCTGTCGTCAATGATTTTGGCATTGCGGGTTTTGGCCTTCAGTTCCCGAATGCGTCCCTCTACGAATGCCTGGGCATTTTTGGCTTCGTCATAGCCCGCATTCTCCCGCAGGTCCCCTTCGGCCTTGGCCTCGGCGATCTGCTCGGCGATCTCCCGCCGGCGCACGCTCTCCAAATACTCCAGCTCTTCCCGGAGTTTTTCGTACCCTTCTTGGGTCAAATAGACTGGATTGTTGCTCATTTTTCCTTCTCACAATTCAAATACAGATGTGCAGAGCCGATGCCACTGCAATGCAATACATTTGCAAAAATCGGATAGGCACGGGGGGTAAAACAGAACCTCACCCGATGGACCGGCCAAACCTGCGCCCGGCGGGGTGAGGCAACCTAACCAAATGAAGTGCCGACCTCAACGTGCAGGTCGGCCCTCTAACTGCTCTCTATTATACCGAATCTTCACTTTATTGTAAAACAACGGTAGCTGCTCCGGTGCGACCCACTCGCCACACAATTTTTGCACAGAAGTATTCTCCTGGCGAGTGCGTCGCGCCCAAAGCCTGAATAGGTGCAAACAGCGTTTATGCGAAACACCGCCTGGCGCTTGGGGAAATCCTGCTCCTCTGCTAGAGTAATGTCAGGCGGCTACAATTGCCTGCGTCCAAGACAAACCGTCCATTCTCTGCGAACCCTATGCACCTCCACAATTTTGACCCCTTTGCTCCCTTCTACGATTACGACTATCGCCACTATAGCGATGATATCCAGCTTGTGGTGGACCTGGCCCAGGATGCCGGGGAAACAGCCCTGGAGTTGGGCTGTGGAACGGGCCGGGTGCTGATTCCCCTGGCGGCCACGGGCTGCCGTGTGACAGGCGTGGACAGCAGCCCCGCGCTGTTGGCTCTGGCCCAACGCAAGGCAGAACAGGCGGGCATTACAGCCCGGCTGCGGCTGATGGAGGACGATCTGCGCACTTTTTCCGCGGCAGAAGCTGACTTCGATTTTGCCTTCTGTGTGAGCAACACGCTGATGCACCTGACCACCCAGGCCGACCAATTGGCAGCACTGCGTTCGGCCCATCGCCATCTGCGGCCCGGTGGACGGCTGCTGATCGATCTCTTCAACCCGGATATTCCCTATCTGACAACGATTGCCGGGGTGCAGGTGCTGGCCGACCGCTGGACAGACAACGAACGGGACGCCACTGTTCTCAAATGGGTGGTGCGCCAGGTGGATGTGGCTGAACAGATGCAGGAGACGATATTTGTCTATGAATCGGTCTTTGCCAATGGCCGGACGGAAAGGGTTGTGCTGCCTTTTGACTTGCGCTTTCTCTGGCCCAGCGAAGGGGAACTGCTGCTGGAAAAGGCCGGTTTTCGGCTGGAAGCCGTGTGGGGTGATTTTGACGGCAATCCCTACACATCGGATAGCGAGCGGCTGATCTTTCTGGCCTGTAAATAGATCGGACAGGCCACGCCAAAGCGATGCTTGAAAGCGCGCAGAATGGCTGGCACGGGTGCAGGAGAATTCTCTACCCCTCGCGGCCAGGGCCGACGAAAGTCGCCAACAAAAAGGGCGTGGCTTCTTTTCGGAAGCCACGCCCTTTTTTAGCCAATACCGATTGATGGCTACTGCTGCTTTCGCCATTCCTCGTACTCGGCCCGGCCTTCTTCCGAGAGGGGGTAATACTTGCGCAGCTCGCCGCCCTGCTCCAGCCGCATCTTGGAAAATTCTTCCCACTCCACGTGCTCCGTCGCCTTTTTGATCAGTTCCGGGGCCAGCGCCACGGGAACACAGACAATCCCGTCGTCGTCGGCCACAATAATATCGCCGGGCATGACCAGCACATTGTTGCAGGCGATGGGCACATTCACCGCGTAGGGGAAAATATTTGTCTGGGTGTGGAAGTTGGGCGTCGTCCCCTTGAGCCACAGCCCCAGCCCCAAATCCTTGGCGTGGGGAAAATCCCGGATGGCACCGTCGATGACCACACCTGTGCCGCCTTTGCCCTTGAAATAGGTGAGCATCATTTCCCCAAAGACACCCGCGCTTACGTCGCCCCGGGCATCCACCACCACAATATCGCCGGGCTGGGTGTGGTAGAGGACGTGGCGGTGAAGCTGCTTCTCCGGGTCCGCGTACTCGTCTACTTTGTAGAGGTCTTCCCGTTTGGGCATAAATTGCAGAGTCAGCGCGGGGCCGACAACCGTTGCGCCCGGGGTGCGGGGAATGGGTCCCCGAATGTTGGGGTCGCGGATGCCCAGACGGGCCAGTTCGCCGCTGGCTGTGGCGCTGCCGATATTGCGCAGGGCTTCGATGAGGTCTTTGGGCGGGCGTTGAATATCAGGCGTTGTGACCATTGCTTGCTCTCCAATACGGAATGGGGAAGATGGAATGCGGAATTGTGATCTCGTCAAGCGACGAGTATGGGTATGGTACACCATTCAGCGGGAAAAGGGTAACAGACGTGCGGAAGGGAGAAGTCGGATGCAGAATCGATTGTTTCCGCGTTCCGACTTCTCCCTTCCGCACTCGACTCAGCACTCGCTATAGCCGCAGACGAAACACTTCTTGCAGCCTTCCACATTCAAAAAGGCCGCCTCGCCGCAGTCCGGGCACAGGTCCCCAATGGGGCGGTCGGCCAGGGGCAGGGCCATCTGTTCGCCGCTTACCGGTTCGGGGTTTTCGGGCAGCCCGCTCAGATGCTCGGCGATGACCTGGGCCACCCCGTCCGGCAGACTGCGCACCCGGTTGGCTCCAAAGCCCAGGGCACGTCCACCGCCGATCCCGGCCATTTCGTCCATCACCCAGCGCAGCCGCTCGGAGGGGGGCAGAGAGGCAGGCATACGCAGGGTCAGGCTGATCAGACGGCCCAGGGCCTCGCTCACCGCGCTGACATCGCTGCCTGCCTTGCCGATGTTCAGGAAAACCTCGAAGGGTTCGCCCTCTTCGTCGCTGTTGACTGTAATGTAGGCCGGTCCCAAAGGCGTATCTTTGCGATAGGTGCTGCCCTGGAGCAGCCGGGGGCGGGGTCGTTTGGTAAAGATCGGCACTGCCTCGCCGGGGTGATGTCCGTTGCTGCCGTTGGCGTAGCCGTTCAGGCTGCTCTCTGCAACGGTTTCCCCTTCGCTCTTCTTCTCTTTTGTGGCTTTGGTTTCCAGCACCACTTCCTGGCGGCTGCCAGTCACATAGACAGTCAAACCTTTGCAGCCCAGTTCCCAGGCCAGCAGATAGGCCTTTGCCACATCTTCTTCTGTTGCGCCTTCGCCAAAGTTACAGGTTTTGGAAATGCTGTTGTCCACAAATGCCTGGATCGCGGCCTGCATCCGCACGTGTTCATCCGCGCTGATGTCGCTGCTGACCACAAAGGCGTGGCGCAGTTCTGCGGGCATATCTTCCACGTCCTGACACGAGCCATAGGAGGCCACGTGCTGTTTGATGCGCTGCTTGTGGGCCGGGGACAAATCTGTCCGTTCCAGGGCCTGTTCAAAGAGCGGGCTGGTGTAGGCCAGTTCCACATCTTTGTCGCCGTCTTTAAAGTGGCGGATGTAGCCCAGGGCAAAGACCGGCTCGCAGCCATAGCCTTCACAACCGCTGACGGTGGCAATTGTGCCCGTGGGTGCAACGGTTGTCTGGGCCGCGTTGCGAATGCCGTGCTGCTCAATCCCGCTCACAATTGACGACCAGTCCAATGCAGGCCGTGCCCAGTCCCGCTGGAAGGGGGCCACGGGTGTGGGGGGCTGCCAGGCCATTCCGCCCGCTTTTTCCGGGTCATAGATGCTGCCTGTGAAGGCCAGGAAAGCGCCGCGCTCTTCGGAGAGTTCGATGCTTTGGGCCATGCAATGATAGCGCACAAATTCCATCACTTGGCCAGCGAACTCCTGGCCCTCTTCGCTGCCATACCGGATGCCCAGTTTGTACATCAGATCGCCCAGACCCATAATGCCCAGGCCGATGCGTCGGGCGCGGAACGCGGCTTCGGCCACCTCGGGCACCGCGGGCACATAGGCGTTGGCGCTCACCACATTGTCCAAAAAATGGGTGCTTTCCCGGATGGTCCGTTCCAGCCCAACCCAATCCACAACCGTCTCGCCATCCGCATCGGCTTTGACGTGGACGCCGAGATTGATGGATCCAAGACAGCAGTTTTCATAGGGGCCAAGCCACTGTTCACCGCAGTTGTGGACAACAAAGCCATTGGCAACAAATGAATGGGTCGTGGGCTGCGTCAGATCGTAGACCATTTCGCGTCCTTCGTGGACGAGCCGCTTAACCCGCGCTGTAAAGCTCTCCTGATACGGTCCGCGCTGTATTCGTTCCAGATAGGCCAGCAATGCGCTCTGTTTGGCCTGGCTCAGAAAGCCGACCTGTTCTGCGAATCGAATCAGATTATCTTTGGAAACTGCCAGTTCGTGATACGCCTGACCGAAGTACTCCTGATAACCGCCCTTTCCGTCGGGCAAGCGGCGCATACCCGCTGGTCGCCGTTCCCGGTAGATGCGACTAAAGACGCCGAAGTTGAGCAAAACGCGCTGAACATCTTGAAGTAATGCTTCACTAACTGACGTCAGGCGTACTGCGCAGCCTTTTTTGCCCCCATCGCTGACTGTGCCATCCGCGGTAAAGAGTGCCTGGAGGAACGCCTGTTGCGCCTCTTGCGTGCCGCGCAGAATGACATCGGGCACCTGCAATTTATTCAGGTCCAATCCGTATTCCTCTGCCAGCAAACGCAGCCGATCCGATTGTATCCTTACCTCATCCCGTTCAAGGATTTCGGTGATACCCACCGGATAGCTACGGCTATGTCCGGCGCTGTAATGGCGATCTGTATCTACCACAGCCGTCACTGCGGAGGCAAAGAGGGGAGCCAATTCTGTCTTTTCTTCGCCAAAGAAAGAAAGAACGGCTCGAATCTGATTGACCGTTCCATCGCCCACCAGCCAGCCAAGCACCAGTCCCAAATCCCGCGTTCCCGCAGTGCCAAACGCACCAGACCGGTTGAGGATGTGTACCCGATCCCCTGGCTGAAGATGCTGGGTTTCCACCCACCCGCGGGCTGTCATTACCTGATGATTACCGGTCAGCCGTAAGGAATAGCCCTCTTTTGTTTCCAAGCGGTATACATCTTTGACACCAGTCTCAAATACTTCGCTGGCTGGCTGGACTGTTTCCACCCCAAAGCGACCGTCAACAACTACCTTTTGAGGTTGTCCCGAACGGGCCAGAGCATCGGCTCTTTGAAGCCCCTCTGCTGTGTAAATAAGCGTTTCGCCCGTGACACACGGGTTCGTCGCCTCCAGATCGTACAAATGAGGAACCGGATTGGTGCGGTTGGCCGCGTCGATAAAGAGCGCGCCCGGCTCGCCGTTGTGATGCGCGTAGTGAATAATCTTGTCGAACAGCTCCCGCGCCCGCACAGTTTTCCAGACTTTGCCATCCCGGGGGCTGCGCAGGTCAAAGTCTGAATCGTTCTTCACCGCGCGCATAAACTCGTCGGTGATGGCCACGGAGATATTGAAATTGGTGACCGTTCCTTCTTCTGCCTTGCAGGTGATAAACTGCTCGATGTCCGGGTGGTCCACCTGCAGAACCGCCATATTGGCGCCCCGTCGCGTGCCGCCCTGGGCAATCTCCCCAAAGGCCTGATCGTAGACGCGCAGGAAACCCACCGGCCCGGTCGCCCGCCCGGACGACGTATGCACTACATCCCCTCTGGGACGCAGACGGGTAAAGCTAAAACCGTTGCCGCCGCCGGTCTGCTGGATCAGCGCTGCCACGCGCAGGGTGCTGAAGATGCCATCGGAATCCCGCCCCATATCGTCGGCAATGGGCAGCACAAAGCAGGCGGCCAACTGGCCCAGGGGTGTGCCGGCACCGGTAAAGGTCGGGCTGTTGGGGAAGAAGCGCAGATCGGTCAACAGCCGATAAAAGGTCTCTGTCGTCGCTTCCACATCCCCGCCGTGGGCGGCTTCGGCCCCGGCAATGTGATGGGCCACCCGATAGAACATACCGGCTGCGCTCTCCAGCAGGCTGCCGTCAATGTCCCGGCGCAAGTAGCGTCGTTCCAACACTTTCAGGCTGTTGTCGCTCAGGTTGATGGTTTCGTCGTCCACATAGGACGGAGGCGTTACGCGGGTTTTTTCTCCCTTAACAACCTCCAGCGTTGTGAAGGTCTTCTTTTCCAGACGGGTGGCAGGTGGGGTCGGGGGGGCGGCCGAAGGTGACATTGCAGGGTGCTCCTCTCACAGACAAAAGATGAAAAAGAATAGAAGGCGCGTACTGGCATACGCGGCTCTCGTCCGTGCGCCATGCAACGGGCGCGCCACGTATTTCCATGCGTCGATTGTTACAATCACAAGTGAAGACGAAGTGCTTTGCGGTCTTTCCGCAAATTAATGGGAACTCCGATGGTGATTCGAAGATTTTTGGCCGTGCAACGGGCTTATTCCGGTTTATTCAGAGGACAACAGATCAGGCCGTATTCGGTACGGAAAAGGGAAACCGTACTCAACCTGCCCCGGCCTGCCTGCCGATCAATCGGTCGATTTCCGAGCGTATTTCGATGGCGTCATTTAAATCCAGATAGACGCTGGCAAAACGAACATAGGCCACCTGATCCACCTGGGCCAGCTGGTCCAGCACGAGATTGCCGACAATTTCACTTTTTACTTCGGCCTTGCCCATACCGGAAACAGCCTCTTCCACTTTCTGCACGATATGTTCGACGGTTGTTGTGCTGATAGGCCGTTTGACAGTGGCAATCCGAATGCCTGCCATCAGCTTTTGTCGATCAAAGGATTCCCGCCGTCCATCCCGCTTAATCACAAGCAGGCTGGGCGCTACATTTTCATAGGATGTAAAGCGCTGGTTGCACTGTTGGCATTCCCGGCGGCGGCGGATGGCATCGCCCGTGTCCCGCGTGTCGATAACTTTGTGATTTCCGTGCCCACAATGAGGACAATTCATAGGAGTATCAGTAGATCCAGACTCGGTGCTTTGGCCTTTGGATACCAGAGGAGCAAAATGTTAGATGTGCCGAGATGTACCGCATGTTGCGTAGGACAAGTGTTCTTGTACGACATGTAGTATGAACTCAGGGGGACAGTATAACACACTTGCATGGAGGGGGCAAGTCAAAAAGTGGGTGACTACAGCCCAATTTTGCCGATCCGCGAAAATTTAATGTCGCTCAGTTTTATTTCGTGATTTCAGCAGTGGCGTGGAGTAAATAGAGGATAGAACTTCCTGGGTCTGACACCGAAAGCGAACAGACCCAAGCACAGTCTGGCTTGGACGAGCAGCAATCAATGCCTGTGTTTCTTGCATTGATTGCTGCTCGCCCGTTTTTTATTGTCCGTTGTTGGCGCGGGGCCGACGCAAAAACGCGGGAATGTCCAGATCGTCCCGGCTGAATGTGCGTACGGGGAAGTCGACGGGTTCCCCGGATTGTTGGGCCGGGGGCGCAGGGGTCACAGGCTCTGCCGGCGACGGAGCGGATGTGGGTGTCGGTGCAGGATTGCGCGTAGCCGGTCGGGCATAGCCGGTGGCTGTTTCTTTGGGCGGAATTTTGTCAAAGCCCGTGGCAATCACTGTAATGTGAATTTCGTCTTTCATATCGTTATCCACCACAGCGCCAAAGATAATGTTGGCTTCCGCGTGGACGTTGGCCCGGATCAACTCGGCTGCCTCGTTCACCTCAAAGAGGCTCAGGTCCTTGCCACCCTTCACATTGAAGAGAATGCCCTGGGCTCCTTCGATAGAGACATCCAGCAGCGCGCTGTGAATGGCCTTTTGGGCGGCTTCCTGTGCTCGGTTTTCGCCTTCAGCCCTGCCGATGGACATCAAGGCCGCGCCGCCGTCCTGCATAATCGAGCGCACATCTGCAAAGTCCAGATTGATCAGGCCGGGGATAGTAATCAGTTCGCTGATGCCCTGAATGCCCTGTCGCAGCACATCGTCAGCCACAGAAAATGCCTCGCCAATCCCCGTCTTTTTGTCCAGAATGTGGAGCAAACGGTCGTTGGGAATCGCAATCAGCGTATCCACACTCTCTTTGAGCCGGGTCATGGCCCCTTCGGCGATCCGCCGACGCTGGGTTCCTTCAAAACCAAAAGGTTTTGTCACCACACCGATAGTCAGCGCGCCCATCTCTTTGGCTATGCCCGCAATCACAGACGAGGCACCGGAACCGGTTCCGCCGCCCATCCCCGCGGTGACAAAAACCATATCCGCGCCTTCCATCATGGCTTCAATCTCTTCCCGGCTTTCTTCGGCGGCTCGCAGGCCAATCTCCGGATTGCCGCCAGACCCCAGCCCTTTGGTCAGCTTATCGCCAATGCGCAGCCGTTGTGGCGCGCTGGAAAGCATCAGCGCCTGGGCGTCGGTATTCACAGCAATGAATTCCACGCCCTGAATACCCGATTCGATCATGCGGTTGACAGCATTTTGGCCTGCGCCACCCACACCGATCACTTTGATCTGGGCAAAGCTATCCACAAACTGGGAATGTCCGCTTCTCCGTGTCATCGACAAACTCCTCTATAGAAAACTACCAGCCAGATGGGTCGGTGCAGCCAGCGGTTTGGGTGGCTGTCGTTGAAGGACCGCTGTCCAGGGCCGAAATCCGAACCGATTTCGGATAGCAAAGCAAAGATGGGGCGACTGCTCACTGACTACGTGGGTCAAAATCATCGTAGCAGATTCGCGAAATCGTACTATAAAGTGGACAAGATTGCAAACCCTCTCTTTGCCCGCATAGTCGACGGTAGGGCCGATAGTCTAGCCCGGCAGCAGACTGCGCAGCCATCCCCGCATTCTGTCCAGCACAGGACTCTCGTCCCGCAGGGGCGCGCTCATGGGAAAGTGGATGGCGCGGGCATCTTCGTGTAGACCCCAGAGCAGCAGGCCCACACCCGTGGCAAAAGCCGGCGATTGCAGTTCCCGGCTCAACTGCTGCACAGGCACGTGCTCTCCGGGGCGGCCCACTCGCACGGGCATCCCCAACATCCGCCGGCTCAGTTCCACCGCGCCCGGCAGCTGGCTGGAACCACCGGTCAATACCAGCCCAGCCGGAACCATCTGGCCATAGCCGCTGGCACCCACCCGTTCCTGGATAATTTCGCATATTTCTTCGGCCCTGGCCTGGAGTATCTGGCTGATAAAGCGGCGGCTGAAGGTGCGTTCGGGCCGATCACCGAAAACAGTCGCCCAGACCTGTTCGTCTTCGGCCACCCGCTCCGGCTGCAAATGCCCATAGCGCAGCTTCATCTCCTCGGCCACTTCAAAGGGGGCACGCAGGCCCAGGGCCACGTCGTTGGTCAGGTGGCTGCCCCCCACATCCAGCACTTCTGTGTGCCACAGCCCGTTGCCGCGAAAGAGGGCCAGGTCCGTTGTGCCGCCGCCCCAGTCGGCCATTGCCACGCCCATATGCCGCTCTTCGGGGGTCAATACGGCTTCTCCGCTGGCCAATGGCTCCAACACAAGTTCGTCAATGTCGATGCCGTGCTCCAGCACACACTGGGCCAGGTTGTTGATGGCGGTGGTTGTGCCGGACACAATGTGGGCGTCTACTTCCAGCCGGTGGCCGCTCATACCCAGGGGCTGGCGGATATCCTCGTGATCATCCACCTTCCAGCGCCGGGCAATCACGTGGATCACCTCCCGGCTGGTGGGCAGGGGAACGGCCTGGGCGGCTTCCAGCGCGCGCTGCATATCCGCGCCGGTGACGCCGTGGCGGCTGTCGATGGGGCTGATGCCTGTGCTATTGGTGGTGGCAATGTGGCTGCCTGCAATCCCCACATAGGCGCTGGTGATGCGCAGCCCCGCGGACTTTTCCGCGCCTTCCAGCACCTGACCGATGGCAGTCGTCACTTCGGGCACATCCATCACAATGCCCCGGCGGATGCCCCGGCTGGGGGTGACGCTGCTGCCCAACAGTTGGATACTCAGTTGTCCCAGGCTGTCGTGGACAACGGCCCCGACCAGGCAACAAATTTTTGTGGTTCCCACATCAATGGCGGCAATAATCTCTTTCGGCACGTGATTGTCTTCCTCTGGCTGTACAGACTTTTAGGCAATGGCTGGGCGGTCATGAGAACGCGGCTGGCGCAACACAAGATTTTCCTGCGCAAGCAGCGTTTGGTCGCGTCCCAAACCTTCTTGAACATCAATATCGTTGGCTCGGAAATTCCCGGAAGTAAGGCCGGTTGGGTGCAATCAGACTGAGCGTGCGTGCCTCGTCTGGATTGTTCTGAATCTCTTCTTCGGCTGCGTGCAGAGCCAATTGCTTGGCTTCAAATTCAGTGCCATCACCCCAATAAACCCAAGTCTGTGTACCGGGCAAACTAAAGTTTAGCCCCGTACCGCTATTAAACCAAAACTCGTTCAGGCCCACTTCATTTTGCAAACGGAGCGCGGTGTTGAGCAAACCTGGGGAGATACGATCCACCGCGCCGGGTGTACGCGCCTCTCGCTGCGGGTCCACCAGCCGCAAATTGGGGATTTTACCCTCCGGCGGCACGGGCAGCGCGTCTCCATTCGACAATATCCAATAGTCCGCGCCTTCGGTTGACCAAATGGCAACCGGCGTCACTTCTGTGACGGCCACATGCACTCGGGCCGGCCACGAAATAGCAACCTGTGCATCTTGCACATACGGGTGGGCCATCACCTGCCGACGGATGAGCGCCGGTTCCAGCCACAGGATGCTCCATGCCTCCATATCGCTCGACGCGTACAATTCTTGCGCTTGCAGGTACGTCGTGCCCGAAAATTCTACATTTTCCTGGTACACAAAGAAACTGTCATCGTCGGAGAACCAGACGAAGAGGGTAATCACCCCAATCAGACAGGCCAAACTGATGAGCTTTGCCAGTCGAAAGCCGCTGAAACCGGGCAGCTCCATATGCACGTTTACACCCCGCCAGGGCGCACCCGGCAGGCGAATCCAGCCCGCGGCCGCGCTCTCCAGTCTGGCCCACTGTTGGGCAAAACGATGGGTGCGTTGCGCTCGGCGGCGTTTGCGGGCCTGGGGCTGAGAAGCAGCCCGGCCCGCAGCAGCCGAGCGTGTTTCGTATGTGCGGCGACCAGTGGAGCCGGGTTTCATTCTCGTTCCGTTCTCCTGTTTGCAATCGAACTTTGGGGCGCAGATGCGGGCAGATGAACGCCAAATAATCAGAAAAATCCATCCTGCCATTCTGTTCGTACGATTCTGTGCTTATGACGGGAGCGTCCGGCTGACGCGGTTACGGCTGCGATCTGCGTGGCGTTCCAGGGCCAGCTCGACCAGACCGTGCACAAGCTCTGGCAGAGGCAGACCGCTGGCTTCCCACAGTTTGGGATACATACTGTGCCGGGTGAAGCCGGGCATTGTATTCAGTTCGTTCAGATAGAGCGTGCCATCCCCGGCCAACAAAAAGTCTACCCGCGCCAGCCCCGCACAGTCCAATGCCTGAAAGGCTCGAATGGCCAGGGCACGCACCTGCTCAATTTGGGCGGGTTCCAATGGGGCCGGGATGTGCATTTGGCTACGCCCGTCAGAATACTTGGCTTCGTAATCGTAAAATTCGTTCCCCGGCACAATCTCGCCGGGAACGCTGGCGGCAGGCTCATCATTGCCCAGCACACTGACTTCGATTTCCCTGGCTTTTTCCACCCCGGCTTCCACAAGCACACGTCGGTCGTACGCGCAGGCCAGCCCAATCGCCTGTTCCAATTCTGCTCTGGTGCGCGCTTTGCTCACGCCCACACTGCTGCCCATATTCGCGGGCTTGACAAACAGCGGATAGGAAAAGTTGCTTTCAATTTCATCCAGCAGATGTTCGCTCTGTTTCTGCCATTGCCGTCGGGTCAGTGCCCGGTAGGCCACCTGGGGAATGCCCACCGCACTAAAAATTAGTTTGCTGGCAATCTTGTCCATCCCCGCCGCGCTGGCCAGCACCCCGTCGCCCACATAGGGCAGGCCAGCCATCTCCAGCAACCCCTGCACAGTGCCGTCCTCGCCAAAGGGTCCGTGCAAAACCGGAAAAATTACATCCACGGCAGGCATCTGTTCTTCCATCGGCACAAAGGGCGTGAGCGCCTGGGGAACCGGGTCGCGGCCTGTTTCGCCGCCGGCCAATGCATTGCCACCGATAACGGACTCGCCCTGGGTCAGCCGGGCGTGGGGATCGCCACTGGTCAGCCAGCGGCCTTCGGGCGAGATGCCGATAGGCACTGTCTGGTAACCGGCCTGGGCCAGTGCGTCCATGACTGTGCGGGCACTGGCCAGCGAGACTTCGTGCTCGCCGCTTTTGCCGCCAAACAGCACACCCACCCGCATTGCGCCCCTTGTCCCATTTCCCTTTGCTCCATTTCTCGGTGCCCCGTTTTTTGCCCCGCTCATTGCGTCCACTCCCCCACCCGCTGAATTTCTGCTTCCAATTCTACACCGAAGCGCTCGTACACCCGCGCCTGAATCAACGCCATCATTGTCAGGACATCCGCGGCGCAGGCCCCGCCCACACCCCCCGCGTTGGCCAGGAAATTGGCGTGGGTGCGGCTGACTTCAATGCCGCCCACCCGGTGGCCCCGCAAACCCGCGGCGTCGATCAATCGGCCCGCGTAGTCGCCCGGCGGGTTGGTAAATGTGCTGCCCAGACTTGGCTCCACCGGCTGGGTGCGCCTGCGATGTTCCAAAAATCCCTGGGCTTTGGCCCGGATTTCTTCGCCGCTGCCGGGGCTGAGACGGAAATTGGCGCTCAGGACCACCGGTCCAAAACCGCCTTGGATGCTTTCGCCCCGTTTCAGACGGCTGTGCCGGTAGCGGTAGGCCAAATCGGACGCACGCACAGTCTGCACTTCATCCGCGTCGCCCAGCAACATCACATCCCACAGGCTGTCCTTCACCTCGCCACCGTGCGCGCCCGCGTTGTTGATCACCGCGCCGCCCACAGTCCCCGGCACACTGACGGCCCATTCCAGCCCACTCAGTCCTTGGTTGATGCTGGTGCGCGCGGCCCCGGCCAGAGCCGCGCCGCTCTCGGCAAAGAGAAACGGGCGCTCGTCCAGGGGAAAGACACAGCAGGGCGCGGGATCAATGCGGATCGCCCGGCAACGGTTGTGGATGACCAGCCCGCGCACGCCCGCATCGCTGATCAGCACATTGCTGCCGCCCCCCAGAATCAGATAGGGCAGTTTCACCCCCCGCGCCCAGCGCACCAGGCGCAATAGCTGGTGGGGGTGGGTGACAGTGGCGAAATAGTCGGCCGGGCCACCGATTTTGATGGAGGTTAGACCGGCCAAACTTTTGTCGGTTTCCAGTGCCACGCCGATACTGGCGGGTGGTTGTAGAACGGCTGGTGCGGTGATCATTTGTCCGCCAAATAGCGTAACTGTTGAGTATTACAATAGATGTTGCAGTTGCCCGTTTATAGCTGATCTTGCAGCCAGGAAAGCAGAGCTTCGTATTCGTCCGTGCCCAGCGTGCCTGTATCCACGGCCCGTTGCGCGCCGGGCAGGTTGAGAAAGGTGAACTGGCTGCGCAGGGCCGCGGGATTATATTCATCTGTGTGCATCCGATCCACATGGCCGGGATGACGGGATCCATCTGCAATACGGCCCCGGTAGCGCGCTCGCATCAACTCATCGTCCGCCCAGCAAAGAAGTTGTACGATACGCAGCGGGATTCGTTCTTGCAGGTCCAGCCAGCGCTGATCGGCAAAGCGGGCCTCAAAATTGCTCTCCGTCACAAAGGAAACGCCGGCTGCGGCCAGTTGCTCCGCGTGTTGATAGAGCAGATGCCAACTGGCGATACCCAACTGTTTGGCCCACGCCTCGTCGTCCGACCAGCCGAGGGTTTCAAAGAGCGTCTCTTTGATGTCGTCTTTGCTGATCAGAGGCCAAGAAAGCGATTGGGACAGCCGCCGGGCCAGGGTTGTCTTGCCCGCGGCTGGCGCGCCGGTGATGACCAGGACCGCCGGGCGTGGAGTCATGACGCCAGCCGCTCCAACAGCATCTCCCCAATGCGGTAACTCGTCCCCGCGCCCAGTGTGATCACCACATCCCCCGGCGTCACATGCTGGGCCAGATAGTCGGCAATCGCTTCCAGCCCGCTGATGTGCTGGATGGCCGGATGGCTGCTGGCCGCGACCAGTTGGCTGGCGTCGAGGGTTCCGTCATCTTTTTCCCTGGCCGCGTAGATATCTGTGACGATTACCCGATCGGCGTGGGCAAAGCTGGCGGCCATTTCGTGTAGAAGCTGACGGGTGCGGCTGAAAGTGTGGGGCTGAAAGATGGCCCACAGCCGCCGTTCGCCAAAGCGGGCACGGGCCGCGGAGAGGGTGGCAATCACTTCCGTGGGGTGATGCGCATAGTCATCGATGACTGTAACGCCGTTGGTCTCTCCCTTCCATTCAAAGCGACGGGCAATGCCTGTGTATCGGCCCAGGGCTGCCGCGGCATCCACCACAGGCACTCCGCAATAGCGGGCCACTGCCAGAGCAGCCATTCCGTTCCACACATTGTGGATGCCGGGCACATTGAGCGTCAGCGTCACCAGCGGCGCGCCCCACCAGAGGATTTCTGTGCGATAGCAGCCGTTGGGAGCCACTGTGGGCGCGATCGCGCGCAGCTCTGCGTCCTCATCCAGGCCATAGCTGATCCACCAGCCCCGGGTGGGGGCAAATGCCCGCAGTTCTTCCGCGCCTTCGTCGTCCCCACAAGAGACGATAAGCCCGTTATGTCGGGTCTGGTCGACAAATTGGGCAAAGGCCCGCTGAAAGCTGGTGGCAGTGGGGTAGCAGTCCGGGTGATCCCATTCCACATTTGTGAGTACCGCCACCTGGGGCGTCAGTCCCAGAAACATTCGGTCATACTCGTCTGCCTCGATGACAAACCATTCGGCGCGGCCGTTGTGGGCATTGCCATAGCCCGGCAGGTCTGAGCCAATGATATAGCCCGCGTCAATGCCGTTTTCGTGTAGCGCCTGGACAATCATCGCGGTTGTGGTGCTCTTGCCGTGGGTCCCGGCCACGGCAATAACGGAACGGGTCGAGAGCAGCACGGCCAGGAACTCCCGGCGTTTGACCACTGGGATTCCCAGGGCTTCCGCAGCCTGGCGCTCCGGGTTTTCCGCGTGGACAGCGCTGCTGATCAGCACCACATCCGGCCGCTCGGCTGCGGTCAGGCTGTTGAGATTCTCGGCTCTTTGCGAGGAGTAGACCTGTACGCCCAGGGCTTCCAACGCTTGGGTGCGGCTGCTGGCCTGGCTGTCGCTGCCGCTCACCCGGATACCCATCTCGTGCAGGACTGTGGCGATAGGTGTCAGGCCGGCTCCGCCGATGCCCAGCAGGTGGACGCGCAAAGTGGGATCGGCTGTATGCAGTCGTTCCTGCCAGTTGGATAGCTTCTCTACGGATGAATTCGTCATTGGGTGCAAATTTGCCGTTTCTGGTTTCCCCGCGAGTCTATCCTTTGGCCCGCAGCAGGATAATGAGTGCGATGGGAATCATCAAATACCCCGCGTTGGTGGCCAGCTTTTGGGGCAGCAACTCCACCATTACCTGGGCTGTGGCCGACAGGGGCTGTGCAATACCCCCGCCAAAAAACTTGAAAGGATAGGCATAGAGGTCCTGGTAGAACCAGAGAGTTCCCGCCACCAGATAGCCGTTCAGCAGCCCGACGGCCGCGCTGATGTACGTACCCACTGGGGGGTCGGCCTGCTTGCCCCCCAGGTTTAGGGTGTTGCCTGAATAATTGGCAAAGACTGCGCCAATAAACAGTATACTGTAGACACTGCACAGCAATAGATTGCTCGCGGTGGCTGCCGTCCCAAAATCCGGGAAGATTGTCTTTACCAGCGTAAGCAGCAGGGGGTTCAATCGGGTGTCAATCACATCCAGCAGAAAGATAGCCACCAAAATTACAACAGTCGTACTCAACTCTTTGGCATAGCCTCGGGCGATTCCAATAAAGATAAACAGGACAGCGATAGTAGTGAAATAAGTCTCGATCGGTCCCATATCTCTATTTCTTCTGGGCCTGGGATTTTCGCCCGCCGAACAGGCTATAGGCAGCGATAGCGATGATCAGAAAGATGGTAATCATCAGCAGCGTGCGCTGTTCGCTGCGCGAAACACCGGCAAAAAACGCGGTCAACTGCGCGTCGAGAAAATCCCGCAAACGATTGATGACCTGCTGGAATTGGGTCCCCGGCGGTGCATCGGCCAGCTCAGCGTCGCCGCTAAAGATGGGAAACATTCGTGTCGCGATGAGGCTGAGATAGAGAATTCCGTTGGCAATGCCTGCCAGAAAACCCAAGGATTTGGATTTGCCCGCGTCTTTCTGGAATATCCGATCTCCCAGGAAATAGAGACCCACCAGAATCAGCGCCCACGTAAAAAATATCAAGGTTTCCCGGTTGTCGTTGCTGATGATGGGCGGCGCGGAAAAGACAGCAACCAGCCCCTCCTGATCCGACGGGAAGCCGGCCAGCGCGTAGTTGCCACCCGTGTTGATCAGAAAGGCCAGCCGTCCCTGGGTTTGAAGCAACACCAGATAGCTGGCAAAGCCCAGCACAAAGACCAGCATCTCCTTCTTCCAGCCCCGGCGTGCGCCGATCAAACCCAGGAAGATGAAATAGACCAGTAGGGAAATAAGACTTTCGGGTTGACTTAGCATAGGCGTATACCAGGTCTTGTCATAGTTGCTTCTTCCCACCGCCCAGTGCCAGCAAAGCCCTGGCAATATTCAGACCAGCCTGGGGACAACTGAGTTTTGCCACATCAGCCCCCATTTGCAGCCGCCGGGATTCGTCTGTCAAGAGAGATTTCAGCGCGGGCAGCAGCTTCTCTGCCAATTCTTCATCCCGCACAATCAACGCTCCGCCTGCATCAGCCAATTTGTGGGCGTTGGGAAACTGATGACCGCCGGAAATGGGCAGCGGCACCAGCACAGACGGCAGCCGGGCGATAGGAAATTCGGCCAGAGTGCTGGCTCCAGCCCGTGCCACTGCCAGGTCTGCCGAGGCCAGGGCCAGGGCCATCTCGTCGTGGAGATAGTCAACTGGATGATACCGCCGGGACAGCGCTTCTGGCAAAGCCGGTTGATGCTGGGCCAGCAGCGGCCAATCCCGCACGCCCACAATGTGTACAATCTGGGCCAGGGGCAGCAGTTCGGGCAGGGCCGACCAGATGGCCTGATTGATACTGTGTGCGCCCTGGCTGCCGCCAAAGACGAGCAGCAGGGGCAGGTGGCTGTCGTCCTCGCGCCATTCCACGCCCAATGCCTGGCCCAACTGCTGCCGGGCTGTGTGCCGGTCCTGCACAGCATCCAGCAGGGCCTGGCGCACGGGATAGCCCGTGACAATGCCTTTGTTCCCAAAATAAGTGGCTGTCTCTGGAAAGCTGACCGCCACCTGCTGGGCAATGGTTCCCAGCATCCGAATCGCCAGCCCAGGCGTCAGGTCGGGCAGATAGACCAGCACGGGCACACCTGCCGTGCGGCAGGCAATCGCCACCGGTGTGCAGACATAGCCCCCGGTGACAAAACAGACATCCGGGCGAAAATCCGCGATCAGGCTGCGGGCCTGGCGCACGCCCACCACCATTTTGCCTGCATTTCCCAATGCAGTCAATGGATTCATCCCGCGCAGTTGCCCGGTCTGAATAGGCGCAAAGGGAATCTGCTCGGACTCTACCAGACTACGCTCTACCCCGCCGGGGCTGCCAGCCCACAGGATTTCAGGCCCGGCTGCGACCGCGGCTTGGGGCGCGGGCTGTACTTCGTTTTGCGCTGCGGGCTGGTGTGCGGGTTGCCCGTTTGCCTGGGCTGCTTTTGCGAGATGGGGCAGAACCGCCAGCGCGGGATACACGTGTCCGCCGGTTCCCCCACCGGAGATCAAAAGTCGCATTGTTGTTCGTCTTTCTGCTCGGTCCCCGGGTGGGTTGCCAGCCCTGAAACCGGCTGATACTCAGTAGAATGCCGGCGGCCCCCAGCATTGTCACCATTGAACTGCCCCCAAAGCTGACAAAGGGGAGTGTGATGCCTGTGGGCGGGGCAACGGCCACCACCACCGCAATGTGCAGCAGCGCTTGCAGGGTGATCAGGCAGGTGATCCCTGCGGCCAGGAGCGAGCCAAACATATCCGGTGTGCGGGAGGCGATGCGCAGGCCCCGATAGGCGAAAAGGGCGAAAAGCAGAATGACCAGCAGCGTGCCGATCAGTCCCAGTTCCTCCCCCACAATCGCAAAGATATTGTCCGACCAGCTCAGGGGCAGGTTGCCTGGGAATTTTTCCAGGGCCTTGCCCAGGCCCGCGCCCACCGGCCCACCCGTGACCAGGGCTTCCGACGCCTGGGCGATCTGGTGTTCGGTGCTGGAGAGCGGATTCTGGATCGATTGCATCAGCGCGCTTACCCGCTCCTGGGCATAGCTGTTGCGGGTGACCACCAGCCAGAACGTGCCAATCGCTATGGAACCACCAAAGAGAATCTGGCGGATTTCTGCGCCAGCCAAGAAGAAAATGATGGATGCTGTCGAGACAATCAGAATCGTTGTGCTGATGTCCGGCTGGGCCACAATCAAACCGGCCACCACCCCCATCAAAATGCCAAAGGGAATCAGGCCATAATTGATGTCCCGGATACGGCTGCCTTTGCTGGCCAGCCAGGTGCTGATGTAAATCAGTACAATAATCTTGACCGGCTCGCTGGGCTGGACACTGCCGCCCAACAGCGTGCGTCTGGCCCCAAATCGGCTGTCGCCCAGAAAGATTACAGCCATCAGCGCCAGCAGGCCAATTGCCAGCAGGGGCACACTCCAGCGCTCCCAGACAGTGTAGGGGATGGACGCCGCGGTGACGAGCGCGGCCAGCCCCAGGGCCATCCATTGCAGATGGCGCAGAATATAGAAGAAAGGCGTGGCCTGATAGCTCATGGCCCAGGGAAAACTGGCGCTGAAAACCATCACGCCACCAAAAAGCAGGAGCGCCGTAATCACAGTAATCAGCCCCCAGTCGTAGGCGCGGGCGCTGGGTCGGCTGGTGAGTTTCTGGTTGATAGCTGTCATCGGACCGCTTCCATCTGCATGTGGGCAACCAGACGGCGAAAATGCTCGCCCCGTTCTTCAAAATTACGATAGGCGTCGTAGCTGGTGCCGCCGGGAGAGAGCAGGACAACTGTGCCAGGCCGGGCGATCTGGCCCGCCAATTGTACAGCTTCTTCCAACCGATTCACAATGGCTGATTCAGGCGGCGTTACCCGGCGGAAGGTGGCCCATTCCCGCACGGTTTGCACAATCATTGGCCCGGCCTGGCCAAAGCCGATGAGGAAATTCACCCGGCGCAGCGTCTCTTCGGCAAAGCCTTCCCAGGGCAGATTTTTGTCCTTGCCCCCCGCCAACAGAACAAGCGTCTGCTCGCCGGGCGAAAAGACCCGCAGACCTGCAATGGCCCGTTCCGGCGCGGTGGCAATGCTGTCGTTAATCCACGTGACACCTCCCCGGCGGGAGACCTCCTCCAGGCGGTGGCGCACACCGGTAAAAGTGGAGGCCGTCTCTCCCATCGCTTCCACACTGGCCCCGACCGCGCCGGCAATGGCTGCCGCGGCCAGCAGATTGCTGATGTTGTGCTCGCCCCGCAGACGCACATCCCCCCGCTGGCAAAAGGGCTGGCCCGCATAGACCAGCGAATCCCCATCCAGCCACGCGCCTGTCTCTCCGTGTGGCTGGCGGCTGAAGAATATGGGCTGTCCCGGCAGGGCTGCCAGCCGCTCCCGCTCCACAGCCAGGAGATCGTCCAATTCCCACTCGGCGGGCAATTTCTCCCAGTCGTCCCGTTCCGGGCCAAGACGCTGGGTCACGGGGTCGTCCCCATTCACCACCACACGGCTGGACGCCTTCAGATTGCGCAGCAGATTTAGCTTGGCGTCGGCATAGGCCCGCATGGAAGGGTGACGGTCCAGATGGTTGGGCGTGATATTCACCACCGCGGCCACATCCGGTCCTATCCCTGTCAGGGACCCGTGGGCAATGGCCGGATCAAAAATCTCCAGTTGGAAACTGCTCAGCTCCAGCACAATCAGATCGTCCTCGCCGATGCCGACCAGCCGATCGAGGAGCGGCAGGCCAATATTCCCGCCCACGTGGACTGTGCAGCCGCTATGGGCAAAGGTGCGGCGCAGCATTTCGCCCACCAGTGTGGTGGTCGTTGTCTTGCCGCTGCTGCCGGTGATGGCAATGACCGGGCACGGGGCCAGTTGCAGGGTGAGCAGGCTGTCGTTGCTCAGGCGAATGCCCCGGCGGATGGCCTCCTGCACAAGGGGGATTTGGGCTGGCACACCCCCGCTCAAGCAGAGCAGATCGCAGCCGTCCAGCAGGGATTCCGGGTGTCCTCCCAGGGCAAGCGTGACGGGCAGATCGTCGAGCGCGGCCAGTTCCGCGCCCAGCTTCTCCGCGGGCGCGGCGTCGCTCACAGTGACATTGGCCCCCTTTGCCACAAAATAACGGCAGAGGGCCAACCCCTGGCGGGCCAGCCCCAATATCAGTACATTGCGATTTCGAAAGTCGAACATAGCTGTTCCATTCATAGCAGCGCCAGGGCAACCCCCAGCATTCCGCACAGCACACTGACCAGCCAGAAACGTTCCTTGACCTGTGTTTCGCTCCAGCCAATCAGTTCGAAATGGTGATGGAGCGGTGCCAGCTTGAAGATACGAATATCCCGGCCCAGAAAGCGGCGGCTGAACTTGGCCGATGCCACCTGCAACATCACCGAAAGGGTCTCGGCTACAAAAATAAAACCCACAACCGGTAGCAGCAGCCACTGGCCTGTCATCAGCGCCACCAGGGCCAGGGTTGCCCCCAAAGATAGGCTGCCGGTATCCCCCATAATCAATTCGGCAGGGTGGGCATTGAACCAGAGAAAGGCCAACAACGCCCCCACAATCGTAAAGCAGAAGGCGGCCAGATAGCTCTGATTTTGCAGAAAAGCAATCACCCCGTAGGAGGCAAAGGCTACCGCTGTGGTGCTGCCTGCCAGACTGTCCAGCCCGTCGGTCAGATTGACGGCGTTGCTGAATCCCACAATGATCAGAATCGATATGGGAATGAAAAAGATACCCAATGAGAAAAATTCAGGCTGGCCGGGAATGCCCACGTAGTCCAGGTCCGGCGGGCCAAAATAGAGCACGCCTGTCAGGATAGTAGCAAAGATGAACTGAAAAAGGCTTTTGGTCCGGGCACTCATGCCTTCGCCCCGCCCGCGGATGCCTTTGATGCCCTGCCAGTCGTCCACAGCTCCCAGCAGCGCGTGGGCAGCCACACAAAAGAAGAGCAAAAGGGTGCTTTTGCCGATGAAGCTGAAACCGGCAAGCTCGGCCAGATTCAAGACACCGGTGATGAGGAGCACAGGCAGCACAAACAAAATGCCTCCCATTGTGGGTGTGCCGGTTTTGACGTGATGGCTGTCTGGTCCGTCAATGCGGATCTGCTTGCCTATTTTCCACCGTTTCAGCAGGCTGATCAGGGGTCTGCCCCACACAACCGCAATAAAAAAGCTGATTGTGCCCAGCGTCAGTGCGAAATCCATTGCTCTACCTATCTTTCATTCGACTGTTGGCTGATTTCAGTGACAACCCGATCCATACCCACGGCCCGACTGCCTTTGATCAGCACCAGATCGTTGGGTTGGACCAAACGCCGGAGCTTCTCGATGGCATCGTCTGCATTCTCGAACATATACAAATTGTCGGGGGGAAAGCCTGCGTTCAGGGCTTCGGTTCCGATGATCTGCCCCAGACTGCCTACGGTGACAAGTATTTCGCTGGTGGCCGCGGCCCGGATGCCCACCTGCCGGTGTCCTTCTTCGGTAAAGTCGCCCAGTTCCCGCATATCTCCCAACACCGCCACCCGCCGCCGCCCGCTGCCATTGCGCAAATCTTCCAGCAGATTCAGCGCGGCCATTGTGCTGGATGGGCTGGCATTATAGGTGTCGTCGATCAGTGTGCTGCCGTTGATCCCGCTGGCCAGAACGAGCCGCAGTTGACCCGTGCTGCGCTGCAAACCAGCGGCGATCTCCTGCCAGGTCAGCCCTTCCACCAGGCCCACCGCGGCCGCGCGCAGGGCGGTGTGTACACTGTGGCGGCCCAGCAGGGGCACTTTGACGTACAGATTGTCGGTCTTGCCCTGGCCCACATTGTGGTGGAAGCGGAAGCGAATGCCTTCCATCCCGGCGCTTTCGATCTCATCAGCCCACAGGTCGGCTTCCGGCGTCAGCCCATAGGAAAAAATACGGGCACGGGTCATTCCGGCCATAGGACGCACCCGTTCGTCATCCCAATTCAGAACCGCGACACCGCCGTCGTCCGCAGCCGGCAGCGCTTCCACCAGTTCCGCCTTGGCCTGGGCAATGCGTTCGATGGTTCCCAGGCGTGACAGATGGCTCGGCCCCACATTCGTCACCACGCCCACGCTGGGCCGGGCCAGTTGACAGAGACGGTTGATCTCGCCCATCTGGTACATCCCCATCTCCAGCACAGCGCGCTCTTTGTCCGCGCCCAGCCCCAGCAGCGCCAGCGGTAGCCCCTGATCGCTGTTCAGGTTGCCCGGGTTTTTGTAGGTGGCATAGCGCTGCGACAGTATGGTTTCAGTCAGCTCTTTGGTACTTGTTTTGCCCACACTGCCGGTGATCCCTACCACCCGCAGATCGGCCCGGCAGCGGTGCAGCCGCTGAAACCCGCCCAGGCGCTGGATGGCTTCCAGTGTGCTTTCGACGACATAGACAAGCGGCAGGGCCAGGGACACGGCCTGGGGCATTGTCCAGTTGTCCGCCCGGTCCTGGCAGCGGATCACCTGCACGCTCTGATCGCCCAGAAACTCCAGCCCCCGTTCCTCGCAGATCACCACTGCCGCCCCTTTTTCCAGGGCCTGGCCGATATAGCGATGGCCGTCGGTCTGTTCGCCAACAAAAGCGGCAAAAAGGCTGCCTGGCCGCACATCCCGGCTGTCCAGCACCGCGGGGGTGATCCCTGCGGCTGGCAGAGAAAGCGGCGGCACATCGCCCGTCAACGCGTGCCAAACGGTGTGATGGGTGATGACGGTTTCCACTACAGGACGTTCTGCCATTGCATTTGTCCAAATGGGGCGGGGATAGGGGGAATCGGGGCAGGAACGCCCACTATTTGCTATCGCCCGCTATCTGCCGCCTAACCTGAAAATAGCCACTGATGAACACTGATAAACACGGATAGAATCTGCGTAAATCTGTGTCTTCTGCGTAATCTGCGTCCCTATTTTCATTGCTGGTTGTGCCCGAAATGGGCATGAACACTGACTTGTACTGTCAGTCCTATTGGCTGCGGGCCAAACGCACATCGTCCGGCGGCACGTTCAAATGATCCAGCAGCCGTTTGCCGATTCGACTGAAGAGCGGTGCTGCCGACTGAGAGGCCCAGCGGCTGATGTTCGGGTCGGGCCTGTCCAGCTTCACAAGCATCACAAAGCGGGGATCATCCACTGGCGCAAAGCCTATGTAGCTGGCAATTGTACGGTCCAGCACATAGCCTTCCGCTGTGGCGATGTCGGCTGTGCCGCTCTTGCCCCCTACTGAATAGCCAGGAATTTGGGCGGCATGGGTCCCGGTTTCAATCACATATTTCATCATAGTTTTCATTTTTTCTGCACTGGCCGGGCTGATCACCTGCTGGGCCAGCGTGGGCTGGGTCAGCAGCACTGAATTGCCGTGGACCCTGGCCGCCACCACATAGGGCCGCATCAGCCTGCCCTGATTGGCGATGGCGGCCACAGCACTGACCATCTGAATTGGTGTGACAGCAATGCCCTGACCGAAGCTATTTGTTCCCAGATCAGACAGACTCCAGACCCGGCTGCCCGGCGCATTGACCAGACCGGGCACTTCGCCGGCCAGGTCCACATTGGTGTCGGCTCCAAAACCAAAGCGGGCCACATACTCGTAGAATTTCTCTGCGCCCAGTGTTTCGGCAATCTGTACTGTGACCACATTATTGGATTGGGCCAGCGCGTCGGACACGCTCAGGCGGCCCAACGCGTTGCGCCCGCTGTTCTGGATGGTGCGTTGGCCGATCACAATCGTACCCGTGTCCGTGAAGACAGTCGTTGGCTCGACCGCTCCCGCGTCCAGCGCGCCGGCCACTGTGATCACTTTGAAAATGGACCCCGGCTCGTATTGGGCACTGATCGTCCCGTTGGTAAAGGAAGCCGGGTCCGCGTTTTCGTAGTTGTTTGCGTCAAAGGTGGGGTAGTTTGCCATCCCCAAAATTGCCCCGCTTTTGGGGTCAAGCACAATCACTGAGCCAGACTCGGCCCCATAGAACTGCACACCTTCGGCCAGTTCCTCTTCGATAATCCACTGGATTGTACGGTCGATCGTCAGCACCAGCCCCTTTTCGCTGCCAGAGGGCAGAAATTTGCGCTGCTGATCTGACAGTACAGTACGGGGCAAAATAGAGCCTTTGGGCAGGCCAACGCCATTGCTGGGCAGAAAGCTGTTGTAGTAACGCTCCAATCCAAGAACTGGTTTCCTTTCCGCGTTGAGAAAACCCAAAACCTGGCTGGCCAGACTTCCCTGGGGATAGAAGCGGCGGGGCTGGGCGTGGATAAAAACATTGCCCAGGGGCAGCAGGCTCAAATCCTGGCTGCTGTCCGCCGCGTCGATCTCCCGCTGCTTTTCTTCGATCAGGGCGCGGCCCAGGTGAAAAGGCACATTCGAGGCCAGCACCACATAGGCCCCGTCGGGGTTGTCGGCCAGCCGGTTCCACACCTGTTCCGCGGGGATATCTGCCACCCGGGCCAGCCGCTCGGAAAGAGCCTGCCATTCCTCCCGGTCGATGTGATTGGGCGTGGCTGTCACCCGATAGGTGAAGCGATCTCCGGCCAGCAATACGCCGTCCCGATCCACAATCACCCCCCAGGGGGTTGTGTCGTCTACGGTATAGCGGCTATTGTCGCCGGCCGCGGTTGGCGCGTACTGGCTCCAGGTGCGCAGTTGCATATCCAACAGACGCAGGACCAGCAGCCCGCCCAACAGCACAATCACCGCAATCACCACTTGTAAACGCCAGGAACCATCCAGCGAAAAGCCGGGCGTGTTCTTGTTGGCGGGAGGAACGGAAGTATCATCCGGCGGCGCGGCGGGGGGCGTTGCGCTGGCCGGGCTTTTCGATTTGGCTGGGCTGGAAACTGACATAACTGCTTCCTATTGGTGGGAGCTACCTATCCACAGATAGCGGGAAAGATCGATCTTCGACCACTGCTGGCGCACAGCATCTTGAAAACGGCCAGCGTCCTCTCCAATTGTTCGGGAAAACTCTGCCCACTGGCCCTGCCATTCTGTCCAGCGGCTCGAAAATATATCTGCAAATTGTGCGCCCTCTTCTGGCATCTGCACGGCCCAGGACGCGGCCGCCGGTGGTTGTGTTGGCGATTGCGTCCCTGTGGTTGCTACGGCCAGGGCCGGGTCTGGGCTGGGGGCTGCCACAGTGTCCGACTTCACATAGCGGCGTTTGAGGGTGGGGACAAATCCAGCCGAAGCCGCTTCGGTCTGCACCCGATCCAGCGTTGTAAAATGGCTGATCTCCCAAAGCAGTTGGGCGTTCTCCTGTTCCGCCAGAGCATACTGGCTGCGCAGCAAATTTACATCCGTCTGCGCCTGACTGATCTGAAGGCTGGCCCACACCTGGAGAACGGCCAGCGCCGCGGTCCCCGTCATCATCAGCAGCCAGACCAGATACTCCCGGAAGCTGTTGGGCAGGGGCAGAATCTGGTCCAGGCGCGCCAACCCCTGCCAGGCGCGCATGCGGGGCAGTGAACCTGCGATATTACGGGTAATGTCAACCGATACGGATGGCAAGGCACTGTTCTGGAACATCGGATGATTCCTCGAAGGCGAAATTAAGGATAGATGGGTATAAAAAAGAGTGTGTGTTGTTCTTTGTGCGGAAAACAGGTCAGTCTTACTTTTTTTCAGCGATGCGCAGTTTGGCCGAGCGGCTGCGGGGGTTCTGTTCCCGCTCCGCGTCGCTGGCAACCAATGGGCCTTTGGTCAGCAGGCCAAGCCGAGGCTCTACCGTTCGCCCGCCGTAGATGCTGGTGGGGTCCGGCACGTACGCCCGGCTTTCTTCCCGCATCCACACTTTCACAATCCGGTCTTCCAGGCTATGAAAGCTGATGACGGCCAATCGACCCCCAGGCCGCAACAATTCCAAGGTTTGGCCCAGCACCCGCTTCAGTTGTCCCAGTTCGTCGTTGACGGCAATCCGCAGGGCCTGAAATGTGCGTGTGGCCGGGTGGATACGCTGGCCTTTGCGCCCGCCCACCGCCCTTTCCACCAGCGCGGCCAACTGGCTGGTTGTCCGAATGGGCCGCTGTTCCACAATCTGCCGGGCAATCCGACGGCTCATCCGCTCCTCGCCATAGCCGTAGATCAGATCGGCGATTTCCTTTTCGTCCAGGCGGTCCAGCAATTGGCTGGCGCTTTCGCGGCTGGTCGGGTCAAAGCGCATATCCAACAGGCCATCCTGGGCAAAAGAAAAGCCCCGTTCGGGCGTCTCCAACTGAAAGCTGCTCAGCCCCAAGTCCAGCAGAATGCCGTCCACTGGCACAAAATTGTGTTCTGCGGCGATCTGAGCCATCTGCTCAAAGGCGGTGTGGACCAGATGCAGCCGGCCTTGCGCGACATCATCCGCCAGCCGTTGGCCCACCCGGCGGATAGCCGCCGGATCCGCGTCCAGGCCCATCACTTGGCCGTTGGGCGCGGAATGGGCCAAAATTGCCTCTGTATGGCCACCGCCGCCCAGGGTTCCGTCGATATAGCGCCCACCAGGTCGCACAGCCAATCCCTCTATGCATTCGGCCAGCATTACAGGAATGTGGGTTGCGCCCTGGGGATCGGCGGGTGTCTCCACGGCTAAACCCCCAGTGCCTCGAATACATCCGCGTCAAATTCATCGCTGTCCAGCGGGGCCAACACCTGTTCCTGCCAAAGAGTGGGTGTCCACAGCTCAATGTGGGTGTTCATCCCGGCCACAATCACTTCTGATTCGATCTGGGCAAACTCTCGCAGACGCTGGCTGACGAGAATACGGCCTTGCTTGTCCTGGGTCAGATCTTCGGCAGCGCTGAAAAGTGCCCGGCGCAGCAGGGCTGAGCGACGGTCGGTCAGGGGCAGCGCGCTGACCCGTGCCGAAACCCGCTCCCATTCATCCATTGGCATGAGCAACAGGCAGCCGCCCGACGGGTTGCGCGTCACTACCATTCCTGTCTCCAACTGCTCCCGATACTTGGCAGGGATGGTCAAGCGGCCTTTGCTGTCCAGGTTGTGGCTGTATTCTCCGAGAAACACGGAGCGCCTCTTTGTGGTGGGTGGGCGTGGTTTACGTAATTATGCCGAGATAGGGAAAAACATTCATCCATTTTTCGACAAATCAGCAAAATAAATAGAACAAATGTTCGCTATTCCCCACTTTAGGGGCTAAAATTTGTCGAATATAGGGAATATGTCCCACTTTCTCCCACATTGTCCCATATTCTTTCTGATATTGCAACCTCTGATTTGGGTTATTTTGGGATATACGGAAAACTCATTTGGGTATTTAGCTGGCAGACAGGAGACGCAGGGCAGGCAAGATCAGACAGACGAAGTTAGACAGCGTACTGCGATGGGGCTATCGTGTTCGATCAGATGCAACGGAGATAGAACAAGTGGAGATAGAACAAGTGCGGGGGAAGATGTTGGGAGAACAAAAAGAGGGGAGCAGCCTGCGGCCACTCCCCTCTGGGGGATTGCTGTAAAGACGTCCTGCCTAGGCGACGACAATCTCGCCGGTCTGTTCTCCCGTTTCCAGCAGACGGTCGATTTCACGAGTAATGGTAACTCGGTTGTCGTGGGCCATTTCATAGGCCCTGACTTCGGCCATTTTGCCGGCGCTCATCCCGCCCAGCAGAGCAACGATCTCCCTGGCTGTCATGGACTCGTAGTCTGCCAGTGGCGCAGCCATCGGCGCTGTTGTTGGCGCTGCCATCGGGATGTCGGCCTGCACCAGCCCCTGATCGATTTTGCGGCTCAGGGCTTCGATCTCTGTGCTCAGTTTGACGATGCGATCCCGGCTGGGGATGCCCAACCGTTCCAGCACGCGCTCCACCTGCGCATCGATCTCATTTTCGGCCTGGGTTTCAGAGCGGCGCACCTGTTTGGTCAGGCGTTTCTGCACCTCTTGCACTTCCTTTTCCGCCTTCTTTACCTGCTTTTCCACACCTTTGCGGGCGTTCTTCACCTGGCGCACGGTAGCGGCTTCCATCTTTTCGCCCCGGTTTTCAGCTTTGATTACCATTTGGCGGCCCTGCTTCACAATTGTCATTGCTCCATCATAGGCCATCGCCAGCAAACCCGCATACGTCCGGGCAACTTTGCGGCCTGTTTTCTGCATCTGTTTCACGTTGTCTTCCACCATTTCCTGGGTGTTGCGAAGGTCGACGTTGCGTACATCCAATTTGACTTCCATTTCCTATCTCCTGTTGGCTGACCGGCTCTGGCCGGATGTGTTATGAATTCAATGACGCAGTGCGTTACATTGAAATCATAACACACTGCGTCATGGGTGTCAAGGGGATAATTGTTTGCGAATTGTGTGTGTGGACAATGTGGTTTGCGCAATTTCCAGAGATGTTTTGGCCTTTGGGAATTCAGGGGGGTGGATTGACCGTCCCGAGCCGCGCTGATTGAGTAGGCTGGGGCAGTTTCCAGCCATATTGAAATCGGACGGATTATCCCCTGAATTTCTGTTGAGCCGATGTTTTTTGCAAAACAGTGTAGTGATCAGGTCGGTGGTGAAAGAAGCTGGACGCTGATAAACGCAGAGGAACGCAGATTTTTTCTCTGGATCAGCGTCTATCGGCGTGAATCAGCGTCCCATTTTCTGTTTCATCATCAATCTGCTCAGCACATTTTTTGCAAAACAGTTTGTCGCCAGGTTCGACAGGTTGTTGGCTGCTGTGTGTTATGGCTTTGACGTTGTGTGATTTGGCAAGATGTGTGATTTGACACATTCGCAAAAAATAGCTATAGTTGGTTGTTGCGAAGCAATTATCTGTATGTCCGCAGCATTTTCACACGGTGAATTTATCGAAACCTCGGAGGTTACGCAAGACCCAACCCGTATGCATATCGTGTTGGGTCTTTGTTTGTTGTCCGAAATAGTCGCCAGAGAATATGGTAGACAGCTTCCAGACATCATACGGCGTAGCGTATATACTTTTAATTTGTATGGGCGAGTAAAACTGATTGCTGCGTCAATTGTTAGATAATTTGGTGTAAGGCACTCCATGCGAACTTTCCACAGCGATGCTGCTTTAGTGGTTGGAAAGTTTGTAGAGTGCCCTATTGCGTTTTTAGCCGGAGTTTGTGTTTGAGCCAGAATCGTGCGGACTGACAGCGATTGTGGTGGCCGTGGGCCGGGCGCACCCGCCTTTCGGGTGACAATGTGAAGGAGTGACTATGGTTCAGTCTGTTGCCAGTACGCCGAATGCAGTGCGAACACCGCGTAAAAGCTATGCTCGTACACCCAACGTCGTTGAGCTGCCTCGTCTGATCGAGATTCAGCTCAACAGCTTCGAGTGGTTCCGAACGGAGGGAATGAAAGAACTATTTGAGGAAATTTCGCCGATTGTCAGCTTTAATAAGAACCTGGAAATGCATTTTGGCGATTTCCATTTTGGCGAACCTAAATATCCCGAAGAAGAGTGCCGGGTTCGAGACATTACATTTTCAGCGCCCCTGTGGGTGACGGTAAAGCTGGTCAACAGTGACACGGGTGAGGTCAGCGAGCAGGAAGTCTTTATGGGTGACTTCCCCCTGATGACCGAGTCTGGCACATTTATTATCAACGGCAGCGAACGGGTTGTGGTGAGCCAGTTGATCCGTTCTCCCGGGGTTTACTTCAGTGTAGAAGAAGATCGCAGCACAGGCCGGGACTTGACCAGCGCCAAAATGATTCCGACCCGGGGTGCGTGGCTGGAATTTGAGACCGCGCGGCGGGATATTATCAGCGTAAAAGTAGACCGCAAACGTAAGCTGCCTGTGACAATTCTGTTGCGGGCGATTGGTTTTGGCACAGATGACGAGATTCGTGAACTCTTTGCCGATGTGGACGACGATGTGGATCATCCTTTCATCGAATCCACCCTGGAGCGGGACACCACCAGCAACCCGACCGACGACCGACAAAAGGGCGTGGACGACGCGCTGCTGGAATTTTACAAAAAGCTGCGCCCGGGGGATCCGCCCACGCTGGACAATGCACGCAACTTTATGCAGAATCTGCTGCTCACCCCCCGCCGCTATGACCTGGGCCGGGTGGGTCGCTATAAGTTGAATCGACGCCTGCATCTGGAGACTCCTCTGACCACCCGGATTTTGACCCAGGAAGACCTGGTGGCGGTGATCAAACGCATTATTGACATCAACAATGGCCGGGAAAAACCCGACGACATCGACCACCTGGGCAACCGGCGCATCAAGACTGTGGGCGAACTGATCCAGAATCAGTTGCGCATTGGTCTGCTGCGGATGGAGCGGGTGGTGCGCGAGCGCATGTCCATCCGTGATCCCGAACAGGTGACGCCCTTGAGCCTGCTCAACATTCGGCCTGTGGTGGCTGCCACGCGGGAATTCTTCGGCGGCAGCCAGCTCAGCCAGTTTATGGATCAGACGAACCCCTTGGCCGAACTGACCCACAAGCGCCGCCTGAGCGCGCTGGGGCCGGGCGGTCTGCGGCGGGAACGGGCAGGCTTTGATGTGCGCGACGTTCACTACAGCCATTACGGGCGCATCTGCCCCATCGAGACGCCGGAAGGCCCAAACATCGGCCTCATCGGCTCCCTGGCCTCCTATGGCCGAATTAATGACTTCGGTTTTATTGAGACACCCTACCGCAAAGTCTACAAAATAGTTGAGAACCGGCCGGAAGCTCTCATCGGCCACAATTTGAACCAGGAGATTCTGGACCCGGCTGGTGGCGATGTGGTTGCTGAAAAGGGCGTAGAAGTGACCGCGGATCTGGCGGAAAAGATCGCGGCCATCACCGAACTGAAGGAGATTCGCGTCAAGCCCTTTGTGGGTCCCGAATTTGTCTATCTGAACGCGGATTTAGAGGATCGCTCTTCCATTGCTCAGGCATCTTCTGCCCTGGACAAGGTGGGCCAGTTTCTCAACCCGCGCCCGTCTGCTCGCCGCGCCGAGGAATTCCGCTTTGAAGAGCCAGAGCGCATCGAATATATGGATGTGTCACCCAAGCAGATCGTGGGTGTTTCGGCCGCGCTGATTCCTTTCCTGGAGCACGACGATGCCAACCGTTCGTTGATGGGTTCCAATATGCAACGCCAGGCTGTACCGCTGGTGCGTCCCGATGCACCCCTGGTGGGCACGGGCATGGAATATCAGGCTGCGGTGGATTCGGGCCAGGTGGTGGTTGCCAAGAATCCCGGCGAAGTCATCAGTGTCACCGGCGGCGAGGTCGTTGTGCAGGAAGACGACGGAACTTTGCGCACCTACACACTGCGCAAATACAATCGCAGCAACCAGAGCACCTGCATCGACCAGCGCCCGGTTGTTTTCAAGGGCGATTATGTGGAGAAGAACGCGGTTCTGGCCGACAGTTCCAGCACGGAGAATGGCGAACTGGCCTTGGGTCAGAATGTGTTGGTCGCCTATATGAGCTGGGAGGGCGGCAACTACGAAGATGCGATTCTCATCAGCGAGCGGCTGGTGCAGGACGACAAATATACATCGATTCACATTGAAAAGTATGAGATTGAGGCCCGCGAGACAAAGCTGGGGCCGGAAGAGATCACCCGGGATATTCCCAACGTGGGTGAAGATGCCCTGAAGGACCTGGACGAGGAAGGTATCATTCGTATTGGGGCCGAGGTAACGCCCGGCGATATTCTGGTGGGCAAGATCACGCCCAAGGGCGAGACCGAACTGACGCCGGAAGAGAAATTGCTGCGGGCTATCTTTGGCGAGAAGGCACGGGAAGTGAAAGACAGCTCTCTGCGTCTGCCCCACGGCTCGCGTGGCAAGGTGGTGGATGTCCGGGTCTTTACCCGGGACGACCACCAGGACATGGCCGCCGGTGTGGAAATGATGGTGCGGGTGAGCATTGCCCAGCGCCGCCGCCTGACAGAGGGCGACAAAATGGCCGGTCGCCACGGCAACAAAGGCGTTATCTCGAAAGTTGTGCCGGTAGAGGATATGCCCTTCCTGGCCGACGGAACACCTGTGGACATTATTCTGAATCCGTTGGGTGTGCCCGGCCGTATGAATATCGGGCAGATTCTGGAAACCCATCTGGGCTGGGCTGCCTTGCGGCTTGGATTCCTGGCGGAGACACCCGTTTTCGACGGAGCCAAGGAAGATGAGATCGACGCGGAGTTGGGCCGTGCCTGGCTGATCGATCGGGCCTGGCAGGTCGTTTCTGAGCGGGCCTGGCAATACGTCCAAGAGCAGGGTATGGACCCGGATGGTTTGATGGACGACGCCGACGCACGCCGCATCTATCTGTTGCACTGGCTGGAACCCTTGGGCTACGACCCGGAGCAGATTTTCTACGATACGGTCTATGCCCGCCATTCGGTTCTGCGGGAATGGCTGAAGGAACGGGGCTACGAACCAGACGAGGTGCTTCCGCCCCTGCACGGCACCGCACGGGTGACAGACATCAGCGATCTCTTCGCCAAGGAAGTAGCCATCCGGGAGTGGATGGTCTATCACGGCGCAGAGCCGGGCAAGCTGTCGGGCGAAGAGTTGGATGCCGCGGCCCAAGCCCACAGCCGTAAAGTCGAGTGGCCCCTGCCTTCGACTGGCAAGCAGAAGCTCTTTGACGGCAAGACTGGCGATGCCTACGATTCCCCGGTGACTGTTGGGATTGTGCAGATGATCAAACTGCATCACCTGGTGGAAGACAAAGTTCATGCGCGCAGCACAGGCCCCTACAGTCTGGTCACCCAGCAGCCGTTGGGCGGCAAGGCCCAGTTTGGCGGCCAGCGCTTTGGTGAGATGGAAGTGTGGGCGCTGGAAGCGTACGGCGCAGCCTATACCCTGCAAGAGATGCTGACCATCAAATCCGACGATACAACGGGTCGTGTGAAGACCTACGAAGCCATTGTAAAGGGTGAGCCAATCCAAAGCCCAGGTGTACCGGCCAGCTTCCGTGTGCTGGTGAAGGAGTTGCAGAGTCTGGCCCTGGCTGTGGAAGTGATCAACGACAAGAATGAAGTAATCCAGTTTGGCAAGGATGAAGAGACCGAACGGTTGCCCAGATTGGGATTCAGTCTGAACATTCCCAGCCCTATGAGCCGCAGCAGCGAATAACATAAGAAATGCAGAAGGGGGCGTGTGGAATACGGAATTGAAAGAAGTGTCAGGTTGACGATTCTTAATTCCGTATTCCACACTCTCCACTCCGCATTCTGATAGGAGATACACGAATGGAAGTACGCGATTTCGATGCTATCCGCATTTCCCTGGCTTCGCCCGAACAGATCCGCGAATGGAGCTATGGCGAGGTAACCAAACCCGAAACAATCAACTACCGAACCCTGCGGCCTGAACGGGACGGTCTCTTCTGCGAGCGCATCTTTGGCCCCACCAAAGATTGGGAATGCTCTTGTGGCAAATACAAACGGGTGCGCTACAAAGGGATCGTTTGTGACAAGTGTGGCGTGGAGGTTGCGCCCAGCCGGGTACGCCGGGAGCGTATGGGCCACATTGAACTGGCCTCACCCGTCAGCCACATCTGGTATGTCAAGGGCGTTCCCAGCCGTCTGGGACTTCTGCTCAATATCAGCCCGCGCTATCTGGAGCGGGTGCTCTACTTCGCTCAGTTTATTGTGACCGAAGTGAGCGAGGATGCGCGCAGCCGGGCCATTCAGCGCCACGAAAAAGAGCTGCAAATGCGGGTGACCCGCATGGAGACAGAGATTCAGTCCCAGATCGACATTCTGGAAAGCCAGGCCGAAGCCGCGTTGGGCGAACTGGCTGCAGAAGAAGAGAAGGAAATCCACACGCTCGATACCCGTATCAATGAGCTTTCTACCTCCGCCATCAGCCAGGCCCAGGCCCTGCAATCCTGGGTTCAGCGCATGCTGGGCAAAAAGGCCGGCGAGGACCAAAAATTAGAATGGGTGGATGATGCCGTGATCGGCGCGGGTGAAACTGTGACCGCGGATCACGACCGGATTATCAACGACTTTGTGCAGGCACGGCTCAATTCCCTGGCGACCGAATCCGACGAGGAAAAGACTGACATCCGGGAAATTGTCCAGGCCAAGCGAGATCACGTCCAGCAGGAATTGGACGCGGTTCTGGGCCGGCTTCGGGACGATCTGGCTGACCGCCGGGAGCGGCTGGAAGCGGCAATGGAAAGCGATCTGGGCGAGTTGAAGGGGCTGGCCGAGCAGCAGTTGCTGACCGAAGTCCGCTATCGTGAACTGGCCGACCGCTGGGGCAGCGTCTTCAAAGCCGGGATGGGCGCTGAGGCTGTCCGTGACATTGTGGCCAAAATTAATCTGGACAAATTGGCGCGGGAATTGCGCCGGGAGATTCGCACCACACGCAGCAAGCAGCGTCGACGCAAGGCAGCCAAGCGTCTGCGGGTGGTGGAGAACTTCCGCAAGAGCGGCAACCGGCCCGAATGGATGATCCTGACCTCCCTGCCGGTGATCCCGCCGGAACTGCGCCCGATGGTGCAGTTGGACGGCGGCCGTTTCGCCACCAGCGATCTGAACGATCTCTACCGCCGGGTGATCAACCGCAACAACCGTCTGCGCCGTCTGTTGGAGCTGGGCGCGCCGGATGTGATTGTGCGCAATGAAAAGCGTATGTTGCAAGAAGCTGTGGACAGCCTGGTGGACAATGGGCGTCGGGGCCGTGCGGTCAGCCGCAGCGGCAAGCGCAAACTGAAGAGCCTGAGCGATATGCTGAAGGGCAAGCAGGGCCGTTTCCGACGCAATCTGTTGGGCAAGCGCGTGGACTATTCGGGCCGCTCGGTGATTGTAGTCGGCCCTCAGTTGAAACTGCATCAGTGTGGCCTGCCCAAAAAGATGGCCCTGGAACTCTTCAAACCCTTTGTCATGCGCCAGTTGGTGGAGCAGAATTTTGCCCATAACATCAAAAGCGCCAAGCGCATGGTGGACCGCCAGAGCGCGGAAGTCTGGGATGTCCTGGAGGAGATCTGCAAAGAGCGGCCTGTGCTGCTCAACCGCGCGCCCACCCTGCACCGTTTGGGCATTCAGGCCTTCGAGGTAACACTGGTGGAAGGCAGCGCCATTAACCTGCATCCGTTGGTCTGCACGGCTTTCAACGCTGACTTCGACGGTGACCAGATGGCGGTGCATGTGCCCTTGAGCGCGCCGGCAGTGGAGGAGGCCCGCACACTGATGCTGGCCAGCCACAACCTGCTCAAACCCAGCAGTGGTGAGCCAATCGTGGGTCCGTCCAAAGATATGGTGATGGGCGTCTACTATCTGACTGTGGAGGAGGACCAGGACAAGCCGGACGAGGAATTGCCTCTCTTCAGCAGTATGGAAGAGGCGGAATACGTCCATAGCTTGGGCCGTATTCGTCTGCGCCAACCCATCCGAGTCCGTTTCACAACAAAACTGGATCAGGAATCCATCGAGGAGATGGGGATCAGCGAGCGGGTGCTGCTTGCGTTGCAAGAGGTTGGCATTGAGACAGTGGGCCAGTTGATGGACGCCTACAGCCAGGGCGAACGCGAAATGGTACAGGATATTCCTGCCTTTGGTCTGGCCGCTATGAACGAAGTGCGGGATGCCCTGCGCCACCGCCGGATGTTGGGCGCGGCTTGGCCAAAGGAGCGTATCTTCCGTACAACAGTTGGCCGCATTCTCTTCAATCGCTCCTTGCCTGAAGAATTGTGGTTTGTCAACGAACTGCTTGACAAAAAGGGCGTCAATGATGTGGTAGAGCTTTGCTACAAGCACTTGGGCCAAGCCGTCACCGCAGAGGTTGTGGATAATATCAAAGATGTGGGCTTCTTGTATGCCACTCAATCGGGTATCACCATTGCTGTGAGTGACATTCAGGTTCCCAGCAGTAAGGAAGAGATTCTGGAGCGGGCAACCACTGAAGTGGGAGAAGCCGAACGTCAGTATCGCCGGGGGCTGATCACCGAAGAGGAACTCTACGAAAAGACTGTAGAACTGTGGACACGGGCCACGGACGAAGTGACGGAAGCGGTACGCGAATTGCTCAGCCCTGTAGAAGGACTGGGCGCGATGGCCCGTTCTGGCGCGACAAAGGGTGGTGTCAATACAGTGCGCCAGTTGGCCGGTATGCGCGGTCTGATGGCCGACCCGAATGGTCGGATCATCCCGCTGCCCATCCGCTCCAACTTCCGCGAGGGATTGACAGCCCTGGAATACTTCCTGAGCACCCACGGCTCCCGCAAGGGCTTGGCAGACACCGCGCTGCGTACTGCGGATGCGGGCTATCTGACCCGGCGTCTGGTGGATGTGGCCCAGGATGTGATTGTGACCGAAATCGACTGTGGCACGAACACTGGTATCTGGAATCGGGCGTCGGACGCCAAGGGTATGGGCGAGACCTTTTTGGAGCAGGTGGCGACCCGTGTGCTGGCGGCTGATGTGACCGACCCGGAGACGGGTGAAGTGATTCTGGAACGGGGCGCTGTGCTGGATGATGCGGAACTGAATACGCTGGACCGCTATGGAATCACCCAGGCCTTCGTGCGCAGCCCGCTTACCTGCGAATCCCGCTTTGGCATCTGTGAGAAGTGCTATGGGCTGGACCTGGCCCGGGGCGGTACAGTGCGCCAGGGCGAGGCCGTGGGCATTATTGCCGCCCAGTCCATCGGCGAGCCAGGAACCCAGTTGACGTTGCGTACCTTCCACACCGGCGGTGTGGCCGGCAGCGACGACATTACCCAGGGCCTGCCCCGTGTGGAAGAACTCTTCGAGGTTCGCAATCCCAAGGGTGAAGCTGTCATCAGCGAAATCGATGGCAAAGTGGAAATCTACTGGGAAGGCGATCAGCGGATGCTGAAGGTGAGCCGCACCGAACTGAAACGCCGGGAAGTCGATATCCCCGATGGCTATGAGATTGTGGTAGCCAGTGACGATCGGGTGCAGGATGATACGATCGTCGCCCGCCATCCTTCCGACGAAGAATCAGAACCTGTCGCGGCCGGTATGGACGGTCTGGTCTTTGTGGAAAACGGCCAGGTGATCGTGCGCCGGGAAGATACAAACGTGTGGGAATCCGACATTCCTGCCAACGCACGCTTGCGGGTGGACAACGGCGACGAGGTACGGGCGGGTGAGCAGTTGACTGAAGGCTCGAAGAACCCGAAAGAAATCCTGCGCATTCAGGGGCGGGAAGCCTGCCAGCTATATCTGTTGGAACAGGTGCAGCAGGTCTATCGCAGCCAGGGTGTGGCCATCCACGACAAGCACATCGAAGTGATTCTGCGTCAATTGTTGCGCCGGGTGATGATCCGGGCCACAGGCGATACGGAATTCCTGCCCGGTGAGCTGGTGGATCGTTTCGAGTTCGACGATATGAACGACGCTGTGGTGGCCCAGGATGGACGCCCGGCCAAGGCCGAATCGGTTGTGCTGGGGCTGACGAAGGCCGCCTTGAACACGGAGAGCTTCCTGGCCGCGGCCAGCTTCCAGGAGACCACCCGTGTCTTGACCGAAGCCGCCATTCGCGGCCAGCGGGACGAACTGCGCGGTTTGAAAGAGAATGTGATCATCGGCAAGCTGATTCCCGTGGGCACTGGTTTCCGTGCCCGGCGGCTGTGGGCAGAAGAGAAACAGGAAGCAATGGAACTGGCTGCCCGCCAGCGGGACGAAGAGATGGATGGCGAGTTGGATGAGCTGGAAATGATGGACCTGGACGACGCAGACCTGGACATGACCGATCTGGCGGGTCTGGCCGAGATGGGTATCGGGCCGCTGGGGATGCTCGGTAGTTTCGGCGGTGGTCTGGGCGAAGACGATGACGACATCGACATCGACTTCGACAATCTGAAGGATGAAGACACCGAAGAATTGGATGTGGATATGCGCTAAACCCGGCTTCTGGCGTTGCTTCTGCAGCACCGGTGGGTTTGGCTGAATGAAAAAGGGGGGCGATTTTCCATCTGGAAATCGTCCCCCTTTTTTGTTTGATTGTCCAACGCCCTTGGCTTTTCTGCTGGTTTGGACAACTGCAGGGAACGGTATAGAGTTATTGGGTCAAACGATGCCTCTGCCACTGCTTCTTGTGGCCGGGTTTTGTGGTTCTTTGGGGACTCAGGGGGGGCAGGCATCAATTATTCGGGACAGCGCCGGTTGAGTAGGCTGGTGCTGTTTCCAGCCGTATCGAAACTAAGCGGGTCATCCCCTGAGTCCCTGTTGGACCGGTTTTGTTCCAAATCGATAGGATTCGCAAATGGATATGCAGCATACATCTGTCGTTACCAACGGCATCAATCTGCACGTGGCCCAGGCTGGACCCGAAAGCGGGCCATTGGTGATTCTTCTTCACGGCTTTCCAGAGTATTGGGCTGGTTGGCGGCAGCAGATTCCCGCGCTGGCCGCGGCGGGCTACCGGGTCTGGGTTCCCGACCAGCGAGGCTACAATCTGAGCGATAAACCGGCGGACATCGCGGCCTATAATCTGGACCAACTGGCTTTGGATGTGGTGGGATTGATCGACGCTGCCGGAGTAGAAAAAGCGTCTGTCGTCGGCCACGATTGGGGCGCGGCTGTGGCCTGGTGGCTGGGGATCAAACATCCCCAACGGATTCAGAAGCTGGCGATTCTCAATGTCCCCCATCCGGGGGTGCTTCGACGCCGCTTCCGCACCCATTTCTCCCAGCTACGCAAAAGCTGGTATATGTTCTTTTTCCAACTGCCCTGGCTGCCAGAAAAAGTTATGTCCAAAAATGGCGGAGAACGCTTTGCCAGAGGCATCCAGGCGGGTTCGCCGCCCGGTGCATTCAGCGAGGAAGATGTCCAGGATTATTTGGCTGCCTGGGCACAGCCGGGCGCATGGACGGGTATGCTCAACTGGTATCGGGCAATGTTCCAGAAGCCGCCAAGCCGGGCTGCCAGCTACCGGGTGACTGTCCCCGTGCGCATTATCTGGGGCAAGCGGGATGCAGTGTTGGAGTGGGAGATGGCTGAACTCAGCCTGGAACTCTGTGATCAGGGCGAGGTTGTCTACATTGACGATGCTGCACATTTTGTCCAGCACGACGCGCCGGCCCGAGTGAATGATCTGCTGCTGGCCTTTCTGCGAGAGGACACAGCCTGACCAAACCAAAAAGCCCCCTCGATTGCGAAGGGGCTTTCTCTGAGCCGTTGGTCGGACTCGAACCGACGACCTGCTCATTACGAGTGAGCTGCTCTACCAGCTGAGCTACAACGGCAAACCTTGAAATTATACTTGAAAAAGAGAGCAATCGTCAAATCATCGAAGTTTTTGCTTTCTGGCAACGTTGACAATTGGGATAATTGGATAGTAACGCGTCGAGCCATCACCATCCAATTTTCGGATAGCTACTCCCGACTTCTTTGTTATTGCACTCGGGTTACGTAGGCACCGGTGCGGGTGTCCACGCGAATGGTATCGCCCTCTTTGACAAACATGGGCACCTGTAATTTGTAGCCGGTCTCCAGCTCGATCTGTTTGGTGGGACTGTTGGCGGTGTCGCCGGCCACAGCCATCTCGGCCCAGACAACCTCTAAATCGACAGTTGTGGGCAGACTGACGTTCAGTGGCTCCCCCTCAAACGATTCGATCTCCACCATTGTGTTGTCTTTGATGAAGTCGATTACGCCTTCCAGCGTCTCTGGCGAAAGCGCGATCTGCTCATAGGTCTCTGTATCCATAAAATGGGAGAGGTGGCCGTCGTTGTAGAGAAACTGAACCGTGCGGCTGTCCAGGCGGACATCGTCCACCCGCGAGCCGTTGTTGTAGGTCTTTTCCACAGTCGAACCAGTGCGCAGATTGCGCAGGCGCAGGCGAATGGTGGCGCCGCCCCGTGCCACTTTGATGTGTTGATATTCCAGAACCCGCCAGAGCTGGCCCTCGTCCTGGAAGATATTGCCTTTGCGGAGTTGTTGAACTTCTGCCATTCAGATGTCTTCTTTCTGCAAAAGGCTCCACAGCAGCCTTCTGCGCCAGCACAGAAAGGGTGTGCACAGAAATGCGTGTGGAGCCGGTTTTCGGGACTCAATCGAAACGAACTTGATCGATTATAGGGGATTGCCCTAGGGCCTGTCAAAGCAGGGCGTGGCGGGATCACACATTGTTCTATTCGCCAAAGCTGCTGAGCGCTATCCGCAGACGATCTTCCACGCCGGTAACATCCGCGGGAATCTGCTGAACAGCCCGCTGGGCCTGTACTACGCTGTAGCCAAGAGCGGTAAGCGCTTCGATGACTTCGCTGTCTGCATCCATCGCCGAGACCAGCCCAGAGAGATCGTCGCTGGTTCCGGCCAATTTTCCTTGCAATTCCAGCACAATTTTCTCGGCAGTGCGTTTGCCCACGCCCGGCGCGCGTGCCACAATCGCGGGTTGTTTATTGGCCACGGCCAGGCGCAAGGTGTCGGGGGGCAGCGTGCTGAGGATGGCCAGGGCAACTTTTGGCCCCACTCCACTCACTCCCAACAGCAATTCAAAGACGGCCAGCTCTTCTGTGTTTTCAAAACCATACAGGCTCAGGTCGCTCTCTCTCACCTGAAGGTAGGTGTGAAGGGTGACACTGCTTTCCAGACGGAAACGGGCCAACGTGGGTTCCGGCACAAAGACGCGCAGGCCAACCCCGCCGGCCGCGCTGCCCACGTCGATCACCAAAAAACTTTTGCCTATGGCTGTCACAGCACCGCGCACCTGTCGGATCATAGGGGTCAGGAAGTCTCTTTCTCTGGATCGGCAAATTTGTAGCCTGCCCCGCGCACGGTGAGCAGGTATTCGGGCGTAGAGGGTTGTTCCTCGATCTTCTCACGCAGACGGCGCATGGCAACTTCCACCAGATTTGTGCCGCCTGTGAAGTCATAGCCCCACACTTCGTGGAAGAGTTTGTCTTTGGAAACCGGACGATTGACATTGCTCATGAGATAGTGGAGCAACTGGTATTCGATGGGCGTCAGGTGGACCTCTTCGTCCCGCACAACAACCGTATGCTCCTCGTCGTTCAGGGCCACATCGCCATAGCGCATAATCAAAAAAGACGGGCGCTCTCTGGACCAGCCAATGCGTCGAAGAATGGCCTGGATGCGGGCATTGACCTCGCGGAAAGTGAAAGGTTTGCTGATAAAGTCATCGGCACCCAACTCAAAGCCCTGCACAATATCGTCTGGGCTGTTCAGGGCAGTGAGCAGCACCACCGGCACATCCGAGCGTTTGCGAATCTCCGCGCAGACGGCAAAACCGTCCATCCGGGGCATAAGAACATCCAGCAACACCAGGTCGAAGGAATGGTTGGCGAAATTTTCCAGTGCATCGGCTCCGTCCTGCACCGCAACAACCGCAAAGCCCTCCCGTTCCAGCGAGACAAAGAGAAGATTGCGCAGGAACTCTTCATCCTCAGCTATCAGAATATGAGGTTTGTCCGAAGGGTTTTGCGTCGCCATAGGCTTTCACTTGTGGGGTTGGGCTTGTGGGGGGTGGTTAGCCATCCACAAAAGATTGATAACGGGCTGTCTGCAAATGACACAGGGCCACTGCTACACCGTCGGCTGCATCGTCCGGGCGTGGAATTTCTGCAAGATTCAGCAGGCTTTGTACCATCATTTGCATCTGTAGTTTATCTGCATTACCATAGCCGGTCAAGGCTTGCTTAACCGTTGCCGGTGTATATTCCGCTACAGGGAGATCGTTGAGCGCGGCCGCCAGCAGAGCCGCACCTCTGGCCTGTCCCACTGTGATGGCGGTGGTCACATTGCGGCCAAAGAATAGCTCTTCCACAGCCACTTCATCCGGCTTGAACTGATGGATCAGACTTTGCAGGTCCTCAAAGATTTCCCGCAGGCGCAAATGCATCAACTGCTCCGGCTCTGTGCGGATGACGCCGCAGGCCAGCAGATAGAACTTGCCACTGATTCCTTGGCCCACAATCCCGTAGCCAGTGGAGGCTGTGCCCGGATCGATGCCCAGAACCGTCCATTCTCCTGTCTGTTTGCGCTGCGTCAGATCAGCCCGCATCCCCACTCATTTCCCGGATAATAGGTGTTGCGAGATGCCCAGGAATTCATGAAATTCCTGCCATACCATTCCCCACAGTTTCTTAGGCAACCTGGGCCATCATCTCGTCGGTCAGTTCCAAATTATGATAGACTTTGTTTACGTCGTCCAACTCTTCCAGATTTTCGATGAGTGTCAGGACCGTCAGCCCGGCCTCTGTGTCCAGGGCCAGGGGTGTATTGGCTTCCATCACCAATTCGGACTCATCCGCGGGAAAGCCAGCCTCTTCTAATCTCTGGGAAACCAGCGCCAACGCTGTGCGCTCGGTGTAGACCTCGACCGTCTCCGCTGTCACAATTACATCCTCGGCGCCAGCTTCCAGCGCGGCCATAAAGACCTCTTCCGGGTCGATGCCCCGGTCGCTGCCGTCTTCGTCCTGGCGGTTGACCGCAATATAACCTTTGGATGTGAACTGCCACGCCACCGAACCCGGCTCGCCCAGGCTGCCGCCAGCCCGAGAGAAACAGCGACGCACTTCCGAAATGGTGCGATTGCGGTTGTCGCTCAGACATTCCACCAGCATGGCCACGCCGTTAGGCCCATAGCCCTCGTAGACGATCTCCTCAATTTCGGCCGCGTCTTTCTCCAGCCCCGCGCCGCGACGAACCGCCCTGTCGATATTGTCTTTGGGCATATTTTCGGCCCTGGCCTTGTCCACGGCCAGACGCAGGCGCAGGTTGGCGTTGACATCGGGGCCACCTTCTTTGGCCGCCACCTGGATTTCTCTGGCAAGCCGTGTGAAGACTTTCCCCCGAGCTACATCGTTTGCTCCCTTACGCCGTTTGATTGTAGCCCATTTTGAATGACCTGACATACTTGATTACTCCTACATTCTGAACCTTGTGACGTTTAACGAATCATTCTGGCTGCATTGTGCCGGCCAGAGAAAAAGGCCCGCCTGTTTGCATTTTCCACTTGCATTTTCAGCGGTGATAGCTCAGGCCGGAACCCCATTGGGGGCAATCTGAGGTGACTCGACCCGCTGCGCGTTTCTGTGTTGCGTGCCCGCGGCCTCCACAAATCCCCAAAAGAGTGGATGGGGTTTTGTGGGGCGACTCTTGAATTCTGGATGAAACTGGCTGCCCAGCATATAGGGGTGATCCGCCAACTCCACAATTTCAACCAGACGTCCATCTGGCGAGTGGCCGCTGATCACCAGCCCCGCGGCCTGCAACTGTTCCCGGTAGGTATTGTTGAACTCAAAACGGTGGCGGTGGCGTTCTTCCACTGGACTGGCAAAACCACAAGCTTTGTAGGCCCGCTCAGCCCGGCTGGCCGGTTTCAGTTCGCAGGGATAGATGCCCAGGCGCATTGTGCCGCCCATATCCGCCAGGTCCCGCTGGTCTGGCATAAGATCGATGACAGGGAATTCTGTGTTGAGATCGAACTCTGTGCTGTTGGGTTCGTCGCTCTGGAACAGATGGCGGGCAAGCTCGATGGTCAGCACCTGCATGCCGAGACAGAGGCCCAGATAGGGCACTTTGTTTTCCCGTGCGTAGCGGGCTGCCACAATTTTGCCTTCAATGCCCCGATAGCCAAATCCACCGGGCACAACAATACCGTCAAGTCCGTACAACCTGTCCAGGTCCCGCCCCTTCTCCAACGATTCCGAGCTGATCCATTCAATATGCACATCCCATCCCCGGCTCAGCCCGGCGTGGATCAACGCCTCTTTGACGCTCAAATAGGCGTCTTCCAATTCCACATATTTCCCCACAAGGCCGATATGCAAACTCTCTTTGGGTTTGCTCAACTCATCGACAAATCTCTTCCAGTCATCCATACCCGGCACATGGGCCATGGACGGGCTGAGATTGAGCCGTTTGACCAGATAGTCACCCATCCCCGCATCTTCCATTTCCAGGGGAACCCGGTAAATGCTGTCCACTGTTTCAATGGGGGTGACAGCCTGGCGATCCACATCACAGAAAAGGGCGATTTTTTCCTGGACATCGTTCTCCACCGGGTGGTCCGAACGCACAATAATCGCGTCGGGCTGGATGCCGATGCCCCGCAGCTCCCGGACACTGTGCTGGGTGGGTTTGGTCTTCATCTCTTTGCTGGCAGCCAAATAGGGCAGCCACGTGACGTGGACATAGACCGAATTATCGTAGCCCACATCCTTGCGCATCTGGCGGATGGCCTCCAGAAAGGGCAGCCCTTCGATGTCGCCCACTGTGCCGCCGATCTCCACCAGCACCACATCGGCTTTGCTCACCCGCCCCATCTGGCCGATGTGGCGCTTGATTTCATTGGTCACATGGGGGATTACCTGAATCGTTCCGCCCAGATAGTCGCCGCGCCGCTCTTTGCTGATAACGTCGTTGTAAATCTGGCCGCTGGTGACGTTGCTCAGTCTGTTCAAATTCTCGTCGATGAAACGCTCGTAGTGGCCCAGGTCCAGGTCGGTCTCAGCCCCATCCTCGGTGACGAAGACTTCCCCGTGCTGATAGGGCGACATTGTGCCCGGGTCCACATTCAGGTAGGGGTCCAGTTTCATCGCTGCCACCCGGATGCCCCGGGCCTTCAAGATGCGCCCGATGGACGCGACAGTCACCCCTTTGCCCAGGCCAGAGACAACGCCGCCAGTCACAAAAATATATTTGGTCATCGGATTCTTGCCCCCAGTGGGATTCGCTTGAACGCCTGTCCAGTGGAACGTCGAAGCGTTTCACGGTCAGAGATATTGTACCACACAAAGAAAGAGACACGGAGGAAGACCCCGTGCCTCTTGGACGCATATCTGATCAGCCGAAAGCACCACGAATGTCGAGCGATTTTAGCACAAGCCCAGGCGGAATGTCAAGGTAGGCGGAAGCTCTGGGGTTAATTCAAGTATGGGGCGGGCTTTTTCCTTCCGGGAGAGAGTTAGGCACCAGGCCGTTTTTTCATCAGGTCCCGCGCGGCAGGAATGTCGTGCAGCTTTTCCGCCGCCCACATTGCATTCACAACGGCCTGGGCCAGCACATCCGCGGCCACCGCGCCGACCAGACTGGCATCGCCCGGCTTCTCCCCCGCGGAAAGGGCAAAGATTGTGTCCCCATCCATCGCCGTATGCACGGGCCGGATGGTACGGGCCAGACCGTCGTGGGCCATCTGCGCCACTTTCGTGGCCTCCACTTTGGAGAGAGCCACATTTGTGGCGACGACGGCCAGCGTCGTATTGCGGTTCGCCATCTCGCTGAGCGTCTGCCCCAGGCGGCTTTCGGCAAAGCTCATGGAATCCACGAACCCGCCTACCACAGGCCGCCGTGCCCCGGCAATAATTTGGTTGGTGGCCGGGTCTATCACATCGCCCACCGCGTTGACAGCCACCAGCGCGGCCACCACAATGCCTTTGCCGATTGTTTTGGCCGCGCTGCCCAGCCCGCCTTTGGTGGCCTGGCCAAAGCCAAGCATTTTGCCGACAGTCGCGCCGGTCCCCGCGCCCACATTGCCCTGGGACACTGGCCCTGCGGTTGCGGCCTGACAGGCCAGATAACCGGCGGCGGCATCGGGCCGCACATCCGCCCGGCCGATGCCCAGATCGAAGAGAATGGCCGCAGGCACAATTGGCACTTTTGCCACGCCCACATCAAAGCCGTGGCCCCGCTCCTCCAGCCAGCGCATCACCCCATCCGCCGCGGCCAGGCCAAAGGCGCTGCCCCCGCTGAGCAGAATGGCGTGGACCTTTTGCACTGTATTCACCGGGTCCAGCAGGGCAATTTCCCGGGTTCCCGGCGCGCTGCCGCGCACATCAACCCCCGCGGTCGCCCCGGCAGGGCAGAGAATGACCGTACACCCTGTGGCGGCTTCGCTGTTTGTCCAGTGGCCCACCGAGAGGCCAGAAATGGCCGTGAGAGAATTGTTGTCCATTGGTGGTTGTTTCATCCCCTGAGTGGAGTGGTGCTGAGAGAGTTACTGGCGCTGAGGATTCTTTTGCCCCCGAAACAAATTAGACATTTCTGCTGTCTGTGTTCCATAAACTTTCCCTCCGTCTTCGCGCGCCTGGCTGAGAATTCTGCCATCGACCTTTGGAAAGGTCAACGAGCCAACAGCCCAGGGGAGCGGCCCGGTTCCACGACGATCCAGTCCACATCCATCCATTGGGCCGCGGGTTTTGCTACCGTTCCCCAGCCAAACTGACCCCAGGGCGTCACTTGCATATATTGGTTGTCCAGCCAGATGACCAGTCCCAACGGGCCAACCGGCGCGTATGGTGTTGCCAAGAGCGGCTGACCGTCCACGCCAAAGGTCACGCCGTCCGTTCGCCAGTCAATGGCATAGATATGCCAGTCCGTCATCGAAACGGGCACAGTCCGTTCCGAGACGCCGATGGCCCGCTGGCCCACAGGCCAGAGCCGTCTGTAGAGCCACGGCACATTCATCAGCGGCACGGCCAGTGGAATTGTCGGGGCCAACGCGGCGAATTGCCGGCGCCGGGCATTGACAGTGGCTGCCTTCCAGCCCCAGCCCGGCGTGTCAACCTCCAGCTTTAGATTGGACGGCGGCGCGGTATAGAAGAACCAGACGGACTGGGGCAACGCGGGTGTGCGCGGCCCCGCCATCCCAAAGGGATCGTTCCAAAAGCCAAAGCCCGCGGTGCCGCTGAGGGCCGTCGTTGGATCGCCGGTCTCGTCGATGCTGGGGTGGGAGAAGCGGGCGCGCAGGATCAACCGCAGGGGTGGCCGCCAGGGGAAGCGACGGCGGTTCAGGTGTTGATAGTCGTCGATCTGGGCATTCGTGTAGCCAGTATTCGGCGTCGCGTCGTTGACCAGACGCAGACCATCTGGGGAATACTCCCAGCCGCCCGCGCCGGTCATCTGCCGCTGCCAGCCGGGGCCGATCCCAGCTTGGAAGTTATCAGACAGCGGGGACACTGGCACCTGCTTTCTCGCCCAGCGTCACCACCACCTGCACCGGGCCATCGCCGACGACGCGCCGGGAAATTTGTAGGCTGGACTCATCCAGCGCCTCGGCAAAGCGGGCGGCGGCTTTCGGGCTGGGCGGGAAGGCCAGACTGTAGAAGAATCGAAAAAGTGGGTTGTCAGTCGAGAGGGTCACATCCACAAAGATCAGTCGCCCGCGGGGACGCAGCACACGGACAAACTCTTTGTGCGCGGCCGGATCGGTGACAAAGCCCGCGGGAAATGTGGCGAGGATTGTGTCAAAGGAAGCGTGGGCAAAGGGCAACTGCTGGGCAAATCCCTGCACGCGCGGCGCTGATAATTGCCCGGCTGTCAATTTGCGTGTAGTAATTGTGTGCATAGCTGCCGATGCTTCCAGCCCGGTGACGGCCATCCCTCGCCCCGCCATCTCTGCCAGCAGTTCGCCCGTGCCAAAGCCCACTTCCAGCACATCCGCGCCGACCACAAAATCCAGCGCGGCCCGCCGCCAGCCACCCCAGTGGCCCAGGCTCACCAGCCAGCTCACGCCGTCGTAGGCCCAGGCAAAACGGGTATAGAGTTGGCGATAGAGGAAAGTGTAGAGCATAAAAAGTGGTGCGTGAGGTGGGAAACGTGAGTTGGGCTGGGTCATCTCACGTTTCACGATTCACGTTTCGTTGGCGCGCCCAGGCTGTGTCTGCATCGGAGAGGGGTGGGACCGGTGGCTTGTGGTAGTCCAGGCGCAGATCGAAGCGGGCGCGCTTGTAGAGACTGTGCAGCACGTCGTTGAGGGCAAGGGTCGGTTCGTCTTCGCCCTTTTGCAGGGGAATGGAAATCTCTGGAATGGGCTGGCGTAAGCTGAAGGCGTGCAGCCGGGCGTGGGGTCGCCGCCAGCCGGGGGAGATGAGAATCCGATAGTCGCTCTCCACATCTGGCCCCACCATCGGCATTGGCTTGCCCGCGCGCAGCAGGTCGATCTCGACCAGATTCGTCCAGGTGCGCAGCACATCTGCCCGTTTGCGGATGTACTGCTCTCGGCCTTCGTCGGAGATTTTGTTTACCGGGGAGAGCAACTCCATCAGTGTAATCAGCCGCCCGGTTTTTACCTCGCGAATTTCCAGAAAGCTCTCGCTCACTTCTTCTGCCATCGGTAGATCGACCTCGTAAATCGCAGACGGCTCCGCCACAGCAAAACCGGTCATCACAGGTTGAGCCGGTTGGCGGGGTGGATCGACGATCGAAACATCGGGCCGCCCTACAAAAACGATATCGTCGGGCTTGAAGAGGTAGGCGCGGCGTTCGAGTCCCACATAATAGTTGGGAGCCACTTGCGGGCTTATTTCATCTGCAATAGCTGTAATCAATCGATTGTGAACGTCAGGCCAGAGGAATGGATGTTCCAGGTACGGGTCCATTCCGGGAAAGGGAGATGGCATTGTGCATACTCCTGTAGAGCATTGAACAGTCAATCGTCATGCCTGCATTGTATCAGCCCGGATTGGTGGCGTCAACGACAAAAATAAGGACGCAGACTTGCGCGGACAAACGCTGATCTGTCTTCTTTCATCAGCGTGCATCTGCGTTTGTCCGCGCCCAAACTCTCTGCGAAATCCGCGTACTACTGCTCTAGGCAAACAGGTTTGTCATCTTCTGCTCGCCCAGCATTTCGGACATCTCCTCGTCGCTGGGGCCGTAGCCCTCGAAGCGGCTGGCCGATTCCAGCACCTTCGGCAGGACGTGAATGTCGCCCACTGTGTTCAGGAAGACATCGCCCCGGGCCAGTACAAAATGGACGGCCCGCTCGATGTCCGCCTGATTTTCCAGCGGCTCGTACCAGGTGGAGCGGTTGCGTTCGGTCGTGCCCCAGGGACCCCGGGTGATGGATTTGATGGTCTGGATAGCGACGCCCTTCTCCTTCGCCAGGGCAACCACCCGCTCGAAATCCGCGGCGTAGCGTGCGTTGCGCTTCATCACATAGTTCCAGGGCAGCAGAATCGAGTCGAAGTCAAAGGCTTGCAGGCTGCGATAGTGCATGGCCGCCACATTCAGCCCGTGGCCGGTGACGCCGATGAAACGCACCAGCCCCTGTTCCCGCGCTTCCACGGCTGCTTCCAGCGCGCCGCCGGGACCCATCGCAATGTCCCAGTCGTCCGGGTGGGAGAGGTTGTGGAGTTGGATGAGGTCGAAGTTGTCAATCCGCATCCGTTCCAGCGAGCGGTGAATCTCCTCTTTGGCCGCGGCGTAGGTGCGCTCGCCGGTCTTCGTCGCCAGGAAGAAATCCTTGCGCTGCTTCGCCATCCACGGGCCAAGCCGGTCCTCGGCCGCGCCGTAGCTGGCCGCGGTGTCGATGTGGTTGATGCCGTATTCCTGGATCAACTCCATTGTCTTGTCGGCCTCCGCCTGGGTGACGCCACCCAGCGCGGCCGCGCCAAAGAGCGTCACACTGCTGTTGTGACCGGTGCTGCCAAAGGGCCTGCGTAAAATCGTCGGCATGAGAAATCTCCTTTTGAATGTAAATTTGTCGCTCTTTCTCCGCGCCTCTGCGTCTCAGCGGGAGAGTAAATTTGTATACACGGATCAGAGGGAACACTGATTTTCACTGATCTGTGTTCTATTTTATCCGTGTATACAAGCCCATTTTGGGGTTGTATGGTTGACTCTGCTGCAAAAAGGTCAATTTCACCGCGGAGTCGCAGAGGGCGCGGAGGCAACGCGGTGAGTTTAGAGGCTTTTTGCGGTAGAGTCATGGTTTGTCCTATGGAGAAACGACCAAACTGTTATCCCCTTTTTCATCCACCCGGCGGCGGATGAAACTCAACCCTTTACGAAAATCCGGATGCCACTCGTCGTCAGGTTCTTCGTCCAAATTGTGCCAGAAGAAGGCAAAATCGTGGCCGCCGCCGTCGGTGGTGTAATGACTCCATTTGTCCGGCAACGCACGCTCTACGACACACAGAAAGATATGCCAGCGCTGTTTGATACCGCGCAGAACCAATTGACCCAACGCTTCCACCACTCTGGCGTCTTCGATCCCCGATTCCTCGCCCAACTCGCGCAGAACTGTCTGGTTGGGTTCTTCGTCTTCTTCCACAGTGCCTTTGACGAGTTGGGAACCCGCCTTTGGATGACGAAAGGCCAAGACTTGCAGACGCCCTTCCCGTCGGCGCAGGAGGACAGGGCAGGCTTTATCCGTGAATTTCAATGTGTGTCCTCTCCTCAATTGCTGGCATTGGGGCCGCGGCCAATGCTGCTTCATAGACCATCCGCACAGGCACGCCCGCGGTGTCGGCCAGCCCTTGACAATCGTCAAATTCCGGTTTGGCTCCCACCCGCACACCGTCGAGCAGCTTCACCTTCACCGCCACCGGGCCGTAGACAGTCTCGACCGTTTCAAATGCCCGCTCCGCGATGTGGCGCGTCACTGGATAGACCCGCACCCCCAGCGTCGTCGTCTCCTGCAGAATCAGGCGGGCCAATTCTGCTTCTTTCTCCGCCGCGGCCAGCACAGACAGCAGCGTGCCGGGCCGTCCTTTTTTCATCCCAATCGCGGTCGTCCATACATCCAGCGCGCCCGCGCCAAAGAGCCGTTCCCGCACCGGCTCGTACAGTTCCGGGTTCATATCGTCGATATTCGTTTCGATGACGACCAGAGAAGAATGGAACGCGGATGACGCGGATTGGGCGGATGGCTGCGGATCAGAAAGACGGGACACGGATGACATGGATTCGGTGGATTGCCACGGATTTTCTTGCTTTTCTCTCTTTGTGTTCTTTGTGGTAGAAATTTCTTCCCCGATCCACAGTCGGGCCACATTGGGCCACGGGAAATCCTTGCACCCCGCGCCGTAGCCGATACGCTGCAGGGTCATGCGCGGCTGGGAGAAGTCGGCCAGCTCGGCCAGGAGCGCCGCTCCGGTGGGCGTCACCAGTTCGCCCGGCCCTGGCGCGGGGACTGTCGGCGCGCCGGCCGCGGCCAACAGTTCCAACGTCGCCGGCGCGGGCAGAGGGATGCGTCCGTGCATCGTCTGCGCCCAGCCGTGGCCCAGAGGCAGAGGCGAGGCGTGCAGCTGTTCGATGCCCAGTTCGGCCAGACCCGCGCAGACGCCCACAATATCCACAATCGCGTCCAGCGCGCCGACTTCGTGGAAGTGAATCTGCTCCACAGTCGTGCCGTGGACCCGCGCCTCGGCCGCGGCCAGCCGGGTGAAGACGGCGATGGCCTGTGCCTGCACAGCCGACGGCAGAGTGCCTGCCCGAATAATTGCCGTCACGTCGCTCAGGTGGCGGTGGGCATCGCCTTCCGTCACTTCCACGTCGGCCAGCGTCGCGCGCAGGGGACCTTTCATCACCGGCGTTGCGTCCACCCGCCAGCTTCCCGCGGGCAGATGCAGCGCTTCCACAACGCTGCGCAGCCGTTCCAGCGGCCAGCCCGCGTCCAGCAGACAGCCGAGAAAAATATCACCGGAGATGCCGGAGGGGGTGTCGAGGTAGGCGATGTTCATAGGGATTGGGGATTGGGGACTGGGGATTGGAGACTGGGCAGTGACGCTGACGCCGCGTCACTGCCCAGTCTCCAATCCCCGATTCCTACTCCCTTACAACCTCCATCAACGGAATGACCGTCCCATTCGTTGCCCCATTCAAAGAGCCGCTCTTGAACCCCGCCAAATCCAGCGTGACGAAGCGGTAGCCCGCGGCTTTGACGCCGGCCACAATCTGCTGGTGATGCTGGAAGGCTTTGGGGAACTCCTCGGCGGGAATTTCGATGCGGGCGATTTCGTTGTGGTGGCGCACCCGAAACTGGGGAAAGCCTAAGTCCACCAGCACATCTTCGGCGGCTTCGATCTGGCGCAGAAGTTCCGGGGTGATGGCGGTGCCGTGGGGGACCCGGCTGGAGAGGCAGGCCATCGCTGGTTTGTCCCACACGGGCAGGCCTAAATGCTGGGCAATCGCCCGCACCTCCGGTTTGCTGATGCCCGCTTCGATCAGCGGGGAGCGCACGTCCCGTTCCCTGGCCGCGGTCATTCCCGGCCGGTGATCGCCCAGATCGGATGTATTGGCCCCGTCCATCACCACACCCCAGTCGTCGGCCAGCAGCAGTTCCTTCAGCCGGTTGTGCAGCTCCGACTTGCAGAAATAGCAGCGGTTGTTGGGGTTGGCCGCGTAGTTGGGGTCCAGATACTCTTCCGTATTCACCAGCCGGTAGGGGACGCCCAGCAGTTCGGCCAGCTTCACCGCGTCCCGCATCTCCCGCGCCGGGTAGCTGGGCGAGACGCCGATGCAGGCCAACGCATCTTCGCCCAACTGCTCGTGGGCCACAGCCATCACCAGCGCGCTGTCCACCCCGCCGGAATAGGCGACGAGGACCGAACCGGCGTCCCGCATTATGGCCCGCAGTCTGTCGAGCTTTTCCCCGGTCTCTGCTTCCAGAGCGCTTTCTATTGGAGCTATTGTCTGAAGAATCATGCGTCTATCTTCCTTTATTTTCGGTTAGGGTAATGCCGGCGTACCGGGCTATTTCCGCCTGGAAAGCCGTCGGATCGTCCAGCCACAGCCCGATAGCCTCGGCCTGGCGGCTGCGGTTGAAAAGTCCGTGCAGCGTCACCGGTTGCTGAAATTCTACCAGCCAAGCGGGCTGACCAATGACCGCCAGATTGGCATACTGTTCGTTTTCTCCATCTGCCTGCCGCCATTTGCGCAGAGCAGTAATCTGCGTCCAGCGAACTATCGTCTGCCAGCGGAAACCACAGCGCAGATGCAGCCCGTCGGGTGCGGCCACAATCGGATGCAGTCGAATGGCGTGAAAGTCACCGACAATCCAAAAGGCGGAATAGATGCTCAGCCCTGTGACAACCCAGGCCGCGGTTGTGCTCCAATGACCAATCACCAGATGCAGAGCCAAAGTCTCCAATGGAATCAAAACCAGTATCAATCCCAGAAATGCCGGGTAAAGGGTTTTGCGGTGGTAGCTGAAAGGCGTGTGGCTTTCCTGATTGGGCTGGAAGCTGAGAAACCAGCCCAAAATCCCGTAGTAGAGCATGGAAAATTCGGTGGCGGCCAGCCGCAGCAAAGGCGCATTCCCGCCCGCCACATTCTGTACCGCCGTGTCCAGGGCATCGCTGGGGTAGACGGCCTGGGGGCGCAGTTCCAGAAAGCGCCGTCGAATGGCCCGAATTTTCGTCCCGGCATAGACAAGTATACCCAACTCCACAAGCGGCAGAATCCATTCCAGCCAGTGCAGGTAGCTTTTCCCCTCCGCGGGCAGCACCCAGTGGGCCAGCAACACGGACAGGAGAAAAATCGGCGCAAGCGTGATGGCCGGGGCGCGACGGCTGTGGACAAAAAAGAGATAGTAGAGTGCGGGGATGCCCAGAGTTAGATCGGCGGTAATAGCTAGTGAAAGCAGGCCGATTTTTCCTGTGAACTCTGGCAGAGTCACAATCCACACTTCAAGCAACACCATCAGAAGGGCGAGGGCTACAAAGAGAAGTGGCGCGGACAGGGCAGAGCGCCAGAATGTGCTTTTCACGCGACACCGCCTTTCACAATTCTGCTGTTGATTAACGCGGCCAGATGGCCCGCGCCGAAGCCGTTGTCGATATTTACCACAGCCACGCCAGACGCGCAGCTATTGAGCATTGTCAGCAGCGCGGAGACGCCGCCGAAGCTGGCCCCGTAGCCCACAGATGTGGGCACGGCGATGACCGGCGCATTGGTCAGCCCGCCCACCACCGACGCCAGCGCGCCTTCCATCCCGGCCACGACGACGACTACATTGGCGGCCTGGATGGCGGGGATGTGGGGAAAGAGCCGGTGCAGCCCGGCCACGCCCACATCGCTGATGCGGTAGGGGCGGTGGCCCATCAGGTCCAGGGTCAGGGCTGCCTCTTCCAGCACAGGCAGGTCGCTGGTCCCCGCGCAGATGAGGACGACGCCTTCGCTGCGGGGTGCATCCGGCTCCCGGTCCATCCACAGGCAGCGGGCCAACTCGTGCCATTGCAAATCGGCCACCTGCTCCTTGGCCGCGTCGAAATGGGCGCGGCTGGCACGGGTTCCCAGCAGCCGGGGCGAGCGGGCCGCCAGCCGCTCTGCAATCGCGGCCACCTGCGCCGGCGTCTTGCTCTCGCAGTAGATTGTCTCTGGGAAGCCGCTGCGCAGCGCCCGGTGGTGGTCCAGGGTGGCAAAATCGCCCACGGCTTCGTAGGGCAGGCCCCGCAGTTGGGCAAGGGCACTCTCGACGGAGAGTGAGCCGTCGGATACATTCTGTAAAAGGGCGGAAAGTCTGGTTTCGTCCATAAGGCTCAGGCATTGGGGAGCGGTGATTGGAGACTGGGAGAAGTGTGCCACAACCCAATCCCCAATCCCTAATCCCCAGTTGCCAATTCCCCTACCACCGGTACTGATTGGGGCCGAAATCGGCCTCGTAGAAAGCGCTGACCATCCGTCCGGGGGGGACCAGTGAATCCACCAGCGCCCGGTCCTCATCGGTGATGGTGACATCCAGCGCGCCCAGATTGTCCTCCAACTGTTCCATTGTGCGCGGGCCGATAATCGGGCTGGTGACGCCGGCTCGATCGGCTACCCAGGCCAGGGCGAACTGGGCCATTGTACAACCTTTGGCCTCTACCAGCGGCTGCAATCCTTCCACCACATCGTAGAGTTCGACGGTCTTGCGCGCGGCGAAACGGCTGTTGTCAGACGTGTCCGCATAGCGCGCGCCTTCGGGTGACGGGTTTTCGCGGGTGTATTTGCCCGTCAGCAATCCACCAGCCAGGGGACTCCAGGGAATGGTGGCGATGCCAAAGGTCTGGGCCATTGGCAGCAGTTCCCGCTCGATGCGCCGGTCCAGAATGTTGTAGGGCGGCTGCTCGCAGATGAAGCGATTCAGCCCCAGCTCTTTGGACGCCCACAGGCTCTCCACCACCTGCCAGGCCGCGAAAGTGCTGGTGCCGATGTAGCGCACTTTGCCCGCCCGCACCAGATCGTCCAGGGCGCGCAGGGTTTCGTCTATGGCGATTTCGGGCCGGGGCCGGTGCATCTGGTAGAGGTCGATATAGTCGGTTTGCAGGCGGCGCAGGCTGGCCTCGCACTGCTCGATAATGTGGCGGCGGCTGGTTCCACCCGCGTTGGGATCGTCGTCGTCCATGCGCCCGTGGACTTTCGTAGCCAGTACGATTTTGTCCCGTTTGCCGTTGCGTTTCAGCGCCTCGCCGGTAATCTCCTCGCTGCGTCCCCGGCTGTAGACATTGGCCGTGTCCAGAAAATTGATGCCCGCGTCCAGCGCCCGGTCGATAATCGCGTAGGAGTCGTCCGGGGTGGTGCTGCGGCCAAACATCATACAGCCCAGGCAGAGGGTGCTGACTTTGACGCCCGTGCGTCCGAGATTGCGCATTTCCATTGGGGGCCTCCTGTGGAAGGTGAGAGGGTGAAAGGACGGTTGGGCGTGGGGTGACTTTCACGCCTCGAATGGCAGCGGCAGCTCCAAGAATCACTTTCTGCGCGCTACGATAATTATAGTGTAACCGCTTTGGAGAAAAATTTCAAACGGAGCGCAAAACCGGTATAGTAAAAGAGGCAATGACAGCGAAACTTCTATCAGTACACGGAGAAGAAAGTAAACCAATGCGTCTCACAATTATTGCAAGCGGAAGCCGCGGGGATGTGCAGCCGTATGTGGCTCTGGGCAAAGGATTGCAGCAGGCAGGCCACGGCGTGCGGCTGTTGACCCACGAAAATTACGCTACACTTGTCGCTGCCCACGAGCTGGAATTCTGGCCCATGCGCGGGGATGTGCAGGCCGTCGCCCAGAGCGCTGAGATGCAGGCGCTGCTGGAAAAGGGCAACTTTCTGGCTATCACTGCCCACACGGCCAAACTGGCGAAGGAAGCCGCTCTGCACTGGGCCGAGGACGGGCTGGCGAGTTGTCAGGGCACAGATCTGATCCTGGCGGGCATAGGCGGCATGAACACGGGCATCGCGCTGGCCGAAAAATTGGGGATTCCCTTTGTGCAAGCACCGGTTGTGCCCTTTACCCCTACGGCGGCTTTCCCCGGCGCGCTCTTTCCCCAGGCAGTGGGCCGACTGGGCGGCACGGTCAACCGCTTCTCCCACCATCTGGTGCGGCAGGTCATGTGGCAGGGCTTTCGGGGCGCAGACAGCGCAGCGCGCCAGCAGGTACTCGGACTCCCGCCTGCACCCTTTTTTGGCCCCTATCGTTCGCCCAGTCTGGTCGGCCAGCCCGTTCTGTGCGGCGTCAGTCCGTCGGTGATTCCCCAGCCAGCCGACTGGGGCGAGAATGTGCATATGACCGGCTACTGGTTTCTGGACGCGGAAGACGATTGGACGCCGCCCCCAGCCCTGGCCGACTTTCTGGCCGCGGGTCCGCCACCGGTCGCCATCGGCTTTGGTAGTATGAGCAACCGCAACCCGGCGGAGATGACCCGGCTGCTTGTCGCGGCGCTGGCGCAGGCGGGTCAGCGGGCGGTGCTGCTTTCCGGTTGGCAAGGGATGGCGACGACCGATCTGCCCGACTCGATTCTGATGATCGAATCGGCCCCCCACGCCTGGCTCTTTCCCCGGACCGCGGCCACTGTCCATCACGGCGGCGCGGGGACGACCGCGGCCGCGCTCCGTGCGGGCAAACCGTCGCTGGTCATCCCCTTCTTCGGGGACCAGCCCTTCTGGGGCCAGCGCATCGCCGATCTGGGCGTGGGTCCAGCGCCGATTCCCCGCAAGCGCCTGGCAGTCGATAATCTGGCCCAGGCGATCCAACAGATGGCGACGGATGGGGCAATGCGGCGCAAGGCTGACGTTCTGGGAGCCAAAATTCGTGCTGAGGATGGGGTGGCACGGGCAGTCGAGCTGCTTTGCGAAAGTAGATTGTAGGCCGAAAACTGTGAAAACAGACGATAAGAAACGAGAAACGTGAGATCGTTCGTCGATCTCACGTTTCTCGTTTCAACGCTTCTCTGTGAACCTCTCCACCAATCCCTGGGCAGTGGCAAACAAATCTAACGCCCGGCCCCGTTCCTGGGCCGCGGCGGCCACTTCCGACGGCAGAGACCGGGCGAGTGCCTCCAATTCCTTCCCCGCCACGTCGTAGAACCAGCGGGAGTTGGCGATGCGCGGGTAGCGCCAGGTCAGGGCGTGGAGTTCGATGGCCCGTTCCGGTTGGCCTTCGTCTGCCATAAGCAGCGCGGCCAGGGGTAGACCGGCGGCCAGCGTTTCGATCTCGCGGTGTTCCAGCGCCCACTCCAAACCGTCGGTGAGAGAAAGGATGGCTTTGGGGATATGATCAGCCCGGTAACAGGCATAGGCCAGGGCTGCCTGTACCCGGACTATAAAACGAGGCTGGTGAATGGTCTGGAATATCTCGACGCTCTCCTCAATTGTTTGTCTCGCTTCGGAGTGTCTCTCCAACGCAGTGAGTGCCATTCCCAGAAAGCGCAAGGCGTGACCCCGATGGTTGCGTAGACTGATTGCATCTGCTTCCGCAATCGTCTTTTGTGCCAGTTCACAAGCGGGTTGATAGTGGCCTGAGTGGGTGTAAATGTCGCAGAGTTGCCATCGACACGAATTGGCGTGGTGTCGCAAGCCGTGTCCTTCGGCGATTTTAAGCGCGTTCGTAAGCACTCGCTTTGCTTTGTCATACTCTCCTCGATGAGTATGCACGTTCCCTATATTAAATTGTCCGTGGGATACTATCACCGGACTCGTATTCTCCTCCCCGATTCTTATCTGTTCTTGGGCATAAGTCATCGCCTGTTCAGGTCGGTCCTGATTCAATACAGCCCAGCAAAGAATAGCAAGTGGACTGGGCGTTTGCAGTCTATCCCCTATCTCTTTGCGGATGCTCAGCCCTTCTAATGCCAATTCTTCACAAGTGTGGTAATCGCCCTCCATCAACAGAAGGCGAGCAAATTCACGCAGCGCTTCTGCCAACTGCCAACGATCCCCTACCGCCCGGTTGAGTTCTATGCTCTCCACCAGCAATTTTCTGGCCCCAGCAATATCTTCGTACCAGACGATTCCGCCCAATTCGCAAAGGGCAAAGGCTCTCTCCCGGCGCACCCCCCGCCCATCTGCGCCAAGTTCTGCCAAAATTTTCAGGCTACGCTGATACATACGCTTGGACTCCGCTCCCAGCCCAAACGTTTCATTAAATCGTCCGTACCAAACGAGTAGACGAGCATAGGCGGCTGAGGCTGGCGCGGATTGGGCAAAGTGGGCATCGGTGAGCTGACAGAACTCGACTCCTTCGTGGGGGCGTCCGCGTAGAAAATAGAAGAGGCTGTACGCCTCCACCGCCTGTTTCAAGTCGTCCGCCTGCCGATGCTTCAGCGCCCACACCCAGGCCGTTCGGACATTTTCCTGTTCAGCGCGCAAGCGATCCAACGCGCCCATCTGGCCGGCCCCTTTGAGTTTCGTCTCGCTGCGTTCGAGCAGTTGGATGAAATGTGTGCCGTGGGCCTCTGCGGCTGCCTCTGACAGCCCGGTTTCACCCAACCGTTCCCCGGCAAACTGGCGCAGAATTTCGTGGATATCGTAGCGCCCGTCTGCCGTGCGCTGGATAAGTTGACGGTTGGAAAGCGCGAGCAGTGAGCGCAGTGACGCACCGGTCACGGCCTGGGCTGCCTCCCGCGTAAAGCCGCGCCGAAAGACCGAAAGGCGCATGAGCGTGTCCCGCTCGGCATCGCTCAGCCGTGCCCACGTCTGCTCCATCACCGCGCGCATACTCTGCTGCCGCGCTGGAATGTCCCGCAGTTCAGTTGCCAATACGTCCAGACTGTTCCGAATTTCCGCCGCGATTTCCTGGGGGGTGAGCATTTCCATCCAGCCCGCGGCCATCACAATTCCCAGAGGCATTCCCCCCACCAGACGGCAAATCTCTACAATCGAACCCATCTCCCCTGGCTGGGGTGTGTAGCCGTTCTGCACCCGCCGCGCGCTCTGGGCAAAGAGGCGCAGCCCCTCCTCGTCGCTGGCTGCCATTCCGTCCAGGGCAAAAACTATCTCGGCGCGCAGGTTGAGCCGCTCCCGGGATGTAACCAGCAGGGACACCTTCGGCGCGCCTTGCAAGAGTCCGGCCACAATCTCCGCGCCTGCCAGCAGATGCTCGAAATTGTCCAGCACCAGCAGCAGGCGGCGGGTGGAGAGATAGCCGACGAGCTGTTCCAGGGGCGGGCGGTTGTCCGGCGGAAAGTTGTAGTGGATGGCCTCGGCAATTGTGGGGACAATCGCCGACGGGTGAGAAAGGGGGGCCAGGGAGACAAAGGCCACGCCGTCGGGGAAGCTGTCGGTGGCGTGGGCCGCGGCCACCACCGCCAGAGATGTTTTGCCCATTCCGCCCATCCCCAGAACAGTCACCAGCCGCTGGTTCGGGTCCGCCAGCGATGCACACAGGGCTGTCAGTTCGGCCCGTCGCCCGATAAAGTCGGACAGACGGGGCAGGCGGATGAATTGCTCTGTGGCTGTGGCTACCAGTGCTGGGCCGGATTGGGCAGGGGAAGGGGCAGTGAGCGGCAGAATTTCCGCGGCCAGTTTCCCCGCCTTCACCAATTCGTACAGTTCTGCTGTCTCGCTCTGGGGCGAAACACCCAACTCCCGTTGCAGCAATTGCGCGCATTCCCCGTATTGGCGCAGGGCCGCGGCCTGGTCCCCGGCCCAGGCATAGAGACGAATAAGCATCTGATGGGCTGGCTCGTGGAGCGGGTCCAGGGCCAGCCAGCGCCGGGCAAAGCCGATGGCCTGGGCGTAGTCCCGGCGCGCGGCGTAAATGGACGCCAGCTTCTCCAGCACCTCCCCCGCGTCCCGGCGCAGGGACTCGGCCTCAAAAGTCTGCCAGTTGTCGAACTCCGACGTATCCTCCAGCCCAAAACCGGCCAGAAAATCGTCCCGGTAGAGTTCAGCCGCCTCGCGCAGCCAGCCCAGACAGTCGGTGCAGGTGTGCGGATGGCTGTGACGGTGTGCCCGGCTCTGGGCCAGGGCTGCCCGAAAGCGGCGCACATCCACCCACAGCCCCGCCTCTGCTGGCAGGCTGATTCGGTCTTGCTCCACCCGCAGCGCGTCCGGGCCGACGGCTTTGTGGGCTGTCACCAGCACCCGGCGCAGGGCCGTGCGCGCCGATGCCGTATCCCATTCCGGCCAGAGCAGCGCGGCCAGACTCTCCCGGCTATGGGCGCGTTCGTTGGCGGCCAGATAGGCCAGCAGGGCCAGGGCCTTGCGCCGGGAAATTTTCACACTTGCACCGTCTGCTTCGATGTGGGGTGCGCCGAAAAGGTAGAGGCATACCTTTTCCATCTTCTGTTTCCTTCTACATAGCCTGAACAGTTGCTGTCCGCCATCATACAGCCATTGCACCGTTTCTGCAACGGCCTTGCACCGGGCCTGTTCCGACGCCGCACCGGGCCGTCTCTATCCTGTGGGCAGAGAAGTAACGGCACATTTGCCACCCATGCAACAGGAGAGAGAAAATGAAGACCCGATCAATCCCACCCGCTCTGACCATTCTTGTATTCGTCCTTTTGTTCATTGCTGGTTGCAATCCGCCTCCGGTTCAGGCCGCGGCTATCGATTCCAACCCGGACACTGCCAGCCAGAACGAACAGATCGACAGGGAATTTCTGGAACAGCGCAACAGCTACCAGGCCATCTTTGAGGCTGCTACTGTGAACCAGACATTCTTCCGCAAGTACGACGACATTCTCGTGACTTTCTCCGATTCTATGCCGCTGAAGCAGGAGATTACCCTGCGCATCCAACGCACAGATGGGCGCATCTACGGCGAGCGGATTACGTGGGTAGAGGCGGGTTCTGTGATCAATTTGGGCGAAGCCTATGTTCTGCCTGACGGCGACTTTGATGTCGTGCTGATGCCCACCCTTGGCGTCTACTATATGGACGGTGTCCGGGTCGAACGCAGAATCCCGATTCAGGTGCAGACACGGAAGTAAGCGGGGATGCGTTCAAGCGAGAGAGCGGTGGAGCACTGAAACGGGAAATGTGGGATCATCTGTCGATCCCGCGTTTCCCGTTTTGTACTTCAATCCCCTACGTCGTTGAGCCAGGCCAGGGCAATGGAGGAAGCGCTGTCGGATTTGGTTCTGTCGTCTTCTCTGTTGTCCGGCAGATGGATTGTCAGTATACTGTGTACACACAGGTGTGGTATACAAATATGTGTCTCTGTGGCGCAAAGTTTGAAACCGGCCCTTTTATGGACTGAGTAAAATATGACGAAAAAAGTTCAGGTGATTATCAATCCCGCTGCTGGCGGTGACACGCCTATTCTGAATGTACTCAATACTGTCTTTCTGGAAAATGGGGTGGAATGGGATGTCTCCATCACCCACAAAGCCGGCGACGCCCGACAAGCGGCCAGGCAGGCTGTGCAGGGTGGCGCGGATGTGGTGGCTGCTTATGGCGGCGATGGCACAGTAACCGAAGCCGCCAACGGCCTGCGCGGAACCGAAATACCGCTTGCCATTCTGCCCGGCGGCACGGCCAATGTGCTTGCCAGAGAATTGAACATTCCGCTGGGCCTGGCGGATGCGGCACGGCTGGCCTCTGGTGTGGAAAGCAAAATCGATCGGATCGATCTGGGCCAGATGGGCGAGCATATTTTTCTCTTGCGGGTGGGGATCGGTTTTGAGGCGGCGATGGTGGAGCAGGCTGACCGCTCTTTGAAAGAAAACTTTGGCGTGCTTGCCTATTGGTGGTCGGCTTTGAAGAATCTGCGTGATCCGGCTATTGCGCGCTATCGGCTTCTCTTGGACGGTCAGGAGACGGAATGCAGCGGCTTTGCTTGCACCATTGCCAATTCCGGCAATCTGGGGTTGCCCGGCCTGCAACTGAGCACCACCATTTCGGTCCGGGACGGGCTTCTGGATGTCATTGTAGTGGAGGAGGCCAGCCTGCGTTCTCTGACCGAAGTGCTGGGCCAGATTTTCAGCAAACAGGCGATTGCGGCCCCCCCGGAGGACGCGGCCGACCAGAGCTATTTGGATCAGATTCAAAGCTCTCTGCGCCATTGGCAGGCAAAGGAGATTTCCGTGTGGGTGGAGCCAGCGCAGGTCATTCAATATGACGGTGAAATTTTGGAGTCGGCGAAGATGCCCCTGAAAATTTCAGTGCTCCCTCAGGCGTTGTCTGTTGTCGTACCGATCTGAAGTGATGCTCGATTGCAGACCGGCGTTTGACCGTTGTCACTGGTCAGAGAAAACTTACAGTGGTGAAATGGCATCACTGAAGGGTCAGAAATGTATCCATTCCCAGGGCGAATCCGAGACACCACCCCAGTCATTTTCCACTTTGCAAAGGAGCGCTGTCATCAATTTTTTTCTGTCACGCCTGTCTGCCCTCAACAAAATCGATACCCGCCTGTTTGAAATAATCAATACGCTGCCCCACCCGGCTGGGCTGAATAAGTCGATGGAATGGCTGGCGCTTGTGATGAACCGGGGCGATGCCTGGCTGGTGGGGGTCTTGCTGGTGGAGATATTTCACAGAAAACCGGGTAAGAAACCGTCATTCCGTTTTGTCAAGCAGATGGCTGTGCTTGTCTGGCTGGTTACTTTTACAGTGGAATTTCCCTTGAAATTGCTCTTTCGTCGTCCTCGGCCCTTTGCCCAGTTGGCCCACGCCCAACTGGTGGGCGCACAGCCCCGCCATTTTTCGTTTCCTTCCGGCCACACAGCTTCCTCTTTTGCCAGTGCCTGGCTGCTGCACCAACGCTTTCCCCGCTGGCGCTGGCTGCATTGGACGCTGGCGCTGCTGGTAGCCTGCAACCGGGTCTATCTGGGCGCGCACTTCCCCGGCGATGCCCTGGCCGGAGCCATCAGCGGTGTGGGGCTGGCCGCGCTCTACAGCTATCTGCCCTGGTTTTCTACGCCAAAAAAACAGGACGATCCTGCCTGAATCGGAGGTTTTTATGAGCGAACTACGCACACCCGACGAGTATACCGAACGCTTGGTCCAGAGCTACAGACGCTTTTCCGAAGTTCTGGCCCTGCTGGAACCGGAAGAATATACCGCGGCCTGCCTGCCCGATGGCTGGACACCGGTGGCGATAGTGGCCCACGTGGCTTTTTGGGACGATTTCCAGCGGCGGCGGATGGAAGCTGCCGTGACCGGCGCCGCGCCACTGGCCCGTCCCATCGAAGACAACGACAGCCGGGCCGCCACAGACGGTTCCCGCGCCTGGGAGGAGGTACTGGCCCAGGCCGACGCCAACCGGCAAAAGTTGGTGGACTTTTCCCGAAGCCTGACACCGGCGCAGATTGCAGCGCATTATCGGGAGGGTGACAGCGAGCGCCCGGTGATACAGAATTTGCTGGAGCAGATGGCCCGCCACGTGCGGGAGCACGCCCAGACCATCCACAATTACTGCGGCTCTTGGCAGCGCTGGGGACGCGCGGGCTTCCGGGCCTTCTACGCCCGCCAAAGCTGGAATTTTCTGGATACAATCTCCGGCCTGTCCGAGGAGACCTGCCTGACAGTGCCGGTGGTGGGGGACTGGCGGGTGCGGGATATGCTGGCCCACGTGCTGGTCTGGGATGAGTATTGCTACGAACTGGCCCGCCAGTGGCCGTCGGTGGATGTAGCCACGCTCACCCGATGGACGGAGGACGGCTTTGATCAGGTGAATGAACGGCTGGTGGGAGAAAAGGCAGAAATGGGGATGATTGATCTGCTGGACGCGCTGGTGACATTCCATCGCCGCATTCTGCGCCACTACGACAAATTGCCGGACGAGGCCATCCAGACCGTAGCGGAATATGGCTGGGGACAAAAGGATACGCTGATGGGTGTGCTGTATGGCATTGCCACCCACACCACAGAACACGCGGCCCAATTGTACGAGGCCCGACGGGATGGGCTTTTGACCGGATAAAAGCAGACCACCGCCCCCACAGCAGGGTGCGATGTAGTAGAACAATGCACTGTGAGGACGGCGGACTGTTTTCTATTGTACTCAATATCTCAAAAATTTGCGTAATCCATCACCCCGAATGGGCATAGCGCAAACTGGTGGCCGTGTCGCTCAGATGGGAGACGCTGCCCCCTTCCCCCACCAGATGCCAGTTTTGGCCGTTGCGTTGTAGGGTGAAAATTGCACAAAGTGGCACGCTGATGCGCTCTTGAATGCCGGTCAGATGGCGTACAATGCCAATCGTCGGCGATGCGTGGGTGACAAAGAGCAGGTTGTGCTCCGGGTGCGCGTCGGCCAGTTGTTGGACAGTCTGGCCGGAACGGCGATGGCCATCGGCTTCGTTTTCGGGATAGGCCAAATGGCCGATAGGGCTATAGGCACTGTCCACCCGCACGAAACGCCGCAACTGTTCGTCCGCGGGCAAAAGGGCGGGTATCTGCTGTACAGTGGGCAGAATCTCGCCGATGCCCGGCTCCAGGGCCACGGGCAGGTCAACGGCGTCGGCGATGTGATGCGCGGTCTGGATGGTGCGCAGGAACGGGGAGGCAAAGATGCGGTGAACAGGCTGCCCGACCAGACTGCGGCCCGCTTCCTGGGCCTGACGCTCGCCGTCGTCCGAGAGCGCGGGATCGTAGGGGCGCTCGGCCTGGCTGGCCCAGCCCGAATTCCCAAAATCTTCCCGGTTGCCGTGGCGGACGATCCAAATGGTCTGTGTCTGTGAGGTCATCGGGTGCTTTCCTGTCGGGTGATGGGTGACAATCGGTGTATTTGTAACAAAAATAGATAGAGTTGTCCAGTTTCTCGGGCCGCGGATTCTCTGCGATTCGCCGGTAGTCCCGGCGATTCTGACCGCTGTGTCCGTGGGAGAGGGAAGAAAAGGAGCTTTGTGGCTGATACTATCCAACAACGGCTGTTGGCCCATGACCGTTTTCAGGTGGAAATCAGGCATTTCTATCGTTTGCAGCCATCTGGCAAGAGCCAATACCGGATTACGACGTATATTTTTCTGCCCCAAAGTTTGGGTATCCACAGCGGTGTCTATTCCCAACAAGAATTCTACCGCCGGATACAAAATTATGTGCGTCTGCGCACGCCCGATTTCACCCTGGAAGCATTGCGTACCCAGCCCCGCTCGCCGCTGGTACAGTTGCAGCAGATTCTTGGCGAGGGTGGCTGGGAACGAGACATCGGGAAACGCAAACGCGTCCTCACCAGTTTGAAGTTTCTGCGCGCTATTTTGAACAGCCGACTGGAGCGCCGTCTGCGCCGAATGGATCCGCGCACGGGGCATTCTGTCCCCGATCCCGCGGCCCACGTCAGCGCCGAAGCCGGACGCTTCATTGCCGATGTTTCCGATTTCGCGGCCTATTTCCGGGGGGTGGTGGGGCAATTGGCAGGGGCCAATGTCGGCGACGCGCTGCTGCGGGACTACCGGCTCACAGACGAATCCATCAGTCTGGTGCTGCGAGAGAGTTATTTGGCCGTGTATCTGCTGGTGGAGAAGTACAGCGAGGGCAGCGAGAAGACCCGTTTGCAGACAGCGCTTGGCGCACTGGTCGAGCAGGAATCCGCCTATCGCCTTGCCCTGGGCAGCCCGATCCAATTGGTTTCCGATGGGGACAACGAGGAGTACATATTTCGTTCATCAGCGCTCAAAAAATTTACTTCCAGTGTCCTCTATCTCTCTGCATCCGTAGAAGCTGAGGGCCGTACGCTGGAGCATCTGCTTTTTTCTGTGGTGGCCGGGATTTCAATGATCTTTGCCACTGTCATCGCCTTCTATTTTCAGGCCCGCTTTGACACATTCACTTTTCCCGTCTTTGTGGCGCTGGTGGTGGGCTATATGTTCAAAGACCGCATCAAAGAGACGGGGCGGCTGCTCTCCACGCGTATACTGCGCAACTTTCTCTACGACAGGCGTATTACACTGGAAACCTATGACCACAGCCACGAATTGGGCTATCTGCGCGAGAAGGTCAGCTTTGTGGCTATGGCTGATCTCCCCGAAGTGGTGCGGGAGCTGCGGCGGCAGGGGCAGGCGACAGGGCTGGAAGGTGACGGCCAGGCCGAAACAGTTATCAGCTACACCAAATCGGTCACGCTCTTTTCCCAGAGATTTGAAAGCATCTACCCGGGCGGACCGGCTCTGACCGGCATCAACGATATATTGCGTCTGGATGTGCGCCCCTTTTTGCACAAAATGGCGGACCCGGTGCAGCGAAAGCCCCTATTGAAAGACGGCCATATCCAGTGGGTGCGGGGCAAAAAAGTCTATCACGTCCATCTGGTATCGGTGATTGAAGGCGGCAAAGGCACAAAGCCGCGCTACACATCTTCCCTGCTCACACTAAACCGCAAAGGCATTGTGCGGGTCAAGTCTCTGGCCACGGGCCGCTGAGTCCAAGACGCCAGAAGTACCAGCGCTGTAAAGCCGTCTGTCTGTCGTGTCTGTCTGCCTGCTTGACCTTCTCTCTCTCTTCTGGCATTCTTTGCTTTTGTGTTTCTTTGCAGCAAAACTCCCTTTTTCTGATGAAAGGCTTTGAATCTATGGCTGTCTACGACCCGGCCCTGCCCGAACTGATGGACTTTGCCCGCCAACTGGCCGAGGAGAGCGGCGAACTCATCCGCGGCTATTTCCGTTCGGGCTACGCGGTGGACCTGAAGGCCGATGCCTCGCCGGTGACAATCGCCGACCGGGGCGCAGAGACGCTCATGCGCGAGCGCATCCAGGCCGCGTACCCGGGCCACGGCATTCTGGGCGAAGAGTTCGGTCTGCACCAGCCCGACGCCGAATATCGTTGGGTGCTGGACCCCATCGACGGCACAAAGAACTTTATCAGCCACAGCTTTCTCTTTGGCACACTCATTGCCCTGCTGAAAGATGGGCAGCCCATTCTGGGCGTCATCCACCAGCCGATTGTGCGGGACATTTTGATCGGCAACCGCGCGGGCGCGTGGCTCAACGGCAAGCCGGTGCAGGTCAGCCCCTGCCACCGGGTGGAGGACGCGGTGCTGCTCACGTCGGATCACTGGAATCCCTTCGAATATCAGAATGGCCCGGCCTTTGAAGCGCTGACCAAACGGGTGCTGCGCTATCGCACGTGGGGCGACTGCCACGGCTATCAGCTTGTGGCCACAGGTGGCGCGCACGTGATGACCGACCCGGTGATGAACGAATGGGACTTTATGGCGTTGATTCCGATTATCCAGGGCGCGGGCGGACGCATCACCAACTGGCAGGGGGAGGACCCGCTGAAGGGCAGCGGCATTGTAGCCAGCTGTGGAACCATCCACGACGAAGTGATCCGGCTCTTGAATCCCTAGGCCGGCTTTTTGCTCCCCATATCCCACCACTATTTCTGGACCATCTCTCTACTGCACAAGGAGTTCGATTGTGAAAACCAACGATCCTTTGGAGAACCTGGCCGTTCTCCGCTATTTGAAAGAGGCCAGCACCACAACAGCCAGCGCTGAAGACAGCATCTATCGGGCCATCGGCGTGGAACCCATCATCAACTGCCGGGGCACATTTACAATCATCGGCGGTTCACGGGAGCGCGCCGAAGTGCTGGCCGCCTACAAAGAGGCTTCCCGCCATTTTGTCCAATACGACGAACTGGCGGAAGGGGTGGGCCGCCGCCTGGCTGAGATCACCGGCGCGGAATGGGGACTGGTCTCCGATGGCTGCGCGGCGGGGCTGAAACACGTGACCGCGGCCTGCGTCACTGGTGGCAACCCGGAAAAGCTCATCCGCATCCCCGATCTGACCGGCTTTGACAAAACCCAGGTGATCATTCCCGGCTTTGCCCGCAACGCATACGACCACGCCCTGCGCAATATCGGCGTGGAACTGATTACCGTAGACACCCCGGCAGAACTGGCCGCGGCCATCAACGCCAAAACCGCCCTGATCTACACGGTCACCGGGTGGCGGGCCGAGCGGGGGGACGCCCTTTCTCTGGAAGCCATTGTGGCGGCTGCCCGGCCCGCGGGTGTCCCCGTTGTGGTGGACGCGGCCGCGGAGGACCTCACTATTCCCTCTGTCCATCTGCAAGCGGGCGCGGATGTGGTGGTCTACAGCGGCGGCAAAGCCATCTGCGGCCCCCAGGGCGCGGGGCTGGTGTTGGGCCGAAAGGATATCCTCCAGGCCGCGTGGCAGGCCAGCTCACCCCATCACGGCCCCGGTCGGGACAACAAAGTAGGCCGGGAAGAGATTCTGGGGATGTTGGCCGCGGTCGAAGCCTGGACAGTGCGGGATCACGCGGCCGAATGGCAGGTCTGGCTGGAGCGGCTGGCACTGATCGCCCAGCGGGTGGAGCAGGTGGCCGGGGTGGAGACGGCGGTTGAGCAGCCGGTGGGTCTCAACAACCGCGCGCCCACGCTTGTCATCGGTTGGGACCCCGCAGCCCTGCACATCACCGGCGAAGAGGTGGCTGAGGATTTTGCCCGCAAGAAACCGCGGATTGCCGTCGGAAATGGCGATGGAGAAGGCCGGGCCGCCATCCGCATCACCCCCAGCCAGATGCAGCCGGGCGAGGCAGAGGTGGTGGCCGAACGGGTATACGCAATTCTCAGCCAGCCCCGCAATCCCCGGTCAAACCAATGGGAGGCCGCGGCCGCGAACATCGACGGTCACTGGGCGCTGACAATGGAATACTTCACCAGCCGCAGCCAACACCAGCTCTATCTTCAGCAGGATGGCAATTGGATCAGCGGCCGCCATCACAGCGACTTCTCTCATCAGGAGATTGGGGGCACAATCGAGGGACATCAGGTCAAACTGCGCAGCCAGGCCAGCCAGCCGGGTGACAATGTGCTCTTTCTCTTCTCCGGCCAGGTGGCGGGCGATACAATCTCCGGGACGGTTTTTCTGGGCGAATATCTCACTGCCCGGTTCACGGCCAAGCGGGTCGCCTATAGCAGCGTTCGCAAAGCTGTGTCGATTCCCGGCGGGCCGCCGTTGGCCACATAAAAACTGGAAATGTACACACCGGCGTTGCAGGCGTCGGTAATGTAAACGACGAGCGGCCAGACAATCACCGGCAAAAGCAAGTGATTGCCTGGCCGTTTTTCGCAAGAGACGCTATCCGTTGGCGGTCTGCACAGCCCACAAGCGCGTTACTATCTGGTTGTCGGGCCTGTTGCGAAAGGCCGCGGCCATTGCTTCGTCGCTGATGCGCCCGGCGATTGTCTCCACCCAATCGACTGCCCGCTGCAATGACCAGTCTGCTCTCTTTTTCTCCCCCGCCTCGGCGAAGACCCGATGGCAGTTGAGAAGAAGCAGCGCCGGTTCCACAATCCCCACCATTCCCTCGGTTTGCACAAAGGCAATGGCTTCTTCTGCCAGGGCCAGGGCCTCGGCCCGGTGGCCCAACCGCCAGGCGGTCAGCCCGCGGCCTGCCACTGCTTCGTAGCGGTTTGGGTGCTGCAACGGCTCCCACACTTCCAACGCCTGGGCATAGGCTGCATCGGCCTCGGCCCAGCGCTCCAGCGCGACCAGCACGTGTCCCACCCGGTTGCGGGCCTGTCCCTCCTGGCGCGAGATGCCCAGTTCCCGCAGAATCTCTGCCCCTTTCAAGCCAAAGGACAGGGCTTTGTCCAAAGGGCCTACCTGGCGCAAGCAGAGGCACAGATTGGCGTTGAGCAACCCCGCATCATCCATTGCACCGACCTCCTCGGCCAGGGCAAGCGCCTCCCGGTTGTGGGTGGCGGCCTGGGCCAAGAGACCTGCAAATTGTTCAGCCAGGGCGATGTCGAGCAGCACCCACCCCCGCTGCTGACGGAAACCTAATTCCGTGAGGAGGGCCAGATGAGCCTGGGCGTAGCGGATGGAGAGCGCGTAGTCGCCATACCGTATGGCGGTCAATGCCAGAGAGCGGTGGACCTCTCCACGCAGGAGTTTATCTTCGGGCCTGGGATCGGGCAGATCATCCAACAGCGTCAGCATTTCTTGCAGACGGGCGATACCCACGCGGTAGTCACCCCGAAAATGGATGGCGTTGATGTGAATACGGCTTTCCACTGCCGAGATATAGGCCCGTACATCGGATGTCTGGCGGGTCAATTCCTCCACCTGACCAAAGTGATATTCGGCCTCTTCCCACTGCCCGTCTTCGCTGTGGGTGGTGGCCAGATGGGTGTGTATCTTCGCCTGGAAAATGGGATCGGCTGTGTAGGCGAGCGCCCGGTGCAGCAAGGAAATCGAAGTCGCCAGGCCGTGAATGGGCCGTCTGAAATTCCATTGCCATTCCAGCAATTGGGCCATCAGCTCGTTGGGTCGGGGCAGTTCGCCGAGGCGTGCGGCGGCATCCTGAAAGAGCCGATAGCTGTCGCCCAGCGCGTCGAATTGGCTGCTGAATTGGCCGAAATCATCCACGGCCTGTGCCAGCAGTTCTCTGTCGGTCGCCTGCACTGCCCGCTGCCAGGCCACGCGCAGGTTGTCGCTGTCCACGCGCAATTCGTCTGCCCAGCGGGCGCGGGGTGTGCTGGTCAGGGTTGTCAAATAGTAGCGGCTGTGGCTTGTATGCAGGGCCGGGCGTGCCTGCGGGGGCAGCTTCTGCCGTGCAAATTCCTGGATCAGCGGGTGGAGATCGTAGCGCCCCGCGTCCACCCGCTGCACAAGAGAGTGGCTGATTAGCGCGGAGAGTTCACTCAGCCCGCTGCCGGCCACTGCCGCGGCCGCGCTGCGGTCAAAGCCGCCCTGGAAAACAGACAGCTGGGCCAACACCTGCTGCTCCCGTTGGCCCAGCAACTGCCAGGAATAGCCAAAGACAGTGCCCAGACTCTGGTGGCGGCTGACCACCGCCTGGGCCTGGGCCGGCTCGATTTCGATGGCGGCCAGAGAGCGGCCAATTTCGTCCACTGTGTAGTGCTCCACCCAACTGGCCGCCAATTCAATGCCCAAGGGCAGCCCGTCCACTTGCTGGCAGATGTGGCGGATGGAGGCCAGGGTGCTTTCGTCCCTGGCCTGGGCAAAATTGGGCAACCTGCGCCGGGCACGCTCCACAAAGAGGGCTGTGGCTTCCGGCTGGGACAGACCGGCCAACTGCATTGTCGCTTCTCCCTCCATTCCCAGCCGGGTCCGGGATGTGGCTAGAATGTGAATGCCCGTCCGCGTCAACAGGGGATAGAGCACAGCTTCGGCCGCGTCCAGCAGATGTTCCCAGTTGTCCAGAATCAGCAGCATCTGTTTGCCCGTCAGATAGCCTGTCAGTTCGGCAAGAGGGGATTGGAGGTTTGTGAGGGGAAAGCCCACCGCGGCGCCGATGGCCAGGGCCACCCGTTCGGCCAAGTCGGTGCTGGCTTCCAGATGGGCCAGGGGAACAAACCAGACGCCGTCGGTAAAATTGTGCAGGGCTGTCTGGGCCACGGCCAGGGCCAGCCGGGACTTGCCCACGCCGCCAATCCCCAGGAGTGTGACCAGCCGCTTCTGGTTGACCAGTTGGTGGAGTTGGGCTGTTTCGGCCTGGCGACCCACCAGCGCGTGCAGTTGCTGGGCCAGATTGTGTCGGGGCGGGGGTGTGGCTGTCCTGCCCTGGCGCAGGCGTTCGGCCAGGTCCTGGGTTTTCAGCGATGGCTCCACGCCCATCTCTTCCAGCAGGATTTGTCGACACTGGGCGTATTGGGCCAGGCTGGCTTGGACCTGTCCCATAGCAGCCAGGGCCTGCATCAGATGGCGATGGGCTGTCTCTGTCCAGGGGACCAGCGCCAATTGGCGGCGGGCGCTCTCGGCCAACTGACTCCACCGGGCCTGCTGTGCATAGCGGGTTTGCAGGGTTTCCAGCCCGGCCATAGCCTGTTCGTGGAGGTGTTCCCGGCTCATAAGCTGCCAATCCTCAAATTCCAGCGTATCCCCCACCTGAAAGTTTGCCAGGAATTCGCCCGTATAGCGTTCCAGCCCCGCGGCCAGCCGGGGAAGCTGCTCGTTCTGGGCCTCTGGGCGGAGCGCGAGACAGTCAGCTACCCCGGTGCGGAAGTGTTGGACATCGATACTGGCTTCTGTGCTGTGCAGGCGTACGGTCTGACGGGTGATGGAAAGCGCGGGATGGGCGGCGAGTATTTTCTTCAGATGGGAGAGTTCGATCCGTAGGTTCGTCCGGGCCGCGTCGTTGGGCAGGTCCCCCCACAAGAGCGTTGCCAGCCGCGCGCGGGGATGGTCTGTGTCGGCCTCGGCGGCCAGAAAAGCCAGCAGACCCCTGGCCTTGGCAGAGCGAAATCCGACGATTGGTTGGTCATTCAGCGCAACGGAGAACCCCCCGAAGAGGCGAATCGTGAGTTTGGATGTCATGAGGCGAATTGCGGGTTCAATGGTAATTTTTGCGCAGGAATGTTCTCCTGGCGGATGCGTCGGGTCGGGGCAGTTACCGCTATTGTAGCACAAGCCGGCCTGTGCATTGGTTACAAAGAGTTGAACGTTTCCCTTCGCAACGTTTTCGCTACGCTCCTCCTGTATGCTGACGGTATTACTTTTGACACACCAAAGGGAGCTGGAATGCCAGGGAGAAATGGTGCCTGCATCGTGCGTTGGGCACGCGACCCGTCCACGCACGCATTGCGCATTCTGGTTCGCCCGGCAGATGGCAGCAACCCCCGCCTCTTTACAGATGCAGAGTCTGCCTTCCTCCATTTGGAAACGCTGATGGCCGGGAAAGTGATCGGAGATGGAGAGCGGAGCAGTCTGGCTGGTGGCGGGCAGGCGGACGGAGAATGCTGAAAAGCATTGCGAGGCCGGAAACCACAGGGACAATCGCTCGCTGCTTTCCCGGCCCCCATCCACTATCCCCCCTGTCCCCTGGCGCGTGAAATACACCCCTCCTTTGTCTATGGGAAGCCTTGCCCCTTCGCCCTCAAACCAGTACAATAACGTTTGGAACAGTACACCGCCAAATCAAACTCCCATCCGCCACTTCAGGAACCTGCCATGAAATTGACCCACGTCTGGTTTGAAATTCCAATGCTCACCGATGCGCCCTCCCGACTTCCCGCGGATGTGGTGCAGCAAAAGCCAATCCCCGGCCAGCCGCCGCTGCAGAGTGCGGCGCAAGCCCAGGCCATCTTTGCCGGGGCCACAATTCCCTACACCGGCGAAGTCTTCGACAGCCTGCCCAACCTGCGCATGATTGTGCGCACGGGTATCGGCATCGACAATGTGGACGCCAACGCTGCCGCGGAGCGGGGTATCGTCTTCTGCAACACCCCGGACGGCCCCACCGAGTCCACCGCAGAGCACGCGGTGGCCCTGCTGATGGCCGTGGCCAAGCGGGTCATCCCCGGCCACGTGGGCATGGCTGCTGGCGGCTGGCCTCCTCGCAGCGCGCTGGTGGGCACGGAAATTCAGGGCAAAACCCTGGGGCTGGTCGGGCTGGGGCGGATTGGCCGCCGGGTGGCGCAGATTTGTAGCGCGGGACTGGGGATGCGCGTCGTCGGTTCCGACCCCTTTGTCTCCGCCGAGGCCGCGGCCCAGGTGGGCGTGGAACTGTGCAGCCAGGACGAAGTGATCGCCCAGGCCGACTTCCTCAGCCTCCACGCGCCCAGCATCCCCGCCACCCATAAAATGATAAATCGGGAATCCATCGCCCGCATGAAGAGCGGCGCCTATCTGATCAATGTGGCCCGGGGACCGCTGGTGGATATGGACGCGGTGATCGAAGCCCTGGGCAGCGGCAAACTGGCCGGTGTAGGCATCGACGTCTTTGACGAGGAGCCGCCTGTGGCCGATTACCCCATCCGATTCCATCCCAAAGCCGTGCTCACCCCCCATAGCGCTTCCACCACTGGCGATGGCCGGGCACGTATCGAGCAGATGGCAGTGGCCCGTGTGCTGGAATTCTTCAGCGGGGAGCGACCGAAGGATGTGTGCAACCCGAAGGTGTATGAGGTTGGGTTGCGGGGGTAGATGATTGCGCCTTGCTCATTTCGTTGTTCAGGGTCGTTAAATAAAAGGTGAGATCACCCAGTGATCTCACCTTTCCTATTTTAAGCCACCGAAAGCGGTCCGGCCTGGATGCATCTTCCCACGTTCCCTGCCCACATTTGTGCAGGCCGATGTGACAGTGAGTATCTACGATGTACTTTTTCAATCCTTTATCCAAGTAGTTGTGCAATCACAGGTTCCAGCGCGGCTTGGGCCTGATCCCAAGGCAGTGGCGTGGGTATCGGAGCGTTCCCTGTCAATTGAGACCACAGGGGTTCCGTGTGCAAACGCTGTGTGTAAGAGAGTCCGGGATGGGCCAAAGCAATTTCCAGCCAGGCGATTGCCCGGTCAGGCTGGCCGTGCTGGGCTTCAATGGCAGCGAGACCGATCACCGCTGCCAGCGCTTCGGGGAGGATGCCAAGGGGCCAGGCCAGAGCCAGGCTGGACATAAACCCCTCGTCAGCCTCTTTCACTTTGCCCTGGACCAGCGCCACAAAACCCAGGCCATTGCGGGCGCGGCCAATCTCCTTGCCCCGCCCCATTTTCTGGGCAGCCGCCAGCCCACGCCGGAAGTATTCCCCGGCCAGTTCGGTATTGCCTGCGCGCAGTTCAATGGTACCCAAATCGTTGAGTGCCCACAACTCCTGATTGCTGATATCCAATTTTTGGCCGCTTTCCAGGGCCAATTGAGTGTGTTGCCGGGCTGCCGCCAGATCGCCCCGGGCCAACCTGTCGCGCCCCCAAAAAAGTTGGTCGAGGGTCGGGCTGGACATATTGCTGTGTGTGTCCCCTGCCGCTGATTGATACTTCTTCGCCTCGTCCAAACGCCCTTGGTAGATAAACATCTGCCACAATTCTCCACGGTAGAGTTCAGGAGCAATTTCGTCTTCCTTCGCGAACTCTTGGACCTGCAACAGATACTTCAGCGCATCGTCATAGCGTCCTTGCTCGTTTGCACTATAGGCGAGTTGTTTAAGAATAAATGCAACGGAACTGGGAATTTCGTTGCTCAATTGGATTTGCAGTGCCCGGCGCCATTGTTCGTCAGCTTCGATGGCCCGGCTTTGGGTCAAGAGTATCCAACCGAGAGTCTGTAGCATTTCCCCGCGCAACGGGCTGAGGTGATCGCTCATCGCGTCCAGACGTGCGAGCGCCTGCCGCATATATTCCTCGGCTACCTGGGGCGTGCCAGTTCGATTGGCAAGTTTGGCATGACCGTCGGCGAGCAACGCGGAGCGCAACATCTGCTCGGGGTCGTTATCGCCCTGCTCAATTGCCCGATCGACTTCCCGCAGCTTGTCCGTGATGGCAGCATCCACCTCCCGGGTGATGCCTTCATACACTGCCACCAGGAAAACCGTGTGCAGATAACGGTCGATGAGGCTTGTGTACAGTCGTTGCAACGCATAGTTCCAGCCCGTTCGAATATTGGCGGTGTCGGCCAGGACAAGTCCCCAGGCGGTATTATACTGAGCCGCTACAATAGAAAAATAGTCGCTATGGCGGTGGTGGAGCGCTTCCACATCGCTGTCTGCAAACTCTGCGCTCTGCGCCACTTTCTCCCGCGCATAGGCAAGGATAAGTGGATGAAGATCAAAGCGTTCGCCCCTGGCGGCCTGCACCCAAGAAGCATCGACCAGCCCGGCAAGCGTACGCAGACTGGCCCCAGCCACTGTCTGGGCTGCATGCTTATCGAACCCACCCTCAAAGACGGAGAGTTGGCAGAGCACGGCCTGCTCCTGCTCTGTCAACCGCTGCCAAGAAGCATCAAAGAGGGAACGAATGCTGCGATGGCGCTCCGGCGCGTCGCGCAAGTTTGCTTCCAGCATATCCAGATTGTTCTGAACTTCCTGCAGAATGATGGGGAGCGAAAGGGTGCGCAGCCAGGACGCGGCCATCTCCAGGGCCAGGGGATGGCCGCCGACCAGACGGCACAGGGCAAGCAGATTGCGCGCTGTTTCGGCGTCCAGCGCCATCTGTGGCCGGAAACGCCGCGCCCGTTCCAAAAAGAGGCGAACCGCGCTGTATTCTTCCAGCGTCGCAGCGTCCAGCTGTGGGCCGGGCGCGGGTATCGCTAGCCCGGACAGTTGGATCACCCACTCGCTTGCCAGGGCGAGCGGTTCGCGGGAAGTCGCCAGCACCGTCACGCCCGGCGCGTGCTCCAATATCTGTGCCACCAAAAGCGGGGCCTGGGGCAGATGTTCCAGATTGTCCAGAATCAGCAGCGCGGTACGCTCGCGCAGTAAATCCAGCACGCGCGTCTCCGGGTTGCCACCACCGCCACCGCCACCGGGGATCGCCTCCAAAATCGCTGTTGCCATCTGCTGGGGGCTATCGACTGCGGCCAACGCCACAAACCAGACGCCATCGGCGAAATGTTCCCCTAGGGATCGTCCGGCCTGCAGAGCCAGACGGCTCTTGCCCATTCCCCCTGGCCCTACAATCGTAACGAGACGCACCGCGGGATCGGTCAACTGAATTGTAATCCGGGCCAGTTCAACTTCGCGGCCCACGAACGAAGACGAAATCAGCGGCAGATTGTGGCGGGGATGTTCGGAAGACGGCAGACCTGGCGAAGTGGGCGGACCAGACTGGAACAATTCGACTTTTTGCCTGGCCGCGGAAGCTGCTTCCTGATAGCCATAGCCCGCCGCAGCTAACAATGCCTGGCGATCGGTGTTGTTGTGAACCCCCAGCAAATCAGCGATCTGCACCAGCAATTCCGGGCTGCCCGGTCGTGCGCCCTGATTCAGCCAACGACCGACCGTCCCAGGATGCACACCCACGCGTTGCGCCAGCCAGGACGCGCTGCGATCCTGGCTGGCCAGATACTGATTGAGCAGAGCGGCAAATTCGGGGAAATAGCTCATCGCGACGATCTTTCGCGCTAGTTGCGCGCAGTCAGCGCGCCAGACGCAACAACCACAGAGTTTAATGGAGACAGTTCAGTCAATGTAACACACCACACCACATTCACAAGGAGAACCAAAATGGCCGTCAATACAACTCACATGCAGAAGAATTTGTGGTCCGATACTAGCACAGGGATCGGCAAGGAGAACGAGAGAGTCAAGACAGACGCTCACCAGATGGAGACCAGCGACGTTCAAAAAGAGGCTGTCGTGGGCCGTATCCTCCGTAGCGTGGGCAAAGGCATCAAAACGGGCCTGCTGGCCCACGGCATGGCAATGACATCAGGCAAAATGTAGCACAGATCCGACGGTGCGTTGATTCACCCGGAAAATGTACATCGGAACCGCCAGGGGATTCAATCCCTGGCGGTTCTCTATTGGCTCGCTCCCTAGTCCAACTCCACCGCCACCCGTTTACTCACTGTTCCCCGCCGCCGCTGGGGAACCCGCTCGGAGAACTGGCCGGTCAGTTGCGGCGACATTTCGTCGTTGAAATAGAGCGGCACAGGCACAATATCCACGGGCTGGCGATCTTTGCCCTTGCCCAGGGGGGGGCAGCACCAGGCCGCGTCGTCGGCTTCCCGGCGCTGCTCTTTGAAATGGCCCAGAATGCCACAGGAAAAGCAGTGCTCCCGGCAGTCGTCCACCACCCCACCCTGATAGGTGTGGATGTACTCCTGGGCCAGGAATTCTTTCTTTAGCCCCGCCGAGATGTGCTCCCAGGGCAGAATCTCGTCCAGACTGCGTTCCCGCCGCGCGTACCAGTCCATATCCAGCCCGTTTTCGGCAAAGGCCTGCTGCCAGGCGTCAAAGCGGAACTGATCGCCCCAGGCATCCAGCTTCGCGCCCAGCTGCCAGGCCCGTTCGATCACATCACACAGCTTGCGGTCGCCCCGGGTTAGGAAAGCCTCCACCAGCGTTTCCCGCGGGTCATTCCAGGTAAAGTAGAGTCCCTGGCCGCGCAGCCCCTGTTGGAGTAGTTCGATCTGCTGCCGAATGACTGTCTCCTCCTCCATTGGAACCCACTGAAAGGGGGTGTGGGGCTTGGGGACAAGTGTACTCACGCCCACCCGCACCGATGCCTTGCGGCCCAGAATACGCCGCCCCACATCCAACACAGCCTGGGAAAGATCGACAATCGCCTGCACGTCTTCCAGCGTTTGCGAAGGATGGCCCACCATAAAATAGAGCTTGATGGTTGTCCAGCCCCGGCTGTAGACCTCCTCAGCGGTTGCCAACAGATCGGCAGAGGCAATGGGTTTGTTGATCACATCCCGCAGACGATCCGTGGCGGCTTCTGGCGCAAAGGTGAAGCCCGAACGGCGACGCCCCTTTTCCAGCAGTTCCATCAGGTCGATACTGAAGCTCTCGATGCGCAAGCTGGGCAGACCGACAGAAAGCCGCTTGGCTCCGTGGCGCTCCATTGTGCCCCGCACCAGCTCCTCCACGTGGCTGTAATCGCTGCTGCTCAGGCTGAGGAAGCTGACCTCCTCAAAGCCGCACTGGGCGATCATTTCGTCCACCGCGGCCAGCACTTCTGCCGCGGGCCGCTCCCGCACCGGGCGGAAGATCATCCCAGCCTGGCAGAAGCGGCAGCCCCGTGTGCAGCCCCGCATAATCTCAATGGCCGCCCGGTTGTGTACGACGTTGATGTTGGGCACAATAAAGCGGGTGACCGGCGGGGGCAGGACAGTCACCACCCGCTTCATCACCTGGGCGGGCGCGGCGGGATGCAGGGGACGGGTCTCCAGCAGCGTCCCATCCGCGGCGTAGACCGGCTCGTAGAGCGCGGGGACGTAGACGCCGGGAATGGCCGCGAGTTTGGTCCAAAGGGCGTGGCGGGCTGTGCTGGGTGATTGGTTGACTGGGTGATTGGGTGATTGATCACCCGTGCAAATTACCCAATCACCGAATTCCCTACTCTGTATCTTCCACTCCTCCACCGCCTCAATCACCTTGAAGATCACTTCCTCCCCCTCGCCGATGACCATTGCATCGAAGAAGGCGCTCATGGGTTCCGGATTGTAGCAGCCGGAGCCGCCCGCGATGATCACCGGATGCGTGGCGTCGCGGTTTTCGGCGCGCAGGGGAATGCCCGCCAGATCGAGCATTGTGAGTACATTTGTGTAGAGCTGCTCGTAGGGCAGGCTGAAGGCGAAGATGTCAAAATCGGCTATGGGGTGGGCGCTCTCCAGCCCATAGAGGGGAATGGCGTTCTCCCGCATTTTGGCCTCGAAGTCGATCCACGGGCAGTAGACCCGCTCGGCCAGCAGGTCTGTGCGCTTATTGATCAGATCGTAGAGAATTGCCAGCCCCAGGTTTGAACCACCCAATTCATAGATGTCGGGGAAAGCCAGGGCGACTTTGGCACGCAACGCGGGGTCGTCCCAATTTTTGACGATAGAGTTCAGTTCGCCGCCGGTGTAGCGTGCGGGCTGGACTACTTTGTGCAACACTTTGTCCAGGGCGCGGCGGATTTGCTTGGGGGTTGTCGGCATGGGTTACTTCCTCTTTGGCTCATAGTACACTGGAAACAAAGTTATTCGACTACAGAAGTTCGACTTTTCTGAAAAGTCGAACTTCTATGCCCAAAAAACTTTGTTGACGCTGCAATAGAGTGATGCAGCTATTATACCATTGAAGAAGGGAAGTGCGACTTTCTCCGAAAAAATCGCACTTCCCTCAATCCGTATCCTTTCTTTCTCTGGCTTGAATCCCGCCCGATTTGACATTCCGCCCCGCCGAGGCTATACTTTTCATCTGTCCTGCGCAGAATACCCGTTGTGCCCCGTTCGTCTAGTGGCCCAGGACACGGCCCTCTCAAGGCTGAAACACCGGTTCGAGTCCGGTACGGGGTACCTCTACGAATGCCGTCGAGACGATTTCGTCTCGACGGCATTCTTTTGCCTTTTTCTACTCAAACAGCTTTCCGTCCGCCGACCGCATATAGAGTACCGGCAGCGCCCACCAGGGCGCGGCCAACCCCATCGCGTTCTGCACGGATTTGCGCGCTTCCACCACCGCGGCGTCCACCGGCCAGCGGTCGGCCAGGGCACGATAGAAGCCGCCGGCAAAGGCAATCGCCGCGTTGTCTGGTACATCCGCCTGCATCCCCAGGGCCGCGGGCAGGCTGCTGCGCACCAACGCATGGGCCACGCCCCCCGCGCCGCGCCCTGTCTGGCAGGCGTTGAAAAGGCCAAAGCGGATGTTCAGCCCATCGAGCAGAATCGACAATTCTTCTGTTGTCACCCAATCTTCTTCGATGCCCCCATCCCGCTCTCTGGCAAAGGCCAAACTGCCCTGGCGGGTCGTCTCGTCGTAGCTGCCGTGGCCGATGAAGTGGAGCAGGTGGGGCCGCACCTGGCGCAGGGCGGTCTGCAACCCGTCCCGGCTGACTTTTGTGCCCGTCAGCCAGTGAAGTTGCACCCGGCCCGCGGCCTGCAGTTCGCCCAGTGCCTCTTCCAGACCAGCCCGTTCCCGGCTGCTTTCCAGCGCTTCCAGCCCAATTTCCGCGGATGGCCCCAGCACCACCAGCAGACGCAGGGGGCCACTTACCCGCAGCGCATCGGTCTTCCGTTCCGCGTTGACATAGCGCACCAGCGGCGTTTGCAGGCGCAGGCCGGGCCGCCGCTCCCCCACTTTGGCCGCTTCCCAGGGAATGGCCGCGGTTTCCTCGTCGCGCAGAAAGAGACGCAGACGCACCCCGTCCCCCGCGTTCTGGGCAGTCGCCAAGGCCGCGGCCCAGCGCTCGGCCACCCGCCCCGGCAGCAGACGGTAGCCGATCTCCTCGTCGATGCCAGCCAGCGAGCCGATGCCGTCCAGCCGGGGTGGGGGACCCTCCAGCCCGGCCACAGCCTCTTCGCTTTCCCCTTCGCTGGAACGCAGGACGCGGGCTTCGATCCACCCGCCCGCGCTGGCAAGTTCCAGATCGAAGTTGCGGTAATGGGAGAAGGGCAATTGGGCTGCTGCTGGCGCGGGCTTGACAATCGGTATGGACGCAACAGGCGTGCCGACCAGTTCCAGCCGTTCGGCCAGGGATTGGACTATCGCCAGCGGGGAGGCGTCAAGAATTGTGATATTGCGATCCCGCCACACTTCGGCTTCGCCGGGAGGGAGGGGTGTGGCCGGCGCGGCGTAGGCCATCGGCGCAAAGCGGCCCAAATTGCGCAGCACTTCCCGCCAGAGAAAGAGAAAGTCTGGACTGTTGAAATCGAAGCCGAGAAAGAGCGTTGTCCCCCGCAGCGCGTTCTCCACCAGCCGGGCCACGTCCCGTTTGGCCGACGCCAGATCGTACAGATCGTCTTCGCTGAGCGTCAGGCTTTGGGGCTGGCGCAGGTCGCCGTAGAGTTTGACCAGCACGGGCTGATCCCCGCGGGTCAGCCCCGCGTCAAAATCAGTGACAACCGGCTGGACAGCGCGCCCAGCCTCTTGAAAGGCCCGCTCCCATTGGCTGTCGTAGCGGGTGGTGATGAAAGTTGTCAGCGGCAGCCGGGCCAACAGATTGTCGAAGGGCTGGGGCGGCTGGTTGACTTCCAGCCGGTCTTTGAGGAATTGGATCACATCCCGCGTGCGCTGGCGGCCCGCGCGCTGGGCCACGGAGGAGAATGTCACTGTTCGACTATCGGTTGCAATCTGCCCAAAACGCGCTGCCATTTCCTGTGCCAGCGCTTCCTGGCCGGGCAGGCCAATGATCTCCGCGGGCAGGTCGCTCCCAATAAAAAGAGTTAGACGCCCGCGCTGGGTTTCGTCCAGCAGCAGTTTCAGAATTGTCTGGTCCATTCTCAGCACTCCACTTGTATTGTCACGGTTCGCTTCTGGCCCGGCGCGTACCAGAGTTCAAAGAGAATAAATGTCTCGCCTGCCCAGCGCGCAGTAGCCCATTGTTATCGTCCTTCCAGTGTCAGAACACCCCAGGTCGTCGGATTCGCCCACTCCCGTTCCGGCGCGGTGGAGATCATACATTCCTGCGCATTTGTGCCTGGCGTGTCGTTGTCGCTGACGCTGGCCGCCACGCCCAGGCGCAGTTGGCCCACCGGTTCAATGCCCAGCACTTCCCAGGGGATGGCTGCCTCCACAAAATAGCCGGTATTGGTGGCTGTGGCGGCAATGGGCGCATCCAGCAGATGGGCGACCGCCTGGCCCGGCCCCAGATCCCAGAAGGCCATCGCCGGGCTGTCTCCCGGTTCTTCTATCCCGACGCGAAAGTCGATCTGCTTGTCGTCTTCGTTGACGCGGGTGCTGTTGGCGTCCCCGTCCAGGTTTAAATCCAGCAACAGTTGGGGCGCGTCGGAAAGAAAGAAGCGCAGGTCCTGGCCTGTGTAGCCGACGAAGCCGTCATCTTCGACTAAAAAGGCCACATAGAGCCAGTTCTCGTCATAGCTGAAGATGGCCCGGCCGCGCAGGTCCACCCGCTCCACCAGGGCATAGGGCGCGTGCCTGCTGCACCCTTCGTCGTAGACAATCGTATCAAAACTGACCCAACGGGTTCGGTTCTGCTCGGCGGCAAGCTGCCAATCGTCGGGGTTCCCGTCGATGTTTATGTCAGCCGGGGAAGAGGGAATGGACGTGGCTGTGGGCGGCACGTAGACAGGAGTGGGAGGCGTGTAGGCTGCCGTCGGTGTGGCTGTGGGTTCGACAGTGGCCGCGCGGGGCGGCCATTCATCCACCGCGGGCACGGGTGCGGTCCGGTCATCCGCTGGGCCAGGCGGGGTCAGGCTGAAGCCGAGAAAACAGCCGTCTGCGATGGCGATCTCCGCGTAGTGATATGGCTGATCGGAGCGCAGTGAGATGACATCGCCCTGGCCTGGGGCAATCTCAAACGGGGTTCGTGTGATGGGTGCCTCTGCCGGGTCCAATACAGTGACAGAGCCAGTGGCGGGCACATCCCCGGCCATGAGCGTCACATCCACGGCCCGCACCCGCTGCAGAAGGGTCCGATAGTCCAGGCGGATGATGCCGTTCTGCACGAGCACATCGTTGATCCCGTCTCCGTTGCAGTCCTGAGCCGTATAGTTGGCCCGGCCAAATGCGCTTTTCTGCGCCACAGAGACACCGACGCCACCCATATCCAGCGGCGTACCCGGTCGTAGAGTTTCGGTCAAACTTCCTGTGTTTATGCGCATGTCGGCGTGGGACCAGAGCACTTCGCCAATATCCGGCACGGGTTTGCCCTGCTCCACCCCGGCCAGCCAACTGTTGACTGCCGCCTGATCGTAATCGATTCCCGCGCTGGGCACGCCCACCGGTGCAATCCAGCGGGCCACACCGCTGCCCACGGGTTTGATCGTCGGGTTCTCGCGGCTGGGATCGTTTTTGGCCTGCACTGTCAGGTCATCGACGCCCGCGTCCACCCCAAGCAGCCATTCCAGGGGCGAATTGGCTTCTTTGACCACCAAAAACCGGGTTCCTGTGGCGGTGACGACTGCAAAGTCGCTTTCCACTGTTACGCGACGGGCAACCCCACCCGCGCCCGGCTCTAAATTGTTGACGAACGCGCCGCCGCTCTGGCCAAAGGCCGCCAGCGCGGACTGTTCGGATAGGGCCAGTTCCTGCACCTGCAGGTCGCCCGCGCGCAGCACTTCCACTGTCAGGAAGTCGGAAAAACGCAGAAACGCGCGGCCGCCTTCATCTACTTGCACGCCATCGCCCACCTGCAATTGGGCGCTGTCCGGTGGCTGCAAAGATTGGCTGTTGCCTGCCAACCGCACAGTGACAGTTGTTTTGTCTGCATTGGCCTGGGCAAAAGCAGGCGGTGTGGCATTGCCCCCACAGGCAGCCATCAGGAACGCCAAAAGTAGCAGTTGCGCTGGCTGAAGATATTTCATGGATCGGTCATCCTTTTTCTAGGGGGGCGCACCCCTCGTCGATGTCGGTGTAGCGGATGGCGGGAGCGTATTTGTGGCTGTTGGCGTGGGGGGCGGCGCTACAGTAAGGGTAGCTGTCGGTGTAGCGATGGGCAGCGGTGTGAATGTGGCTGTGGGCGAGTTGGTGGGCAACGGCGTGGGGGAAGCCGTGGGTGAGCTGGTCGCCAGCGCGGTATGGGTCGCTGTGGGCGAACCGACAGGCAAGGGTGTGGAAGTGGCTGTCGCGGTAGGGCTACTGGCAGGCAAGGGCGTAGGGGTGGCTGTCGCGGTGGGGGAGGCCATTGCTGTTTCCGTAGGCGTGGGTGTTCGGGGTGGCGTAGCCATATCCGTGGCCGTTGCTGAAGGTGTGGCTGTAGGCGTGGACGACAGATTGGGAGTCGGTGTGGCGGTGCTGGTGGCCGAAAGTGCTGGCGTGGCCGATGGCACGGGTGTGGCTGACGGCACAGGTGTGGCTGTGGATGTCGCGGGCGGCCGCGTTGGTGTCGCAGTGGGTTCGCTGCCCAGTTCGGTTGGGGTTGGCGTGGCCGTAGGACGTAAATACCAATAGAAAACCCGTTCTTTGCTCCCTGGGCTGAGCATTTTTACCTCGCCCATAGGGGGGCGTTGTACAACGGCCACCGACCACCCGTAGCGCTGATCCCAGGACATTTCCCGGCTGTTGAGATAGGCTGGCACAACGAAGCTGCTTTCTTTGAGCAGGTGGACATCGCTCCAGATTGTACCGACCGCGGGCGAAAAACGGATAGTAACCTGATAATACTCGTCGTCCTTCAGCAGAGAGTCTTGGCTGTGGCCGCGGGGCAAAGCACGCGCCAGCCCCGGCCCCCGACTGCTCTCGGCCCGCGGGACCGCGGACCAGCGCAGTTCGACAGTCGATTCTGCGTCAAAGCTCACCTCATCCGCCGGTGCGAGCAGGCGGGGGACCTGCCACGTGCGGGCTGAAGGCGTGGGACTGACCGATGTGTTGACCGACGGCTGGACCTGGCCGCTGACAGGCGTAGGCGGTGCGGCGAGCGAGACCAGACTCTCCACCAGTACGGCACAAACTACGTATTGGGGATTGGCACTGACCCAGCCTTCGGTTCCGTCATCCTGTGTTTGCACACGAATCCAGCCGCCACCAGCCGTGCGGCCCAGGGGAATGATCTGATCGCCCCGGCGCAGCAGGCGGATGGGCGGGGCAAAAGAGGTGTCTGGCCCCCGGCGCAGGTTTAGCCCGGCAGCGCTGACAATACAGAGCGGTTCGGGGATGCCCGAACGGAGCGCGCCGGGGCTGTCGTCCGCCTCTGGTGGCGTCAGGCTGATGCCCAGAAAGCAGCCATCGGCCAGGGACAGTTCCGCGTAATGGAAGGGTTGCTGGCCCAATTCGGCCTGGGAGCGCACCCCCAGAATTGTATCGTTGCGCCGTTGCAGGCGGGTGCTCTCAAGTTCCAGCGGCTCGTAGGCTGGGTTGAAAACGCGCAGGGTGTCCGTCGGTGACAGGTTGCTCACTGTGACATCCACGCCGCGCACCCGGCCCGCCACCGACCGCAGATCAAAGAGCAGTTTGCCATTTTTGCTGGCAATGTCGGAGATGCCATCCCCATTGCAGTCGCGTCGGCTATAGGTGGCTGGCTCTGTTTCTTCCAGTGGGGCCAGATCGATCCCAATGTCGCCCAGGCGCAGAGAACCGCCGGCCGCGCTGTCACCCGTCGCTTCTCCGCTGTCCAGCAGCACATCCGCGGGATGCCAAAGCGCGTCTCCCACTTCGCCCGGAAATGTGCCCGCGCGCAGCGCGTCGGCCCAGGCCACCGCTTGGGCGGGTGGAATGGCGATGGGCTGGGAAGGCGGGCCAATGGGTGCAATCCAGTACGCTGTGCCTGTGGCAGCCGAGCGGGTTACCCCGTTGGCGGATACAGTCAGATCGCTGTCATCGGCATCCAACGCCAGGACCCATTCCAGGGGTGTTTCTGCTTCCCGGACCACAAGAAATTGGGTTCCGGTGGCGGTGATGGTGGCGAAGTCTGACTGGATTTCCAGGCGGCGTGATGGGCTGTCCTGGCCGGTTTGGAGTTCGTTGAGGAACGTGCCTGTGCTCTGGCGCAAGGCCACCAGGGACGATGGCCCATCCGCCGAGAGTTGCTGCACTTGCAACTCTCCCTGGCGCAGAACTTCTACTGTCACCAGATCGGGCAAGCGCAGGATGACGTGGCCGTCTTTGTCCACGCGCAGACTGTCGCCCATCCGTAGCTGTGTGGTCTGGCCGGGGGGCAAGGGGTTTTCCTGGCCGTCGACGCGGGAGAAGGCATTGGCGCGACGCGCTTCGGCTTCGGCAACGCGCTGGCTGTCGTTTTGTATACGCGCATCGCTACAGGCCGACACCACCAGCCCACAGCAAAGGATCAGAATCAGAAAGCGATTGTTCATAGGGTATTTCGTGTTTTTTTGAATTGGATCTGCGATTCCTCTTTGGGATTCAAACCCCAAAAGAAACCTGCACCGGCGACCAGACCCATTACTATCAGCCACCAGGGAACCGCGTTGTAAATGAGCGAGAGCGCGTCCAGCAGGAAAAATGCCAGGACGCCTGCCACGAACGAGAGTGCCAGCCGCAGCAGCCGGGGCCAGCCCAGGAGCGCTGTGGGCACTGCGGAGCCTGCGGCCAGCAATGCACCCAACAACAGACCGGCCAGAAGCGTCTGCCACAGGCGCACATCACCGGGCATGACAATGGAAAAGACGAGCCAACCCACACTCATAGAGAGCGCACCGCTGCCTGTCTGGATCAGCCAGAGATGCCTTTCGTCCGGGTTGTCGGCCAGATGGCGATAAATCGTTCCGCCCAGCGCGGTGGCAGCCCCGGCCAACCCGCCGATAAGCCCCATAATCGGAATGCCAGCGCTGATGCCAAAGATCATTGAGTCAAGATTTTGGCGCAGCAGGGACAGGGTAAAATTGCCGGCGATAAAAATATTCAGCCCCAAAAAGAGACCCACGCCCAATCCCAATCCCCAAAATCCACCCTGCGCCCCGCGGACGGTTGCGCGCAGAATTGCTTCCCCATTGCGTCGCCAACGGGCCAGCCAAACTTTGCGCTGGATGGTGGAGCGCAGCGCGGGGGGGAGCAGGGGATCGCTGGCCGGGGCCAGATCGCGCAGGGTGACGAGCGCCTGAGGGCCAAAATCTCCGCGGGTGTCAGCCGCGGGCTGATCCAGGCCCGCGGTCAACGCGGCCACACCCGGCCCCGCTATGGCTGCCCCCGCGCTCTGCAATTGACCAGCCAGGGCTGTGATCGCGGCGCTGCGCACGGCCCCGTTCGGGTCGCCCCTGGCCTGTTGGCCCAGCCGTTCGCTGGTTTCTGCGTCGGGGAAACGGACCAATTGGCGGGCGGCCTGGGCGCGTGCCTGCTCATCCGGATGATCCAGCAGGCCGAGGAGGGTGGCCCGCTGCTCTTCTGAAGGCAGGACGTCTTGCCAATCGTCCACAGGCGTGGCGTAGGTGACCGCGGATGCGTAGAGCAGGGCCGCTTCTACGTCGGTCAGGCGCAGTTGGCTCTTGCGCCGGGAGGCCAGGCGCAGATCATCGGCGGGGAGCAGCCGCGCTCGCTTTGCCCATTCGGGCGCGGCCTGGCGTAAAATTTCCCGGGCTTTTTGCGCTGCCCAGAAATCGTCGCCCAGCCAGGAGACCACCCGAGGAATCAGCGAGTCGTGGCTCAATTCGAATTCGTCGCGCAGGGGTCCGTCGCCCTCTCGCCCCCCGAAACCGGGCCGGGAGATGCGGCGCACCAGAGACTGTTCTACCAGCGCGTCGAGAATGGAGAGGGTTTCGCCAGGTGGCATCTCCCCCGCGCGGGCCAGCTCGTCCAGGGTTAGACGCAGTTTCGCGCCGCTGCTGCTAACCAGTGTGCCCAGCAGGCCCCGGGCCGGTGGCTGCTGGGCGGGGTCCAGGGTTTGAAGCGCCTGGGACAAATAGTCGCCGAGCAGAGAAGTAGTGTTGCCCAGGGACTCGAAGAGGGCGAGTGTGATTGTTTGGGGCGGGTCCGGGTCGCGGGTGATTGTTTCCCGATAGAGCCGTTCGCAGTTGATCTGCAACTGGGCGGGGCCAATGGCGTTGGATTCGGGGTCGGTCAGGTCGTTCAGCAGCCGCTGGACCAGCGCGGGTTCCCAGTTTATGCCATAGAGCGCGGCGGGATTCTCAATGGCATCCCGGGCAGATTCCTGTCTCAGCCGCTCCACTCGATAGCGCACATTGAGGACATCGGGCAGTATCGCTTCCAGAGGTTGCAGATCGCCCAAGGCATCCTCGCGGATGCTGATGACAAAGCGCAGGTCCAGGCTGCGGTCGGCCAGAAACTGCTTCAATTGTTCCAAAGCTGCTCTTTGCTCCTCGTCCGTATAGACGAGGAAGAATTGTTCCGCCTGATCCACAGCCAGCACGACCGGCCCGTCCAGTTCTCTCTGCACCGCGCGGACGAGGGAGGATAGATCGTCCGACAGATCGCCCCCGCTTTTAGGCTGTAAACCAGTGCCGCGGGCCGCGGCGAGCAGGCTTGTGTGGAGATTCTCTGCCAGCGGCCGGTCTGGCTCCGGGATGGCCACGGCCAGCAGACCCTGGGCCGCGGTCATCCGTGTGCCCAGACCGGCGTGCAGCAGGCTGCTTTTGCCCACGCCGCTTTCGCCGTAGAGAACTGTCAGCCGATTGGCCAGCACCCGATTGGCAAGCTGCATACTCTCTTGGCCACGCCCGGCAAAGATGGGCGCGTCCGCCGCGCTGTAGGGTTGCAGCCCTTTGTAGGGATGGGGCGGCAGGGGCAGGCGCGGGGTGGCGGCTGGGCGGGGATTCTGTGCGCTGGCGGCTGTCCGGGCTGTCTTGACAATCTGGGCGATCCCTTCCAGAAAGGTCAGCGGGTTGTGGAAAAGAATTTCCACGTTCTGGTTTTTCCAGTAGCGTTGCCCTATCTCATCCATTTCCTCATTTGGCTCGCGCACAATGGCATAGGCTGTGCGCCGATAGACGCTGAGGTTGCGGGTGACCTGATGGAAGAAGCGCTTGAAATGGCTGCTGCTGAGATCGTAGCCCAGGAAGATAAGGGTTTTGGTGGCAAAATAGGCGCGCACAATATCGCTGAGGGTTGGCAGATTGCTGATGAACGCGTCCACATCGTCTTCGGTGATGACCAGACTGTCGGGCTGGGCAATGTCACCCTGAATTTTGATGACAGTGACTTTGGATTCGTCGAAAAAGGGTACATCGGTGTCCCGCACGATTAGCACGTAGGGCTTGTGGAATTGGGTCAGCGCATTCTCCAGCACCTGATCAAAGCGGGTGGTGATGAGTTTGGTGGTGGGCAGGACCGCGTCCGCAATCAACTGGTGGATGGAATCCGGCCCGGATTGCTGGCGTGCCAGCTCTTCGCGCAGGGCGAGGATGAGCGCGGCTCTGCCTTGCAGCACTTCGTAGTCCCGGGCCACAGCAGGCAGGGATCGATCGGCCCGCTTGTAGTCGATACGCGCGGCCAGCGCGTCCGCGATGCGTTCCACCACAGGGGGGTGTTCGCTGTCCGCCCCCAATTGGGAGCCGACAAAAAGGATCGCGTTATCTTTAATGATCAGATCGGCCAATTCGGCAATCAGTGGCTGCATAGGCATGTGTGTTGGTAAATTGTTATTGCGTATTGGGGACAGTATATGTCAAAATTGGGCAGAGCGTCAACGGCTGGCAAAAAATGGCGGGTAAATTCAGAACGGGAGGGAGGACAGACAGGGGAGAGTTTCGAGAAGTTCAACCTTTGGGAAGCAGCCCGACTCCCCGCCTGTATGACTGCTTGTCAACCCACCTATGGAGATAGCTATGCAGATCGAACACATCTTTTCCGACGAGCGTCCCTTTGCTTCCTGTCATGCCTCCTCGCTGATAGAGCGGGACGACGGCGGCTTTCTGGTCGTTTGGTTTGGGGGTAGCCGGGAGAGCGCGGACGACGTGGCCATCTGGTCCGCCCAGCGCGGCGTGACCGGTGGCTGGTCCGCGCCCCGGCTGGTGGCAAAGGCGGAGGAGAGCGCCCACTGGAATCCCGTCATCTTTCGGGCCGAGGAGGGCGGAGTGCATCTCTGGTTCAAAGTGGGTCCGCAAATTCCTGCCTGGCGCACGTATACAGCAGTGTCCTGGGATGGGGGCCGTTCGTGGAGCGATCCAGCACCGCTTGTCCCTGGCGATGCCGGGGGACGCGGGCCGGTGAAAAACAAACCGATTCTGCTGGCCGACGGTGCATGGCTGGCAGGGGCGTCTCTGGAAACTCGCACGCACTGGGACGCGTTTGTCGATCGCAGCGAGGATAGCGGCGTCACCTGGCAGGCCACGCCGTTGATCCCGCTGGACCGGACGCGGTGTGGCGGGAAAGGGGTCATCCAGCCGACGCTGTGGGAATCTGCGCCAGGCCAGGTGCATATGCTCCTGCGCAGCACCTGTGGACGGGTCTGTCGCAGCGATTCGGCGGATGGGGGGCGTTCGTGGAGCGAAATTGTTCCCACGGACTTGCCCAACAATAATAGCGGGCTGGATGTGGCCCGGATGGCCGACGGGCGGCTGGCGCTGATCTGCAATCCGGTGGAAGATCGGGCGCGCACGCCCCTATCTGTGCTTATTTCCGCGGACAACGGGCAAAGCTGGCCGGAGCGTATAGACCTGGAGACCGAACCGGGCGAGTATTCCTATCCGGCTATTATCCCCACCGCAGCAGGCGGGCTGGCTGCCACCTATACCTGGCGGCGGGAACGGATCGCCTGGGTCAAAGTGTTGTAGCCCAAAGCCAGGAACGCACAAACTACAAAGTTCACGAAGAAGCCCAGTGTGTGGGGTTGTTCTTCGTGAACTTTGTAGGGGCCTTTTCTCTTGTACACGCCCTACGCTTGACTCTGCTGCAAAAAGCCTTTTGAGCTACTGATGGACACTGATAAAAAGAAGGATTCTCTCCTGAAATTCTCTGCGACTCCGCGTCTCTGCGGGAGAAATTGACCTTTTTGCAGTGGACTCACGTTTGCCCCTCGAAACGCAGGGCGATCTGTTCCAGGCTCTCTTCCGAGCCGACAACTGTCACCCGATCCCCCAGGTGCAGCCGGGTATATCCGTGAGATCGAAGCGTATGCCCGTTCCGGCTGACGCCCAGTATCAGCACATCCACGGGCAGATTCAGATCGCGGATTGCGCGTCCATCCAGGTTCTGGTTCTGCATTTCCATGTCCACCACATCCTGCCCTTCGGCCATCCCCATCACCAGAGATGTAGCCACGGGTGAACGCACAAAGTGTTCCAGCAGGCCGATGATGGCCGTGTCCGGGTCCACAACCAGCGCGCCCAGGGCGTGGAAGCGCTCGAAGTTGGCCCGTTCATGCAGTCGGGTCACCAGCCGGTCTGTGCCAAAATTCTCATAGGCCAATTCACAAATCTGATAATTCTCCTCGTCCGAGAGCATAGTAATAATGGCTTCGGCCCGATCCGCGTTCAGGGTGTGCAGGCTCTCCAGGCTCAGGTCCGGGATGGGCAAAATCTGCACATCGGAAGGGTCGGGGATGCCGTGCCGTGCTGCTGTGCGCGAGGCCAACCGAACGTTCCAGCCGTGCGCGGTCAGTTGGCGGGAGAGGGCAAATGCCTGATCCTCCAGCCCGAAAATAAGCGCGTCCCGGCTGCCGTCAAAGTCTGGTGTCGCGCCCCGGGGATGGGCTTCTCCCACCAGATGAATCACCCATTTGAAGAGCATGGGACCGATAACTTCGTTGAGAACAATCACCGAAATAATCAGTGTCGCGAAGGCCTGGCCCCATTCAGGAAAGGTCACAGCTACTGTTTGGGCCAACCCCAACCCCACACCGGCCTGGGTGATGAAGGCCAGCCAGCGCACCCGGTTGTGATAGGCCGGTTCACCCGCCAATGTTCCACCCAGAAAAGAGCCGAGGAAAATAGAAACCACCCGCACACCAAAGAGGGCAAGGGCAATCGGCCAGGTGGAGGCCAGCACATCCAGCTGGAGAGAGGCACCTGTGACTGTGAAAAATACGATATACACAGGCAGCGCGTTCAGATGGAGAATGTCGCTGAATTCGTGGCTGGAATACTTTTTGTTGTTCGTCACAACAAAGCCAGCAATCATACAGATAAGCAGCGGCTCCAGCAGAAACTCGAAGGGCAGGAGATCGTGGCTGTAGTGGCGGGTCTCGTCGGCCAGAAGAAAGACGCCGAACCCCAGCAGCAGAAAGAGCGGAAACTTGACGAGGGGGAGTTCCCAGTTCAGAATCAGGCGGATGATCCAGGCCAACACCAGCCCCAGGAGAACCGATACGGTCAGCTCTGCCAGGAGCAGCAGGAGAAAAGTGGGGCTGAAAGACACATTTGTCAGCAGGGCATCGGCAATCGATGAATTGATGGCGAAGATAGTAATCACCACCGCGTCCATAATCACGGTGACGCCCAGAACAGTCTGGGTGAAGCGTCCTTTGGCCCGCAGTTCGTTGATAACGGCGATGGCCCCGGAAGGCGACCGGGCCACCAGAATCGCGCCGGCCAGAATCGCAACGGCCAGGCGACTGGTGAAGGGCATGGATTGCATAAACGGCAGAAAGTCGGCCAGGAAGAGCAGCGCCAGGCTCCCCAATGTGAGGGTGACGATCACCAGCCCGCCCGTAATCAGGCCGATGCTGCGCAGCCGGTAGCGCACCTCTTCCCAGTTGAGCTCGCTGCCCGCGGCAAAGGCGATAAAGGCCAGGGCCACCTCCTCCAGAAAAATGAGATGTTCGGCCGCGTCAACCGACAGCAGTTTCAGCACATACGGCCCGGCAATGATGCCTGTGAAGAGGAAACCGCTGATCAGCGGCAGCCCCAGGCGTCGGAAGAAGTTGCCGATCTCTTTGGAGGCCAGGGCGATAACAAGAAAACTGAAAAGAATGGGGATGAGGAGCAGAGTTTCGTCCATATTAGCTACCTTTGTTTGGATCGAACAGTTGGCCGACACGCGGCTCGGTTACACCCCAGCGCATAGCCACGAAAGCCGCGCCTGCCAGCAATGCCCCCACGGCAAAGAGCGTATTGTAGCCAAACCAGGCCAACAGCCCACCGGCCAGCGGGGCCAGCGCCGAGCCAATGCCCATTGTTGTGTTGGAAATGCCCACATACGACGGGCGGTGTTCGGGGCGGGCAAACTCCAGGGGGATGAGAATGCCCGATACGACCCGCGTGCCCGCGGCCACACCCAGCACAGCAAAGACGACAAAGTACCAGCCTGAGCCGGGAGCCAGCCAGGCCAGGCCAAAACTGACGATCAGGCACAGATAGCCCAGTTCCAGAGAGAGTTTGTGTCCCCAGCGGTCGGCCACAAAACCAGCCAATAGATTGCCCCCGGTCTGGCCCAGGAGCATGGCCGCGGTGAAATAGGCCACAGTGCCATCGCTCACCTGCCACATGCGCACCGCGGCCACTGTCAGAAAACCCTCGCCCATCGCGGCGAAGCTGGACAGCACCCGGGCCATGAGAAAGCGGCGGAAATTGTGGTCGCCCCGCACAATAGCCAGCATCTTGCGCCGGGATTGTCCCTGTTGCCGCGCGGGGAGGGACACTTTCTCGTTGTGACCCGCGGGTTCCCGGGTCAACGCCAGGAAGCCCCAACTGACGAAGACAGCCAGCGCAGCCACAGCAAAAATATAGACGAAATTGGTGGGAAAGGGGAAAACGTCCAGCATCCAGCCGCTGACAAATGCGCCCAGCGTGCCCAGCCCTGTGCCGACAAATGAAGTAATGCCGAAGAACCGTCCCCGCCGCTCTACGGGAAAGCAGCGGGCCAACAGATTGGACCAGGCCGGTGCAATCATGCCTGCGCCGAAGCCGTGCCAGGCATAGGCGACGAAGAAGATAATCAGCGCCAGCAGGGGGTTGGAGAGGCTGAGCAGCGCGGCCAGGGGCAGAAACAGCATGGGCAGCCGCTCGGTGAACAAGCCCAGATTGATGACAATCGGCTTCATCCGGGGAATGCGTTCGGTGATCCCCGCTGAGAATAGTTGGGGCAGAAACCAACTGGACTGGGCCAGCACAGCCAGCAGTGCAATGGGTATGGGGCTGTCGGAGAGTTTGCTGATGAAGAGGGGCAGAATAGTAGTCGATGAAACAAAGCTCAGCCCAAACCAGAAGAAGACCCCATCCAGCAGATTGACCGCATAGTTCCAATAGTAGTGACTATCCCGCTCCGCGTCCAATTGCGCGTCTGTGCGTGTGGGCAGAGGGACATTCATCCGCAGCAGCCAGCGCGCGGCTGCTCGGCCCCGGACAAAATTGCTCGACATACAGGGGTATTCCTTCAAGTCTGTTTGAGGTACAACCCGAAGGAAATTTTACCACAGGGGGACGGAGACGCGAAGGGAGGGCAGCGATAGCTGATTCCGGGAATAGACCAGACGATCTCTGGAGTGCAATCTGCTGCTGGTCTATTCCGGAATTGTTCGTCTACCAATAGCGCATGGCATCCGTAAACAGCGCGGTCAAATCCTCGCGTCCTGCGGGGCGGGGGGAGAGCTTTGTCACCCGGTGCTGGGGCAGAGTGCCCTCCACCAGCGCGGGGATGTCGGCTTCGCTAAAGCCGATGGCGCTGAGTCCATTGGGTACGCCCGTCTGTTTCATCAAATCGATAATCGCAGCGGCCAACACCGCGCCCGCGTCTTCTGCGGCCACGTGGGATGTGTCCACACCCATCAGCCGCGCGCCCAACAGATGGCGCTGGGGATTGGCCGGGGCTGTGAAGCGAAAGACCGCGGGCGCGTTGAGAATGACCGACATCCCGTGGGGGATAATCGGGTGGTCCGTCGGGTAGCCAGGCGGGTTGTAGCCCCGCACCATCCCCGACACGGGATAGGACATGCCGTGGGGCAGGTGGACGCCCGCGTTGCCAAAGCCGATGCCCGCATAGGCCGAGGCCAGGAGCATCTGGCTGCGGGCCTCGTCGTCCTCCGGGTCCTGGATGGCGCGCACGATATTGGCCGCCACCATCTCCACGGCTTTGCTTGACCAGATGTCGCTGATGGGGTTGGCCCCTTGATAGGCCGGGCGCAGTTCGGGGCGATCCGCGGCCGGGCGGTGGTCGTAGGGGATGGCAGTCAGGGATTCCAGGGCGTGACTGAGGACATCCAGCCCGCTGCTGGCCGCCACCATTTTGGGCAGGGTGCGGGTGTTGTCCGGGTCCAGAATGCCCAGAACCGGGCGCAGGGCGCGGTGCGCGATGCCGGTCTTGGCGTGCATCTGCGTGTAGTCGAAGATGGCGACGCCGGTGGTTTCGCTGCCTGTGCCCGCGGTGGTGGGCACGGCGATCAGCGGTTTGAGTGGGCCGGGGATGACTTCGCCCCGGCCAATGGGCGGGTTGACGTAGGCCAGCAGATCCGCGGGCCAGGTAGCGTAGAGATTGGCGGCTTTGGCCGTGTCCATCACCGAGCCGCCGCCCACCGCGACGTAGCCGTCGAAATTGCCTTCGCTGGCAAAGGCGATGGCGTGGGCAAAGGAGATATCCGTCGGCTCCACCCGCACCTGATCGTAGAGCACCGCGTCGATGCCCGCGCCGCGCAGGGCAGTCAGCACTGTCGCCACACTTTCCCCCGCCGCCAGCCGGGGATCCGTGACGACGAGCACCCGCTTTGCGCCCAGCTTTGCCATATCGTAGCCCACTTCACGGGTCACGCCGGGGCCATATTTGATGCTGCTGGTATCCATTGTAAAGGCGGTTTCGTTGGGCATTGGGTTTCTCCTATCCGGCAGGCAGCGGCTGCACATTCTGTTGCCACATGGCAAAGCCGCTGTGGAAAATTCTGATTTGGTTGGCGAAGGGCAATTCCGATAATTTTTGCAAATTCAATTTGGAACTATTCGGGTTGTAGTCCACAAAAATGACGACGAATTGGAATTGGGAAATATCGGGCGAAAAGGTGAGTGTCTTGAGCGCGTCGATGCGATACTGGGGCATACGATACAACCCCTGTTCCAATTTCTGGTGGAAGAGGGACTGCATCTCTGCTGCGATGGCTGCGGACTGGGGTGCGATGGATTTGTAGTAATGTGCCAGTTGTTCGTGGACTTCCCGGATGTCGTCGTTGAGCGCATACTTAATTTCCATCAGACAGACCGGGACTGTCTGGCCTTTTTTGCGGCCATTCCGATCCCAGAAGATGCCGGTCAGGTCAAAGCGGCCTTCCGCGGTTGTGTACTGCCTGTCCACAATCAGATACTCGGCGGTGTTGCGGGGTTCCAGATTGTTGGCCCGGATAATCATCTGCTCGTACTCGATCTCCGCCGAGCGCTTGCCGTGTCTGACGATATTCTGCTTCAAAAGAGGAATCGCCGACAAAAAGTCAGTGACTGTTTCCGGGGTGAAGTCTGCGGGAATCTGCGCGTTGGCCAGATATTTTGAGTGAATCTCTGCTTTGTATGGGCCTGTTTTGGTTTCCCTCAATTTCAGCAGAGAGTTGCCTTTGTAATAGAGATTGATGTAATTGTCCCGGATTTCCAGTGTTAGGTCTGGATCGGCTTTCACATTCTCTGTAATCCCGGAAAGAAATCCTGAATGCAAACAGGCATGAAAATCATCGGACAATCTTCGCATACTGAATCTCCTTATGCTCTGGCGTATCCAGGGGAGACACGCGGCCTGTCGTCAGCATCTATGCCTGCAACGGCTGGCTCGTGGCTTATACGGGGAAGTAACGATTTCCGATCTCAGCATTTGTCTATTGTAAGCGATTTCCGTCCAATACCACAGCCATTGGATTGGCAAGGATCGTCAGATTCTCCCGCGGGTCCCTGGCAGTGCCCGTGCCCCAGCCACCGGGGATTCGCTCAACCGGCCATCGACAACCCACCAATCTTCCGGCTGATCGCTGTCGGGCAGGCGCATCGCGCGTAGATGCCAGGCCGCGGCGGGAGCAGTAGCCGTGGCTGCCTGGGGTTCGTTCAATAGAGTTTTCATTGTGTCTTCCAGAAGAGCCGTGCGAGGGCGATAGTCGATAACGTGCCCCGCCGGTCAACGACTGGCGGGGCACAATTGGGGCTGAAAAGAGGAATACAGATTTCGCAGAGGACGCAGATTTGATAGATGTCCATCCCTGCTGATCAGCGTTCACCAGCGGCTATTTTGAGGTCAGGCTCGGGCTGCCATCGCTTCCCGGCGCACAGCTACTGTCGGCTCGGCCCAGATTGCATAGCCGAGCCAGATAAGACTTGCGCCCAAGAGTAGCCCGCCTGCCACAAAGATCAGATGAGGCAGCAGGCCAGAGAAGCCCATCAGCGGGCCACCCACCAATAGCAGCACGCCTGCGCCCCGGGGCAACGTTCCATTGCGCAGCAGATCGATGCCCAGCAGGAGTGTGCCCAGCGCAAAGGTCACAGCGGCCAGCAGAAACTCCGTGCCCAGAGGTCCCCCAAAGAGCGGCCCCGTTTCCGCAAGCAGCCCACTGGCCGCGGGATTGCTGGCCAGCACAGGGACAACATACGCGTCAATCGTCAGGACGGAGACAGTCAGTACACTGCCGATAACCATCAAAACAAAGCTGATAGTCGTCAGTCCAGAGGGGCGCTCCCAAAGCAGCGCGTATAGCCCGAACAGACCGAAGATCATCAACAGCAACGAGAAAATAAAAACGGTGTGGACGGGAACCCAGCTTGCGCCGGTCATTGCAGACGGATTGGCGGCTTCGTCGGGATGCAGGAGGGCCGGAATTGCCACACACAACCCTGCCAACAGTAGGACGAGACCACTCCAGCGAACGAGTGTAGATTTGGACATTTTTGCATCGCTCCTTGCTTTGGTGAAATAGAAGTTCATACCGGCGTACAGGGCCAAGTATGGGGCAAAGACGCGACGTACACATCGGGTGGATTCCCCGATGTACAAAAGAGGTTTGGGGCGGGTGGTGGGGGTGGGGAATAGGGAGAAATCCCTACTGGACAGATAGCGATGAAAATCGGACGCAGATTCTCCGACCAATCAGCGCAGGTCAATCCAAATCATGAAAATCTGTGTCCTCTTCATCCACTGCCTATTCGATCAGATGGTTGCGGATGGCGAAAGCCGCGGCCGCGGCCCGGTTGTCCACCACAATTTTGTTGAAGATATTCGTGATGTGGTTGCCGATGGTCTTCTCGCTGAGAAAGAGACGCTCGGCAATCTGCCGGTTGCTCTGGCCCTGGGCCACCAGTTGTAGCACCTCTACTTCGCGCTGGCTGAGACCGGCGGGATAGGCAGGGGCCTGGCTGGGAGATAAGCGGTCGAGCAGCGTCTGGGCCTGGGCTTCCCGCTGGGACAACCCCAGGGCGTGATAGAGGCTGATCGCTTCCTCCAAGCGGGCGCGGGCGCGCTCGCTGTGGCCCCGTTTGGCCTGGGCCAGATCCCACTGGGCCTGGGTGTAGACGGTATGGGCCAGTTCCAGATTGGCGGCAGAGAGCCGGGCCGCGGCTTCGGCCCGGGCCAGCGAAGCCTGGGCCAACGGCCACTGCTCCTGCAGAAGCTCCACCGCGCCGAGCAGGCGATCGACCAACGCGTCGTGATATTGACCCCGAAAAAGCGTCAATTGGGGATAGTAGCGGGCCAGCCGCGTCTGCTCCTCCAGCCAGAGCGCGGCCTGGGTCAGGTGGGACAACGACTCGGACCGGGGCAGCGCGTCCGGAGGCAGGGCCTGGATCAGCGCCTCCACTTCGTCCATCACCCGATAGGCCGCTGTCCGCTTGCCCTGTGCGGCCAGGGCCATGCCCAGCGCACCCAGATACCAGACCAGTCCACCCGGCCCCAACCCACGAAAAGTCTCGCTGGCCGCCTCGAAGTGGGCTTCGGCCTGGGCAAAGTCATCCCGATAGTAGGCGAGCAGCCCCCGATTCACACGCAGAAGGGCCGCGGGTTCTGGGCTGGTCAGCCCTTCGACAATCAATTGGGCCCCGTTCAGATGGGCCTCGGCCTGCTCCCAATCTCCCGCCACAATCCCTGCGGCTGCGGCCATTGAATAGATATGGCGCAATTGGTAGAGGTCGTGGGATTGGCGGGCAAGGCCTTCCCAGAGATGCAATGTCTCCCGGGCGCGCTGGAAGTCCGTGGACCAGACATAGGCCAGGGTCAGATGGGCGCAACATTCGGCGGCTTCCACAGGATCGTCGGCGGCCACTGCCAGACGCAGCGCCTGCTCCAATTGTTGTGTGCCCGCGGGCAAGCGGTTGCTGCGTACCAGCAGATTGCCCACAACTCTGCTGGCCGCGGCCAGTAGACGGTCGTCTTCCAATCGTTGGGCCAGTTGTAGCGCCTCCTGGCCCAGGGCCAGACCATCCGCCATCTGATGCAGACTGACGGCCAGCAGGCTGCCCAGATCGACCAGCAGTTCCACCCGCGCGTGGCTGGGTTCAACGGGCATAGCATAGAGCGCGCTCTCCAAGGCGGCCCGGGCGTTGGGCAGGTCTTCCATACGCCAATAGACCTGGCCCAGTCGGTGCCCGGCCCGAGCCGACCCCAGCAGATCGCCCGCCTGTTTGTGCCAGGCCCGGGCCGCGGCAAAGGCATTCACTGCCTCGCGTTCCCGGCCAGCCAGACTCAGCGCTTCGCCCAGATGAAAGAGCGCGTCGCCCCGCTGCGCATCTGTAGGGTCGAGCAGGCCCAGGGCGGCTTCGTATTGGGTGATGGCCTCTTCCCAGGCATAGGCTTGCTGGGCAGCGTGGCCGGCGCGCAGCCCATAGGCCGCGCCTTTGTGTGGATCGCCGCCCCGGGCAAAGTGGCTGGCCAGCCGGGCCAGGGGCTGGGGGGTGGATTGTTCCAGGAGTTGGGCCAGGGCTGCGTGCCAGCGCTGGCGGCGGGAAGGCAGTACTTGGCTGTAGAGGGTCTGGCGGATTTGGGTGTGCCGAAAGGTGAAGTGACCGTCGGCCCCGTCCTGCACCAGCCAGGCCTCCAGCGCCTGTTGCAGGTGGGCTTCCACGCTTTCGATGGGCTGGCCGGAGAGCGCGGCGACAAGGGATGCTTCAAAACTGCGCCCGACCACCGCGGCCGCGCGCAGGCTCTCGATGACCGGGGCAGGCTGGCGGGCCAGACGCAAACCGACGAGACTGGCGATGCCTTCGGGCAGATCGTCCTGGCGTAGGTTTGTCGCTTGCCAGCCCTGCGCGCCCTGGCCGATCTGGCCGGATTCCCGCCAGTGGCGCAGAAGTTCTTCGGCATAAAAAGGGTTGCCGTCCGACTGGGCCAGGAGTTCCTGGACGAGCGTTGGCTGGGCGGAGCCGGCGAGATAGTGGGTCGCCAGTTGGCCGAGGGCATCGGCAGAGAGGGTGTCAAGATGGATGGTTATGGCGTTTGCCAGCCGGTTGAGTTCGGCCCTGGCTCGTTCCAGCGCGGGATTGCGCCGGGCTTCCTCGGAACGATAGGCAAGCAGCCAGAGCACAGGTGCGCTGCGTTGGGTGCGGGCAATTTGAATGAGCAGGTCAAAGGTGGCCGCTTCGACCCAGTGGATATCGTCGAGCAGAAAGACGAGGGGACGCTCGGCGGCCAGATTGGCGATGAATTGACCGACGGCCTGGTACAGGCGCAGACGGGCCTGCTCCGGCGGCACGACAAAGGCGGCGGCTGTGTCGTCGAGACGCCGGGCCAATTCAGGGAAGAGACCGGCCAGGATCGGCGCGTCAGGCGCACGTAATTGGCGCAGGCGTTCCACAGGCAGCGTACGCATCGCCGTCCCCAACGCTTCGAGAAAGGGCAGATAGGGGGGCATCCCTTCGGCGTCGGATGCGCTGCCGCGCAGCACGAGCGCGCGCTCTTCACAGGCAGTGGCGACAGCTTCCAGAAGCGCGCTCTTGCCGCTGCCCGACTCCCCGGCCAGCAGCACAGTGCGCGCCTGCTGGCTCTGGGTTTTCTGAAAGGCGTCTTCGATCAGCGCAAGTTCGCGCGCCCTGCCGAAAAGAATCGACATTTGCCCACTATCTCCTGGGAAAACTCGGATGGAGCGGGGTGGAATTCTGGTATTCTACACGGATCATAACACAAAAGCCGATGTGCGAGCACACCGGCTTTTGTTGGTTTATTTCCGCCGGATTCTACTCGGCTATCGTCCCGCTCACTACACTGATTGGGGAGGGGGCGCTTAAGAAACCGGGGAAATATTTCCTTCTGTATCGAAAATCAGGCGGGTTGCCTCCTGAATTTCGGTGAGCCTACACTTTCTGGAAAATTGTGATATCTGCGCCCACAAACAGCGGTGCTGCCCCCCATTCCCTCGCCAGCCAGCCAAGGGTCTTTCTGGAAAAGAAGCAGATGTGTGTGTCGTCGTTCTTGTAGTGCCAAGTGGCAAAGGCGGCCCGGTCTATCACCAGTTTTGTCATAATGCCCAGATAGCCGCCCGGTTTGACACAGCGCCATATTTGGGCCAGACTCTGTGCCGGGTTGCGCAGATGCTCTACGACTTCCGTGGCCGTGACAAAATCGTACACCTTCTCCAGGACTGATTCGTCCGGGGCATAGAATGGATCGTAGATCGCCATGGGATACCCAAGCTCGGCAAACATCACAGAGAGGGTTGGGCCTGGCCCGCAGCCGAAGTCCAATCCGTGGCTGCCCGCGGACAATCGTTTTGCCAGCGGGCGACACATGCGCGCGAGAAAGGCCCGATATCCCGCATCATCTGGAGAGTTTTGGTGGAGATCGTAGGTGGCTTTTTCTGCTTCAGCAGAGAGGAACGCATCAGACGAAACAAAGACCAGCCGGCAGTTTGTACACTGGAAATAGACTCTGCGTCTGTCCTGGTGATACTCTTCTGCGCGTGAATGGCACAGGGGGCAGTGTGTCATCTTTGGGATCGTAAAAGGTAGCGGTAAACGTGACCGATAGACGCTCAACGGGTATCGACTCAGCGGAACATCAGCACCGGAATCGGGCAGGAACGCAGCATTGCGCTGGTGGTGCTGCCGATGATCAGTGTGCGGATGTGGGAATGGCCGTAGGCCCCCATCACCAGCAGGTCCATCTCGTTGGATTTTACATGGGCGGAAATCACCTCATCGGGTTGGCCGGGCTGTATAAGCGTCTGCACGGCAAAGCCCGCCTGGGCCAGTTGGGTGGCAGCTTGCGCTATGACAGCCCGATTCTTTTTGTTATCTGCGCCGATCCGCAGCAGGTGGCACTCTAGCCCGCGCAACAGGGAACTGCTGGCCACAAAGTCCACGGCTTTGCGGGTGCTGGGACCGCCGTCGTAGGCAATGACGAAACGTTCGATAGGCTGGAAAGCCCGGGCCGTAACCAGCACCGGATGATGGGCGGCCCGCACGACCCGTTCTAGATTGGAGCCGAGATGCCCGCTGGCAAAGTCGGCGTGTTCGCCCCGCTTTCCCAGCACAACCAGTTGGGTAGTGGATTCCAGCTCGCTGATAGTCTCCACCAGAGAACCCCGGCGGTGCAGGGTGGAGACAGGGCTGATGCCCGCCTCGGCCAGCGCCTCTTTGGCGTGTTCCAAAATCAATTTTCCCTTTTGTTGGTCTAATTTGGACCGCTCTTCGTCCATCCGGGACAACTTTTCCAACAGGGAACTCTTGGCCCCCAGCCCAATCGCACCGCTCAAGTCCGTCGGACCGGTATAGTCCGCGTCAGGCGGCTGGATGTGCAGCACCTGCACGGTTACGTCCAGGCGCTGACCGACCCAGGCCGCGTGGGCCAGGACGCTGTCGGTATAGACCGAACCGTCCACGCAGGCCAGGATGGCGTTGTTGCCGGTTGTACTTTGTGCATCTGTCATCAGAAACCTCAATCTTATAATCGCTAGGGAGATTGCCAGAAGCGTACTTGGACGCTGATTTACGCGGATAGACACTGATCCAGAAAATAAATCCGCGTTCCTCTGCGTCCCACATTCTTACATCTCACTCAATGTTTCAGCATCAGTTCCAGGGCATCGGGCTTGTCATAGGTGGCGAGCCGGTCCACAATTGTCGTGCTGGCCTCGTTCATCCCCACCAATTCCACAGCAGTTCCTTCCCGCCGGAATTTGAGCACCACTTTGTCCAGCGCGCCCACGCCGGTCAGGTCCCAGAAATGGGCCTGGCTCACATCGATTACCACCCGCTCGATCACTTCCTTGAAATCAAAACCAGCCGCAAACTGTTCTGCCGAAGCAAAAAAGACCTGCCCGAAAACCTGATAAGTGCGTTGGTTCCCATCAGCAGAGAGGGTCGATTCGAGGGCCAATAGCCGGGAGACTTTGCGGGCAAAAAAGATGGCACTGAGCAGCACGCCCACGCCCACGCCCTGGGCCAGATTGTGGGTGAAGACCACCACAACAACCGTGGCAATCATCACAAAGCTGGACGTTTTGGGGTGGATTGTCAGATTTTTGATAGAGGACCAACTAAACGTACCGATGGAAACCATAATCATCACCGCCACCAGCGCGGCCATGGGAATCTGGCGCACCAGATCACCCAGCGCCAGAATCAGGAAGAGCAAAAAGCCACCAGCCCAGAGGGTGGACAGCCGCCCTCGCCCGCCGGATTTCACATTGATGACCGACTGGCCGATCATTGCGCAGCCAGCCATCCCCCCAAAGAAACCGGACACAATATTGGCGATGCCCTGGCCCGTACATTCCTGGTTCTTGGCGCTGGGTGTGTCGGTCAGATCATCCACAATTACAGAAGTCATCAGCGATTCCAACAGACCCACAACCGCCAGTGTGGCTGAATAGGGCAGAATAATCAGCAGGGTTTCCATCGTCAGCGGAATGTTGGGCAACATAAACAGGGGGAAAGCGCTGGGCAGTTCGCCCATATCCCCCACTGTGCGGATCTCCAGCCCCATTGCTATACTAAAGACCGTCAGGACGATAATCGCAATCAGCGGCGAAGGCACAGCTTTGGTCACATAGGGAAAAAGATAGATTATCCCCAGCCCCGCGGCCACCATCGCATAGACCACCCAACTGGCGTTGTCGAACTCCGGCAGTTGGGCCATAAAGATCAGAATTGCCAGCGCGTTGACAAAGCCGGTGGTCACCGAGCGGGAGACAAAACGGAGCAGACTGCCCAGGCGCAGCACACCGGCCAATATCTGCAGAATACCCGTGAGAATTGTGGCGGCCAGGAGATATTCCAGCCCGTAGTTCTTGACCAGCGAGACCATCACCAGGGCCATTGCGCCTGTGGCCGCGGAGATCATCCCCGGCCTGCCCCCCACAAAAGCGATGACAACAGCAATGCAGAAGGAGGCGTAGAGACCGACTTTGGGGTCTACGCCCGCGATAATTGAAAAGGCGATGGCCTCTGGGATGAGGGCCAAAGAGACCACTGTACCCGCAAGCAGATCGCCGCGGATGTTCCCAAACCACTGGGTTTGCAGGCGCGAGAAAGACATTTACTTTCCTATCATTTTTGTGTGCAAGTTTATAAATCTATGCGAGTCTGCCGATTGGCTTTGGCCCCACGGGAAACAGCCCTGCCTATCCTTCGACAGACTCCGCAGACCGCTCAACCGGCGTCGAGTCTGGATGCGGTTCAACAACCAAAATGTTCGATGCCAGCTCGTCCACCAGCCGCTGGGCCAGGCCATCCCCCTGGGCACGCAATTGGCGCAAGGAAGTGGGCGTGTGCTCCGACGGTAGCCGGCCCAGATTGCAGAGGGGTTCGCCGGGGCTGATGGCGGGCAGGGTCGTCATGCCAATCACCACCCCGTCAAAGGGCGCTTCCAGCGTACGCTGCTCGTGGCCCAGCAGTGTTGTGTTGGTGGCCAGGGGCTGTCCTTTTTCGATGATGTCGCCCGGTTTGATGTGAAACCGCATAAAGCCGCCATGCGCCGCCCGTATCCATTTGGACTTTTCGATGACGATCTGCAGGGCCGGGTTTTCCGCCGGTGTGTCAAGCATCCCCAGCCAGCGCAGCACATTGCGCACCCCTCGCGTGGCCGCTTTCACAATGCCCGGCTCCACCTTCCAGACCTCGCCACCTTCCATAATAATTGTGGGGCAGCCCGCTTTGCACGCCTCCCGGCGGAAGCCCCCTTTGGGGCCTTGGCCGTTCAGGATAAACTCCCCGCCAAAGGATTCGGCCAGACCGCGCACGGCTGCATCGCTCATATCCCCCCGCACATTGGGGAAGTTTGTGCGGCGCACCGCGGCTGTGTGCAGATCAATGCCGTAGTCGGCGCGGGGGACAATTTCGTCGAAGAGGATGCGGGCCAGGCGGCTGGCCAGGCTGCCCGTGGCCGAGCCGGGAAACGACCGGTTCAAATCCCGCCGGTCGGGCAGATAGCGGGAATGGCGATCGAAGGCAAGCATATTTAGCACGGGCACGAGGATGACCGCGCCCCGCCGCGGTTGAAAGTCCGGGTCCTGGATCAACTGGCGGACCGCGCCTGTGCCGTTGATTTCGTCCCCGTGCAGCGCGGCGGTGACAAAGACCACCGGGCCGTCCTCTGCCGCGCGGCGAATGTGGAGCGGAATCTCCACTGTCATACTGCTGTAGCTTTCGCTCACGGCCAAAGTCAGATCGCGGGATTCGCCCGGGGGAATCGTCTCGCCAAACCACTCGCCGATAGGCTTGCGTTCCCGGTGTTTAGTCACTGGTGGAGACGCCTACTTCGACGGGCGCTGAGTCGGATTCCGGGTTGGTCGCATCCCGCGAAACTTCGTCTGCCACGGGCAGATCGGGCAGTTTCTGCACAGAGGGACGCTGGCTGCGCCGGCCTTTGACCGGGATCAGTTCCCGCATCAGTTCCAGCTTGCCAAAGCAGAGCAGGCGATCCCCCGCGGCCAGTTGGCGGTGGGGGCGGGGATTGGGGATGACAGACGTGCCCCGATGAAAAGTGAGGACGACGATATCCTTCTCCCGCAGTCCGGATTCGCCGATGGATTTGCCGATATATTCCGAACCTTCGGGGATGGAAATTTCAGCCACGCCATAGCCCCGGCTCACCGTCAGCCGCTGGCGCAGGTCGATCTCCGGGAAGTTCACTTGGGCCGCGATGTAATCGATAATCGCGCCGGCCACATCTTTTTGGGTGCTGCCTTCGATGCCTTCCAGCCCCGGCGACGAGTTCACCTCCATAATCAGCGGGCCATCCTTGCCCTCCAGCAGGTCCACACCCGCGATACGCAGACCCATAATTTGGGCGGCGCGCACCGCTGTTTCCTGGTAGACTTCATCCAGTTCCACTGCTTCGGCCAGACCGCCCCGGTGGACATTGCTGCGAAACTCCTGCCCCTGGGCTGTGCGGCGCATGGCCGCCACCACCTGATCGCCGACGACGAAAGCCCGGATGTCCCGCCCTTTGCTCTCGGCCACAAATTTTTGGATCAGAATGTTCTGCTTCTGGCTCTGGAGCAGTTCGATGATCGCCTCGGCTGATTTGACCGTTTCGGCCAGAAGAACGCCGATGCCCTGGGTTCCTTCCAGCAGTTTGATGATGACCGGCGCGCCGCCCACCCGTTCGATCGCGGGCAGCACATCTTTTTTGTCCCGCACAAAAGTCGTTTTGGGGATGCCGATGCGGTGACGGCTGAGGATTTGCAGGCTGCGCAGTTTGTCGCGTGAATTGGTGATGCCCGCGGAAGAGTTGGCGCAGTAGACATCCATCTGCTCGAACTGGCGCACAACGGCTGTGCCGTAATAGGTGATGGACGCGCCGATGCGGGGCAGCACCGCGTCGTAGGTGGACAACTGCTTCTGGCGGAAGTAGAGGTTCGGCTCGCCCTGTTCCAGATCGATGGCAAATTTGAGGGTGTTCAGAACTTTGACAATATGCCCCCGCTGGTCCGCGGCCTCGCGTAGACGCCGGGTGCTGTAGCTTTGGGGGCTGCACGAAAGGATGGCAAGTTTCATGTGGACTCCTTGGGTTGCTTCGTTCGCTGCGGTTTTCCGCCGTAATAGGACTTCCCCGCGTCGACGAGGAAGCGCCGTCGGAACGCCTCGCGGCCGAGGAGCATCCGAAAGCCCATTTTGTCCCGACTGGCCAGGGTCAACTCCACCGGCCAGGTGATGCCGAGCAGCGTCACATTTGTGATGATCACCGGGCGCAGGCTCGCCTTGCCGCTGGAGCTACGCACAGAGCGCATTTCGAAAACCGGTGCCTCCGCTGTCAGGCTTCTGCTGCGTCTGCGCTGCACAGGCTGCATCTGAAAGCGCACCCACTGCACCCCCTCGCGCTGGAAGAATTCCAGACCAGAGGCGTGCAGAGAGGAGGAGCGTGCGCCTGTATCGACTTTTACTTTGATTTGGGCGATGCCCAGGTCCGGCAGACCGACCCACTCCCGCCAGCCGATGATAGGCAGGCTGGCTTTTTCACGCTTTGCCATTGGGTTTCGCTTTTCTGAAAATGTGGCTGGCTGACGCAAAAAAACACGGCGCTACACTGGTTGCGCCGCATCAATAGCCTACAGATTTTATCACAGGTCGAAGGAATGGCTGCATTGGGGACGAGAGCAGCCGATTGGGAAGAACGAGGGCAGGGGGTAAGACCGCGGGGAAAAGCGGGAGAAAATATGCTGATTAGGCTGATGATAGAACAAAAAAAGGGACGCTGATTCACGCAGATAGACGCTGATCCAGAGAAAAAAATCTGCGTTCCTCTGCGTGAATCAGCGTCCAGCTTCTTTCACTATCAGCCTGATCACTACAAAAAGCGGGAGAAAAGCAGAGAAGACGGAGAGCTTGCTCCGTCCCCTCTGCTTTTCTGAAACTTGGGTTTGGATACGCCTTACTTCACCATTACCGGCAGGAAGATGGTTTTGTTTGTTCCTTCCGCCTCCTGTGCATAATCGCTCACAAACTGGCGGATAGATTCCACATCAGCTTCGCCTTCATCGGCGACAAGCTCGGTCTGGGCCGAGATTGCTTCCGCGGCCTGGGCAGAGGTCGAGAAAGTGAACTCACAGTTGGCGCTGTTGTCGCTGCCCGACCCCCCATTGCAGTAATCGAAATGCGCTCCGCCGTCCATGGCATCATCGCCTCTGCCGCCAAAGAGTGCATCGAACCCATTGTCGCCAAAGAGCGCGTCGTTGCCATTGCCGCCAAAGATCAGGTCTGCGCGGTTGCCGCCATCGAGCACGTCATTCTGGTTGTTGCCTGTCAGGTAGTCCCAGCCGTCACCGCCCAGAAGTGTGTCTTCGCCGCTGCCACCGATCAGAACGTCGTCGCCATCGCCACCGATCAGCGTATCGTTTCCACCTCGGCCATAGAGATCGTCGTGCCCGTTGCCGCCATCCAACAGGTCGTTGCCGTTGCCGCCGATGAGGACATCATTCCCGTTGCCGCCACAGAGCAGGTCGTCCCCGTTCTTGCCCATGAGCCGATCTTTGCCATTCAGCCCTACGATCAGATCGGGGCCATTGGTCCCCGATAGAACGTCATTGTGGTTGGTGCCCACAACAATATTCCCTGTGAAGCCGGGTGCTGTGATGGCACCGCCCGCTGTTTTGATAACGGTGAATCCGCCACAGCTTGCCAGCACTTCACCGCCGGTGACAGCAAAGACGAAACTGGCATTGTTGGCATCGTAGGAAGGAGCCGGGTCCGCGTCTGGCGTCCAGTCCCAGGGTTCGCCATTCGCATCCACTGTGAAGTCAGAAGCGTCGGCAACAGCCAGACCCACGTCGAAGCCAATGGTGAAGGACTCGTTCGCATCCAGCAATCCGTTGTCCCCCAGCGCGGTGGCGGGGACTAAAATCTCTGCTCCCACACCAGCCGGGCCACCCTCCGCATTCAGCACCAGATTGCCAGCCCCCAGATTGGCTACTGTAAAGTAGACATCATTGAGCACGATTTCTGTCACATTCGAGAAGGTGGCTTGGATGTGATAGACACCGGCTGGCGCGTTGGCTTGCGGTGTTGGGTCATAGCTGCCGGTGGAGCTTTCCAGCTTGATCCGGTGGTTGACCGACGGGTTTTGCAGAATGTCATCAATATAATAGGACGGGGCAAGCAGGCCGTCCCAGGCGCCAAAGTCCACAAAGGCCGAGGTCGAACCGGCTGGAACGTCGATTGTCTGGGTATAGACTTCCTCATCACCATCCGGCCAGATCATCGTCATTGTGACGTCGAACGCCTGGCCCAGCGCGCCTGTGTCGTCAAAATAGACGCGTTCCAGGTCCGGGTCCAGGGTCAGGGAGCTTTGTTCGCCAGCATCGAGAATGACGCCGTCTACTTCAAAGATGATGCTGGGGTCCTGGTCACTGACCGGGTCATAGGAGATGTAAATGGCTGGCGCGTCCACTGTTTCCGAGGCGCGGAAGCCAATGAAGTCACCGTCAGGGCTGACAATTACCTCCAGCAATTCGTCGGGATCCAACTCGATATAATCCAGGCCCATGGCATAGCCTGCACCTGTCATATTCAAAGCGCCTTCGGATACGCTGTCGATGGTTTTGCCGCTGATGAAAACCGAGTAGAGTGCATCGTCGGCTTCGACAAAAGGAACGCGGATGGTCGGGGGAACGTCTTTGCCTAACCCGCCGTTAAAATAAGTCAGCGTGGCATTGGGGATTTCATAGATGTCGGTTTCGGTGTCAAAGGCATAGCCCGTGGCCTGATCCTCGTCGTTGACGACCAGAATCGCGCCCTCGCCGGAATATTGAAAGGTGATGCTGCCTGCTGTCATACCAGCCGCCGCGGCCTTGACATTCTCCCTGCTGGTTTCCGTATTGCAGAAGGGGCAGTCAAAGACATCACCCGGCATATCCCGCGCGCTCAGGGGGAAAATTTGCAGCCCCCCAGAAGTCTCGCCCGTGGCCGTACCCGTGTAGACATCGGGTGCTTCGCCGGGGGTGGCTGCTGTGACATAACGCCAGGTGTTGGCCGCCATATCGACAGTAATGTACTGGCGCTGCTTGGGGAAATTGTTGTCATAGACAAGAATGCGCGACTCATTGGCATTCACCGTTTCAACGCCATAGGCGGTGATGGAATGGCCCTCCTTATAGCCGGGCATCTTGAAAATGCTGACCGTATAGGCGATGGGTGTCGCTTTGTTAAAGTCCGCAATCAGTCGGTTGACCGCGGCCACAGGCGCTGTGGTGATGTGCGCGTCATACGCCGGGTCCAGCGTCTGGGTGAGGAAGTAGTGGGCAATGTAGTTTTCAATCGCTGGCGCCGGGAAAGTCAGGTCGCTCGCGGTGGTGGCCCCGGTCTGGAAGGTGCTGGGGGAGGACATGCCCTTGTACGGAAGATTGTTGAAAAGGCGCAGGCTGGTAGCAGCCAGACCATCACAGTGGCCGAAATTCATATCGGCGATTTGGGCTTCCATCCACTTTTGGGCAGGGCCGCTCAGCACACAGGTTGCTGCTGTGTTGCCCGACTGGCAGGCGTTCTTTCCAAAGAGGAGGAACATATCGTCCGCCTTCAGATCGTCGCCAAAATTGCGCCCAGAGGGGCGGGTGTTGGTGTAGTTCTCGAACTGAAACCCATCGACTGCCACATCAAAGGCCCGACCGCTGCTGTTCTTGTAGATCGCAACCAGTGTGCCAGGTGCTTCGACTGTCGTCCGCAGGCTATCCCCAAAAATGGTGTCGCCGCTGGGCGAATAGGTGAAAATTTGATTTTCGGTGAGGTCGATAAGCGTGCCCACGGCAACACCGCTGCCCACATTCACCACCAGTGTGAGGGTTTGGCTGGCATTGGCTGCCAGACTGGAGACGCGAAACTCGACACCCCCATCCTCAGGAAAGTAGGTGCCACCGCTCACGTGTGTGGTATGGGGCGACAGTTTGCTGAAGATGCCGATGTCTGTTATCTCCTGACCAGTCAAATTTTTCATCGTCAGTTGATAGGTGATGTTGCTGCCGGGCGTCACGTAGGACGGGCCGGTCACTGCTATGGACAGAGTCTGGCTTTGGGCAGATGCCGTGGGCACTGTGCCGGGCAGCCCAATGCCACCCAGCACTAGCAATGCCACCAGAATCAGCGCAGAGCTGATGTGTAAAAGTCGGGCCTTATGATACATCTTTCCTCCTGAGTTGAACTTCGACCGAGACGGGACTTGCCAGAATAGAGTCTGCTGCAATCAATTTCTTGCCGACAGGGAGATTTTTAATACACCCCAATTCGCCCCAAATTGTTGATTCCAGGCTGTTGACTTCAGGTTGTTGATTAAAGTGTCAAATATGCCTCTCTTCTTCTTCAGGTGATACAATATGCATTTGTATATCGGCCAATTCAGCCTGCAACGCCTCGATCAGGGCTTGGATGTCCGCAAAACCCCGACGCTCACCAGTAGAAGGCGTCTCCAGCGTGCAGCGCAGGATCACTGTGTCCGTGGCCGCACTGTACTCGGCCTGACTCCGAACGATATATGTCCGATTGATGACTGAATTGACACTCATAGGTATAAAGTAATGGTCCACCGCAAATCAAACGCAAATGGCGGGTCTATGCACAAAACTCTCCGCCTCAATTTGCTCGGCCCGCCTCAAATCTTTCTGGACGATCAACCTCTGGAAGGATTTTCCACCAACAAAGCCAAAGCCCTGCTTTTCTATCTGACCGTTACCGCGGCCGCGGGGGGCGAGCAACCCGCGCCCCACAGCCGGGACTCCATCGCCGCCCTTCTGTGGGGCGAAATGACAAACAGCCAGGCCAAAAAGAATTTGCGTGCCGTGTTGCCCAATCTGCGCCAACTGCTGGGCGACCATTTGCGCATCGATCGCCAGACCATCGCCTTTGACAAGACCGCCCCCTATTGGCTGGATGTGGAGGTGCTGCGCGCTGGCGTGGGCCCGGGGCAATCGTCCATAGACAGCGACGCGCTCCAGGCCGCCGTCGATCTGTACGCCGGGGAATTTCTGCACGGTTTCTATGTCCAAAATGCGCCAGATTTCGAAGCCTGGGTGCTGGAACAGCGGGAAAGCCTGCACACGTGGGTGGTGCAGGCGCTCTTTCGGCTGGTCGGCGAGTACATCGAGGGGGGCAAGTACCTGCCCGCGCTCACAGCCAACCGCCGGTTGCTCTTGATGAATCCCTGGTCCGAACCGGCCCATCGGCAGCAAATGCTGCTCCTGGCGCGCACAGGCGAACGCAGCGCGGCACTGGCCCAATTTGAAGAGTGTCGGCAGATGTTGGCCGAGGAATTTGGTGTGGAACCCCTGGCCGAGACGCTCGCCCTCTATGCCCAAATTCGGCGCGCCGGCCCGGGGGAGGGTGAGGACAATACGGGGGCACGCTTCCGGGAAACGCAGCTCAACACCAGCTATCACAAACAGCCCACCCCCGAATTGGCTGCCCAATTGGCCCGGCAAAACCTGCCGCCATCCATAAAACTCTATGGCCGCCACGCGGATCTGGCAGCCATTCGGCGTTGGGTGGAGGCAGACGGCTGCCAGTTGGTGGGTATCTTTGGCATTGGCGGTCAAGGCAAGACCACACTGGCTGCTGCTCTGGCCCGCTGGCTGGCCGACGAAAGGCTCGTCACCTCGGCCACCCCTGGCCCAACCGCGTCGGCTGGTTTCACCCGCATCCTCTGGCAATCTCTGGTCAATGCCCCGCCCTTGGGGGAAGTCGTGCAGGCGTGGCTCTACGCGCTCTCCGACCAGCGCGTAGGCAGCCTGCCCGCAAACCCGGATCAGCAGTTGCACCTTCTCTTGGACTATCTGGCTGAAGAGCGCACGCTGTTGATTCTCGACAATGTGGAGAGCATTTTGGATGGGGACGAACGCAGCGGATATTACCGCCAGGGCTATGCCCCCTATGGGCAACTGCTGCGCCGGATGGCCGCGGGTGGACACCGCAGTTGTCTGCTCTTCACCAGCCGCGAGCGTCCCCACGACCTCATCGCTCTGGAGGAGGATACGCCTGCTGTCCGCTTCCTTTCCCTGGCTGGTCTGCCCGCCGAGGCCGGCAAGCAGATGATTGTGGCCCGCGGGGTGGTTGATAATGATGCTGATCCGGCCGCGCTGGTGCAGCACTATTCCGGCAACCCCCTGGCTCTTAAACTGGCCGCGGAAACTGTCCATAGCCTCTTTGACGGCAATGTGGCCGCCTTTTTGCAGATGGACAGCCATATCTTTGACGATATTCGGGATGTATTGGATCAACAGTTTGCCCGGCTGGCACCCCTGGAACAGAAAGTTGTAATCTGGCTGGCCATTGCCCGCGAACCCATCTCCTACACGGCGTTGGCTGCGCTGCTGGCTCAGCCGCCCTCCTCCCACCTGCTGCTGGAAGCAATCCGTTCTCTCCAGCGCCGGTCCCTGCTGGAAAAGTATCCGAACACCTTTGGCCTGCAAAATGTGGTGATGGAATACTGCACCGAACGGCTGGTTGAAACGGTCGTCAACGATCTGCTGGACGAGGATCTGCTGGACGCGCCGCCGGGTATTCCCTCCGCCCTGCATTCGTTCATCCCCGCTTCTCTGCACCGCTACGCCCTCATTCTGGCCCAGAGCAAAGAGTACATCCGCGCCAGCCAGACCCGGCTGATTCTGACGCCCATTGCCGATCGGCTGGTGGCCCGGCTGGGATACCGGGGGACCGAGCAACGGTTGCGCAGTGTGTTGGCCCAATTGCGCACGGTCCGGCCTGTGCCTGGCTATGCGGCGGCCAATCTGCTCCATCTGCTTCTGCACCTGGGCGTAGAGTTGGCGGGCACGGACTTTTCCCGACTCTACCTGCGCCAGCTCTATCTGCGCGGGGTCACACTGCCCCGGACAAACTTTGCCCAGGCCGAGATTGTCGACAGCGTTTTCAGTGAGCCTTTTGGTCTGGTCTACACTGCTGTCTTCAGCCGGGACGGCGGCTTTCTGGCCGCGGGCACAGGCGAAGGGGACATTTATCTGTGGCGCACCTCAGACCAGAAATTAACCCAGGTGTTGTCAGGCCATAGCCAGAGTGTCAATGAATTGGCTTTTGGGCAGCGGGTGACCGAAAGGGGAAAAACCCAATGGGTGCTGGTCAGTGCTTCTGCCGACCAGCAGATAGGGTATTGGGTGTTGGCCGCGGACGGACAAACCATCCACGCCACCTGTCTTCGCCACGAGCAACAGGGGATACTGTTGGCTGTGGGCCTCCACCCCAACGGCCAGCGGGTGACAGGTGTGGATGACGCGGGGACCGTTTCTGTGTGGGAGGTAAGCAGCGGCCAATCTGCCCGGCTTGTGCGGAAGATTGCCACCCATCCCACCCGTTTGCGTCTCGTCGCCTTCAGCGGTGATGGCAGGTTCGTCGCGGTCGGCAATCGGGAGGGAACTGTGCAGGTGTGCGATCTGATCACCGGGGAGATTGGGCCTCTCTTGACAGCACCCACCGGCTCGATTGTGGCCCTGGCGCTGAGTCGAGACGGAGAAATGCTCATAGCGGGTGGCAAGGAGGGGCATCTTTGCTGCTGGTCTCTGCCCGCAGGTCAAGTGGAACAGGTGCTGGAAACAGAAGCCGGGGTGGTGGATGCTTTGGCCTTTAGCCCCGACGACAGTCTGCTCGTCAGCAGCCACCAGGACTTGGCCGTGCGGGTCTGGCGGGTGGGAGGACAACGGGCACTGCATCTGCTCCACACCTTGCCTGGCCATACCCAAGTCATCTGGTCGGTCGCTTTTGGTCTTCACGCCGAGGCAGATTCGTCGGGAAAACCTGGCAAAGTGTGTCCGCGAATCGTCAGCGGCAGCAGCGATCAGACCGTGCGGGTGTGGGATGCCGAGACCGGTCAGGCATTCTATGCCCTGGCCGGTCAGCCGCGCGCGCTCAGCGCGTTGGCCATCCAGCCCCTCTCCCATTGCAAAGATTCCAGCCCGCAAGACCCCCAGGCCGAATGGGTGTTGGCCGCGGTGGGCTACGACGGCTTCATCCACCTGTGGCAAGGCTGGGGCGCCCAGGCAGCCGCGGGGTATCGCAGCTTGCCAGGCGCGTGCGGGCCGCTTTTCAGCGTTGCCATCAGTCCCGATGGGTGTACCATCGCCAGCGGCGGCAAAACCGATTCCATCGATCTGTGGAGGCGTGCCAACGGAGAGCATATCCAACGGCTGCACGGCCACAGCAACAGCATACTATCGCTGGCTTTTCATCCGGCGGGCGAACTTCTGGCCAGCGGCAGCACAGACGGTACTGTGCGTCTGTGGCGTCTGCCCGATGGCCCAGGGACACACGGCCAAGCCCTGGCCGTGCTCCAGCCCAACCTCCATTCCGTCTACGCGATCGCGTTTCGCCCGGACGGCCGGGTGTTGGCTGCCGCGAGCGCGGACATCTCCCTGCGCTTCTGGGATATAACCCAGTATCCGCCGGTGGAACTGATCGACGAGCGCAGGTCTGTGCAGGCAGAGGGCGAGCACGACATATTTTCGATTGGATATAGCCCGGATGGAAGGCGGGTAGCCTGTGGCGGTCATCGGGTTATCCATATCTGGGACACCCAGAACAAAGAGGCCGCGCCGCTCATTCTGCGCCGGCATACGGACTGGATTTTTTCGCTTGCGTTTGGCCCAGATGGGGCAGTCCTGGCCAGTGGGGGCGCGGATTGCAGCATCTGCCTGTGGAATGCGGCAGAAGGCACGCTGGCGGCTGTGCTCACCGGCCACACAGACACCATTTACAGCGTCGTCTTTACACCCGATGGCAGTGGACTGGCTAGCTGTAGTTTTGACGGCACTGTTCGTTTTTGGGATGTGCAGACCGGGGCCTGTGTCAACAGTTTGCATGTGGAAGGACCGTATGCGGGGATGAACATCGCCGGGGTGACGGGTATCTCCGAAGCCCAGAAGGCGGCGTTGAAAGCGCTGGGCGCGGTGGGTGAATAGGGGAAGTTTGACGCAGAAAAACACGGCGCTGCACTTGCAGCGCTGTGTAGATAGCTTTTGGCGGGTATCACAGGTGTGGGGAGATTGAGGGTATTGATTGCCCCGTCCAGCGCTACAATTGCTTCGTTGTGTCTTTGCCTGAACGCGGATTGTTCGACCAGCCCGGGTTCAAATCAAGAATCTGCTCCACAGCCCCCACCGGATCAGCCACTGTATTGTCGATCTTTACCTCATTCTGCACCGCGGGCCGCGCAATGACGCCCCGATTCCAGGCAATCGCACTGGCAAAGTCCCGGTAGCCGCTGTCCCGCTCCGGGATGAGTACCCGGCGTTTCAGTTCGGCGTCGTCGTGGACAACCAGCGTGACGATCAAAAAGTCATCGTGGCGAAAATGGATGGGAATCTCCTGCACCCGAAAGTCTTGCAGATCGGTCACAATCACCGGCGCGCAGCCGTGGCGGAAGTAATTGCGGATGATGTAGAGCAGATTCTCGAAGGCCATAGCCTCTTCCCGCTCGCTGGCATTCGACCATTCGTTGTCCAGATGAAACTCGCGCAGATAGCCAAAATCGACAAGCGCACCGCCCAGTTTTGCGTGCAAGAGCCGGGCAATCGTCGTCTTGCCACTGCCCGGCGCGCCTGCCACCACCAGCAGATCGGTCATACAATTGCCTCTTTCTTCGCCACCCCATCCACCACCTTTTCGATTGCTAATCCACGTGCAGAATACCCAATCCCCAATCCCCAATCCCCAATCCCCATCTACCCCGCCAACCAGCCATACCCGCCCGCATCAATCCCCACCTCTTGCGCAGCGCGTGCCAAATCTGCCAGCGTCACCCCGTTGAGCGGAATCCCCTGCGCGGTGTACTCCTCCTGGCGCAGAAACTCCAGTTCGCCCGGCGCGTAGATGCGTTCCACACCGGCAGCCGGGCGGCAGTCGTGAATCTGGCGGATGGCGCTGTCCACCCGGCGCTTGAAGACAGCCAAATCCTCGAACGCGTCCACCCGGATGGCGGCGACGAAATGGCCGTCCTGGCCGGGCCGGGGGCCGCTCTCCATATCGCCCAACTCCGTGCCATAGGCCGCGCCGGAAAGCATGGACGAGAGCACACCCATAATTAGGGCCAGGGCCGTGCCTTTGAAACCGCCAATGGGCATGAGCAGCCCGTCAATGGCCGCCGCGGGATCGGTTGTCGGCTGCCCTTCCCGGTCCAGCGCCCAGCCTTCCGGCAGTGTCCAGCCCTTCTGCCCATAAATGCGGATTTTGCCGTGGGAGGAGCCGCTGAAGGCCGCGTCAAAGACGATCGGGCGCTCCTCCCCCGCGGGGATGGCGATGCCCAGGGGATTGATGCCCAGAATGCGTTCCGCGCCGCCCCAGGGGGCCATTGTGGGCAGGGCGTTGGTGGTGGCAATGCCGATCATTCCGTGGGCCACGGCCTGCTGCGCGTAGTAGGCCATTGCGCCGCTGTGGTTGCTGCCCCGGATGCCCGCGGCCGCGATGCCGTGGATCGCGGCCCGTTCGATCACCTGTTTGGTGGCAAAGTCCATTCCGATCTGTCCCATACTGTTGCCGCCGTCTACCACCAGGCACGCGCCCACATCCCGCACCAGCGCTGGACGGCCCACAGGGTTCACACCGCCGGTCGTCAACTTGACGATATATTCCGGCACGCGCAGCACCCCGTGGGAATGGATGCCGCTCAGATCGGCGTAGACGAGGGAATCAGCCAGCAGGGCCGCGTCGTCGCCGCGCATTCCGCAGCGCACAAAGACATCCGTCACCAGCGCCAGCAGTTCGTCCACCGGCGCGCGCTTGCCACTCTCGGGTAGTTCTGCCATTCGCTTCTCCTCCGTTCCTTCACGTCTATGCTCCAGGCAATTTCCACACCCATCGGGCCGTTTTGCCAAATATCCACGCCCGCTCGTCTTCGCTGAGATCGGCGAAATAGTCCAGGGGGAAGGAGAGGGAGCTGTCGTAGCCTTCCCGGCTGCTCACCGGCGGCCAATCGCTGCCCCACATCATCCGCCGCGGACCGAAGGCTTCCAGCACCCCATCGGCAAAGACGGGCACATCCCGGAAGGGGTGGGGCAGGTGGCAGAATTCGCCAAAGCCGGGCAGTTTGATGGTGAGATTTTCGTGGGCGGCCAGTGCCAACACCGGCTGGAATTCCTCCGCTGTCATACCTGGCCTGGCTCCGCCCAGGTGTTCGATGACAATCGGCAGATTGGGGAAGAGACGCAGCACTTCGGCGAACTCTGCGCCGGCAAGGCTGGCCGGGCTGCTGGGCGCGCTGACGACCAGCCCCAGTTCGTCCGCGGTGCGCCAGTGGGCCAGGGGATCGCTGCCCGTCCCCCGAAAGTTGGCCGCCAGACGGATGCCGCCGATGCCCGCTTCGGTCCAGCCGCGGATGGCGCTGCCGTCGTCGTCCGCGGGGGCGAGCATGGCCGCTGCAAATTGTCCGGGGTAGGCAGCAATCGTTTCGGCCAGATAGGCGTTGTCTGTATTGCCCATATATTGGATGAAGACGGCCTGGGCCACGCCCGCCCGCTGCATGTGATAGAGCAGGGTTTCCACAGGTTCGTATTTGTGCAGGCCAATGTGGCAATGGGTGTCGATGATATGCATTCGTTTTCCTTCCAGATTTGTGTATGGTTCGTCGCTTCCTGAAATTTGCTCATTCTGTACTGGTCAATCTGATGGTGGACTCGAGATTTGTCCGACTACAAGTCGGACCTACAGATATCACTCCGATTTCGTAGGTCACGCTTGCAGCGTGACAGTCAATGGATGTTCCACTATCATCCTGACCAATACAGAAATTTGATCACTCCAGCAGCACTTTTTCAGCCTTTATCTGTCTCTCCTGCTGCCAATCCCAGCCGCTCAGAAGCAGGGCCAGGACAATAAATCCTCCGGCCAGCCAGAATGCCTGGCGTGTGCCGATTGCCTGGGCCGCGGCGGGCGCGCTGGTGGCATCCACATAGTTTGCCCCTGCATAGACCAGCACCCGGCTCACCCAGAACGCGCCGATGATGGCGATGCCCGTGCTGCGGCCAATGGTGCGCACCACCGAAAGCAGGCTGGAGGCCATCCCCAATCTGTCCGCGGGGGCTTCCCCCATAATCACACTGTTGTTGGGGGATTGGAAGACACCCAATCCCATGCCCAGGGGAATCATCCGCAGGACAACCCCCGCTGTAGATGTCCCTTCGTCCAGACCGCTGAGGGTGATGCAGCCGATGAGGAAAAGAAGGAGACCGGCCAGAACCAGCGGGCGCGTGCCAAAACGATCGGCCAGTGTCCCCGCGAAGGGTGCGGTCAGGCCAAAGAAGATGGGCAGGGCGGTCAACACAACGCCCACCTGGCGGGGTTCAAAACCAAGCACATTTTCCATATAAAAGGGCAGAAGCAGAGAGATGCCCACATAGACGATAAAGCTGATGAAGCGCAGACTGATGTTGACACTGAAAACCCGGTTACGAAAGAGTTTCAGGTCCACCACAGGATGGGAGTGGCGGCGCTCCACCAGCAGAAAGCCAATGCCCAGCACGCCGGAGGCAGCCAACAGTCCCACCACCAGCGGTTGACCGTAGCCATCCCGCTGGCCGTAGGTGGTGGCCAGCAACAGGGCAAAGAAAGCCACGAAAAAGAGCGCGGCCCCCGCGTAGTCAAAGGGCTGGCGACCGCCGGGGCGTGTGTCGGGGAGATAGGCCAGGGCGACGGGAATGCCCAGAAGGGCAATGGGCACATTGACGAAAAAGAGCCAGCGCCAGGAGAGATAGTCCAGCAGATAGCCGCCCAACAGAGGGCCAATGATAATCCCCACTGAGACAATCGCGCCCACGGTTCCCAGGGCTTTGCCCCGCTCGTGGGGGGGGAAGGCTTCGGTAGCAATCCCCAATGTCAGGGCCATGGCCATAGCCAGCCCCGTGGCCTGCACCACCCGAAAGGCGATGAGCCAGCCGATGCCGGGGGCCAACCCGCTCAACACCGCGCCGATGCCAGCCACCACAAACCCGGTGACAAAAATGCGCTTCTTGCCCAGGGTATCCCCCAGGCGGCCCATCACCAGCATCAGCGCGGATTGGGTGAGGACAGAGGCCAGCACCACCCACTGCACAACTGCGAAGTCCACATCAAAGGTGCGTACCAGTGTGGGCAAGGCCAGATTGATACTGCTGGATTCGATGGTTTCCAGAAAAGTGCTCATCCCCACAGCGGCCATCACAAACCATTTGCGGCTGTAGTCGATTGGGGAAGTTGTCATTGGGCTTTACCCGGTAGAGGAAAACGGAACGATTGATGATTCCTCTGCAAAAAGGTCAATTTCCCCCGCGGAGACGCGGAGCCGCAGAGAATTTCAGGAGAGAATTCTTCTTTTTATCGTGACTATTCAGCCGTCAGTCAGCCGGTTAGCAAACGTCGGTTGAGTAGCCTGGAGCAGTTTCCAGGCGTATCGAAACCTGTTTGCGGGTCTACCCGCTGAGTTTCGACACGGCCACAAACTGCTGTGGCCTGCTCAACCGGCGCTGGCCTGAATAGTCACTTTTTATCAGCGTTTATCAGTGGCTCAAAAGGTTTTTTGCAGTAGAGTCATTGATAGAACGCGGATTGGGCCGGATCGAGCGGATAGGCGCGGATCTGTTGTTCTGCTTTATCCGCGTCAATCAGTCCTTTCCGCTCAATCCGCGTTCTATTCTCTTATCTCATAATCGAATAGCTCTGCCCGCGGCTCCACGCCCAGGCCGGGTCCGCTGGGAAGGCGGAAGTAGCCTGCTTCACAGGCCATATCCGTGTGCAGGAATGTCAGATTGCGGTCGAAGATCGAGTGCTGGTACTCCTGCATGGCCAGATTGCCCAGCGTGGCGGCCACGTGCAGGCTGGCGGCCTGGACAATCCCCACATTGATGGTGGCGTGGGGCATCACACGACAGTGAAAGACCTGGGCCAGCTCGCAGATACGCCGTATCCCCGTAATGCCTGTGTGGGCGATCTCTGGCTGGATGACACTCATACAGCGCTTGACGAAGCGGGGCAGATATTCGTGGACCGTGCGCAGTTCCTCGCCGATGCCCACCAGCGTTTTGACTGACGCGGCCACCTGGGTTTGGCCGTCTATGTCCTCTGCCGCGACCGGCGCTTCGGCCAGGTAGAGGTCGAATTCACAGAGCTGGTCGATGAGGCGGATGGCTTCCAGGGCGGTATAATGCCAGTGGAGATCGACGAGAATCTTCGGTCCCGGCCCGATGGCCTGGCGGATGGCCTGCATCTCGGCCAGTTCACCGGCGTCTGCCACTGCACCGGCAAATTTCAGCGCGGAGAAGCCCCGATCCATCCAGCTTTTTGCCAGCGCGGCCCGATCCGCCACTGTCTTGCCCGGCAGGCCGGAGACGTAGGCGGGGATGCGTTCGTGGCGTTTGCCTCCCAGCAGTTGCCAGACCGGCTGGCCCAGCAGCTTGCCCCGCACATCCCACAGGGCCATATCCAGCCCGGCGATGGCGTCCAGGGCAAAGCCGCCGAAATAGCCCCGCACCCGCTGGCTGTCGTAGAGGTCCTCGTAGATGCGTTCGGCGTCGTGGGGGCTGCGCCCGATGACAAAGGGGATGAAAATCTCCTCCAGAATCGTCTGGGCCACTTGGGGCGCGACGACGCCGAAGCATTCCCCCCAGCCCACAGTGCCATCGCTCGCCGTCACCTTCACCAGCAGCGTCTGGTCGTGGATGCTGTAGATTGTGCGGTTGCCGGGGCGGATGATATACCCCTTTTTGTTGGGCCGGTTGCCTTCCTCCAGCGGCCCCAGATAGGGGGTGTCGCGGGGAATGCGCAGGGGAAAGAGGTCGATGGAAGTGATTGTGTCGGTCATCGGGAGAATCCTTGTAGGTGGCTCAAATGCTCTACCACAGTGGCACAAAGAAAGAAAAAGAAGCCTTCTCCTCCCCTTCGTGCCATTGTGTCTTTGTGGTTAAATCGTAAACAACGGCTCCACATCGGCCAGAATCGCATCCAACTCCCGATAGTCCGCGTCGTCCAGAAATTTGCCCGGCGCGCGGCTGACCGTCGTAGCGAAGATGCCCCGCCGTTTCAACACCGCTTTGTACGTGGCGACGCCGTGCATGCGCTCAAAGTTGATCAGCGGCAGCAGCCGGTTGAAGAGCTTGCGCGCGCCTGGCTCGTCCCCCGCCACCAGTTTGTCCCAAATCGCCACGTGGACTTCCGTAGACTGGCAGCCGGGCATATTGCCGTGGCTGCCCCGATTGAATTCGTCGATCATATAAATCCCGCCCTGGCCGCCGAAGACCCCTTTACAGGCATCCCCGGCCGCGGCCAGTGTGCGGCTGATGGCCCGTGGCTCTGGCAGGGTTTCCTCTTTCAAATACTGCACCCATTCCAACTCTTTGCACATCCGGGCCAGGAGGTCGGACGACATGGGCGTGCCCGCTACCCCCGCGTAGTTCTGGATGAAAATGGGAATGCTGAGATTGTCCGAGAGTGCTTTGTAGTAGTCGTAGCAGCCTTCCGGGCCGGGGGAAAGAATGGAGGGCGGCATGGCCATCACGCCATCCGCGCCCACATCCTGGGACCAGCGGCTGAGGGCGACCGCGGGCAGCGCGTGGCCGTGATTAACGGTAGCGATCACCGGGACCCGGCCCGCGGCTTCCTCCACCACAATCTCAATCCAGCGCTTGCGTTCGTCGTCGGAGAGGGTGGGGAATTCGCTGGCGTTGGCTGGGCCGACCAGACCGGCCGCGCCCGCGTCGATGCAGAAATTCACCTCCCGGCGCAGGGAGGTTTCGTCAATTTCATAGTTTTCCAGAAAAGGGGTGACAACAATCACAAAGATGCCGCGCCAGGGCTGGGCCATAACAAACCTCCGGATTTGAGGAATTGGGTTTTGGTGTGTGGTGTGTGAACCGGTAAATGGGTCCAAAAGGGCGTTCCACACCCATTCGTCAGTGTAGCCGCGGGCTGGGGAGATGTCAAAAGGGTTTTCGTGGCGGGTATGAATACATTGGAAACAAAGTTATTCGACACAGAAGTTCGACTTTTCTGAATAGTCGAATTTCTACGCCCAAAACTTTGTTGACGCTGCAATGAATACATTGTCAATAAAGTTTTTCGTGTTATCGTAGGCACTGCTTGTAGCCGCGCAAGTGGCGAACACCCCTTCGGCTGCCTGTGCGGTTCAAGACCGCGCCTACAGAACTTCCAAATCACTCTGTTGATAGTGTAACCAATCGTCCCGATGACCTTCCGGGAGGGCGCAGCGCGAATCCGTGCTGGTCTGGGCTGGAGACCCCACCCTAGCCCTCCCCATTCTGGGGAGGGGACTGTTTGGTGGATGAGTGGCGTTGGGTTGTGGGAGTAAGAGAAATCGGCTCCTCCCCCGCGGCGGGGGAGGCTGGGTGGGGGTGTTGGCAGAGCATCAGCCGTCGCCGGTTGAGTAGCCGCCAGAGGTGTCTGTGGCTTCCCCTTTTTGTCCCGGCGGCGTATCGAAACCAAGACGGCGGGTCTACGGGTGATTGTTGCTTTCGTGCGAGACCGGCTTTGGTTTCACTTCGACAGGCTCAGTACAAGCGATACGCCGGGAAAAAGCCCCCAGCTACTCAACCAGCGCATGGCGCTCCGTACCGGGTCTATGTGCCCGATTCCCGGAATCAGTACCCGCCGCGCCAAATCCCCGCTTGTATCCTCCGCCCCACCGGGTATAATGAGAGCAGTATATTCATCGCTTCACTCAACGCACAATACGTGAACCATTCCCACTACCAGTTCACGCACCACGCACCACGAAAGGAACCCCAATGAAGATCACCGCTGTACGCGTCTATGAACTGAAGGGCGTGCTGGAACACAAAGGCGATTTCTGGGAAGAGCGGCTCATCCGCCCCGTGGATATCTACCCGGAACACAAGTCCGAGGGGGCCAACTGGACGGAAAAGGTGGGCGAAGACGCCTTCCGCATCACCGCCAACTTTGTGCATATTGAGACCGACGACGGTGTTCACGGCATCGGCGGCCCCATTCCAGAGGAGCAGGCCTATATTATCGTCAAGCAGATCGCGCCGCTCCTCATCGGCCACGACCCCCTGGCGATTGAGCGCATCTGGGATCGGGTCTACCGCTCGATGGTACACGGGCGCAAGGGCACGGCAATGATGGCCCTGTCCGCGGTGGACTGCGCGTTGTGGGACCTGAAAGGGCGCTGGTTCAACGCGCCGGTCTACCAACTGTTGGGCGGCCCGGTGCGGGAGAAGATTCCCGCTTATGCCAGCGCGCTGGGCTATTCTCTGGACCCGGAACTGGTGCAGGAGCGAGCACAGCTATTTGTGGAACAGGGCTTCACCGCCACCAAATGGTTTTTCCGGGACGGTCCCACCGACGGCAAAGCAGGCATCGAACGCAATATGCGGCTGGTGCGCACCTTGCGCGAGAGCGTCGGCCCGAATGTGGATATTATGCTGGACGCCTGGATGAGCTGGGACGTGCCCTATACGATTCAGATGGCCCGGCGTCTGGAGGAGTACGCGCCCCGCTGGATCGAAGAGCCTGTGCTGCCCGACAAAATCGACCAGTACGCGGAGATCACCCGCAATGTGAACATTCCCATCAGCGGCGCGGAACACGAGTATACCCGCTGGGGGCTGAAGCACCTGATGGATGTACGGGCGATGGACGTCTACCAGCCCGACATCTACTGGTGCGGCGGCATTTCGGAGACGATGAAAATCTGCGCCATCGGCTCGGCCTACGATGTGGTGGTGATCCCCCACGGCCACTCCACGCCCGCCACGGCCCATCTCATCGCGGCCTGGCCAGAGACCACCTGTCCCCTGCTGGAATATCTGATCAAATGGAACGAAATCCACCAGTTCTTCCTGGCGAACCCGCTCAAACCCGTCAATGGCTACGTCACCCCGCCCAGCACCCCGGGTATCGGGATGGATTTAGACGAGGGGAAAGTGGAGAGTCGGCGGGAAGTGACGTTTTAGAACGTGTGGGGTGCTGCGTGCTGCGTACTGCGTAAGAAGTGATGATTGGTGGACAACGGCTACAATTTTGTAGGCCAACTCAGGAGATACACTTGCCCTTCCGTTTCTCTCCATCCCCAACAATCCGGCCTGACAAAAGTTGTCACGCCACTACCTACGCAGCACGCAGTACGCAGCACACAGCACGCCACACACAATTTCAACAAACCAATCCCCCACAAGGAGCCAATCTCAATGTCTACCCCCACCCCCATTCGTATCGGCGTCATCGGTCTCGGCCAGCGAGGATTGCAACATTTGGCCGCGCTCTGGCAGTTGCAGCAGGAAGGCGCAGTGGAGATCGTTGCACTGGGCGATGCTTTTCCCGCCAATCTGACACCGGAAAAGCTGAACCAATACGTGCCCGGTCTGCCCGCCGAAAGTATCGAGCGCACAACGAACACGCAATCGCTCATCAACGCCGATCTGCTGGACGCGCTTTATATCGCCATTCCGCCCAATGTACACAAAGGCGAAGTGGTGGCCGCGGCCCAGGCTGGCATCCACCTTTTTGTAGAAAAACCCATGAGCCTCTTTTTGGATGAGGCGATTGAGATGGACAACGCTATCCGGGCCGCGGGGATTGTCTCGACTGTGGGATTTCAGCAGCGCTATGACAGCCAACACGAGGCCCTGCACGATTTTGTGGCTGACAAGCCAGTGGTGATGGCCTGTTATACCCTCCACGCGCCCCTGGAATCCCACAGCGTCAAGCACACCTTCACCGAGACTGTCGGCGGTCCCAGCAACCGGGTGTGGACGGCCAATCGGGCCTGGTCTGGCGGCACTGTTGTGGAGGCAGGCATTCACCCCCTGGACCTCTGGCGCTACTGGTTTGGCGATGTGGAATGGGTGCAGGCGCAATACATCCAGCGCCCACCCGCCGAGATTTACGACGGCGCGGACAACCCTTATGCCTACAGCGCCAACTTCGGTTTTGCCAACGGCGCGGTGGGGGTGATGACCCTCTCTCGGCTGCGTCGGGTCTTCGCCAGCCATCTGGACCACCAGGTGCTGTGGAACGAAGGGCGGGTGGCGCTGGAGCGGGAGAGTCTGACCGCCTTCCACTACGACGGCGCATATCCGCCCACGGAAAAGCCCAGCGAGGATGCTGTGCGGCGGGTGATCCACGGCAGGAATACGAACAACACCACCTATGAAATCGCCGCGGCCTTTGTCCGTGCCGTGGCGGACAAACGACAGGAACTGGTGCGCTCCTCCTTCACCGATGCCATGAACAGCCTGGCCGCGGTCATTGCTGCCAACGTCTCCGACGAACTGGGCGGGGAACGTGTGGAGATTGCCGAGTTGATGACTTCCGAGAAATATGCGCCCCAGCGAAAAAAGATAGTGGGATGATCAGGAATCCTTGGGAGTTCACGGGGTGACCCGCTTGGTTTCGACACGGCGGGAAACAGTCCCAGCCTGCTCAACCGGCGCTGAACCCCTGACTTTCCCGTTTTCCGAAAAACCTGATCTGGTGACGAACGAACGCCCCTACTATCTCAGCATCCCACAGGAGAAATAGCAATGAACCTTCTCATCTACCCTTCCCTCTCTCCCGGCGAACTGGCGCAAATCCAGGCCGTTTCCGACGGCGTGGAGATCATCAACGCCCAGTCCGAGGCCGAGGCTCTGGCCGCGATTGGCGAGGCCGAGGCCATGTACGGCAATCTGACGCCCGCACTTCTGGCCCAGGCCCCGAAACTCAAATGGCTGCAAACCCCTATTGCCGGGTTGGAAAATTATATGTTCCCTGCCTTGGCAGACAGCCCAGTGGTTGTCAGCAATATGGCGAAAATCTACAACGATATGATCGCTGATCACGCGATGACGTACATTCTGATGTTTGCCCGGGGCTTCCATCTCTACCTGCGGCGACAGTGGGCCGGGGTGTGGGAGAAGGGCACGCCTGTGCGCCACCTGGCCGACTGCACCCTGGGCATTATCGGTCTGGGCGGCATCGGCACGGACCTGGCCCAGCGGGGCAAAGCCCACGGCATGCGGGTGATTGCCACGGAAGCCCGGCCCGGCGACAAACCGGATTTTGTGGACGAACTCTGGCCCGTCGAGCGGTTGAACCATTTACTGGCCGTATCCGATTTTGTGGTCAGTTGTGTGCCTCAGACACCCGCCACTGTCGGGCTGATCGGCGCGGCAGAGATCGGGCGGATGAAGCCCAGCGCCTATCTTATCAACATCAGCCGGGGGGTGGTTGTGAGGTTGGACGCGCTGGTAGAGGCATTGCAGGCGGAGCGCATCGCGGGCGCGGGGCTGGATGTCTATGAGATCGAGCCATTGCCCGCGGGCCATCCCCTGTGGGCAATGGAGAATGTGATCCTGACACCCCACGTGGCCGCGAACAGCTCGTCTGGCCTGCTGGCCCAACGGCGTATGGACACGCTGACCGGAAATCTGCGCCGCTATCTGGCCGGGGAACCGATGGCCAATGTGGTGGACAAGAAAATGCTTTTCTAGGGGAATGGGGAAAGAAAAAGCGGCTCGACTTTCGGAAAAAGTCGAGCCGCTTTTTGATTGGAGACTATTCCCCGGCAGGCGTAGGCAGGGGTACGCCACTGCTCTGCAGGTAGCGGAAGAAGTCTGAACCGGCTGGAATTACCAGACTGTCGCCGGATTTGAGAATCTTGGCGTAGGAATCCAGACGGCGTGAGAACGCGTAGAACTCCAGGTCCTCGCTCAAAGCTGCGGCATAGACGGCAATGGCCTCGGCCTCGCCTTCGCCGCGCAGGGCCTGGGATTGCTGGTAGCCTTCGGCCAGAATCACAGTGCTGTCCCTGTCCGCCTTGGCCCGGATGATATTGGCCTGTTCTTCCCCTTCGGCCCGGAAAAGCGACGATTCCCGCTGTCGCTCCGCCCGCATCCGATTGAAGACGCTCTGCTCCACTTCTTCGGGCAGGTCGGCGCGTTTGATGCGCACATCGACCACCTGGATACCAAATTCTGCTGCCGTGGCCGATGCCGAGGCAGTCACCCGGTCCATAATATTTTCCCGCTCGAACGACACCACCGCCTCAAAGTCAGAGGTGGCCAACTCCCGGCGGATTTCGGAAAAAACGATGTCGTCCAGCCGTGCCCGTGCGCCTGCTTCTGTGCGTACGGCTTTGAAGAAGAGCAGGGGGTCGATGATGCGCCAGCGCGTCACGTGATCGACCACCAGCCGTTTCTTGCCGACGGTCAAATATTCCTGGGGCAGCGCATCGCTGGAAAGAACTCGCTTGTCAAAATAGGTGATAGCCTGGGCAAAGGGAATCTTCACATGCAGCCCAGGGTCCTGATAGATGGCAACCGGATCACCGAATTGCAGGATAATCGCCTGTTTTGTCTCATCGACGACGAAAATGGTTTGCAGGCCAACGATCAGGACAATAGCAAGGAGCACAACGCCGGTGTTTAGCATTCGTGTTGACATAGAATTACTCTCCTTGCGGGGGTGTGTCGGTCGTGCCGGGGGCAGATGTGGGAGGAACAGAACCGTCCAGCCCTTTGAGCGGCAGGAAGGGCAACACCTGTCCACCCACGGCGTCGGCATCCAGCAGGGTCAGCTGCACCTGTTGCAGGACATCTTCCAGGGCTTCGATGTGCATACGTTCCCGCGTCACTTCGGGCGCCAGGCGATAGGCCCCCAGGATGGAGAGAAACCGTTCGGCATCGCCGGTGGCACGCAACACCCGCTGTTGTTTGAAGGCTTCGGCTTCCTCGATCAGTTTTTGTTTATTGCCCCGCGCCCGCGGCACAATATCGTTCTGATACGCTTCGGATTCGTTGATCAGACGCTCTTTGTCCGCCAGGGCACGTACCACTTCCTGAAAGGCGTCACTCACCTCTTCGGGCGGATCCGCGCCCTGGAGCCGCACATCGGTGATCTGAATACCCGTGCCGTAGCTTTCCATCAGTTGGGCCAAAATAACCCGCGTCTGATCCTGCACCCTGGCCCGCTCTTCGGTGATCACAGCGTCGATGGTCATCTTCCCCACTGTATCGCGCAGCGCGACTTCGGCGCTCGTCAGCAGCACATCCTCCGGAATTTGAACATTGAAAACAAAGTCCCGCGAATTGGCAATGCGATATTGGACCAGAAGTTCGACCTTCACAATATTCTCGTCGGCAGTCAGCATCAGCGCTTCGCCCAAAATATCCTGGCGCTGGGTGGCTGAACTGCGAAACCCAATCTCGGCGCGGCGGATGCTCGACACATCCACAATTGTCACCTGTTGAATGGGGGAGGGCAGGCGATAGTTCAGACCGGATGTGGAGATGCTGGTGAAGCGGCCAAAGGTGCGGACGACGCCTTCTTCGCCCGGCTGTACCGAATAGATTCCTGTGGCCAGCCACAGGAGCAGGACCGCCAGCAGAATGAGAAGGGTGACACCTCCCCGCCGTCTGGATGCCCATCCAGACAGTGTGTCCACATATTCAGTCAAAGGCGGCAGATCGTTGCCGCCTCCTGGACCTGGTTTGTTTAGCATTATTTCTCCTTATAACTTAGAAAGCACCTGTTGGCAGGTGTAATGGCAAGGACTACTGTCGGGATAGCTGTGGGTGCAAGGGGAAAAGCGATTATCTTGGCTATATCTAATGGGGGGAATTGAAGGAGGCGTCTACCGGCCCTGGCCCACACCAGCTCATTTGGATGTAACTGAGCGGCTGCGTCCAACGCCCCAATTCGGGAGCCGTACGCAGGCAGGACTGTAGACAGTATAGCATCTGCTCTGGTGAGCACGAAATGGATACTCTGCTGGGGAATTTCTATTTGATCTTTTCGGCTATATTCGTACACAGCCTACAGCCGTGTTCGGTCGAGAACCAGCGCGGCCAAGCAGAGAAAATGAGAGACAGCGCTGTAGGCATCCGCTTTGATGAAGGGCATTTAGCCTGGATAGGCCTGCTTGCCCCGATTTCTCTCTTGTCTGGCCTCTGCGGGCCTCATCAGCCAAGTCCCGATCTGATAACTCATCCAGGCCAGGGCCGCGCCGCCAAGGACATCGGGGATGTAATGCTGGCGGGTGAAGAGTGTGGAGAGCGCGATGACCAGCGCGAATCCCAGCCACACCCAGCGCCAGCGGGGCAGCCAGCGGCTCCAAAAGAGGGCCATAATTGTGGTGAGGTAGACGTGGCCGCTGGGGAAGGCATTGAATACGCCGTCCGTTGCATAGAGCAGGCGCAGCCATTGGGTAGCCCAATCGCTGCCCGTCAACACAGGCCGCACAACATAGGTGGGAAAGAGCGCGAAAGTGCTAATCGCTGTGGCGGTCGCCAACACAGATGCCGCGATCAGCGCGTGATAGAGTTTTTCCGGCATACGCAGCACTGCCCAGGCATAGCCCGCCAGCCAGAGAGGCCAGGCAATGGCATAAGGCACGATCCAAATGGCCCAGACCGGGATATACACATCCCAGCGAGTGTCCAGAATCGTGCCTTCTTTCAAGCCGTGATTGAGCGGTAAATAGAGGCTTTGGATAGCAAAGACCAACACATACAGACCAACACGTTGTAGCAGATTGCTCCTCATGCGAACTGCTCCTTTGGATTGTTTGAAGGGATCTGTTCACTTCATCCAATACGCAGGAACAGGCGGATAGGTTGCGAGTGCCCTGCTAACGCGTCGCCATCGGCAGGACAATATCAGCACCGGTCACCGCTGGATCGGCGGCACGAATAGGTGTTGCTCGTTCGGTGTGGTTCCAGAACTACCCGCGTCGTTCACCCCGCCGTAGTAGACGAGTACAGCTTGGCGGAAGTAACCCAATAATTTCTGATACACCGAAACCGAAATCAGACCACCCAACAGCAGCGCGCTCAAAACGATGCCCAGGGCAAAGGACAGATGTCGATCGGCTTTCATGCGTATTTCCGTAAAGTAAATTGAAATCGAACGAACATCAGCGTATGATCGCGGGCAAAAAGGTGTGTAGCATCTCCAATTCGCCGCACACTGCCTGGCTCATCGCAGACAGCGTCCCGTTGTTGTGTGCCTGGACTGCATAACAATAGGTCTGCCCCCGCTCCACCAGCACATCTGAAAAACCCGCCACCGCGGATTCCCCCACCAGTTCGAAAGGCCCATCCACCGACGTGGCCCGCAGGACGCGAAAGCCTGCGGGCTGCTCGTCTTCGGGAATCGTCCAGGCGATATCCAGCGCGTCATGCGTCCACACGCCAGGGGCGACGGTGACCATCTGGGGCGCGGCGGGGATGCCCACAGTCAGGCTGACCTGATCGTTGCTCCCGCTGCTATTGCCGCCGCTTGTGGTCACCTGGGCATAGAAAGATTGTTTGCCGCCCTGGGCCGTCACAGCAAAGGTCAGGGGAACCGTTGCGTTGAGAGCCAGCGGCCCGGCCACGCTCTGCGCACCTACCGAAACCCCGCTGCCGGGAGCACCCCGATAGAGCGTAACAGTCATACCCGTAGCCGAGTCGCGGCCCACATTGCGCAGGCTGACAGTAAAAGTGATTATCTGGCCTGCGGGCACAACACTCGGCCAAGCTGCCAGGGGGTCCAGGGCCGGGTCCGCAATCGCGGCCACCGCGACCGATTCCATCGGGTCCTGGGCGGTGAAGAGGGCTGGATCCGAGAGAGTTTGCGTGGAGACAGCCGTCAGAATCGATTGGCTGGCAGAGATGGCGGTCAGCGAATCCCTGTTGCGGGCAATCTGCGGCCGGGATACCTTCAAAATCACCGCCTGGCGGCTGACCGGGTTGATCGTCAGAGCCGGTTGCCAGTTCTGTGCGGGTGCGTCGGTCAGATAGATGGGGGCCGTAAAATTGCCATCCGTCCCCCTGCGTGCCAGACTGATCTGGCCCAACGCGGCGTTGCTCAGACTGGCCGGGCTGAAGCGGCGGAAGGCCAGCAGATTTTCGCCCTGCGCCCCTGATAGCACTGGCTGCTCGGCAAAGACCAGCCCGCCGCTTTCGTCATGGACCGGCGCGGCGGCCCAGGTATTGCCCGTCAGATGTGCCGTCCACAGCGCGCCGTTGGGGCCGAGCAGAGGCACGATGCCATCTTCTGCTGGCTGGCGCACGAGGAAGGCAACCTCCAGCCCGTCGGGTCCCACGCTGATGGCCGGGGAATCCACGCGAGGTGGCAGGGGTTGGGGATTGAGGATCACCCAATCCGGCTGCGCGCCCTGCTCGCCCAGGGCCGCTTTGGCCCAAGTGAGGCGGCGATCGTCGCCCGTGTCCAGCACGCCGTCCGCGTCGGTGATCCAGACCAGATGGGGCGTGCCGTCTGGGGCCAGGGCCGCGCGCACGTCCGCATTCATGCCGCCAGTCGGCCCATCCAATAGCTGAAGCGGGCCAAAGATGGCTGCGCCATTGTCGAAAAGAGAGACGGCGATGCGCTGATCCGTGCGGGTCAGATAGTCTGCGTCTGTGTCCCGCGTCCAGGCCAGGACAGCACCGGCGGGTCCGCCAGCGGCCGTGGGCATTCCGTCGATGAGTCTGTCATCGGTCAGGCGGATGGGCGCGCCCCACGCCCCGTTTTTATAGACCGCGTAGAATATCTCCTGGCGGCTGAGATGGGCGTTGATGTTCTCCCCCAAAATTGTCGCGGTGGCCGCGTCGTAGGGCATCTCGGCCCAGGCCACCACAGGCAGGGCATCTGGCCCGGCGAAAAGTGCCACCGGGTTGACCGCGCTGTGGGCGGGAGCGCTTAGCCCGGTTGCGGACAGCCATTGGCCTGTGTTTGTGTCCTGAAAACGGGCCAGAACCTGCACTTGGGATGTGCTCGTCGTTGACCGATCCTCCACATAGGCCGAGAGCACCCGACCGTCCGGGCTGGCGGCCACAGAGGGGGAGGCGAAAAGGCTGGGCAGGGGGCCGTCGTCGGGCAGGGGATTGGGGTCGATATCCCCATCCGCAGCAGCGGCTGTGGCGAAGGGGCCAAGGCAGCCCAGTGGATACTCGGCCAGCACCTTTTTCCACGACGGATTGGTGTTTAGGCCGGGCAGTTTGACGCCCCACAGATACTGTGCCCAGGCTCGCACAAAGGCGTTGATGCGGAAACAGACTTGGGGAACCGAGAGGTCCGGTTTGGGGAGAATCGTCATGGCCACGGGCACATCCAATGCCGCGCCTAGACCGAGAGAATAGCCCACCGCGGCCACGCCACCGATGATTCCCAGCCCGTAGCCCACTTCGGCCTGCGCGCCAGCCGTAGTAGTCAGCGTAGCCCCGACTTCGGGCACAAAGGGTTTGACCCATCCACTCATTTTGACGCCATAGGTGACGCCGCCGCTGGAGGCCACGTGTAATTGCACCAGCCCGAAGAGGTCCAACACAGGCACATGGACGAAGGGCAGACCCACATAGTTTTCCTTCACAAGATCGAAACTGCCCAGCCCCACCCGTAACTGCTTCAGGGCTTGCCAGGGATTCGTCAATGTCTGGCTGGGCAAATTGATCCCCCGCCGGTAGGTGATCAGATGGGCGCTCAACGCCACCGCGTAGGCATCAGCCAACACTTGGGTGATCTCTACCTCGCCATTTTCATAGACAACACCCTTGAAGATCACACCGGCCCGGAAGTGGTTGTTAAAGCTTTCGAAAAAGGGCAAGGGTTTGGGCGGCAAAGAGAACTGGACATCTGTGGCCTTGGGGACAAAACCGTTGAATTCGTAGCGTTGCCGGATTTCGTTCCAAAAGGTGGGACCGTCGAAGGGTTTGACGGCAGGCGAATCCACCGGGTCTGCCAGCACGTACACGGGATAGTTGGACGGGCAATACTCCACCCCATCCACCACAGGGACCACCTGGATTTTGGGGTGGATGTTGCCCCGGCTGGGTGAGAGTTTGTCCACCCGCAGGGATGCTCTAAAGTCTTGCAGATTGGAGGATGTCACCGTCTCTTTGACCTGACCGTCCACATCCACCAGACGAAAGATCATTTTATCTGCTGTCTTTTCGGTCTGGGGATAGGCCAAAAACTCCACAGCCCGGGGCACACCGGAGAGATAGACGCCGAAGTGATCCCGCTGGCTGTGGGCCAACACATCGCTTCTCAGCATCGCAAACAACGCGTTCTGATCGCTGATAAGGCTACCATCCACCGGTTGCCATGAGACCGTGCCATCCAGGCTCAGCCCGCCATCACCGCCTCCGCCCGCCGGGGGTATCTGACGCGCCAGTTGGAGATAGGCTGTGGTGCGGCTGTCCAGGGAGCAAAGAACACCGGGTTTCAGGACTGCGCTGGACAGATTGGCTTGTGTCACCTGGTTGGGCATCATCACCACCTGGCCCTGTGGCACAGGCTTGGAGGTCTGGCCTGTGACGACGGTTTGGTAGACTCCTGGATAGACCCCACTCAACTGGAAGCTGCCGTTGTTAGCGACCGGCCCTGTATAGCGCAACGCACCAAAACGATCCACCAGATTGACCTGGGCACTGAGCGCCCCCGCAGAGAGACCGCTGATTTGCCCCTGAAGCTGGCCCGCGGGCATAGGGTCCACTGTGAAATTGGTGCAGGCCAGTTGTGCATTGGCCGTGCCCCCAGCAGACGCGCACAGTCGGGTGGGGGCCACGGCCTGGGCGGAGGGAACCAGCAGGCTCAAACTATAGTTGCCCTGAGCGTCCACAGTCACTTCTTTGGACCCCACTGTGCGGGCATTTTGAATGGATAGAATGCGCACTGTGTCGAAACCAGCCGCGCCCTTCCCAGCGACAGTCACCGGCTGACCGGCGTAGGCGTGGGTCGGGTTGACGCTGATGCTTACCGTCACAGCGTTGGGGACCTGGGCCGGGATCAGCACGGGTTCGGGCGTGTCTGTGGGCGTGGGAAAGGGGGTCCAGGTAGGAGTGACGGTGGGCGTCACCGTCGGTGTCGCGGTCGCAGGAACCGCGGTTGTGGAAGTCGCGGTCGTCGTTGCCGTCGCTGTCGCTGTCGTGGTGGCAGGACTCGCTGTGGAAGTCCGCGTGGCTGTCGCTGTCGCGGTGGCAGGAACCGCGGTTGTGGAAGTTGCGGTCGTCGTGGGTGTTGATGTCTGGGTTGACGTGCTTGTCGGTGTCGAGGAAGAAGTCGCCGTCGATGTTAATGTGGGGGTCGATGTGGGGGTGGGGGTCGGCGTGACTGTCGGCGGCGCGGGCTGCACCTCCACTGCACCGATGTCACAGGTGACCCCCTGGGGCCGGCTGATGCCCCGCTGGTCTGTGCCAAAATCGGGCAGACAGGGGGCAGCATCCACCAGCGGGCTGGCCGCGCCAGGCAGATGGGTGAGCGTTCCTCCGCCGTTATCCGTCAGCGCGCCCAACTGCGCAGGGGTGTTATTCACATCACCCGTCTGGTTCAGAAAGAAGGCGCACGTATTGTCTTCGGCCAGATTGTAGCCGCCGGAGACAAAATGGGGCTGCGGCCCAGGGGTGTCAGTAATGGCACAGCTATCATTCCCCGCCAAAACGGTGTGGTAAAGATTGAAGCGCTGGCGGCTGTCGCTCACATAACCCGCAAGCGCTGTCTGATCCAGCACACCGCCCACACCGCCACTGTTGCCTGCCAGGGTGACGTAATAGAGATTGACAGGCCCCAGAAAATTCTGGATCGCGCCGCCAGTTCCCGCGCCGTTGTCGCTAAACGTACTGTTGACAACCGTCAAACTCCCCCGGCGGTTGTCGATAGCGCCCCCACGCTCGCCGGCCTGATTGGCCGCGAATGTAGACGTATACACTTGGATGTCTGTCTCACCAGAGCCGGGATTTGCCTGAATTGCTCCCCCATAGCCAAGCGCAGTATTGGCTTCAAAGGTGCTGCCCCGGACAGTCAATTTGCCGAAGTTGAAAATCGCGCCGCCGTTGGTCTCGGCGGCCACTGAGCCATCCACCGAATTTTGCATCAATTGGCTGTCCACAATCTGCACATCCCCAGTGGCGGCGATGTACATCGCCCCGCCCTGGATGGCCGTATTTGTCACGACTGTGCTGTTCTGAATAGTGACGGAGCCGTTGAGGTATAGTGCCCCGCCTTCCGGCGCATCATTTCCCTCAATTCGGCTGTCACGGATGACCGTTGTGCCGCCGACACTCATAGCCCCGCCCCCCACAGTGGCCGTGTTGTTGCGCAGGACGGTGCGCAGCAGAGTCAGCGTGCCTGTGCTATTGATGGCCCCGTAGTTGGACTGGCTGCTCTCGATTACACTGTCTGTCAGGTTCACAACGCCCTGGAAGTCGATGATGGCCCCGCCCGCCCAGCCGTTGGTGGCGCTGTTGCGAATGGTGCTGTTTTCCAGGTTGAGAATGCCCGTCGGGTTGACATAAATTGAGCCGCCGTAGTCATCCCCCGAAAAGCCGTTATCCAGCACAATATTGCGCAAGGTCAGGTTGCCGCCGCCCAATACTTTGAAAAAGCGGGTGTCGCCCCCGCCATCCAATGTAATACTGCCGCCGCCATCGATAATCACCGGGCTGCTGATCACCTTTTCGCCGCTGATTGGGAGAATAGACGTGCCACAGCTAAAGGTGAGTGTCCCCCCGCCGCCTGCCTGGACAGCGGTCAGGGCTGCGTTGAATTCGGCTTCGCCACAAGGCGGACTGACCACCCCATCTGCGCTGGTCACGGCCTTTGCCGGGCGGGACAGATTCCCGCCCAGCAGCAGGGCGATGACGAGAGACAAGAGCGTCATAGATACGGCGCGCACGGCGCGGTGTGGCAGTGTAATCTGGATCATTTTGATTCTCCTGAGAAGGTATCATCAACTCTCTTCGCCGACCACCCGAACCCATCCGCCCGACGGCGCAACACAATCGTCTCAGGCGCAGTCTCGCCCTCGTCCCATTCGATGACGTGCTGGCCCGCTGCTGGTGCAAGGGGCGCTGCATCCTCAGCCCAGATAACAGTCCACGCCTCGGTGACGACGATTTGGAACGAGCGATAGATTTTGTGGCGCATAGGGGGAGAATAGCACAGGCTGCGGGCTAAATGGGGCGATTTTTACACAAATCGCATACGGCAACTTTCTGGTATACTACGCCTATGACACAGCCCTTTCTCCCCACTTTTGGTCCACTCCTGCGCCAGATGCGCAAGCGAGCGGGCATGACCCAAAGCGATTTGGCCGCGGCGGTCGGCTACAGCATCTCCACCATTTCCAGCCTGGAAAAGGAGAGCCGCCGGCCCGATGTAGAAACGGTGGCCCAACGCTTCATCCCCGCGCTGGGTTTGCAGGACGAACCCGCACTGGCCGCTCGACTGGTGGAGGCAGCCGCCCTCTTGCGCAGGGAGCCGCCGCCCCCTCAGATCACTGCCACCCGGCGTAATTATTTGTCCCCTTTGCAGAACAACCCGTTCCATCTGCCCACGCCGCCGACCCCGCTGGTGGGCCGGGACGCAGAGGTGCGCGCCCTTTGCAACCGGTTGCTGGGCCACAGCGGGCGGCTGATGACTCTTCTCGGTCCGCCCGGTATTGGCAAAAGCCGCCTGGCGCTGGAGATTGCAGTGCGCCTGCACAGCGCGTGGCGCAATGGTGCCATCTTTGTTATGCTGGCCGCGCTGGATGATCCTGCCCTTCTCCTGCCCACGCTGGCCCGTGCCATCGGTCTGTCTGTGGAGCAGGAGAAGTTTACGGCAGAACGGCTTGTCGGCCATCTGCGCCGCAAGGAGATGCTGCTGGTGCTGGACAATTTCGAGCAGATTATCCCGGCCCGCTGGCTGGTGGCCGAACTGCTGGCCGAATGCCCCAGTCTGCGCGCCCTCGTCACCAGCCAGGAAAGGCTGCACCTGCGCATCGAACAGCGGGTGCGGGTGCAGCCGCTGGCCCCCGAAGCCGCGCTGGACCTTTTTGTCCAGCGTGCCCGAACAGTGCAGGAGAATTTTTCGCCCATCGCGGAAGAACGGGAGGTCGTTTCGGCCATCTGCCAGCGGTTGGACTATCTGCCCCTGGCCCTGGAACTGAGCGCGGCCCGCATGGACACGCTGTCGCCCCAAGCGCTTTTGGCGGGATTGAGCGAAGAGCCACTGGCCCTGCTCCGGGATGGCCCAACCCATCTGCCACCCCATCAGCGCACCCTGACCGCGGCCATCCGCCGCAGCTATCTGCTTCTCGCGCCCGATGAACAGCAACTCTTTCGCTGGCTGGGTGTCTTTGCCGCCTTTTTTGACGGAGAAGGGGTGGCCGGACTCGGCATGGATTCCACGGGCCTTGCTTCTCTGGTCGCCCATAGCCTTTTGCAACAGGAGCGCCAGGGCGAGGAGACCCGCTACCGCCTATTGGAATCTCTGCGTCACTTTGCTCGGGAACAGTTGGCGATCGCGGGGGAAGCGCTGGCCGCCCATACCCGCTACACCGCATGGCTTTTGGCACTGACCCAACGGGCTGATATGGCCATGCGTACAGCCGCCCGCCCCCATTGGCTGGCCAGGCTGGATAGAGAGATAGAAAACCTGCGGGGTGGCCTGGCCTGGGCCGTGCAGCATCAGCCGGAGATGGCCGTGGCATTGGCCGGGACACTACAGGAGTTCTGGTACAGCCGGGGCTATAACGACGAAGGGCAGATGTGGCTGGGCCGGGCGCTGGCCGCCACTTCCATCCCTTCCCGGCAACGGGTGCGGGCGCTCAACGCGCTGGGGCAGTTATTGGCCCAGCAAAGCGAACTGGATGAGGCAGAAAAACGGCTGGAGGAAGCAGCGGTGCTGGCCCGTTCTTTGGGGGATCAGGCCGGTCTGGCAGAAAGTCTGCGCCTGACCGGATGGGTGGCCTATGACCGGCACGAGCGGTCGCGGACGATTGACCTTTTTCAGGAGAGTCTCCTTCTCTTTCGGGCCGTGGGCGATGAGCTACACGCAGCCGATATCCTCACCTCTTTGGCGCATGTGGATGTGTTCAACCCCCAGGCAGACCGGGCGGGTCTCTATACTTTGTTGGAAGAGAGTCTTGCGATCTATCGCGGGATTGGCGATGTGCCGGGAACGATATTTTCTCTGTATCAGAAGGGTCAATTGGCTGTGGGAGAGGGAGCCTATCCGGCGGCGATTGCATGTTTTGACGAAGCGCTCACCCTGGCCCGCACGTTGGAGCAAAAGCCGGATATTGCCTGGGGATTGGAACTGCTGGGCGAGGCTTACTGGTTGGCCGAAGAGTTGGCGAGCGCGGGGGATTGCTGGCGCGAAGCCCTGCATCACTTCCGCGTGTTGGGCAACCGGGAAGCAATTGCTATTACCCAACACCATTTAGGGCAGGTGTCCCGGCGGCAAGGGCGCTGGGACGAGGCGGCCGCGCTCTATTCGGAGAGTCTGGTGGTTCATCAGGCTGCTGGTAATCAGTATATGGAAGCCCGCTGTCTGGTTGGGCTGGGAGCCGTGGCATTGGCGCGGGGGGAAAGGGAGCAGGCCGCCCGTCTGCTGACCGAGGCAAAAGCAATGTTCGATAGTCTGCGCCCCTTTCTAGCCCCGGCAGATGCGACAGAATTTGCTACACTGCTTGCCAGTGTCGGGTAGAAGGGCGTCCATTCGTCTGCCCTAGGGTTGGGCCAGCGCGGCCACAATTGCGGCCACGTTATAACGCATAAAAGCCAGATAGTTGGGCGCGGGTCCGTTGGGCGCGCTCAGGGAATCGGTGAAGAGGGGAACCACCCGGATGCCCAAATCCTGGGCCAGTTGCTCGGCCTGGCGAGGATTGACAGTTGACCCCACAAAGATCGCCCGCACATCCTCCGCCCGGATTTGGTCCTGTAGCGCGGCCAGGTGTTTGGCCGAAGGTTCGGCCAGGGTGCTGAAAGAGGGGACGACCAGCCCCACCACCTGAAAATCGAAATCCCGGGCGAAATAGGCCAGTGTGTCGTGATCCGTTGCCAGTTTGCGATCTTCCGGGGGTAGCTGGCCGACCAGTTTGTCTAGTTCGTCCCGCAGCCCGGCCAGTTCGGAACGATAGGCATTGGCGTTGGCCGCGTACTGCTCCGCGTGGGTGGGGTCCACCGCGGCCAGGGCCTGCTCAATGTTTCGGGTCCACTGTTCCACCGCGGCCACGCTCCACCAGGTGTGGGGATTGGCCCCGCGGCTGTGCTCGTCCGCGTGGTCTGGGCCGTCGATCCCCTGAATTGTCTCCACCCCCAAATTCACCGCAACTGTCCGGGCCTGGGCTTCGTGTAAAATTGAGACCAGCGACTCTTCCAACCCCAGCCCGTTGACAAAAAGCAGGTGCGCGTCGTTGATGGCACGCAGATCGGCGGGCGCGGCCTGATAGCCGTGGGGGTCCGCGCCCGGCGGCAGCAAGCCAGTCAGGTGGATGGCGTCTCCGCCCACGCGGCCTACGACATCCGCCACCAGATTTGTCGTAGCCACTACCCGGAGTTTTTCGCCAGGTTTCAGATCAGCAGGGGTCAGCGCGGGCAGGCTGTCCATAGCATCAGTTTGGACGGTTTCGGTGTGGATTGCTTCCTGGCTTCCGCTGGGGGTGGATTGGGATACACAGGCAGCCAGAGGGAACAAGAGAAGGAGCAAACAGAGTGGAACGATGCGCCAATTCATCAGAATATCTCACAAAAAAGTAAACATAAAGGTAAATGAAAATGGGCCAATGGAGAACCGCCCTCAACCGGTCCATCCTAAGCAGCGAAGGGATTTCTGTCAATTCAGGTGGCAGGCAGATCGTACATCGCCCGGTTTTTCGGGGCGGGTTGAGCGGCTTTACCTGCCGTCAACCGGCTCATCTCGTAGGGTTTGGCTGCTGCCAGCACGCGTATCTCTGCCACAAATTCCATATCTGACATTTTCAACATTTGCGGGAACCCCTCGGGATATGCAACTGGGGTCTCTTTGAGTACAACCGAATGGGTGGTCATTCACTCTGCTCCTGTCCTGAAAAGTGGTATGTCGCGATGGATCTCTTCTATCACAGCATCGGTTTCTCTGCGTTGTTGATCGTAGAGATTAGCCTGGCCTGGGTGGTGACGGTGGGGTGGGTGAAGCGGGAGAGCGATAGAGCGTTGAAACGAATCGGAGCGTCCACTTGCGCGCAACGCCCAACTGCGTTACCGTTCTTCCTGCAACGGGTTTTGTCCGACGCACAATCTATCGATCTCCAATCTCTAAAGACCCAATCTCCACCCACACCCCAGGAGAATCCATGAAAATCACCAACCTCAAAACCTATCTGGTCGATTCCGGCTCGGCCAAACACTGGCTCTTTGTCAAAGTGGAGACCGACGAGGGACTCCACGGCTGGGGCGAAGCCTACACCCAACTGGACCGGGACCGGCAGCTGGAGGTGCAGATTCGGGAGTTGGCCCGCTATGTGGAGGGACGTAACCCGCTGAATATCAAGCACTTCTGCTTTATGGCCTACAACGATTTTGCGGGCAAGCGGGGCAGCCTGGAACTCTTCTGCGCCATCAGCGCCATCGAGCAGGCCCTGTGGGACATCGCGGGCAAAGCCGCGGGCCAGCCGGTCTACAATCTGCTGGGCGGCGCGTTCCGGGAGAAGATTCGCGTCTACGCCAACGGCTGGGGCGGGGGCGGCACAGTGGAGCAGGCCGCGGAAGCCGCCGCCGCGACGGTTGCCAAGGGTTTCACCGGGCTGAAGTTCGACCCCTTTCCCGGCCCCTGGCGCGCCTGGATCGACAAATCCGAGGAAGCCGCGGCCGTGGCCCGTATCGCCGCGGTGCGGGAGGCCGTCGGCCCGGATGTGGAGATTCTGGTGGAGGTCCACCGGCGGCTGGCTCCCATGCACGCTATCCGGGTGGCCCGGCTGCTGGAACCCTATCGCCCCTTCTGGTACGAGGAACCGGTCTCGGCCCAGGATTTGGATAGCCTGGCCGAAGTGCGGCGCAACATCAGCCTGCCGGTGGTGACGGGGGAGGAACTCTACACCAAAAACGATTTTCGCCCGGTCTTCGAGAAGCGGGCCGCGGATATTCTCAACCCGGATGTGTGCAACTGCGGCGGCATTCTGGAACTGCGGGAGATCGCCGCGATGGCCGAAGCCTATCACGTGGCGATTGCGCCCCACGGCTACAACAGCACCGCGGTCGGTCTGGCCGCGATGCTTCACGGGGTGGCAGCCATGCCCAATTTTCTGATTGGGGAGTATTTTGTCAACTTCGAGGAGATGTCCAACCTCTACAACCGCACGCCGATTGTGGCCAAAGACAGTTATGTCGCCCTGCCCACCGCGCCCGGTCTGGGCGTGGATATGGACGAGGAAGCCTTGGCCGCGCACAGCTATCAGCAACGACCCATGCGCAAACTGCGCACACCGGCTGACGAGTAGGTTGGGTTCTTTCGGCAAGGGATTTGGACCATTCCCATCAGTTCACGCCGAAAGAACCCAACAGCCGTCATTCATACTTTCGCCTGCGCCTGTTGGGTTGCCCCGACGCAGGCTGACTGGACCTGCTATCTCGTCGGGCCGGGACAACCCAACCTACACACACTCAGAGAGGACACCCCCAATGAAAATCACACGCATCGATCAATTCTTTCCCCGCCCCCGCACCCGTCTGGTCAAGATTACCACCGACAACGGGCTGGTGGGCTGGGGTGAAACCACACTGGAAGGCAAACCCAAAAGCGTCCACGCCGCGGTGGAGGAGCTGGCCGACTATCTCATCGGCAAAGACCCCCTGCGCATCGAACACCACTGGCAACACATCTACCGTTCCGCCTTTTTCCGGGGTGGCAATGTGCTGATGACCGCGCTCTCTGGCCTGGATCAGGCCCTGTGGGATATCGCCGGCAAATACTACGACGCGCCCGCCTATGCGCTCATGGGCGGCGCGGTGCGGGATCGCATCCGGGTCTACGCCCACTGGGGCATCCGGGATATGAGCGACGAGGGGTTGCGTGCTTCCCGCGAGCGGCTGGAAATGCTGCAACAGAGCGGCTACACCGCCTACAAATCCGGGCCAGGTGGCAAATGGCGCGGCCACGAGCCGCCCGCGGTCATCGACGATTTTGTGAAGAAAGCCTATCTCATGCGCGAGTGGGTGGGGCCGGAAGTAGAGTTATGCTTCGACTTCCACGGCAAAATGACGCCGGGGCTGGCGATTGAAATCTGCCACGAACTGAAGGGGATGCGCCCCATGTTTGTGGAGGAACCCGTGCCCCAGGAAAATGTGGACGCGCTCAAACAGGTCTCCGATCACGTGCCTTTCCCTATTGCCACCGGTGAACGGCTGCTCACCCGCTGGGCCTTTCGGGATGTCTTCGAGAAGCAGGCGGTCAGCTACATTCAGCCCGATGTCTCCCACGTGGGCGGCATTTCCGAGCTAAAACGGGTGGCGAATATGGCCGAGGTCTACTATATGCACATCCTTCCCCACTGCGCCATCGGCCCGGTGGCCCTGGCCGCGTGTATGCAGGTGGACGCGGTTGTGCCCAACTTTCTGGTGCAGGAGCAGGTGGACCGCAGCCTGGGCGACGGGCTGCTGGTGGATGACTGGAAGGTGGTCGACGGCTACATCGAACTGCCCACAGCACCGGGACTGGGCTTCGAAATCAACACAGCCGAAGCCGAGCAGAACATCGAATACACGGAAGAACTGGGCGGCGAGTTCTTCTACGAGCAGGACGGCAGCGTGGCCGATTGGTAGAAACGAAGCTATGACAGAGTCTATCCGGAACGACGAATCGTTTTCCCTTCATTCACAAGTTGAGTAATTGATAGACTCCACTTTGCAGGTCCGACTTGCAGCCGGGCAAGTAGCCCGTACCCCTCCGCGTGCGGGATACGGGGGTATCGTCCGTGTGCGATTCGGCTGTGTACTCCGGCCGCGAGGGGGTATTGGATGTCCGTCACGCGACAAGCGTGATCTACGAGTTTTGCGTACCGCGCAACCCAAATCCCGCGTTGGATTCGTAATTTGTAGGTCCGGCTTGTTGTGGATTAAAAAATAGATCGGGCAATAGATTTTGGGCGCTGAGCGGCTCGATGCGTCGTGTTGTGCTTGCCCGGTCTATTTTGTAAGTTATAAAAACTCGGCTTATGACTTTTTTCAATGTACCCCATCCATCAGAGGTTATTGTGCCTACCACTTCTCTCCCCATCCCCCAGCTACTGCAAGCCTTTGCTCTGGCGTTGCTCATTTCTGCCCTGGGGTTTCGCCGGGTTGTCTACTTCATCAGCGTCGGCTATGCCTTTTCGATTGTGGCGATGTCTGTGGCATTGCCGCTGTTCTATCGCGACGGGCTGCATTGGGTAGCAATAGCCCAGAATGTGCTACTTTTTCTGTGGGGTGTGCGGCTGGGCGTCTTTTTGATTCAACGCGAGTTCCAGCCCTCGTACCGCAGAGAACTGGTGGGGGTGGCGGAACGCAGCGCGCACATCACCGGCGCACGCAAGATTCTGATTTGGGTCGGGGTTTCGCTGCTCTATGTGGCGATGTTTGCACCCGCTCTCTTTACCCTGGCCGACACAGCCGGTCTGCCCGGCGGGGTGGGTCTGGGGGTGCAGATTTTCGGCCTGCTGGTGATGGCCGGTGGACTGGGGCTGGAGGCGCTGGCCGATAAGCAGAAGTCGAATTACAAGGCGCTGTTTCCCCATCGGTTCTGTGATACAGGGGTCTATGAATTCGTGCGCTACCCCAACTATCTGGGCGAGATTCTCTTTTGGGTGGGCACGTGGGTGGTGGGGATACCGGCCTACCATTCGTGGCTGCACTGGGTGATTGGGCTGGTTGGTCTGGTCTGCATTGTGCTGATTATGCTGGGATCGACCAAACGGCTGGAGGAGAAACAGGGCGAACGTTACGGAAGCCGGGCCGATTACCAGACATTCATTCGTACGGTTCCCGTGCTTTTTCCCTTTGTGCCTGTCTATACCCTCAAAAATATCCGCGTCTATCTGGAGTGAGCGATGCAGAAGAATCGTGCAGAACTGCTGAGCACCTGGCAGGAGGAAGAACGCCAGCCTTTCATCGGCTGGGACTTCTCCTATCTGGCCGGGCGGATGAACGAAGACCCTCTGCCCTGGGACTACATTGAGCGGGCCTGCGAACTGATGGACGCCGCGGACTCTGTGCTGGATATGGACACGGGTGGCGGCGAACGTCTGTTAGAAATGCGGCCCCACTGGCCGGGACGGGTGGTAGCCACCGAGGAATATCCGCCCAATCTGGCCCTGGCCCGCCAGCGGCTGGAGCCGCTGGGTGTGGCAGTAGTGGATGTGCGCATCACCGACGAGGACCCACTGCCCTTTGCCGACGGCGAGTTCGCTCTGGTGCTCAACCGCCACTCGGCCTTCAACGCCGCGGAGATTGCCCGCATCCTTGCGCCCGGTGGCCGCTTTCTCACCCAGCAGGTCCACGGCATGTGGACCCACGACCTGATGGCCTATTTTGGCGCAACCCCCCAGTGGCCGGACGCCACGCCGGAACGCTATGTGCCCCGGCTGCAGGCCGCGGGGTTGGAGATTGTGCAGGTGCAGGAATGGGCGGGGAAACTGCGCTTCACCGATGTGGGCGCGATCGTCTACTATCTCAAGTGTGTGCCCTGGGAAGTGCCGAACTTCACCGTCGCCACCCACCAGGCCGATCTTTTCGCCCTGCAGGAGCGACTGGAAAAGACCGGCGATCTGGCCTTTTTCGCCGCGTACTATACGATTGAGACCCGCAAACCGATGGCTGCGTGAATATCTATGTCCACAGATGGCGCAGTTTTTTGCAGATAACACGAATTAAATCTGTGTCCATCTGTGAAATCTGTGGACAAACCGCGGTTTTGAATCGCCTATCCCCGCTGGCGCACCACTTCGTAGAGCAGCAGCGCGGTGGATGTCGCCAGATTCAGGCTGTCGGCCACGCCCCGCATGGGAATGGTGACTGTGGCCGCGGCCGCGGCCAGCCACTCATCGCTTAGCCCCTCGGCCTCGCTGCCGGTGACAATCGCCACCGGGCCGGTCAGGTCTGCCTCTGTGTAGGCTGCCGTTGCATCCGGCGTGGCCGCCACTGCCACAATCCCCCGCTCCTTCAGCCAGGCGATGACCTCCGCGGTGGGGGCTTCGGCCACGGGCACTGTGAAGCGTGTGCCCAGACTGGCCCGGATCACATTCGGGTTGTGCAGGTCCGTCCCCCCCGCGCAGAGAATCAGCCCGTCCACCCCGGCCGCGTCGGCTGTGCGCAGAATCGCGCCCACATTGCCCGGTTTCTCCGCGCCTTCCACCACCACCAAAAAGGGATTGGCCGAGAGGGGCAGATCGTTCAGACGGGTCCGGGTGTAGGGGATGACGAGAAGAAGGCCGCCGCTGTCACCGCGCACGGCTATTTTGGCAAATATTTCGGGGGGAACAGTGGCGATCTGTGCATGGCGGGGGGCAAGTTGCGAGAGACGATGGGCAATGTCCTGATCGTCTGCCGCGATGAGTTCCGGGCAGAGATAAGCTTCGGCGGGGATAACGCCCGCGTCCAGACAGCGACGCACTTCCCGGCTGCCTTCGACAATCGTCTGCCGGGACTGCTCCCGCTGGCGGCGGTTGGCCGTCAGACGCACGACATTTTTGATGCGGGGGTTGCCAGGGCTGGTGATGTGCATATGTGCTGCTGTGTCTGCTGTTTTACTTGTCGGCCCGCCAACGGGCATAGGAACCGCTGGGCAGCATTCGCCCCGACTGTTCGGGGATGAGCATTTCGCCTTCTTCTACCTGTCCGCCCCAGCGCTCCACCACTTCCAGCACTTCGTTGCGCAGGGTGGTGGGGGTGAAGCCGGGGGTGTGACAACTGAGCAGGAAAAAGAGTGCGTCCGGGGCCAGAATCTCCCGGCAGGCTTCCAGCAGGGGCAGCAGATCGTTCTCAATTTTGAAGACTTCGCCTTTGGGTCCCCGGCCAAAACTGGGCGGGTCCAGAATAATGCCCTGATAGCGATTCTCCCGGCGGGCTTCGCGCTTGACGAATTTAAGCGCGTCGTCCACCAGCCAGCGGATGGGGCGCTCTTCCAGGCGGCTGAGCCGGGCATTCTCTTTGGCCCAGTCCACCACCCCTTTGGCCGCGTCCACGTGGACGAGATGCGCGCCGGCCTGGCTGCACGCCAGGGTGCTGCCGCCTGTATAGGCGAAGAGGTTGAGTACGTGGAGGTTGCGCCCGTTTGTGCGCTGCAGCCGGTCGCGGATCAGGCCACGCATCCATTCCCAATTCTGTGCCTGTTCGGGGAAAAGCCCCAGATGGCCGAAATCGGTCAGTTTGATCTGGAAGTGCAGATTGGCGTAGAGAATCTCCATCCGTCGGGACATCTTCTGCCCAAACTGCCAGTCGCCGCCGCCGGTGCTGTCCCGTTCATAGACCGCATCCGCGGCCTGCCATTCGGCTGCGGGCAGGCGGGTACTCCACACAGCCTGGGGGGCCTGGCGCACCAGGCGCACATCGCCGATCTGCTCCAGCTTGCGCTCGCCGCCAGAATCGAGGAGGGTGTAGTCACCGGTGGGGATGTAGGGTGTAGTCATAGCAAAAATCTTTCAAAGTGCGGAATAAATACACTGTAAATTAAGTGATTCGACGTTACCGTAGGTGCAGTTTTGAACTGCACAGGCAGCCGAAGGGGCATTCGTCCCTTGCGCAGCTACAAGCAGCGCCTACAACAAAATTATTCGACTGCCGAAGTTCGACTTTTCTGAAAAGTCGAACTTCTAACCCCAAAAAACTTTGTTGACGCTGCAATAAACTTATCTGCGGAGAAGTCTATCACAAATGTGGTATAATCGAGGCATCGCAGACCTTTACGCAATGGAAGGTTTCATGCCAGAGATCTCCCGATTCCACGGAATCAAAATCCGAATGTACTATGACGATCAGCATCATCCCCACTTTCACGCCTACTATGGCGAGTATGTCGCATTATTTACGATCGATCCGCCTGCTCTGTATGAAGGAAATCTTCCGCGACGCCAGCAACACATTGTTTTGGGGTGGGCTGAAGTCCATTAGGAAGAGTTGATGCACAATTGGAATCAGGCCAGGAATGGATTACCGACGGATAAAATTGAAGGAGGAATTTAGGGATGCAGCGGCATAAATTATTCCGAGTTACAAAGTTTGAGATCGTCGGTGCTTATACGTTACGGATTTGCTTTGACGATGGCAGCGAGCAAACGATTGACTTCTTGCCGGTTCTATACGGGCCTGTTTTTGGTCCTCTGCGCGACAAAGAGTTGTTTGAACAAGTCCAACTCAGCGACTACGCTGGCTGTCTGGAGTGGCCTACCGGTGCAGATTTTGATCCAGAAACATTGCGTAACTGGCCTGATTATAAGGATGCTATCATCACCAGAAGGCAGAGCCAGTGGCGATCAGAGAATGTCCCCGTGTAGGATTTCTGTGGGGAGAGCGAAGTACATCCCCCCAACTTTGTGTAGACCAAAAAGTCCCCGGCACTTTCCAAAGTGTCGGGGACTTTTTTCTGTCTACTACCGGCTTACCCCCGGCAGGTAGATGCGATTCTTATTGCCCAAATTGTTGTCGTTGGGATTGGGTGTTGCCACTGCCGTGGGCGTGGGCGTGGGTGTCACCGGCGTGTAGACCGGTGTCAGATCGCTGCCCTGGACGATCCCCAAGGGGTCGTAACCGGTATAGCCGGGGAAGATTGTGCCCAAATGGGGGTTGCCCAGTTTGCGGATGAGAATTTCGCTCAACACCCGGCGGTAGTCGGTGGTGATCTCCAAATCCCGCCGGTCGTACAACTGGTCCGTATGCAGCCCCGGCCATTGGCCGTAGACCTGCCCGCCGTTGATGCCGCCCCCCACCAGCAGCATGGCGTTGCCGTGGCCGTGATCCGTGCCCCGGCTGGCGTTCTCTTTAAAGCTGCGGCCAAACTCACTCATCACCACAACCGTCAGCCGTTTGCTGTGATCCGTGCCGCCGGAATTGGAGAGGTCCGTCATCAGCGCGTGCAGCCCCTGGGTCAGACTGGTGATCTGCCCGGCAAAGTAGCCCGTGCCCGAATCGCCCTGATATTCGTGGGTGTCCCAGCCGCCCAGATCGATGGTGGCGATGCGCATACCCAACTGGAGTTTGATCATCTGGGCCACGGTTTGCAGGCTGGTCCCAAAGCTGTTGCCCGGATAAATTGCGCCGTTTTCCGCGGTGTAGTTGGACGGGTCGGCATATTCAATCACATCGACGGCGTCCAGGGTTTGGGTCCCTGCGCTGTGTAGCCAGGTGGTGCCGTTGTACATATTGCGCAGGGCCATGCGCTGCCAGTTGCGGTAGAACCAGTGGCCGTTGAAGTTGAAATCCTTCGGTTTTGTCATACCGATGGCCTCCCGGCTGCCAGCCAGAGAAGTGGGGGTGGAGCCGCTGGCTGCCACGGCTGGCGCAATAATATTGGCGGGCAGGTTGCCTGCGGTGGAGAGATGGCGGGTGAGCCAACCGGTGGTGTTGCTTTTGCTCCCCGGCGTGCCCAACTCCATATATTGCATTGCGTCAAAATGGGAGCGGGTGTCGCTGGTCAGCCCCGCGGCGTGGACCACAGCCGCCTTGCCCGCCTGATAGAGTTCGTGGAAGGGCGCGGCCGCGGCGTTCAACCCCAGCAGCCCGTTGAGATCGAGGGCTTTGTTGTCACCGGTCACGGGCAGGGCCAGCCGCTCCCGGGCCGCTTCGTAGTAGCCCCGATCCGCCCCGGCGATGGGCGCAACCAGCGAGAGACCGTCCATCCCGCCGCGCAGGAAAACGACGACCAGCACCTCCTGATTCGGCTCCGCGTCCGGGCTGCCAAAGGCCACGTGGGTCAGTTTTGCTCCGGCCATACCGGCAATCGCGGCGGAACAGCCCACCAGAAAGCCCCGTCGTGAAATTCCGTTCGTTGTCATCGTATTTTCTCGCTTTCTAGCGCCACTGGAAAGAGGGCGACATCAAAATCAGGCCAATCATATAACGCAGCCGCTCGCCGATCTGGTCCGGGGGCAGGTCGCTGCCTGTGCCCCGGCCAAAGGCCATAAATTCGACAATCTCCGTGCGTTCAGACGACGGCAGAATATAGCCCAGCAGACGCTGGCTCCAGAAGTCCACAATCGCTTCCGGTGTGGTGACTTCCGCGGGCATCACGCCGTCCACCACAATCCGTTTGTCGTCTTTGTCCCCACCCTCGCCGCCGATCTTCCATTCCAGGATATCGTTGACAAAACGCCAGCGCTGGAGCATGGGCATTGTGCTGTTCCAGGCCGGGGCCACATCGGGATAGCCGTTGGGCGGATGCCAGGCAAAGAGGGGCTGGCCCATGGCGTTGTACCACCAGAAGAAGTTCTCCTGTTTGGTGTCGTGATTGCAGCCGGTAGCCCGCAGCAGCGCGCCGGCAAAGTCGAAGGGACGCCGAATCTTGTCACCCCAGGTGGTGCGAAATTCCTCGGAGAGAAGGATGGCCCGCACCACTTTTTTGAGCTGGTCCGGTGCTTCCCGGTTGGCGTGAAAGACATCGGCCGCGGCCTGCACCAGACTCTCTGGCGGGTCGTCGCTGACCAGGCGGCGGCAGAGCTTGCGGGCGATGTAGCGGGCTGTGCCAGGGTGATTGGCGAGCAGGTCCAGCACGATATTGCCGTCCTGTTCTCCCAGAAAATCTTCAATGATCTGGCCCATCACAACTTTTGTGTAGGGAAAATGGCTGGCCGCGTCGAATTTGAAGAGACCCGTCTCTGTGTCCACCCGCCAGCCGGTGAAACAGGTGGTTGCGCCGTAGACATCGCTGTCGATGTAGCCCTTGCGCTTGCCGTCTCCATCCACAATTTCCGGGTCGGTCGTTTTGCGCACGCCAAAATAGTTTTCCGCGCCCAGGCCGTGCAGTTCGAAGAGTTCCCGCGCGTAGTTCTCGTTGGGGTTGCCGCCGGAATTGGTCTGGTTGTCCAGATAGTAGAGCATCGCCGGGCTGCGGGCCACATCGCCCAACATTTTGCGGAAATTACCCAACATATTGGCCCGAATCACATCCCGGTCGTAGTGGACGAATGTGGACTGAATCCACGAATCCCAGCCGTAGACATTGAAATGATTGTGCCAGAAATCGGCCAGCACTTCGGTCAACTGGCGTTGGCTGTGGAGCAGGCGCACAAAGGCCACCCGCTCGGTCTCCCACACGGGCAGGCGGCGGTAGCGCCAATCTTTGGCCGCGTCGCTTTTGATGTGATCTGCCCAGAGTTGGGTCTGGGATTTGCCCAGTGTCTCGAAGCCGTAGCTGGCAATCACCGCGTCGCAGGCGCTGTCGTCGATGCTGGCTGGGTCCAACTGCTGATCCACATAAGCGGTCAGCCGCTCCACATCGGTGCTGCCCAGGGCATTGAAGGCGTCGATGTCGCCGGGACGGGGGCCGAAGCCCATCCGGTTGAGGGCAATCACCGCAACCGGCGGCGGGGTGGGCTTGCCCGCGGCCACACCGGTCCTGGCCTGAGGCCGATAGCGGATGGTGCGCATGGCGGGGACGGCATCCCCTTCCTGGCTGGTGGGCGATGCGCTCGCCCGGTGCGGCGACAGGGCCACAGTGGCCGCGGCGGATGCAGCCAGCACCCCCGCCCCCTGCAGAAGCATTCTTCGGCCCTGGCGTTTCTGTGCTGCGCCTTTCTGCGCCTGGGCGCTGGCGGTCTCGGCTGTTGGGTCGGCTCTCTTTTTGGATTCGGCGGACAATACAATTGGGTTGTGGCGCATTTTTCCCTCCTGCGTACCAAAGATTTCAGTGAAAGTTTGCAGGGCATAGCAGCTATTGACTGCATGTGTTTCACGCGGTGCTGACCGAGTATAGCACAAGTTTTCCGAAAGTATCTGCGTACTTCGTGACTACCCGCGGCGCTACTGTACTGTACTGTTGTTATAAGGGCAGCCTGGGACTGGAACGCACCCGATGGACAACAAAGTTCCAGTAGTAGAGGGGTGTAGAAGAAAAGGAGGGCAACCGGACGAATCGGTCACCCTCCTTTTTGTTGATCTGGCGACTCCACAGACCCGCGCGGTCGTCTGTCCTGTCAGGGGGTTGTGGACTGTTCCTGACCGGGAATGGGTGTACCCGGCCCCACCAGAAAGACGGCGCTCCACGGCTGATAGACGGAGACAATTTTGTCCACCCGGCTTTGGCCGTTTTCCACAATCGTGCGCTCCACTGTGACGGTCAGCCCATTTTTGGCTGTCTCCACCTGTCTGATTTGCCCCACCGCCAGGCTCTCGTCCTCCTGATAGACGGGATCGCCGGCCTCCACCACATCGCTGATAATAGGCTGGCTAACTGTGACTTGACGGTCTGGCTTTGTGCCGTAGTAGAGGAAGCTGATGGTTCCGTTTACGCTGTCTACCACCGGCTGGACGAGGAGATAGGCGCTGGTATCGTTGCGGAATTTGAAGTCGACCGACGGGGTGTAGATGGTAGCGTCCATCCCCGGCTCGCCATACCAACTGACCACATAGCCGTGATTGTAGCGCTCGACAATGGGAAAACCGGCCAGAAAAGCCGAACGGAAAGCCGTCGTGCTCACCTGACAGACACCGCCGCCCACACCCACCGCGGTGCGGTCGCCCCAGATGATGAGCGAATCTTCAAAGCCGTTGGCCGCGCTCACATCCTGCACAATGGAATTGAAGCTGAAAATGCCGTTGGGCGGGATGACGACGCCCTCAAATTTTTCGGCTGCCACTTCGATATTGCGGATGCGGGCCAGGCTGCTCCCGGCAAAATAGGTCGTCCCGTTGGCAACCAATTCCCGGATGCCCATTTCGTCGATTCGATTGGCGTCTACTTTGGGTGCTACAGCTTCCACGGGCAGTGGGGCCTGGTTTTGGCCGCTTTCCAGCGCGCCGCGGATGGCCGCAATGGTGGCCTCCACATTCAACTGTCGCCCAGCCATACTGGATTTTATCACCACCGGGCGGCCTGCGTTTACATCAAAACGCAGACGAGCATCTTGGGCCGGGACGTAGATTTCTTTGGCCCAGCCGTCGATAATTTCCTCCAGCGCGGCTTCGTTGACGCTTCCGCCCGGCCCATTGGGCAAGAGGCGCTGGCGAGTGGCTGGGTCGAGAGCAAAGACGAGTCCAGATGCTTCGTCCTGCACAATCAGCGGCAGAGCGGGCGGGCGGGAAGCCGCAGCGTCAGCCGCACTAGCCTGTGCGTCTGGTGGCGCTACGGGGGCAGTTTGCAGGACAACATTGCGTCTATCCCCGCTTTGTAGACGGGCCAGAACCAGGCGCGTGCTGTTGTCTATGCCCACATCCACACCGGGCGCAGAGGGCAGGGTCATATCGCCGATGGTTATCTGGGCCTGGCCGGGGCGGCGCACATCCGCGGCAATTTGGCTGATGGCATAACGGATGGCCGATTCATCAAACGTCAACGCCGGGCTGATGTTCTGCTGGCCCAGTAATGACCGCCACTGGGCGCTCAGATTTTCCTGGGCGTTGCCCTGACGACCGATGAGATAGGCCGCGTTGACCGCGGCCAGCAGATCGGGCTGTGCGTTAAATTGGTCGCTGCTCAGTGTCCACGTGCGATCCTCAAACTCGATGGGCAGGGGGGCAACGGGAAACGAGCGTAGCTCCCGGCTCAGGTGCAGGATCGCTGCGGAGCGGGTCATTCCGCCCACTGGCACGCCCGCCACCTGTACGCCGGTGAAGATGCGATCCGTGTGCCAGAATTGCCAGCCCGCCACCGCGGCCAGCACAGAGAGAGCCGCCACCACAGCCCAAATGGCGACAAAATCTCCGGCGGAGCGGCGAAAGGGTACAGGTCGGGCGCGGTAGGTGGGCAGGGTAGTTTGCATAGGATTCAGGCAGTTGCAAGATCGAAGACATCCACGGTCAAGGTTCGTGCGGGTTGATGAGATTCGTGCAGCAGCAGACGTACCCGCTCTGTTGTCTCTTTACTAAAGGTCAATTCACCGCAATTTCGGCATCGGCTGGCGGGAATGTGCTCTACCAGCACATGCTTTTTCCCAACTTTGAAGATTTCGTCCGTATAGATCTCCTCAAATCGCTTTCCCCCGCACAAATGACACTGATTGCTGCTATCTGCGGATTTCACATCGGGATACCGTTCAATGACTTGTATTGCTGCTCCAGCTTCTTGTATCTCCAAGCTTGAAATATTGCGCTCAGCAGACCTCTGAAACGCGTGACGGCTGAATTCAAATGCACCACTGAATAGATCAGCTTGCACATCAGAATCAGACTTCATGGAACTATCTCCCCAAATGGCCTGCCAACTGAGGCACAGTATACAGGAAGGGAATAGCCGCGTCCAGTAAGATTAGCGACACAAAAGGCAGGGCGTAGAGTACTGGCCGCAGCCGTGTGCCGCCGGGTATGCGATCCAGCCACCCATTGACCAGCAGCACACCCATTCCCCCGGCCAGAAAGAGCAGCGTCCATTTGTCCAACGCACCGGCGGCCAGTCCTGTTCCCGCCAGAACAACAGCCCAGAACAGCAGCAGACCGGCAACGGCAAAACTCGTCGGCGGGTGCAACGCTTCCCGCCAGCCCAGCGCGACGAGCAGCCCAAAGGAAAAGAGCGCGGGGAAGAGATAGCGGCCCTGGTGCTGGACAAAGCCCAGATTGTACCAGACATACGAGGCAGCCACACCGGCCAACAGGAGGAGCGCGACGAAGAGTCCGATAGAACGCGGATGACGCGGATCAAGCGGATTGTCGCGGATAGATGCGGCCTGCGGTCCGCGGTCCGCCGTCCACCCACGCCACAGCCCGGCCACCAGTCCAGCCCCGACAACTGCACTGAAGATCAGCAGCAGTGTATAGATTCTGCCGTCCATAAAAACACCCAACCAGCCAAAAACGCCCCAAAAACTTTTGAAAGTGAAGTCCCAGGCCCGCTCCCCATAGGCGGGCCAACCGTTGGCCGCGATCCAATCCGCGGTTGTCGGCTGGCCGGTCACCACCCGGTCGTGCCAGCCCAGGCCCAGAAAGTCCAGCCCGCCGTAGGTGGTGATGTTGCGCAGCCAGAGGGGGAGGCCCAAGAGAAGGGATGACAGGATGACAGGGTGACAGGATGACAGGATGCGGCGCAGGCGGGTGGAAACTGGGCGATTGGGGGATTGGGCAAAGGCGACAGTAGCAAGGGTGAAAAGTGTGACGGGGAGCAGAATGTAGGCGGTGGCTTTGGTGAGGAAGCCGAGACCGATAATTGCGCCGAGCCAAAGAAGTTGAGAATTGCGAGTTGCTGATTGCGGCCGTGCCATCCGTCGTCCGCGGCCTGCCGTCCAGCGCAGCAGCACCAGCAGCCCGCCCGCAATCAGCAACTCGGCCAGACTGTCGTTGTTGACAGAAGACAGGATCGCCAGGTGCATAGGCAGGAAGGCGACGAAGGCGGTAGCGGCCAGGACAACACCGGGCTTCTCCGGGACGACCGTCTGGAAGCAAAGAGAGAGCAGCCAAATGGCCCCCGCGCCCAGCAGCGCGCTGAAGAGACGCAGGGCCAGCAGACTGCCCCCGCTCAGCCAGTAGACGGGCGCGGCTAGAATGTAGTAAAGGGGCGGCTGGTGGAATTCGTAGCGGACGGGTGCAATGGGGAGTTCCGGCGGGAACTTTTCGTCCTTCAAGCGCTGCAAATAGGCTTCGTCGTAATCACCCATCTGCAACACAGGCAGTCGGCCTTCTGTTGCGACGAAAGCTATATAATTGTAATGGGCCGGTTCATCCGGGTTCTGCCAGGCGGGGGTAGTGACGGCGAAGAGGGTGGCAAGGAGAAAATAGACGAGAAGAACTGCGAATTGCGAGTTGCGAGTTACGCCGGTTTGGAACATGGGAGGGCTTTCAGAAAGGAAACGTGAAACGTAAAGCGCGAGTGCATCCGACTCAACTCACGTTTTACGTTTCACGCCTTACGATGCAGAAAAATTTGCAGACCATTTTCCGCTGCTTACGCAGCACGCAGCACACAACAGGTCACGCCCCCAGAACCTCCACCGGGTCGAGCTTCGTGAACAGCGGCGCGGGTTCGTGTAACGCCTGGCCGGGCGGGAGAGTTCCCGCCTGCCAGACGCCGGTGGCGGGGGTGTGGTCGTAGCGCAGGGCCTGGTGGACGCCCCGGCTGTCAGTCACTTCTTCGGTGTATTGCGTGCCAAAGAGGGGTTGGCCGTAGCCCAGATAGCTGTGGAGTGCTTCGCTGCTGTGGGGCAAAATAGGCGCCCAGAGCAGCTTTAGCCAGTCGATGGCTTGCAGGGCGACGTAGACAGACGTGGCCGCGGCCTGGGGATCGACTTTGATCGTCTTCCACGGCTCTCTTTCCGCGATGTATTGGTTGACTCGCTGGCTCAGTTTGCGGCACTCGATCAGAGCGGACTTCAATTTTACAGTCTCGTAGAGGTCGCCCACGCGCTGGAATCCCCCGCGGATTTCATCCAGCAGGGCCGTGTCTGTGGCATCCAGCGGGCCGGGCTGGGGCACAACGCCGTCCATTCGCTTGTACGCGAAGCCCACCACCCGATTGACCAGGTTGCCCCAGTTGGCGACCAGTTCGCTGTTGATCCGCTCCACAAAATCGTCCCAACTGAACTCCACATCCGCGTTTTCCGGCGCGGCCGCGGTGAGGACATAACGCCAGGCGTCGGCCTGGTATTGGCCCAGGACTGTATTCCAGCCGATGACATTGCCCCGGCTGGTGCTGAATTGTTGCCCCCGCCAGTTGAGGTATTCGTTGGCGGGCACGTCGTAGGGCATATGCAACTGCACGGGATCGTCGGTGGCTGCGGGTTCGTCGTTCCAGGCCAGAATCATCCCCGGCCAGATTTGGGTGTGGAAGGGAATGTTGTCCTTGCCGATGAAATAGTAGTGGCGGGCGTCGGGCGCTGTGTTGACATCCCACCATTCCAGCCAGCGATCCGGCGCGCCTATCAGCTTCGCCCATTCCACCGCCGCGCTCAGATAGCCCTGCACCGCGTCGTACCAGACGTAAATGCGCTTGCCGTCGTAGCCGTCCAGGGGAATCTCCACCCCCCAGTCGATGTCGCGGGTGATGGAGCGGCCGCGCAGCTCCTTCATATCCAACTGGCTGCGGGTAAAATTGAGGACATTCGAACGCCAGTGCTCTTTGCCGGTGTTGATCCATTCCAGCAGGGGTTCGTTGAGCCGCCCCAAATCGAGAAAAAAGTGTTCGGTCTCCCGCACTTCCAGTTGGGTGTTGCCCGTCACTTTGGAGCGGGTATTCTTCAATTCCAGCGCGTCGTAGAGCCGCCCGCAGTTGTCGCACTGGTCGCCGCGAGCATCCGGGAAGCCGCAGAAAGGACAGGTCCCCTCCACATAGCGGTCGGCCAGAAAGCGATTGGCCTGGGGATCGTACCACTGCTTTGTGACTTCTTTGTAGATGTATTCGTTTTGCAGATGGCGCAGAAAGACCCGCTGGGTCACTTCCCAGTGGTTTTGCGTGTCCGTGTGGGTATACAAATCAAAGTTCAGCCCCATCTCCAGACAGCCCGCCACAAAGAGCCGGTGATATTTGTCCACCACCTGCGCCGGACTGATGCCCTCTTTTTCCGCCTGCAAAGTGATGGGCGTGCCGTGGGTGTCGGATCCGCTCACCATCAATACGTCGTTGCCCACCATGCGCTGATAGCGGGCGAAGATGTCCGGGGGCAGATAAGCCCCGGCGATCTGCCCAATGTGCTTTTCGCCGTTGACATACGGCCAGGCAACACAGACGAGAATTTTGCGAGCGGTCATAGGAGGGTCCTGGTTGGTTGAGTAGTTGAATGGTTGGATTGTTGATTTGTTTGGACGCTCCCGGCGCAACCGATCAACAAAGAAACCAATCAACCAATTTTTATTCCCCCACCCACTTTTGCGCCAGCCAGAGCAGGCCATAGAGGGCGAGGAAAAAGAGAAGCGCGCCGGTCAAACAGAGAAAGGCTACGACACCCGCACCGAGGCCGTAGAAGTAGGCGATCAGCCCACCGCCCAACACAAAGAGAATAGCAAAGAAAAATACAAACAGTTGGAGTTCGGTTCGTTCCCGATGGCCGCGCATTGTGTTTCTACTTTCTGCACAAACCGAATCCTTGCAGAAATCCAGTTTGTCATCTGTGGCGCAATTATAGCGCTCTGGTAGGAGAAAAAGCAAAAGTGGACGCCAAAGCACTGGTCAGTCAGACGGTCTGATGCTATACTACCTCCGTTCAGATTTGCCTGCAGCAGGGAAGAGCAACCGCTATGGACTTTCTGCACGGCTGGGGAATCAACGGTCATAGCTTCCTTGCGAATCTGGCCCAATGGCGCACGCCGATTCTCATCCATTAATTTCTTTTTGCCGCGTTTCTGTCTGTGTTGGCACTGGTGCGGATGCCCAGCGGCGGCAGAGCCTGGCCGGTCAAGATTACATTTTTTTATTCCCTTATTCATCCCAGGACCTCATCTCCTATGAAAGCATTTCCCGCCATGTGGCGCACAGTGAAAGTGTTGTACGACGAACTTTTCCTTTGGGTTTGGCTTAGCGTCCTCTGGTGGGCGGGTACACTGCTGATCCTGCCGGCCGCACCGGTGGCCGCGGGTCTGCACGCGGCGGCCAACCGCTCGGCCAACTACAAACGGGTGGATTCCGGTTTCTTCTGGGACGCGGCCAAAGGGCAGATCAAGCGCAGTTGGTTGTTGGTGGGCACCAGCTTTCTGCTGCACGTGGCCATCATTCTGAATATTGTCTTCTATGGCAATGGAACCGCCAGTTGGTCCCGCTTTGTAGCGATTCTGTGGCTGTGGGTGATTGTGCTGGTGATGATGGGCGGGCAATATTTTCTGCCCCTTTTCTGGCAGCAGGATGATCCCAGCCTGCGTCTCGTCTTCCGCAACGCCTTTATCCTTGCCCTGCAACATCCGCTTTACACGCTGCTGATGCTGATTTTTCAAATAACGCTCATTGTCGTCAGCTTCGCCACTGTTCTGCCCATCTTCCTGCTGATGCCCGCATCCGTCGCGGTGGCCGCCAATGTGGGGCTGGTCATGCTGTTGGAGGACAAAGGACTGGCCCCCCCGCCGCCGCCGGGCGTGTAAAGATAAGGATCGGTGTTCTGCAATCAGCGGTGTGACAGCTATGACGGATTACTGCTGACTGTTCACTCTGACGCGAAAGGACACATGCATGCGTCTCCTCATCCTCGGCGGGACTGTCTTTCTGGGCCGCCATACAGTCGAAGCCGCGCTGGCCCGGGGCCACGAAGTCACGCTCTTCAACCGCGGCCAGCACAGCCCGGAACTCTTCCCGGACGTGGAGAAACTGCGGGGCGACCGGGACGGCGATCTCTCCCCGCTGGTCGGGCGTCGCTGGGACGCGGTTATCGACCCCAGCGGGTACGTGCCCCGGCTGGTCTCCGATTCTGCCCGGCTGCTGGCTGATGCGGTGGAACACTACACATTTGTCTCTTCTCTCTCCGCCTACGCCAGCTTTGCCGAGCCGAATCAGAACGAAGACGCGCCCCTGGCCGTGATGGACGACCCAACGAACGAAGAGATCACCGGCGAAAGCTACGGGCCGCTCAAAGTGCTGAGCGAGCAGGCAGCGCACGCGGCCATGCCCGGACGGGTGGCAATCATTCGTCCGGGGCTGATTGTCGGCCCCTACGACCCCACAGACCGTTTCACCTATTGGCCGGTGCGGGTGGCAAAGGGGGGCGATGTGCTTGCCCCCGCGCCGGCTGACTATCCGGTGGAATTTACGGATGTGCGGGATTTGGCCGAATGGATGGTTCGGATGGCAGAGCAGCGCGTTCCCGATGTCTTCAACGCCAGCGGGCCAGGCATACCGGCAACCCTCGGCGGCCTGCTGGAAACGTCCCGGCGGATCAGCGACAGCGATGCCCGTTTTGTCTGGACGGACGAAGCCTTTTTGCAGGAAAACGAAGTCCAGCCCTGGAGCCAGCTTCCCCTCTGGATCGGCAACGGGCCAGCGTATGCGGGCTTCTCCCGCTACGATTGCAGCCGGGCTATTGCCGCGGGGCTGACCTTTCGCCCGATGGCCGAAACCGTCGCCGCTACGCTGGAATGGGCAGCGACGCGCCCCGCGGATCACACCTGGCGGGCGGGGTTGTCAGCGGAGCGGGAAGCGGAGTTGCTGGCAAAGTGACGTGACTAAACCATAATCGCAAAGACACAAAAGCACGAAGGAAAGGCAAAGGATTTTTCTTTGTGTTTTCGTGTCTTTGCGGTTGAGTCTGGGGTGACAAATGGCAATTTTGGCAGAATATCACAAACCCGGTTCGGTGGCGGAAGCGGTGACGTTATTGCGGCGCACGGATGTACGGCTGCGCGCTTTGGCGGGCGGCTCTCAACTGGTGGGCGCGCTGGAAACCCGCGCCGTGCGGGATGTGGACGGCGTTGTGGATTTGGCGGCGTTGGGATTAAACCGAATCGTCGCACAGGGGGGAACGCTGCACATCGGCGCGACGGCCACACTCAGTGATATAAGTGAACATCCGGTGGCGGGCGAAATGGCCGGTGGCCTCCTGCGCCGTACAGCCCAATTCGAGGGGCCGGTCAACCTGCGCAACGCGGCGACAATCGGCGGCGTTATTGCCTCGGCGGAGATAGACAGCGAATTCTACGCCGCGCTGCTTGTGTTGGGTGCATCGGTTGTGGTCAGCGACGGCGAAGGGGAGAGGGTCACACCCCTGGCTGACTTTCGCGTCCCCGCCTCCCATCCCCTCATCACCGCCGTCACCCTGTCCATCCATCCCCTGCGCTCTGGCCACGCCCGCGTCGCCCGCACCCCGTCGGACCGCTGCATTGTGGCCGCGGTGGCTGTCGTCGGCGAAGGTGTGGAGCGAGTGGCGCTGTGTGGGGTGGGGGAGCGGCCTCTGCTGGCAGGCGGCTCGCTCAATCCGCCGGACAACTGGAAGGGCAGCGCGGACTATCGGCGAGCGATGGCGGCGGTTGTGCAGGCGTGCGCGCTGACAGAAGCCAAAGGTTAGAGCTTTTTCAGAGAAGAATCCATCCACAGGTGGCACAGATTTTCACAGACCAAATCCGTGCGAATCCGTTGTTTCCGTGTCAATCCGTGCTCTATCTTTGAGGGCAGGTCTAGCGGTAGGTATCCACAAACCAGTCGATCAGCCGCCGGGCGATGCTGGGCGGCGGGGGCAGCAGAGGCAGAGCGTCCGGCGCAAACCAACCAGCCTCGGCGATCTCCGCCTCTTCCAGCACAAAGTCCCCACCCGCATACTCGGCGGTGAAGCTCAGCATCAGAGAATTGGGGAAGGGCCACGGCTGGCTGGCGACGTAGCGCACATTTTGAATGGCATCCCCACCTCCTCCATCACCTCCCGCTGCGCGCACCCCTCCAGGGATTCACACGGCTCCACAAAACCCGCGATGACACTGTAGCGTCCCGCGGGGAAGCGGTGGTTGCGGGCCAGCAGCAGCTTCGGCCCCTCGTCCGTATGGCGCACAATCGCAACAATAATTGCCGGGGAGAGACGGGGATAGTTTGGCAAACCAATGGAACCAAAAATGGGACGCGGATTCACGCGGATAGACGCTGATCCGGAGAAAAAAATCTGCG
>JAHBVF010000069.1 GCA_019637685.1 Caldilineaceae bacterium | reverse complement strand
CTGCGTCCCTATTTTCATTGCTGATTGTGCCCGAAATGGGCATGTACACTGACTTCCAGAGAAGGTATTATGCCCTCGCCCCTGTTTCCTGCGCCTGCTGCTTGGGGCCGCCGAACAGGTCGGCAAGTTTGTTCCGTACATCGGCAGAGGTCACAGGTTTGCTGAGATAGTCGTCCATACCAGCTTCCATACAGACTTTCTGGTCGGTTTCCATCACATTGGCCGTCATTGCCAGGATTATCGGCGCATCTCCGCCCGGCAGCCTGCGAATCCGCCGGGTGGCTTCCAGACCGTCCATTACCGGCATCAACACATCCATCAAAATGAGATCGTAGCGGGTCTGCTCGGCCGCGTTTACGGCTTCCCGGCCATTGGTGGCCAGGTCGGCCGCGTAGCCCAGTTTCTTCAGAATCGTCAGCGCCAGCTTCTGGTTGACCAGATTGTCTTCCACCAATAGGATGCGCAGGGGCATCTCGTCAGCCAGGCACGATTTTTCTGCGCTTGAAGCATTGGCCGCGGGTCGGGCGCGGACGGTTGGCGATGAAGTAAAGGCGCGCTGAAATTGTTGCCATCGGAGAGGTTTGTTGATTTTCGCCAGACGGCTGGTCGTTTGCGGCCTTTGGCCCGGTGCAGCCAGCAATATCCACTGGGGCTGATTGCTGGATTGCTCCTCTCGCAGCCGCTGCACAACTGCCGAATCAAACGCCTGATCCAACACGACAAAATCGGCAGACGCTACGGCAGCAGCCCAGTCGTCTTGGCTGGCCTCAGAATCAGGCAGAACCGGCACACCTTCTATGGCCGTGACCCAGCGGCGTAGCGTGGCACGGAGAATGGGGTTGTCGGCGAAGATCACGACCCGTTTGTCCGGAATCGCCACAGTCGTTGCAGAAGCGTCTTCGTCAGAAGTGCTTGCTGCCTGTACCCGCAGCGTGAAATAGAAGGTCGACCCCACCTGTTCTTCGCTCTCCACCCATATCTCTCCCCCCATCAATCCGATCAATCTTTTGCAGATCGCCAAGCCCAGGCCAGTCCCTTCAAATTGACGGGTGGAGGAGGAATTGACCTGGACAAAGGGCGTAAAGAGCGTGGGCAGTTTGGTCTGAGAGATGCCAATGCCCGTGTCTGCCACAGAAATCTGCAAAAAGAGAGAGTCGCCGGCTGTTGTGTTATCCCCGGCGGTTGTATGACCCGAATCGGTTATGGGATCCGGGTCGACGACGGTTACAGTCGTAAGAATGCCGCCTTCCTGGGTGAATTTCAGGGCATTCCCGATGAGATTGGTCAAAATCTGGCGGACCCGCGTGGGATCAGCCAGGATGAATTCGGGGACCTTCGGGCTGATCTCATAGCAGAGTGCAAGCGAACGGTCCATAGGACGGGCGGCCAGAAGATCGTGTACCGACTCCAGCGTCTCCCGCAGGGCGAAGGGCTGGTTGTCCAGTGTAGTGTGGCCGCTCTCAATTTTGGAGAAGTCAAGAATGTCGTTCACAATCGTCAGGAGCGCTTCGCCGCTGATACGAATCGTATCCACGTAGTCCTGCTGCTCTTCATCCAGCGCGGTCTCCTGCAGCAGGCTTGTCATGCCGATTACACCGTTCATGGGTGTGCGAATCTCATGGCTCATCATTGCCAAGAACTCGGACTTGGCATGGGTAGCGGCCTCTGCCCACTCTTTCGCCTGCACCAGCGATGCTTTGGCTTCCATCTCCTCTGTGATATCCACGGCCACGGCCAGGACACTAATCGTGCCGTCGGCCATAGGCAAGGGCGTCTTTGTGATTGACAACCAGCAAATGGAGCCGTCGGATTTGGTGACAGCCTGTTCCAGCACAAGCGTCTCCCCAGATTCAATCACTCGCCTGTCAACCTGTTCCAGCCGGGCAACCTCGTCTGTATCAGGGATTACGTCTGCCATTTTGTTCTGGAGCAGTTCGTCAACTGTAGTCTCCATCATTTCGGCAAAAGCCCGATTCGCCAGCAGATAGCGTCCTTGCAAGTCTTTGACGAAGATTAAATTGGTATCCGTGTCGATCACACTGCGGAAAAATGACTGCTGATATTTGAGTTCGCTTTCTGCCTGTCTGCGCTGGGTTATATCAATCGTAAATCCAGAGATTCCGCTTTGCTGGCCGGCTTCCGGTTGCAGCAACGATTTGCCGGTCAGAATCCAACGGTCTTCGCCCTGAATGTTAAAGGCCAGTTCCAAAATTACGCTACTGCCCTCGCCGAAACGCAGGGCGAGATCATCCCGGGCAAAGTCGGCCGCGATGTGGGGTGGAAAAATCTCCTCCACACTTCTGCCCAGAAAATCCTCTATGGGTCGCCCCAGAAAACGGGCCATCTCGGCATTCACAAAGGTATACCGCCCCATCTCATCTTTCTCGTAGATAGAGATCGGGATTTCATTCAGAATGCGTTCATATTTTGCCTGCTGCTCCCGGTTAATTCTGTCCGTGGCGTGTCGGGCAATGGCAGCGCCAATATTGGCCGCGATCAACTGCAAAATGGCCTGCTCACCCAGGCTCCACGCCTCCTCTGCGTGGCAATTATCGAACCCCAGAAATCCCCAAAAGTGGTCTCCGGTCCAGACCGGTGCAACAACAATCGACAAAATCGATTGGGGTCGCAGAACCTCCTGTTCGCCCAGGGGAAAGTCCCGCACCAGCCCCGTGACCAACTGGTTTTGGGATAGCAGATCGTACCAGCGATGTCCAATCAGGTCATAAGAGATATTTTGCAGGGCAGGATTGTCAATTTGGGGCTGGACAGCGCCCTTTGTCCATTCAAAACGCTGACTGGCAAGCAACCGTCTCGTTTGGGTGTCCCTGTGGTTTTGGAAGAGATAGACCCGATCGACCGCCTCTGGCACAAGCAAAGCAGCCAGCGCGGCCTGAATTCCCTCGTCCAGGTCCGCGTGCATCAGCAGGGCATTGGATGCCTGCGCGACAGATATCAACAGATCGTCCCGGTGGGTGAGCGGTGGCAGAGAACTATCCATTGGTTTGATCGGGGTTGGTCGAAGATTGCTGTACACAAATTTTCTTTCTCGGAGTACAAATTTCTCTTTCAGCCACGCTCCGGGGACTTTTGCAGTGCGACGGTGCATATTCCCCCCAGTCTATCGAATATATACGAACTACAGTATACCGAAAGTTATCCATACCCAAACTGTTGACTTTCCATACGGGCAATGATACTGTTTAGCCAGACACCAAATCCAACTGCCCGCTGCACATACGCTGTCCGCTGATTCTGTCGTAAACCGGGCAGGCTTCAATCCGTGTGACTATTCAGCCATAAGCCAGCCGGTTAGCAAACGTCGGTTG
>JAHBVF010000068.1 GCA_019637685.1 Caldilineaceae bacterium | reverse complement strand
AAAACTGCTTCAAAAAGGGGGGCGTCAGCAAACAGGTGTATGCCTTTTCGATAATCAATTGTCACGAACGAAATATCCCATCTACTCCCAACTCCTCCCGCAGCGCAGCCCCTATGCCTACTTTGCACGCTAAACTCGTTCTCGCTTTGACTCTTATTTCTCGCGCTGCTGATTGGCGCGTGCCCGCTGCCCGCCCCTTTAGTGGCTCTACAATCTGTCGTCCTCTATGGCCTCTTCTCCACAGCCACATCCCCCGCAGACTTCTTTCCCCGTTGATCGCTGCCACTGCCAGCGTCCTTTTTCCCGGAATCAGCACCTCGCGCGCCCACTTTGCATCACACCCTCTCGTCGGCGCGGGTTGCAATACGCCTCCATTTCGGGTAGGATCAACGGGCGAACAGCGGGGGGATGAACGTATCCCCCTCGCTTCCTAATTTTTTTACTTGCCACTTCCACCCACGGAGAAACCCCAATGACCGTTCTTTTTGGCGAAATGAGCCGCGAGCAGATTGGTAGCCTTGCGCCTACGGCTCTGGCGATATTGCCCACTGCTTCTACTGAGCAGCACGGCCCCCATCTGGCCGTCAGCACAGACACAGTGCTCTGCTCCACTGTGGCCCAGATGTCTGCGGAGCGGGCTTCGGCCCAGATTCCGGTTGTGGTTGCACCCACACTGGCTTTTGGCAATTCCCACCACCACTTCCCCTTTCCCGGTGTTCTCTCCTTGACCAGCGAAAATTATTATCTGGCCGTGACAGATGCCGTCGAAGGGCTGATCAAAAGCGGTTTCAAGAAAATTCTCATCCTCAATGGCCACGGCGGCAACACCGATTCCAACCGGGTCGTCGGGCTGGACATTGCCAACCTGCGCGCCCACCCGGTGACGATTGCGGCCGCGGCCTATTGGGATGTAGGCCGCCCCGCGATTGTGGCAAAGGGGATTATGCCCGGCGAGCGCATTCCGGGCCACGCGGGGCGCTTTGAAACCGCCATGATGCTGGCGATCCGGCCCGATCTGGTCTTTGCCGACGGGCTGGCCCAGACAGAAGACTACTCGAAGAAATCCTTGGGGCTGATGGTTCCCCTGACCGGGGCAACGGTACAGGTTCACGGCGCGTGGGGCAGTGGCCCCGGCTATAGCGACGAACCGGCCGCAGCCACCGAGGCCGAGGGCAAGGCGATGCTGGAAGTGATTGTGGAAGAGGTCGCCAACCTGATGGTGAACTTCTACAAAATGGGGGAATAGCGGAGAGCCGATTCCACCCACAAACAAATCACCCAATCACCGGTTCTGCGGGGTGATTGGGTGATTTGTTTGTGGGGCAGATTTCCGGCCTTACTTCACTTCAAAAATGATCTCAATCTCACAGGCCCAATTGTCGGGCACTGTCAGACCGATGGCGCTGCGGGCGTGGCGGCCTGCTTCGCCAAAGACTTCGATGAGCAGATCGCTACAGCCGTGGATAACCGCGGGCGTGTTGTCAAAGTCCGGGGCCACATTTACCATCCCAAAGACCTTCACCACCTGCACCACATTGTCCAGACTGCCTGCCAGGGAATGCACAGCCTGCAAGCAATTGAGTGTGCAGAGCTTGGCCGCCTCGTAGCCGTCCTCCACCGAGACATCTCGCCCCACCTTGCCTTTGATCTGCTGGTCCCCCCAGCGGGAGACCTGACCCGATGTGTAAATGAGATTGCCCGTGCGCTTGGCGTGCATCAAACGCCCGCCGTTGACATCAATCTTCTCCAGGCTATAGCCCATTTTCTGTAACTTTGCTGCGTAAGACATTCCGTTTCTCCTTTGTGAATCTCTTGTAACGATGGGGGTATACAGATTATCGAATCGACGAGTTTTTGTTCAGCCAGTCCGATAATCTGTTCTTTACATAACTATTCTGGCAAGAGCGCGATACAGTCCACTTCGATCAAAATGTTGGGCAAGAATACGCCCACAGTTGTGCGAGCCGGATAGGGCTTTGTCAGATAGGTCTCATAGACTTCGTTCATTTCGGCGAAGTCGGACAGATTTGCCAGATAGACGCCGGTTTTGGTCACGTGCGCCCAATCAGTGCCCGCGGCTTCCAGCAATACTTTCAGATTCTCGAAAACCTGCACGGCCTGGCTGCGGAAATCCGGCGCAATCTCGCCTGTGGCTGGATTGCGCGGGCCTTGCCCGGAAATGTAAACAGTCGGCCCGCTCGCGATAATCCCCTGGGAATAGATACCCGCGGGCGGCGCGCCTTTTTTAGAAAAGACTTCTTTGCGCATCTGGAATTCTCCCTTTTGTAAATTCTCTCTTTTACAATACTCTCTCTTCTACAAACTCTCTCGTCTACAATACGTCGTGCAGCAACCGCAACCAATTGCCCGAACAGATGGCCCGGATGTCGCTTTCTTTGTAGCCCCGCTCCTGCAGAATTTCAGGAACCTGCTGCAAATCGGTGATAGTGTCCAGATCGCTGGGGGACTGCTCCCGGCCAAAGCCGCCGTCCAGGTCTGTGCCCAAAGCCACGTGGCGGGCATTGCCGGCCAACTGACAGATGTGATCGATGTGATCCACCACATCGCCGATGAACACCCCTTCGCTGCTCCGTTGACCGGCCTGCCACTTGGATGTCACCATCCAAATATCAAAGGCCGCGCCGATCACCCCATCCCGCTCAAAGATAGCCCGCAACTGGTCGTCGCTGAACTGGCGTTGATGGGGCACGAGCGCACGGCAATTGTTGTGGCTGGCCAACACAGAACCGCCGAAGACTTCCAGTGCTTCCCAGAAGGCCTGATCGGAGAGATGCGTCAGATCGAGCAGCATCCCCAGTCGCTCCATCTCTTCCAGCAGCGGACGGCCCAGGTCCGTCAAGCCGATCTCCGTGCCGGTTCCGCCCGCATAGCGGCAGGGGCCGTAGTGTGCGGGGCCGATGGCGCGCAGACCGCCGGCGTACCAGGCCTCGACCTGTTCCGGGTAGAGGATCGGGTCCGCGCCTTCCATAGAAATTACAAAGCCTAAAGGTGGCTCCTCCCCTTCCTCCGCGCCATCCCGCTCCCATTCGATCCAATCGCTCCAGTGGCTGTCCAACTGGTCCACATGCGTCAGGACGCGGACGACATCCATCTCTTCCAGCGCCCGGTAATAGGCCAACTGACCGTGGGCGATCCCGTAGGCTTGGGCGGGTGAATCGTAGTCGATATGGGGTGCGGGGCGTCCGGTGGAACGGGCAATGAGGGTGGCAAACGAAATCCCGATCCGCCCCCGACGCATCTCCGGGAAGGCGACGGTCCCCTGCCCCCGGCCCTTGCCAGGCGTCTGCTGCTCCCGGCTGCGAATGGTATAGGCCGAGGCCAACAGGTCCCGGTTGCCCTGCAGGGCGTTCATCGAAAGGTCGAGGTGAGCGTCAATGAGAAGCATAGAAACCTCCGTGGAAGACAAAGGGCGTTGGCAAAAATGAAAAGCAAAAGCGATCTGGCAATGGCACTATCCAAACGCTTCCCGAAACTCCGTAACCGCTTTTGGGCCGTTGCGTTCCAAACCCGCGTAAAACTGCGTCTGGTCCTGGATGCGATAGTCCAGCCGCTCCACCCGAAAGGGCGCCATCCGTTCCCGGTTGCGCCGACGATCCAACACCTGCAGGAAGTATTGCACCGCGTTTTCCACGCTGTGGGAATCGGACCAGTCGGATTTGTAGATGGGTGTCCCGGCCTGGTTGAAAATCCACGTCATATTGGGCATCGAGCCATAGGCCCGGTGACAGGCCCCATCCAGGCTGTCCACCAGAATTTGACGGCTGACGCCCAGGACATCGCGCAGGGCCGCGGCGTGACGCAACTTTTGTTCCATTGATGTGTGATGGGGGTAGTTCTCTCCCGGATGGGCTTCGTTTGTATAGAGAAAAATAGAGCCGACGCCCGCATCCGCGTAGCGCTCGGCAATGGCATTCATAGATGGCGACGCCATCCCACAGTAGGGTCAGGTGAAGCTGCCGAACTCGACCACTGTGTAGCTGTGGGCCGACCAGAGCGCGGACAGGCTCTTCTCATCGCCTTCCAGCGTCCACAGCAGAAAATCTGGCGCTTTGCTGCCCAGCGGCGGGCTTTGGTCAAAACGCATCCACGGTTCAAATTTGGCCGGTACGAACTCGTCGTAGTTGTAGCGGGTGAGAAGGTCGCCGGTCATCAAAGCCCCCTGAAATATATTGCGTATTGCGTAGGTATGTGACACCGCTTGCAATGAAAATAAGGACGCAGAAGACACAGATTCTATCCGCGTTTATCCGCGTTCATCCGTGGCTATCTTTAGGTCAGTGTACATGCCCGTTTCAGGCACAACCAGCAATGGAAATAGGGACGCAGATTTACGCAGAAGACACAGATTACGCAGATTCTATCCGTGTTTATCCGCGTTCATCCGTGGCTATTCTCAAGTCAGGCGACACGACCGGCTGACACCGATAGCAGTGAAAATCATCCACAGATAGCATAGATTCTCACAGATTGAATCCGTGTTCCCTTTTATCCGTGTATACAACCCTATCTTCAGGTCAGACAGCCGCGAATACAACACGGCGAAAGTTCGCGCTTTGTACCTCAAACACCCACCGCCTACGCAGCACGAAACACGCAGCACATTTCTAAGCCGTCTCTACAACCCCATAGCTCTCCACCACAGCCAAGCTCTCCCCATCCAGCAACTGCACGCCGTTTTCAGTCCCCGCCAGAATGCCGTTGCTGGTGGGCGTCAACACCAGCGCGGGCGCGCTGCCCGCCACTGCCTGCCAGGTGATACCATCCGCGGATCGCCACAACTGCTCTTCGTCGCTGAGCAGCCAGCCGCCATCCAGCGGGACCAGAGAATTGATCCGGCTGGGCGCATCCTCTAGCAGCGTAAAGGAAAGGCCGCTGTCTGCCGAACGGTAGAGGCCCTGCTCTTCGGTCCCGGCCAACACCACCCCGTCGCTGTGGAAAGAGGGCGAAATCGCAATGCTTTGGTAGGCGGCCTCCGGTGCATCCGAGCGCTTCCAGCCGCGACCGCCGC
>JAHBVF010000067.1 GCA_019637685.1 Caldilineaceae bacterium | reverse complement strand
TATAGAGGAAATAGGTAGAGTTTACCCAGACAGTTACCCGTACGGTCATCTGCACCCGCTGGCCCTCCTTTCTGCCCATTGTCCGCCCTTTATAACGACCACACTGACAGCCACGCTCTTCCCGCGCTAACATTCGCTAATAATCTGCAAATTGTCCGCTAATTTTTTGCAAGCCTCCTGCTAACAGAGCGCCCCTATACTAATAATTGTCTATGACGGCAGAACAACCTCTGCCGATTCGTGAAAATCTCAGTATTACAAGGAGGCACACTATGAGTAGGATTATTCGATGGGACCCCTTCCGGGAAGTTGTGTCCATGCGCAATCAGATGGATCGGCTGGTGGCCGACGTCTTCAGCAATCCATCGGTCTGGCAAAATGACGAGTATGCCGGCTTTATGCGCTTGGCATTGGACGTGACGGAAAACGATGACAGTTACACCGTCCGTGCCTCTCTGCCCGGCCTGAAGCCCGAAGACGTGGAGATCAGCTTCAGCGAGAATACGCTGACGATCAAAGGCGAGAGCAAAGAAGAAAATGTGGACGAAAATGAGAAGTGGCATCTGCGCGAGCGACGCTTCGGCAGCTTTATGCGCACCATCTCTCTGCCCACAATGGTCAATGCCGATGCCATTGACGCCGACTTTGCTGATGGCGTGCTGACCCTCAGCTTGCCCAAGGCCGAGGAAGTCAAGCCCCGACGCATTTCCATCAAGCCCAATGGACAGAAGGCCGTCGAAGCCGCATAAGGCTGATCACTTCTGTTCACTGTAGGCGAAATCAGTAGCCGAGAGTAGGATCAATGCCGATCCTGCTCTCGGCTTTTTTGTGCGTCTATTTCTTCTGTGTGGAACAGATTTCTCCCGCGTGCAGTGCAATGTGTCCAAATGTGGGGCCTCTCGGTTCGGCAACCGGGCCTACATCTGTTTTTTCCCTGCGTATGGTACAATAGCTCATCCGTATCCCCGTCCATCTGAAAGGAACACGCGATGGCTGGCGAAAACCGCCCCCTCACGTCAATGGTCGCCTGCGCTGGTTGAGCATCCAAGCTCCCGCCAGGGACACTGTCGCAGGTCGTGCGACAACTATCCGGGATATTCCCGGCAAACGAATACCCCGATGTGCTGATTGGGCTGGGCGAGCCAGATGACGCGGCTGTGTACCGGCTGGACGACGAGCGCGCCCTCATCAAAACCACCGACTTCTTCACGCCGATTGTGGATGATCCCTGGCTCTACGGCGCGATCGCCGCGGCCAATTCCATGAGCGATATCTACGCGATGGGCGGGGATGTGCTCTTCTGCCTGAATATCGCCGGCTTTCCCGAAGAAATCGGAATGGAGACCATCGCCCAGATTTTTGCCGGCGGCGCGGCCAAGGTGCGGGAGGCCGGCGCGGCGATTGCCGGCGGCCACACCGTCACCAATCCCGAACCCTTCTACGGCCTGAGCGTCACTGGGCTGATCCATCCGGATCAGGTGATGCGCAAGGGCCGGGCACAGGCCGGGGACAAACTCTTTCTCACCAAACCACTGGGCACAGGCGTTATTACCACCGCGGCCAAGCTGACTGGCAGCGGCGAGAATCGTGCCCTGCGTCTGGCCCGCAAAGCCCAGGGCAAACCGGACATCGACCAGCACCATCTGGACGCGGCAGTGGCGTCGATGACCCGTCTCAACCGGGCCGCGGCCACCGCGGCCCGGGCCGCGGGTGTCCACAGCGCCACCGACGTGACCGGCTTTGGGCTTCTGGGCCACGCCAGCGAAATGGCTGTGGCCGCGGAACGGGAATCAGGCGTGGGCTTTCGCATCGAAGCTGCCTCAGTGCCCGCTTTACCTGGCGCCTTTGCCTATATCGCCGCGGGCTATCTGACGCGGGGCAGCACCCGCAACCCGGACCACTTTCGCCAGCACGTGACCTTTGCGCCTGCTGTCACCGATGCCCAGCGCACACTGCTGTGGGAAGCCGAAACCAGCGGCGGTCTATTGGCCGCGGTGCCTGCGGCAGGTGTGGCCGCCTTTCGCGGCGAGTGCGATGCCGCGGGGCAGGCCTGTTGGGAGATCGGGGAAGTGATAGAACGCACGGGGATTGAAGTGGTGTAGCCAATCGATTGCCCGCTTCCATCCATTTCTTAACAGAAAGGCCCTGTCGAATGATTTCGGCAGGGCTGTTTTATTGGAACCAGCATCAGCGCTTTCCTGCCCCGCCAGCCGGGCAAAGCCAGCGAATCTCGCGGGCGAACACATAGGACACCGGTTTGTGCCATTGCTACAGACGCAACCCAAATTGGCAAATGCCCGAAGCCCGGACTATACTTTTGCCTATGTCACAGCGCATCGTTGTCAAACTCGGAACCAGTGTGTTGACCGGAGGAACCCGGCAACTCAACCGCGCCCAAATGGTGGAATTGACCCGCCAATGCGCTCAACTCCACCACTGCGGACACGAGGTCATTCTGTGTAGCTCCGGGGCACAGGCCGCGGGGCGGGCCGCGCTCGGCTTCCCCGAATTGCCCTCGACACTTGCCAACAAACAGATGTTTGCCGCGGTGGGCCAGAGCAAATTGATGGGAATGTGGGAGAGCTTCTTCGATATCTACGGCGTCCACGTGGGCCAGATTCTGCTCACCCGGGCGGACACGGAAAATCGTCATCGCTTCCTCAACGCGCGGGACACCTTTGCCGCGCTGCTGGAACGGCGTATTGTGCCTGTCGTCAACGAGAACGACGCTGTCTCCAACGACGAGATCAAAGTCGGCGACAACGACAACCTCTCCGCGCTGGTAGCTGTGCTGGCCGGGGCCGAACTGTTGGTGCTGCTCACCGATCAGCCCGGCCTCTTCACCGCAGACCCCCGCAGCCATCCCGAAGCCGAACTCATCCGGGAAGTACACCGGATCGACGAATCCCTGCGCGCCCTGGCCGGTGGCCCGAAGAGCGGGCTGGGCGTGGGCGGGATGGCGACCAAACTCCAGGCCGCCGATATTGCCCGGCGGGCCGGTACATCCGTCGTCATCGCCGCCGGGAGTATGCCCAATGTCCTGCAACGGATTGTGGCGGGGGAAGAAGTCGGAACCCGTTTCCCCGCGCTGGAATCACTGGAAGCCCGCAAGCACTGGATTCTGGCCGGGCAGGCGCCGGCTGGTTCGTTGGTGGTGGATGCAGGCGCGGCCCTCGCCCTGCGTCACAAAGGGCGCAGCCTGCTCCCCGCGGGTATTGTCACTGTGGAGGGCGGTTTTGAGCGGGGAGACACCGTTTTTGTGCGAGAGAACAGCGGGCCACCTCTGGCACGCGGGGTCAGCCGCTATAGCAGCGACGATCTGCAACGTATCAGCGGTTGTCAATCTTCGCATATTGCCGAGCGCCTGGGCTACGATTACGGCCCGGTAGCCGTGCATCGGAATGATTTAATTCTACTGGGATAATACAGACACCTGACCCGATTAGGTGGAGTGGGGATGATGGGATGCGGAGATGATGTAGCGGCCCGTCTATCATCTCCGCATCCCATCATCTGTAAGGAGTGACAATGACTACCGAAACAACTGCCCCCGCCGTCGATCTGATCGCAATGGGCAAGGCGGCCCGCGCGGCCAGCCGCAAACTGGGGCTGCTCACAACCACCCAAAAGAACGCGGCTCTGCTGGCGATTGCTGACGCGCTGGAATCTCAGAGCGACCGGGTGATCGCCCGGAACGCGCTGGACATCGCCGACGGCAAGGCCAACGGCCTGAGCGACGCGCTGCTGGATCGGCTGCTGCTGACACCCCAGCGGATGCAGGCCCTGGCCGATGACACCCGTCACGTCGCCTCTTTGCCCGATCCCGTGGGCGCGGAGATGGAAAGCCGGCTGCTGCCCAACGGCATCCGCCTGAGCCGCCGTCGCATTCCTGTGGGTGTGTTGGGCGTCATCTACGAAGCCCGCCCCAATGTGACAATTGACATCGCCACTCTCTGCCTAAAGACGGGCAACGCGGTCATTCTGCGCGGGGGCAAAGAGACTCTGCGCAGCAATCTGGCCCTGGTGCAGGTCATCCAAGACGCACTGGCAACTGTCGGCCTGCCTCTGGAAGCCGTCCAATACATCGGCGACCCGGACCGGGCGCTGGTTAGCCAATTCCTCAAAATGGACAAGTATGTGGATATGCTCATCCCTCGCGGCGGCAACAGCCTGCACCGCCTCTGCCGGGAGCAGAGCACCATTCCCGTCATCACCGGCGGCGTGGGCATCTGCCACCTCTTTGTGGACATAACAGCCGATCAGGAACGCTCGTTGGATGTGATCGTCAATGGCCGGGTGCAGCGGCCCAGCGTCTGCAATTCTCTGGACACAATTCTGGTCCATCGCCAGATCGCAGAGGAATTTCTGCCCAAAGTGGCTTGGCGAATGGCAAAGGAAGGCGTGGAACTGCGGGCCACACCCGACGCTCTGCCTCTGTTGCAGGGCGAAGGCGCAACGGTTCTGCCCGCGGGGCCAGAGGATTTCGACACGGAATGGATGGCGCTGATTCTGGGCGTGAAGATTGTCGATTCGTTGGACGAAGCCGTGGCGCACATTCAGGAGCACAGCCAGGACCATTCCGATGGCATCCTGACCAACGACTGGGCCAACGCCACCCGCTTTGTGGATGCGGTCAACTCGTCCGCGGTTTTCGTCAACGCCAGCACCCGCTTCAACGACGGCGGCCAATTCGGCCTGGGCGCAGAAGTGGCGGTGAGTACCCAAAAGCTCCACGCCCGGGGGCCGATGGGGCTGGAAGAGTTGACGACCTACAAATGGGTCGTGCTGGGCGATTTTCATGTGCGCCAGTAGGATGGCACAGGAGGAGAAACCGTATGAATTTGCAGGATTTGCTCATTGATATTCATGCCTTAGAACAGGAACTTCTCGCATTCGAGCGGAAATACGGTGTACGCTCGGAAATTTTCTACGCCGCCTATGTGAGCGGCGAAGAACCGGACAACATCGACTGGATGCTCGATTTTGGCGAATGGGGGAGTATCTATCGTACCTGGCTGACGCGGCAAGCCGAATATCGCAACGAAGTGGATCGGGTTCGCACCCATCGGCCGGGGTTGTCTGGACTTATGCGAGTTGCCGCGTGACCGATCCCCTACGAACAATCGAAGACTACGAGTTGTACGTCTATTCGATATCTACATTCTTTGACGAAATCCGAGGTTCGACGCTCACGCTGGTTCGTCACGGCACTTCTTTGGCACGGGTTGCAGGCGCAATCGAATTTTTTAACGGGTATCGGCTGGTGGTGAGGGAACGATTGCTCTACAGCTATCTTCCTGCCGTAATTGACTGGTACGGATATGAGGTGTGGAAGGAGGGCACTTTACTCTTCTGGTACGATTCACAGCCGCATCCAAATGAGGCGAGTCTTCAAAGCACCCATCCCCATCACAGACATATACCGCCGGACATCAAACACAACCGGATTCCTGCACCTGAGATGAGCTTCCGGCGTCCCAATCTTCCGGTTTTGATTGCAGAGATTCAAAGCCTGATCGCTGGGGACAGGACGGCGAATCAATGAATTCATCGCCTGCATCAATCGGCATCCTTGGCGGGATGGGACCTGCAGCCACTGTCGATCTTTTCGACCGCATTGTGCGCGCCACCCCCGCCCAACGGGATCAGGACCACATCCCCATTCTGATCGTCAACGACCCGTCCATCCCGGATCGCACCGCGGCCATCCTGCACGGGGGGGAAGACCCCACACCCCGGCTGGCCGCGGGCATTGGCAAGCTGGCGGCCATGGGCGCGGATTTTATCGCTATCCCCTGCAACACCGCCCACTACTATTTGCCCGCGCTGTCGGCCAACACGCCGATTCCGCTGCTGGATATGATTGGAGAGACGGTAGACGCGGTGCGCCGGGAACATCCGGCAGTGGCGCGGGTGGGGGTGTTGGCAACCAGCGGCACTCTGGCGGTGGGTCTCTATCAGAACGCTCTGCGGGCCGGGGGATTGACGCCGGTAGAACCGACGCCCGCTGAGATCGAGCAGATGATGGACGCCATCTACGGGCCGCAGGGGGTGAAGACCGCCGGGGTGACAGACGCCGCTCATAGGGGATTGCAGGCGGTGGGGCAAGCGCTTATCGATCGGGGCGCACAGGTGTTGATTCTGGGCTGCACAGAAATTCCTTTGGCTCTGCACGGCGGCGATCTGCCTGTGCCGTTGGTGGCGTCCAGCCAGTGTCTGGCCGAAGCCGCGGTGCGGGTGGCATTTGGCAGCTAATCCGAAGGGTTAGGCCAGCGCGCCCAACTCATCCAGCAGCCGACGGGTGGCCGCGGCGATCTCCTCCACGGCCTGCTCAAAGGCGGCCTGATTCGTGCGGGAGGGTTTGCGATAGCCGGAGACTTTGCGCACGTATTGGCGTGCGGCGGCCTGCATTTCGACATCGGTGGGCGGCTCATCCACCCGGCGCAACTGTTTGATACTTCGACACATGGGTTTCTCCTTCAGGAACAAAATGGAACGGGGCGAATCCACTTTCGTCCCGAACAAGAGTGCTGCGTACTTCGTGAGAGCATCGACTTTTTTTCACGCAGCACGCTTCACTCGTCAATCTTCTTTCCCCACAAAGAGCGGCGACGAGTAGACAATCATCAGCTTCTGCCAGATTTTACGCGAGAGACCGGTGGTGAGGGATTCGATTTCGTTGACCGCTGCCAGCACCGACGGATCGTCGGAATCCTGGGCGTAAAGCGCGGCGACTTTGCCGAGCAGTGAGAGCATTTCGCTGCAATAGTCCAGATAGCGACTCAGCTCAAATTGGGTCATCCCCCTGGCCGGCGAAGAGGCCGTGAGGACAACGTCCGGGCGAAAGCGATCCGGATCTTTGGTGAGTTGGTGCATATCGACGACGTGGGCCAAGGAGCGCAATTCGTGGAGTGCGGCCAACATCTGGTGACGTTTGATGCGTCCTTCCGATTGAACCAAAAAAAAGAGGGCCGCGCCCAGAAACAGTACCTCATTGATCACCGCTTCGATGGCCTGCAAATAGTCCAGCAGCGAGGCGCCATCCACAGAGAGCTGCACCGTGCGCAAGGATTGCACGACCAGCACACCCAAGCCCCCCAATCCAATGACGAGAAGAGCGGCCAGCAGACGCACCCACCAGATGGGGCCACGGATGCGCTCGGCCTCGTTCTGGGCTTTGCGCGCCACGCTCAACACCTGCACCACTACCTGGGAAAGACCCGATTCCGGGAAGCGTTCCCGGACGCGCACGGTCAGCCGTTCTACTGTCCCCACAATTCGCACCGGGTCCAGGGACAGATAGTCATTCTCCATCGCCCACCCCTGTCAGAGCGACCCGCACATGCCCCTGGGCTTTTTCCAAGCGCGCCTGGGCTGTGCTGGCATCCACCCCGGCCAGCCCCATCACCACCGCTGTCTTCACCCGCCAGCCTGCCGCGTCCAGCAGCGCCTCTGCTTCTGTTTGGCCCACACCAGTGATTTCATCCACAATGCGCACGGCCCGCACCCGCAGTTTGGCATTTGTCGGCTGCACATCCACCATCAAATTGCCATAGACTTTGCCCAACTGCGCCATCGCGCCAGTGCTGAGCATATTCAGCACCAGCTTTTGGGCTGTGCCTGCCTTCAACCGGGTGGAGCCGGTGAGAATCTCCGGGCCGGTGACGACTTCGATGGGAATGTCCGCGGCCGCGGCCACCTTCGAGCCGGGGTTGCAGACGACCGCAATCGTCGGCGCGCCCACCTGTCGTGCGTAGTCCAGCCCACCGATGACGTAAGGCGTTCCGCCGCTGGCCGCGATCCCCACCAGCACATCCCCCGGCCCGAAGTTGTGGGCCAGCAGATCGCCCCGCCCCTGCTCCGCGGAATCTTCCGCGCCTTCGACAGAGCGGGTGAGGGCTTGAACGCCGCCCGCAATCAGCCCGATGGCCCGCTCGGCTGGCAGGCTGAAGGTGGGGACCAGTTCGGTGGCGTCCAGCACGCCCAACCGCCCGCTGGTCCCCGCGCCCAGATAGAAGAGCCGCCCGCCCGCTGCAAGCTGGGCAGCAATCGTCTCAATTGCTCTCGCAATCTGGGGCAGCACTTCGGCCACGGCCAGAGGCACAGCCGCGTCCAGCCGGTTCATCAGCCGGGCAAAGTCCAGGGCCGAGAGGCTGTCCATCGCCGCGCTGGCCGGGTTTCGGGTTTCGGTAGGGGGAGTCATAGAAGATTCTTTCGTGACAGGTGGTGAATTAGGAGTAGGGAGTAGGTGACCAAATCTCGATTATCCAATCTCTTTCAACGCCAGCAGCCCTG
>JAHBVF010000066.1 GCA_019637685.1 Caldilineaceae bacterium | reverse complement strand
TTCAGCGCCGCTGTCATTAAGAAGTGGGATTGGGTCTGCATGGCGCTCTTTCCGGCAAAAAGCAGGGACACGGCGCGCGCCGTGTCCCTGCAATAAATAATGAGCTTCCGCGGGGGTCAGCCTGCGGCCAGCGCGTCCCGCACTCGCTCCAGCCGCGTGCGTGCTTCCTGGGCCACCGCGTCCAGCCCGGCTATATCCGCCATTCCCAGCATAGAAAGCGGATCGACCAGCGATACCACACTGCCTGTGCCTTCTTCATAGACAATTACATTGCAGGGGAGCAGCATGCCGATGTCGAGACTGGCGTTGAGTGCTCGATGGGCCAGGGTTGGGTTACACGCGCCCAAAATCACATAGCGGCGGAAGTCGGCGTCCAGCTTCTTTTTGAAGGTTGCCTGTACGTCGATTTCGGTCAACACGCCAAAACCCTCGGCTTTGAGCGCGTCAGTCACCTGTCCGATGGCTTTTTCGTAAGGCGTATCCAACCCAACAGTCAGGCCAATGCCCTCTTTCACGGGTGTATTCATTGTTCGTCCTTTCAGATAGCAGCCCCGTCCACGCTGACGGCGGCATCCCCTCTATCCTAGCACGCCCATTCGCTGGGGTCAAAGCAATGTCTATACAAATTCGTCCGCGGCTTTGTCTGCAAAGGATTTGCGGCCCGGTGCTTCTGTTGTCTCTGCTGTGACCCGTTTGGGCTTGCGACCTCTGCGTCGTTTGGGTTTGGGGGGCGCGTCCGGGTCTGCCACATCCGCCTGGCTGATAACCGGATAGGCCGCCATCAGCGCCACATCCTCGGCCCGATGCTCGAAATAGAGGCGATCCCGGCGCAGCGTGCGGGCGAAATCGTCCAGTCCCAGCGCGTCTACGACTTCGTCCGGCCTGCCGGTGGCACCGGGCCGCTGTTGCACCCGCAGAAAGATGCGGTGCTCCTCGCTGGCCGGGTCGTACCCCGCGTAGCGCAGCTCGAAAATCAGCGGGCGCAGGTTGTAGCGATATTTCTGGCCGCCCCGTTCCCGTTGCCGCCATTCCTCGCTTTTGGCCCAGAATTCATCAATCCGGGTCTGAATCAGCCCGTCAGGAATTTCCCCCGGCTCGGCAAAGAGAACAATTGTGTAATCAGCACCGATCGTCAACCCTTGCAGCGCCTTTGTCTTCACTTCCACTTCTTCCAACCCGTGCAAAAACGCGCCCGGCGGCAACTTCTCCCGGATGCGCCGGGCCAGTTCGTCCAGGGGCACAGGCGGGCTGAAAGTGACATCGATCAGCTCGGCCCGCCCGGTCATCCCCAGGCCCAAGGGCGCGGCAAACTGGATGAAGGGCTGGGGGTTGAAGCCCTGTTTGTAGAGCAGGGGCAGATCGGCCCGGCGCAGGGCGCGCTCCCACAGGCGAAACTCGTCCTGATGGCTGATGAATTTGATGGCCTCGCCCTTTTCATAGGTCAGGCGCACCCTTTGACGAGAAAGTGTGTTGTCGTCGGTCATTACGCATCCCGATTGAGATTGGAGATTAGGAGATTGGAGATTGTGTAGTGTGTCAAACATCCACTACACAATCTCCAATCTCCTAATCTCACCTTTTCCTACCCTCTCCCCACATAGGGCATCTTCGACGCCATGACTGTCAGAAAGAGGACGTTGGCGTCCAGGGGCAGGCTGTCCATATAAACAACGGCTTTGGCCACCGCGTCCGAATCCATGCGGGGTTCCACCATTAGTGTGCCATTGGCCTGGGGCACGCCGCCGGTCATACGTTCGGTCATTTCTGTGGCCGCGTTGCCGATGTCGATCTGCCCGGCCACAATGTCGTAGGCGCGTCCGTCCAGGGCCAGGGATTTGGTCAGGCCGGTGATGGCGTGTTTGGTGGCGGTATAGGGGGAGGAATTGGGCCGGGGGGCGTGAGCCGAGATGGAGCCGTTGTTGATGATGCGCCCGCCCATCGGCGTCTGATTTTTCATCATCCGATAGGCTTCCTGCGCGCAGAGGAAACTGCCGGTCAGGTTCACATCCACCACCGCCTGCCAGTCGGCCAGGGGGATTTCGTCGAATTCGTGGCGGGGAGAACCCCGGCCCGCGTTGTTGAAGAGCAGGTCCACCCGGCCAAAGCGTTCGGCTGTTTTGGCAAAGAGATTGCGTACCGATTCCTGGGACGCTACATCCGTCGGCACAGCCAACGCTCGGCTGCCGTCTGCGCCGGCGTCGGCAATCGTCTGTTCCAGCGCGTCGGCCCGCCGCCCGGCCAGCACAACAGAATAGCCCTCTGCCAGCAAAGCCAGGGCAGTGCGTTTGCCAATCCCCGATCCCGCGCCGGTGATGACGGCGACTTTTTCGTTTGCGTTCATCGTGTGCCTCTCCTGAGAAGTAGTTGATTGGTTGGCTGGTTGGTTCATTGACTGGTTGATGAGCGCGACGGGGCGACCAATCAACCGATCAACCAGTCACCTAACCAACCAATGGCTGCCTGCAATCGTCGCTGATTTTGGCTGATTGTGCAAACCCGCGTTTTGCCGGGGAAAACCACAAAGGCGCAAAACCACAAAGAGGGGCGGGAACAAACCTGTAGGGCCAATCGTCTGTATCAGCAATGGGCCGTGTGGGTCCATCAGAAATAACTCACAAGAAGCGAGGAGAATCCCCATGAGAAAGAGTTCGTTTGGTATTGCAGCATTTGTGTTGGTGATTGCACTGGTAGCCGGGATTGTGCTGGGCCGGGGCAACTTTGCGCCCCAGATCGCCCAGGCGCAGATGGATGACGCGGGTCCCAACCGCACAGTCACTGTGGTGGGCGAGGGCGTTGTGAAAATCAAGCCCGACATCGCGCAGGTGACCATTGGCGTGGAAGTAGTGAAGCCGACGGTGAAGGAAGCCAGCGGCGAAGCCAATGAAATTATGGATGCGGTGCTAGCTTCTCTGGCGGAAGCCGGTGTGGAAGAGAAGGACATCCAGACCAGCGGCTTCAGCATTTGGGTGGAGCGGATCTATGGGCAGGACGGCTCCTTCGATGACGAGCAGAACCGCTATCACGTGAGCAACAGCGTCTTCGCCACCCTGCGCGATCTGGACACGGTGGGCGCTACACTGGATGCGGCCATTGAAGCGGGCGCCAACAATATCTACGGCGTCACCTTCAGCCTGGACGATCCCAAGAGCATCGAGAGCGATGCCCGGGCCAAAGCTGTGGAGAATGCCAAAGCCAAGGCCGAGGAACTGGCCGCGCTGAATGATGTGGAAGTGGGCGCGGTCGTGAGCATCAGCGAAGTGGTCGGCCAGGGCGGCGGTTACTTCGGTGGCAACTTTGCGGCATCCCAGATGGCAATGGGCGGCGGCGGCGGTGGCGGCACATCCGTCAGCCCCGGCGAGCTGAGCCTGTCCATGCAGTTGCAGATTACGTACGAACTGAAGTAACACAATAGAAGTTCGACTTTTCGGAAAAAGTCGAACTTCTACCGAGGCTGAAACGAGAAACGTGAGAATCACCAAATGATTCTCACGTTTCTCGTTTCAGCGATGAACCCGCCATTGACATCTTACGTTTGACGCAATAAGATAACGCTATGATTCAGTCCTTTCATTCCAGACAGATGCAAGAATTGTTTGGGGGAGGCACTCCACATCGCTTTCAAGCCGCAGATCGCCAGAAAAGTTGTGCCCAGCGCCGGAAATCGGTGCGTAGGCAACCGTATGTCTATGATTTGGACTGAAGGAGAACCCCAATGGAACTGACGCTTCAGATGGACGTGCCGCCGCTGCAAAAAGATGCCGCAGGAACTCTGCGTATAGGCGATTCTCGAGTACTGCTGGAATTGGTAGTTAGCGCGTTTGAGGATGGCGCGACGCCAGAGATGATCGTGCAGCGCTATCCAACACTCACCCTGGCAGATACCTATGCTGTGATAGCCTACTATTTGCGTCACTCGCAGGAAATACAGGCGTATCTGACAGAACGTGAAAACCGAGCGGCATCCGTACGCAAGAAGATTGAAGATGCTCAACCCGACTTGGCCGGTCTGCGCCAGCGTTTGCTGGCGCGCCAACAAGCCCAGGCACTCTGAGCGATGTTGGCATTTTTGACAGACGAGAATTTTAATGGGGATATTATCCGTGGCCTGTTATTGCAGCGCCCAGGATTGGATCTATTGCGAGTTCAGGACGTTGGGCTGATTGAAGCGAGCGATCCAGCAATTTTGGAATGGGCAGCTATAGCAGTGTCACTTTGAAATGTGGACTTTCGTAGGGCAGGTTTCTTACCTGCCATTAGCGGTGATGTGGAAATCCGCCCTGCGAAAAACTCCTGTTTTCTACGTGGTATTGCTATAGCCACAAGCGTATTGTCCTGACACATGATCGGGCGACAATGCCCGATTTTGCTTTTCAGCGGGTGGTTGCCGACAAGGAAATGCCCGGTCTTTTTGTGCTCAGCCACCGCCTGCCTGTGCGGGAAGCAATCGACGAACTGCTGCTTATCGATGCGTGCAGTGAGCAAGCCGAGTGGTTTTCACTGGTGGTTTATCTGCCTTTGACCTGACATCTATTAACTGTCCAGCAACTCCTGCAACCGCTCCTTGGCCGCGGCCGGGTCCGCCTTGCCTTTTGTGGCCCGCATCACCTGGCCCATAAAGAAGCCGAAGAGCCGGGCTTCGCCAGCCCGATAGCGGGAGAGTTCATCCGGGTTGGCTTCAAAGATGGCCGCCACGGCCTCGTCGATGACGCCCGTGTCGCTGACCATCGCCAGCCCTTCCCGATCCACAATTGTGCGCGCGTCCTCACCGCTGGCGTACATCTTCTCCAGCACCCGTTTGGCTGTGTTGGCGTTGACGACCTTTTCGTCCACCAGCCCCACCAGACCGGCCAACTGCGCCGGCCCGATCCTCAGTTCAGAAATCTGGCGCAGGTCCTGGCCTTCCCCATCCGCGTAGATCAGCCGAAAGAGTTCGCCGCTGATCCAATTTGCCATGCGCTGGGGCTTGCCGTCGTCCGTGCCATAAACGGCCACTGCCGCCTCGAAACAGTCGGCCACCAATTGCTCGTCGCTGAGGATCTGGGCGTCGATAGGACGCAGCCCCCATTCGTTTTCATAGCGCTGGCGCTTGCTGTCGGGCAATTCGGGCAATGTGGCAGCCAGTTTCGCCACCCATTCCCGGCTGACAACCACCGGCGGCAGGTCCGGCTCTGGGAAATAGCGGTAATCCTCGCTGCTCTCTTTGCTGCGCTGCAGAACAGTGCGCTGGTTGGCCTCGTCCCAGCCCATATTCACCTGCTGGATAGCCCCGCCTTCCTGCAATACTTCGGCCTGGCGTTCGGCCTCGTAGGCAATCGCACCCCGCACCGCGCGCAGGCTGTTGAGATTCTTCACTTCCACTTTTGTGCCGTATTCGCCGCGAGCCTTCTGCTCGGCGGTCCACACGCTGATGTTCGGCTCACAGCGCAGCGCGCCCTTTTCCATATCCCCGCTGTTCACGCCCAGATAGCGCAGGATGGCCCGCAGTTTGGTGAGAAAGGCGTAGGCCTCTTCCGGGCTTTCAATGTCGGCTTCGGTGACAATCTCCATCAGGGGCATCCCGGCCCGGTTCAGGTCCACCAGCGTATAGTTGCCCGCATGGGTATTTTTGCCCGTGTCCTCCTCCAGATGTGCCCGGTGGATGCGGATGCGTTTGGTGCTGCCGTCGGCCAGTTCGATGTCCACCCAACCGTTGCGACACTGGGGCAACTCGTATTGGGAAATCTGGTAGCCTTTGGGCAGGTCCGGGTAGTTGTAGTTCTTGCGGGCAAAGACGGCTGTTTCGGAAATCTCGCAGTTGAGCGCGATGCCTGTGCGGATGGTCGCCTCCACCGCGGCCCGGTTGATCACCGGCAGGCTGCCGGGCAGCCCCAGGCAAACCGGACAGGTGTGGGTATTGGGCGGAGCGCCCTGGTAGTCTGCGCTGCACCGGCAGAACATTTTTGTGTTCGTCAGCAGTTGGGCGTGGACTTCCATGCCCACAAGCACAGAGTAGGCGGTTTCGGGTTGTAGAGCAGTTGTGGTCATCAGAGAGGAATCGTCCTGTGAATTGCCTGGGAATTATCACCTTTTGCCCGGCAATGATAGCATAAGGCTACACCCGGAACAAACAAACTCGGTGTTTCGTTCCGTTAGTTGAGGGCAGGCTACTAAGAAAAGGCGCGTCTGGTGTGTGGAACGGGGCGGGCTTGAATGGGGCGGATCAAAGCAGATGTATGGGCTGGCATAGGTGATGTGGATGAAAGAAGATTTTGGACGCAGATTCTTGCGGGTGAACGGGGATAAAAACCAAACAATCCGCGTGTATCCGCGTTTGTTCGCGCCCTATTTTTTGGTGCTGTTCCTTCTCGTTCTGCTGTTGGCCGCGTGCGGAGACGACCCCACGCCCACGCCCGTGCCTTCTCCATCTGCCCTATCGGTCCCCACATTTACACCAACGCCTGCGGGTGACGCGCCGATGCAGCCCCCCGATCGCTCAGTTTCTCCGGAGAGCAAACCGGTAGTTATCGCCACGGAGACACCCACACCCGCGGCCACGCCCAATCCCGATGAGCGGTTAGTGCAGGCTGCCCATCTGCACCGCTATGGCTATTACACCGACGAGCAATGGCTGCTGCTGGGGCTGCTGGCCGACACAGGCGCGGACGCGCCACACCGGCTCACCGCCCGCTACCGGCTGGCCGAATCCTATCTGGCCGAGGACAGTTTCGCTCTTTCTCTGGACAGCCTGGGCAAATTCCAGGGGGAGGCCATCGACCTGCCCGCGGACGATCCCCGCCGGGTCAAAGCCATTTTTCTGCGCGGCGAGAGTCTGGCCGGGCTGAATCGCATGGACGAGGCAGCCGCGGCCTATCAAACTTTTCTGGAGAGCCACCCGGATTTGACCGGTGTTGTCCAGGAGATTATTGGCGATGGCTGGCTGCGAACAGGCGATCAGAGCCGGGCGGCCAATGCCTTCCGTCTGGCCGCGGACGCCACCACCGACCGGGTGGAAACTGTGCGCCTGCTGGAAAAACTGGCAGAGGTGTGGGAAGGTCAGAGCCGCTGGGCCGACGCCGCGGCTGTGCTGGAAGAGATGCTCAGCCAGAGTGTGAACCCCGGCTATCGGGTAGGGCTGCTGCGCCGGGCGGGCGATGCCCAGGCCAAAGCGGGCAACGAGGCCGCGGCCATTGCCCACTGGCAGGCCGCGCTGACCGAAATGCCCGACAGTGTCGCCGCCTATCTGGCCCTCATCGAACTGGTCAACCGCAGCCAGCCGGTGGATGCTTTTCTGCGTGGACAGATCGATCTCTACGCCGAAGCCTGGCAGCCCGCGCTGGATGCCTATCAGAGTTTTCTCTCCCTGTCTGCCCCCGAAGATGACCGGCGGGGGGACGCGTGGCTGGACATGGCGCAGGCGTATATGGGATTGGGCCGCTGGGCAGATGCCTTGACCGCGTTGGATGGCATTGTCGCGGGCGATCCGGCCTGTAGCTGCTTTGGCCTGGCCTGGCTGGAGAAGGGACGTCTGGAGATTTTGCGCGGCGATCCCGCGGCGGGGCGACGCATCTATCGTACCTTTGCCAGAGAGTATCCCGACGATCCCAACGCGCCGGAAGCACTCTGGCGCAGCGCGCTCTCTGCCATTGCCGCGGACAACGAAGTGGAAGCGGCTGTGGATGTGCTGACGCTGGCCGATCGGTTTCCCGGCAGCAAGCGCGCCGCGGATGGACTCTCTGTGCTGGGCATCGGCGCGTATGTCAACGGGCTGTACGCGCAATCTGCGGATGCTTTCCAGCGTTTGCGCGACGGATACCCGGAGGTGCGACCCGACGCCAGTGCCTATTGGCTGGGCCGCGCACTCTATGCCCAGGGCCAGCGGAACGAAGCCCGCCAGCTTTGGCTGGAACTGGTGAAGAGTGAGCCGGACACGTACTACGGCATACTGGCCGGGCTGGCTGCCGGGCGGGTTGGCTATGCGCCCCAGGAATTTATCTTTGGGGGAATGGAGCAGGCGGCTGGCCCAGCCACTACTCTGGCCGGAGACGATAGCAGCCGGGCCTTTGCCGAAAGCTGGCTGGCGGGCTGGGTGGCTGCCCCCGCGGACGGATGGGGTGTTCTGCCCGCTGCTGTGGCCGGGGACGCGGATCTGCGCAACGGCCAACTGTTGCTGGATTTGGGACGCCGGGGCGAGGCCCTGGCCCAACTGGAACTGGTCTACCGGCGCTATCGGGACGATCCCGCCACAATCTATGCCCTGGCCCTGCATTTTGAAAAGATGGAGACCTTCCGGCTGAGTCTAATCAGCGCGGTCTGGCTGATCGAACACAGCCCTGCCAAGTTGGTAGAGGATACGCCGATTTTTCTGCAGCGGATAGCCTACCCTCGCCACTTTTCCGAACTCATCGACGTCGAAGCAGAGCGCAACGGCATCGACCCGCTGATCTTCTACAGCCTCATCCGCCAGGAGAGCCTCTTTGAGGAGGGCGCGCGTTCCTTTGCCGCCGCGCAGGGGCTGGCCCAGATTATCCCCGCCACCGGCGCGGAGATCGCTGAACGGATGGGTTTCCCCAACTATTCCAACGCGCTCATCTATCGCCCCTATATCAACCTGCGTTTTGGCGCATTCTATCTGGCCTGGGTGCGGGATTTTGTAGATGGCCGCATTGCTTCGGCCCTGGCCGGGTACAACGGCGGGCCGGGCAATTCCCAGCGCTGGCGCGAGCGGGCCGGCGGCGATGATACCCTATTTGTGGAACTGATGGACTATTCCGAAACCCGCCTCTATCTCCAGCGGATTTTGTCCCACTACTACCACTACACGCGGCTCTATCCATAGGACGGCCTGTCACTCCGTCCCCTGTGGACGGATTGCCAATCCACCCTACGGCTTGAACGTGCGCAGGAAGTTGACCAATTCCCAGCGCTGTTCCTCGCTCAGTATATTTTCCCAGGCCACCATTGCCGTGCCGTCTCGCCCGTGGGTGATGACGTGAAAGAGCGCTCCGTCGGGCAATGCCTGCACGTGGGCCGCGTGGAAATCAGCCGGTTTGGGGTCCAATCCTGCTGCGGCTGGCCCGTCCCCCGCGCCCTGTGGCCCGTGACAAGTCGCGCAGTATTGGGTGTAGGTGGCCTGGCCCGCGGCCAGCGATACATCTGACACCGGGACTGGATTCTGCATTTCGCCAGCTTCCTCTGGGATGCCGTGGGCCGCTGTGCTGTGTTCGTCGGACGCCATCGCGTCGCCGCGCCCTTCGTGTCCAGCGCCCTCGGCGTGGGTTTCCATACCAGTCATTCCCCTGTGTTCACCCTCCATGCCGGCCATCGGTCTGGCCGCACACGCGCCTATAAAAACAGTGAGCAACAATACCCCAACAATCATTCCATAACGATTCATCACTTTTCTCCGTCGTGTGTCCAATTGTCGATTAGCCCAATGCTACTTTGAAATGGGGCGTTGATTCTGACCAGCGCTCGTATAGCTTGGCGGAAATGGCCGAATAATTTCTGGACTGGTGCGTGGTGCGTGTATCAGTCCATAGACTACGCACAACGCACCGCAAAATGCGTAGACGTATTTACGCTGCACTGCTCTGGTCAAACGCCGGTTCTCATTGGACTTTTGACAACGGCGAAACGACTCAACTATCGTTGAGTGAAAAGAAGAATCTGTACAAGTGAGCCAGGGAACCAAAATCAGGCCGTTGTGGCGGTTTTTGGTCCCTTGACGACTACTTTTTGGCGTGGTCGCT
>JAHBVF010000065.1 GCA_019637685.1 Caldilineaceae bacterium | reverse complement strand
CGCAGCTACAAGCAGCGCCTACGGTAAGATAATTACTTTATTTACAGTGTACTGATAGACACGGATAAAAAAAAGATTCTCCCCTGAAATTCTCTGCGACTCTGCGACTCCGCGGTGAAATTGACCTTTACACGCCGCGCCTACGCGTCCATCCCATCCAACAGCGCCTGCAACGCCGGCGGCAGGGGCGCGACAAATTCCTGCTCCTCGCCGCCGGGCAAACGGAAACGCAGCTTGTGGGCGTGGAGAAAGTGGCGGTCCAGGCTGAGCCGCTGGCGTTTGTAGCCGTAGAGGGTATCGCCGACCACCGGGTGTTTCATCCACGCGCAGTGGACCCGAATCTGGTGGGTGCGCCCGGTGTGCAAATGCGCCCGGATCAGGGAAAAATGGGCGGAGAGACCGCTGACCAGCCGGGTGTGATAGACCGCGATGGTTTCATATTCGGTGATGGACTCACGGCCCGCGCTCTTGCCCGTTGTCACATCCACAGGGAGAACCGCCTGGCGCTTGCGTTCCACGGGGTGGCGGCCAATCGGCGCGGAAATGCGGCCTTTGGGCGGATCGATGCGTCCTTCCAACAGGGCCAGATACTCTTTCTGGACTGTGCGCGCGGCAAATTGGCGTTGCAAAAAGCGGTGGGTCTGGTCGTTCTTGGCAACGACAATCAGCCCGGAGGTCTCTTTGTCCAGGCGGTGGACAATGCCGGGCCGTTTCTCGCCGCCCACACCGGCAATCTCCGGGCAGTGATGCAGGACCGCGTTGACCAGTGTGCCGTCGCTGTGGCCCGGCGCGGGATGAACCACCAGCCCCGCGGGTTTGTCCACCACCAGCAGGTCGTCGTCTTCATAGACAATCGACAGGGGAATGTCCTGGGCCTGGAGTTCGGTATCGGCCGGCGCGGGGATATGCACAGCCACCCGTTGGCCCGCTTCCGCCTTCAGGCTGGCTTTGGCCGCCTGCCCATCCACCAGCACCGCGCCGTCCGCGATCCAGCGCTGGATCGCGGCGCGGCTGTGTTGGGGCATCTGCGCCACCAGCCAGCGATCCAGCCGCTCGTTGGGGGCGGGGCTGGGAACTTCAAATTGGAGGGGAGTGGGCATATTGTATGCTGTGATCTCTGTGGGTAAATGGAACTGCCAAAAGCTGTTGCAGCCGCGGATGGCCACGGATGTACGCGGCTGTCACCCCTGAAATTTCTCGGCGTCTCTGCGTCTTGGCGGGAGAATTCAGCCTTTTTGCAGGTGAGTCATCAGCGGGTCATTAGTGGGTCATTAGTGGGTCAGACTTCGGCGGATTCAACGGGCGTGGCTGTGGCCTGGGCCGCTTTTTCGCGCCGGGCCGCCTGAATGTCCTGCCATAAAATCACAATTGCCAGCCCGATGACACCGCCCACCACCGCGCTGTCGGCCACATTCCAGTTGGGAATATAGTAGACGCCGGGAATGCCTGTCACAATAAAGTCGGTGACAAAGCCCTGCTCCAGGCGATCGATGACATTGCCGATAGCGCCCCCCATCTCCAGCCCCAGCAGCAGACGCACAAAATGCTCGTTGACGGGCAGATGCCGGACCGCATAGTAGAGAATGCCCGCGGAAACGGCAAAGGCAATGAGTGTGAAGAAGATCCGTCCCCCCTGAAAGATGCCAAAGGCCGCTCCGTAGTTGTTGACGTGCTGAAAGCTCAAATAGCCTTCCAACGCGGGGATGGGTGTGGTGGAACTGTACAGGGGCATGGCCGCCCGTATCAACTCCTTCGTCCAACGGTCCAGGCCAATCACCACCCCGGCCGTGACCAGTACAATCCACAGCCGCTGGGCCAGGCTGCCCATACTCAATTTCTGTGCCATTCGCTTGCTCCTCGTAAATATCTTAACCACGAAGGCGCAGAGGCACGAAGAAAAGCCATTCTTCTCCTTCGCTTTGTGTCTTCGTGTCTCTAGTGGTTTTCCTTCTTTGGCTATTGTATCGCACCTGAACAGAAATGGTGAATTGCAACAGATGTGCTATACTGTTTCGGTTGTCAATTGTTGGCGGTAAGCAGCTACCCGAAGGAGACGGAAATGGCCCGTGAAATTACGATTGCTCTGGTGCAGATGGCCCCTGCCCTGGCAAACCCGGAAGAAAACCTGCGCAAGATGGGCGACTTTGTTGAACGCATTTGTAGCGAACAGCCCACGGACCTGATCGTCTTCCCGGAGCTTTCCTACACGGGCACAGAATTGGGCCTGCGCGCCACGGACCTGGCCGAACGGGTTCCCGGCCACGCCACCAACTATCTGGCAAAACGGGCCAACGACTACAACGTTCACATCGTCTTTGGGCTGGTGATCAAAGAGAAGGTGGAGAGCATCCTGTACAACGGGGTGGCCTGTCTGGGGCCGGAGGGCGATATTCTGGCCTCCTACCGCAAAGTTCACCTGCTGGGCGAAGAGCGCCAGGTCTACCGCGGCGGCTTCCGCTTCTTCAATGTGGACGCGGAATGGGGCCGTTTCGGTCTGATGATTGGCTCTGATCTGGTCTTCCCCGAATCCGCACGCAGCCTGAATCTGGAAGGCGCGGAGCTGGTCGTTCTCAGTGCCAATTGGGAAGCCAACCACCAGGAACAGTGGCGCGCCCACATCATCAGCCGGGCCGCGGAAAACGCCTGTTTTGTGGCCGCGGCCAACCGGGTGGGCCAGGAGCCGACAATGCAGTTTGCCGGGGACAGTATGCTGGTGGGGCCGTCCGGCGAGGTATACACTGTGTTGGAAGACCCGATTGAAGGCTACGCGGTGGCAACGGTTGATCTGGAACGGGTGCGGGAAGTGCGGGAAGAACGCCAGATCATTCAGTTCCGCGAGCCGACTGCCTATCGCTCCGTCGTCAAAAAGTATTAGTCCGCAATCTCTGCAGTTCGTAATTCTTGGACAAATTCATGACCCAAGCAAAACAGCCCGCCCAGGTGCTCTTTCAACCCTTGACCAGCGGGGGGTGGCAAAGCCATCCAGAGATGGCTGAGTACCGGGCCGAGTGGTTGAGCAGCCTTCTCGTGGAGCGGGCCAACTGGCGGGGAGATGCCTTTCCCCGTTCCTTTGGCAACGCACAGATTGCCGGGCCGGGCTATGTCTGGTTTCGCTTCTGGCTGCCCGAACAAAACCAGGTGGTGGAGAAGTATTTTGACGCTGCCGGGCAGGCCGTGGGTGTCTATATCCCTGTGACGGAAGAACTGGAGCGGCGGGGCGAGGTCTGGCGTACCGTCGAGCTGGTGTTGGCGCTCTGGATCGACAGCAATGGACGCGTGTCTGTGCTGCGGGAGGACGATTTTGACGAGGCTGTGGAGCGGGAGATTCTGACCCCTGTGGCCGCGGAGCAGGCCGAGCGTCGCATCCGGGAATTGACCACTGCCATCGCTGCCGAGCAATTCCCGCCGCCCCTGGTGCGCAATTTTGAGATCAATATGGATACAAACGGAGATGCAAACGTCGCACAGGACGTTGAGCCAATCCCCGACGACTCTGCCTAGTCCAACACAGACCCCATTTTTGAGCAGATGAAATGATCGCTATCCTCGATTACGGCGTGGGCAATCTGCGCAGCGTCTATCACTCGTTTGAAGTGGTGGCTGCCCCCTTGGGTATTCAGGTCGATATTGTGGACAAGCCCACGGATTTCACCCGGTGGGCTGCTATTGTGCTGCCCGGCCAGGGCGCGTTCGGCGACAGCGTGGACAATCTGCGCGGCCAGGGCTTTGTGGAGCCGCTGTTGGAAAGCGTGGACGCGGGCCTGCCGCTGCTGGGTATCTGCGTGGGCATGCAGCTTCTCTTCGACGAGAGCGAGGAGATGGGCCAGCACGAAGGACTGCATCTCATTCCCGGCCGGGTGCGCCGTTTTCCCGCGGCCATGCCCGACCCGTCTCGCCCCGGCCATCTGCTGCGTGTCCCTCAGATCGGCTGGAATCAGCTCCACCGCCGCCAGGACGACCGGCTGCTGGAGGGCGTGACCGACGGCACGTATGCCTATTTTGCCCACAGCTATTACTGCGACGCCGCGGACCCCTCCGCGGTCCTCGCCGTCACCGACTACGGCATCGACTACCCCTCCATTGTCCGCTATCGCAATGCCTGGGGCATCCAGCCCCATCCGGAAAAGAGCCACACCGTCGGCCTGCACATTCTGGGTAATTTTATGAAAATGGTGACAGAGGGAACGGAGGCTGGGGATTGGGGACTGGGAAGCCCTGCCCCCAATCCCTGATTCCCAATCCCCAATCCCCAATCCCTAATTCCCAATCCCTACTCCCTGATTCCAATGCTCTATCTCATCACCCACGCCCACACCCAACAAAAAAGAGACACGGATGCTACCCGCTGGGATTTGTCCCCGGCTGGATACGAACAGGCCGCGGGGTTGGCGCGTCTGCCCTTTTGGGAGGGGGTGGACCGGATTGTGCTGAGCAGCGAAGCCAAAACCCGGCTGACCGTTGGGCCAGTGCTGGCGGCGCGCAGATTGCCGATGACCGTCGATCCCCGCTACGACGAACTGCATCGCACCCACGAATGGACATACGATTACGGCGCACGGGTGGCCGAAGTCTTCGCCAATCCGGCGCGTTCCGTTGCCGGCTGGGAGCCAGCCAACGACGCCCGCACTCGTTTCTTGGAAGGTATCCACGCCCTGGCCGACGCCTTCCCCCACGAGACGATTGCACTGGTGGGCCACGGGCTGACCCTCAGCCTCTTTCGGGCGCATCTGTTGGGGCAGGCACAGGTGAACTTTGCAGACTGGCAACGGCTCTCCTTTTGCGCGCTTGCGGAAGTGGAATGGCCGGGGCTGAAGTTGGTGCAGGATTTTCAGCCAGTGCCGGGTGTGCCACAAATTGAAAGAGGAGGATAGCCCATGAAAGGCTTTGTCCTGGGCGTTGCCGTCACCCTGGCCCTGCTGGTGGCGACTATCAGTTTTGCCAAAATTGACCAGCGCGGGCTGTTGCAGGCCCTGCTGCCCCAAATGGTTGTGCAGATCGAGCAGGACGTGCCTGTGACCGCCTATTTGCAGATGCCAACCCAATCGGGCGAGACACTGACAGTCACCCTGCCCCTGACACTGGCCGTCGATCTGCGCATCGGCATTGCCAGCCCCCTGAGCGTGACGCTGGATGTGGGCGAAGGCTCCGACATCGCCGTTGTGGCCGAGTTGCCTGCGCAACCCACGCCCTCGCCTCTGGAAGGGGTGGACAGAACCGATGCCGCACAGATGGCTGATCTGGTGTTGCTTTTCTACCGGCAGATGGACCTGAAGGGATTGGCGCAGATCAGCACTTTCGCCAACCAGGGCATTATTGCCAGTGTTGCCGAGTTGGGTCCGTCCAGTTCCCGCTATCAGTCGGTCTTCAGTGGCTGGCGCTGGGAAGCCGTGCAGTTTTGGGATGGGAAACTCCGGGAGGTGCGCTACCGCCATTTTGTCGGCTCCGGGCAGGATTCCTACGAAGCCCACGTCCATTTTGCCGAGATGACCGGGTCCGAAATCGCGGTGGTGGTGCTGAAGTGGGAGAACGAACAGTGGGCCTTCGAAGATATCAACAGCCCCACCCAGCGCGCGTTTGAAGAGGGGCGCACAGAATTCAGCCTTGACAAGGCCCCCTATTGAAAAAGCCGCCAATTGACAAGAAATTTTTGACAGGACACCCGAATGGCTTTCCTTTCCCTTGAATTTTTAGGCACATCTGGTGCCATCCGCACACCCCGCCCCGGCTGCGATTGCCGCCTGTGTGCCCAGGCCCGGCGCGTGGGCATCCCCTGGGAACGCACAGGGCCGAGCGTCTTTGTCCACGGGCCGAATGTGCTCATCGACACGCCCGAAGAGAGCGCACTGCAGGTCAACCGGGCCGGGATCGGCGAGATTGCCGCGGGCTTCTACAGCCACTGGCATCCCGACCACACCGCGGGCCGGCGCATGTGGGAGACCCGCAACTGGGACTTTCGCAACTGGCCGCCAAACCACATCTGCACCCCCATCTATCTGCCGCCCAACGTTGTACGGGATTTCGGCGTCTTTATGGGACTGGAGGAGAACTTTGAGTATTGGCAGGCCAAAGGGCTGGTGGATGTGCGCCCGATGGACGGGCCACTCTCCCTGGGCGGCTGGACAATTACCGCGCATCCGGTCCACGAGGAATATGTCTACGCCTTTCTCTTTGAAGAAGAAGAGACGGATACCCCCCGCCGGGTGCTGATTGCGATGGACGAACTCTACGGCTGGTCGCCACCTGCCGAGTTTGTAGGCGTGGACCTGGCTGTGCTGCCCACGGGCATCTTCGAATTCAACCCCTTCACAGGCGAACGGCGTATGGCTGTGGAGCATCCCGTGTTGCAACAGGAAGCCACTTGGCGGCAGACCGTAGAGATGGTGGAACAGTTGCAGGCCAAACGGGTCATCTTCGCCCACATCGAAGAAGCGGACGGCAATTCGCCCGAAGAGTTGCTGTTGCTGGCCGACGAACTCCGCCGCGCCCGTGGATGGAATGTTACCTTCGCCTATGACACATTCGTGGTAGAGTTGTGAGGAGGGGCGAGTTGCGGGTTGCGAATTGCGAATAGCATTCGCTGGCGTTGACCGCAACTCGCAATCCGCAATTCGTCCAAACCTTTCATGAGCAAAGTACCAATGATTATTTACCCCGCAATTGACCTGCGCAAAGGACGCTGTGTGCGTTTGCGCCAGGGCGACCCCAACGCAGAGACGGTTTTTGGCGAAGACCCGGCCGCGATGGCCCGTCACTGGGAACGCCAGGGCGCGGAATGGCTGCACGTCGTCAATCTGGACGGCGCCTTCGACTACGAAGCCTCTGGTTTGGACGACGGCGATGGACTCACGCCGCTGGTGACTCGCCTGGACTCGCCCGACGCTGCACTGCCACCCCTCGAACTGCCTGTCAACCTGCGCTGCCTGCAACAGATCCGCAAAGCGATTTCCATTCCCATCCAGTTTGGCGGTGGGATGCGCAGTCTGGACGATATTCGCCTGGCCCTGAGCCTGGGCGCGGACCGGGTGGTGCTGGGCACAGCCGCGGTCAAGAATCCTGATCTGGTGCGAGAGGCCATCGAACGCTGGGGGCCAGAGCGCATTGTGGTGGGTATCGACGCCCGGGATGGCAAAGTAGCCATCCACGGCTGGCAGGAAACAAGCGAACTGGACGTAGTGGAGTTGGGCCATCGCATGGCCGCGCTGGGCGTGCGTCGGGTGGTCTACACAGACATCAGCCGGGATGGAATGCTCAGCGGTGTCAATGTGACCAGCACCGCCAACCTGGGCGATATGACCGACCTGCTGGTGATTGCCAGCGGCGGCGTCGCCAATATCGACGACATCCGTGTCCTGAAGCGCCACGAACATTTCAACATCGAGGGCGCGATCAGCGGGCAGGCCATCTACACGGGCAGCCTGGACCTGGCCGAAGCCATTGCCGTGGGCAACGAACCCCTGCGCCGCACCAGTGCGGGTCTGCTGCCCTATCGTCACACCGCCGAGGGTGTGCGCGTGCTGTTGCTTTGGAATCTCTTCTTTGAGCAGTGGCAGTTTCCCCGGGGCGGCAAAGAGGACGGCGAGAGCGAACTGGCCTGCGCCCAGCGGGAATTCAGCGAAGAAACCGGGCTGCCCATCTTGCGCGTCCACGAGGATTTTCGCTCCATCCTGCGCTATGTGGCCCGCATCCGCCATCACGACATCGAGCGCACAATCATCTATTATCTGGCCGAGGCCGGCCCGGGTACGACAGTTCTGGGCAGCGAAGATCACTGCGAATATCGCTGGGCCAGCCTGAGCGAAGCCCGCGACCTGCTGATGGATACATCGCCCGAACAGTTGCCCGCGTTGGATGCGGCGGACGCATACTTTCGGGCGCGGGCTAACGGCCCCACTTAAGAATCTGATGGGTAGTACAGCGCAGCGTAGATACGCCTACAAATTTTGTGGTGCGTGGTGCATAGGCCGTGAACGGGCACACGCACCACATCAGAAATTATTGGGTCGAGTCTACTGCGAAAAGGTCAATTTCACCGCGGAGTTGCAGAGGGCGCGGTGAGTTTAGAGGCTTTTTGCAGTAGAGTCTTGGGTCATTTCCGCCAAGCTGTAGCCGCCCGCCATCTTTTGGAGTTCCTATGCTTGCCAAACGTATTATCCCCTGCCTGGATGTCAAAGACGGGCGGGTGGTAAAGGGTGTCAATTTCGTCGATCTGGTGGACGCGGGGGACCCGGTGGAGCAGGCCCGCGTCTATGACCAGGAGGGCGCGGACGAGTTGGTCTTTCTCGACATCACCGCCACCCATGAAGCCCGGGAGATTGTGGCCCAGATGGTGCGCAAAGTGGCCGACGCGGTCTTTATCCCCTTTACTGTCGGCGGCGGTATCCGCACAGTGGAAGATATGCGGGCCATCCTCCTGGCCGGCGCGGACAAAGTGAGCATCAACAGCGCGGCGGTCAAAAACCCGGGGATCATCAGCGAAGGCGCGCAGCGTTTCGGCAGCCAGTGTATTGTGGTGGCTATGGATGCCCGCCGCCGCCAGGGGGACGATCTGGCCGCGCGTGGTCCCGGCTGGGATATTTTTGTCAGCGGCGGGCGCATCAACACTGGGCTGGACGCGGTGGAGTGGGCCAAAAAGGCCGAGAGCCTGGGCGCGGGGGAGATTCTGCTCACATCAATGGACGGGGACGGAACCCTGGAGGGCTACGACGTGGAACTGACACGGGCCGTTTCCGACGCGGTACACATTCCCGTCATCGCCAGCGGCGGCGCGGGCAAAGCGTCGGATTTTGCCGCGGCTGTCACCGAAGGGGGCGCGGCCGCGGCCCTGGCTGCCAGCCTTTTCCACTTCCGCCAACTGAGTGTAATGGACGTGAAACGCCACATGCAGGCAGCCGGCGTGGCAGTGCGCATACCCGAGGGGATGGACGGATGACGACGGACGACGGACGGCAGACCGCGCAGTACGCAGATATCGCGGACCAGCTACTTTCTGCACTGGTGTATAACGAAGCCGGTTTGATCCCGGCGATTGTGCAGGATGCGTCTACCCGACAGGTGCTGATGATGGCCTGGATGAATGCCGAGTCGCTGCGCCGTACGCTGGAAATCGGCGAAACTGTCTTTTGGAGCCGCAGCCGCCAGGAATTCTGGCACAAAGGCGCGACCAGCGGCAACACCCAGCGGGTGGTGGAATTGCGCGCCGACTGCGACGGTGATACACTGCTCGTCCTGGTGGCGCCAGCCGGACCAGCCTGCCATACGGGGGCAGTGAGCTGCTTCTTTCAAGAAATTTCGATTGGTTGAATAGTTGATTGGTTGATTTGTTTATCACCGATTCATCAGACGCAACCAATGAACCAATCAACTACTGAACCAATAAACCAATGAACCAATCACCCATCCTCGAACACCTCGTCGCCACCATCGCCGACCGCAAGGCCAACCCGACGCCCGAATCCTATACAGCGTCTCTCTTTGCCAAAGGCATTGGGAAGATCGCCCAGAAGGTGGGGGAGGAAGGGGTGGAAGTCGTCGTCGCCAGTCTCAACGAGAGCGACGAACGGCTCGTCTCCGAAATGGCCGACCTGCTCTACCATAGCCTCGTCCTTCTGGCCGCCCGCGATGTGGCCTTTGCCGATGTGGAAGCGGAGCTGGCCCGGCGTTTCCGGTAGGGAAGGGAACTGAAGAACAGGCGTTTGAACGGACAGGACGGGTTTTCACGGCGGTGTCCTGAGCCTGTCGAAGGAATCGCTCTGTGAAATCTGCGCCTTCTGCGAAATCTGTGTTCCAATTTCGATGACTATTCAGCCGTCAGTCAGCCGGTTAGCAAACGT
>JAHBVF010000064.1 GCA_019637685.1 Caldilineaceae bacterium | reverse complement strand
TGGAAGAGAAAGACATCCTGCATCACCACTGCCACATGCGCCCGCAGAAAGTCCAGGTTCAAATCCCGCAGATCGTGGCCGCCCACCAGCACCGCGCCGTCGTCGGGATCGTAGAAACGGGGAAGCAGACGACTGATGGTCGTTTTGCCCGCGCCCGTCGGCCCCACCAGCGCCACCATTTGCCCTTCACCGATGACAAAATCGATGTCCTGGAGAACCGTCTCCTCGTCCCGATAGGCAAAGGAGACCCGGCGGAATTGGACGTCCCAGCGCATGGGCGACGGCGCGATGGCGTCGGCCCGGCTGACGATCTCCGGCTCCACGGCCAGGAGTTCGAAGACCCGCTCCAGGCTGGCCGTGGCTTTGTGCAGGGTGTCGCCGATGTCGGCCAGCTTTAGAAAGGGCTGGTAGATGTAGCCGATGTAGGAGATGAAGAGGAAGAGATCGGCCACGCTCATCTGGCTGTCCAGGGCAAAGCTGCCGCCAAACCAGACGGCCAGCAGCACCCCCAGTCCGCCGGAAAATTCCACAATGCCCGCGGGGGCCAGAGAGATGCGATTGGCCGCCACAATCTGGTCCCGATAGGTGAAGGCGTGGCGCTGGACCCGTTCGGCCTGGGACTCTTCCTGGCCGAAGGCTTTGATTTCGCTGATACCGGAGAAGCTGTCCTGCACCTGGGCCACCAGTTCGGTGATGCCCCGGCGCACATCCCGCCAGCTTTGACGGATGCGGCTGGTGAATTTATAGATGACCCAACCGCCGATGGGCAGCGGAATCAGCACAATCAGCGCCAGTGTGGGGTTGAGGGTGTAGAGGACAGCCAGCATTGTGGTGGGGATGACCGCGGCCAGCACTAGATCGGGCACGCCGTGGGCCAGGAAATCTTCCAGCGTCTCGATGTCGTTGATGGAGCGGGTGATGAGCGCGCCCGTGCGCTGCCGGTTGTAGAAGCTGTGGGAGAGCCGTTGCAGATGGCGGTAGACCTGTACCATCAGATCGGTCATCACCCCATAGGCGACGACGTGGGAGAACTGGCCGTAGAGATAGCGCAGGATGCCCCGCAGCAGATAGACCAGGGTCAGCAGGCCGATCATTCCGGCCAGCCCGCCACTGCTGCCGCCCCCTTCGGTGATCCACTGGATCAGGCGGCGGATGAGGAGGGGCGGCACAAGCGTCGTCCCCGCGAAGAGCAGCCCGCTGAGGACGGAGAGGCCCATCAGCAGGCGGCGTCCTTCCAGCAGACGCCACAGTCCAACGGCGAAATTCTCAGGCGGCGATTGGGACATATATCTTTGGGGGGTGATTGGTCAACTCCATACCGGTGCTGGTCAAATGAGCCAGGACAACCGGTTTGCCTTCGCTACCGAACTGCTCCCAAAGGCGCAGGTTGTAAAGCTGCAACTCGGGATCGTTCTGGGGGAAGAGCACCAGTTCGAACTCGTCGGGCAGCGCGGCAAAGAGCGTCGGGTGTTCCAGCAGATAGCGGGTGAATTGGCCGGTGAGGGCGATATTGCGTTCGACGACTCGTTCAGGTATAGATTTCATCTTCGATTCATCCATTCCACATATCTTCTGCGATATCGCTGCCAGTTGACCGACAGATCCTCGATGGCAAATGTGAGTGCGTCGCCATACTCTGCGACTGGCAGGCGCGTCTTTGTCGTCGGCTGATACGGATGCATTGTATCACAATGCGCGAAGTCGTGCGCCGTGTCATAGCGAATCAACCCGATCCATTCGTCTTCCGAAAACCACTCCAGTTGGACAGTAAATTGAAGTACTACGCCAGATTCCACAACGAAGCGGACTCGCAGGCGTACCCCCTCGTCCAACAAACGGAGGAACTCGACAACGCGCATCCTTACCTCACGGCAAGCACAATTTTTCCGATGTTCTCATAGCCCCGCATATACTCATGCGCGGCCTGGGCTTCCTGCACAGGAAAGCTGCGGTCGATGACCGGGCGGATGGCCCCGCTTTCGATATGCGGCCAGAACTGCGCCCGGAAGCGGCGCACAATCTCCAGTTTTTCGTCCAGGGGCCGGGCGCGCAGGACAGAGCCGATGAGCCGGGCGCGCTTGCCCATCAATTGGCCGATATTAATTTCACCCACCGCACCGCCCAGTGTAGCGATCCAGACCAGTCGCCCCCGGGTTTTCAGCAGGCTGATATTGCGCTGCAAATAGGCCCCACCCACCATATCCAGAATCACATCCACCCCCGCGCCGCCGGTGAAGGTGCGGCTCTCCTCGACGAAATCCTCGTCGTTGTAGTTGATGGCCCGGTCCGCGCCCACCGCGAGACAGGCGGCCACCTTCTCTGGCTTGCCCGCGGTAGTGATGACGGTCCCGCCCGCGGCTTTGACCAGTTGGATGGCCGCGGTGCCCACGCCGCTGGCCCCACCGTGGACCAGAACCGTCTCGCCCGCCTGGAAGTTGGCTTCCATAAAGATATTGACGAAAGCGGTCAGGTAGACCTCCGATAGGGAAGCGGCCTCGGCCCAATTCCACCCGGCGGGAAGGGGAAAGAGCATCCGGCCATCGACGACTGTACGCTCGGCATAGCCGCCGCCAGTGAGCAGGCTGCACACCCGGTCCCCCACCTGCCAGCCGGTGACATTTGCGCCGACCGCAGCAATCGTCCCCGCCATATCCAGCCCCAGAATGGGCGACGCGCCCGCGGGGGGCGGGTAGTTGCCCGCGGCCTGGGACAGGTCCGCCCGGTTGAGCGTCGTGGCGTGGATCTCTACCAGTACGTCGTCCGGTCCCATCACCGGCTCGTCGGCTTCCGCCCAGAGCAGGCGGGAACCGCCGTTTTCCTGCACGACTTGAATTGCTTTCATATTTTCCTATCTTTCTTTACAGAAAATGAAAATTCATTCTTGACACGCCCCCCCCCCATTGTGGTATGATGTTGTTATCAAACCGCAATGTTCTGATGGCTGGAGGCGGCATATGAAACGCACAATTGGTATCCTCGCTCTGTTGGTTCTCCTCACATTCGCAGGAATTCTGGTAGCCCGGTTGCAGACGGGGCCATTCCCCGTCACCCAATCGGGGATACAGCCACTCTCTATGATAACAGCAGAAAAGACGCCAACAGTGGCATCTGCAAAATCCTTGCAACCTATTGAGGTACCCCACACGCCCACCGCTTTACCCATTGTACGAATTGCTCCAAGCAGTCTTGCGGTTGCGGTTGGAGAGTCCTTTTCATTGAATATAGAGGTTGAAACAAAAAGGCTATCACGCGCTTTTGAATTTGTAATTCGCTTCGATTCTTCAATTGTTCAGGTTACAAATGTAGCCAATGGCAATTTTCTGTCAAGCACAGGTGCGCAGGTGTATGCAATACCGCCAAAGATCGATAATAAACAGGGAGAAGTTTTGTTTGCCGCTGTTTCTTTGGGGAACACGCCGAGTGCTGATACACACGATTGGGGATCAGGAGTATTGGGGACGTTAGAAGTAATAGCAGTCAGTCCAGGCATCACGGACTTTTCTTTATCTCGTATCAAATTTGTCGACGAGAAATTGCGCCTATATAATCCACTCTCTCTTGTGGGTAGTTCAGTGAGTGTTCATTCGCCTCAGCAGATAGTTACTCCCCCGCAGGCGCCAACTCCTTACGCACCGTTTCTTGATGCTACTTCTGACTTCGTTCCCCCTACTTCCCCAGATCCACATGAGATGCGCTTAACAAAGGATGGATTCGAAAGCGGTCCTGTCTGGTCACCAGATGGAAGCAAGATTGTTTATCGGAAATTCAACGATTACCCGTGTATTGGCTGCAGAGTCGAGCTATGGATGATGAATGCGGATGGCAGCGCTCAGCAGAAGATTGCTTCTGATGGCTCTGATCCTACTTTTTCCCCGGATGGACAGAGGTTGCTCTATGTCGTTCCCACCCAAACGAATGAGCAGGAGTTGCATATTGCAGAGATGAAAAACGATCAGACGGATGGTTTGGTTATTGAAGATCAGCAAATAATTCTTACAGCCACTACCTTAAGAGATGCGCGGTGGATAGCCAATAACCAGATCGCATTTGTGCGGGACGACTCTATTGTAATGTTAGATTTGACAACTCATAGCGAACGGTCAATAAACAATCTCCCGCCGTTTATCAATGAAGTTCGCACTTCCTATCAAGTCGACTCTACTGGGCAAAAAATTGCTTACCACCAAGACAATATTCTTAATGTGGTCGATGTTGCAAGTAGTAGTGTTGTCACGATTACGGAATATCTGTATCCATGGGCGGATAGCTACGAATGGTCTCCCGATGGTCAAAGATTAACTTATGTGGCGCTTCCTGGCGGTCCTCTACCAGAACTTTGGACTATTGATGCGGACGGTAATAAAGCAGAGATGCTTGCTTCCGGCAGACGGGAGCACTTTGCAGAACCGCGCTGGTCGTTTGATGGAAAAACAATTGCGTTTCGTCGTTGTCCAACGGGTAGCAATACGGCGAATCTCTGCGAGATTTATCTGATTGATTCCGATGGTTCTAGTCTCCGACGTTTAACCAACAACCAGCTAGACGAGAGGTTTCTCGCTTGGTCGCCAAATGGGAGAATGCTTGCCTTTACTCGTGTAACCTTCGATCATTCAAATACACCTCTTGGTCAAACTCTTTGGACAATTCAAATTGAAGGGTCTTCCCGGTAAGTTAAGCGGCCTTTTGTAATTTGAATGTGCCTGGAAAGCCATGTGGTATTAATGTTATTGAAAGGCGAAATTGATGGAAAAGAGCATAAGTTTTGTCATTCTCATTTTAGTAATGTTTGGGTGTATCAGTGGTAAGGTACAAGCGCAAGAAGGTTCGCAACTTCCAATCCTGGACAATATTTTGGGTACAGTATTGGTGGATATATATAAAAATACCCCCAATGGGTATGTCCTTGTCTATGAAAATGTGCCGATGGAGGAATATATTAAGAATACCTTGCCGAATGAGTGGGTAGCGGGTTATGATGACTATGATGCTCTTAAGGCAGGTGCAGTAGCAATACGAACATACGCCCTTAACAATATCCATCGAGGCGTCTTACTTCTGGCGACTGAAGGATCGCAGGTCTATATTCCGGGTTCCGAACATATCCGAAGCACTTTTGCAACAGCACTCACAAATGGTATTTATATGGCGATGCCATATAATGTTTGTGTCGATTCCAATGCACCCATTGACGCAAGATATGCACAGGAAACAGGGAATCCTACAGCTAATTATACATCTTACCCTTTTCCCCATTATCCCTATTTGGCAAGTGCTCCTGATGCACATACTGCAACTGTTACGCAGCTACCTGGTATGTGTCAATTAGGTTCTGAGTGGTATGCAAGCACGCAAGGCTGGTTATATGAAACTATTCTTGACAACTACTATTCTGGTACATGGACATATCGGACAATAAAAACAGGAGAGGGTGGATGTATTATCGGAGACGTCAACTGTGATTGTGCTGTGAATATTCAAGACCTCAGTATCATTGGGAGCCGATTCGGCTCCACAAGTGCAACTTCCGGTTGGGACCCTCGTTATAATATCGTTCTTGCGGGTTCTTCCGTCTGTGAGATTAATATCCAAGACCTAAGCCTTATTGGTAGTTATTTCGGTCAAACTTGTCAGTATTAGGAATTTTCAAAAAATATCCCTGCTTGCCTTACACCCATCCCTCTCCGTCATCCATTCACCACAAACTCCACCAGCGCAGCCAGCATTGCATCAAAGACCGCCAGCCGGGCCACTTCGTAGCCGTGGCTGTTCTCGCGCACGTGGCCGAAGCAGGCGATGCGGGCCGCGCTGCCGTTGGCCCGCACTAGGCTGGCGTCGCTGGCCGCGCCGTCGTAAACTACTGGCTGCAATTCCGTGTCCGCCCGCTCTGCCGCGTGCATCAATTGGCGCAGCAGCGGCTGGTCGTAGTGGCAGAGCCGGTCTTTGCTCCAAATGCCGGGGCGACCGTCCAGGGCCAGGGGCGCGCCGACGGGGATGGGGCAGCCGTCGATGGCGATAAAAATCTCCGGCTGCGCCCGGGCCGCCACCAGTTTGGTCCCCTGACCGCCGCCCTCCTCGTGGACGGTAAAGGCGATGAGCGTCGGATGCAGCGGCGTCAGCTTTTCCCGTTGCAGATGTTCGAGCAGACGCAGCAGCGCGACAACCCCCATGCGGTCGTCGAAGGTCCAGGCGGCCACCAGCGGGTCGGCGGCGGGGCCAAAAAGGACGGGGCCGCGCATTTCCCGCACGGGCACGGCTGTGGAGCCGGGGCGCACGCCCGCGGCTTTCAACTGGGCGGGCGTCAGACCGGTGATCACTCGACAGTCCCCCCAGCCGATAGCCTTCTCGCCCAGGCTGCCGCCGTGGGTGGAGCCGAAGGAGAGCACACCGATGACCGGCTGCTCGCGGTCGCCCACAATTTCCACCGGCCCCTCGCCCAGCTTCCAGGGGTGCAGCCCGCCGGAGCGGTCCACCCGCAAATCGCCGTTGGCTTCGATGCGGGTGACAACCATCCCGATCTCGTCCAGATGGGCGGCGTAGCAGGTGAGGGGACCGTCGCCCGCCCGCCCGGCCAGACGCACGAGGACGTTGCCCGCGCCGTCGGTCTGATGGGCCACGCCGATTTCGTCCAGCTTGGCCCGCACAAGCGCGGCAATGCCTTCCTCCCGACCCGACGGCGCGGCCACGAGCAGTTGGCTGAAAAGGGTGAGGGCGGGGTGGGTGATGGGAGATGTGGGCATTGGGAAGCTCCTGGAGAGTGTGCTATGTGGCTACGTACTGCGTGCTGCGTAGGCAGTGACGTTTGAGGCGTCTTTGGAAGGGTGGGCGTGGGTTAGAAGCTGGTTTCTCGGTCAGTATACATTCTTTTGTTGTGATGGCTGGGTCGGCAGTGCTTACGCAGTACGGAATACGCAGCACGCAGCCGCCGCCCAGTGGACATCCCCTGCGCTTTCAGGTACACTCCCCATACTTTACACGCACCGTCCATCCCAGTCAACCAGCCGGAGCCGCCCGATGTACGCAACCCCCTTTCCCCTGGCCCAAAGCACTGCCGATCTGCGCAGCGACGAACAGAGCCTGCTCGCCCACATCCACGCCATCTGCGACCGCGTGGATTGGGCCGAACCCCACATCCACGCCTTTCTCCCGGAACCCCACCGACGGGCGCGGCTGGTGGAGGAAGCCGTCGATCTGATCGGTCGCTATCCGGACCCGGAGAATCGCCCGCCCCTCTTTGGCGCGCTGGTGGGCGTGAAGGATATTTTCCGGGTGGACGGTTTCTACACCCAGGCCGGTTCCGAACTGCCCAAAGAGCTTTTTGAAGGCGACGAAGCCGCGGTCGTCACCCGCCTGCGGGACGCCGGCGCGCTGATCGCGGGCAAGACCGTCACCACCGAATTTGCCTATTTCCAGCCCGGCCCCACCCGCAATCCCCACAACGTCAACCACACGCCCGGCGGCTCCAGCAGTGGATCCGCGGCGGGGGTGGCCGCGGGTTTCTTCCCCCTGGCCCTGGGAACCCAGACCATTGGTTCCGTCATTCGCCCCGCGGCTTTCTGCGGGATTGTCGGTTTCAAGCCCAGCTACGACCGCATCCCCACGGATGGGCTGCTCTTTTTCTCCAAATCCCTGGACCACGTGGGGCTTTTCACCCAGGATTTGTCGGGGATGGTTTTGGCTGCTTCGCTGCTGTGCGACGGCTGGGATGCGGGCGTGACAGTTCCGGATCGCGGCCCGGTGCTGGCTGTGCCGGAGGGTCCCTATCTGGCCAAAGCCTGGCCGGAGGGGCTGGATTCCTTTTGGGAGAGAGTGAGCAAATTGGAGAAGGCGGGCGCACAGATCGTCACAGTTCCCTTCTTTGAGGAGTTCGACGAACTGGACGAGCAGCACCGGCGGATGATGGCCGCGGAGGCGGCCCAGGTCCACGCGGAATGGTATGCCAAGTACGAGCACCTGTACAGCGAGCATATGCAAGAAATTATGTGGACGGCGGGCACGGTTGATGCAGCCGAACTGGCCCAGGCCCAGGCCGCCCGGTTCTCCCTGCGCGGGCAGATGGCCGAGGCACTGGGCGCAGCCGGTGCAGACCTGTGGGTGGCTCCCCCCGCGCAGGGGGCCGCGCCCGAAGGCATCCACGCCACGGGCAATCCAGTGATGAATTTGCCCTGGACGAATGCGGGCGTGCCCGCGCTCAACCTGCCCGTGGAGCGCACCCGCGGCGGGCTGCCGATGGGTCTGCAATTGGTCGGCCGTTTTGGCGAGGATGAGCAGGTGTTGGCGTGGGCGGGAAAGGTGGAGGGGATGCTGGAGTGATTTCGAATACAGCTTGGCGGAAAAATAACGAGACCACTTAGGTCGTGGTGCGTGGTGCGTCTACTGGTCCACGGATCACGCACTACGCACTACGACCAGTGCATCAAGATTTCAGCGGCGCTCTACCAGACCGCTCCATTCCCAGCCACGGTGATGACGACCTTCCCTGGGGTGTTTGCCCATCACCATTTATTCCCCGCGCAGAATCCGCACAATTCGGTTGTAAATAATATTCGATACCATCACCTTTGTTCCACCCTGTGTATCAAAAATCGGAACTATCGGGGTTCCACCGTTTGTATTCACAAATTGAACCACGACCGTATCGATGTCCCTGTGGTAACGAGCGATACTGTAATATCCTAGGACCCAGCCAGTATGCTCATACTCATAAATAGAGGAGTAGATCGCCTGTTCATTCGCATTAAACAATGAGCCATCGTTTAATGCTCTCAAGAATATTCCCACATCCTCTGCTGTCGCCACCATTCCAGCATCGATATATTTGAAATCGGACTCAACCCCTACGTAATAGCCACTCATAACATCGTCTATATCCACTTCATGGATCGAACTGAAAGTATTTTTCAGTCCGAGGGGCATCAAAATTTTCTCCTTGATATATTGGTTATGGCTATAACCCAGCACCCTATCCAGGATTTCGCGAATCAACAGATAGTTCGTGTTTGAATAACTATATTTTTCATCCGGTTCAAAGTCAGCAGGCAAATCCAGTACCAGTTCAAGGGATTCTTTACTGGTTTTCGGTGGATTGTCCCATCGGAAACCAGGCTGGTCAGTATAATTGGGAAGGCCGCTGCGATGTTGCAGCATCATTCTCAGGGTAATCTGATCTGCATTTTCAATCCTTCCCGCAAGTTCTGGAAAGTGTTCAGCGAGCGTATCATCCAGAGACAAGCGCTGGTCATTGACCAGTTTGGCGGTAGCAGCGGCGGTATATAACTTGCTGATGCTGCCAATCTTGAAGAAGGATTGCGGGTCGGCTGGTATTTGCTTATCGCGGTCTTTCCAGCCGGCTGTATAAAATGCGGGGGGTTCACCTGCTTTGTCCACATATACAATCATCCCATCCAATCCATAACCAATTGCGTCATCGACCTGTTCTTGGACAGTGTCAGGCAGGGGTGTGATCCAAGCCCTTATTCCGTCCCAGGGCGGGAATGCCACGATACAGATTATCCCCACAATAGGCATGATGATTCGGAGTGTTCGCACAGCAAGGCTCTTGTTGAGATTTTTCATGACTTTTCTGATCCTCCCTATCGTTATTTGTGAATATTGCCGTCTCCGAGACCTGCTAGCGGAGACGCTTCTGGGAAATAGCTGGTTCTCACCCCCCACACACAGCAGCGGGCGCACCGGATCCAGCACATCCGCCAGAGCTGATTCCGGATCAGCGCTGTCGTGGTTGTAAACCATCACCACAACTGTGTCAAACTCAGGCGCATAGCTGAGCGCAGTATCAATGCCAGGCTTAAGACAAGTTTTTTGTTCATGTGATTCTCCTTTTGTCCGAAGAGTTCGGACGTTGATTCATCGATGTTTATGCGCTGGGCTGGTCCAAAGAAATCACCACTTTTCCCTTGGCATGACCGGCTTCCAGATAGCGGATGGCGTCGGGAACCCGGCTGAGGGGGAAGCGCTGATCGAGCACAGGCACAACCTTGCCCGCTTCGATCAGTTCCTTCATAAGGAACAGATCCTCTTGGCTGGACTTCACCGTCATATTCCCGAAGGTTTTGCCCCCCTTCTTTGACTTCAACATGCCCCAAATCATTACTTCGAACAGCTGGACCATCGCCCCGCCGGACATCACATAGATTCCCTGGGGACTCAGCGCACGCGCGTAGGCGGAGAGAGGCTGATAGCCGTTGGCCGCCAGAATCAGGTCATAGCGCTGGCCGTTTTTGGTGAAATCCTCCTGTGTGTAGTCAATCACGTGGTCGGCACCAATCGAGCGCACCATCTCCATTTTCCCTGTGCTGCACACACCGGTTACTTCAGCGCCGAAGGCTTTGGCAATCTGCACGGCAAAGGTACCCACCCCGCCGGACGCCCCGTTGATCAGCACCTTTTTCCCTGGCGCAATCTGTCCGTGATCCCGCAGGGCCTGGAGCGCGGTGACCGCGGCCACGGGAACTGATGCCGCCTTCTCGAAGCTCAACCCGGTGGGCTTCAGCGCCAGTCTGCGTTCCGGCACAGCCGCATATTCGGCAAAGGCGCCAAGCTCACTTCCAAAGACCTCATCGCCGACCTGAAATTGAGTAACCGCGCTTCCCACAGCCTCTACAGTACCAGCCATATCCGAGCCGATGATGGGATGCTTGGGAACCAGCAGCCCATACATCAGGCGGATGAGAAAGGGGTCGGCCCGCAGCAGATGCCAGTCTCCGGCATTCACCGCCGCGGCATGGATTTTGACCAGAACCTCATCTGCTTTGGGGGTGGGCTTGTCAACATCCCGCAGTTCGAGCACATCGGGAGAACCGTATTTGGGGGCTATAATGGCTTTCATGTGAATATCTCTTTCTGGTTTTGGTTTTCAGGAATAGGAGAGAATGTAGGTCGATTTCGGGAAAGAGCGGGAGAACGGACTGGCTGTTCTCCCACTCTCACTCCATCAAACGGCTGCCAAAGGTTCGAGCTTGGCAACGGTCTGGGTCTGCTTCTTCCACCCTTCCACATTCACGCCCTTGACCACCAGCCACAGGGGCAGCAACACTTCGCCCAGGAAGGTGAACTCGCTGACTGTGATAGCGAAGTCGGGCACGAAGAAGAAGATGAACGAATCCATCAGGTAGCCGCAGCAGCCGATCATGAGCAAGATGCCAATGAACCGAGGCAGGTAGCCGGATTTGTAGACCATATAGCCCATGGGCAAGAGCCACAGTCCCCAGAAAACCTGGGCCACCATAATGCCGTGGGCGTGCAGATCGATGAACAGGGCGACTATCGACTGGACCTGCGCCGTCGAGAAGGTGGATAGGAAATCCGGGCCGTTCAGAATGAGCAGGACGGCAGAGTGAAACAGTTCGTTGACGAAGGCGATAGGCACGCCCAGCAGCAGGAAGATCACCATCAATTGCCCTGCTATCTTGCTGGCCGGAGCCAGCACTTTGTACAGATAGAGCACCACAGCGATGTTGACCAACTGGGCCAGGATAGCCCCCACGATCCCGGCCCGGAACAGGAACTCGTTGGCCTGGATATTGTCGATGGTGGTTGCGATGTCACCCGGCACAAAAAGTGTGTTGGGAATGTACAGCAGACCGAGAATGCCCAGGGGAATCAGCAGCAGATAGAGGAATCCGGCGATTCGGGCGGTCTTGTTCGGGTCGGTGATTGGTTGCATTGCCATTGTGATTTCTCCTTTTTGATGAGTTGAATTGAGTCGAGTTGGTTGAATCTAGGAATCGTTACGTCGCTTCTGAGCAGTGTCCATGGCCAGGCCGATAGCCGCCCCCAGAATAAGTCCGGCACCGATATTGCTCATCCCTGCGCCCAAGGTAATCCCAATTCCCAGGCCAATGGCGATCCACGGTGTATCTTGCTTTTTGTTCTCCATAGCCATCTTCCTCTCGGAAATTGAATATCGTTGAACTGAATTTG
>JAHBVF010000063.1 GCA_019637685.1 Caldilineaceae bacterium | reverse complement strand
TGGGGAATTTATTTGTTGGAAAAGCCTAACTCCACAGCCGATCCCACGACCAATCCTTGTCCCAGTCGTCTGTGGGCTGATCGAAGTAGACTGGATTGTGGGGATTCAGGTGGGCGCGCACCATCTCCTCGTTGATGTCGTCAAAGCCCAGGCCCGGCTTTTCAGTCACATTCATATAGCCGTCTTGGATCAGCGTTTCGGGCAGGCCGGTGACCAGTTGGTTCCATTCCGGGTGGTCCACCGAATGATTTTCCAGCACCAGGAAATTCTCGGTGGCCGCGGCGCAGTGCATATTTGCCAGCGCGCTGATGGGCGAACCGGCCATGTGCATGGCCATTGCAATGCCGTAGTCCTGGGCCATATCGCCAATCTTCTTCGTCTCCAGAATGCCGCCGGAGGAAGCCAGGTCCGGGTGGATGATATTGACCGCCCGGTTTTCCAGCAGAGGCAAGAAACCCTCCTTGAGATAAATGTCCTCGCCCGTGCAGGTAGGGGTGTCCACGGCCTGGGTCAGTTCGGCCCACTGTTCGGCAAACTGCCAGGGAATCATATCCTCGTACCAAGCCAGGGTGAATTTATCCAGGGCCTTGCCCAGGCGGATGCAGGACTTCAGCCCGATATGGCCGAAGTGGTCCACGGCCAGGGGGATTTCATAGCCGATGATGCTGCGCACATCTTCCACATATTGGCAGAGATGATCGATGCCGATGTCGGTGATCTGAATACCGGTGAACTGGTGCATGACAGTCCGGCTTTCCAGCATTTCCGGCGGGGCAATCAGGCTGCCGGGCACGTCCTTCAGCAACTGGATGCCCACATCCATTTTCAGGAATTTGAAACCCATCTCCATCCGCCCTTTCAGGCGTTCACCCATCTCCTTGCCATCGGGGACGCTGGGGGTGTCGGAATAGCAGAGCACTTTGTCCCGGAATTTGCCGCCCGCGAGCTGATAGGCCGGCACACCATAGGCTCGTCCGGCCAGATCGAAGAGAGCCATATCCACCGCGCAGACGCCGCCCGCCTGCCGTCCGTGATGGCCGAACTGCTTGATCTTCCGAAAAATTTTGTCGATGTTACAAGGATTTTCGCCGATGAGCTGGCGTTTGAGGGTCAGCGCGTAGTTCATACTGGCCCCATCCCGCACTTCGCCATAGCCAGAGATGCCCTGGTTGGTGTCAATGCGGATCAGCGCCAGCCGCATGGGCAGCCCAGACAAATTGGCAACCCGCAGATCTGTGATACGCAGATCAGTGGGGCTGGAATGGGTGTTGACTTTGTTGAGAAGTTGTTCAGTCATAAGGTTGTCTTTCCCATAAATAATTGGATAAAGGGTAGATAGAGGGGGGAGCCGCGTCCGCCAGTGGACCGGTTTAGTCTACCCCAATTATCGAATATTCACAACGCAAAATGGCACTTCACGGTAAAAAGGCACATTTGTAGAAAACGGATATTGACAAACTAATATAAATAGTTTATAAATTATTTATATTAGTTTACGTCTGGCCCATATAGGACCAAAGGAGACCAATGACAACCCACAGCGCTTATTGCACGAAAATCACCCGTTTTTGTAGTAGCCAAGAGTATGGCGGAATTTTCCACACAAAGAGGCAAAGGAGCGGAGACGCAAAGAAATCGCTTTTCTCTCTGTAGCCTTTGCCTCTTTGTGTTAAAAAAATAGCCATTCCACCATTCCGTTGACCAGTACAGAAATCACCCGTTTTATTCTGGATGCGCGGGATCAGACGCCCTACGCGGGGATGCCTTCCAAACCCAGGGCGGGTTGGCCGTGGGCGGTGATATGCGTCTTCCCTTCCCGCTGCCCATCTGGGCCACCCGGCACAAATCCACCGCGTTGAAACCGGCCCGGTTAGCTGCGGGCCAGGGACCGGTGCTGGAAAGTCCACAGGCAGGGCTAACTGGGGCAATTGCACGCGCGGCCGAAAAATTTGAGAAATAGAGCGTATACACAGAAAAGGAGAAAAGTGTGACTGAACGATACATTGACCCGACGCAAGAATCTGGAAGAACGTTGTTCTCGCGCCACATTCCCGGCGAAGTTGTGATGCTCAATTTGTTGCGCTTTCGTGACGAAGCCGACTATTCCGCAAGTCCGGAGCTGGCTCCAGATGTGCCCATTTCAGGACGGCAGGCCTATCAGGCGTATATTGACCACACATTGCCCTATCTCGAAGCAACCGGCGGGTCCCTGGCATTGTTGGGCGAAGGTGGCCGTTATCTGATCGGTCCCGAGGAGGAAAGGTGGGATTGTGTGATGCTGGTTCGGCAAAATTCGCTGGCAGACTTCATGGCCTTTGCGTCCGATGCGGCCTATCTAAAAGGGATGGGCCACAGGACAGCAGCCCTGGAGGATTCCCGGCTTTTGCCTGTGGTGGAATTCAATGGCAACAGTATTCTGGGGGGGTCGAATGATTAAGCGCAGAGGATTGACTCAGGAAGCAGTGGTGCGTCGGGCTGTGGAAATGGCGAACGCGGCCCGCAACCCGGACGAAGTGACATTGACCGGGCTGGCCGCGTCTCTGGACATCCAGCCGCCCTCCCTCTATAACCACATCGCGGGATTGGAGGGACTACGCCGGGAGATGCGGCTCTATGCCCTCACCCGGCTCTCCCGTGCCCTGCGCCAGGCTGCGGCGGGCGAGACAGGGCGCAAGGCACTGGTTTACTTGACCTTTGCCTACCGACAGTTTGCCCTCGACAACCCGGGCATCTACCCGCTGATTCTGCCAGCCATGCCTACAGAAGACGCGGCAGCAGCCCAGGCGTCCGAGGAAATTCTGACAACGATTGTACTAATCCTGGGTTCGTTGGGGATGGCAGGCGAAGATGCCTGGCACGCGGTGCGGGGCTTGCGCAGTCTGCTCCACGGCTTTGTCAGCCTGGAGATGGCTGGCGGTTTTGAGATGCCTCTGGAAGTAGACAAGAGCTTTCAGCGGGCTGTGAATGCGTACATTGATGGGGTTGTCGGCACGCTGAAGTAGACAGAGACGTGCTGCCTACTCGTGGTGCTTGCGCTTCAGCGATCCGGCTGCTTGCATGCTGATATGCATAACTTGTGTTTTTGTCCGGTACTGTTGACTCCCCTTTCTCGATTGAAGTTTCTCAGTGGGCTGGTGGCATCACTGCATCCAGAAGCTCGCTGGTGGGGCAGCCCTTCAGCAGAAAGGCATCGGCCCCGGCCAACAGGACAGCGGCCCGATCTGTCGCATACATTGTCAGCACCACAATCCGGACCGCCGGCCACCGGCTTTTGATCGTCCGAATGGCTACCAGCCCGTCCAGCTTCGATCCGGAAACAAAGAGACGGTGGGCCGAACTGTGGGTGGGCAGGTCCAGCACCACCACATCCGGGTGAAGCGCATGTACCTGCTCCACCGCTTGAAAGCCGTCATCGGCTTCCCCGACGATCTTGACGGGGAAGCCAATACGGCTCGGCGTGCTCCAGCGCAGAGCTGTCAGCAGCGCTTCCAGGCTCTGGCGGACGCGAGGTTGGTCGTCCGCGATCAATAGACGTATGCAAGTCAAGGCATAATCCGAACTCACCATTTTCGTTTCTGTGGGCTAGCACATCAACTTGTCCCGAGGATTAATGAAACCCCCAGTAGAAGAGCGTACAGGAGGATATGTTAAAGTTCTGTATCGGTTTTCGGCAGGCCATGCCCGGTAGGATTTTTTTTAGGAGAGGCCGTTTTGGTTGAGAGTTTATAAAGCGCTCTGCGATTGACATAGATATTTTGCATATAGCGCTCGCTCCCCAGTTTCTCGTCCAGATCGGAGACGCGCATCAGCCACAACCGCTTGAAATGGACGAACAGATTGCATTGACGGGCCAGGGCAACTGCCAGCTTGGTGATGCCGTCATGCTCTGCCACGCTCAGATGTTGCATAATCTGCTCCTTGTCCACATTGGCCAGAAGACGCTCATGCTGCTCCTTTGGCTTGAGTTTTTTCACACTCGGCTCCCTTTCCTGACTCTACAGAAGCGTGGATGGTGATCTGCTTTCTTACAAGCATACAGATCACCATCCACGCTTAGTGAAATTCCGTTCTATGTGAGGATGTCCGGTTGTCTGCGGATTTACTGGATGAGCAGTTGGGCACAGGCATCCGCCACTTTGTTATCCGGCCTCTCTTCGCCCGCAATTGTGGCCCACCCCTCATCCCGCACAAATTGAGATTGCTGGTAAGAAGTGGACTTGTCCTTCAATTCAGCCAGCTTTGTCACCTTTTCAGCGTCCAGGTCGAATTGGGCGACGCAGATCGGGACCAAACGCTGGACGACAGCATCTTTTGCCGTTGTATCAGCCATCTTCTGAGCGCTGCCCGAAGACATCCAGCCGCCCCAATTGAAGCCGATAATCATCGTCAGGATAGCTGTGATCACACAAGCCCAAATGAGATGAGATTTGGTTGGCTGAAGCTCCTTCCATCGCTGCCCAAAACCCGACTTGCTTTCCGTCGCTTTCATGGCTTCCACCTTTTCTGGCTGCACTGGCGCTCTCTTGCGCGAATCATTGGCTGGCCGGAATTCTTCCTGGCTTTGTTCTCCCATTGCTCGTCCTCCTCGTCCTGTCTATTGATTTGCCATATTTACTTGTCGGAAAGATTCAGGCCGCCCTTATTTTCCTTCTTCTCCCGCTTGGCCAGCCGCTTCTCTTTCATCGTTTTGGCTGGCTTTGTCTTGTCGTTCTTGCTGGGTTTCTGATCCTTCGCCATTGCTGCTCTCCTTTGGACTATTGCTGGGTGTAGGGCTTACGAGCCGCTTCTTTTTTGCGCCGCAAATACTTCCGAAATCCCTTGGACAATCTTTTTGTCGCTGGTTTGGGTGTCTTCGGTGTGGAAACGGGTGTTGTCTTCGGTGTTTCGTCTGCCATTGGGGTTTTCTCCTATTTGTCCATCCAACGAATGGGTGGTTGTGGCTGATTCGGATGCTTCCTGTTCCTAGCATAGCCGTAATCAATACGCCTGTCGTCAGCGCAACCGATAGACTTGGCAAAACAAATGGACCACCTTTTGGGGCGACCCGTTCTCTTTTGTCGTACATCATTTGACATCCACAGAGGATTGGACTAGCCGCCTGACTTGCGCTTGACTTCCTCTACAGCGTCTTGGACCCTGCGCTTGGCCTCCCGCGCCGCATCGTCGGCCGTATTCTTCAAGTCGTGGGCCGCATCGTCAGCGGCTCTTTTGATGTCGCGGGCGGCGTCCTCGGCCTTGTTCTTGGCATCCTGCTTCTTGTCCAGCTCATTCTGGGCTGTGTTTTTGGCGTCGTGCGTCACGTCCTTGATCGCGTTCTTCACATCGTGGGCGGCATCTTTCATCGCGTTCTTCATATCGTGCGCGGCATCCTTGACCTTCTGTTCGGTGTTCGACATACGTTCCTCCTGATAGGAAAAAAAAGATGGATAGACCTGAATTACAAACTGTCAATACGCGTGGTTGTGCTGCTGTATGTGTCGCGCCCGGTGAAGCCCATTGTGAACACCGCCAGTTTGACAAGCAGCCCAGCCAGTAAAGCATAGACGAGGATTGCCACCAGCGCATTCCATTCAAAAACCATACTCTCAAAGTTCGGTTGCCCAAACAGCCCCGCGAACGGGGCGAGGAACGGTCCCGTCAGTCCGTAAATAAGTTGTGCAAAGCCTGCGGCTGGGTTGGCAGCGAGCAGTCCCAGCACGAAACGAATACCCAACAGTGCCTCCAAAATCCCAAACAGCAGAAAGATCACTTGCTGGAATTTGAAGACCCGCATACCGCGGGTGGCATACGGGTCACGCATGATGGTTTCCGTCTGATAGGCGATTGATACCGGTCTATCGTTCGTATTGCTGTAACTTACCACCTCGATATGCCCTTCATTTCGCTCTACTGTCATCTGTCTCTCCCCAAAACCGGTCCTAAACTACCGCCTGCTGCCAGATACCATACGCAACACCGCAATCAGAATTATCGCCCCAATAAAGGCCACGAGGATACTGGTGAGATTGATACCGTTGACTGCATTCGGTATATTGAACAGCGCCGAACCCAAAAAGCCGCCGATGAGGGCACCGGCTATACCGACAACGATGTCACCAACCAGCCCGTATCCCCCGCCTTTCATCACCTGACCAGCCAACCAACCAGCGATCAATCCCACAATCAACCAAGCAAGAAGTCCCATTGTTCTTTCCTCCCCTGTATATATAGAGCGTTATTTGTACTGACAGGGAAGATCATTCTTCCCATAGATAGGATAACCCCAGCGGACCTCTCCCGGCGTCAGCGCAAACGATCGGCTTTGTATAGCAAACGGACCGCCTTTGGGGGCGGCCCGTTCTCTTTTGGTGTACACTTTTTGGTGTAGTTGTTTCCACATGCTGCGCCCTTCACCCACTCCAGCCCGGCAGTTGCCCTGCTTCTACCAACTGATCGCGCAGAGCTATACGCGCCTGGCAGAGATGGGTTTTGATCGTACAAAGAGGCAGTGCCAATAGTTGCATCGCTTCCGCATGGGTATATCCATGCATATCCACTACGAGTAGCGCATCACGCTGACAGGTGGGTAATTGATAAATTAGGGTGAGGAGATGTAATTCAGCCTGGCTCATTTCCCCTCTTTTATCACGCGCTGCGACGTCATTGTTAGGGCTGTAAAGATGGATAGTGGGCCATACGTTTCCTTTGATCTACTGTCATTTGGTATGTCAAACTTCATCTGAACAAAAAAGTCAGCACACCCCTACCCCTGATCTATTGTTCCTTGTGCAACGGGTGCGCCATGCAGAAAGGCGACAAAGACCAATGCTTCTTCCTGGGCCTGGATCGCATGAAACTCGCCTGGCTCGAAAACCAACAGCGCGCCTGGCCCATATTGTTGTGCTTGCTTATTGCCGCCAGAAAAAAGGCCTATTCCCTCCAGCACCGTTTGCCTTTGTTCGATGCAGGGGGCTGCGTTACTGCCAATGCAAAGCCGCTGTCATATTTTATTTCTTGACCTCAGCCAGCACTTCCTGGCCGTGCTGCTGGAGATCGCTAATCCCTTTATGTAGACTGTTCTGTATATTTTCAGCACTTTTGTGGACACTGTCCTGCACGTCTTCGGTAAACTGCTGGGCCATGTCGCCTGCTTCTGTCACCACATCTTCCACACCTCTGGCCGCCTGTCGGCGCAACTTGGCCCTCTTCTTCTGGATTTTGGAGCGTGTCTTTTTGCCCGCGCGCGGGGCCATCAACAGCATCACCAGAGCACCCACGATACCCCCACCCAGGAAGCCGGCGAAAAAGCCGATCACTCCACTGGCGTTGAAGCCCTCTTCACTGTGCTGATTTTTCATTTTGTCCCCTCTATCGATTGGAATTCTTAAGAAATAAGTACCTGACACAGTCTAGCTTCAGCTAACGGTCCTGTCGTCAGCCCAAAGGATCGGCTTTGGATAACAAAAGGACCACCTGTTGGGTGGTCCTTTCTATTTCTGATGTACGCTATTTGATGTACTGCCCTTGGGCACGCTCCGGCAATCGGGGGTTATTCCCCTTCTGGACTCGCCTCGTCTTCGCCTTCCAGCCCCTCGCGCACAGCGTAGAGCGCGGCCTGGGTGCGGCTGGCCAGGTGCAGCTTGCCCAGAACGCGGCTGACGTGGGTGCGTACCGTCGGCTCGCTGACCATCAACTGATCCGCGATCTCCTGATTGCTCAACCCCTGGGCAATCAGCCGCAGCACCGCCAGCTCCCGCGCGGTCAGTGCTTCCGGTGCGGGCGGCAGGTCCACAGGTTGGGCAATCTCTTGCAGCAGTTTGCGGGCGATGGTGGGGTGCAGGGCCGGCTCGCCCCGATGCACCTGACGGATGGCCCGCAACAGGTCCTCCGGCGAGGAATCTTTGAGCAAATAGCCCAGCGCGCCGGCTTTGATGGCGGGGAAGAGTTTGTTGTCCGCGGCGAAACTGGTCAACACCAAAATGCGCGCGTCAGGTCGTCTTTCTGTGATGCGCCGTGTGGCTTCAATGCCGTCCATGCCGGGCATGAGCAGATCCATCAAAATCACATCGGGCTGGCTCTCGGCCGCGGCCACCACCGCCTCCTGGCCGTCTGCCACTTCCCCCACAATCTCGAAGCCGCCGGATTCGGAGAGCAGGGCACGAATACCTTTGCGCACAATCGCGTGGTCGTCCACAATCAGCACTCGAATCATAGGGTCACCTCGACTGTCAGCCGCGTTCCTTCGCCCGGCGCGCTCTGATAGGTGTGTTTCCCACCCAACCGTGCGGTGCGTTCGGCAATGCTGCGCAGACCGCCGCCGCCCCGCCCTTCGCCGCGCACACTGGGCAGGTCAAAACCAACTCCGTCATCCACCACATCCAGCCGCACGCTCTGGGCTGTGAAGTGAAGATGAACGGTCACGTGGGTGGCCGCCGCGTGTTTGCGCACATTGTTGAGCGCTTCCTGCGCGATCCAGTAGAGGTCTTCCTCAATAGCGATGGGCAGCCGTCGCTCGCCTTCCACACGGAATTGGGTCTGCAAGCCCGCCCGATCTTCCACCGCGGCCAGGCGCGCCTGCAAGGCGGCCACCAGCCCCTCCGCTTCCAACACAGGCGGATGCAACTGGAAGATCAGCAGCCGCATATCCCGCATCCCCTCCTGCGCGGTCGCCTGAAGCTCGGCCAAATAATCGGCCACCACCGCCTCTTTGCCTGCGGCCAGGGCCAGCCCGGCCGCGTTGGCATAGAGCGTCACACTGTAGAGGGATTGGGTCACTGAATCGTGCAACTCCCGGGCCAGCCGCTGTCGTTCCTCCAACACCGCCACCCGCTCGGCCTGTTCTTGCAGACGGGTGTGTTCAATCGCCATCGCGGCCTGGTTGGCGAAGACCGACATCACCCGCACATCTTCGTCGGTGAAGCCGCCCGCTTTGTTGACCACATCCAACACGCCGATAGTCCCCCCGTCCACGTGCAGGGGCAGGGCCAGCAGCGCGGTCAGGTCCGTGGGCCACTGGTAGACCTGGGCCTGTGCAAATTGGGTCGGATCGTTCAAGCGCACCGGTTCTCCAGTGCGCACCACTTCACCGGCGAAGGAACCGTCCACCGGCAGTCGTTCAACGGTCGCCAGGGGCTGGCCCAGTCGGTGCTTGACCTCCAGCCAGGCCTGATCGGTCAGCAGCAGCACCGCGCTGCCCGTCGCGCCGATCAGCCCCTGGGCCTCGGCGCAGACAATATCCAACACCTGTTCCAGCACAGTCTTTTGCAGCAGGCTGACCAGCACCCGGCCAAAACTTTCGCTCTCGGCCAGCCGTCGTTGCAGTTCGCTGTGTAGCTCCGCGTTCTGCAAGGCCAGTGCCGCGGCCGCCTGCTTCCGGTCATCAATTTCAGCTTCCAGTCCGTCCAGCACTGTCTGCAAATGGGGAATGTCGATGGGTTCGGAGATTTGATAGGCCATAGCCCTATCATACCCGATCTCGCGCCGTTCTCCCCAAACAATCAGAGACTCCTGCTTGCAGCCAACCTACATTTGTCACACTACCCCAGCGAACAGAACTCCTGCCAAACATCTCGCTTATCGCCGGAAGCATCGCTCTTTACCGCGAAAAGCACCCAGGCCAACTATCCGGATGAGTGGATAGTTGGCCTGGAGACCGTCAATATCGTCGATATCTGTGGACTGCTTGTGGGATTTGTAAGCCTGGGTTATACGCGGTTGATGCGGCTGGTTGTGCTGGTATATGTGTCGCGCCGTGTGGTGTCCATTGTAAAGGCCACCAGTTTGGCGAGCAGTCCAGCCAGCAAAGCATAGACCAGAATGGCTACCAGTGCATTCCAATCAAACACCATTCCCTCAAAAGTCGGCTGTCCGAACAGTCCCACAAAAGGCGCAAGGAACGGGTCTGTGATGCCGTAGATCATCTGTGCAAAGCCAGCCGCGGGGTTTGCGCCCAGCAACCCCAGCACAAAACGGATGCCCAGCAGCGCCTCTACAATCCCAAACAACAGGAAGATCACTTGCTGAATCTTGACCACTTGCATAAGCCTCGCCGCGTGCGGGTCATGGGTAATGGTCTCTGTTTCATAGGCAATCGTAGGCGTTGGATTGTATACGCCTGCGGCAGTTGGATTATACGGTTCCAGATCGTTGGTTTCCACGCTGTGCGTGTTGACAACGACAGGTCCGGCGTTCGCCGTGTCGTAATTCACCACTTCGGTATATTCTTCACGTCGTTGTACAGTCATTGTTCCCTCCCAGGAAATTGACCAAAAGAACCATTCAGCCATTTATTTCGCTTCGTTAGCCACGTATCGGCACATCTCAGCCTACAGGAAAACAGAAACAGGCACAATGGCAATATCGACAGTCTCTCTGCCCTGGAATGACAGTACATACCTGTCTCTCCCGACAGGCCGATATGATTTCTTCTTCGGTTTTCTCACCGTCTTTTCCCCATACAATCGAATGCCCCCCGCCCACTTGCCCACGCCCCCCACATCTGCTACCCTTCTCCTATGAACGGAAACCCACCGGACGTCCTGCGCGGCGTCGTTGAGCGCATCACCTTTCACAGCGAAGAGACCGGCTACACCGTTGCCAAACTGGCCCCGGAGCAGCGGCCCAGCCACCTGCCCCACTGGCAGAACGAGGTGGCACTGGTGGGCACAATGCTGGGCGTGACTGTGGGCGAATCGGTGGAGGTGCGCGGGCGCTGGACGATGCACGCCGAATACGGCAAGCAGTTCAGCGTGGAGACAATGCGCTCGGTCTTGCCCGCCACCGTCGCCGGGATGGAAAAGTATCTGGGCAGCGGGCTGGTGAAGGGCGTGGGACCGGTGACGGCCAAACGTATCGTCGCCCACTTTGGCGAAACGACGCTGGATGTGATCGACAGCGAAGTGGGGCGGCTGATCGAAGTGCCGGGTGTGGGCAAGAAGCGGGTCTCCCTCATCCGCCACGCCTGGGAAGAGCAACGGGCCATCAAAGAGGTGATGATCTTCCTCCAGGGCAACGGCGTCAGCACCAGCCTGGCCACAAAAATCTACAAGCGCTACGGCGACGATTCCATTGCCGTTGTGCAGGCCGACCCCTACCGGCTGGCCCAGGACATCTACGGCATCGGCTTTCTCACCGCCGACAAAATTGCCCAGGCCCTGGGGATGGCGCTGGACTCGCCCCAGCGCATTGCCGCGGGTGTGGAGTATACGCTCAACCAGTCCACCGACGAAGGCCACGTCTTTTTGCCCAGCCAGGAACTCATCGCCCAGGCCGCGGAGTTGCTGGGCGTGAGCCGGGAGCAGGCCGCGGCGGGTGTGCTCCATCTGCGCGGGGGCGACCGGGTGAAAGTCGCGCCCACTGCCGGGGCTGACGCGCCCAATCTGGGCTGGGCAGTCACCGGCGTTTACGGGGGTGATGGAGGCGAAGTGCAACTGGCGCTGGCCGAGCAGAAGGCCGCCTATGCCGCGCCCCCACCCAACGAAGTGACGGCCTTTTTGCAGGAGGAGCAGGCGGTCTATCTGACGCCCCTCTACTTCGGCGAAGTGGGGGTGAGCAACCGGCTGCATCGCCTGCTGGCGCCGGGCATCAGCCGCTTTGACCATTTCCAAAGCTGGAACTGGGCGCAGAGTTTTGCCGAAATGGAGGCGGAGACGGGCTTTGTCCTGGCGGAGAAGCAGCGGCTGGCTGTGCGCTCGACCCTCACCCACCGGCTGACGATTCTCACCGGCGGGCCGGGCACTGGAAAAACTACGACTGTGCGCACGATTCTGCGCCTCTGTCAGGCGACGGGCCGCAGCGTGCTGCTGGCCGCGCCCACAGGCCGGGCCGCCAAACGACTTTCGGAAACCACCGGCCAGGAGGCCAAGACCATCCACCGGTTGCTGGAATTCCAGCCCAGCGAGGGGATGAGCTTCAAACGCAACGAAGAATCCCCCCTGGCCGGCGACCTGCTGATTGTGGACGAGGCGTCGATGCTAGACCTGATCCTCACCAACAGCCTGCTCAAAGCTGTGCCGCCGGGAATGCATCTGCTGCTGGTGGGGGATGTGGACCAGTTGCCCAGTGTGGGCGCGGGCAATGTGCTGGAAGATATTATCCAGGCAGTGGAAGGAACGGGAGAGCGGGAGAGCGGAAGAGCGGAAGAGCGGTGGACGAGCGCGGCGGTGGTGCGGCTGGACACGATTTTTCGCCAGGCAGCCGGGAGCTTTATCATCGAAAATGCCCACCGCATCAATCGGGGGCAGATGCCGGAGATGGACGCGGAGAAGGCCACCGACTTCTTCCTTTTCCGCACGGAGGAGCCGGAGCGGGCCGCGCAGCTCGTCGTGGAACTGGTACAGGAGCGTATCCCCCGCCGTTTTGCCATCCCACCCCAGGACATTCAGGTGCTCAGCCCCATGCACCGGGGCGTTGTGGGCGTGGCCGCGCTCAACGACGCCATCCAAAAGGCAGTCAACCCGCCCCGACCTGACAGGCCCGAACGGATGGTGGGCAGCCGCATCTTCCGGGTGGGCGACCGGGTGATGCAGATTCGCAACAACTACGACAAAGAGGTGTATAATGGGGATATGGGCCACATCACCGGGCTGGATGCGATCGAGCAGCAGGTGGTGGTCTCCATCGACGGCAAGCCCGTGGCCTACGACTTTCTGGAACTGGACGAACTGACCCACGCCTACGCGGTCAGCGTCCACAAATCCCAGGGCAGCGAGTTTCCCGTCGTCGTGATTCCCGTGCTGACCACCCACTATATGATGCTGCAACGCAACCTGCTCTATACGGCTGTCACCCGTGCCCGGCGACTGGTGGTGCTGGTGGGCCAGCCCAGAGCCATCGGTCTGGCCGTGCGCAACAACCGGGTGGCCGCGCGCTATACGGGCTTGACGGAACGGTTGAGCAACTAACCGTAGGGCGGGTAAGAAACCCGCCCTACGAATGTCTCATTCAAATATCCAACTCGCATCAAAGGACAATACCCGAATGAACGGAAACAATGTCCCCATCATCGCCGTACAGCTATACAGCCTGCGCAATTACACGAAGGATTTCGGCGAACTGATCCGCACAGTGGCCGATGTGGGCTACAAAGCCGTGGAACTGGTAGGCACACCCGGTCTGACCGGCGCGGATGTGGCCGCGATCTTGCAGGAGAATGGCGTGACCGCCGTCTCCGCGCACGTGGGCATCCAGGGCCTGCGGGACGATCTGGCCGGGGCCATCGCCTTTCAGCAGGCCGTGGGCAACAGCCATCTGATCGTGCCCGCGCCGCCCAGCGAACTGCGGGAAAGCAGTGACGCCGCGGCCTGGCGTGCTCTGGGCGCGGAACTGGGCGGCTACGCGGCTCGTTGTGCAGATGTCGGGATGGCTGTGGGCTATCACAACCACTGGTGGGAGATGACCGAAGTGGACGGCAAGCGCTGCATCGACTGGCTGCTGGAAGGCGACCCCAGCGGCAGCGTTTTCTTCGAGCCAGACCTGGCCTGGGCAGCCAAAGGCGGCGCGGATCCACTGGCCCTGCTCAAACAGTACGCGGGCCGCTGTCCCCGGGTCCACGCCAAAGATTTGGCCAAGCCCGGCGAGAACGCTGATCAGATGGGTCTGGCCGATGTGGGCTACGGCACGCTGGACTGGGACGCGCTGATTCCCGCGGCCAAAGCTGCCGGGGCTGAAGCCTTTGTCGTGGAACACGACCTGCCCGCGGACGCGGTGGCGAGTGTGCGGCGCAGCTTTGAGTTTTTGAGTGGACGAGTGTAGGGAATGAAGGGATGAAGATGTCGCACGCATCTTGTCATCCCTCACCCTTCTGCTTTGTCCTTCGTGTCTTTGTGACTTTGTGGTAGATAAACGTGAGGTTCGTTTTGGCAGCAACAGCGATGTTCGAGGGGCTGGTCGTGGACCAGCGGGGCAATGCGACCCCGATTAAATTTGTGGGCAAAGACGCCTGTTATGTGGTGGATGACGACGGCTTTTTGCGTCACATTGACGCGGCCGGTGTGGATCGCCAGGTGCTTGCCTTTCTCAAAGGCCAAGTGGACGAACACCGGGACGTGGCTGTGGACGGCGTTCTGCAAATGATGGGCAAGGACGATCTCTTCACGAAAGTGGCGGTGGAGTCATCCATCGACAAAATGGACGAAGCCGTGGGTCAGCCCATCCCCGCGGAGGCACGCCAGTGGCTGGGAATGCTTGGCTTCCGCATTGTTATTGATGACAACGGCGAGGTGGTGAATATTGAAATGCCCGCCGGTGGGATTGAGGGCGATGGGGACGAGTATTGAAACGCGTGCCCAGTGTTGTCCGGGCGACTTAAAACGTAAAACGTGAGATCATCGACTGATCGCACGTTTTACGTTTCGGGCTTTGAAAGAGGAAAGGCAGAACTTGCCTTTTTATCCCGTAACTGTTCAGCCGCTCCACCCTAGTGCATGACCAAAAAGATTTTGATAGGCATGTAGCAGTCGATTTCTGCACCTTTCTTCTTTAGTCAAAGCGGGCAAATTGGCCGGAAAACCCTGCCGAAAATAATCTCGCTATCGCCTATCAGAACAATTTTGTTCGTGCACTAGCCCGCCCCATTCCAGGGAGGGAACTGGATGGACTCCTCCCCACAGCGAGGGAGGTTGGGAGGGGGTGGCAGTTACTTTATCCCCTATTTATATTTGATTCTCTTCCCCGTCTGGGGTGTTGATGCGCTGGGGCAGGCAATAGCCCTGGCCGCGCACAGTCACAATATAACGGGGATTGTCAGCATCCGGCTCGATTTTGCTGCGCAGACGACGCATGTGAACCCACAGAGATTCCACTGTGCCCCGGCGTACCGGGTCCCAGGCCTTTGCCAACAGGAAGCCCGGCGAAAGCACCCGGCCTCGGTTGTTGAAGAGGATGTGGACCAGGCGGTTTTCCGTGGGCGTCAGGGTAATCTGCTGGCCATCCAGGATGGCGTATTGCTGGGCAAAATTGACAGCCAATCGGTCGTCAATGGCCTGTTCCGGGTCGGCGTTCTGGTCGGTTGCCACCCGCAACAGCACCCGGCGGATGCGTGCAGACAGTTCGGTGAAGTCAAAGGGTTTGGTGACGTAATCCTCAGCAAAGCGATTCAGACCTTCCACCTTCGTGTCCGTGTCGGAGAGGGCGGACAGGAAAATGATGGAAATATCGCCCATACGGCGCAATTCGGAAGCGACGGCAAAGCCATCCATTCCGGGCATCATAATGTCCAACAGGACCAAATGGGGCAGTCCTTCCTTCTGAATCATTTCCAGGGCTTCGGTTCCACTGCTGGCAGTGAAGACTTCGTATCCCTCTCGCTGGAGGCGCAGATTGAGCAGAAGGCGGGTGTCCGCGGCATCGTCAACGACGAGAATCCGGGTTTTTTCGGGTACTACGGGCACTTCGTTCATTGTCCACTTCTTTCTGTGTAGATAAAGGCATTCGCAAATGGTTCGATGTGCTGCAACATTGTTTTGCGCTACTGCGGCCAGTCGTCAGAAATAGAGCAGAGCCTACACAAACAGTTACACAATCAGCAAAATACTGACCCAGATTACAATTCCGCAAGATACAATAAAAGCGAACGAAAGCTGGCAATCAATTCGTTATTGATCTTACGACAATTCGGATTATAATCCATTTGTCACACAATGGCAAGTACGAGATTGCGAATATAAGTACAAACACATATATGACCGGACTGGTAGCTCGCAAAATATTAAGTACAATTTCATAGACACAGTGTACCAAAGTAAAAATGAGGGTGACTATTCAGCCATAAGCCAGCCGGTTAGCAAACGTCGGTTGAGTAGCCTGGGGCTGTTTCCAGGCGTATCGAAAC
>JAHBVF010000062.1 GCA_019637685.1 Caldilineaceae bacterium | reverse complement strand
TCAGTATTCGGTTGGTAAGCAAGCCAGGGGATTGAAAAACTTACCGTCATGTAATGGCTCTGCGTCCCAGCAGCAGTGACCCCACAAAGAGCACGACGAATACCCAGAAAAGCAATTTGGCGATGCCGGCCGCGGCCCCGGCAATACCGCCAAAACCCAATACAGCAGCGACCAGTGCGACTACGAGAAAAATTACTGCCCAGCGTAACATTGTGAACCTCCAGTTCTGAGTCGATGGACTTGCAAAAAACTTCGTTCTGTCGAACTTCTGGTCAAAGTATAGTTTGAATAGGTCTGCGTCTCAACGGTGTACGGGACAGTTCTGGCCTGTCAATGGAGGCCAGGCAGGACTGTCCATAGCGACAGGCCAAGCCTGAGTCATACGCCGTTGGGGATGCGGGCGTAGACGGCTACGCTTCTATCAAAAGGCTGATTTTGACGTTTACCGATTGTGTATTCCCCCTCAGTCCCTTCACAATCCACGAGTGTTCCAAAGGGTAGCCCCAGGGCACGGGCAATGTCCCAAAGCCACGGTCGGTCGGTTCCGTCAAGATGGGCACAAAGGAAAATGGGCAGAAAAATCAGAAAGACAGATTGCAGGCGAGTAGAACGGCCAAGCCAAAGTGTCTGTCGCCTGGACGCTTTGGTCCCGGCTTCAACAGAAGAATAACTGCCATAGCTTTAACGACAAGAGGGCTGCTCCTGAAGAAGCAGCCCTCTTGTGATATGCATCAAAGCGCTGATATTATGCCCGCGACTGATCCTACATTTCCATTGTTTCGTAGACGCTGATCTGTCCACCGCTCTGCAGGTGGGGGCAACCCTTCGCCATCTTGACCGCGGCGTCGAGAGAATCGGCAGTGAGTACAGAATATCCAGTGGCGCGCACGCCAATCGGGGCATCGCTGACACTGCCATCGCTGGCAATGCTCTTGACATTGCCAAAGGGATTGCCGCCGTCGGCCAGCCCCTCGCCCAAGCTGCCCATCCAATTCCGCCACGCCTGCATCACCTTTGCGCCCTCTTCTGGGGTATCGGGCATTCCACCACCGGTGTAGACCAACACATACTTTGTCATCGTCGTTTCTCCTCGAAACTTTTGGGTGTAAGCGCCCAGTTGCGCCCATCTGCTAATACGACGAATGGGCTTCGGCGAAATCGACAGCAAGCACCAGTCAATTTGAAAACCCGGCAGCCAGCCCCAACACCCCGGCAATCCAAACAAAAAAAGTCCGCCACCAGTGGTGACGGACTTTTCAGGCTCCTCGAGTTGGACTCGAACCAACAACCCTCCGGTTAACAGCCGGATGCTCTGCCGATTGAGCTATCGAGGATCGGCGTTTGCGCTGTGTAGTATACGGTTTTTGCCGAAAATGTCAAATTCTGAGATGGAAAGGGTAAACGTTATCCTAAATAATCCCGCAACTTCCGGCTGCGCAAGGGATGGCGCAATTTGCGCAGGGCTTTGGCTTCGATCTGGCGCACCCGTTCCCGTGTGACTTTGAACTCTTTGCCCACATCCTCCAGGGTACGGCTGATGCCATCCTCCAGCCCAAACCGCATAATCAACACCTGGCGCTCCCGTTCGGCCAGCTGATCCAGAATCTCGCCCATCTGCTCCTTCAACAGGCGGCGGCTGGCAGCATCCACCGGGCCGGGCAGACTGTCGTCCTCGATGAAATCGCCCAGATAGCTGTTCTCTTCCGAGCCGACAGGGGTGTCCAAACTGATGGGTTCCCGGCTGAGTCTTTGAATGCGCTGGACTTTGGTCGAGGCCCGCTCCAACTGATGCTGCAGGGCCTGGTCCAGTTCTATGCCGGCACGCAGGGCCTTGCGGATATCCTCCACATCTTTGGGTTCCAAAAACTCCATCTCCAGCGCGATCTCTTCCGCGGTGGGTTCCCGGCTCAATTCCTGCTGCAGCCGTCGCTGCACCCGAATCTGGCGGTTGATCGTCTCCACCATATGCACGGGAATGCGAATGGTGCGGGCCTGGTCCGCGATGGCCCGACTGATGGCCTGGCGGATCCACCACGTGGCATAGGTGCTGAATTTGAAGCCCAGAGAATGGTCAAACTTCTCCACAGCCCGCAGCAGACCCACATTGCCTTCTTGAATCAGGTCCTGAAAGTTCAGTCCCCGGCCTGTATAACGCTTGGCTACGCTGACCACCAGACGCAGATTGCTCTGGGCCAACTGGTCCTGGGCCAGCTTGCCATCCCGCACCAGATGGCGCAGGCGATCCAGCTCATCAAAGTCGATATCCTCGATGGGCGCGTCCAGCAGATCGCCGTGACCGTTCTGGGTCTTCAACGTTTCGGTGGCGGCCAGCCCCAGTTCAATGCGTTTGGCCAGAGAGACTTCTTCCTCAGCCGTCAGCAATGCGTGGCGACCGATCTCCCGCAGATACATACGCACCGGATCCAACACCTGGCTGATCTCAGCGACATCCTCGATCACCTTCTCCACCGGGACGTACTTTTCCGCCTCGATCTCTTCTTCCAGCTTCAGATCCCGGGCAATGCGGGGCAGAGGCGCGCTCTCGTCATCCTCTTCCTCTTCAACATCTTCAAAAACGTCCTCCTCCTCCTCCTTCTGCTCGCCCATGTGGATATATTCATCCAGCTCGCTTTCTTTGGAAGTAGATGACGCGGTACGGTCCTTGCCAGGGGGTTGTCGAAGTGGCCGTTTTTCACGTGTGGTCATTCTTTATCTCACAGTCGAGGGATCATCAGGCAATACGAACGCCCTGTTCCGTACGGGTGACGCCATAAGGCGTCCGATTGATACTGGCCGATACTCGGTCCAAGTGATGCCGTTCCCGGCGGTTACTGTTGATGGCAGCAGAGAAGCCCATCAGTGCCTGGCGATCTCCGCTTTCCTGCGCGTCCAGCAGCAAAAAATTGAGCGTCCGGAATACATCAGAGAGTCGCTCCCGGCGCATCCGAACGATTCCTTTGACAACAGCCTCCCGGATCGATTCGGTATCCATATCAGGCAAAGCCATACCGTGCAACATCAATTCTGCCAGCGCTTCGTGAAGATCAGAATTAAGGGATTCCTGAAAATTCTCCAAATCCCACAGTTCATCCCCGGCCAAGAAACGTTTTAATGCGGAAAATATCTCCCGGTGTTTGATGTCCTCCAAGTCATCCACATCCAGGCCAGGGATTTCCAGACGTTCCAACACCTCGGCCAGCCAGATGAGCAGGTTTGGCTCTATCAGCAGCATAGCGAGCAGATAACGCTCCACATTCGTTTCCGGGTCCCCAGACAAATTCCTTGTCTGGGGCCGGGCAGAGGGTGTTTGGCTGGCAAGGCGGCTGGTTTCGCCGTTCGCTGCCCTATCCTCGGCGCTACGCTCAGCCCCTGCTCCCCCCACAGATCCTGCCTTCTCCGGGGGAGGTGCGCCCCGTTCTGGCTGGGCCTGAACACGGGGCTGCGGTCGCCTGTGGCTGGACGAGCGGCCAGCGGACTGTACCCGGTGGGCGATGGTCTGTTCGTCGATCTGCACCAGACGGCTGAGAAGCTGGGTATAGTGCTGGCGTTCAATCTCGTCGCCCAGTTCGGCAATCAACGGCGCCAACTCTGCCACGGCCTGGCCTTTGCCCTGGACACTCTCCAAGTCCGTCTGGGCGGTGATTACGCTGATATAGTAATCGACCAAAGGTTGAGCATTCTTTACTAGATCACGCCAAAGATCAGCGTCTTCACGCACAATGTCGTCTGGGTCACGCCCTTGGGGCAGGGCCACGATGCGCAGATCAGCGACCAGCCGATCCTCCAGCCGCACCCGCCCATTGGGTGCAATTACCGGCTTGCTCACCCGCTGCAGGGCCTGGCGGGCCTGGTTCAATCCTCGGATGGTGGCCTGCTGGCCCGCGTTGTCAGCGTCCAAAGCCAACACAAAATTGTTGGTATAGCGCTGCAACTGGCGCAGTTGTTCTTCGGTGATGGCAGTACCCATACAGGCAACGACGTTGGCAAAGCCAAATTGCTGGGCTGCAATCACATCCATATAGCCTTCGACAATCACCACCGAATCCGCATCCCGGATGGCCCGATAGGCTTTGTCGAAGCCGTAGATCACCGACGATTTGTGAAAGAGAGGCGTGTCGGCTGTGTTGAGATACTTGGGAACGGAATCGTCCAACACCCGGCCACCAAAACCGATAATCCGCCCCTGGCGATCACAGATGGGAATCATCAGCCGGTTGCGAAAGGCGTCGTAGTAGCTATCCCGTTCCTCGTTGTATTTCAGCAGGCCAGCCCGGTGTTGCAGGGCAAAGTCATAGCCCATCCCGGCCAACGTATCCCGCAGGCTATCCCAACTTTCCGGGGCAAAGCCCAGTTGGAAGGATTCGGCCACGGCCGCGTTGATGCCCCGTTTGCCCAGATAGCTGCGGGCCGCCTGGGCTGTGCCGCCCCGGTGTAGCTGGTTGCGAAAGAAATGGGCCGCTTGTGCGTTGACGTCGTAGAGCTTTTCCCGCTCGCGGTTTTCGTCATTCTCGTCTGGCTGGACAAGCTCCACCCCGGCTTCTTTGGCAAGAATCTGAAGGGCATCCCGAAAATCGACATTCTCCTTCTTCATCAGAAAGGAAAAGATATCGCCGCCTTCACCACAAGCGCCAAAACAGTACCAGGTTCCTCTGTCTGGGGTGACGACAAAGCTGGGAGTGCGTTCTTCGTGAAAGGGGCAGCACGCCTTATAGGAACGGCCAGCGCGCTTTAAGGGCACATAGCGGGATACGAGATCGACAATATCGATTCTGGCTTTGATATCATCTATGACGCTCATTCTGCTCCTTTTTCTGAACACTTGTTCGCAGAACGGCTGGGGGCATTATAACGAGAGACACGAGTCGTGTCAAAGCGGAAAATAATTGCACATGCCACTCACATGCGCCCCTGCTGGGCCAATACCTGGGGATAGGCCGTTTCGGCCTCGCGGAAGAGATCGGTCAACTTCATTGCCCGCAACACATTGCCTTTGGTCTGAATCTGACCGCCAAAAAAGGCGTCTTTCAGCTTAACCTGCCCCAGCCAAATTTTGTGCAGCAGATCCGCGGCCATAGAAAGTTCCAAATCTGCGTCTCCGGGCCGGTTGCCAAAGAAGACCTCCAGTGGAGGCTGGCGGCCATCCAAAAGAACCTCGGCCTCTGGCCCGGTAAAGCGCATACGGATCACCAGATTGCTGCTGGTGAAGGTGGTGATGTGGGCCGGCTCCTCGTTCACCCGGTCAAAAACATCTTTCAGAACAGTATAGAGTTCGTCGGCAGTAGCGTAGACGGGCATCGGCTCTCGGCAATGGGTGTCTGGATAACTATGGACAGCGAATGAAAGGTAGCTGGCGGCAGGACCGCTGTGTCTGAATGTCTGGTCATTATAGAGTCTGAGGGAAGAAGCGTCAAAAGTAGGCAGACCGACAATGTGGTATACTTGTCGGGCGCGATGCTGACAGGCAAGGAGTGACAGATGGTTCGTCCCAATCGACGAATGTGGCTGTGGGGAATGGTTTTGCTATTGGGGGCAATGGGATGTGTTCCGCTCCAGGGGGGTGGCGTCTCGTCGGCCGCGCCCACACATTCCCCAGCCCGTGCCCCCGCCTCGCCCCGATCTGCCGCTATTTGGCAGCCCGCGCCGGGTACAAGCTGGCAATGGCAACTGAAGGAAACGATTGATACCTCCTTCGCTGTCACAATGTATGACATCGACCTCTTCGACGCGCCCCAGGCCACCATCGACGAACTGCACAACGCGGGCCGGGTGGTGATCTGCTATTTCAGCGCGGGCAGCTGGGAGAACTGGCGGGATGATGCCGGGGCCTTTCCCAGCTCTGTACTGGGCGAGCCACTGGACGGTTGGCCGGATGAAAAGTGGCTGGATATTCGCCAGATTGCCAGTCTGACACCAGTGATGACGGCCCGGCTGGACCTGGCCGTGACGAAGAAGTGCGACGGGGTGGAACCGGACAACGTGGACGGCTATGCGAATGAAAGTGGCTTTCCGTTGAGCGGAGCCGATCAATTGGCCTACAATCGTTGGCTGGCCCAGCAGGCCCACAGCCGGGGTCTCTCTATCGGGCTGAAGAACGATCTGGACCAGATTCCCCAACTGGTGGAGGATTTCGATTGGGCGCTCAATGAGCAGTGCTTCCAATACAACGAATGTGACACACTGCTGCCCTTTGTGCAGGCAGGCAAGGCTGTTTTCGGTGTGGAATACGCGGGCGATCCAGCGGTCTTTTGCCCCCAGGCCAATGGCAAAGGCTACAGCTGGCTGCGCAAGAATCTGGACCTGGACGCCTATCGGGTGGATTGTCTGGCACAATATGCGACTCCAACACCGACCTCAACGCTGACATCCACGCTGACATCCACGCCAGCTTCTGCCACACCCCCCACGCAAACTGCCACGCCGACAATCACACCGGTTCCCTCTGGGACACCAGCAACTTCTGGTACACCGACGCCTACGGCCACCCCTACAGAGATGGCCGGGTATTCTCTCTATCTGCCAGGAGTTCGACGGCCATGAAAAAGTCCCGTCTCGTCTCTGCCTTCCTGCTCTTTGCCAGTGTGCTTTCCATCTGGCTGCTCATCGCGGGAGTCCCCCGCTATCGGCTCTGGTCTGCGCCCCCCCTGACACCCACGCCCAAAGCCGCGGCAGCCGAAGATGTGCTGCGTTTTGCGGTCATCGGCGACTACGGGATGGGCAACCAGGCGGAAAGCGATGTGGCCGGCCTGGTCAAAAGCTGGAATCCCGCGTTTGTGATTACACTGGGCGACAACAACTATCCCAGTGGCGCGGCCGCAACCATCGACGAACATATCGGCAAAGACTATGCCAGTTTTATCTTTCCCTATACGGGCGCGTTCGGGCCGGGCGGGACGGAAAACCGCTTTTTTCCCGCGCTGGGCAACCACGACTGGCTCTCCCTTTCCTGCACGGGGCAAAGCTGCACCGGCCCCTACTTGGACTACTTCACATTGCCCGGCAATGAGCGCTATTACGACTTTGTGCGGGGACCGGTTCACTTTTTCGTCATCGACAGCGATCCAAACGAGCCGGACGGACGCAATGCAGAATCGGTCCAGGCCAGATGGCTGAAAGAAGGGTTGGAGCATTCCAGTGCCACCTGGAAGATCGTTTCCATGCACCACACCATTTACTCGTCCTCCCTCCACGGCTCGGAGCCTGTGTTGCAATGGCCCTATCAGCAATGGGGCGCGCATCTGGTGTTGACCGGACACGACCACACCTATGAACGGGTGATGCTCGACGGTTTTCCCTATATCGTCAACGGAATGGGAGGCGCAGGGATCCGCACCTTTGGGCAGCCTGTGCCGGGCAGTCTGGTCCGCTACAACGGGGATTACGGCGCACAACTGGTGGAGGCCACGGCCACGGAAATTCGGCTCCAGTTTATCAACCTTTCCGGCCAGGTGATCGACGACCTGGCACTGGACATAGCCGACCAGCCCACACCGGCCCCTACCCCGCAAGCCACGGTGGTGGTGATTCCAGACGCCGATGCCTATGTCAGCGCGGACAGTCCGGACAGCAATTTTGGGGCAGACCTGCTCCTGGAGATCGACGGCAGTCCCCAGAAACTGGCCTATCTGCGCTTTGATTTAGGCAGTCTAACCGGCGCTACCCTGCGTTCGGCCTATCTGCGTCTGCGGGTGGCCGATGTGGGTGGAGCAGAATCGACCAGCACCCAATCCATCCGCCTGAGCCAGGGAAGCGATTGGGAGGAACAGACAATTGTCTTTCAAAACCGGCCAGCCCTGGCCGATGGCGTGCTGGGCACTGTGGCAGGTGGCACTCAGGGCGTGTGGATCGATGTCCCACTGGGCGAAGCGCTCCAATTCCTGCTGGGCGAGACCGCAACACTGGCCGTAGAATCAGAGGGGAGCGACGGGTTGGATGTATCCGCCCGGGAAGGAAGCCACCCACCCCAACTGGTTCTGGCCTATGATCGGGCCACCCCCACGCCCGCGCCCACCCGCGAGGCCACGCCGACAGCCTTGCCCACAGGCACACCCACCAGGACACCGACACCCAATCCCACACGGCCACCAGAAGAGACACCGACCACAAATGTCTATCTGCCGAGGGTCAATCGATAGCTGTTCGTAGCCCATTTGAACCGTTCCCGACAGGCTGGGAGAGGAGACCACCACGGGAGAAGGAGAAGAGACCGGGAACAATCTCTGCTTTTCGTGCGTTATGCCCCGAACAGAGGGTGAAGGCGACCCACTTTTTTTGCGTAAAGTCAAGGCAATTTTTGCGCGAGAACCGGGGGTCTGGTATGCTCCCATAGAGCGTGTACATCCGCGCGGAGGAAAGACGATGCAATTATTTCGAAGAGACAAACGGGACGACGAGGCAAAAGCAGAAGCCAGGCAGACTGGGCAGCCCAATCTGCCGGCAAGCTGGTATGAGAATGGGGAACCTGCCCGGCAGCCAGAACCAGTCTACACACAGCCTGTTGTTCAACCCCAATCACCTGTGCCCCCACCCGCGCCGCGGGCTGAAACGATTGAGCAAACGAGGAGTGTTCCAGCGATGAGCAATATAGCCAGAGAAAATCTACCCTACCCCGACCTGCCTGTCCAGGGCGGCGGCAGTCGTCAGGCCCAGCCCACGGGCCAGGCCACTGTCATTGACGCCCAATCCCATTTTACAGGGAACTACCGCTCGGATTCCGACCTGATCATTGAAGGTAATTTTGAGGGCGAGATCGAATGTAACGGGACTGTTACTGTGGCGGAGAACGCCACCCTGTCCGCCACGGTGAAGGCGCGCAATGTCGTCATCGCTGGCTCGGCCAATGGGGAGATTACCTGCGACGAGCGTTTCACTGTGCGCGGCACAGGCGAAATGCGGGGCAAAGCCCAGGCCGCCACACTGGTTGTGGAAGAAGGTGCCTTCTTTGAGGGCGAATTCCGTATGGGGGGCAGCTACACAGGGGCAGTGTCCTCCAGCTATAGCGGCTGGGAATCAGCCCGCAAAACGCCGGTGGAAAGCAGCTCGGCCTATAGTATGAGCGTCGACACCAGTGATCTGGAAGACCTGGACAATTTAGACGAGATAGACGGGGGCGCTGATGCCTTCTCGGTGGACGATACGTGGGACGAAGGCGAGAGCGCAACCAATTAGTATTCCGTTTAGTATTCGGCTGAGTTTTCAGTAGGCAGAAATCAATAGACTGCAAAGGGCCGCTGTTCGCGCGAACAGCGGCCCTTTGCAGTCTCCACGCCCCACATTTTATTGCTCCTCACGACCCTTCACCGCCACCACCAGCAGGGCCGCGGCCAGGGAAAAAAGCACAAATATCCCCAGAAAAGTATACTGAATCATCAGGGAAGTTGATGTGCGGATGGGGTCGCGCGGGTGGAGAACCAGCGGCGTCGTCAGATTCGACCAGGTGAAGATTGCCACCAGCACCACCCGCATCAGCCCTTTCAGCCGGGACCAGACCGGCCAACTTCCCCAAATCTGCACAATCAACGCCACCGAAAGAACCATCAGTGCAGACGCGTTGCGGGGTTCGGCCAGAAAGACGCCCCCCCAATTGATGGACGAAGCCAGCATACTGGAGAGAAAGCCCGCGGCGAAAAAACCGCAGGCCACCCAGCCCACTGTCTGCGCCCAGCCGTCCAGCCGAGCGTCATCCCGCCACAGCACCAGCAACCCCAGCAGACCGGCCACTGTAAAACCGGCAATCCCCGTCCAGATCAGCCCCACGTGGAGATAGACCGAACGCATGCCTGTGCCCAGCATTTTTTCGGCAGGGGCCAGCCAGAGCAGCAGGGCCACGGCCACGGCCAGAAATGTGAATCCCCGCACCAGCCCCGCGGGGGAGCGCAAAAAGGCCCACACCCCCGCCATCTGCTGTCCCGTCCGATATCGGCGCTCGTTCATTGCCCCTCCGCCGGTCTGTCCAGAAAACCAGCCGCAAACCCCAAAAAGCGGTAGACATCGGCGAAGTTGCTGGCGATGCCCAAAGAGACCCGCACCGCGCCCGCACTCTTTTTGTGTTTGCTCAACACAATCGCCTGGAATTGCTCCAGTGTCATGCGCTCTTCGTTCTGGAAAGCCTCGCGCATCTCGTCGGTGGTCAGCCCGTGGGCCAGTTCCCCCGCGCCGGGGTTACAGAAGCAACCCGTGCGCAGGGAAATGTTGAAACTGTTGGCAAGCTGCTCCACTTTGTGGTAATCCACCAGCACCGCGTCGGGATCGTAAAAGTTGAAGGCGATTGTCCCGCCTCGGCACGCTGTGTCCGTCGGCCCATAGATGCGCACCAGCGGCGCGCCGTTGCTGTGACACAGGCCAGCCAGTTCTTTCAGCAGCCAGCCGGTCAGTTCCACCACCCGGTTGTGGATCAGTTCCATGCCAATTGAGTCGATGTATTCCAGGCCGATGTGGATGGCGGGCAGGTTGAGATAGTCCACAGTGCCGTCCTCAAAGGCAGCTTCGCTGTCGGCCAGATAGTGGCCGCAGCCCTGCACCGACGCAATGGTTATTGTCCCCCCGGCAAACCAGGGACGACACAATTTTTTCAGCGCGTCTTTGCGGGCCAGCAGACAGCCCACGCCCGTGGGATAGCCGAAGATTTTATAGAAGGAGAGGGAGACAAAATCTGGTTTCCACAGGCTCAGGTCCAGGCGATTGGTGGGGGTGAAGGCAGCGCCGTCGAGGAGGACATCCCAGCCCGCGGCGTGGGCCTGGGCGATGAGTTCCAACGGATGCTGCACACCAGAAAAGTTGGACTGGGCCGGAAACGCGAAGAGATTTGCCTGTCCCGGTTCAGACTTGCCCAGGAACTCCTCCAGCCGCTCCTGGCTGATGCGCAAATCCGGCGGCACAACCGGCAGATAGAGGACTTCGGCGCCCTTGGCCTGGGCGAATTCCCGAATGCCGTTGACCGAATTGTGATTGTCGAAGGTGAGCAGATAGCGGCTGCCGGGCGCAAAGGGATAGGCTTCGCCCACCAGTTTGAGCGCGCCGCTGGCGTTGGCAGTAAAGATGACCGTATATTCCTCTGGCGAGGCCCGGAAGAATTTGTAGACGTAGGCCCGGGCCGCGTCCACCAGGCGGGTGGCAGCCATAGAAGTGGGATTGACCGAATGGGGGTTGCCGAAAACGTTCTCCTGCAACAGGTCCAGATGGCGGCGCACCTGCCCCTCGGCATAGAGACCGCCCCCGGTGTAGTCCAGATAGGTGTGTCCCTGGCGGTCCAGGCGGGCGTATTCGGTGGCGCGCAGGTCGCGCAGACGCGCGGTGGCCGCGTAGCCGGGATTGTCCCGCAGAAAGACAGTACGGGCCGCCTCCAGCGCGAAGGGCGCATAGAGCTGGGCAGGGAACAGTGTGCTCACAGACACAACGCACCTCCTTATAAACAATTGGCACGAATTTTCTTCTACGCTACACTGATCCCTGCACCGCGTCAAGTTGGGCCGCGCCTGACCGCGGATGGCAAACGCAGATGGCATACCCCAACGGAAGACCAACCGGATGCATGACAATCGTTTTTCGTCAGTTTTCTGCCATCCATCCGTGGGAAGAAGGGGCCGAACCAACGGGAAACTCAACCACAGGGAGAACTCCATGCAGATTCGTGAAGTGGTGGTGACGGGTAAAGAGCAGGTCGTGTTGCAGACGGGTGAATTGGACGAGCGTCCGGGAGCGGGCGAGTTGCTGATTGAGAGCGAATGCACATTCATCAGTTCGGGCACAGAACTGGCGAACTACACGGCCAAAGACCCGGATGTGTATGTGCCGGGCAAGTGGTGTACCTATCCCTGGCGCTCTGGCTATGCCAATGTGGGCATTGTGCGGGCTGTGGGCGAAGGGGTGACGCGGGCGCAGGTGGGCGAACGGGTCTTCACCTACGGCAGCCACGCCTCTGCCTTTCGCTATCCCCAGACGCGGCTGGTTGTGCCTGTGCCGGCAGGCCTGGATTCCATGACCGCGGCGGCCTCGCGTATGGCCGGGGTGGCGGCTTCGTCGATTCTGCTGGCCGAAATCCGGGAGAACCCGTGGGTGGTAGTCTTTGGCCTGGGCGTGGTGGGCAATCTGGCCGCGCAGCTTTTCCGCGCCCGGGGCTGCCGGGTGATCGGTGTGGACCCGGTGGCGGCCCGGCGGGACCTGGCCGAGGAGTGCGGCCTGGAGTGGACCGTCGGCGGCACATCCGACGAAGCCCTGGAGGGCGTGCGCGCACTGGTCGGCGCGGGTGGCGCGCACATCAGTGTGGACGCGGTGGGCCACAGCGGTGTGCTGATGGACTGTCTGAACATCACCGGGACAGAAGGGCAGGTCATCGCGCTGGGCACGCCCCGGGTCCCCGTCGCGGGTGATCTGACCGCGGCCTTCAACCGCATCCACCGGGGGCGGCTGACCGTGCGCGGCGCGCACGAATGGTTTCTACCCATGTATCCGGACATCGGCAGCCGCACCTCCCAGTTCAGCAAACAGCGTATGCTCCTGGACTGGATGGCCCGGGGCCTGCTGCGGGTGCAGCCGCTCATCTCCCACCGGATGCCGCCGGAACGGATCAAAACGGCCTACGACGGGCTGCTCCACCAACCGGATGTGTATACGGGGGTGGGGCTGGTGTGGGCTAATAGCTGACCACCGGCAGTTTGTGCAGCCATTGTTGCTCGGTCAGCTCCTTCAGCACAAAATCGGCCCCGTCGGCCCTGGAAATCTGTGTGCCAGAGTCCTTGCCCAGATAGCCAACCCGGTAGCTGCCCTTTTTCTCGCCGTCGAGTAGCCGGGGATAGCGTACGATCGTCCAGTCCAGGCCGGATGCCTGGAGCACACGCACATTGGCAGCGGAATCCAGAACGACATCTTTGGCAACCAGTTTGAGCAGAAACCCGATCAGGTGATCGATCAGTTTGGGCTGATCTTCCGGTTGGCGCACACCAGCGCCCGTCGTTGAAACCAATCGGCGCACGCCGTGCTTTTTCATCCCGGCCACGATATTTTTGGCTGCTCTCTCCATCATTTGGGGTACAGGTGGGCGGGTGGGTCCCAGCGCGCTGATAACCGCATCGTGACCGTCGATGGCTTTTTCCACCGCGGCTGCGTCGGTGGCGTCGCCCTGGAAGATAGAGAGATTGGGATGTTGCAGCGAGAAGGTTTCGGGTGAACGCACGAACGCTGTGACGGTGTGCCCGGCTGCCAGCGCCTGCTGCACCACCTGATATCCAACCCCGCGGGATGCCCCAAACACAACAATTTTCATTGCTCCTCCTGATTTTTTGTGTCTATTCCCCGATAGAAAGCAACGCCCTGAGCTGTGTCGCCACAGCGCGTAGGGGATCGCCCGAATGGAATGTACGGCTGAGGAGAATGCCCCCTTCGATGGCCGCGGTAATACAGATCGCCAATCCCATTGCCTGGGCCTGGGAGCGTCCACTGGCGAGTAGCTTTTCGCGAAAGGCGGTTTCGATGTCGGCGTAGGCCTCCCGGCAGGCGGCGTTGATGCGCTCGGATTTTGTCGCCGTTTCCATCGCCACGGCTGTCAAGGGGCCACCAGCGGCAAAGCGAGAGGCTTCCACGTGATGGGCAATCGCCAGCACGAAATCGTGGACCGCCGTCGCCGGATCCGCGATAGCGGCGAGTTCCGCGCGTATCCGCTCTGCGGTGAGCCGGCCCGATTCCAGGACAGCTTCCGACGCGATCTGTTCTTTGCCGTCGGGGAAATAGTGATAGAGCGAGCCTTTGGGCGCGCCGCTTTCGCGCACGATTTCGTTCAGCCCCGTGCCGTGATAGCCCTGTTTTTCCATCAGGCTGCTCGTCGTTTGCAGGATATCCTCGCGCGGGTTGCTCATCGCTCTCGCCTTGCCATTTCTCATCTCCTCGCCACAGCAGCGGCCGCGGCCACGTCTCACTGCTCAGAACAGGGGAAGCCATTGGTCATCTTTTCAATTGGGCTGGCCGATGGTATTATAACGACTGGTCTATATAATGTCAAACAAAGGAGCGATGCAGATGTCTTCCCCCAGTCTTGAGACCCCGATTCTTGTGATCGGCGCGTTGGGCAATGTGGGCAGGGAGGTTGTGAAGGAAGTGATTGCCAGGGGCGGTCGGGTGCGGGCAGCCCATACGGATATGGCAGCGGTGCGGGCGCGATTCGGCGCGGAGGTGGAGGCGGTCCGCTTCGATTTTACGGACCCAACCACCTATGCGGCAACGTTTCAGGATGTGCAGAAGATGTTCTATATGCGTCCGCCCCACCTGGCGAACATCCGCCGAGACTTGCAGCCTTCGATGGACGCGGCCAAAGCAGCCGGTGTGACCCACGCGGTATTTCTATCGCTGATCGGCATTGAAAAGGCCCAATACGTGCCCCACTACAAAGTGGAAACCTATCTGCGCCGGATTGGGATGCAGACGACGTTTCTGCGCTGTAGCTTCTTTATGCAGAATCTGAACACTGTGCATCGCCGGGAGATTCAAGAACGAAACGAGCTTTTCGTCCCCGTGAGCAGGGCCAAAACCAGCTTTGTCGATGTACGCGACATCGGCGAGGTGGCGGCTCTGGCCCTGACCGAAGAGGGACACGCGGGTAGGAATTATGATCTGACTGGGGGCGAGGCTCTCGATTACTGGGAGGCAACGGAGATTTTGAGCGAAGTGTTGGGACGCAAAATTGTCTATCGCAATCCGAATCCGCTCCATTTTCTGGCGGAGGCAATCCGGCGAGGGACGCCGGTGCTGTACGCGCTGGTGCAGATGGGTCTCTATACATCGACCCGCTGGGGGATGGCGGAGACTGTCACGGGGGAGGTGGAACGGTTGCTGGGGCGTGAGCCGATTTCGTTCCGACAGTATGCGCTGGATTATCGGGAAAGCTGGCTGTAAAGACCCGTGAACTTGAACGGGAAGACGGATGGCCAGGGGTGAGAAGGATATTCACGGATTCTGTAACGGTCAGGAGGATGCTGGAAAGGAAATGGGACGCTGATTTACGTGGATAGACACTGATTCAGAGGCAAAAATCCGCGTTCCTCTGCGTTTATCTGCGTCCGGCTTTTTCCATCCTCATCTTGACCAATACAGATTTTCACGGATTCGGTCGGTGAAAATCTGTGGATGATTCGCATCACAGACCCGGATCGTCCGGGGGGCCAGCAGAGGCAGCCGAAGGGGTATTCGTCTCTTGCGCAGCCACAAGCAGCGCCTACGACAAACAAAAATCCTGTTTACAGTGTACCAAAGCTGCGGTGCGAAATAGAAAATGAGTCCACTGCAAAAAGGCCAATTTCTCCCGCGGAGACGCGGAGTCGCAGAGAATTTCAGGAGAGAATCCTTCTTTTTATCAACGTTTATCAGTGTCTATCAGTGGCTCAATAGGCTTTTTGCAGTAGAGTCAGAAAATGGGACGCGGAGCCACGCGGATAGACACTGATCCAGAAGAGAAAAATCAGCGTTCATCCGCGTCCAGCGTTCTGTCATCATTTCGATCGGTACAGAACCGATCGAAAACGGTCAAATTGTACGGTCAGGCCTTCGCCTCCACATAACGGGCAAAGTTGTCGAGAATGGCCTGCCATCCCTGGCGTTGCATCTCCGGGTCATTTTCGCCTTCGGCATCGAAGGTTTCAGTGACCTGCACGCCGTCGTCTCGCTGGGCAAATGTGACAGAGGCAGTGCGACCATCCTCCATTGTATATTCGATCTGTTCTTTTTCGATGACTTTGGTATAGACTCCTGTAAAATCGAAGCCCATACTGCCATCTTTCGCTTCCATACGGGATGTGAATTTCCCGCCGGTACGTAAATCGACTGTGCTGGCGGTGGTATGCCAATCGTCGGACGCCGCGTTCCAACGCATAATGTCAGCCGGGTTGTTCCAGCAGGCCCAAACTGTCTCCAAATCTGCCTGAATCAGCGCGTCAATCGTGATTTTCATAGGTCCTCCTGTTCTGGAAATAGGGTTGTATACACGGATAAAAGGGAACACGGATTCAATCTGTGCTATCTGTGGATGATTTTCACCGCTATCGGTGTCAGCCGGTCGTGTCGCCTGTGTTGAGAATAGAACGTGAGTGACTATTCAGGCCAGCGCCGGTTGAGTAGGCCACGGCAGTATGTGGCCGTATCGAAACCAAAGCGGGTAGACCCGCAAACTGGTTTCGATACGCCTGGAAACAGCCCCAGGCCACTCAACCGACGTTTGCTAACCGGCTGGCTTATGGCTGAATAGTCACGAACGTGTATAAGTAGAACGTCTGTCGAGCATTGGCGTGTATGGTGCCGTGAATATTCGTTCTGAATGCCAGAAAGGTGTGCGGCTGCGCGCTTCGCTTGCCACGCCCTTTTGTCACATTGGCAGAGACGGCGGCAGAGACGGAGTCGGTGACAGACCCGGATCGTCCGGGGGGCCGGCATAGGGCGGGTACTCGAAGCGGCACGGCTCCTCCACCAGCCGGGGGTCCGCCTGAACCTCCAGCAGACTGAATAGCTGTGCTTTCAGTTCTTCCCGCGCCGGGTCGTAGACCGGGTCCGCGGCCAGATTGTGCATATAGTCCGGGTCCGTGCGCAGGTCGTACAGTTCCTCCCGCGGGCGTTTGCCGAAGCTCAGATCGAAGAGGGGCCACACCTCTGGCTCGGCCCGGTGGTGGATCATCCAGGCTTTGGTGGGGCCGCCGTCGATGTCGGAATAGGCGATGCGGGTGTTGTCGCACAGTTCGTCAAAGCTGGGCGCTGGCGCATTCGGATCGTCCAGCCCCTGGGGATCACCGATAGGCCAGCGATCCGGCGCGAAGTTGTGGACGTAGAGAAAATCCCGAGTGCGAATGGCCCGCTGGGGATAGGGCAGACAGCCCGCCCGCGCGGCCCAGACGTGGCGCTCCCGGCCCAACACGACGGATGTGCGTGGCGTCTCCACCTGGCCGTCGGCGCTGCTTTGCAGCAGAGGCCACAGACTCTTCCCCGTCATCGTCGCCGGGATGTCTGCACCCGCCGCTTCCATAAATGTGGGGGCCAGGTCCATCAGATTCACAAAGTCCTCCACCGCGCGGCCGGCTGGAATCTGGCCCGGCAGGCGCGCGGCCAGGGCCACTTCGCAGCCGATGTTGTAGAGGTTGCACTTGGCGCGGGGAATGCCGGGGATGCCGTGATCCCCGCTGACCACAATCAGCGTGTTGTCCAGTTCGCCCATCTTTTCCAGCCGTTCCAGCAGCACCCCCAGCCCCGCGTCCACAGCCAGACACTCGCCCAGATAGTCGGCCACATCCTCGCGCACGTCGTGGACATCGGGCAGGAAGGCAGGCAGGCGGCCCTTCAGGGCGTCCGGCTCCAGCCCCCACAGGGCCTTGCCCGATCCCCGCTCCCAGGTGCGGTGGGTGTTGGTCGGCCCCCACCAGTAGCAGAAGGGCTGGCCATCGGGACGAGCGGCGAGAAAGGCGTCGAAGTTGCGGCGGGTCTCGTCGTAGAGTTCCTGCTTGGCCGCTTCGACCCCAATTTCAGCGCCCCGTTCGGTCACGTAGTGGGAGAAGCGCCGGTAGTTGTGGCCCGCGGGTTCATAGCGGGTGCGCTCCGCACCGTAGGGTGCGTTGTGTGCCCGGCCCGGCGACCAGACTTTGTAGGTGTAGCCGATGTGATAGCCCGCCTTTTCCAGTTCCAGGGGATAGGTGGGAATGTTCTCGTCCCAGCGTGCGCCCTCCAGAATCGCGCCCAGGCCCGTCTGCCAGAAGTATTGGCCGGAGAGGATAGAACTGCGGCAGGGGGTGCAGGTGGGCGCGGGGACAAAAGCGTTCTGAAAGATCACCCCTTCCTGGGCGATGCGGTCGAAGTGGGGCGTCTCGATCAGGTGGTTCCACGAGTCAGGGCCTTCGTGGGTGCGATAGGCGCTGGCGTAGCGTCCCCAGTCGTCGGCGAAGGCAAAGAGGATATTGGGGCGGGAGTCGGTGGTGGAAGTGGACACAGGTACTCCGGTCAGGTGGGACGGGTGGCGGGCAGACGGGTAGCTGGGCCGATCCATCAGTCAGAGGTATGCGGGCGTAGGGATGGTGAGAATGTGACTATTATGTCACAAGTTGTCGTGAATTCAATTCTTCACGAACATACGATAGACGCCTGATTGGTTGCGCCAGAAATACCCAATATCTGTTTATCCAGCATATTCTTCAAATTTCGCTGCAATGTA
>JAHBVF010000061.1 GCA_019637685.1 Caldilineaceae bacterium | reverse complement strand
TCCGCGTTCCCCGCGACTCCGCGGTGAGTTTAGAGGCTTTTTGCAGTAGAGTCCGGGTTGAAATCAGGAAACATCGCTTGACAAAAATATATGGGTGTGCTATTGTTGTGCATAATATGTTCAAAATATCGACTTTCGCACATACGCTTGTTTGTGTACACGTAATAATTATAGAAGGAGTCTTTTGATGAACCGCAACATCACCCGCCAATTTTTGGTGATATTTACTTTCGTTCTCACGCTTGTGATGAACGGCGCAGCGACCTCGCTGCCCCTGAACGGGATGGATACCGGGGCCATTTCCGATCTGTTCCCCAATTTCTTTACACCGGCTGGTTACGTCTTCGCTATCTGGGGGGTGATTTACACAGGGCTATTGGCCTTTACCATCTATCATTCCTTGCCTTCCCAACGCAACAACCCCCGTATGCGGCGCGTCGGGTGGCTTTTTATTGTCTCCAATCTCTTTAACAGCGCCTGGATTGCGGCTTGGCACTATCTGCAATTCCCCCTCAGTCTGGTGTTGATGCTGGGGATCGGTGGGGCATTGTTGGCTCTGTATATGCGATTGGAGAATCGCCCGGTTTCAACATTGGAACGCTGGGTTGTCCACGTGCCTTTCAGTATTTACTTCGGCTGGATTAGCGTGGCGACGATTGCCAACACAACAGTTGTGTTGCAATACTTCGGATTCCAAGGCGGCCCGCTGCCTGGACCTGTCTGGTCTGTGCTTGTGATGCTGGTGGGTACGGCCATCGCTGTCTATATTCTGCGCACCCGCGGGGATGTGGCCTATGGCGCGGTCTTTGTGTGGGCTTTCATCGGCATTGCCGTCCGAAACAGTGAGGTTGCGCTGGTTGCCTACACCGCTGCCGTACTGGCGGCTGTCGTGCTGGTTGTCGCATTGATGGCACTTTTTGGCCGCACGCCACCTGCAACCCGCCTGCAAGGCAGCCCGGCTTAACGATTCACAAGATTGTTCGCAAGCCGACACCCTCCTCAAACCAACCGGCATTTACAAATAGCGCTACCCGAGACGGGTAGCGCTATTTGTATGCGTGAAGCCGCTCGGTGTGTCTGCCACACCGGGCGGGAACGTTTGTGGCCGCGTTTTTCAGCCGCCTGCCTTTTTTGCCTTATAGCCCAAGGCTGTCAACAGTTCAACAATTCTGTCCCGGTTGTCCCCCTGGATTTCCAGCACGCCATCTTTCAGCGCGCCGCCGGTTCCCAGCGCGTTTTTTAGATGTTTCAACAACGCCTGCTTGCCCAATGCCGGACTGAGCACCCCTTCCACCAGCGATACTGTTTTGCCGCGCCGCCCTTTGCGTTCCAAACGTACATAGACGAACTGGTTGCCCTGAACCGCAAAGGGGGCCGCCGGGTTGTGAGGAATTTCTACAGACACGATTTCCGGCTCTGGCTCCGGGTCGGTAGAATAGGCGAGACGTCGGTTGTTGCTCATTTTTTCTCCTTTTTCTTATGCTGGGCGATACTTCCCTGCGCGACCCCTACGCCGTCTGTGCGTAGTGGTTCCAACAGCTGGGCATTGGCCCCATCGCCCCACCGGGTATACGGCCAGTCTCCAAATACCACGACACGCTACACATTTCCTCCATTCACTCTCACCGGGAGAATTCTATGCGTTATTCAATCTCTGGCGAAATTGCTCAATCGGTCCGTCTGGAATTCGAGCCGGGCGAGTTTGTCTGGTGCAGCAAAGGCGGTCTTATGGCCCTGACACCGGGCATCCAGTGGAACCTGCGCGTTCCTGGCGGGTTGGGTGGGGCGGTGCGCCGTTCTCTGTCGGGCGAAGGCGTCGCGCTCACTTATTTACAGACGGAAAGCGAGAGCCAGCACGCGTTGTTGGCTGCCAACGCGCCCGGCCATTTGGAAGTGTGGGATTTGGAGAACGACGGGCCAGTAACCACAACCCGCGGCTCCTTTCTCTGCGCCTGGGGCGACGATCTGGACATTACTGTTACCGTAGCCCGCCGGGCCGGGGCGGCTCTATTTGGGGGGGCCGGCCTTTTCCTGCAGACGGTTTCCGGCAAAGGCACAGTTCTGGTCCACGCCAGCGGCGATTTTTCTGAACATCGCCTGGCTGCCCAGGAGCAAATGCTGGTCAGCACCGGCAATCTGGCCGCGTTCTCGTCGGATGTGGACTACGACATTCAGGGCGTAGGTGGCTGCCGCAAAATTCTCTTCAGCGGCGAGGGCCTCTTTATGACCCGCCTCTCCGGGCCAGGCCGGGTGCTGTTGCAGACGCTGAAACGCCAGTTTGGCACAACGACCACCAACGCGGGGTAGGCCAGGTCAATCGGGCCGCGTCGGCGCGGCCTGAAAGATGCTGCGCAGAATATCCGCCCGTTCCGGTTCCGTGGCCCACCGGGGCTGTGCGTAGTCTTCCAGCACAGCGGTCAGAATTTCGGTGCTGATCACCCGCCCCCGATAGATTGTGTGGCGGGCCATCAGTTCTGTGCGTGTCTGCCAGCTCCACATCTGGTCGAAGAACAGATTGCCCAGGCCGTAGACGATTACACCGGGGCGGTGCGTGCCCTCGGCTGCATAGGTTTCAAAAGCCTGGGGCACGTGGCTTTGCACACCGGTGACAATATCCACGCCCTGCTCCCGCAATTCCCGAAACTCCAATACCTGCTGGTCGGTGGGATAGGGATTGTACGTTTCCAGATATTGGAGTTCTACGGCAATCACATCCACTTGGGAGCGCAGGTCGGCAATTGTCTCGAAGATTGCTTCTTTGTGATCGTAATAGTAGCAGGCGCCGGGCAGTTCGTCTGTGGCCCAGGCAAAGGCGGGGCCAAAGGCCAGCGCGGCAATAAAAGCGAAGCGGTTGCCGTTGTGCTCCCAAAGCAGAGGCGCACAGGCTTCGTCCACATTCAGCCCGCTGCCATAGATAGAGATGCCATTCTCCCGATACCAGCCAATGGATTCCCGCGCGCCGTCACGCCCGAAATCGTTCACGTGGTTGCCGCTGAGTCCCACAATGTCTGTGCCCACTGCCTCCAGCGCAGCCCAATAGGTGGTATCGCTGCACATCGTCAGGTTGTCCTGGGACGCGTTGACCACACAGCCCTCGATAAAGGGCACTTCATTGCTGATGTGGGTGATGTCAGCCGCGGCCAGGGTTTCCGAAATGACCCGAGCCGGGTAATCGTAGCCCTTTTGCTCCATTCGCAGCGCGGTGACCCGTGTCATCGCGGTCACGCCGGTCATAATCAGTGTGGTGATGTGGCCCGCGTCCCGGTTGTTGGAATTGGTCACCAGCGGGGTCAACGCGCCGGCCAGGCGCGGGGCCTCTTCGCCTTTTATCCCCACAGCCGCGGCCAGCCCATAGCTATTGCCGTCCAGCCGATTGTCCAGCACACTGACGCCATCCACGGAAAAGACTTTGAAGCGTGGGTTCAGTCGATCAAAGGGTACGATGCCAATGGCGTTTGGGTCGGATTCCACCGCGGGCAGAATGCCCTGGGTCCCGGTAACGATCACGGACGCGGCCATTTTGCCGCCCAGCAGAACACTCAGTTCGGCCTGGTAATCCTTGCCCACCACCAGCGGCCCGTCCCCTTCGCCCTGCCAGCGCTTAGCCAATTCCTCCAGCGCTACGTCGTCAGCCACAGTGGCAAAGTCCCCTACCGGCGCATAATAGCGGGTATAGATGGCCGAATCGGCTACCTGGGAGAGGGGGTAGAGGCCGACCACCGCGTCGGAGTGATTGGTCTTGTCCAGCAGCAGAACCTGTTTCGGGCCAGTATCTGTGTCCAGTATTTTCACCCGGTAGACGAGAAGAGAGAGCAGCCGGTTGTAATAGCGTTCCGGCAGATTAGAGTCAATGGAAATCGTTACCCAGTCGGAACCGCTTGCCTGGGGTGTGGGCGCGGCCAATGCTGGTTTGTGGAAGACCAGCAGCAGAGAAACCAGAAGGGTGAGAATCCCGATCTGTGTGATACGTGCGGCCAGTGCAGCCGTCGGCTGGGTGGAGGGGGAACGTCGATGCAGCGCATTCATAGACAGCTCCATTTGGCAAGGGTTGGGGGCATTGATGATCCTCGCCCGCCTGGGGTAAGGACAAAACTGCTGAAAGTATACGGCTAGTTGGGCCATTTTCACAACATTCTTCCGGCGCAATCGTTGACAACTCCGTCCCCATCCGCTATAGTCCCGGCAGAAATCGCCTCTGATCCGAAGGACAATTCTATGCCGTCGCTTCTCTTCATCTGCACCGCCAATCAGTGCCGCTCGCCCATGGCAGAAGTCATCGGTCGCCATCTTCTCTCTGAGGGCCATCCCCAACAGGCGTGGCAAGTCGGCTCGGCGGGGGACCGCGCTGGGGATGGATATCCGGCCACGGCCGCGTCGGTCACTGTGGCTGGTCGCCACGGCTTCGACCTGAGCAGGCATCAGAGCCGGGCGCTTACCCCTACGCTGGTGGCGGAAACCGATCTGTTGGTAACAATGGAAGCCGCGCACAAACGGGCTATTCTGGCTGCCTTCCCGGAGAGCGAAGGATGGGTTTTTACCCTGGCTGAGCTGGCTGGTGAAAGCGGGGATGTGAGCGATCCCATCGGGCAACCAATCGAAACGTATGAATTGACCTACGCGTTGCTCGCCGAGTGGATCGGTCAGGCCGTGCCGCGCATTGTGGAACTGTTACCAGAATAGAAACGAGTTGGAATTTTTCCCACGCCGGCGGAACGTCATTTCGTTGCTTGTCGTCCATTTTTTTGAGGAGATGTTGCCGTGTACGAACGCTATCGAGTGAAGCCAGAAACGAAGATTGACCTGAATGAATGGGACCCCGCGGATCGGTCCGCTTTTGACGGGGAGAAAGCCGCGGGGCGAGACGCCACAAAGAAACTCAACAAACAGTTGGAGAGTTTGCAGGAGTTGCTCTATGCCGAGGGCAAGCACAAAGTGTTGATTGTCCTGCAGGCCATGGACACGGGGGGGAAAGATGGCACAATCCGCCACGTCTTCGACGGTGTGAATCCCCAGGGGGTGAAGGTGGCCAGTTTCAAACGACCTACACCGGAGGAACTGGCCCACGACTATCTCTGGCGCATCCACAAACATACGCCGGGTCGGGGCGAGATCGCCATTTTCAACCGAAGCCATTACGAGGATGTACTGGTGGTGCGGGTTCACAATCTGGTGGCGGAGGCGATTTGGCAGCGCCGCTACGATCAGATCAACGCCTTTGAACAGATGCTGGCAGAGGAAGGCACGACAATTCTGAAATTCTACCTGCACATCGATAAGGCTGAACAGAAGGAACGCTTGCAGGCCCGGCTGGATGAACCGGATAAGAACTGGAAGTTTGCCAAGGGCGATCTGGCCGAGCGGGCGATTTGGCCCCAATACCAGGAAGCTTACGAAGTCGTTCTCTCCCGCACCAGCACGCCCCACGCGCCCTGGTTCATCATCCCCGCCAACCGCAAGTGGTATCGCAATCTGGTCATCTCCCAGATTCTGGTGGACACACTGGAGGGGCTGGATATGCGCTATCCCCAGGCCGAAGAGGGGCTGGATGAAATTGTGATTGAATAGAGGCCAGCCCCCAATGGGTTGTGGACGCTACACAGCGCTTGAATCGGATGGCTGAATGGTGAAGCAGCAGGATTGCGGTGCGGGGGTCGGTTGTAGCCAAGAGACGAAAAGAAAGCCGGTACTGTGGAGTTTCACAGTACCGGCTTTGGGTTGTGATGAAATGGGATGCACTCAGGCGGCTACGGCCAGTGTGTGGGGATGCTCCAATAGATTGCTCACCACATCGACCAGTTGCCAGGCAACAGTTGGTTTGGTCAAAAAGGCGTTGACCCCTGCATTCATAGCCTGTTTGCGGTCCTGTTCCTTGCCGCTGGCCGTGAGCATAATAATCGGCAGCGATCGGTAGCGGCTGCTGGCCCGCAACTGGCGCAGCACTGTCAGACCATCCATCTCTGGCATGGCCAGATCGACGATCATCAGGTCAATTTCCAGGTCCCGGAGTGAATTCAGCGCTTCATGCCCGTTGTTTGCTGTCACTACCTGATGGCCTTGCTTAAACAATTGGTAGGTCAGCATCCGCTGGGTCACTGCGTAGTCATCCACGACCATAATTGTTGCCATAAATCACTTCCTTGTACGCGTTCACGAGCAGTATTGATGAGTCATTCCAAGTTTCAGTCGGAATCCGTTGCCGTATTTTATTGCCGGGCCAACTGTTGTCAAGTATAAGGAGAATCCATTATCTTCTCTATAAAACTTGTGGCCTACCCAGCCTGACTATTATCTTCCCCCCGCTTTTGTCCAATCGATTTTGGGAGAACGATGAACAACTTCGCCGGTTTTGCCACCCAAGCAGGAACTTTACGCTATATCCAGCGTTTTACAAATTTGGCAGGGGATCATTTCCGCCCGCGTTATGGATTGCAGATAAGCAGCATCGGCGTGGGCACATATTTGGGCGGACTCGACGCAATTACCTCTGCCGGCTATGTGGACAGCGTTATGGCTGCGGTGGAAGGCGGTTGCAATCTGATTGACAGCGCAATCAATTATCGCCATATGCAGTCTGAACGGGATGTCGGCGCGGCGCTGGCCCGACTCTTTGCCACTGGACAGGCCCGGCGCGACGAGCTGATTGTCTGCACCAAAGGTGGGTTTCTGCCTTTTGATGGCGCGCCGCCTGCCGACAGACTCGCCTTTGTGCAGGCGCAGATCGAAGCACTCGGTCTGGCTCCCTTGGACATGGCCGGGGGGCTTCATTGCATCGCCCCGACCTATCTCAGCCAGCAGATCGGTTTAAGCTTGCACAATCTGGGGCTAAAGACGTTGGATGTCTACTATCTGCACAACCCGGAGACGCAACTGCGCTATGTGACGCTGGACGAGTTTTGGCTGCGTCTGCGGGCCGCCTTCGAACGGCTGGAGCAGGAAGCCGCGGATGGCCGTATCCGCTTTTATGGCATTGCCGCCTGGGATGGGTTTGCGGCGGACCCCAACGCCAAGGAATATCTGCCTCTCTATCAGATGATAGAGTTGGCCCGGCAGATGGGCGGTGAAAAGCACCGCTTTCGCTTCCTCCAATTCCCCTACAATTTGGGCACGCTGGATGCGGTGGTCAAGAGCAATCAGCCCTTTGAGCGGGAAAGAGAGGGCAAGCGGGAAACTTTGCTCTTGCCCCTGTTGGCCGCGGCGCGGCAATACGCGTTGGTGGCGATTGGTTCGGCTGGGCTGATGCAGAAACAGGTATTGGAAAATGTGCCCGATGAGGTGATGGACATTCTGGGGGGCTGGCAGAGCGATGCCCAGGCTGCCATCCATTTCAACCGCAGCACACCGGGTTTGACAGCCACACTGGTGGGTATGTCCCAGCCTGCACATGTGGAGGAAAATCTGCGGGCGGCTGAGCGATCTGCCATCGAGCCCGGCGCTTTTTGGGAACTGTTGAAGGAATAAGACACAGCCGGCCATTTCGTGGCTGGCTGTATGGGCGTGTTATAATCACCATTCCTATCAGACACAGACAGCCCTGTGGGCAATGTGGATATTCCCTTCTCCCGGTCGCCGGTGTTGCATGCGCCGCGACAAACCGTGAGGCGTTTTGTATGTTTCGCTCGCTCTTTTTGCGCTTCTCTCTTGCTGTGAGTCTGTCCTTGGCTCTGTCCGATTGTATGCCTGCCTCTGTGGATCCCCCCGCCGTGATGACGAGTGTGGCTTTTATGCCAACAGTTATCGCCCGGCTCTCTACGCCCACTGCCTTGCAGGCATCCGCCGAGAGGATGGACGAGGGGTTGCGGGTCTATCGTGCCCAGTATTGCGGTGTCTGTCATCAGTTGGCTGTGGGCGGAACCACCGGCCAGTTTGGTCCCAGCCACAACGGTATGGCCTGGACCGCGCAACGCCGCCTATTGGATCCGACCTATACGGGCAGCGCGTCCACCCCGGATGAATATCTGCACGAGAGCATTCTCTCGCCAGAGGTCTATATTGTGGATGGATATGCAGATTCGTCCCATCACATGCCTTCCTACGCCCATCTGTCCAGCGCAGAGATAGACGCGCTGGTCTATTTGCTGGGACACCAGCGCTAGTACAGCGCAACGTAAATACGCCTACGAATTTTGTTGTGCGTAGTCCGTGAACTGGTACACGCACAACGCACAACGCCAGAAATTATTGGGCCATTCCCGCCAAGCTGTACTGGTCTTTTGTGTGAGTTCACTGCAAAAAGGTCAATTTCTCCCGCGGAGACGCGGAGTCGCAGAGAATTTCAGGAGAGAATCCTTCTTTTTATCAGCGTTTATCAGTGTTTATCAGTGGCTCAGAAGGCTTTTTGCAGTAGAGTTTTGTGTGAATCGTCAAAAAAAATTTGACACGTGATTTGTTTCCAGAGATTGAGGAGAAAAAGATGAGAACGAGTGTTTTGCAGAAATGGAACCGCCGGGCAATTATATTTGCCCTTGTCCTGCTTTTGTCCGCCATTGGGATTGTGGGTTCTGCGCTTGCCCAGAGCGAGGACAACGGCGGTGTGGTTGTGGCCGATGGCTTCAACAGCCCCCAGGGGATTCTTGTCACCCGCAATGGCAGCCTGTGGGTGGTGGACTCCGGCGTGGGTGGCATCAATGAATCCAGCGCGATGGACCCCAACACCGGCGAAGTGGTGACAGCCAAAGTGGGCAATACCTCCCGGGTGATGCAGGTGCAGCCCGATGGCACGCAGACCGAAATCAGCAAACTGCCTTCGGTTGTGGCCGGCACAGACACCACCGGCGGTGGCCGTCTGGTGATCCTCAATGGCGTGCTCTATGCCACCAGCGGTGTTTGGGTGCAGGCTGCCCGGGATGAACCCTTGGCCAACACAGCCGCCATTTTGGAAGTGCGCCAGGGCGATGTCAAAGAGATTGCCAGGCCCTGGGAAGTGGAAAAAGCTGATAATCCCGATGGCTTTGTGGTCGAATCCCATCCCTATGGCATGGCTGCTGGCCCGGATGGATTGCTGTATGTGACCGACGCCGGGGCGAACACCCTTCTGACTGTCAATCCCAAGACCGGCGCGGTCGAGGTCATCGCTGTCTTTGACGGCATTGCCAGCCCCATCCCCAATCCAGGCCGGGGGGGCGCGCTGGAATCAGACCCGGTTCCCACGGGCGTCGCCTTTGGTGAGGACGGAACCATTTATGTCTCTCTGCTCCCCGGCTTTCCTTTTCTGCCCGGCGCTTCCAAAGTGGTGACAGTGGACCCGGACACCGGCGAAGTAAGCGATTACGCCACAGGGCTGACAATGCTCACCGATCTGCGGACTGGCCCGGACGGCGAACTTTATGGCGTGCAGTTGGGCGTCTTCACCGATCAGGGACCTGTGGCTGATAGCGGCGCGGTGCTGCGCATTGCCCAAGGCACTGGGTCGGAAATGCTGCTGGATGGCCTTTCCTTCCCCACTTCCATCGATTTTGACGCAGACGGCAATGGCTATGTGCTGGTCAACGGCGTGGGCGCACCGGGCACAGGACAGGTGATCCGCTTCGACGAACTGACCGCTGCCGAGGGCACACCCATCGGCCCGGTGGATGCGTCGGCTCCGTCCACCTCGCCCCGGCCCGCAACTTCGGCCCCGGCCACGGCGGAGGAAGAGGAAGTTGCCGAGCCAGAGAATAACTGCGCCAATCTGCCCAGCCACGACAGCCTGACCGAAGTGCTGGCGGCCGTGGTAGAGGGCGCGGACAACGGCGGCTTTGGCTTCCATATGTGGGCCACGCTGGTGGATCGGGACGGCGTCGTCTGTGCCGTCACCTTTTCCGGCGAGAACCGGGGCGACCAGTGGCCCGGCAGCCGCATTATTTCCGGCCAAAAAGCCAATACAGCCAACGCTTTCAGTCTGCCCGGTCTGGCCCTGAGCACGGGCAACCTCTACAGCGCGGTCCAGCCCGGCGGCAGTCTCTTTGGTCTGCAAGAAAGCAATCCAGTGGATACGTCTGTGGCCTACTTTGGCTCGGCCAAAAACTTTGGCACGGAAAATGACCCGATGATCGGTCTGCGTCTGGGCGGTGTCAATGTCTTTGGCGGCGGGCTGGCGCTCTATGACGCGGACGGTACGCTTCTGGGCGCGGTGGGCGTCAGTGGCGATAGCTCCTGCACGGATCACATCATCGCCTGGAAGGTGCGGGACGCGCTGGGGCTGGACAATGTGCCAGCCGGAGTCAGTCCTACCGGTGACGACAATATCGTCTTTGATATCGAAGACGGCGTCAGCGCCAGCGGTTGGGGCCAGCCCACTTGCGGCCTGGGCGAAGTGGAGATCGCGGCTGATCTGCCCGAATCTTTCCCCCTGGGCGTGAATGAGTAGGCTGTGACTGAATAGGGTTAGAACGAGCAGGAACTGAGAACGAAAAGGGGTGTGGCAGATGCCACACCCCTTTTTTGCCCTCTAAACCTCGCCTGATTCTACGGCTGGCCGAGGAGCGGCAAGTAGAGGATCGGCCGGGAATCCACTGCCGGGCGCGATGTGGGATGGGGTGTGGATGTGGGTGCAGGCGGCAGTCTGGTGGGCACATCGGTGCTGGGAATCCCCGGCGTCTGGACAAAGGGCATAGGGGTTGGCGTGTGAGTTGCCGTTTGGGTTGCCGTGGGCGTCGCGCTGGGTGTCATTGTGGCTGAAGGCGTGGCCGAGGGGGAAGGCGTCGCTGTCTGTGTGGCTGTGGGTGTGGCTGTGGGTGTGGCTGTGGGTGTTACTGTGGCTGTGGGCTGCTGGATCGCCACTGTGAAGAATTGCGCGTAGCTGCGTCCCGCGAAATCGACGACAAATGACCACTGCCCAACCGGCGCGTTGGCTTCCAATGTGTAATACCGGTATATCCACGCGGTCACCATCAGGCTGCCCTGCCGTGTGTAGCTCCATTCCCGAAAGAGAGAGCCATCTGGGCGCAGGATTCGATAATTGGCGGTCAGCCCTGGGCCAAAGTGGCGGAAATAGGCTGTGAAATAGACCTGCTCTCCCGGCACAAATTCTGTCTGGCTGTGGCTGTTGCCGGGGGCCGGGCAACCGGGCGGCGCTGGCGCGGCATTGCCTGTGGTCAATTTGTTGATGCCCGGCTCCTGATAGGGCGGCTGTTCTGCCCACCAGGAAGCGGCTGTGGTGGCGTTGCACGCGCCTGCAAAAGGGTCTACCAATCTGCCATCGCGATCGTAGAGTTCAAAATGAAGATGGGGTGTGGAGGAGTTGCCCGAACTGCCCACCAGCCCCAACTGTTCTCCGCTTGCCACCCATTCCCCCACGCCTTTGGCTGTTACCGAGCCATTTTTTAGATGGCCGTACCAGGCGATGGAGCCGTCACTGTGGCGCACATACACCGCGTTCCACTGCTGGCCGGTGAAGCCACAACTGCGGTCGTACTGGCCGTCCTGCTTGTAGACGATTACGCCCGGCGCAGCAGCCACCACAGCCACTTCGCTATTGTCCATTTTGTTCCACTGGAAGGGGGTGAGCAGAATGTCGGTCCCTTTGTGGTTATAGCCGCTGCTGGTGTCATAGGTGGCAACCCCGCAGGCGTAGTCCAACACCTGTTCGGGATAGGCGCTGTTGTGATCCACAAAATTGGCGATGACCGCGTAGTGAAAGTCGGTTACACTTTCTCCGCGCACAGGCAGCAGCGGCCACGCCAAACGCGGCTCTGCTTGACCGCCAGCGGGCAACGTTCTGCTTGCTTCCAGTCCTGCCACGTTGCGCTGGATAGCCGACCAGATGGCTGCATACTCTGCATCGGTCAACTCTGGCTCGGTAAGCTGCGCGCCTTCTGCAACCACATCCATCCCTTCGGCGTAGTGGGGAACAACGGGCACGTCCTCCGCGCTCTGGGCGCGTTGGGACAGCAGAGAAAGCAGCCCTGCGGCCAGAATGGATAGAAGGAAGAGCGAAACAGTACGTGTCATCGGATTATTGGGCCATCGGTGGGTAGGCTGTTCGTCAGCAATGGCTCTATTAACCCACCCCTTTTTCATCCACACAATAGGAAATCTGCGCTTCAAGTCAGCCAAACGCCCGGTTTTGTGTCGTCTGTCTGTCAGCTATCCTTGCACTGTATTGTGTTAGACTGTATCCATCGCCTTGCCTCTACCATTTGCCCGTACCAAAATTTTCATACAGGGATCACACAAGGAGAATCTATGAGTACACTTCCCAACCGGCGCAATCCTCTTTCTGGCTCGCCCATTGTTGTCGCCGTAATTGTCGTTGTTATCGGTTTCTTTCTGCTCATCTTTGCCGGCCAGTTCTACTACGCGTTTGAAGAAGTCAGCGCGCAGGAGGTGGGCGTCAAATTCCAGGGGGGGCAGATCAAAGATGTGGTTGGCCCCGGTGTCTACTCCGATGTGGGCCTGTATGTAGACCTGGTGCGGGTCTCCAGCCAGGGCATTCCCTTCAGCGTGGAAGACGAGGAGATCATCACCAAAGACAAACAGCGCATCGGCCTGCGGGTCAGCGGCGACATCTTCCGACCCGGCGTCAACAACAAAGACACCCTGCGCACTCTCTGGGCGCAGTATCGGGGCATCTATCTCAGCGACGATTTGGCAAGCTCCCGGGTGATGGACCTGGCGCGCCAGGCCATGAAAGTCTGTGTGGGCGACCGCACCTTCGACGATAATGTGGTGGGCGCGGCGCGGGATGTGCTGCGCAACTGCATCGACGAAGAGGTGAGCGCCCTGGCCACCAATTTTGGCCTGACGATTGAAAATGTCGTCGTGCCCGATGTAATTCTGTCTGGGGATGTCCAAGTCGCGCTGGACGCGATTGTGGCCAGTCGTCTGGAAACCGAGAAAGCCGCCCAGGACACCCTACGTGCCAGCGCCCAAGCCAACGCGGAGCAGGCCCGCCAGGAGGGCGAAATTCGCGTGGCCCAGAGCCGGATTCAGGAGCAGGCCCGCCAGGAGACTACCCTGGCCAAGCTGCAACAGGAGCGGGTGCAGGCCCAGCGGGCCGTGATCGAGGCCGAGAAGGCCAACGATCTCTTCGCCGCCCAGCAGGACCTGGAGATCAACAAGGCCAAAGCCCAGGCTGCCATCGAGCTGGCCAAAGCAGAGGTCGCCAGCGAAGCAGCCCTGGCCCAGCTTTACAATTCCATGCCGTCCTATGTATCGCTGCTGCTGGCCCGGGCCAACGCGTCTGCCCTCAACCAGACCGACAAAGTGATCTTTGTGCCTGAAGGCACGGCCCCCACAATTGTCCTGCCCGGCCCCGGCATTGTGCCTACGGTGGATACCGGCGGGCAGTAGTTTTCCAGTCTTGCAAAGAGATGCCAGGTTTCGGAAAACCTGGCATCTCTTTTTTATTTGCACGAAGTCTCCCCAATCGGCTAGGATATGTAGAGTTCCCCACAGCGCGTTCCGCCGTCGAGCGGAATAATCAGCGGGTAGCGTTAAGTTTCCCAAACGCATATACCCTCGACCAATCGCTTTCTCAGCGAAAGACGAACATCGTCCTATGCCGCCTGTACCCTGGAAGACCCGCTCCAGCAAGCCCATCTATGAGAACAAATGGATGCGTCTGCGCGAGGACATTGCCGAGATGCCCGACGGGCGCACAACCGTCTACGGCGTTGTCACCTTTGGCGAATGCGTGGGTGTGCTGCCCTTTGTAGACGACAATCACGTGGCCCTGGTGCGCCAGTATCGCTACGTCTTTGGCGAAAACCAGCGCTGGGAGATGCCCACCGGTGGCGTCAAGCCGGGCGAGGCTCCCGAAACCGCGGCCCTGCGCGAGCTGCGGGAGGAAGTCGGCTATACAGCAGAGCGCCTCGTCCCGGTCAGCACCTACTACACATCCAAAAGCATCTGCGACGAGACCGCCCACCTCTATCTGGGCTACGATCTGGCCCGTTCTGCCCTGCCCCCGGACGACACCGAATTTTTCGAGGTGGCTGTTTTCCCTTTCGACGAAGTGCTGGAAATGGTTGTGAACAGCGAGATTCGCGACGGAATGACAGTCATTGCTGTTCTCCACGCGGCCCGGCTGCGGCAGACGTAAGAATTTGTTCACAATCGGGCAATAGAAAGGCCAGATCGGGGCGGTAGGCTGTATTCACAGCCATTCGCCTGCACAGGACAATCCGTCCATCCGCAAATTTGTGTCCATCTATCCCACAGGAGCCAGCTATGCACGCTGCCGATGTCGTCACCCCCGCCTGGGAAGAACGCCTGCGCAAGATTACAATTGTCATAGCCCGGCTGGGGCTGGCCTATCTCTTCCTCACCCAGCTTTTCTGGAAGTTGCCCCCCACCTTTGGCTGCAACAATGACTTCGCTTTTCCTGTGGCCGCGGAAGCGCCCACCTATTGGGATGGCAACGGCAGCGGCGGTCTCTGCTATTGGATGGGGCTGGAATCCATCTACGCGCCCAGCTATCGCCAGGTGTTGGTGACGGATATGCGGCCCGCGGGTCTGCCCAAAATCGGCTTCAACATTGCACCTCTGGCCCAGGCCAACGCCCTGCTTCTGGACAATGTGATTATCCCGAATATCGCCTTCTTCGGGTGGCTCATCTGGCTGGCCGAGTTTTGGATATTTGCGTCAATGCTCCTCGGCTTTCTCTCCCGCCTGGGCGCGCTGGTCTCCATTGGGATTACTGCCCAGCTATGGGTAGGGTTGGCGAATATCCCTCGCCCCTACGAATGGGAGTGGGCCTACGGCGCGATTGTCCTGCTCTCGATTGTGATGCTGGGAATCGCGCCGGGACGGATCTTTGGCGTGGATGTGGGGCTGCGCCGGCGACTGGCAGCCTCCGCGGCCCAGGGCAACCGCCTCTCCCAACTGCTGCTGGCGTTGAGCTAACAGTAGCGAGTTGCGAGGGGCGAATTGCGGTCCGCCGTCCGCCGTCTGCCGTCTCAAATTTCGTTGTCGATTGCGCCCACAAAAGGCTTGGAAACTGATTTGATGACTCACCTGATATGTGACCGCTTTCTGGCGGTGGTGGCCAAACGGCCCGCGCCCGGCCAGACCAAAACCCGCCTCTGCCCGCCGTTGACCGGGGCGCAGGCGGCCGCGCTCTACGAGTGTTTTCTGGCCGACACGCTGGATGTGATGCGCCGGGTGGAAAGCGTGGAGCGGGCGGTCATTTACCTGCCCGAAGAGGAACGAGGATACTTTGGCGAACTGGCCCCGGACTTTGCCCTGCACCCTCAGCGGGGGGACGATCTGGGCGCACGGCTGGACAATCTGCTCCGGGATGCGCTGGCCGCGGGCGCGAAGTCCGCGGTGGTGATGGACAGCGACAGCCCGACGCTGCCCGCGTCCTGCGTAGCCGACGCCTATGCCCGTTTGGACGCGGGCGCGGATGTGGTCTTTGGCCCCTGCGACGACGGCGGCTACTATCTGGTGGGTGTCACCCGCCCCCAGCCCCGGCTCCTGCGGGAGGTGGCGATGAGTACGCCGACAGTTCTGGAAGATTCCCTGGCAATTGCCCAAGCACAGGGATTGAAAGTAGCCCTGTTGCCCGTCTGGTACGACGTGGACACCGGCGCAGAGCTGGAGCGCCTGCAGGCCGAGTTGACCCAACTGCCCGACACAATCGCCCGCCACACCCGGCGCTGGCTGGCCGAGAGAGTCGAGGCTGTGGGATGAGCAACCCCTGGACAAACCCCGACCGGCTTCCCAGCGACGCGGCCCAATCCCTGGCCCAATTTATCAACGCCCGGGCAGACATCCCCGACCAGTCCGCGGCCCACGCCGCGCTGGTGGAGGCTCTGTCTCCCCGGCCCGGCGAACGGCTGCTGGACTTCGGCTGCGGAACCGGCGTGATTGCCCGGCGGCTGGCCCCGCTGGTGGGGTCGACCGGCGCGGTCGTGGGCGTGGACATCAGCGCGGCGATGCTGGAGTTTGCCCGTGCCTGCGGCGGCCCGGCCCAACTTTCCTACGAGCAGAACGACGGCGCGGCCATCCCCTTCCCGGATGGCAGTTTCGACGGAGCAGCAATGGCCCGCGCCCTTCTGCACGTAGCGCATCCCCACGAAATCCTCGTCGAACTGCGTCGGGTGCTGCGTCCCGGCGGGCGGCTGGCGATTCTGGAATGCGACTGGGGCACAGTAGCGGTGGATCACAGCGACCGGGCGCTGACCCGGCGCATTTTGGATTGGCGCACGGATACGGTGGACGGCAACAATTGGATGGGGCGTCAGTTGGTGGCCCGCTGCTTGGCCGCGGGCTGGCGCGTCGGCGACATCCGCGTCCTCACAACAATCGGGCGGGACGAGACCACCACCCACTTCGGCAGCCTGCGCCGCTCCGGGGAACTGGCGTTGCAGAACGGCATTATCGACCAGTCTGAACACGACCGCTGGGTGGGCGAACTCGACAGCCGCCTGTCCACCGGGCTGTTTTTTGCGTCTATCAACGAATTCATTCTCGTGGCGGGGAAAGAGGAGGACGCAGATTTTCGCAGATGAACACAGATTTTTCGTTTCGTGATCAGCGTTACTCAGCGTTACTCTGCGTTCATCAACGTCCAGAAAATCCGCTTTCATCCGCCCAATCCGCGCCACCCGCGCTCCATTCTTAAGGAGGATTCAATGGCCTATTCCGTCGGTATCGGCCTGACCAACGCCTGCAACCTGGCCTGCGCCCACTGCTACCGCCCCACGGACCGCATCGACGCGGTGCCCCTGGACGACATCAAAACCATCTGCGAGAGCCTGCCCGTGGGCAGTATGGGTATGGGCACAGGGGAAAATCTCCTGCATCCCCAGTTCGAGGAGATTGTGCGCTATCTGCACGGGCGGGGGGTGAAGCTGAGCATCGCCTCCAACGGCCACAGCCTGACCGCGATGAGCGACGAACTGCTGGGGATGTTCAACGATTTGGAAGTCTCTATCGACTATCCCAGCGCGGCCCAGCAGGACGGGATGCGCGGGCCGGGCAACTGGGCGCTGGTCCATCAGGCCATCGAACGCTGCCACGACGCGGGCAAGTCCATCTCCATTCTGGCGACGCTGATGACCACCAACTACGCGCAGATGGACGGAATGGTGGCCCTGGCCCGCTCGGTCGGCGCAAACCTGCGGGTGAATGTCTATCAGGCCGTGCGCACGGACCTCTACCGGCTGACCTACGAGCAGTTCTGGGAAGCCTACCAGCGCCTCTTTTCGGCAGGGAAAGTCGTCAGTTGCAGCGAGCCGATTGTGCGCGCCGCGATGGGGCTGCCCGATGTGGAGTCGCCCTGTGGCCGCAACAGCATCCGCTTTGATATGCGCGGGCGCATTATCCCCTGCGTCTACTGGCCGGTAGCTTCGCCCCAACCCTACACTGTGGCCGATCTGCCCAGCAAAGGCGAGTCGATTCTGGAACACGCCTATTTTCAGCAGGCCATCGCCACCCCGGCCCACGCCGCGGACTGTCCCTGCCAGGGGGGATGCGCCAGCCGCCGCGCCCTGAACAACGAACTGGACGCCCACGACGAGTATTGCCCGTGGGCGCGGGGCGACGAAATGAAACTGGCCTGGGAAGCCGCGCCCGCGGTTGATCTGGTGCGCAGCCGCAATGTGTGTACGACGATTGTTGTGTAAGGCGTGCTGCGTGGCGGGTAATGCGTGAGTGATATGGCGTATCATCCAGCACCCAGCACCCAGCACAACCGGAAAAACGGAGCCACATGAACTTCATCCCACTTCAGGAACGAAGCGCCACGCCGCCTATGCCCGATCAGTTGTACATTGAGGTCACAAACCGCTGCAACTCCTTCTGCATTTCGTGCCCTCTCACCTACGACCATTTTTTGCCCTTCGAGGCCAAAAATCACCTGACCTGGGACAATTTCCGGCGCATTGTGGATTCTGTACCCCACATCGAGCGGGCAGTGCTCCACGGCATCGGCGAACCTCTCCTCAACCGGGAGTTGCCCCGCTTCATCGCCCATCTGAAGGAGCGGGGCGCGCATGTCCTCTTCAACACAAACGGCGTGCTGCTGGATCAGCGGCGGGGCGATGCGCTGGTGGAAGCCGGGCTGGACGAACTGCGGGTCTCGGTGGACGCGGTGACGCCCGAACTCTATGCCAAACTGCGGGGGATCGACGCGCTGCCCCGCATCCTCGACAACCTGGCCGCGTTCGTCCAGCGCCACGGCGGACGGACTGCGCCCCGGCTCTCCCTCTGGCTGGTGGGGATGCAGGAGAATGTCCACCAGTTGCCCGATTTTGTGCGCCTGGGCGGGGAACTGGGCGTGGCCGAGGTCTATTTGCAGCGGCTGGTCTACTTTGGCAACGGCGAACACCTGGCGGAGGATACAACGATGACCGTCGAACAGTCCCTCTACGGCTCGTTGGAAGCCTACCAGGCCGCGTTGATTGTGGAATGCGAGGCCTTGGCTGGTTCGCTGGGTATGACCTTCCGGGCTTCCGGCGCGACAACGCCCCACGAGAGTGTGGCGGTGAAGGGGGATTCGCCCTGGCAGGGCTGTCTGCGCCCGTGGAAGCTGATGTACATTACGGCCAATGGCAACGCGCTGCCCTGCTGCATCGCCCCCTTTGCCGCGCCCGACTATCCGGATATTATGCTGGGCAATGTCTTTGAAGATTCCCTGGCCGATGTCTGGCACGGGGAGCGTTATCAGGAACTGCGCGCAGCGGTCTCCGGCGAAAGCCCCGCGCCCTGGCCCTGTCAACACTGCGGGGTGCGGTGGAGTCTGTGAAACCCGCGCTCCTCTCCCCTCTCTCCCCTCTCTCCCCTCTCTCCCCTTTGGCCCGGCTGACCGGTCTGGGCCTGCTCTCTCTTCTGGGCTACGATTGGCTGGCCTGGCGCTATCCTCTGGCGGAATCTCTGCAATGGCCCCGGGGCGGCTGGTATCCTCCGCAGGAAGCGGTTCTCTCCAATCTGTGGGTCCATTTGGCGGTCTACGGACTGCTCTTTGGCGCGTATCTGCTGGCAATCGGGACAATTTCACCGCGGAGGCGCGGAGAGCGCGGAAGAAACGCGGAGGAGTTTGAGGAGGGGAAGGAAGGAGATTCTCCCGCAGAGGCGCAGAGCCGCGGAGAGAGGGGAGGAAAGACGGAGAATTCTGAACTACAAATAGGGAGACGGATTGACACGGATGGGAAGGATTGGCACGGCGGTGTCCCTTCGACAGGCTCAGGACATCGCCTGAGCCTGTCGAAGGGATTTATTCTGCGTAAATCTGCGACCTCTGCGAAATCTGCGTTCCTACTTCCACTTGTCGTTGTTTGTATCTGGCTGGCCGCGTCGTTTATCCTCCTGTGGGCCACACCCGGCGGCGATTCCCACGACGTCTACGATTACATCTATCGGGGACGCTTGCAGGTGGAAAAGGAAATCAGCCCCCTGGCCGTGACGCCCAAAGCCGGCCCCCGCATGGCCTTCTACGCCTATACTGCCTGGAAGAAGAATGTGGATACCTACGGCCCCCTGTGGGAGTATGCAAGCGGTGGGGTCTCGTGGCTGGTCGGTCGCTGGCTACGTGCCAGCGGTGATTTACCTGTGGGTATTTCCGATTGTCCTGAGTCGCCGGTGGCGTGTCGGGCACTGATGGCGTGGGTGACGGGCTATCGGCTATTAGCGATCCTTCTCACAGGGCTGGCTGGCTGGCTGATTTTCATTCTGGTGGAACGGGAGCATCCGGCCTGGGCGCTGCCTGCCCTGCTGGTCTGGCTGTGGAACCCGGCGGTGCTGCTCTCCTCTGCGCTGGGCGCGCACAACGACGGGTTGATGCTTGTGCTGCTGCTTGCCGCGTTCCTGGCCGCACAGCGAAAGGGCTGGGTGTGGGCCTTTCTTCTGCTTGGCCTGGCCACGCAGGTGAAGTTGACCGCGCTGATTTGGATGCCGGTGCTGGGCCTGTGGCTGTGGCGGCAGATCGGCTTTCGTCGGGCGCTGCTGGCGGGAATGGGTGGGGCGCTCTTTCTTCTGCCCATTTCCTCGCTGCTCTACCAGCCCTTGGGCGGTTGGGAAACCCTGCCCCGGATGCTCAGCGAGCGGGTGCTGTACGTGGCCAATTCGCCTTCCCAGTTCATCGACCGGTTGCTTCCTCTGCTCGGCTACCGGCTGCCCAAAGAGTTTGTGCTTTTTTGGATTATTCGCGTGCCGTCCTATCTTTTCGCAGCAGTCGGCGTGGCGATTCCGGCCTGGCTGATCTGGCGCAAGCGGCTGGCGGCCTGGGGTGTTCATCCTCAATTGTGGGCGCTGGCGCTGGTGGCGTCGTTGCTCTATCTGACGCTGGGAAGCTTCTGGTTCCAACACTGGTACGTCGTGTGGGCTGTCTTGCCCGCGGCCCTGCTGCCCTGGAGCCGCTTTACGCGCCGGGTGCTGCCTTTTGTCTGTTTCGGCCCTCTGGCCGCCAATATCGTCGCCGAGACGCTCTCCCAATTGCCTGTGATGATTATCTCCGTCATCGGCCTGACCGGGCTGGTGGTGGCGATGATTTGGCTGCCGGGTGTTGTCGCGGGCGGGGTTGTTTGGTGGACAGGACGAAAAGATGGTAAACCGAAGAATCCTTTTGTATACACGGATTGAAAGCTATCTGTGTTTCTTTCAATCCGTGTATACA
>JAHBVF010000060.1 GCA_019637685.1 Caldilineaceae bacterium | reverse complement strand
TATTGTACGTCCCCTCGCCAGTGGCGGTAAAGGCAGGGCTGGCGCTCAGGCCGCTGGGGCCGCCGGGGAAGAGGTAGGCCCGGCCTGTGTTGCTATTGTCGTAGCCGTAGGCGCCGACGATGACATCGGCGTAGCCGTCGCCGTTCACATCCCCGGCCCCGGCCACGGACGCGCCGAAATTATTGTACGTCCCCTCGCCGGTGGCGGTGAAGGCAGGGCTGGCGCTCAACCCGCTGGGACCGCCGTGGAAGAGGTAGGTCCGGCCTGTGTAGTTGCCGTAGCCAATGGCGCCGACGATGACATCGGCGTAGCCGTCGCCGTTCACATCCCCGGCCCCGGCCACAGACCAGCCGAAGGAATCGAACGTCGCCTCGCCGATGGCGGTGAAGGCGGGGCTGGCGCTCAGACCGCTGGGGCCGCCGGGGAAGAGGTAGGCCCGGCCTGTGTAGCTGCTGTAGCCCTCGGCGCCGACGATGACATCGGCGTAGCCGTCGCCGTTCACATCCCCTGCCCCGGCCACGGACGCGCCGAAGTAATTGTTCGTCCCCTCACCGGTGGCGGTGAAGGTGGGGCTGGCTCGCAGCCCATCCCCCCCGCCGTGGAAGGCATAGGCCCGGCCTGTGTAGCTGTTGTAGCCGAAGGCGCCGACGATGACATCGGCGTAGCCGTCGCCGTTCACATCCCCGGCCCCAGCCACGGAAGAACCGAAGGTATTGTTCGCCCCCTCACCGGTGGCGGTGAAGGCGGGGCTTGCGCTCAACCCGCTGGGGCCGCCGGAGAAGAGGTAGGCCCGGCCTGTGGAGCTGTCATAGCCGTAGGCGCCGACGATAACATCGGCGTAGCCGTCGCCGTTCACATCCCCGGCCCCAGCCACGGACGCGCCAAAGTAATCACCCGTCCCCTCGCCGGTGGCGGTGAAGGCGGGGCTGGCGCTCAGACCGCTGGGGCCGCCGGGGAAGAGGTAGACCCGGCCTGTGAAGTTGCTGTTGCCGTAGGCGCCGACGATGACATCGGCGTAGCCGTCGCCGTTCACATCCCCGGCCCCGGCCACGGACTGGCCGAAGTAATTATCCACCCCCTCGCCGTTGGCGGTGAAGGCGGGGCTGGCCGCGCTGCCGGTCAGGGGGTCGATGGTGAGGGGGTAGGCTGCGCCGGCGTCGTCCACCACAATTGCCAGCGCGCCGGGGTGTGCCCGGTCTGTGTCCAGCACAAAATGGCCGGGGACACTCTGGCTGTTGGCGTCGGATATTTTCAAGTCCCGATAGACCAGCAAGGCGTCGCCGCTGGCATTGCGCAGGGTGAGGCCCTGGCCGTCACCGTCCACCTCCCCGCGCAGGCTACCGCTCCCGGCCAGTTCCAGACGCAGGGGCTGGTCGGCGGGGCCGGCGGGCCAGCTGTCCAGGGTGAAGTTCTGGCGCAGCCCAGCCTCGTCGTTGACAAACCATTCGGTGAGCGCAAAGCCGGTCGAGGTGTAGTCTTGCGCCAACCGGTTTTCTGTGACCACAGCCGGCTGGGGTTGGCCCAGGTCATGGACCATTTCGCCGATCTGAATGCGCAGGGGGCGCACACCCCAGCGCCAATCCGGTGCCGTGGCGTCCCCTATGTCGTCTGTCCCATTGGCATCTTCCGGCCCTGGTCGGGCTGGCGCGGCGGTCACCCAGAAGCCGCCGTCCGGGGGAAAGTGGATGGCCAGGTTGGCCCCCGGGTTGATGGCTGCGTAGCCAGCCCCGGCTGCATCTCCGGCTGCACCAACTGTCTCGGCGGCCGGGGCGATAAAGTGCATCTCCCGGTCGATCTTGGCCTGGACACTGGCCCACCACGCCTGGCTGGCGCCGTCGGGCAGGGCGGGTTCCTCGCTGGCGCCACGGGCGCTGGTCGAGGCCGGAACCGATGGGGGCGTCGCCGGGGTTTTCTGGCTGGGAGGAAGCTCCGGGGCGGGGATAGACGGGTAGGCCCAGACCTGGCCTGCTTTCGCACAGACGAAGAAGACAACCAGCAGAAGAACCAGCGCCAGCAGAAGAGCCAGTGCCAGCCGAATCAGGTGGCGCGAGGAAGTTGTGTAGGCAGTGCGGCTCGTGTGGTGCATCGGTTCCCTCTCTGGTGAAATGGCAAATAGGCCAGTGTTCCAGGTGATCCTCTGTATCCGGGAAAGCCAATCCCGCGGGCTTCTACCGTCAGTCGTCACGGGTTTTGGTCGCTGTTATCTGCCCCGTCGATTGTTCAGAAACCGCGGATTATACGACGCAATAAAGCGGGTGGTGCTTGCAGAATGGCGACCGGTGCGATATCCCCATAGCCGATACGGGTGTAAAGGAGGTGGGCCATTTCCGTGGACAGGAGTAGGCTTTGTACTACGCCAGCTTTGGCGCTGTCAGCCAGCAAGTGGTTCATCAACGCCGAAGCATAGCCCTGTCTCCGGTGTTGTACGGGGGTAAATACGTGGGAGACCCAGGCAATTGTCTCGTCATAGCGGGCGCTGCGCCCGTAGGCCGTCGGTTGATTTTTGGCAAGACAATAATAATGTAACAGTGCGGGATCGCGCAACTCGTCAATGGGAACCGGCTCCAGCCCCTCGATTGTGTTGAGGAGCAGTGCGTCCGAGGCTTGGGTTGCGCTGTGTACAGCCAAATCTGGCCGGGGCAATTCCAGCGGTTGCCACTCGGCCAGCGTACACGCCATCAGCCACTGGACTTCCTGCAGACGGAAGCCAGCCCGCACAAAGGCCCGCTGGCGTTCTGGCGGCGCGTCCACGACAAAGAGCAGATTGTCCCGCGCCGGGCCGTAGTTGCGCATAGCCAGCAGTGCGGCCCGCGGCGAACAGTCCCCGGCGAAGAAGCGGTCTACGGCCACAGGCTGGCCGTCACGCTTCCCCTCGGCGTGGACGCAGAGCAGGGGGCCGACCGGACCAATGCTGCCCATACGTCGCTGGCGTTCGGTCAGCAGATGGGTGTGGGCGAGGAATTCGTGTAGCGACAATGAGTGGTGGATGGAATTCTTTTCCATTTTGGCAATCTCACATTTGTAGTTGTACAGCGGCTGGTCTACAGAGGCAGACCAGCGCCAGTTGTGTAGGAGCCGCTTCAGAAAGCGGGTGCTGTTTCCAGCCGTATGGAGACCAGGCGGATAGACCAAATGGGTAGACTCGTTCGCTTGGCTACTCTGCCTGCTCCATCCCCAATGCCCAGGCCAGAAACGCCCACACATCGCTGATTTCGTCGATGAGAATGGCCGTGGGTTTGCCCGCGCCGTGGCCCGCCTTTTGTTGGATGCGGATGAGCGTCGGGTTGTCGCAGCCCTGGGCCGCCTGTAGGGTGGCCGCGAATTTGAAGGAGTGGCCGGGGACCACCCGATCGTCGTGGTCCCCGGTGGTGATGAGTGTGGGCGGGTAGCAGACGCCGGGCCGCAGATTGTGCAGGGGGGAATAGGCGTAGAGGGTGGCAAACTGTTCCGGGTCGTCGCTGCTGCCGTATTCGGGAACCCAGGCCCAGCCAATGGTGAATTTGTGGAAGCGCAGCATATCCATCACCCCCACGCCAGGCACAGCCGCGCCGAAAAGTTCGGGGCGCTGGGTCATGGCCGCGCCCACCAGCAGGCCGCCGTTGGAACCGCCCTGAATGGCGAGCTTTTCTGGGCTGGTGATACCCTCTGCAATCAGGGCTTCGGCCACACCGATAAAATCGTCGAAGACCCGCTGTTTGTGGTCCAGCATTCCCGCTTTGTGCCACTCCTGCCCATACTCGCCGCCGCCCCGCAGATTCGCCACCACCAGCGCGCCGCCCATCTCCAGCCAGACCAGGCGGCTGATGGCAAAGCCGGGCGTCAGGGAAATGTCGAAGCCGCCGTAGCCATAGAGGAGGGTGGGCCGGGGGCCGGTGTCCGCCACATCAGCCCGCTGGACGAGGAAATAGGGCACTTGTGTGCCATCCGCACTGGTGGCAAAGGCCTGGCGTGTGGTGAATCTGTCGAAATCGAAGTCGATTTCTGGTTCTGCCAAAAGCTGGTTGGCCTGGCTGGTCAGGCTGAAGCGGTAGATGCTGGTGGGCCAGGCAAAGGAGCTGAAAGAGTAGAATATCTCTGGCTCTCTCTCGTTGTCTTTTTGCTCAATGTGTTTCTGCTCAACCTGTTTCTGATCAACACCGACACGCCGGCGCGGCGTGCCCAGCACAACCGAGCCGAGGGTGGGCAGTTCTATCTCTCCCAGCGCCTGTCCCGTCCTGTCAAAGCGCAGCAGCCGGTGGTGGGCATCGTGCATATAAAGGGCCAGAAAGGTGTCCTCTACCAGCCGGACTTCTGCCAACGTATCTTTGGCCCCCGGCACAATCGACTGCCATTTCTCCCGCTGGGGCGTCTCAATATCGATTCCGATCAGCTGTCCGGTTGGCGCGTTCCAATCGGTTTCAAAATAGAAGAGGCTCCCGTCGTTGCCCACAAAGTGAAATTTGGCTTCCAACTCCGGGATTAATTCGGTCACGGCCATCTGCCCGGCCAACGCCTGGGCCAGAGAGCCGAAAAAGAGCCGGTTTCGGGTGTCGGTCCCCTGCCATACGTGCAGGATGAGCCAGCGGGCATCGTCGCTCACTGTGGCCCGAAACCCCCACTCTTTCTGCTCGGTCCGGGCATAGACCAGGACATCCTGGGCCTGGCTTTGGCCGATGCGGTGCAGGTAGAGCTGCTGATGGTAGTTGATGCTCTGATAGGCGGCGTCTGCTTGGGGCGCGGCATAGCGGCTGTAGAAGAAGCCGCTGCTATCGGGCAGCCACTCGGCCCCGGAAAATTTGCTCCACTCCACCTCATCCGGCAGGTCGTCCCCGCTCTCCACATTCCGCACGTGCCAGGTCATCCAATCCGAGCCACTGCTACTGATGGCATAGGCCAACCACCGGCCATCCGGGCTGACTGCCCAACTGGTCAGGGCTTTTGTGCCGTCGTCGGAAAGGGTATTGGGGTCCAGCAGAATCCGGCCCTCCCCATCCGCTGTATCCATTACCATCAGCACGTCCTGGTTTTGCAGGCCGCTGTTGCGGGTTTGAAAGTAGCGGCCGCGCCGCTGGGTGGGTATGCCCAGCTTGGGGTAGTCCCAGAGTTGGGTCAGCCGTTTGTGGATCCCGGCGCGGCCGGGGATGGCGGACAGGAAACTCTGGGTGAGTGCGTTCTGCGCAGCCACCCAGGCTTGGGTTTCGGGCGAATCTGTGTCTTCCAGCCAGCGATAGGGATCGGCCACGGCTGTGCCGTGATAGTCATCCACCTGATCAGATGTGCGGGTTTCGGGGTAGGTCAGAGCTAAGGCAGCAGGCATCGGGAGGTTCCTATGGAGTGGCAGGTTGATGTGGGCGGTGTTGAAGGAATGGTGCTGAATGAATGGTGCTGAATGAATTATGGGGTGTCGGGGAGGGCTGTCTGGCGCGCAAACTCCCAGTCTCCAATCCCCAATCGCTCAATAAATCAGCGGTACAAAGTTCTGTTCTTCAAAGGGCGTGCGCACATAAGGGACATTCTCCATATCCGGCAATTGGACGGGCGCGGGCACAATGTCCTCGTAGGGGATCTGGCTGAGAATGTGGCTGATGCAGTTGAGCCGGGCCTTCTTCTTGTCGTCCGAGGGGACCACATACCAGGGGGTCTGAGGGATGTCCGTGTGTACAAAGGTGACATCCTTGGCCCGGGAATACTCCACATAGCGCTGTCGCTCTTCCAGATCGATGGGGCTGAGTTTCCAGCGTTTGAGCGGGTCGGTGTTGCGGCTTTCAAAGCGTTTCCGCTGCTCTTCGGCGCTGATGGAAAACCAGTATTTCAACAGAATAATCCCGGAGCGCACCAGCATTCGCTCGAACTCTGGGCAGGAACGCAGAAATTCGTGGACTTTGGCTTCCGGTGCAAAATTCATTACCCATTCCACATTGGATCGGTTATACCAACTGCGGTCAAAGAGAACCATTTCGCCGGCCGCGGGCAGGTGGGCCACATATTTCTGAAACCACCACTGGGTCTTTTCCCGTTCTGTGGGTGTGGGCAGGGCCACCACCCGCACAATCCGGGGACTCATCTGTTCGCTGATGCGTTTGATCACACCGCCTTTGCCCGCGGACCCCCGGCCTTCAAAGATAATAACAACCTTCAGCCCCTTGGCCTTCACCCAATATTGAAGTTTGACCAGCTCCTCTTGCAACCGGGCCAACTCGGCTTCGTAGTAGGCACGCTTCAGTTTGCCATTCTTGCGATAGGCTTTATGGGGCAGCACTTTCTGTTCCATCGCTGTCTCCTGGGTTGTGAGGAAATTGTTGTGCAGCGGGGACCGACCCACCGATTGTAGCAGACAACAGAGTGTAAACCAACTGTGCGCGGGTGCTTCTGGTGGCCCTGAATTTGTCATCCACCTCTGGGGATACTATAATCAATCGAATGACTATTTCACGAATGCTTCCTTCCTCGCATGCAACAAAGGAGAGACAATTTGAAGCTGCACGAGTATCAATCGAAGCGTATTTTCGCCCAATACGGCATCCCGATTCCGGACGGCGATGTGGCAACCACCCCGGCTGAAGCCAGGGCCATTGCCGAAGGTCTGGGCCGCCCTGTTGTCATCAAAAGCCAGGTGCTGGTCGGTGGTCGGGGCAAAGCGGGCGGCATTAAGGTGGCGAAGACCGCTGCCGAAGCGGAAACAGTGGCCGGGCAAATTCTCGGTATGGATATCAAAGGGCTGACCGTCAAGAGAGTCCTGGTGGACGAAGCCGCGGACATCCGCTCGGAAATTTACCTGGGCGTTGTGCTGGACAGGGCCAAACGCCGGGTGGCGATTATGGCTTCCAGCGAAGGCGGCGTGGAGATCGAAGAGGTGGCCGCCAAGACCCCGGAAAAGATTGTGACTGTCCACGTCCATCCCCTGTTGGGTTTGCAAGCCTTCCAATGCCGCAACCTGGCTTTTGGTATTGGCCTCTCCAAAGAACACATCCGGGACTTCACCAAAATTGCCCAGGGACTCTACAATGTCTTTGTGGAAAGTGACGCGAGCCTGGCTGAAATCAATCCGCTGATCATCAACGGTGAGAACAAACTCCAGGCGGTGGATGGCAAAATCGTCCTGGATGACAGCGGCCTTTACCGGCACAAAGAGCTGGCCGCCATGCGCGACCCGGACGAGGACAGCCCTGCCGAAATTGAAGCCCGGGAGAACGATCTGAGCTACATCGACCTGGATGGCGAGATTGGCTGTCTGGTCAACGGCGCGGGGCTGGCCATGGCAACGATGGATGTGGTCAAGCTCTTTGGCGGCAACCCGGCCAATTTTCTGGACATCGGCGGCGGCGCGGGTGCCGAAAAGGTGACTGCTGCCCTCTCTATCATTCTGCGGGACGACCGGGTGAAGGCCGTGCTCATCAACATCTTTGGTGGCATCACCCGCTGTGATGAAGTTGCTAACGGCATTGTAGAAGCCATTCGCACCCTCGACGTGAAAGTTCCATTTGTGGTGCGTCTGGTCGGCGTGAACGAAGAGGAGGGACGCCAGATTCTGGCCGAGTCCAATTTGATTACCGCATCCAGCCTGTCGGAAGCCGTTCAAAAAGCTGTTGCCGTTGCCAAAGGAGAAAGCGCGTGAGCATTTTAGTTGGAAAGAACACACGCCTGCTTGTACAGGGAATCACCGGCAACCAGGGCGTATTTCATACTGAGCAGATGATTGCCTATGGCACAAATGTGGTGGCCGGGGCTGTGCCTGGCCGCGGAGGACAATGGGCGCTGGGCAATGTGCCTGTCTTTGATACTGTGCGCGAAGCCGTGACCGCCACCGATGCCAACACCAGCATCATTTTCGTTCCCGCGGCCTTTGCGCCCGACGCCATTCTGGAAGCCGCGGACGCGGGCATCGAACTGGTTATCTGTATTTCCGAGGGGATTCCCGCCCTGGATATGGCGCGGGTGCGGGCCTATCTGGACACGATGGATACAATGCTTATCGGTGCCAACTGTCCCGGCCTGATCACGCCGGGCGAGGCCAAAGTGGGGATTATGGCCGGCCATATCCATACCCCCGGCACAGTGGGGATTGTCAGCCGCTCCGGCACGCTGACCTATGAAGTCGTCTACGCGCTCACCGCCCGGGGCATCGGCCAGAGCAGCGCCGTGGGCATCGGCGGCGATCCCATCAAAGGGCTGAACTTTTTGGAAATCCTGGAGATGTTCGAAAAAGATTCGGGCACGGAACAGGTGGTGCTGATCGGTGAAATCGGCGGAACCGACGAGCAGAACGCGGCCGAGTTTATCAAACACCACATGAGCAAACCCGTCACTGCCTTTATTGCCGGGCAGACAGCCCCTCCTGGCAAACGAATGGGCCACGCCGGCGCTATCATCTCCGGCGGCGAAGGCACCGCGGAGGAGAAGATCGACGCGCTCCGTTCTGCCGGTGTGAGGGTTGCCCGCCACCCGGAGGAGATTGCTGAACTGGTGACGCAGAATTTGTAGGGCATCAGAATACAGGTGATGCTGATCTCTGGCTCACAATAGATAAGCAAAGCCCCACTGACAAATCCAGTGGGGCTTTTTGCTATTCTCTCCGCGCCATCGTTCGTCTATTTCACAGCGCTGGCTGCTGGGCAACCCACCCGTCACGCATGGCAATCAGAACGGCCTCTGTGCGGCTGTTTACATCCATTTTGCTGAAGATATTGCTCAGATGGGTCTGCACCGTACGCTCGGAGATGACCAGTTCCCTGGCGATCTCTTTGTTGCTATAGCCCTGCAACAGTGCCTTCATCACATCCAACTCCCGGCGGGTGAGCCGCTGATGGATGTTCTTGCGTTCGGGCATCTCCTGCTCGACAAAGGCGTTGCGGTGGTTGTAGCGGTCGGCCCGGCTGCGCAGGTTGGGGTCGATGGCAGTGCGGTTGGTGCGGGCAGAGCGGATGGTTTTCACCAGTTCGCTGGCCGCGGCTGATTTCAGCACATAGCCGCTGGCCCCGGCTTTGAGCATATCCGAAATCGTGGAATCGTCCTCGGAAGCGGTCAAACCGATAATCAGCACATCGGGCATCACCATTTTGATACGCCGAGTGGCTTCAATCCCGGTCATAATCGGCATGTGGACATCCATCAGAATCACGTGGGGGCGCAGGCCATTCTGCACCTTTTCCACGGCGTCGGCCCCATTGCTGGCTTCGCCTACAATCACAATGTCATCTTCCATTTCCAAAAGGGAGCGCATGCCCTGGCGTACGAGCATATGATCATCTGCCAGGAAAATTCGTGTGTTGCGGAGCATCGTCATCTTTCATTCCTTTGTGATTGCTGAGGCACGGGGCCAAAATTAAAATACCGATTCTTTGTGGTATCGTGCTGATTGCTTAGTACCCATCTACGACATTTGGGTCACGGCTCTGGTCGAATCGCCTACGCAAAATGAAGTGTATGCGATATTCTTGATACGACTATCCGGCATTTTTTCTGCCTGCGCAATGGTACTTAGGTACTGATTGACACAAAAGGCGGCGTAGATTTGTGTATTGGGCAGGGGAAACGGCCTCTCGCGTAACGATTCCGTATCGTCGCGTTACTAAGCCGTATCCCCTAGGCATTCTCTCTGCGATTTTGTCAATGTTCAGGTGGCGGACGGGTGTATCCCAGAAATGGGAGTGACCGATTCCGGGAATCAGCCAGGCGATCTTCGGCATAGACAATTGGTTTGGTCGATTCCCGAAAACAGCCACCGCACCCCCAATCGGGGACGCACCCGTGGCGGACTTAGATGACGGAGATGGCGACAAACGCGTGTGCGATTCTTTTTAAATTGTGCTATGATAGGTCCCTTGGAAGAGCAAATGTCCCTCCAGTCTATCAATAACCGCAGAATACAAACAGATGAGGAGTGAGGTATGTCCGATCTTGACCCCAATGTCCACCCTGACGCGCAGCGCGAGGTGGAAATGCGCGCGGCTGAAAGCGAAATGTACACGCCCGCCGCGGAAGCAGTTGCGAACGCAGTCGTTCCCGACTATCTGGCTTTGCGCCAGACAGCCCTGGCCGACATCGAAGCCTTTTGGGATGCCCGGGCCAAAGAAGTGATCGATTGGTATGAACCCTACGACCAGGTGTTGGACGATAGCGCCAAACCCTTTTACAAGTGGTTTACCGGCGGCAAGACGAATATTATTCACAATGCCTTGGACCGCCACGTAAAGACCTGGCGCAAAAATAAACTGGCCCTGATTTGGGAAGGGGAGGACGGCGAGCAACGCACGTTCAGCTACTACCGGCTCTGGCAGGAAGTAAACCGCTTTGCCAATGTTCTCAAAAGTATGGGCGTGAAAAAGGGCGATACAGTCACCATTTATATGGGACGGGTCCCCGAACTGTCGATTGCTATGCTGGCCACTGCCAAAGTGGGTGCCATCCACTCCGTCGTCTATGGTGGCTTTTCCGAGCAGGCCCTGGCCAGCCGGATTGACGACGCACAGTCCAAGGTGCTGATCACCTGCGATGGCGCGTGGCTGCGTGGCAAAACTATCAATCTGAAGGATATTGCCGACGAAGCTGTGAGACGCAGTCCCGTTGTCCAGTCTGTGATCGTCTACCAACGCACAAAGCAGGATGTGCGCATGGAACAGGGCCGGGACTACTGGTGGCACGAGCTGATGGCCCTGCCGATTGCCAGCCCCAATTGCGAGTCTGAAGTGATGGATGCCGAGGACCCGCTTTTCATTCTCTACACATCAGGCACTACCGGTCGCCCCAAGGGCATTCTGCACACCTGCGGTGGTTATCAGGTCTTTATCACTACCACACTTCAATACGTCTTTGATCTGAGGGACGAGGATCGCTGGTGGTGTGCGGCGGATCAGGGCTGGATCACCGGCCACAGTTATATCGTCTATTCACCGCTGATTTTGGGCGCAACCAGCTTTATGTACGAAGGCTCGCCCGACTTCCCCTACCCCAACCGCTGGTGGTCACTGGTGGAGAAGTATGGAATTACTGTTCTGTACACCGCGCCCACAGCCATTCGCGGGCTGATGCGCTATGGCGAGGCCTGGGCCAACCGCCACGACCTGTCCAGCCTTAGACTCCTGGGGTCCGTGGGCGAACCCATCAACCCGGAAGCCTGGCGCTGGTATCACCGGGTGATCGGCAAGGAGAAGTGCCCGATTATGGACACCTGGTGGCAGACCGAGACCGCCGGCTTTATGATTACGCCCACGCCGGTTGTGCCCCTGAAGCCCGGCAGTGCTACCCTGCCCTTCACCGGCATCGACGCCGATGTGGTGCGAGAGGACGGCACACCCTGCGATCCCAACGAGGATGGCTATCTGGTGGTGAAACAGCCCTGGCCGGGCATGGCCCGCACCGTCTGGGGCGACCCGGATCGCTATGTGGAGCAATACTGGTCCGAGTTCAGCAAACAGGGCTGGTACTTCACCGGTGACAGCGCGCGCAAGGACAACGATGGCTATTTCTGGATCATCGGACGTATGGATGATGTGATCAAAGTCAGCGGCTATCGGCTGGGCACGGCAGAAGTGGAGAGCGCCCTGGTCAGCCATAAGGATGTGGCCGAAGCAGCCTGCATCGGTGTGCCCGATGAACTGCGGGGGAATGTAATTCATGCCTTCTGCATCCTCAACACTGGCGTTGACGGCAGCGACGCACTGGTGACCGCGCTGAAACAGCACGTGCGCACCGAAGTAGGTCCGATTGCTGTGCCCTCCCAGATCAACTTTGTGGATGGCCTGCCAAAGACCCGCAGTGGCAAAATTATGCGACGCCTGCTCAAAGCCCAGGTGCTGGGCCAGCCGATCGGCGATACGAGTACACTGGCGGATTAGAAAATGGGGACTGGGGATCGGGGACTGGGGGCTGGAAATGTCTCTAATCCCTGGTCCCCTTTTTTCGCCTAAATCCCCCGCAACACAATTTCCCCAAAGACCTCCTCCTGCTCCACCACAATCTCCTGTTGTTTGATCAGTTCCAGCACCGCCAGAAAAGTGACGACGATTTCCAGCCGGGTCTTCCCCGCGGAGAGCAGTGCGCTGAAAAGCAGTGGCTGTCCGGTTGCGTGTACCTGGGCGCTCTGCATCCGGCCGCGCACCATTTCGATCTGCTCCGATACAGTGATGGGATAAGTATGCACGCGCGGTTTGGGCGGGTCGCTGGGGATGCGGCGCAGGGCCTTTTGCACGGCCGCGGCCAGTTTGTCCGCGGTCACATTGGCCAGGTCCAGCTTGCGTTCCATTGGGGGGGGCGAGGCCAGCCGCACAAACGCGCGCAGACCGGCCTCCTCCCGCAGTCGCAATCCCTCGGCCACAGCTTTGAACTGGCGGTATTCCAGCAGTTGTTGGATCAGTGCCTCCGCGTCGGCCTGCTCGTCTTCGTCCTCCGGGGGGCGGGGCTTGGGGAGCAGGCTTCGGCTCTTTAAGTAGAGCAGACGGGCCGCGATCACCAGAAAATCGGCCAGGCTGCCCGGCGCGATCTCTTCCAGACTTTCAATGGCTTTGACGTACTGATCTGTCACCGCTACCAGGGAAATTTCGGTGATGTCCAGTTCTTCCCGTTCGATCAGATGCAGGAGCAGGTCCAGGGGGCCTTCAAAAAGGGGCAGATGGACGGGATAAGCCGAGCCGAGGAGATTTGGGGTAAGGTTCATAACCACAGCGTGTTGCTCTTGTGGAGGCTGCATTGGTTGATGCGTCAACCGCCAGCGGATCTGGTAGAGTCTGAAAGCAATTTGAGGATATTTTGCGCCAATCGTTCGTTAACTTCGCGATGACGGGGTATAGGTTGGCTGACTCCTGTGATTGGGTTTTGGTACCAATCGTGTTTGCCACCGTGTCGAATGAATACACAACCCATTGCTTCCAGTTTTTTGATCAAATCGCGCTGTTTCACGACACAACCATTTCTTCAACGGTTCTGACCTGTGGAATCAAGTCCGATTGGATATCATTGTAAATATCGCGCAGATTTTCCTTCAACTCCTCAAGTGTTTCGCCTTGTGTCATATAATCGGGATGACTTTCCAAGTAGCCCAACCACATGCCATCCGCCTCGCGCCAGTGTACAATTTTGACCAATTTCATCGCAGATTTACCTGTCTTTCTCATCGCAGACAATCGTCATCGCTTCTTCTTGCCTCTGGCTCAAGTCTATCACAGCCTCTCGTCTTCGACAACGAATTATCAATTTTCTGGAGTGAACAGGCTGATAGTGAAAGAAGCTGTACGCTGATAAACGTAGAGGAACGCAGATTTTTTCTCTGGATCAGCGTCCCATTTTTTGTTCCATCACCAGCCTGATCAGCACAGAATTATCAATTTTCCACCAATTCCTGAAAGCGCTCTCCCCTCTCGACCAACGCCTCCAATTGTCTCGCTGTCTCTGCCCCATTTTCGCCACCAATCCGTTCCACCTGCACCCCGGCCCGGCGCAGGCGATCTTCGTCCTGGACGCTGATCCCGGCTGTACTGCCCACAATTGTCACGAACTTGGCATAGAGTGCTTCTTCCACGGCAAAGCCCACCGCGGGCCGGAAGTGCTCGATGTAAGGCTGGGCCGCGGCCAGTTCCGTTGCCCCAACGAGCAGGTAGTGGTGGATGGGCCGTTTGTCCCCGCCGCTCTGCACCCGCACAACTTCTTCAAAGAGACCGTCCCGCCACTTGCGCCCATCGCTCCATTCGCTGCCGGGACAGGTGGTGCGGTTGCCGGCAAACTCCTTGTGGCCCCACACGTGTTGCAGGGGCAATTTTAGCTCTTGCAGCAGCCAGGCCACCAGCCGCCCGCCCGCCTGCAATTGGGGCTGGGTGGGCACATTCCCATTCATAAAACTGCCCGCAAAGACAATGCCCACCGTCTGCTGGTTGTGGCCCGCCACGTGATAGACCAGATTTTCCAGAGGCTGGGTTTGGTCGATGCGCCCGTCCGCGTGGACAAAAAAGTGATAGCCAATCCCCGGCCACGCCTCCTTGCCCCGCTCCGGGTCTGCCTCCACGTGAATGGCCGCGATCCGTTCCGGCCCCACGTGGGACGGCATGGCTGTGTGATGCACGGCCAAATGATTGATACTCTCCAAGCGCCGCTGTTCGTAGCGCAGGCTGGGATGGCGGGGCAATTGGCCGCTGATGTCGTGGATGACCGGAGGGGGAACCCGCTGCCATCGGTTGGGATCGGCCCGCAATTCCTGAATTTCCGCGGAGAGCCGCCCGTTTTCCCGGCGCACCTGTCCCGCCTGCACCAGCAGCGTCTCGTTCTGTTGCTGCAATTCGCGAATCTGCCGCTGCAACGCGGGGTTGTCCCCGGCTGGCCCCGCGGTGGATTCATCCCGCAGCCGATCGGCAATGGCATTGAGCAGCATATCCTTCCAGCGTCGCCCCCGCAGCCACTGCTCCCCCGGCGATCCGTGGGGGATAAACTCGCTCACTCCCCGCACGCTGGCCAGCGAAAGCTGGGGAAATTCGCCCATCAGCCAGGCAATCAGATGCCCACCCGCCTGAATCTGTCGGTTGCTGGGAATGTCTGTGCTGAAATCACCGGCAAAGGCAATATTGATGGCGTTGGCAATGTAGGGCCGCTCTCCGTCCACCACCTGCATCAGCGGCTGGGTCTGCAAAATCTGCCCCTCGGCTGTGATGAAATATTGGTAGAGAATCCCCGGCAATTTCTCCCGGAAGGCGTTGGCGATCACATCGGCTGTCACATCCGGCGGCGCTGCCGTGTGATTGATGACCAGATGTTGGATGTCCTCCGCAGACCGGCTGAAGAAGCCCGCCGGGTCTCTGGGCAACTGGGCCACAATATCCTGAATGGGTGGCGCGGGAATGGGATTTATCTGCTGTGGCCGGGGAGGGAAAGCCGGTGCAGCCGTGGGCGCGGATGAGGATGCGGCCATTGCTCCCGCCGCGGGCGGCCCGGCTTTCTCCAACAGGTGACGCACTTCGTTGACCAGTCCGGTCTTCCAGGTGGGGCCAGCCAGAAAGGTGCGGCCGGGGCTGGTGGTCTGGATCACTTCCTGCAAACCCACAATCGCATCAGGCAGCAGACCCAAACGCTGGAGCATCCACGCGGCCAGATGGACAGCCGCGCTCAATTGGGCCGGCGGCGGCGGGGCCGCGTCAAAATTGCCCTCCAGGCAGATATTGACACCCCCCCCGCTCCACTCCGCATCCGCTTTGACCACCGCTTCCAGCGGGCTGACCTGGAATATCTGCCCGCTTTGGCTGACGTAGAAATCGTAGGCAATGCCCGGATAGCCCCGGTCCACGTGGGCCTGGGCGATGACCTTCACAGGCACAAGCGGCGGCGCGCCTGTGTGGTTGATAATCAGACGACGAGCCTGGCTCAGCGGTCGTTCTTCCCAGGGTTTGTTGCCTCGGGGCAGGCTGGCGCTGATGTCGGTGATGGAGGGGGTGGGCAGGGGTTGGGCTGCCGCGGCCGGTGAGGGCGACAAATCCTGGGATCGTGCAGCGGGCGCAGCCTGTCGGGTGATAGGTCTGACCGGCGGTAGACTGGGCGCAGGGGAACGCTCTGGCGCTGTGGGCTTGGCTATCGCTCTGGGCGGCTCAGCAATTGGTTCAGTTGCCTGGCGCGTGAGCGCGGGGGGCGGGCCAGGCTGGGACACAACCGGCTGAGCCGCGGGTTCGGCAGCCGCGGCCGCGGGTGATGGCCCTGGTTTTGCCGCTTCGGCCACAGGCGCGGGTGGACTTTCGGGTGCCGACGGGGCGGGCGGTTCCGGCTGGGGGGGGGCAACAGCCTCGCCGCCGACAGTCAACCAGCGGGTCAGCACATCCGACTGCTGATCCGCAAACCAGGTGACTCCTTCGTGGACCAAATCCAGTTGCAGCGTATAATTGCCCGGGTTGTCCGGAACTCTGATCCGGGCGTCAAAAGTGACGGATTCGCCCGGTTCTACTGTGCGGGGCAGGGCCGAATGAATCTGCTGATCCGGGCGTAGGACAATCTCCTGCCGGTTCTGGTAGAAGCGATAGCCCAGGCGCACGGGGTGGGAGCCGCTGTGTGCCCAGGCCCGCAAACCCATATTGCGCACAGTGACCGGAAAGGTGATTGTCTGGCCCGCGTGCAAAGGGCGGGGCAATTGGCCCTGCAACCACTGCACCCGATAGGTTGGACCGTTGGGTTCGGGCAGTGGGTCCGGAGCCACAGGGCGAGGACCGGGATTTTCCCACCGGTAGTCGTTGCGCATCGTCGAACGGAAGTCCTCAATCAGCCCGGCTTTTCCCTCCATATACCAGCGGTCAATCTGGGGCCAGCGGTACAGAATCAGACCGCGGATTTTCTGGTTGCCCGCCACCCGGTTCCAGCCGTCGATCTCCCCATAGGCCGCCTGAATCCAGCCCCGGTTGGCGTCCACCCAGGGGGCCACCTGATCCGTCTCTGTGATATAGACGGGCAGTTGGCGCATATTGTGGGGGATGGCCTGCATAAAGTCCCGATAGGCCAGAAAATGGTAGTGGTGTTGGGGGAAGCTCTGGAGTTTGCTGTCGTCTTGAATCAGAGCCGGGTCCGCGCCGTGGGTATAGGTGTGGAGGGTAATGCCGTCGCATTCGCTGGGGCCAAGCAGCAGCAGAATGTCCTGAAAATATTTGACCCAATCGCCGGTGGGGTTGCCGTTGTAGGTGGTGTGGGTGTTCCAGGGCGCAACCGCGCCGATCAGCACCCGATCGTCCTCGTGGCCCGCGACCCGGCGGATGGCATCCCGGCAGAGACGATAGCAGCGGGCGTACATCTCTGGGGTGATGACTTCGCCGTCCTCGTCCTCCCGGCTGGCTTCCCGGCTGGTTTCCTGGTTGGTTTCCCGGTCCGGGCGGACGGGGACCGGGCGCTGGGCATTGAAGCGTTCGGGCAGGCCGCGCAGTGTGGGGTCGGCCTCGGCAAAGCCCACGCGGGGCGCAGAACCGACAGCGGTCCGGCTTCTGGCCCCCGGGCGCTCCACCGCATAGTTCATCTCATTGCCGATAATCCAGACGTGGCAGCCCCGGCTGGACGCCACAAAGTTGGCGCAGCGCCGGGCAAAGTTCGCATATTCACTGCTGAAAGGAATTGTGCCCTGGGGGTGATAGCCGTTGTTCAGGCGCGCCATCACAGCCAGCCCCTGATCCGCAAAGGGCGTGTAGTCCTTGCCGCTGCGGTCATTCGGGCTGTGGCCCACAACTTCGCTGAAAAGAACCCAGCCCGGTCTGCCCGCTTGGAGCATCAGGTGCTCGCCGCCGGGTTCGTGGATGCCGAAAATGTGTTCGGGATCAAAGGATGGCTGGGGCATAGGGTCTCCGTCCTGGTCTACCAGAATCCGTCATCTTCATTGAAGCCTGCCTGTTCCACAATCTCGATAACTGTGGATAAAATGTGATCGTGAATCTGACCGTTGCTGACGATCAGCCCGTTGTGGGCACGCACGTCCCGTTTGTTATAGAGCAGCGTATTGCCCCAGCAGTCGGTCATCACACCGCCCGCCGCGGTGAGCACAGCTTCGGGCGCGCACAGGTCCCACTCCTTGCAGCCGGGGCTGGGGTGGATGTAGAGATCGGCGATCTGCCGGGAAATCTGCCCCACCTTCAATCCTACGCTGCCTGTCACATTTTCGCTGGTGATGCGCAGCTTGCGCCGGATGCTATCCACAATCTGTTTGCGGTGGCTGCGGCTGCTGACCAGCACCATCTCGCGCACATTTGTCCGGTTGCTCACCAGCAGGGCAATCGTCTCGCCTTCCTCGTGCAGCCACGCGCCCTGGCCCACAATCCCGCTGTAGATCAGCCCGCTGGATGGCTGGTGGACCACACCCATCACAGGCCGTCCTTTGTAGGCCAGCCCGATCATAATGGAGAATTCGCCGTTGCGGGCGATAAACTCTTTGGTGCCGTCCAGCGGGTCCACAATCCAGACCCGATCTTTCTCCAGACGGCTCAGATCGTCTTTGGATTCTTCCGACAGAATGCCGTCGTCGGGAAAGGCCGCCATAATGCAGGAGACAATGTGCTGGTTGGCCGAGCGGTCGGCCTCAGTCACCGGCTCGTCCGGCGATTTGTACTCGACTTCCGAGGAACCCACATAAAAGGTGTTGACAATCGTACCCGCTTCTTGGGCAATGCGCACGGCGAAATCCAGTTCCGCTTGCAGATTGAGAGCCGGGCTTGCGGCCCCATTGGATTGGCTTTGTGTTTGCATAATTTTCCTGCCCTGTTCATTTGTGCTGGACGTTGCACAGCGAGGCTGACGAGAAGCCAGCTCTGCCAGGCCTGTCGAAACCCCAACCGCGCAACTTGAATTTGCTGTTCAATGGCCCTGTGGCCGTGCATCCTTCACCGTACATTTTTCTCTGTGTAAAGCGGGGAGCATTCTAGCACAACGAAGCCAAAAGGCAAATGAATTTGGCAAGGAATCGGCGGCGCGGGGCGGGGCTGTCTGCGCCCTCAATTACCGGTTCCCCGGTCCCTATTCGCCTGTCGCCAAAATCCGGTTGAGCAGGCCCAGGAGCGGACCCCGCTGCTCCATCCCATTCTCGCCGTAGTCGCTCAGCCCCAAATAGATTTCCCCGCGGGTGCGGCGTATCAGCCCGATCAATAGACGGCGCAGCATCTCCTGGCGGCGCTGGAACTCGTCCAGATCGCTCCAGACGGCGTTGGCCGGCCACTGTTGGGAAAGAACGTAGGGATGGGTCAAGGGCTGATAGAGCCGTTCCCACCAGCCCGTCGCGCCCACATCCAGCCAGAACTGCACATCCACGGGCCGGTTGCGCATTAAATAAGTATACGCGGGCGCAATAAATACCACATCCTCCTGCTCCTCCCAGCCGGGCACAAAGAGCGCGCCCAGCGCGCCGCTGTTCACCAACTCCACATAGGCTTTGCCGATGGCGATGCGCGCCACGGGGTTGCTCTCCGTCTCCTCCACTGCCCAGCGGAAGTTGCGGGCCGAGACCACCAACTGATTGGCGACCCGCGCCCCGTCCACATCCTCGTGGAAGCCAAAGCCGGGCTGGCTGAGCAGTTCGCCAAAGAGCCGGGCAAAGAATTGGTCCAGGGGTGTAAAATCGGTCTCGGCCCGGTAGGCGTAGAGCCAGTCCCGCAGCCGTTCGTAGCCTTCGCCCAGCGCGTAGGTGATGCGGCTTTGCACAGGCCCGCGCAGCCCAGCAAAAGCCGCCAACTCGCCCGCCCGGTTGCCCCGGGTTCCATAGGCCACCTGGCTGAGCAGATGGGCGCGCACCGGGTCCAGCCCGGCGATGGCGATGCTGAAAGTGAGGGTGATGTCCGTGGGTTGGGGGTAGACCTGCCAGGTGGGATGGGCCAGCGCGGCCAGAGTGAGCAGGGCACGGGCCGCGGGTTCGGCGTTCAGGGCGCGGCTGGGTCGGTGGGTGGTGGAGGGAATGCCCCGCTCCTCCAGGCGGCTTTGCAGGCTGAAGCGCAGGGCGTCGCTGACAAAAGGGGCCAGCACCGCGATGCCCCCTGGCGCAACGCCTTCGCTGGTCACCAACCGCTCGATTTCGTCTACCGCCCAGTCGATCATCTGGGGATAAAAACGGTGAATCTGATAGTGGAGGGGCAGGCGTACGTCGGCTGTTTGCGGACTTTTGGCCGGACTGTTTGTTGGGTTACTTGCCGGGCTATTTGTTGGGTTTTCTGTCGGGCTGTCGCTGTTCTGGGATGGCCGCGGCCCGCGGATGGCCCGATCCACCAGTGTCGCCATGCGCACCAGGGCTGGCTGAGTGACGTGCTGTTCGGTCAGCCGCAGGCGGATGTCACAGGCGTCGGCCAGGGTCGCCGCGTTCTCCGGGGCCGCGCCCAAAAAGACCCGATAGCCCCCGTCGTCGTCGCTGAGAATCAGGCTGCTTTCCAGATGGGGCAGCCAACCGCGCACCAGTCGGTGCGCGGCAAAGGTGTCCTCCTCCGCGTTGTCCATCACCAGATGGCGGTGGGAGCGGAAGAGGTGGGTGCGGCTCCATTCGTTGTGAAGCACCTGCTCGTTGAAGAGACCGATCCACAGGCTGAAATCCACCAGGGATTCCGCCAGGCAGTGGCCGCGATATTCCCGGCTGATGCGGGCTGCTGTGTGCAGCACATTGAGACGGGCGGCCATCTGTTCGCCCGCGGGCACGCTCAACGCCAGGCGCTCATAGGCTTCCTCAATCGAAAAGCCGTGCAGGCTGGCTTTGTTCAGGTTGTCCAACACCTGGCTGACCACCCGGCCCGGCTCCAGGCGGATGGCGTCAAACTCGCCCCGCTCGAAGGCCGCGGCCACAAAGCGCTGCATGTGGTATTGGGACGTTTCCAGATTGAGGAAAGTCGGCTCTTTGCGGGGATCGCTGAAACCGGCCTGGGGCGCGACCAGCGGCCAATAGAGTTCAGCCGCGGCCCGGGCCAGACCCGCGTAGGTGGTGACGCGCACCGGCGGGCCGGGGGGAATCTCCGGCCCGCGCAGCTGCTCGGTATAGGGCCTGCCCAGGCTGCGTTGGGGGACGAGCACCAGAATGTCGTCGCCCCGGGTGCGCTCCTGGCCCAGCAGCCAGCGGATACGTGCCAGGGCCGCGCTGGTCTTGCCTGTGCCAAACGCGCCGGACAGATAGAGACTGTTGCGGGCGCAGATGGCATCGGGCAGGGGCGCGGCTTCGCTTGGAGTTGTGGTTTGTGTCGTCGTATATGTCGTCGTAGTCATCCGTCCTATTATAGCCGGGATGGGGTTATCGTCAACAGAGCGCAGGGGCTGTGTTACAATGCGGGGAAGACGGCAGACGGCGGACCGCGGACCGCAATCGTAGGTTGGGTGAATGCCGTCCACGCAACGGAGGCCAACCGACCAACACCACAGGCATTCACCCAACAGAAAATCCCAACCCCCAAGGAGACAACCTAATGCAAACCTATCCCATCCCCCTCGTCCCCGGCCCGGTTTCTGTGCCCCAGGCCGTGCGCGAAGCCTATCTGACCGACTACGGCAGCCCGGATTTGGAGGCCGATTTCTTTGAACTCTACGCGGCCTGCGCAGGGCAATTGCAGCAAATTCTGGCGACACAGAACGACGTGACGATTCACAGCGGCGAGGGGATGCTGGCCCTGTGGGCCGCGCTGAAGAGTGTGCTGCGTCCCGGCGATCGGGTGTTGGCTGTGGCCAATGGACTTTTTGGCTACGGCATCGGCGAGATGGCCGCGCAGTTGGGCGCGGTGGTGGAGACCGTCGGCTTTGGCTACGATGACATCCCCGACCCGGCCCAAGTGCGGGCCGCGGCCCGGCGTTTTCAACCGAAGCTGATCACCGCGGTCCACTGCGAGACGCCCAGCGGCACATTGACGCCCCTGGCCGAGTTGGGCGAGATCTGCCGAGAGGTGGACGCGCTCTTTTATGTGGATTTTGTCGCCAGCGGCGGCGGCGTGCCCGTGTTGGTGGACGAATGGCACATCGATTTGGGGCTGCTGGGCAGCCAGAAAGTGCTGAGTCTGCTGCCCACGCTTTCTATGGTGACGGTCAGCCCGCGGGCCTGGGAGGCCGTGGCCGCGGTGGGCTATGTGGGCTACGACGCGCTCGCCCCCTGGCAGGATGGCCCGGCCCGGCGCTATCTGCCCTATACCCACAACTGGCAGGGAATGGCCGCGCTGCACACAGGCTGTCAACTGCTGCTGGACGAAGGGCTGAACGCTGTCTACGCCCGGCACGCCGCGGTAGCCGCCACCTGTCGTCGCCGGCTGGGGGAGATGGGTCTCTCTCTCTTCCCCAACCGGGAGGCGATCGCCAGTCCGACTGTCACCGCGGCCCGCGTGCCCGAAGGCTGGACCTGGCCGGATTTTGACGCGGCTCTGCGCGCGCGGGGGATGGCTGTGGGCGGCAACTACGGCCCCCTGGCAGGCAAAGTCTTTCGTATAGGACACATGGGTAATCAGGCGCAAGGGGAATTAATCGAGCGGGGAATGGAAGTACTGGCAGAGGTGCTGGAGGAGCGATAAGGAGGATAGGGGATTAGGTCGCGCCCAATCCCCAATCCCCAATCCCCAATCCCCAATCCCCAATCCCCAATCCCCAATCCCCCAACC
>JAHBVF010000006.1 GCA_019637685.1 Caldilineaceae bacterium | reverse complement strand
ATTTTACCCGACCTTTTGGAGTCAAACCATTTACACACTTTATTGTACAGTCTCCAGAAGGGGTGGCCCAGAGCGCTTCTCTCTGCCAAAGGGTAATCCATCTGTTGGATGCCCGCAGCGCTCCGGCCCGTCATCGGGCCGCCCGTGTGCTCATCGCCCAGCCCGGTGGCCCCCCACCGGAGCTGCTGCCCCGGCTGCGCGGCCTGCTGGAGGACAACCGCAGCGAATACCGCTGGCCCGAACGCTTGCAGGTGGCCGAACTCTTTCTCAACCACCAGGACTACGCGCTCAGCCAACAGGCCATGGCCACCGCCCTGGACGCCCTGAACTACGGCCACGGCCCCTGGTACTGCTATCACAATTGGGAGCCCCTCTACCCGCCCACCATCCGCAGACAGGCCGCGGCCATTCTGGGCCGTCTGGACCCACTCCATCCCCACCCCGCTGCCTTTGCCCGTCTGGCCCAGGTCCTGACCGAAGACAGCGACGAGGATGTGCGCGACGCCGCCTACGGTGCGCTCCTGCGTCTGGCCGCCGCGCCACCCGCTGCCGCTGCCTAAGACCTGCCAGGTTTTCCGAAACCTGGCAGGTCTTAAAGATCGTCAATTTCGTAGAAGCGTCGTTCGCCTTCATTGACCCAATCGTGCCGGTGGGCGCGCCGAAACCCGTCCCGACCGCCAAACCAGCCCAGCACGCTTTCCCGCTCCAATCGGGTGGGCAGCACAGAAAGCAGCGACCGGTAGGAACTATACGGCCAGCGGGTGAAGTCATCGATCAGCCCGTGGCGCTGGGGGTTGCGGTGAATGTAGCAGATCAGACGCACCAGATAACTCTGCTCGGTTACGGGTATGCGCTGAAACGGCTTCTGAAAGAGACTGCCTGTTCGCTCAAAAACTTTGTTGACCGCTTTGGCATAGGCGTTGAAAAGATTGCCAAACTGACGACTTGCGGAAAGTGGAAGGCGTTCCACGGGAAAGTCGTCCGCCCCAAACTCCTGCACCCAGCGAATTTGCTCCTCCGGGGTGCGGATACGCACGTGCAGGTGGAAGTGGTTGGGCAACAGACAATAGGCGTGGGTAACAGCAATCGGCTCAATGTGCAAGGCATAAAGCTTCAGGAAGTAGCGGTAGTTCTCGTCTGACCGAAAGAGCGTTTCCCGGTTGTTGCCACGATTGTAGATGTGATAATGGATTCCAGGCTGTAGCGGCGGCGGATTTGCCATCGAATCGTCTCCTTGCAACCTTAAGACCTGCCAGGTTTCAGAAAACCTGGCAGGTCTTGCCTATCCCCCATACTTCGGCATTCGCCCAATCATCACCCGATCCCGCAGGCGGTCGGGCAGGCGCTCGATCCAGACCCGAATTTTTGTGCTGCGCCCGATGACGTAGCGAACTTTGGGCGTGGGCGCGGTCAGCGCGTGGTGGACAGCCTCGGCCACAGTCTCCACGGGGATGCCGCGGTTGGTTCGCCTGCGCAGGGACGCGAAAAGGGAATCGAAGAGCGGGCCGTAGAGCCGCAGGGCTTCTGGGGGGTATTGGGGCGCTACCTCCTCGGCAAAGGAGAGCGCCTTGCCCCAAATTGGCGTGGCAACAGTTCCCGGCTGAATGGACGAGACCTGAATCCCCCAGGGGTGCAGTTCCAGACGCAGGGCATCGGTCAACGCCTCCAGCGCGTGCTTGGAAGCCGCGTACAGCCCGATCATCGGCGTGGAACTGAAACCCGCCACCGAACTCATCATTACAATGCGTCCCCGCGCCTGGCGCAGTAGGGGAATGAGGGGCTGGGTCACGGCGAGCTGGCCGGTTACATTCACCTCCAATACCCGGCGCAGTTCGGCCACATCCACAAATTCCAGCACCCCGCCCGTCGCCATCCCCGCGTTGTTGACCAGCCCATCCAGCCCCGCGTCGCCCACAGCTTCTGTCACCTGCGCGGCCATCGCGGCAATCGATGCGGCGTCGGTCACATCCACCAGCACCGGCGTCAAGCGCTCCGACGCTTCGGCCTGCAACGCGTCCCCGTCCGCCTCCTTGCGCACGCCCGCAAAGACCCGCCAGCCCGCCCGGTCCATCCACAGCGCACAGGCTTTGCCGATGCCGGTGCTGGCTCCTGTAATGACTACTGATTGCATTGAAGGCTCCATTTTGGATTACCTGACAAGATGACAGGATGAAGGGATGACACGAACTCGCCGGTCATCTTGTCATCTTTTCATCCTGTCAAAATCGTTGACAACCACAACTTTCCCCACACGCCGCCGCTCCATCAGCGCCCGCCAGGCCGCGCCCGTATCTTCCAGCGGGTATGTGGCCGCAACGACGATCACCTGCCCCGGCCCCGCGCTGGGATCGGGCAGATCAGCCAACCGCAATCCGTCCGGGCCGCTCAGTTCTGTGCAGCGAATTGCCTTCAAAGCGGCTCTCCTTTGCCGGCTGCTGTGCCGCTCTGTCTGCCCATCTGCTGCAAGTGACGGTAAATCTCCGCCAGCGCCTCGTCCTGGGCCACCAAATGCTCCATTATCGCCCGAATCTCCTCCTCCGCTTTCTGGTTGATAATGTAATCGTTGTGGGCTTCCAGCCGATCTCGGATGGCCTGACGGTTCTGGCTCATCATAATCATCGGCGCGGTGTAGGCGGCCTGGGTGGAGAGCAGCAGATTCATCAGAATAAACGGATAGGGGTCCCACTGCTGGACGTAGGCAGTGATGTTCAGGATAATCCAGATGAGCAGAAGCGCGGACTGGATGATAATAAAGCGCCAGGAACCGACCGCACCGGCGATGGCATCCGCGGCTCGCTGGCCGAAGCTGAGTTGCTCCTCCTCCAGTTCGTTGACGCTGACCACCGGTGGATGGTTGTGGGTGAAGGGTTTGGGGAAATGCAGGGGTTGGGCCATAGGGTTTCCTTTTCTGTATAGGCGACGGCAGACGACCGACCGCAGACCGCTGGGCAATCGCCTCAACCCGCCGTCTGCCGTCTGCTGTCCGCGGTCTAAATCCCCATCCCGCCGGTCACTTCCAGCACATGGCCGGTGATGTAGCGGGCCAGGGGCGAGGCCATCAGCACAATCCCGCCCGCGGCCTCTTCGGGCGTGGCGGCCCGGCCCAGGGGGATGCGCTGCTCAATGTTGGCGTCCAGCAGTGCCCGCACTTTTTGGGGGATGCCCAGGACGATCTCCTGGCCGTCGATGTCGATGGCCTCTTCCTGAACTTCCTTCGTGCGGGTCAGACGGGTGTCGATATAGCCAAAGGCCACCGCGTTGCAGCGGATGCCCAGATAGCCCCACTCTTTGGCGACGGTTTTGGTCAGGCCGACGACGCCCATTTTGCCTGTGGCGTAGTTGCCCTGGCCGATGTTGCCGTGCAGCCCAGAGGTGGAGGAGACGTTGACGACGCAGCGGTTGCTGAAGGGCTGGCCCGCCTCTTTCTCGGCCTGGGCTGCCGCGCGCAGATAGGGCGCAACGGCCCGGATCATCCGAAAGGGCGCGGTGGCGTGGACCTCCAGAATGGCCTGCCACTGTTCGTCGGTCATTTTGTGGATCATCCCGTCCCAGGTGTAGCCCGCGTTGTTGACGAGAATGTGAATACCGCCAAAGGCATCTGCCGCGGCCTGCATCAGCTTCTCCGGGAAGGCCGGATCGGTGACGCTGCCGGGCACAGCAACCGCCCGCCCGCCGGCCTGCGCAATCGCGTGGGCCGTCTCCTCGGCGGGTTCCGCGTTCAGGTCGTTGACCACCACCGCCGCGCCCTGCTCGCCAAAAAGCCGGGCCGCGGCCGCGCCGATCCCCCGCCCCGCGCCGGTGATGATGACTGTTTGATTGTGGAACATTTTTTCTCCTTTGCGTATTGCGTATTGCATATTTCGTAATCTGCGTCCTCGATACGGCGGGAAAAAGCCTCCGCCTATTCAACCGGCGCTGGTCTTGCGTTCTCAATCACCACTGCTTCGCAACCCGCAATTCGCCACTCGCAATTCGCCACTCGCAATTCGCAACCCGCAATTCGCCACTCGCAATTCGCCCCTAAAAATACATCCGCGACACCGTCTCTGCCACACACGCGGGCTTGGACGCGCCATCGATCTCTACTGTCACTTTGCTCACCAGTTGCAGGCAGTCGCCCGCCACTTCCTCCACGCTGACCAGCTCCGTGCGGGCGCGCACCCGGCTGCCCGCCACCACTGGATGGGGAAAGCGCACCCGGTTCAGCCCGTAGTTCACCGACAGTTGGATGCCCGGATGGAGAGGCTTACCCGCGTTGACCCGTCCCGCCAGATGGGGAATGAGGGAGAGGGTGAGATAGCCGTGGGCCACTGGTCCGCCAAAGGGCGATTCCCGGCTGGCCCGCTCCGGGTCCACGTGAATCCACTGATTGTCCAGGGTGGCCTCGGCAAAGGCGTCGATGCGTGCCTGATCAATCACCAGCCATGCGCCCACATGGGTTTCCGTGCCGACTTTGGAACGGAGATCGGTGAGGGCGGTTTGGTAGGACATTGGGATTCTCCTTCTGTTGATAGGACGGCAGACCGCGGACCGCTACGATCTTTGCACGGTCCGCGGTCTGCCGTCTGCGGTCGTCACGCAGTGAGTCCCCCATCCACATTCAGCGCCTGGCCGGTGACAAAGCCCGCGCCGTCGGAGCAGAGCCAGAGGATGGCATCGGCGATGTCCGCGGCTTCGCCAAAACGGCGCATGGGGATACTCTGCTCGAAGCGCTCGGCCAGCCGGTCGTTGCCTTCGATCATTCCGTCGAAGAGGGGCGTGCGGGTGAAGACTGGACAGACCGCGTTGACCCGGATATTCTGACGGGCATACTCCTGGGCCGCGGCGCGGGTGAGGCCGATGACGCCGTGTTTGCTGGCGGTGTAGGCCGGGGCATTGGCCAGGGCACGGACGCCCGCAATCGACGCCACATTGACAATCGCGCCACCGCCCTGGGCCAGCATACGGCGAATCTCCTGCTGCATACAATAGAAGACACCGCTCAGATTAACCGCCAGCACCCGCGCCCAGTCGTCCAGGGGATAGTCGGCGGTGCGCGCCCACGCGCCGCCGATGCCCGCGTTGTTGACAGCAATGTCCAGCCGTCCGAAATGGCGCACGGCCTCCGCCACCAGCGCGGCCACCTCTTCCGGCTGGGACACATCCGCGCCGATGAAAATGGCGTCGCCACCTGCCTGCCGGGCCAGCTCTACTGTCTCCTGGCCGCCCGTCTCGTTCACATCCGAGACAACGACAGTCGCGCCATGCGCAGCAAAGGCCAGCGCGGTCGCCCGCCCAATGCCCGACCCCGCGCCGGTTATCAACACAATCTTCCCATCGAATGTCATCGCTGTAGCCTTCTATGAATTTTTAACGCAAAGGTGCAGAGAGGCAAAGAAGTAAAGGCAAGCGTATCTTCTTTGCGCCTTGACGTTAAATTTTGTGCTGATCAGCCTGATTACACTGTAAACAAAGTAGGCGCTGCTTGTCGCTGGGCAAGGGACGAATACCCCTTCGGCTGCCTGTGCAGTTCAAAACTGCACTTACGGAAACGTAAAATCACTTAATTTACAATGTGCTGGTGGTAGAACAAAAAAAGGGACGCTGATAGACGCTGATCCAGAGAAAAAATCTGCGTTCCTCTGCGTCTATCAGCGTCCAGCTTCTTTCACTATCAGCCTGATCTCTACACTTTGCGTTAAATCTCTTTCCTTCTCAGAATCGCCCGTACCGGCGCGCCGTCGTTGTCCGTCTTCAGGGGCAGGGCAATGAGTTCGTACTCGCCCGGCTCCACATCCCCCAGTTGCAGGATTTCCAGAATGGCGATATTGCCCGTACGCAGGGTTTTATGACTGGGCAGGGTTGTGCTCTCTTGCGGGTCCACGGAGGGCGCGTCTGTGCCGAAGAGACGCAGCCCGCTCTCGACGAGCAGCTGGGCTGTCTCCGGCGCGAGATAGACAAACTGCTCGTCCCAGCGGTCGTCGGGTACAGCGCTGGCTTTGCTCTTGACCAGCAGCCGCTGGATTCGGCTCAAATCCACCCCGGCCAGATGTTCGGGCAGAATCGGGCCGCCGTCGGGCAACGCGTTTCGCAGATCGATGACCGTCGCTGGCCCGATGTAGGCGTCCAAAGACATCTGGGCCAGCCGCTCGCCGCTGGGGTCGTAGTGAAAGTGGGCGTCGGTGTGGGTTCCGCAGTGGCCGCTGAAAGTGATCGTCGAGAGATTGACCGAGCCGCCCTCGTCCATCCGCACCAGATACTCGGTGGAATAGGGCGTGTCGCCGGGCCAGACGGCCAGGGCGGGGGTGATGGGTCGGGTGATGTCGACGAGTTGGCTTGGCATAGGCAATGTGGGTTGGTGAGATTGAGAGATTGGAGATTGGAGATTAGGCAGTGATGTGGAGTTGGGTTCAATACCCAATCTCCCAATCTTTTAATCTCCAATCCCTTCTGCCGTTCGCTGCATTTGGGCTAGAAAATCCGCTGCTTCGATGTCCGCGGCCAGCAGCGCCACCATTCCCCGGTTGAAGCTTTCCAGAAAGCGGCTGTAGCCGGGGGGGAACTGCCAGAGATGGGCTTCTTCCAGGCCGGTGAGGAAAGGGGCCAGTTTGGGGAAATCGGCCAGCCATTCGTCACGCAGGCTGAGACGGGTGGGCATCCACGCGCCGTCGGAGGGCCATTCCCGCTGCATCTCCGTCGATGTCAGCCAGGCGGCCAGGGCAAAGGCGTCTTCCGGGTTGGCGCTGCGGGCCGAGACAGCATAGCAACTGGTGAAGGCGACTGTGCCCCGGCCACCGGGTCCGCTGGGCAGGGGGGCGATGCCGTAGGCGAAGTCGGGGAACTCCGCGGCCAGATAGGGCACGATCCAATTGCCCTCGTAGGCCATGCCGCCCTTGCCCTTGCCCAGCACCTCGCCGGCCCAGCTACTGTTGGATTCGGCAGGCTGTCCCGCGAAATTGTCCCGGAAGGTGGTGAGGGGAAAGTCGATGGCGGCCGCGGCCGCTGGACTGTCCATCGCCACCCGTCCGTCCGTATCCGCCGCGCCGGCCTGGTAGAAAAAGGGCAGCCAGCGGGAGAGATCGGGCGAGAGGATCAGCCCGAAACTGCCGATGTTCAGATCGGTGACTGCTTCTGCCGCGCCGCGCATCGCCTGCCAGGTGACGGGGGGAAAGAGCGCGGCCTTTTCAAACTGCGCCTGATTGTAGACCAGCGCCAGCGTTCGTACTTCCCGCGGCAGGCAGTAGCGCTGCCCCTGCCAGACAAAAGCGTCGGCCAGGAGGGGGTAGAAATCGGCGACAGGGCCAAGGCGGGTGTCCCCCGGCAACAGCAGCCCAGCAGCCGCCAAATCCGGAAAGGCGAAACTATCCACCACCACCAGGTCGGGCGGGCGGTCGCTTTCCAGCGCAGAACGCACTTGGACGCTATAGGCCGCTTCCACCTGCACATCGACCAGCAAGTCCAGCCGCTCCCGGTCATACTCGCGGATGCGTTTGTTGATGGCTTCCTCTGGCAGCAACGCGGTCACTGTACGATAGGGCGGTGTGGGTGTGGGCTGCGGCCCCAGAAAGGGAAGCTCTGCTGTGGGCAGAGAGCAGCCTGCCAGTGTCAGAGCGCTCAGCAACAGCGCGGCCCACGCCCATCCGCGTTGGAGAGGAGACGAATTAGTGTTCGTTTTCTTCCACAAATTTGGCGTACCCATCTGCATCCATCAACCGGCCCAACTCATTTTCAATGCTGGACGAAGGCTTGACTTTGAAGAACCAGGAGCCGTAGGGGTCGTCGTTCACCAGTTCGGGGGTGTCTTCCAGTTCCTGATTCACTTCCAGAACTACGCCACTGACTGGTGCATTGACATCCTCGGCTGCTTTGACCGATTCGACTACTGCCACCGCGTCGCCAGCGATCACTTCTTCGCCCACATCGGGCAATTCCACGAAGACCACATCGCTCAACAAATCCTGAGCAGCGTCGCTGATACCGACGATGGCGATGTCACCTTCCATGCGTACCCATTCGTGGGTCTTGGCATAGCGCACATCTTTGTCAAATTTATAAGCCATTTTCCTTGCTCCTTGCGGTTTTGGGCCACTGATAAACAGGATAAAACTTGTACTCGTCGATTTTGTTCGCCTATGCGTACCTGCTCAGGCTTTGGGTGCGACGCACCTGAACCGATACGCCTATTCTTTGTAGCGCGGTTTGTAGAAGGGGCGACGCACAACTTTGGCCCTTTTGGGTGTACCGCGCACCAAAATATCGATTTCTGTCCCCAGTTTTTGATAGGCAGGAGGAACGTACCCCAATCCGAGAAATTTGTCCAGTGTGGGCGATTTCATGCCGGTGGTGACGTGGCCGACGACTTGGCCGTCCACGGCGATTTCGTAGTGATCCCGCGCCACAGCCCGGTCGATCATTTCGAAGCCCACCAGGATTTTCTGGTTGGCCTCCAGCTTTGCTTTGAGGAGCGCGGCCCGCCCCAGAAAATCCGGCTTGTCCAGCGAGACGGTCCAGCCCTGGCGGGCCTCGTAGGGGTTGATAGTCGCGTCGATCTCGTGGCCGTAGAGAGGCATACACACCTCAAAGCGCAGACTGTCCCGCGCGGCCAGCCCACAGGGGAGCAGACCGTCGTCCTTGCCCGCGGCCAGCAGATCCTTCCAAAAGGTGAGCGCGGCGTCCGCGGGCAGGTATAGCTCGAAGCCATCCTCGCCGGTGTAGCCTGTGCGCCCCAGCAGCATCTCCACGCCACCCACCGCGGCCCGCAGACCCGTGCGCGCGGCCACTGCGTCCAGATTTGTGTCGGTCATCCGCTGCAGAATCGCCGCTGCCTTTGGCCCCTGCACCGCCAGCATATACGTTTCATCGGAAATGTCAGTCAGTTCAATCTGAAAGCCGTGGCTGTGGGCCTGGAGCCAGGCCAGGTCCTTGGCCCGGTTGTCCGCGTTGACAGCGATCATCCAGCCGGAGGGCAGGCGATAGAGAAAAATGTCGTCGATGAGCGTGCCGTCTTCGTAGCAGAGCAGGCTGTAGTGGGCGTCCCATGGCTGCATCTGGCTGATGTCGTAGACCTGGACATATTGCAGAAAGGCATGGGCATCTGGCCCAGTGAGCGAGAACTGGCCCATGTGGTCGATGTCAAAGACGCCCGCGGCTGTGCGCACCGCGTTGTGTTCTGTCAGCGGTCCGGTGGGGTATTGGACGGGCAACTCCCAGCCGGAAAATGGAACCATCCGTCCACCCAGGGCTACGTGTTGTTCGTATAGCAATGTGCGCTGCATCATTCTTTTCCCTTCGCTGCTGATTGTGTCAGGATTGCTTGTGTCTGGGCTGCTTGTGCCGGGGGAATATCCCTTTGAAAACAAAAAAGCGGAAACGGGGACGCGTCGCCCCGGTTTCCGCTCTGTCTTTGCGCCTGAGAGTTTTGTGGCCCCATCGGCGGCCCGTATACGACATTGGGCGCTCTCCAGAGTGCTGTCCAGACACGATACGGTTGCCTGAGAGAGTCACGGGATAGTTCCGGATTGCTGCCCCGCTTGCACCTTCGGCGATCGACCCACAGCCGATGCTCTCTCGTGTCTTTCGTCCAGCCAAATATGAATTGTGAAAGGAGTATAGCAAGCCCATCCGCGAAGCGCAAGTTTGCTATCGTTCCCGCCCGGTGATAGGATTCGCCTATGCGACGCACACCCCGTATTCATCTGTCGGCTTTGGCATTCTACGCTACGCTGGCCGTCTTGCTGACCTGGCCGTTGGCAGCAAACTTTGCAACCCACGTTCCCGGCGATGGTATCGACGATCCTGCCCTGGCGTGGAACCTTTGGTGGATCAAAGCCCGGCTGGTTGATCAGCTGAATCTGGACATCTTCCACGCCGACTGGATGTTTTGGCCCGTGGGAATCAATTTGGGCTTCTACACACTGACACCCCTCAACGGGCTGCTCAGCATTCCTCTGCAAACCGGCCTCTCTCTGGTTGTTGCTTCCAATTTGATTCTGCTTTCGTCGTTTGTGCTGAGCGGATATGGAGCATTTCTGCTCATGCGCTATCTGCTGCGGAGGGATTGGGGACAGGAGATAGGAGGCTGGGACGCCCAATCCCCTATTCTCGCTCCCCAATCCCTAATCCCCGCTGTTTGCGGTGTTATCTACGCCTTTGCCTCCTCCAAACTTTTCTACGCCAGTCTGGGCCAATTCAATATCGCCAGCAGCCAGTGGATCCCTTTCACAGTGCTTTACGTCCTGCGCACGGGGGAGCGCCGTCGTTGGCAGGACGCGGTCCTGGCCGGTCTTTTTCTCACTTTGCAGGCCTGGTCAGAGCTGACATACGCGACATTTCTGCTGATATTTATCGGGTTGTACGCACTTTGGCGGTTGGGCGTTGGCTATTTCACCCGGCCACGATCTTCACAGTTCAGGATTCTTCTCGGCTTTCTTCTGACTGGCGTCGTCTTTGCCCTGGGCATCGCGCCTTTTCTGTGGGCAATGCTGCCGGATATGGCTGTGGAAGGTGACTTTTTTACCAGCGGTGGGGGCTTTGCCGATACTTTCAGCGCGGATCTACTGGGCTATTTCGCGCCCACCCGTCTGCACCCCTGGCTGGGTGAATGGGTGGCTGGTCTGCCCTTTGCCAATGACAAAGGGCAGCAGATATTTATCGGCTATGGCGCGCTGCTTTTGGCTGTTGTGGGCACGACCACACTGCTGCGTCGTCAACGCTGGCAGGGACTATTTTGGCCGATCATTACATTTGCCTTTTGGCTGCTTACACTTGGCCCTTTCCTGCGCGTTGCGGGCCACCCCACAGCCATACCCGGCCCGTTTGCGTTGGTCAGTCTGCTGCCCTTTTTCAACGGCAATCGCTACCCCAGCCGCTATAGTGTGATGCTGATGCTGGGGGTGGCGGTTCTGGTTGGCTATGGGCTATGGGGGATTGGGGAGTGGAGATTGGGGCCCGGGGCGCGGCGTCCAAGCCTCAAGCCCGGCTCTCTAGTACCCAGCCGCATTATCACAGCATCTTTTCTGCTCGTTTTTCTCCTGGAACATCTCTCCCTTCCTCTGCCCCTGACCGATTTTCGCATTCCCGCCATCTATCAGACTATTGCAGCCGAACCGGGCGATTTCGCGGTGCTGGAACTCCCCACGGGCTGGCGCAACGGCGCACGTGTGTTGGGGCGATCCGACGTATTAATAATGATGGAACAGTGGTATCAGACCGCGCACGGCAAGCGATTGCTGGGGGGCAATACCAGCCGTAATCCGGCCTACAAATTTCAGTATTTCACCGATGCCCCGCTGCTGGGCGATCTGATCGGGCTGATGAATGGGGATCAATCCCACATCGCGCCGGTAGTCGATGGCGACTGGGCGAGTCTGGTCGCTCGCAATCGCGCCATCGCGCCCGATGTTCTCGATTTTTTGGATGTACGCTTTGTGGTTGTCCACGTGGAAAAGTCACCCCCTCGTCTGATCCGTTTTGTCGAAGAAGCACTGCCCGTCTCTCTGGTGGAGGAATGGCAGGGGCCAGACTGGACGGGCGCAGATTCTACCATTCGCCTCTACCGGGTGGCGGAGCGGGAAGCCCCGTCCGGATGGACGGTGCAACCGGCTACCCCCGCGGGGCGTCTCTATCTGGCCGAAGGCTGGTCGTCGTTGGATGTGGGCGGCCGTATCCGCTATGCCACCCGTACACAACCGGCCCTGCTGCTGGATATTCCTGCCCGCGGGGGGACGCTGACTTTTGACGTCTATGGACCGGCCCGTCTGGCCGGGCTTCGTTTGAACGATGTGGGAATTGACTGGGTGGCTGGTCCGTTGAACGGCGCGCGCCAAGAAGTGATCGCCACTGTGCCGCCCGGCGTGGCGGATCATCCGCTGGATCGGCTGACATTGGCGTTTCAGGACACGCCGTGGAGCAGTCTGTATATCGACTTTCCCACCAAAGAGATCGGCCAGCCTGTGGGCGAAACCGGGACTTTTCTGCCCCCCGGCCACGGCGTTGTGGCTGTGAGCGCGGGGGAAGAAGTGGGGGATGCGGCCCATATTTTCCTGACCAATCGGGCTTTTGTGGGCGAAGACGTGGCTCTGGGGGAGCGAGGCTACAATCTGATTGCTCTCAATGCCCAGGGCGATCTGTTGGGCCAGGCCGTGTTTGATACGTTTGCCGATTCGGAGCAGTCTGCTGACATGGCCGCGTGGATTGCTGGCTGGCCGGTGGGGACGATTGTGGCCGGCGCGGTCAACGACGAAGCGAGTCTGCACCTGGGCGAAGACGCGGTGGCGGCGCTGGTCCGTCTGGGGGTGTCAACGGATTTGCGCGGACGCTTCCGCTGGAGCCACGCGTTTGTTGGGGTGGTCGGTGCGCCAATAGCAACAGCCAGAGAGGCTGCGTCGCTGCTGCATCCTGCGCTGGCTGTTGCTGGTATGCCTGTGGATGGGCCAGAGATTTATGGGGGAATTGGACGGCTACAACTTGTCACACCCCATTGATTTGTATCTGGTCGTTTGCCCCAAGCAGCTTGATAAAGTCCGTGCAGACGAAGTCCCTAACAAATTACTGCAACAAATTACTGCAAAGGGCCGCCTGGGGTTGGCGTGACCGTGGCCTTGACCGGGGGCAGAAAAGTAGGGAATGGGTCACTAGCCGGTTCCGCGGTCGAGTGGGGTGTTGCGGTTGGCACGTCTGTCACGACAGGCACAGGTGTTGCCGGGGCCGCGGGTGTTTCTCCCTGAATCGGCGTTGTCACCTGCACGGGCGTTGCCACGGGTACATGCATTTGACTTTCCTGAGCGGACGGTCTGACCGTTGGGAATGGCAGGGGAGCCGAACTGGTCGTCGGAATGATCAGCCGTTGGGAGACGTAAATGATCATCGAGCGCAGATTGTTGCGTCTGGAAATACCGGTGATACTCACACCAAATTGGGCTGCAATGCCGGAGAGAGTATCACCCCGGCGCACAGTATAGACTGGTTCACCGATTGTGGTGAACCCTGTCGCTCCTCCCCGGCTTGGCGGGATACTGGTAGCGATAGCTGTTATCGGAACGGGTGTTGGTCGGATTGTCTGGCTCTCCACAGACAGATCTCTTGAATACCTGGTGGGCTGTGCCGAAGGGAGGGCAGGCGATGTGCTTGTGGACTGGGGGTGTATGGTGTTTGGAATGAGAATGCGCTGTCCTGGCCGAATCAGGTTCGCGTTCCGAATGCTGTTGTAGCCCATCAATACGGCGACAGACACATTGTAGCGACGGGCGATTGATGACAGATTCTCGCCCGGCGTGACTATATGCACCGTCGTACCATCCTGAGCATATACATCGGCTTGGCTGAAGGGAAGGACAAATAGGGTCACTACAACCAGCAAAATGGGAAGAAGATTGCATTGGTACCGGCCCATCAGGTGGAAGAAATTGTTCATATGGCTCGGGATTGCCATCTTGCTACTCTCCTGATCCTGTAACCAAAACACCTGATAATACAGTGTGTTGAGGTTACCCATGTATCTGTACAATAAGTAAAAAAACAAAACAAATATGTTTGACAAAACCTTTACCTTGCTGTATTCTTTGTATTAGTCGAAGAAACTTACGTAATTTTATTGTTGTTGCCGTTGTCATTTTTCGTATATTAGTATTGGATGGTCGTCAAATTTATACTATTCATTAATGGCTATTCTTTCTATAGACGGTAACTATAGCATAGAATTGGTTAGTTAACTATCCATATTACTGCGGGCATTTCTTAGTCCTGTAAGGCTGATGAACGGCTTTTCGACCACAGTTATTGCACTAAATCACGCACAATTCACTTGAATGGCAGAATAAGGAAACGGTATGGATATGCAAAACCGGCCCCCCTTCTCGTTGCAGATTTCTTACGTCGGTATTTCCCGATGGCTTTTTGCCTTGGGGCTTCTCAGCGTTCTTTTGCAACCGGTTCTCGTCTCTGCCCAGGCCAATATCTTGTCACCGTGGAAGACCTATCGACGGGAAGATGGTCTGGCCTCAAATAACGTATTGGCGATTCTTCCCGCTACAGGGCAAATTTGGTTTGGCACAGACGCGGGCATCAGCCGCTTTAATGGCGAATGGACGAACTATCGCCCTGAAGATTATTCATTTTCGGGCAGTGTGAATGTGCTGATTGCCAGCGCTGTCACCGGCAAGATTTGGGCTGGCACGAGCGACGGGGATGTGATTTCGTGGGATGGCACAACCTGGACAAAAGTGATGGATCTGCCCGGTGCTATCCACACGCTGATGTCGGTAGAAGCGCAGATATGGATTGGCTCGGATAGTGGTTTGTATGTGTGGGATGAGTCAGCCGCGGTAGAGGTTGAATTTCTGCGGGGCGTACGGGTGCAGGCTCTGGAAAGCCAGGCCAACACAATCTGGGTGGGAACAGTAGAGGGTCTCTGGATCCACCAGCGGGATCAATGGCAAGCGGTTACGGTTGCAGAAGGCGTGCCGGGGACAGACGTCACCGCGCTATGGGCCGATCCCACGGGGCCTGTCTGGGTTGCGGCTGATGGCAAACTGGCCTGGCGCGAACCGGCTACGGGCATTTGGACGGGTATTTCAACAGAAGTTTTGCAGTTGACCAGCCCGGCCCCCATTGCCTCGCTGGCTGGCGATGCGTCGGGTGTTGTATGGGGCGGGACCGGGGGGAATGGCCCGTTCCGTGTGTTGGACAGATCCGCGCTCGTCGCCTTTTCCGGCGAGGGTGAAATCGGTCTGACAACACCCTTTGTGCAGGCCGTGGCTGTGGATGAGGACGGCCTGATCTGGTTTGGCACTAAATCAGGTGTCTTTCGATTCGACGAAACAATGTGGGTCAAAGAACTGGCCGACAATGTGGCTTTTCCAGGCATCAACCGTATTTCAGCTTTGGAAAGCAGCGATGATGCCCAGCTCTGGATTGGCACATCAAATGCAGGCATTCGCCTGAAGTCGACTGGCCCAGGCCAGGAAAGCGAAAAAATATACGACACATCTAACAGTCAGCTACCGTCGAATGCCATCAGCGCCCTGACCCGTGACTATCACGGGGCCATTTGGGCTGGCACACACACGGGTCTTGCCTTATATAATAAGGCAAAAGATGAATGGGAGCGGCCTGTCTCGCTTGGCTCACTCCCATCAGAATTAGTGACCACACTCCTGGGCGAGAACTTTGGCCTTTGGATTGGGACTGACAAGGGTCTGGCCTTTTATGATGTGGAACACGAATCAATCGAGGAAGTTCCCCAAGTGAGCGGGCGCCATATCAAAGCGATGACGATAGACTCATTGCGCCGTCTCTGGGTAGGAACACTGGCCGACGGTCTCTATGTGCGGGAGGTGGACGGCAGTTGGCAGCATCACGTCAGCCAGCCCGATAGCGTAGGTGGATTGCTCTCTGGCCCGATAGTGGCCCTGGCCGCGGACCCAAATACCAGCGGCGGCGTGTGGGTGGGCGTTGATCTGGCAGGCATCAGCTATTGGGACAATCGGGAATGGCACGACCTGACCGAACAGGCCAATCTTCCCAGTAAACTGCTTTATCGATTCTATACAGATCCGGTGGATGGCTCTCTCTGGATTGGCAGCGAAGGTGGCGTCAGCCGTTTTGATGGACGCACGTGGGATGCACTGGTGGTGGATACTGTCCTGCCCCGCGCGGCTATTCTGGCGATTGGCCGTTCCGGCGATAGCTATTGGTTCGGTGGCCGGGATGGCTTGACTTTATACCGCCCAGAGAAAACCGCGCCCTGGATTCGCTTTGAACGGGTGGGGGGCACGCCCATTCTTTCCGGTATGGAAAGCGTTCAGGTAGAGGCCGGCGGCGAGATATTTGTTAATTATGTGGCCGGCGATCTGTATACGGCGCGCAAAGACCTGGCCGTGCTATACCGGTTGAGCCGACCGGGTGAGATCGGTTCATGGCAAGTGGTGGCTGATGACAGCTTGATACTTACTGACATGAACACAGGGCTGCTCAATGTAGAACTTCAGGCCAGGGATCAGGCATTCAACTATTCTGATGTGGTGAGATTGAGCCTGGATTTGATCGCGCCGCCTGCAATCATCGATCTGCCTTTTCTGCCCCCCATTCGTCAAGACTATTTTGTGGCGCTGATGGTGACTGGCCTGGTTGCCCTGGCCGGCGCGGCCTATTCGGTGACAGAGATTTCGCGTACCCGGCGGCGGGCCAGAGACGCGGTGAGCCGCGGTTTCAACCCCTTTGTCAGCGGCGAACCAGTGCGGCGGGAGGATATGTTCTTCGGTCGTTATGATTTGCTCCAAAGAATCGTAGACACCCTGCACAACAACAGTATTATGATTCACGGGGAACGCCGGATTGGCAAGACGACGCTGCTCTACCAGCTATCCAGCCGCCTGCGGGAAGTGGATGATCCAGATTATTGGTTTATCCCGCTTTACATCGATTTGGAAGGGACGGCCGAAGAGAGCTTTTTCCACTTTCTGATGGAAGAGATATTGAGCGGCTCCTTGACGCTTGCCAACTCAAATGAAGAGATCCGTCCGAATCTGTCTGATTTTCTCTACTATCAGACAGCCGACGCCAATTACACCGATCGGGAATTTAGCCGTGATCTGCGGGATTTGATTCGAATATTGCATTCCTATGCGGCCAAGCGTTACCCGCTCAAACAGCTTCGTATTATTCTGCTCATGGACGAAATGGATGTAATGAGCGGATACAATCGTATTGTACAGCAGCGGTTGCGGCGCATCTTTATGCGGGATTTTGCTGCCACGCTGGGTGCAGTGGTGGCGGGCATTCAGATCAGCAAAGATTGGGATCGCATTGAAAGCCCGTGGTACAACCTGTTCAACGAAATTGAATTGCAGCCCTTTGCCCGGGAGCAGGCAATTGAACTGCTGACCGAACCCATCCGAGGTTTCTATGATTACGAACCAGCCGCGCTGGAATACATTTTGGAACAAAGTGGAGGGAAACCTTATCGGCTGCAACAGTATGCGCTGGAAGCTGTGAACCATATGCTTGCAGAGGGCAGGCGGCAAATCAGGCTGGATGATGTGGAGTATGCCAACGAGCATATCGAGGGAGTGGGCAATGATCTCCACGCGGGCATTGCGGCAGCCAATAAACGCAATGGACATCTGGCCGCGGATGAGGCAGAGGCAGAGAAAGAAGAGGAAGATCACCGGGACGTTGGCTCTGTAGCGGATGGGGACTCGGTTGAAATTGACAAAATGGACGAGGCAGAGGGTGCTTCTGTCTTGCCGCCTGCTGGCTCGTAGCCTGGGGAAAACCCCTGTGTGCGTAATGGGCCTCGAGTTGTCCATACTTAAATTTAGGTGGTCGGATTGTTTGAAGGTCAATCATGGAATTCGAGTAAAAGATGCGTAACCCATTTATTGTTGGACGGTGGCTGAGGGGGCCAGACCACTACGGCCGCCACAAGCTTCTCGATCACCTCTTGAACACAAAAGACTCGGCCATCTGGCTTGTGGGCACGCGCCGTATGGGCAAGACATCGGTGCTGCGTCAGTTGGAATGGCTGGCAGACCAGGACCCTGACTCTTCTCTCGTCCCTCTTTTTTGGAACATTGAAGCCTGCGAGTCTGCTTCTGATCTGGCCTACGAACTCTTTATTTCTGTTGAGGACGAGACCGAACGCTTTGAGGCCCTGGGCGTAGACATTCCTGCCCTGGAAGAGATGGATGTCCGCAGGATTCTCCGATCCATCCAGCGCACGTTGAGCAGCCAGGGCAAGCAGTTGCTGTTGCTTATCGACGAAGGGGAAGCGCTTATCAATGTTGCCCGCCACGATAACCGGGCGCTGGCACGGCTACGGCGTTCCTTGCAACAGGGCGAACACCGCACAATTCTGACTGCCACCAAGCAATTGATGCAGCTCAACGAAATGATGCGGGATTGGTTGACAAGTCCCTTCCTTTTTGGCTTCAATCTGGTCAACCTGTGGAGTCTGGATGTAGAAGCAGCCCAGGCGCTTATCCATCAGGAACAGAATGAGATAGAGGTGACGGTAGATGATAGTGTGCTCGAAGATATTATGGTATTTACGCATCGCCATCCCTACCTAATCCAGTTCCTTTGCCATCGGCTCTTTGTGGCTGACAAACCTGGGGTTGGCCGGCTGCGGCCTGTGGAGTCCAAGGATTTACAGGCGGATCACCTTCTGGCTGGCTTTCTGCAAGTCGATTACGATCATCTATCCCCTACCGAACGCCAGATTTTGTTGGCGGTAACCCGACACGGCGTTGTGGATGAGGAGACCCTTCAGAGCGATCTTGACATTGCATCTGCTTCTGTTCTGGAGAACTTCATTTATGGGATGCACAAATTGGGCTATCTGCGCCAAATCCACGGTGGATGGGCCGTGGGCAATGAATTTCTGCGCCGCTGGGTGATTGACAACCAGAATAATCTGGCCCGCCAGATCCATTCCAAGGTGAGCGACGAAAATGTTGCAGCACTTCTGACCGAAGGACGCCGCTTTGAATTGCAATATCTGCAAAAAGAGATTCTTCTTCTTCAGCAGCAAATGGAGGATTTGGTGGTCCAGCGTAACACCTATGGTGAACAGGTGCCCGGTTCGCTGTTGCAACAATTGAAGGAGACCCGGCAGGCGCTGGAAGTTGCCAGGGAACAGATGCAGCAACTGGACGCAGAGAATGCAGAAATTTCTGCCAGTGGGGAGGGCGTCTATTGATGGGGAATGGCTGATCGGGAACCGGCTCGCCCCGTACACTGCCGTCTGCCAGAAGATTGAGTTTTGATGTCTTTCTTGTCCTGGCCGTAGAGGTGTCGAACAAGCGCGAAATTCCTGTCAGGCAGGTCTGTCGAGTATAATAGAAGAATCCCGTAGTGGCTGGGCCAGCAAATGGGTTCCAGCCACTACTTTTTGTCCGGTACATTGAGGGACCTGATAAGAATGGGCTTGTGTTTCACATACGAGGACTATCGGGTCCTGTTGACTGCTTTACTGGAATCCGGGTATGAGCCGGCAAGGTTTGAGGACGCCCAGTGCCTATTGGCGCGTGGGAAGCGTTTCGTACTTCTGCGCCACGACATCGATTTTGACCTGACCGCGGCGCTGCGTATGGCGCGGATCGAGGCGGAGATGGGGATATTTTCTACCTTTTTCGTCCTTGTCCGCACTGAACATTACAACCCGTTTTCGTCGGATGGCAGCCGGATGATAAATGAACTTCTGGCAATGGGCCATCGGCTGGGGCTACATTTTGATTGTGCTGCCTATCCTGACGCCAGCGTGGAAGAGTTGAATCGCCAGTGTGGGCGTGAGGCACGGATGGTGGAAGAGTGGTTTGGCGTGGAAGTGCCGGTCGTCAGTATCCACCGACCACCGCCCTTTGTGGTGGGCAGTGATCAATCGTTGACAGCCCCCCGTCTGCACACGTATATGAATCACTTCACCAAACAGATTCATTACCTGGCCGAGTCTCGGGGGCTTTGGCGGTTTGGCCAGCCGCTGGAAAGCCACGCCTTTCAAACAGGACAACCCTTACATCTTCTCATCCATCCCATCTGGTGGCGGGAGCAGGCCGTTCCACCCGTGCAGACGCTCTACGATTTTATCGACGGCCGCACACGGGAGGTGGAATTGTCAGTTGCCTCCAATTCCACCGTCTATAGAAAGAAAGAATCTTGACCCAAGAAACTGATCCCCTTTCGCCTTCGACCCAGCCGTATGTTTCTGTGGTTGTGCCCGCCAGAGACGAAGCTGGCACGATTGTCCAGGTTGTAGAGCGATCTTTTGCCGCCTATGCCGAACTGGGCTGTGTGGGCGAAGTGCTGGTTGTCAACGACGGCTCTGGCGATGGCACAGATGGGCTGCTGGCTGAGTTGCAAACGAAATATCCGCTGCTCCAGGTTTTTACCAACCGACGCAGCCAGGGAATGACCGCCGGCCTGCAAAAAATGTTCAACGCCAGCCGCGGCGAGATTGTCATTTTGATCCCTGGCGATATGGAATCCGACCCGCTGGTGGATGTGCCCACACTGGTGCGCTATATGGAAGCCAACGATTTGGATGTGGTGGCGGGGTGGCGACAGGGGCGCAAGGATGGAAAGGTCTTTGCCAGTGCCATCTACAATATCGTCATGCGCAATCTGGCCGGTGTGAAAGTCCACGACGGCAATTGGATTAAAGCCATGCGCCGCGAGGTGATCGAGAATTTCCCGCCCCTGCGTTCGGACTGGCACCGTTTTTTGTTGATGATTGCCGCGCATCAGGGCTTTCGGCTGGGCGAGGTGAAAACGCCCTACAAACCCCGGCCTGCCGGCAGCAGCAAATTCGGATTCAGCCGGATTCCCATCAGCCTGCTGGATGTGTTGGTGGTCAAATTCCTGCTCACTTTCAGCCGCGCGCCTATGCGTTTCTTTGGCGGGCTGGGGCTGGGGGGTATCGTCCTTAGTCTGTTGACTTTTCTCTATCTGACCGGTCTGTATGTCTTCACCGACACCCAGCAACGGCCTATTTTTATTGCCGCGGGCATTCTGGCTGTGATCAGTGTCCTGCTCTTTCTCGTCGGTTTCCTGGCTGAGTTGATCGTCAGTCAGACCGAACGCATCGAAGCATTGGAAAAAAGAAGGAATGTTGGGCTGTAGGGCCGAATCTTCCCCTATCCACAATCCACAATTCACCACTTACTCTGTGATTTATGTCCTATCTACCATCGCCCGAAGAAAAAGCTGCCTACGTCAACCAAATGTTTGCCGAGATTGCCCCGCGCTATGACCTGATGAACCGGCTGATGACAGGCGGCCAGGATGTCGCGTGGCGGCGGGAGTTGATTGGCCTGTGCGATCTGCCCTCCCACGGCAGATTGCTGGATGTCGGCACAGGTACTGGCGATATTGCCAAAGAGGCCCTGCGGCAGCAACCGGGCATCACCGCCATCGGCTGCGATTTTACCTATGAAATGATGGCGGTAGGACGGCGGGCCGGAGAACAGAGGCGCGTCTCAGCGGCCTCACTCCCCCTCTCTCCGCTCCATTTTTCCCAGGGCGACGCCCAATGTCTGCCCTTTCCCGATGACACATTCGACGCGGTGACGAGCGGATTCCTGCTGCGCAATGTGACAAACCTGGAAGCCGCGCTGGCTGAGCAGGTGCGGGTGACGAAGCCGGGCGGACGGGTGGTCTGTCTGGAAACTGCTCCGCCCACCCAAGTGTTGATGGGGCCAGCCGTGCGCTTGTATATGTTTCGCATTCTGCCCCTGTTGGGCAAATTGATCAGTCCTCGGGGCAGCGCCTATCGCTATCTGCCCGCCAGCACCCTCGGTTTTCCCGAACCCGAAATGTTGGCTCTGAAGATGGAGCGGGTCGGGTTGAAGAATGTTTTCTTTCGCAGAAAGATGTTGGGCACAGTCGCCATCCACGTGGGAACCGTGTGAGATAGGAAAATTGTGTGGGATAGGAAATAAAGTATAGAAATCGGCAGAGGGGAAGGACAAAAGTGGCGGTGGCCGAAGATTTTTCGCAAGACGTAAAACCCAATACACAATACAGCCGGGCCGCGCTGCGGGGCAATCCCTCCTTTGTGTGGCGTGCGGGCCAGGAGCGGCGGCTGCAAATGATTCTGGCCGCGGCCCCCGCGCGCCTGGACAAAGTGCTGGTGGATGGCTGTGGTGTGGGCATGTACGTGCGGGCATTGCAGACCCACGCGGCCCAGGTTCACGGCTTGGACATTGAGGGCGAGCATCTGTTGGGCGCGGTGGAAAATGCGCCGGATGCCGGTCTGGTTTTGGGCCGGGGCGAACAGTTGCCCTATCTTGACAACAGCTTCGATCTCCTGCTGAGCCACGAAGTGATCGAACACGTGCAGGACGATCGCCTGGCCGCAGGCGAGATGGCGCGTGTGCTGCGTCCCGGCGGGCGCGCTGTGATCTTTGCACCCAACCGGCTCTATCCCTTTGAAACCCACGGCCACTATTGGCAGGGAGAATATCACTTCGGCAATACGCCGCTTGTCAATTATTTGCCCGATCCCCTGCGCAACCGGCTGGTTCCCCACGTGCGGGCCTATACCCCCTGGGGGTTGCTCTCGCTCTTTGTGGGCGAACCTGTGCGAATCATCAGTCATCGCCAAATCTTCCCCGGTTATGACAATCTGGCCCGCCGCCACCCCAGCGTGGGCCAGCTCTTGCGCCGCTTGACCTACGGGCTGGAAAGATCGCCCCTGATGGCTTTGGGCTTGAGCCATTTTTTGGTGGTGGAAAAGGTCGAGTAAACTTTGTCCACCACAGCGGAGTCTGTGGTGGCGTCTGTTTCCAGCGGCCTGTCTCGCGGTCCTCTCGTAACTGTCTTTATTTGTGCGGCGGCGTTCCTTGCCCAATCTGTTTGGGCCATGCCAAGCCGGGTGCTACAATAGAGAAGCGTGTGATTGGGGCAGCCGCTGGTTGCCCCGCTTCTTTGTTTGAATGCCTTTGTTCGACAGATTCCGAACCGGGAATCTCTGTGTGATGCACTCTAGTGGGTGGAACTGGGCCGTCCGCACATCGTTGATATGTGTGTTACTGGCATTATCCACCATCTGTTCAGCGAGCTTTTATGTCACGATCCAATCGGCACGATAGAATTTTGATGCGACGGCGCAAACGGGAGCGGTCTGTTGACAACCGCCCTCGTCCCTGGTTTTGGGTAGGCCAGGGGGCAGCCGCGATTGTTCTGGTTGTCTTCTTCTCCCTTGTCAGTGTGGTGGGCGCGGGCGCGGCCACTGTCTTTGGCATCTACACATTCTATGCCCAGCAGCTACCCGACGCCAGCGTCATCGAGCAGCAACAGGACGAGTTCGAGACGGTGCGTATCTATGACCGCACCGGCCAGCACCTGCTCTATGAAAGTGTGGACCCCCGGCCATTTCGGGGCGACCGCACGTATATTCCCCTCAATGAGATGTCTCCGGCTGTGGTTCAGGCCGCGGTGGCGTTGGAAGACCGCAATTTTTGGGATAACCCCGGCGTCAATATGCGCGGCCTCTTCCGCGCCTTTGTCTCCAATTTGCAGGGCGGCGATGTGCAGGGCGGCTCCTCCATCACCCAACAGTTGATCAAAAATGTGATCATTCCCGCGGAAGAACGTACCCAGCAATCCTACGCCCGCAAGATCAAAGAAGTCATTCTCGCTATGGAAGTGACCCGCCAGTATCCGAAAGAGAAGATTCTGGAGTGGTATCTCAACTATAACTTTTACGGAAACCTGGCCTATGGCATCGAGGCAGCCAGCCAGGTCTACTTTGGCAAGAGCAGCAGTGAACTGTCGGTGGCCGAAGCCGCGATGCTCGCGCCCATCCCCAATTCGCCCGCGTACAATCCCATCAACAACCCGGAAGATGCCAAGATTCGCCAGGGAATCACACTCCAGTCCATGCAGGAAGCCGGCTATCTGACCAAAGCCGAGGCCGACGCTGCTTTTGCCCAGACATTGAATCTGCGCGAATCAGCCGCCGAGCGCTTTGACGTGCTCACAGCCCCCCACTTCGCGCTCTATGCGTTGGAACGCTTGAAGGACGAATTCAACACCATCGATGAACCCTACTTTATCTGGAAGAAGGGCGTTACCGTCTATACAACCCTGGACGTGGACCTGCAAAAGTATGCCGAGCAAGTGGCGCGGGAACATATTGCCAGTCTGCAAAGCCAGGGGAAGAATGTCAACAACGCTTCGGTTGTGGTGATCAAACCGGATACAGGCGAGATTCTGGCGATGGTGGGTTCGTTGGATTACAACAATGATGACATCGACGGCCAGGTGAATGTGGCGCTGGCCGAACGTCAGCCCGGCTCCAGTTTCAAGCCGTATGTCTATCTCACTGCCCTGTTGCAAGGGATGACCCCCGCCACGATGATTTTGGATGTGCGCACCGCTTTCCCCCAGGCAGATGGCACGTCCTATGTGCCTGAAAACTATGACAGGCGCTACCGGGGGCCGGTCACCCTGCGCAACGGCCTGGCCCAATCCCTCAATATCCCCGCCATTCGGGTGATGGACCAGGTGGGGGTGGCAAATGCCCTGCGCACCGCCCATCGCCTGGGCATCAATGGGCTGAATCGAGGGCTGAACTTCTACGGCCTCAGCCTTGTGCTGGGCGGTGGCGAGGTGACACTGCTTGACCACACCTATGCCTACAGCGTGTTGGCCAACAGCGGCGTGCAGGCAGGGGAGCCTGTGCCCCCAGAGAATCGGCGCACAGGCTTTCGCAACCTGAACCCGGTGGCGATTTTGCAGGTGCGGGATACCGCGGGCAATGTGCTGAAAAAGTATGAACAGCCAAATGTGGAACGCATCATCAGCACGGATGCCCAGTTTCTGCTTTCCAACATTATGAGCGACGATGTGGCCCGCGCACCGATGTTTGGAGCCAACAGCCTGCTCACCCTGCCAGACCGCCGGGTGGCGGCCAAGACGGGCACAACCAATGGCAACAAAGATAATTGGACAATGGGTTTCACACCCCAACTGACAGTGGGCGTCTGGGTGGGCAACACAGACAACGAATCCATGGACCGCACCACCGGCGCGACCGGCGCGGCCCCCATCTGGAACGCGGTCATGCGACACTATCACCAGGGCTTGCCTGCCCAGTGGTATGAACAACCAGCCAATATTGTCTCCCGTACTATCTGTCTCCCCAGCGGATTGCTGCCTTCCCCCAACTGCCAGCAGCAGCGTTCGGAACTTTTTATTGCCGGGACCGAACCAAAGGTGGAGGACAATCTCTGGCAGCCCTTTGAGATTGACACCAGCAATGGGCTGTTGGCTACGGCTGCCACCCCTCCCGAAAACCGGGAGACCAGAGTCTATCTGATTCTGCCCCCGGAGGCCGAGGATTGGGTGCGCGACAGTGGAATTGCTCAGCCACCCACCGGTGAAAGCAACGCTGCCTTTGAATTCGACCCCGAAGTCGCGATTACCTTCCCTGAACCCGGCGGCTATATCAGCACAACAGTCGAGATCAAAGGCAATGCCCGGGGCGATTTTCGCAACTATCGGGTCGAATTTGGCACCGGGCTGAATCCGTCCGAGTGGCAGCAGATCGGCCCCGAACATGGCGAACAGGTGGAGAATGGCGTTCTGGAAGTTTTGAACACCGATGGATTGGGCGAGGGTCTTTACACAATGCGCCTGCTGGTGACCAGGGGCGATGGCAGCGTGCGGGAATGGAAGACCCGTTTCACCATCGACAAGACGCCGCCATCGATTGTCATCAGCGATCCCAAACCGGACCGTCTGTATGTGGTGGAAGATGACGAACAGATCAACATCAACGCCATTGTCAACGATACGTGGGCAATGGATCGGGTGGAATTTGCCATCGACGGCAGCTATTTTACCACCAGTCGGGTGGCGCCTTTCAACGAGCGTTGGCAGATTGCCTGGTCCAATCTTGGCTCGGTGGAAGGACCCGGTGCAGAGAATTGGCCCGGCTTTGAAAGCGACGACCCCGATATCTCGCCGGGGCGTTGGCGTAAGTTTGGCAATGGTGCTGCGGTTGTGGTGACCAGCAATGGCACACAACTCCAAAGCCACGTTTTTAAGGTCAAGGCCATAGACCGGGCCGGGAACGAAACTGTCAGCGAAGAAGTGCGGGTCTATGTGCGATTGAAGAAGCAAGAGTAATCAGCTATCATCCATTCAGCGGGATTTGTCCTTACTGTCATTTCTCATCCGAGGCAGGGAGCGAATGCCCAACATTTTGGTCACAAACGACGACGGCGTAAACGCGTCGGGTATACAAGCCTTGGCCGCGGCGCTGGACGCGGTCGGCACAGTGACGGTCATCGCGCCGGAGCGGAACTGGAGCGCGGCCGGACATCCCAAGACATTGCACAAACCCCTGCGCATGAGCGAAGTTGTGTGGCCGGATGGGCGCACGGCCTACGCATCCAGCGGCGCGCCCTCGGACTGTGTGGCATTGGGCTTGCTGGGGGCAGTGGATGTGACCTTTGATCTGGTGGTCAGCGGTATCAACAGCGCGTATAATTTGAGCACAGATGTCTTCTATAGCGGCACGGTGGCCGGCGCAATGGAATCGATAATCAATGGCGTGCCTGCCCTGGCCGTCAGTTTGGGCGGGCCAGAGAGCGGATCTGCCAGGCCGGATGTGGTAGAGGCTGGGGCCGCGGAGATTGCCGCGGAGATCGCGGCCCAAGCAATCGCCAACGGGCTGCCGGCCTACACCCTTCTCAATATCAATTTGCCCCGCCTGCCGCGCGGGGAGCTGCGCGGGGTACAGACCACACATCTGGGACAGCGCATCTATCGGGATGTGCTGGTCAAGCGGATGGACCCCTGGGGCCGTCCTTATTTTTGGTTTGGCGGCGAAATACCCACGGGTATCCCCGCGGACGGCAGCGATATCGGCGCTGTAGAAAATGGGTATGTCAGTGTGACACCTCTGGGTATCGACCTGACCAGCCATGCCAGCCTTCCCCATTTGGATGGCTGGCATTTCCCTGCGGTGGGAACCAAATGAGCGTCCAGACCTATTCTGCGCCCGCGGAGCAGAGCCATTCGTCCATGGTCTTTCGACCAGCGCCGGACAGCAGCCGGTGGACGGGCTTGGCCGTCTCTGTCTGGATTCTTCTTATTGATTTGGCATTGGCTGGTTGGCTCACCCGTCGCCAGGCGGATATTCTCAGCTTTGTTCTCCTCGCGCTGATTCTGCTCAGCCTGCCTCTGTTGCTCCATCTGTTCTATCGCACGTGGAGCGCTTTCACACTGGAGTATTGGCTCGACCGCGACGCGCTGCGGATTCGTTGGGCCGCGCAGTGTGTGGTCATCCCGCTTCCCGCCGTCGAACTGATTGTCAGCGAAGGAGAGATGGCTTTGTCCCCTTCGCCGCGCACGTGGCCCGCCCCCTATATACGCCAGGTTGTAGGGCAGGACGGACAGTCCATAGATCTGCTCGCCTCACGCCCGCCTTTGGCCTCGCTCTGGCTGCAGACAGCGGACCAGTTCTTTGCCATCTCGCCCGCGCAGCCCACAGAATTTTTGGCCGCGTTGCAGGCGTATAACCGGCTAGGCCCTTCCCGCACATTGGCCGTAGAGCGGCAACAGTCTGGACTCTGCGTCTATACAGTACTACAGGATTCGTTGAGCCGTTGGCTGCTTGGGGCTGGATTCCTGGGCGTGCTTCTCCTCTTTGCCGCGCTCTTCTCCACCTATCCTGGCCTGCCAGAACGGATGATTTTTCATTATGACGCGACAGGGCTGCCGGATAGTGTGCGCCCCAAAAACGCGCTTTTCCTGCTGCCGTCCATCGGGCTGGCTACCTGGCTGGTGAACAGCCTGGCCGGACTGTGGATGGCCTGCCGACAGCAGTGTTCCGGGGCCTATCTGCTTTGGAGCAGCACCCTTTTTGTGCAGCTACTTTCTTTGCTCGCTCTCTTCAGTTTGATAAGGTAGTGACCTGTGCAACGACCTTTTTTGACAATTGTGATCCCCGCCCATAACGAAGAAAAGCGGTTGCCGGGGTCTTTGGAAAAGATCGGGCATTTTCTGCGCCAGCAAGACTATCAGGCGGAAGTTCTTGTGATAGAGAATGGTTCGACTGACAGAACCAGTGATGTGGTTCGTTCTTTTGCTGAAAAGGTGAACGCGGCTGATGGATTTACCCTGGAATTGCTCCACAGCGATCAGGGCAAAGGCGCGGCTGTGAAGACAGGCATGTTGGTGGGGAAGGGGGAGTATCTCTTCATCTGCGATGCAGACCTGTCCATGCCCATTGAGGAGGTGAGCAAGTTTTTGCCACCCCACTTGCCCGCCGGCTCCTTTGACGTGGCCATTGCCAGCCGGGAGATCCCTGGGGCCGTGCGCTATGGCGAGCCAGGCTATCGCCATCTGATGGGCCGGGTCTTCAACCTCATCGTGCGTATGCTGATTATCCCCGGCATCGAAGACACCCAATGCGGATTCAAACTCTTTACCCGCGCGGCAGCAAAGGACATCTTCCCCTATCAAACTATCAGCGGCTGGGGATTTGATCCTGAAGTGTTATACATTGCCAATTCCCGACACCTGCGGGTGGTGGAAGTACCCATCAATTGGTATTATATGGCCGATAGCCGGGTGAACCCTGTGCGGGATACCATCAAAATGTTCCGCGAGGTGTTGCGGGTGCGGCGCAACGGCAGGCGGGGAATTTATCAGAAAACCCTGGAAGCAGGCGTGTGACGTAACAGTCTACAACTGTGCATATTGCCCCTGAAAGTACAGCAAGGGCTGCCCGTCCCACCACTTCACATATTCCACTTCTCCAATATAAAGTGTGTGATCCCCGGCTACGTGCGCGTCGGTGACTTTGACGACCAGATGGGCCAGGCTCTCGGCCAGCAGCGGAATGCCGCCCACTTCCACGAATTCGGGTTCAAAATCCGGCGCGCCAAAGCCCGCGAAATGCTGGCTGTATGCCTCTTGTGTGGCAGTCAATACACTCACACCATAGCGCCCGCTCCGGGAAAGATAGCCGTGCATGTGCGCTTTGTTGGCAACGGAGACCAGCACCAGCGGCGGCTCCAGAGAGACAGAAACAAATGCGTTGGCTGTCATGCCGTGGGTTTTTCCGTCTATCACAGTCGTTACAACTGTGATGCCAGAGGCAAAGCGGCCCAGGGCATTGCGGAATTCCCGGGGGGTAAAGGGTGCATCAGTGTGGCTCACTGGATTTCTCCTGTTGGATGGCAGCGGACGGGCTTGAGAGTACAATCTTAACGGAAGCAGAGAAGCGGGGCAAATCCGGTTTTCTCCCAATAGAACTGAACAGACGGACAATCGGCGGCGCGTATGGCAAACTTGACAATCGTTGACGTGGGCTATCGCTCTACCCACTTTTGGGTGATCAGCGCGGGCACTTCCCGGCTGCTGGTGGATTTGGGCTGGCCGGGGCGCTGGGGCGATCTGACCGCCAACCTGCGCCGGATGGACATTCCCCTGGCCGAAATCCGCTACGGGCTGGCCACCCACTATCACATCGACCACGCGGGCGCGGCCCAGGATATGAAAAACGCGGGTGTGCGACTGCTGGTGCTGGATTTGCAGGTGGACGCCATTCCTCTGATGGCGCAGCACATCAAGCCCCAGGACAACTATACGGAAATTATCGCTGACGGCAATGTCGTCATCCCCTGCGCGGACAGCCGGGCATTCCTGGCCGAAATCGGCATTCCCGGCGAAATTCTGCCCACCCCCGGCCACTCGCCGGACAGTGTGTCCCTCTTGCTGGACAGCGGCGAAGTCTTCACCGGCGATCTGACCCATCCGTCCTTTGTCAGCCAGGAGGATTCTGATGTGGTGGCAGCAAGCTGGCATCGGCTGCGAGAGAAGGGCGCACGCCGGGTTTATCCCGGCCACGGTCCGGTCTATCCTCTCAACGCCCTTTTCGGAGCAGACGGATGAAAATTCTGGAGACCGAACGGCTGCTCCTGCGCCACCTGACGCCCGACGATCTGGACGATCTCTGGGCACTCTACTCCGATCCGGCCATCACCCGCTTCATCCCCGACGCGCCCCGTAATTACGCAGAAGCCCGCGCGGAACTGGAATGGCATCAGCACGGCCACCCGCGCCACTCGGAATTGGGGCTGTGGGCGACGATTCACAAACCCAGCGGCCAGTTCATCGGGCGCTGCGGCCTGCTGCCCTGGACGCTTGACGGCGTGGACGAAGTGGAGGTGGCCTATACGATTGCCCGGCCCTGTTGGGGGCAAGGATTGGCGACCGAAGCGGCCTGCGCCATCCGGGACTACGCCTTTGCGAAACTGAGCTTGACCCGGCTGGTCTGTCTGATCGACGGGGAGAATCGGGCCTCGGCGCGGGTGGCCGAAAAGATAGGGATGTCCTTTGAGCGGGCAGCAGAGGACGAGATCGGGCCGTTTTTGCTCTATTCGATGGAGCGGCCCGCGTAGATTGGCTTCTTGTGGCGTGCCGTTGACGGGTACGCGACTGTTTCCCTTCTGTGGCAGACTCCCAGGCCATCTCACCCGCGCCGCGTGGCTGCCCAGGTGGATCTGCCGACGAGAAAGAGTACGCAGATGTCAGACATACTTTTGGAAACCGAGCGCCTGCGCTTGCGCCGTTTTGCCGCGGACGACGCCGACCACCTCTTTGCGCTGGACAACGACCCCGCGGTGATGCGCTATATCAACGGGGGCACGCCCACGCCCCGGAAAGTCATCGAGCAGCAGATTCTCCCCAGTTTCCTGCGCTATGCCGACGCCACACCCGGCTTTGGCTTCTGGGCCGCGGAGGAAAAAGCAACCGGAGATTTTATCGGCTGGTTTGTCTTCCGTCCCACGGGTGACACAACCGATGAGGTGGCTATCGGCTACCGTCTGCATCGGGCCGCCTGGGGCAAAGGCTACGCCACCGAAGGGGCACGGGCACTCATTGACCGGGGCTTTGGCGAATGGGGAGTGGAGCGGGTGGTCGCCACCACCTACGAGGAAAACCGGGCCTCCCGCCGGGTGATGGAGAAGCTGGGAATGCGCTACGTGCGCTCCTTTCGCTACAGCGCAGAAGAGATCAGAACATCGGATACTTCTTACACCGATGCAGCGGATGTGTGGCCGGGCGAGGATGTGATCTATGCGATTGACCGGGCCGCGTGGGAAAGCCAGGAGGCGAAGCGTGGACTGCATATCCGCTTATATCGTTCGGCTGATGCAGAGGCCGTGTCAGCGATTATTCGCGAGACTATGCGTGTCTCCAACAGCGCAGACTATCCGCTGGAGCAGCTTCAACCGCTGATTGACTATTTTTCGCCGGCCAAAGTGGAGCAGATCAACCGTACCCGCACCTGTCTGGTTGCCGAGGAAAATGGACAACTCGTCGCCACAGCCGGCCTGGAAGAGAACGAAGTTGTCACATTCTTTGTGCTGCCGGACCAGCAAGGGCAGGGTATCGGTTCCGCGCTGTTGCAGCAACTGGAAGCGTATGCACGTGCTCAGGGCATCCCCGCGTTGCGGCTGGACGCCAGTCTGACGGGAAAGCCATTCTATGCGCGCCACGGATTTCAGCTGACGGGTGACGTTGTGGCCGGCACAGCCGGGCCACAGGTCTCCATGCGCAAGCAACTCCGGTAGGCAACGGCTTGCTCAATACAGCGTCAACAAAGTTTTTTGGGCGTAGAAGTTCGACTTTTCTGAAAAGTCGAACTTCTGTAGTCGAATAATTTTGTTGTAGGCGCTGCTTGTAGCTGCGCAAGGGACGAATGCCCCTTCGGCTGCCTGTGCAGCTCAAAACTGCACCTACGGTAACGTCAAATCACTTTATTTACAGTGTACTCAACCAATCCAAAGAAAAAAGTATCCACCGATAGCACAGATTTGCACAGATCGTAGAAAGGAAATCTGTGGTCATCTGCAAAATCTGTGGACAGATAAAAGCCTTGAATCGCCCCCATTTATGCAAAGGAGAGTTGCGATAGATGACCGGCATCGACTTTCGCCTGAATCCACCCATCGACAGCCCCGCGCTCAACGTACTCTACGCCGCGTCCTGGCCCCGGCACATTGAGCGGGACGACTGGCCGGAATTGGCCCACAGCCTCGCCCACATCTGGGCCTGGGATGGCGAACGGCTTGCGGGTTTCGTCTATGTGGCCTGGGACGGGGGTGTCCACGCCTTCCTCCTCGATCCGACGGTTCACCCGGACTACCGGCGTCGGGGATTGGGGCTGGCGCTGGTGAAGCAGGCCGAGCTGGCGGCCAAAGCCGCTGGCTGCGAGTGGCTGCACGTGGACTACGAGGAGCACCTGGACCCCTTCTACCGGGCCGCGGGTTTCCGCCCCACATTGGCCGGGCTGATTCGACTGTGGGATGTTGATTGAGCGGCTGACAGAACCCAAAGGATTCTGCGTCTTCGACGCATATCGAAATCGGGAAAACGGGCTTGCCCCTTCGTAGGATCACCCGCTGAAATTGGTGCGCAGTAGTGTGGATTTGTGTGTATGTCCAACGATTGACCAACGGTATGGGCTTCCTGTTCCTTCATTTTGCAATTCGGAGGATCACCTACAACGCAAACCAGAGAGTTTCTGGTATACTAAAGCTGTTGCGTTTGTCTAACAATTGAACCAACGGTCGTCATTTGCGGGTTCAAATCCCGCTCGGGGCATAGTTCCCCGGCACAAAAGAAGGAAGCGACGAAACAATGAACAAAACTCCTGTGGCTCTGGCCGAAGTATCCACGTCTGCCGGTTCGCCTTCTGCAGAACTCCCTTTCGACGGGGTAATCTCTACCTCGACTGATTTTCTTCCCTCCCAGGTGGCCGTCTCCTTTGACGTACCCGCGCTGCCTGTGGATACCCTCTCTGAAATGTACCGTCAGGCTCTCCTCATCCGTCAGGTGGAGGAATTTTTGCTGCAAGCCGCGGAACAGGGAAAAATCGGCGGGGCCATGCACACGGCTATCGGCCACGAAGCCAATGCGGTGGGCGCGGCAGCCGCGCTGAATCCCGATGACTATCTCACCTGCACCTATCGGGGCCACCACCACGGCCTGGCCCACGGAATGGATGTAGGCCGGGCCATTGCCGAAGTGCTGGGCAGGGCCGATGGCTTTGCCGGCGGCAAGGGCGGTTCCATGCACTTTGTCGCGCCCGAACACGGAATGATGGGTTCTAATGGCATTGTGGCCGCGCAGGTTCCCCACGCCGCGGGGCTAGCCCTGGCCTCCCAAATCCGGGACGAAGGGCGGGTGGCCATCACCTTTTTTGGCGACGGCGCGCTCTTCCAGGGGGTTATGCACGAAACCTTCAATATGGCCTCCAAATGGAAGCTGCCCGTCATCTTCTACTGCGAAAACAACCGCTACTCTGAGATGACCCCTACCTGGCGCACGTCGTCTGTGGGCGAGTTCTATCTCTTTGCCCGGGCCTACGGGATGGAGAGTGTGCAGATCGACGGCAACGACGCAGAGATCGTCCACGCTGCGGTGACAGAGGCCGCGGCGCGGGCGCGGGCAGGCGACGGCCCCACCTTTATTGAGGGCATCACCTACCGGCTGGCGGGCCACATGGCCGGTGATTTGGAGACCTATCGCAGTGCCGAGGAGATCGAAGAACAGCGCCGCCACGATCCTGTGCTGGTGCTGCGTAACCGACTGCTGGAACGGGGCGCGAGCGAAGCGGATATCGAGAAAATTGATACAGCGGTAGCAGAGACTGTGGCCGAAGCGGTTGCTTTTGCCGAAGCCAGCCCCTGGCCCGATCCGACGGAAGCATACACGGATGTGTATCGGACGTAGTGCGTGGGACGTAACACGTGGTGCGTTGTGCGTCTACTGGCAGTGGAAATGAACCCACCTGTCTGTCTTATCGGCCATACGAAACGCACCCCACCCGGCAAATGTTGCTGATTGCATTCCAGTGTCATTACTGGTTCACGGACTACGTACCAGGCACCAGAGAGAAAAACTATCCATGCGAAAAACAACTTATATCCAAGTTATCAACGAAGCCCTGGGCGAAGAGATGCGCCGGGACGAGGATGTCTTTGTGATGGGTGAGGACGTGGGCCGCTACGGCGGTCTCTTCCGGGTCACCCGCAATCTTTTCGACGAATTCGGCTCCAAACGGGTGATCGACACCCCCATCAGCGAACAGGGCTTTTTTGGCATGGCCCTGGGCGCGGCCAGTGTGGGGATGCGCCCTGTTCTGGAATTGATGTATATGGATTTCAGTCTGGTTGCCGCGGATCAGATTTTCAATCAGATCGCCAAATATCACTATATGACCGGTGGCCTGCTCAATATCCCGCTGGTGATTCGGGGGCAGCAGGGCGCGGGCAAACGCTATGGCAGCCAGCACAGCCAGAGTGTGGACAGTCTTTACGCCCATTTCCCCGGCATTAAAATCGTGGCCCCGGCCACCCCCTACGACGCCAAAGGGCTGCTCAAATCGGCCATCCGCGACGACAATCCCGTGCTCTTTCTGGAGCACAAAATGCTCTACTTCACCCGGGGCGAAGCACCGCCCGTGGACGAGGAATATACGATTCCCATTGGCAAAGCGGATGTGAAGCGGACGGGCAGCGACTTGACTATTGCCACTTTCAGCTATTGTGTGCTGCAGGCCCTGGAAGCCGCTGAGGAACTTTCCGAAAAACATGGCATCGAAGTCGAAGTGGTGGACCTGCGCTCGGTGGAACCCCTGGACATCGACACAGTGCTGGCCTCTGTGGCCAAGACGGGCCGTCTGCTGGCTGTCCACGAATCCTATGCCAACAGCGGCATCGGCGCAGAGATTGTGGCCCAGGCCTATGAAATTGCGCCCTATCTGCTCCAAAGCCCGGCCCGGCGTCTGGGCATGGCCCCGGTATCCATCCCCGTCTCCCGGACGCTGGAAGAGGAGATTCTGCCCTGGAAAAAACAGATGGTGGCGACGGTGCTGGAAATGATGGGATGAGACTCAGCCACTCAATCAATGAACTCGTTCGCTAGTTCATTGGTTGAGTGGTTCTCTACAGGAGAACTTTTATGACAACCGAAATCAAACTCCCCGATGTAGGGGTGGGCATTGAAGATGTGACGATTGTGCGTTGGCTGGCCAAAGAGGGCGAGTCGGTGACCGAGGGCGCAACGCTGGTGGAGATCGCCACGGACAAAGTGGACACGGAAGTGGCCGCGCCGGTGAGTGGCACACTGCTCAAGCGCAACTTCTCCGACGGGGAAGTTGTGGATGTGGCCGCGGTGCTGGGCGTCATCGGCGGGGAGGGCGAAGAAGTGTCGGAAACAGCCGCGCCTGCCCCGGCCGAGGAAAGCGCGCAAGCCGCGCCCGCGCCGGCTGAGGCCAAAGCCCCCACCCCGGAGACGACAGACGAGAGTGTCAAAGCCACGCCTGTGGCCCGGCGGGTGGCCCAGGAAGAGGGCATCAGCCTGGACGTCATCAGCGGCACAGGCAGCGGTGGTCAGATCACCAAAGACGACGTACTCTCCCACGTGGCCCAGGCCAAACAGGGCGACGCGCCCGCGCCTGCTCTCTCGGCAGAGGAAGCGGCCCACATCAGCCCACCCGTGGCCCGCCTGGCTGCCGCCTACAATGTGGACCTGCGGGAAGTGGCCGGCGAGCGAGCATTGGGCGAGATCACCCGCCACGATGTATTACGTTTTGTGGCCAAACGGGACGGGTTGGACCATCTGCCCACAGAGCCGAGCTATCCGACGGAAGCACCCGCGCCCGCGCCGGTTGAGCGTGTCGAAACCAGCGCAGAGGCAACCCCGGCCGCCCGTTCTTCTGCTGCGCCTGCCCCTTCCATGGCGGAAGATGTGGTCGTGCCCCACACCCGCATCCGCCAGATTATTGCCAAAAATATGGTGCAGAGCGCCTTTACCGCGCCCCACGTCACGACGCTGTGGGATGTGAATATGACGGCAGTCATCGCCCACCGCAAGGCCCACAGAAAGGAATTCGCGGCCGCGGGGGTGAATCTGACCTTGACCGCCTATCTGGTGCAGGCGATTGTGGCTGGGCTGAAGGCTGTGCCCGCGGCCAACGCCAGTTGGAGCGAAGAAGGGGTCATCATCCGTCGCAGCTACAATGTGGGCATGGCCGTGGCCCTGGCCCCGGACGAGTATGGCCTGGGCGGGCTGATTGTGCCGGTGATCCACAATGCGGACGACCTGAACTTGCAGGGGATCGCCCGGCAGGTCAATGATCTGGCAGAGCGTGCCCGGGCCAGCAAGCTGGTTCCCCAGGACTTGCAGGGGGGCACTTTCACCCTGACCAACTACGGAACCGGCGGCAGCATCTTCCAGACACCGGTGATTTTGCAGCCCCAGGTGGGGATTCTGGGCGTGGGCGCAATTGAGAAGCGACCCGTCGTCGTCAGCCAGGGCCATCCTCTGGAAGCCAACACCGGCGACTATCTCACCTTTGCGCCCATGACGACCCTGGGCTTCAGCTACGACCACCGGGTGATGGATGGAGCCAGCGCCGATGCCTTCTGCGCCGCGGTGAAGAAGGCGCTGGAGGGGTGGCAGTAGGGGAGATGGAACACGGACTATTGAGGGTATGACCCGTACACCAGGCCCGGCTTTCTTGGAAAGTCGGGCCTTTTTGCTGGCACGAATCTGGCCCTGCCGCGAGCCAGCTACCGACAACAGCGCAGGAAGAGGCGGGGGCAACCCGTCAACAACCGACCTGCCCACCAGCCGCTAGGGGGTGGTGAGGGACCCCGGCGGCCGCAACAGCCCATCCAGAACCGCCTGCCGGTTGGTCACATAGGCCAGTTCCAGACAGCGCACCAGCAGTTCGTTGGCGTAGAAGTAATCGTTCTGCTGGCTATACTCTTCCAACGAAAGCTTTCGCGGCGGCAAAAATCCCCGCTCCTCTTGCATAATTTTCCACAGCCCATCGCTCAACCCGCGCCAACCGGTTTCATCGCTTGTGCTGCGCGGAAGTGGCAGACGGGAAAGGGATGCACTGATCTTTTTAGCCCCCATCTCTTGACAGAATTCGCTCAATTGGGGGAAATCCCGCACAAATTGGGAACGTTCTTTCGTAAGATTGTCGTATCGCGCCAGAATCTCCGCGATGGCCCAGCCGTAGTAGAGCGCATAGTCAACACCTACTTCTGGATGAAGCGCGAGAGCAAGATCGCGAGCGAGAGCGAGAGCGCGATCGCGAGCGAGAGCGAGAGAAATATAGGCGAGACGAAGAGCGGCAACCTGCTGCCGCTCTTCGTCTCGCCTATCCATCGCTTGGGTTTTGGTCTCTGCCCAATGCAGGCTTTCCAATAGCCAACCGTCTCGCGCTATTTTGTCAATTGTCAAACCCATTGCAGATACGAAATCGTCGGCATTATCCAGCAGGCTGGCTGTAAGCAGAAAGGTCTCCCGCCAGCGCTGGTCGGTCAGGTGTTCTCGCGCCAGTCGTGTGGTTGTACCTCTGGCTTCATTCTCCGCAATATAGCGGGCGGTGAAATACTCCTGAAAGCTCAGGTGGCTGAAGGAGTGGATATTGTGGGCACGCTCCACCAGCACTCCGTGCTGGGCCTCGATAGCCCGCAACACGGCTTCGCCGTCGATTTCCTCCAACGGCGGCGCGCCGGGCAGATGGCTCAAATAGCGGCTGATCTCCTCTGCCAGTTGTTTGGTCGTCCAGTAGAGTTGCCCCTTTTCAAAGGCCGGGGTGGCGATGTGGGCGAACATCTGCTGCTTGCGTTTGTGGGAGAGTCCCCGGTAGATTTCGTCCCGGGCAATCTGGCGGCTGCTGTCCCACTTGCGCAGGAGCGCGTCCAGCGCGTCCTCGTAGAGTTCGGCCCGGCGAGCCGGGAAGCTCTGGGCGTCGTCGTAGTAGAGACAGAGCAGGGAGAGGAGCAGGGGCACATTGCACAGTTCAGCCAACCCCGCGTTCTCCGGCTTTTTCAGGTCCGCGGCAAAGCTCTCGTACTTTTGGGTAGCGTCGCCAAACCACTTGCGGGCGTAGTCCAGGGACTGTTCACGGGTGAAGTCGGCCATCTCCACATCGCGCAGGCCGGGAAAGGCGTATTCGCTGGCCGCCACCCGACAGGTGATGAGGAACTGGCAATTGTCGTATTTGACGGTGAAGTTGCGCAACGCCCGCGCGGTCTCGGCCCGTTTCTCCTGCTCCTGGCGCACTTCGTCCAGTCCGTCAAAGAGCAGCAGCCCGCTGCCTTCTTCCAGCAGATGTGCCAGAAAGTCCTCGGCTTCGGGGAAGTGATGCACATCCAACTGCTCTACCAGAAAGGGCAGCAGTTCGTCGTGGCGGCTGTTGGCCCATTCGTGCAGGGGTACAAACAGCGGCAGCCGCTTTCGGGTGGGCGATCCCAAACGATTGGCAATAGCCCGCACCGCCACATTTTTGAGAAAAGTCGTCTTGCCCGCGCCGGGCTTGCCCAGAATGTAGAGGCTCTGGCCCTGATTGACCAGCCCCATCCCGTTGCGCCGTCCGCTTGTGTGCTGGGGCAGGTCGAAGCGTTCCACCGGTTTCTCCATCAACTCCCGCATATCAAAGCGGCAGCGCGCGCTGATCTGGTCCAGAATGTAGACGTCAGTGAAGACATCACCCAGGGGCACATCTTCCGTCTTGCCCAGCACCCGCAGCCGTCCGTAGTGGCGCAGAATGCTCTGGCCGTAGCTTTGCAGCGCGTCGTCCCAGCGGGCGCGCTCCTTCTGGTCCTGCCATTTGCCTTTGGCGGCTTCAATGAACGGCGTGGCAAAGCTGTCCAGCAGCCAGGAAAGCGCGGAGGCGGGCAGGTCGCCGCCGGCCATAAATTGGGAGAAGGGATCGGTCATCGTGAGTGCCCCTTGCGAGCTATTTGTCGATTTGTGCCCACACATCCTGCCAGATTTCTTCCAGCCCCAGGCGGGCTACCCACCGGCGGATGTAGTCCATTTCCAGCGTATCGCTGTTGGACTTCACGATAATACTGATGTCGCTGATGTGTTTCGTCTGCTGGCTCAGGCTGTAATAAATGGTTTTGTACAGAATCAGGTCTTCGGGGGAATGGACATAGACGACGCCCAGCGGCGGCCCTAAATCAGCCAACATGCGCCGTTGTAGTGCGGATGCGCGCAGCTCGTCGCCAGGGCGCAGGAGAAAAAACTCTGCTTTGAGGCCGGTTGTCATGTGATTGGCATTGGCCGGCAAATCGCCTGGCGCAATCAGCAGATCGAGCAGGACATCCGGGGGTACGAGAAAGTTGCGCTTGCCCAGAGATTCGGATAGGGCGACAATGCGATCGATTGGCAGATCGAGTACCACATCAAAATCGGCTGTTGTGCGCGTGCCACCCCAGGCCCAAGCCCCGACTGCGCCACCGATCAGATAGTCAATCTCTGCTTCTTCGATTGCATCAATCACCGTACGCAAAAAATCATCGAAAATTTCGGTTTCGTCTGCCATATGCCTTACTCGCTCCCATTCAAAGGGCGCTTTTCGTATGAGAAAAAGCGCTTCGGCCTGGGACAATTCTGGCCGACGTAAGCGCAGCCGATAGGTTCCCACGCGTTCCCCCGCGCGAATCATCGACAATGCCAGTTGCGCCCGGCGGGCAGGTGGCATTTTGCGCCAAATTGCAATCTGCGCGTCGTCCACCTCTGCCACAGCACCCGCGATCTGCCGTTTCTGCCGTTCACTCAACGCCACGCCATACCCTCCCAACGCTTCTCACCCAATTCTGCATTCCCCATTCCATTCTACTTCCGTCTGCCCAGCCGCGCCACCACCCGCTGCAAAATCGCCTGGGCCACCTCCTCTTTACTCATCAGCGGCCAGTCGTCCCGCTCGCCGTTGCGCTCGAAGATCGTCACCCGGTTGGTGTCCACGGCAAAGCCGCTGTCGGGCGCGGTCACGTCGTTGAGCACAATCATATCCAGATTCTTGCGCTCCAGTTTGCCCAGCGCGTTCTCGTCCAGATCGGTCGTCTCCGCGGCAAAACCGACGACCAGTTTGGGCTGGACCCGCTCTGTCCCGCGCATCTCGCCCACGGCTTTGAGAATATCCGGCGTGCGTTCCAGTGTGATGATCTGCTGGCCGGGCAGCTTTTTGATCTTCTGGTCCGCGCTGGTGGTGGGGCGATAGTCGGCCACCGCGGCCGCGCCGATGAGCACGTCGGTGGTGGGCAGATGCGCCATCACCGCGTCGTACATCTGCTGGGCTGTGCGCACCGGGGCCAGCTCGATGCCGCCGGGGGGGGTGACGGAAAGGGGGGAATGGACCAGCAGCGTGTCCGCGCCCAAATCCCGCGCGGCCCGGGCCAGGGCCACGCCCATTTTTCCCGTCGAATGGTTGCCCATAAAGCGCACCGGGTCGATGGGTTCCCGCGTGCCGCCCGCGGTGATCACCACCCGCACCCCGTCCAGAGGACCGCCCCGGCCCAGGACTTTGCAGGCCACTTCAAAGACTTCCTCTGGCTCCACCACCCGGCCCGCGCCGTGCTCGCCAGAGGCCAGCCGCCCCTCTGCCGGGCCGACAAAATCGATGCCCCAGCCCCGCAGCTTGGCCACGTGCTCCTGGGTGGCCGGGTGGTACCACATATTTGTCTCCATCGCCGGGGCAATCAGCATGGGTCCACTGTAGCTGAGGGAAGTGATGCTGAGCAGATCGTCGGCCATGCCCAGGGCCAGGCGGGCCATTGTCTGCGCGGTGGCCGGGGCAATGATGAAAAGATCGGCCGCGTGGGCCAGGGCCACGTGGCCGATGCGCAGGCGGCCTGTGTCGCTCCAACTGTCGAAAATGCTGGTGCTGACCGGGCGTTGGGTGATGGCCTGGAAGGTGACCGGCGCGATAAATTTGGTGGCCGATTCGGTCATAATTACGTCCACCAGCGCGTTGGCCTGGGTCAGCCGGGAGGCCAGTGTCACTGATTTGTAGGCCGCGATGCCGCCGCTGACGCCGAGGAGAATTCGTTTGCCGGAGAGGATGGGAGCCATTGGGTGTGTCCGTTGAGAGTGCTGCGTGCTGCGTACTCCGTAAGTAGGTGGTACATCCTCGCTCTCAACTTCACCTCGACGGGTGATGATGAAAAACCGAGCTATCGCCACTACTTACGCAGCACGCAGCACGCAGTACGGATTAGAGTCGTTCCCGATTCAATCTATACACCTGCCGCACCCCTGCCAGGGTCAGCCAGGGGTCGTAGGCGTCGATGGCGTGGGTGAGGGGGGCGATGAGTGGGCTTAGGCCGCCGGTGGCGATGACTTTGGCCGGGGTGGGCAGTTCGGCGCGGATGCGGGCCAGCAGCCCTTCCACCAGCCCCACATAGCCGAAGACCAGACCCGACTGGATGGCGGGAATGGTGTCGTTGCCGATGGCCGTGGGAGGCGCGGTCAGTTCGACCGCGGGCAGGGCGCTGGCCTTTTCGATGAGCGCGTTGGTCACAGTGCCCAGACCCGGCGCGATGGCCCCGCCCAGAAAGATGCCGGCCCCGTTGACGACGTTGAAGGTCGTGGCCGTGCCAAAATCCACGGCAATGCCTGCGCCCGCAACCCCTGCGGCATTCGCTGCCTGGTGGACAGCCACCGCATCCACAATGCGATCCGTGCCCACCCGTTCGGGTCGGGCCACGCGGATCTCAATGCCGAAGTGCAGCCCGTGGCGGATGACCAGCGGGGCCCGGCCCAGCAGCCCTGCCAGCATCCGCACCCACACATCGGTCAAAGGGGCGACGACGCTGACAATCGCCGCGTCCCGAAAGTCCGCCGCGCTGAAGCCGCCCTCCTGCCAAAGCTGACGCAGGAGCACTCGGTATTCGTCGCCCGTGCGGGTGCGGTCTGTGGCGATGCGCCAACTGGCGATGGGCGCGCTCGGCCCGTCGCCGTCCAGAGGATAGGCGCAGATGACGATATTGCTGTTGCCGATGTCGATGCAGAGGATCATAGCTGGATTGTACCGTCTGGGAGGGGGAAGTGCAAAGGAGAAGAATAGAACGCGGATGACGCGGATTTGGCTGATCAACGCGGATTTTTTGTCCGTTTGGTGACTATTCAGGCCAGCGCCGGTTGAGCAGGCCACGGCAGTTTGTGGCCGTGTCGAAACTCAGCGGGTAGACCCGCAAACTGGTTTCGATACGCCTGGAAACAGCCCCAGGTTACTCAACCGACGTTTGCTAACCGGCTGACTGACGGCTGAATAGTCACTCCGTTTGAATCCGCTCGATCCCTTCGACAGGCTCAGGACACCGCCGCGTCGTCCGCGTTCTATTCTTGAGTCCACTGCAAAAAGCCTCTAAACTCACCGCGGAGCCGCGGAGAATGCGGAGGTTCGCGGAGTTTTTCTCCTGAATCTCGCCGCGTTACCTCCGCGCCCTCTGCGACTCCGCGATGAAATTGACCTTTTTGCAGTGGACTCATTTCTGACTCTACTGCAAAAAGGCCAAATAGGACGCAGATTTACGCAGATAAACGCTGATCAGACAAATTTCACTCCTGAGTTTCTCTGCGCCTCCGCGGGAGATTTCTTGCTTTTTGCAGTAGGCTCATTTCTGTAGATTCTGCGAGAAAAGGCTGCTGGTGTGGAGGGTGGCAGCGATGTCGGGGCTGAGCTGGGGAATGACGACCGCGTGGAGAAACTGTCCGGGGCTGACCGCGGCGCTGGCGATGTCTACCGCAGTTTCGACGGCGGAGACTGTGCCGGTGAAGAAGCAGATGCCTTTGCCCGCCAGTCCGTCGGATAGGCGCAGTTCTACCAGCGCGACATCCGCGCCTTTCAACCCCGCGTCCGCGGCGTGGAGCGCGCTGGCCGCGGCACGGCTCTCCACAATTCCCAGTCCGTCGGCGATGGGGCTGCGTTCGCCCATCAGCCCGGCGATTACCCCCGGATGGACCGCGGGCAGAAAGACTTCGTCCAGCAGACTGCCCGCCGAGACTGCCCGACCCGCGGCAAGCGCCTCCTCCACTTCGGCCACGCCGCCGCTGAGCAGCACCAGCAGACGGCCCGGCTGCACTGTCCCCGCAACAATGCGGGCGATGGGCGCGCGTTTCGCCATCGCGTCCGCGGCCAGATAGCCCGCGGCGATGCTCTCAAATTCCAGCAGAGCCAGGGCGGGGGAATCGAAAAGAGTGGTCATTTATACTTTCATCACGTGAATCTGATTGCCCGCCATATCTTGCACATCATAAAAACAACGGTCTGGATTGGTATATTTGCGCAGCCACCCCAACAATTCTGGATCACCGATCTGGCCCCAAACCGTGAGTGTATAGGGCGTCTGATCCAGCAGCCATTTCACATCCGGCCAGGAGGTCAGGAGAAACCAGGCGTGGAAGCAGAGCGTCACCGGGCCGCGCACGGGGCGCAGCAGGTCCCACATTTCCGTGAGCATTTCCCGGCTGTAGCTGCTGCCGCTCTCGCCCACCCGCCAACCGGGGGAGAGAATGGCCTGGGGCAGATATTTCTTGTGCTGGGCCAGGAATGTGGCTGGCTCAAAAATGGCGGGTGTGCCGCCGGGACCCATCAGCAGATCCGCGTTGACAATCAGGGGAATCTTCCCCTGCGCGTGTCGTTTGGCTTCGGCCAGGCATTGCTCCACCACAGCGGGCGATTTGAAATCGAGCTTGGCCCCTTTGCCCGCGGCAACTGTGGCGTGGAGCCAATCGGTAAAGGGCAGATCGCTGGTGGTGGCTGGGGGATGGGCCATGATCACCTGGCCGTTTTCTCCCAGGGAAATATCGCCTTCTACCCAATGCACGCCGGGATCGACCAGTGCTGTGTCCAGCCTGGCCCGGCTGTTGGCCCCGTGTATCCACCCCACATCACCCGGACGAGCCACGCCCACCTGGTCGAGGTGCTGCTGAAGAAGGGTTTTTGCAGAAAGAGGGGTTGCCATCTCTTATTTGCCGTTCTCTAATCGCCATTTTCAAAACAACGGCGAGCGATAACCGGGTTGCGTGGCGACGCGGGTTAGCTCGCTTGCCAGTTGCCGGGTATAGCCAGTCAGCGCGTCCAGGCTGGCGGCAAAGTGGGCGAAACGCAGATCGTCCAGGGGCAGATCGGCCAGCAGCGCCACATCCCCTTCGTCGTCCAGGGCAAACCGGGCCAGACGCAGGCTCTGGTTCAAATGCAGGAGCGCTTCGTGTAGCGAAATTGCGCATTCCGTTGTGGGGCGGGGCGTCAGGGGCGAGACCGCGAAATGTAGCCAATCTGCGGTCTGCGCCACGAAGAGATCGTACTCCTCTTCCCGCTCGTCGGCAAAGCTGGCCCGCCAGATGCCCGGCTCGACCTCTTCGCAATTCCATTCGTAGCGGTCAAAGAATTCAGGGATTGTCATTTTTCTACCACAAAGTCACAAAGGCACGAAGAAAAGCAAAAAAAATTGGGACGCTGATAAACGCAGATAGACGCTGATCCAGAGGCAAAAATCTGTGTTTATCAGCGTTTATCAGCGTCCTTTGTCGTCCTACACAATCCGAAAATGATCCACCATCGTACAGCGGCGGATGCGGGAGAAAGTGAGCGCTGTGGTCAATCCTTCGCCGGTGGGGCTGGCGATGGAGAAGCTGGTGTAGCCCTCGCCGCCGTAGCCCAGACCGGCCAGGGTCGGCCCGTTCTTCACGAAAATCGAGCAGTTGATCTCCCTCGCCATCCGGCTCAGGTTGTCGATGTTGCGGCTGTACATCGCGGCGGTGTGGCCGAAGCCGTGCTCCGCGGCCACAGCCAAATCGATGGCCTCGTCTGCGTTCGCCACCCGCACCACTGGCAGCACAGGCATCAGTTGCTCGGTCCAGACCAGCGGATGCTCGGCAGGCACATCCACCACAATCAGCCGCAGTTCCGGCCCCGCGTCGATGCCGATCTCCCGCAAAATCTGCCAAGGATAGCTGCCCACCCAGCGTTTGTTGGTGATGCCCGGCTTGCCCGGCGCGCCCATCTCGCTGAAAATGACCTTCTCCAACTGGGCCAGTTTGTACTTGGGCAGGAGCAGCGCGCTGTGGTTCTGCATCCCAGCCAGCAGCTCGTCGGCCACGGAACGGACCACGAAAACTTCCTTCTCGTCGCTGCAAATCACATTGTTGTCAAAGCTGGCCCCAAAGACGATCTGTCGGGCTGCCAGGCCGATATCCGCGCTCTCGTCCACCACCACCGGCGGATTGCCCGGCCCCGCGCAGATGGCCCGCTTGCCGCTCTGCATGGCCTGTCGCACCACACCCGGACCACCCGTTACCATCAGAATGCGCACGCCGGGGTGGGTCATCAACGCCTGCGCGCTCTCAATCGTGGCGACTTCCGGCGCGGTGAGCAAATCCGGGGGGCCGCCCGCCTGTGTAATCGCCCGGTTGATGCGGCGAATGGTCTCGTTGCAGACCCGGTTGGCCCCCGGATGGACGTTGAAAACCACCGCGTTGCCCGCGCTGAGCATACTGATGGCGTTGTTGAAAATCGTCGAAGTGGGGTTGGTGGAAGGGGTGATGGCCGCGATGACGCCGTAGGGCGCACGCTCCGTCAGTGTCAATCCGTTGTCGCCGCTGACCGCATGGGCCTGCAAAATTTCCGGGCCGGGGGTGCGGTTGGCGACAAGCAGATTCTTCTGCTCTTTGTCCTCCGGTCTGCCCAGACCGGTCTCCTCCGCGGCCATCCGTCCCAGCTCGGCCGCGTCTCGCCGAGCTACTGTGCGGATAGCCTCCACAATGCGTTTGCGGCTTTCCAGGCTCAGCTTGTCCAGGGCCAGGAATGCGTGGCGCGCCGCGCCCACCGCGCCGTCGATGTCCGGGTAGAGGCCCAGACGTTCGGGCTGGGGTCCGCGAAAAGGAGCGGGGTCGGTTCGTCCGACGTGGCTGAGATGGGGGGCGCGGGTCATTTTTTATACTTCTCCACGCCGCCCACTTCCCAGGAATCCACAATTGCCATCACTACTGCGTCCACCGGGCGGTTGTGGGTGGCGGCTGTCTGGCGGGCGCTGGAACCGCCCGCGTAGAGGACGTATTCGCCTACGCCCGCGCTGACAGCATCCACAGCCACGACGTAGTCACTCTGCACATCGCCCTCAATTGTGACGTTCTTGAGGACGAGCAGACGGCTGCCCTCCAGATTCGGCTCTTTGTGGCTGGCAACGACTGTGCCGACGACAAGTGCGATTTTCATGCCCTGGTCTCGGCTTCAAAAATGTGATCGACCAGCCCTTGCAGCCGCGCGCCGCCACCGCTGACAATCGGATTCCCGTGGCCGCAGACAATTGTGTCGATCTCCTCGCCGTACTTCTTCGCCAACTTCCAAATGGAGCGATGCGCGTTCTCCATATCGGGTGTAAAGAGAGGCGGCGGCGCGCCCAACTTGCCTCCCCGGTTGTGGATGGCATCCCCGGCGATGAGAATGCGTCTTTCCGGGTGAAGCAGGGAAATGTGGCCTGGCGTGTGACCCGGCGTGTGAATAATCGTAAACCCTTCGGGCAATTTGTCCCCGTCCACGTGGGTGCGGTCCGGCGACTGCGGCTCGACGTGGAATTGGGGCAGCAGCATCGCCAGGGAGAAGAGAGGGCGTATGAGTATCCCCAGGGGCGTGCCGGCCGGTTTGCGCCGATTGGGATGTTCCAGCAGTTCCTTTTCGACGGTGTGGCAGATGACCGGCGCGCCGGTGGCCCGTTTCAGTGCCTTCAGACTGCCGATGTGGTCCACATCCCCGTGGGTGGCGATGATGCGTTTGACATCCGACGGTTGTAAGCCCAGCGTGCCCACCGCAGCCAGAATTTTGTCCGTGCTGCCTGGCATGCCGGTGTCGATAATTGTCACACCCTCTGCCCAGCGCCAAAGATAGACGTGGGCGGTCGGGCCGATCTCATCCACATCCCACAGATCGGGAACGATCTCTTGCATAGCTAAATGTCCTTAAAGCCGAAGCGCTGGCGGTATAGTTCCTGGGAGCGGACAATCTCAGCTTTGGCGGCTTCGACCCCTTCCCAGCCCACCACCTCCACGTGGCTCTGTTCCAAATCTTTGTAGACCTGGAAGAAGTGGCTGACTTCGCTCATAAAGTGCTGGGGAATGTCGTCAATGTCGTGATAGTCGCCGTGTAAGGGGTCATTTTCCGGCACGGCCAGAATCTTGAAGTCTTCATCGCCCTTGTCCAGCATGCGGAAGATGCCGATGGGCCGACAGCGCACCACGCAGCCGGGAAAGGTCGGCTCGGTCATCATCACCAGCACATCCAGCGGGTCGCCGTCCCCACAAAAGGTGCGGGGGATCAGCCCGTAGTCGCCGGGATAGTGCATGGACGAATAGAGTACCCGGTCCAGAAAGATGACGCCGTGTTCTTTGTGATACTCGTATTTGTTGCGGCTGCCTTTGGGGATTTCGATGATCGCGTAGATATTGTCCGGCGCGTTGGGACCGGTGTTGAGTTGCCGCCAGAGGTTTTCCATCAATGGCTCCTATTCGTCGCCGGAAGCGGCGCGGCCCAAGGGCAGGACCTGATCCACATTGTCGTGGGGGCGGGGGATCAGATGGACGCTGACGACCTCGCCCACTTTCTCCGCGCCCCGCGCGCCCGCGTCCAGCGCGGCTTTGACCGCGGCCACATCGCCCCGGATGATGGCGGTCACATAACCGCCGCCGATCTTCTCATAGCCCACCAACTCCACCCGGGCCGCCTTCACCATCGCGTCGCTGGCTTCCACCATCGCCGCAAAACCCTTCGTCTCAATCATTCCCAATGCGTCGGACATAGAAATATCCCTTCACTCTTTGAAATCAACAAATGTTCTTTGAGAACGGTTGATTGGTTGATTGGCTTAGGACTGTTCTCACCAGTCAACAGTTTTCACCAGTCAACTAATCAGCCAATCACCTTCCTTTTATTCCCTCAATCGCCGCCACCGCTGCCCCATACCCCGCCATTATATCCCGTTCTTCCCCGCCCAAATAGACCCGGCCAAAGCTGCCAAAGGCGCGCACTTCCAGGATATTGATGTGGGCGGCTTTCTCGGCTTCGTTGGCGGCCAGCGCGGCATAGGCCGCGGGCGCAACTTCCATCACATAGAGCGTCTGGCCGGGGATGAGCATCTGGCCGTGACGCATGCGGTTGATCAGTTGGGTTTGCAGCCCGTCCACATTGCGGATGATTTGACTGCTCACCAGTTCGGGCTTCAGCCGGTCTTCCTCCACCAGCCCCAGCGCATCCAGCACAGCCTGGCCCGCGGCCCGCACATCGGCCTGGCTGGGGCTGTGGATTTCCAGCAGGCCGTACTGGCGCTCCACCACCTGTATCCCCGGCTTCACATCCACCGCTTTGATGGCAATATCCGTCAGTCGGTTGATTTCGATGCCCGGCGCGATTTCGATCCAGAGACTGGCGTCCCCGGCCAGGGGTAGAAAGCCCTGGGCGATTGTGCCCAAAAAGGCCGCGTGCTGGGGTTGCAAATTGTCCAGAAAGACGAAAGAGCGGAGTTCGACAGTTGTGGAGGTGGTCATTTGTTGTCTATCTTTGTGGAAAAAGCAGTTATCAGTGGCTTGTCGGGGTCCCACTGATTGCTGCTTAGTAACTGTCCCTTTTTAAATTAGCGGTTTCGAGGCCACGATTCCGGGAATCGGCCACAAAATCACTCGAATGCCCTTCATCTCTGGCCGATTCCCGGAATCAGATCACCCGAATTGTTTACGGATAATTATTTACTGATAACCGTTCACTGGCTCACCGCCGCCGCTTGACCACACCCAAATGGCGCAGCCGCGAACGGGGGTGATCGATGGCTTCGCGCAGATCGTCTGTGGATAGCCCGGTGGCTTCGCCCAGGATCATCATTGTGCCAAAGGATTCGTCGGTCAAGGCCAGGATGCACGTCCGCTCCTCGTCGCTCACTTTGTGGCCGATGAGCATTGCTTCCGGGTCTGCCAACAGGCGCTGACGACAGTCTGGACAGATCCACGCGTGGCCGATGAGGATAAAATAGTCGCGCACCCGCTCTACCATCAGTACGTGCCCCCGGCCGTCATTGGCTGACTGGCCTGCTCACCGCTTAGCTCCTGCATAATTGTCACCCCTGCGCTCACGCCCAGGCGGGTGGCGCCCGCGTCCAGCAAGGCCAGGGCTGCTTCGGCTGTGCGAATGCCGCCGGAAGCCTTCACGCCCATCTCCGGACCGACCACCTGACGCATCAGGCGGATGTCCTCGACTGTGGCTCCGCCGCCGCTGAAACCGGTGGAAGTCTTGACGAAATCCGCGCCTGCCTCCACAGCCAGAATACAGGCCATGCGCTTTTCGTGTTCGTTGAGCAGCGCGGTCTCGATAATGACTTTGACAATCACCGGGCGGCCGCGCCCACCGGCCGCGCGTGCTGCTTCCACAACGCCGCGGATGTCCTCGCGCGCCGCGTCGTAGTCACCGTCTTTGAGCAAGCCGATATTGATAACCATATCCACCTCTTCGGCCCCCGCGGCAATGGCCGCCGTGCTTTCATAGGCTTTGACTGCCGGAAGGGTTGCCCCCAAGGGAAAGCCGACAACCGTGCAGACCTTTACGGGGCTGTCGGCCAAAAGTTCGGCGGCCAGGGGAACCCACGTGGGGTTGATACAGACGCTGGCAAAATTATATTCGAGTGCTTCGCTGCACAGATGGCGAATCTCTGCTTCGGTCGTCGCGGGTTTCAGCGCCGTGTGATCGATGCGCGCCGCCACATCCTCTGGCGAGAGATGGGTACGACGAGTGGCGTTCATTCTACACTTCCTTCTCTGCTGACCCCATCCGTTTGGCTGCCGGGACACGCCGAATGGAGGCCGGGAATTGGGATTGTCCCTGCCTGAATTGTCCATCATTCCCGCCTGTTCTGCAAGTTTCGGGCCAGACCCGCCCAATAAAAAAGCCGCCGGGTGGTTCCCGACGGCCCTTTTTGTGCTGGTCTGGGTCACGGCCCCTGGGCCATCACCGAATTGACCTCAATGGGCTGGTGTTTGACCAACCCGGCGATGTTGAATGGGTAGATGGCAAGCCAGGCTTGGCCGATGACAAAGTTTTGGCCCAACTGTCCCCAACTGCGGGTGTCGGAAGAAGCCGGGCGGTTGTCGCCCATCACATAGAGGTGGTCTGCATCTACAATTACCGGCGGTTCATCCCGCACATTGGGCATGTGTTCGTAGGGTTCTTCGATCTGATTGCCATTGACAAACAACTGGCCGCCCCGAATTTCCACTGTGTCGCCGGGCAGGCCGATCACCCGTTTGATGTAATCCTTTGAGGGGTCATTGGGATATTGGAAGACAATCACATCCCCCCGCTCGTATTCACCCAGGCGGTAGGCCAGTTTGTTGACGATCAGATATTCGCCGTCGTGGAAGTTCGGCTCCATCGATTGGCCTTCGATGCGGTAGTTCTGGATGCCGATGCGGATGATCAGAAAAATGATCACAGCCAGACCCACCGTCTCCACCACTTCCCGCACCATCACACCAAACCAGTGGGGTCCCTCGTCCGCTAGTTCGCTATTTGCCAATTCTTCGCTTCGTATTGTGCCGCCTGCGATCTCGCCGCCTTCGGCTCGCATCGGCTGTTCGCCGTCTCCCCCTAAGGGCGTGGCAAACGAGCTGTCGTCCACAACCCGCTCGCTGGGGTGCGCACTCTGCCAGCCGTATTCTGTCGTCACCGCTTCCGCGGCCTGGGCCGCGTGTTGGACTATCATCGGCGCGGCTTCGGCTGGCGGTTCTGGCGAAGTGGGCGAAGATGCAATCGACCGCGGCTGAACAGTGATATCCAAAATATCGTCCGGGTCGTTAGGTAAGGAATTATTGTCAGAAGTGTTCAAAGTACCACCTGCAATCAAAAGAGGACACAAAACCACACAGAGCAGCAGGATTACCGTTGCCATGTTCGGATTATAGCACCGGCTTTGGGTTGGAACAATCCAGCGATTCTACGGTGATTCGTTTCAGGCAGTTGCTGGGCTGTCTGTTTATCCCAAATTTTATCCCAAGTATCCCAAAGTTTATCCAAAATCTACTTGGGAAATGACATATATCCCAAATTTTATCCCAAATAACCCAAAATTCTGTAGGATGGATTATCAATTCGGCCCAGCCAACTAACGGGCATTTTCCATCACTTCAAAATATATCGGGTTCCTCGCTTGTCGCCGATCTTCAGCAACAGCCCCTTTTCCACCAGGTCCGCCAGGTCCAGGCGCAGGGACTCGGCCCCCACGTGGGTACACAGGTCCCGATACTCCCGGTTGGTGATAGTGCCGTTGGCCTGCACATATTGCATGGCCTTGAGTTGGCGCTCGTTCATGTCCTGTTCCCATTCGGGAATGACTTTGGCCGGGTCTTTGCGATTGAATAGTTTGACTGTGAAGCGGTGGTTTTGGGCGTCAAAGACCGGCGGGGGATGGCCCGCGGCCACCATATCCTCGATCATCCGATCTACGCCCAGGCCCAGTTCTTCGATGTAGCCCCACTGGTAGAGACCGTTGACAAGGCGCGGGTTGCGGCTGTAATGCTCCTCGACGATATTGTCCAGAGTGATGTAGGCGGGCAGACCGCCGGGGCTGATAATCTCCAGGCGATCGGTGTACATACGGATTTCGATACTGCTGCCCCGCAGTCGGTAGTCCCGGTGACAGACGGCATTGATGAGCGCCTCGCGCACCGCGAATTGGGGATACTCCAACTGCTCTTCCCGCGTCAACCCTTTCACCACCGCCTTCTTGTCCATCTCTTCCCACGTCACCCGCCAGGCCCGCTCCACAATGCGCGCCAGGGGACCGGTCAACTCTTCCCGGCGGCCATAGCCAAAGCTGCCGCCCGCGCCCTGGGGCCGCTCGCCGCCGAATTTTACAAAGACAGTACGGCTGTGGGGCAGATAGGTTTGGGGATTCTTGCCAAAGAGAAGGATGCCGCTGACAGTGGGGATGCCATCGCTGGTAATGGCGCCGATCTGTTCCAGCATTTGGCTGTCGGCCAAGACCGAGCCGTGGGGGTTGCGCTGTTGCCGCTTCTTCAGATACTCCTGGATAATGTCCTCGTCCAGATCGGCCTGGGTTGTGCCCGACACAGGCTCCATCTCAAAGTCGCCCATGGATTTGTTGGCCGCGGTCACTTGCAGGGCGGGGCCATCCATTGGCCTGTTTTCACTGCCCGCCCGGATCAACACCCGGCCATCGGCCAACATATGCAGATCGCTGCTCCGTTCCACCCGCAGCAGGACGATGACGCCTGCCGGGGTTTCCTGGGAACTCCACTGGGTGGGCATGGGCGGGCGACAGAGCGCCAGGGCCTCGCGCAGCGCGCCGTCTGCCTCTTCTTCCATCAGCAGATCGCCCACTGTGCCATTGGGGTGTACGCCCAGCACAAGCGTCCCCCCTTCGGCGTTGGCAAAGGCCACCAGCGATTCGGCGATCAGTTCAGGTTGCGGCTCCGGGAGGAACGCGATCTGCGCGCCCGGTCCCTGGCGCACCAGGGCTTTGAGTGTTGTCATTGAGAGGGTGATTCCAGACTCTCTACGTCTGCCAAATCTTGCAGACGACCACTTGCGCGCTTGTTCGTTTTGAGATTATCCAAATCGATAAACGAAACAGTTACTCCGTTCATCACCGCTTGTATCCTGGCTTGATAGCATTCGTCAAAATTCACCCCAGGAATTGTTGTTAGCAAATCGATGCGAGCGGGGGGGTAGCCTAGCTGAATAATCTGGTCTGGGTGGAGGATATCCTCCGTGTCGATATCCAGCGAACCAAAACCAAACTGTACCAACGTCGCCATAATCGCCTGCGCATTGCTTTTCGAAGGGCGCAGCCGAATGTCAATATCTTTCGTATAACGAGGGTGACCGTGAAAGTCAACTGTATAGCCGCCTACCACGAGGTACTCAACTTTATTTTCGTTTAATGACTGTATAAACTCTTTGAAGTCTTGGTTCAGCATTGTATTTCCAGCGATGGTAGTCGCGGCGGATTTCTTCCCACGCGGCCAAGCGGCGCTCATAGGATTGGGTCTGCCAATACACCGACTCCCTGGGCTGTTGGGTCAGTGTTGTTTTATGTACAACCCGTGCAACTGCCATATTCTGTTCCTTGCTACTGCTGGTCAACGGATATGTTCAGTGAGCGCTGATCCTGTTGACTAAACGACTTCTTCCGCTTCTTCTGTGACGATCTCCCCACTCGGCCCGTCGCTTACCTCTGAGCGCACCGCCAACCCATTATCCTCGGGTGTCTCCACCGCATCTTCCGAGCCTTCCACTTTGCGCTCCAGGTCTTCGTGGCCGATGACAGCCAGCGCGGCCACCGAATCCCCCGCGCCCAGCTTGACGATGCGCACGCCCCGGGTGCTGCGCCCCATCTGACTGATCTCGGCGACACTGGTGCGCAGCATAATCCCGTTGCTGGTGATGATTGTGATCTGGTCTTTGGGGCGGACTACACGCGCCGCCACAATCGGACCGATCTCGTCCAGCCGGTTAATGTCTGTGGCCCGGATGCCCTGGGTGTAGCGACCCTTCGGCGCGTACTCTTCCAGGGCCGTGCGTTTGCCCCAGCCCCGTTCGTGCAGCACAAAGAGATCGCCGTCGGGTTCCACCACATCAAAACTGGTCACCTGATCGTCGCCCAGCAGACGGATGGCGTAGACCCCCGCGGCGGTTCGCCCCATTGCCCGGACCTGGTTTTCGTCAAAGCGCAGGGCCTTGCCGCCCCGGGTGACAATAATAAATTCCTGCTGGCCGCTGGTCAAGCGCACCCATTCCATTGAATCGTCGTCGTCCAGATTCATCGCGATGACGCCGTTCTGACGCACATTGGCAAAGGCCGACGCCACCACCCGTTTGATACGCCCTTTGCGGGTCAGCAGGGTGATGAACTCCGCGTCGCCGAAATCTTCCAGCGTGAGCATTGTCGTCACCTCTTCGTTGTACTGAAGGGTGAGCACATTGGCAATGTGGATGCCTTTGCTGGTACGGCTGCCTTCGGGCAGTTCGTAAACCCGACTGCTGTAGACCCGGCCTTTGTTGGTGAAGAAAAGGATGTGATCCAGCGTGCGGGCAAAGCGCAGGTCGATCACTTCGTCCTCGCCCTTTGTCGCCATTCCCTTCACGCCCTTGCCGCCCCGCCCCTGGGCACGGAAAGCATCGGCAGTGGTGCGTTTGATGTACGCGCCCGCGCTGTAGCTGATCAGCACATTCTCCTGGGTAATCAGGTCCTCTTCGCTGAAATCGCCGTGGGCAGAGGGAATAATCTGGCTGCGGCGTTCGTCGCCGTATTTGTCTTTTATCTCCAGGATGTCCTCCCGGATCAGCGCCCGAATCTTCTCCGGGTGGGCCAGCAGGTCTTCCAGATAGGTGATGCGGGCCATCACTGCCTGGTATTCATCCTCGATCTTCTGCCGTTCCAAGGCGGCCAGGCGGCGCAGTTGCAGGTCCAGAATAGCCTGGGCCTGGACTTCGCTCAGCCCAAAACGGCTCATCAACTGGCCCCGGGCATCCTCGGCACTGGCGCTGTTGCGGATGGTCTGGATCACATCGTCCAGGAATTCCAGGGCGATGCGCAGCCCTTCCAAAATGTGCGCCCGCTCCCGCTGCTTGCCCAGCTCGTATTCCGTGCGCCGGGTGATGACCTCGAAGCGGTGGTCGATGTAGACCAGCAGGGCGCGGCGCAGACCCAGCGTTACCGGCTGCCCTTCCACCAGGGCCAGGGCGTTGACGCCAAAGGTCGATTGCAGGGGTGTAAATTTGAAGAGACGATTCTGCTCTTTCTTGGGTGACGCGCCCCGTTTCAGTTCGATGACAATGCGCATCCCTGTGCGGTCGCTCTCGTCGCGCAGGTCGCTGATGGTTTCCAGCTTGCCCGAACGGGCCAATTCGGCAATGCGCTCGATGAGAGTGGTTTTGTTGATCTGATAGGGGATTTCGGTGACGACAATGCGGAAGCGGCCATTGGGCATCTCTTCGATGTTTGTCTTGGCCCGCACCAGCAATTTGCCCCGCCCGGTGGCCAGGGCCTGGCGGATGCCTTCGCTGCCCAGAATCAGCCCACCTGTGGGAAAATCCGGCCCTTTGACAAAGTTCATCAGCTCTTCCAGGCCGATCTCCTCCCGCCGTTCCCAGTTGTCGATGACAAAAGTGATAACGTCGCAGATTTCGGTCAGGTTGTAGGGCGGAATGTTGGTCGCCATACCCACGGCGATGCCGCTGGAACCGTTGACCAGCATATTGGGCAGTTTGCCCGGCAGCACAAGCGGCTCGCGCAGGCTGTCGTCAAAGTTTGGCCCCCACTCCACTGTGTCCATATCGATGTCTTGCAGCATCATTTCGGAGAGACGGGTCATGCGCGCTTCGGTGTAGCGCATGGCAGCGGGGCTGTCGCCGTCGATGGAGCCAAAGTTGCCCTGGCCGTCTACCAGTGGATAGCGCAGGCTGAAATCCTGGGCCATACGCGCCATCGCGTCGTAGACCGCGGTGTCGCCGTGGGGGTGATACTTGCCCAGCACTTCACCGACGATACGCGCGCTCTTTTTGTAGGAGGTGTTGGGACGCAGGCCCATATCGTGCATGGCGTAGAGGATGCGGCGATGGACCGGTTTCAGCCCATCCCTGGCGTCGGGCAGGGCGCGGGCCACAATCACGCTCATCGCATAGTCAAGATAGGAGGCGCGCATCTCGCTTTCGATAGAGACCTCGGAGACGCTGCTGGCAAAGCTGAAGCCGCTGCTGGTCTCTGTGTTGGGTCTGTTCCCATTGACAGGCGGGGTGCTGCCATTCACTGGCATTTCTTCACTCATACAATCTCTCCTGGCGGCCTCTGCCGCACCGCTAGCCAGGGCAAAACAGGGGCCGCGGCGCGTAGGTCGGGAATGCGAACGAACGTTTCAATTATACCCGATTGGGGCCGATTTTCATAACGTTGGAGGGGGTGTACTTCCAAATCTTTTCAGCCGTAGCCACAAAGCGCGCTGGGGTGTCACGCAGGAGGAGTCTGGGGGAACGGATGTTGCCGAATGGAGCAAACGGGTCTGGTGTGGTACTGGGCTGCAAGTAGCTGACCCGCGGCAGATTGCCGGGCCTCTTTTGGAAATCGCGTGTGTCGCCATCCGCGACCGTTCTGCCTAGCGGAAAATCTGGGGCAGGTAGACGTACTGGGGCAAAAGAGACTGCCCGCCGGATTGGGCACTCCCCAGCCGGACAACAGGCAAATAGACAACCCACCCTACCACCGCCGGCCCGCCCGGATCGACAATTACGCCATTGGCCGTCAGGTCACTGTCGCCCCGTTGTCCGTCCACAAAAGTCAGCAGCAGTGTCTTCTGATCCACCACCTGTGTGCCGGTCGCGCCGTTGAAGGAGAATTCGTACCACTCGTGGGCGCGGCTGCCTGTGGGCAACGGCCCAAACTTCCAGAAACTGTTGGGCGAGCGGTTGTCGTGAACAATGTATTCCACGGGCACCGAGGCCCCCGGAGCCAGACCCTTCACCGAAAACCGGAATAGACCCCACGCGAGATCGACCCCTGGCGGCGGCGGTGTCAACGGCAGCAGAGCGATGACTCGTTCCAGGCGCAGGCCGGGCGGCACGGCGATGGTCACGTAGCTGCCGTTGACCGCGTTGGGCAGGGACGCGACATTGGCCTGTTCCGCATCCAGGATGCCGTCACCGTTGCCGTCGCCGATACCAGGCCCCTCGCGATTGGGGACAGCAATCTCGATTTCGACCGGCACGCCATCCTCATCCCGCGGGGTAGGTGTGGCCGTGGCTGTTGGGGTGTGGGTGGCCGCGCCGGGCGTGACAGGCGTATTCGTGGCGGTAGCCGTGTGCGTCGGTGTAGCTGTGGGTGTCTGTGTCGGTGTTGATGTGAGCGTTGGCGTGGGGGTATGGGTGGCCGCGCCGGGCGTGACGGGCGTATTTGTGGCTGTGGCTGTGTGTATCGGTGTAGCTGTGGGTGTCTGTGTCGGTGTTGATGTGAGCGTTGGCGTGGGGGTATGGATGGCCGCGCCGGGCGTGACAGGCGTATTGGAGGCGGTGGCTGTGTGTGTCGGCGTCTGTGTCAGTGATGCTGTGAGCGTTGGCGTGGGTGTATGCGTGGCCGCACCAGGCGTGACAGGTGTATTCGTGGCGGTGGCTGTGTGCGTCGGTGTCAGCGTTGCCGTTTGGGTCGGCGATGCCGTGAGTGTTGGCGTGGGCGTGTGCGTGGTCGCGCCAGGCGTGACAGGCGTATTCGTGGCGGTGGCTGTGTGCGTCGCGGTCTGTATCGGTGTAGATGTTGGCGTGACAGTTGGCGTCTGCGTCGGCGTGGACGTGTGTGTCGGCGTCTGTGTCGGTGTGGATGTATGGGTCGGCGTCTGCGTCGGCGTGGACGTGTGTGTCGGTGTGGATGTATGGGTCGGCGTCTGCGTCGGCGTGGACGTGTGAGTCGGTGTCTGCGTTGGTGTTGATGTGGACGTGGGCGTGGCAGTAGGGGTGAGCGCGTGCAGATCGATCTGTTCGGTGCGGCCAAAAGTGAGTTGGGTGGTTTGGGCAATGACGTATCCGGAAACGGCGAAGGAAATCGTACTGCCCGCTGCGCCCTCATCTGCCGTCAGGTTGACGGTTCCCCACAGACCGGAATCGTCTTTTGTGGTGGTCGTTTTCACCACAACGCCATCCACCAAAATGGAAATCTCCGTACCTGTGACCGCAGCACTGCCGTTCAGTGTCAGATAGCCCCAGAGGGTGTGGGGCTGTTCCGGCGGCCCGGCGCTGTCTGCCGGTTGGCGGCTGAACAAAACCGCGGCCAGAAGCAGGCAGGCGATCCAAAGGAAGCGGACGGCCTGGGACAAATATGGCGATGGCGTGGGCAGGGGAATTCGAATTGGGTTATACATTGACAATTGTCATTTCCTGGGCATCAATTCGCGCAGAATAAGCAGGCTGTCTCGTTTCGGACGCTCTTTCTTTACAGGACGGGCGGTTGTCGGATTTTGCCATTTCCTGTCAAAATGAAGAAGACCGTGCCGATCAATCCGCATTCCAGGGAAAGCGCGTGGCCGGGGGCTGGTGTCTGTCGTATGGCTCGTGTGCATCTGGATTTTCTCCCTGGCATTGTGGATCGCGCCAGGCAGCCCTGGCTGGCTACAACAATAGCCCGTGAAACCGATTCTGTCTGTCTCTCAAAACAGACAGTTTTGTCTGCAATGGCAGACAAATGGAGACCTGCCAGGTTTTCCGAAACCTGGCAGGTCTGGTCCTCAGCGCCCCACCGACGGCAGATGGAGTTGGTACTCGACCTCCGCCTGTGGGGACGGCGCTGGTGTACGAACGCCGCCTGCCTGCACGGATGGCAGGAAAAGCTGGCTGGGTGTCAGTGCCACCCGATGTACGCCCGCGCCAGGCCAGGCCAGGGAGCGGGTGACGTCGCCCGCCTGCACTGTCACCGTGCGTCCGTTGGCTCCACAGCCGGGCCGCTCAACGTCCGTGGCCACGTGGACCCGATACCAGCCCCCCGCTATCTTGCCCGTGCCACAGACAACACCGTCGATTGTGACGGTCACTTCCCTGTCGCCCCCGTCATTTCGTCCCCAGAGGGTGGCGGGAGGCGGGGGCAGGCTACCGTCGAAGCGGCCGGCCAGACGGCTGCTGCCCAGTGTGGAAAGGGTGACAGTCACGCTCTGGGTGGTGCTGATCCAATAGCCGTGGCCGAACTCAAACCGGGTCAGGTCGTTGAGGACACCGGGCAGGGAAGTATCATAGACTTTCCAGGGGTCGCTGCCGTCGTCCGGCGTGTAGCCGTAGACCGTCGCGTAGCTGCCGTCGATGCTTGCCAGCCCTTCGCTGATGGCGTAGCTCGCTTGCAGGGGCCAGCCGAAGAGGTTCCAGGCCGGGCCGCTCAGGGGGATGTCGGGCACAGTGGCCGAGCCGACGGCAATTGTGACTTCGGCTGAGGCGCGGAGATTGCCATCCGACGCAGCGTATGTGAAACGATCCACCCCGGCAAAGCCGACCGTCGGTGTGTAAACAAAGCTGCCATCGCTGTTGAGCGCCAGGCTGCCGTTGGTGGGTGGGGCACTGAGCAGCGCGGAGAGGCTGTCGCCGTCCGGGTCGCTGTCGTTGGCGAGTACACCTGCCGCAAGGATCGTCAGCGCTTCATCCGCGCCGGTGCTGTAGCTGTCATCCCCAGCCGTGGGCGTTTGGTTGGTGATCTCCACGCTGCCGCTATCGCAGTAGAGATTCTGGGGGCGGGCCACGCCCCGCTGATCTTCGGCATAGGTGACGGCGCAGCCTGCCGCGCCTACGGGGATGATGTCTACGGCCGGGCTACTCTTGGCTGGTATATAGACAAAAGTATCACCCTCCTCGGCCAGTGTGCCCAGCAGAGGATCGGTGTTGGGTTGGTCGCCAGTGGTGTCGAAGCCGCAGGTGTCGACATCTTCCAGGTTGTAGCCCTCGGAGGTGTAGGTGGCGCTGTTGCCGGCGCAGTTCTGCGTGCCGTTGCCGGCGATGATGCTGCCGGTAACGGTCACTGCGCCGTTGACATAGAGGCCGTCGCGTCCGTCAAGATTGGGGGCGCTGTTGTTGGCGATGGTGCTGTAGCGGATGGTGAGACTGCTGGAGTCATCCGTCCAGTGGCCGATACCGCCGCCGCCGTAGTAGGTGTCCACAGTGGCGGTTGTCACCTGGTTGCCGCTCACGGTGCTGTTGATCAGCGTGAGCGACGCCGGCGCGCCGTTATCGTAGCCGTTGAGGATGCCGCCGCCCACCAGCGGGGCCGTATTGCTGACGATGGCGCTGCTTTCGAGGATCATACTGCCGGCGCTGTTGACGATGCCGCCGCCTGTGTAGACATCCACTGTGTTCTGACGAATGATGCTGTCGCTGATGTGGAGCGTTCCACCCCACTTGGCGATGGCTCCGCCGTCATAGTAGGCCGAATTCTCCTCAAAAAGGCTGTTTTGAATCGTGAATTCGTCCCCATCCAGGCTCAGCGCGCCGCCGGTAAATTCGGATCGGTTCTGGCGGAAGGTGGAGCCGCTGATGATTCCGCTGCTGCCGTTGTGGAAGAGCGCGCCGCCGTCGTCGTTGCTGCTGTTGTTCCCAGTGAACGTGCTGTCGGTGACGATGAGAGCGCCCGTGGTGTAGAGAGCACCGCCCTTCGCATCAGACGTGTTGTTCAAAAAAGTGCTATCGACAACAGTGACGCTTTCGCCTGCGCTATAGAGCGCGCCCCCCCTTCCTCTATAGGTCCCGGTGGCGGCGTTATATCCCACCTCCAGATTAGAGAGAACCAGGGTGCCAGCGGCGTGGTAGAGACCGCCGCCCAGTGGTTCGACTAAGGGGGAACTGAACGCTGTGTTGCTCAGTATCTGGCTGTCGGTGATGGCAACACTGCTGGCGGCTGCGTAGATACCACCGCCTGGCACAAGGCTGTTCTCGATGACATCCCAGTAGCCGCCGGTGATGATCAGTCCTGTCACCGTCACAGGCAGGGTGCCGGTGATGTAGAGCACCCGCCCTGCCCCGTCCGCGTCCAGTGTCGTGGGGTAGGTGTCCGGGTCGGCCGCGGCCAGCCAGTTGGTGATTGTGTAGCCGCCGCTCAGACTGAGACCGGTGGAGATGTAGCCGGTCTGGTTCAGGCCGTTGGTGGCACTGACGCCGGTGCAGGTTCCCGCCACTTTGACCGCGCCGTTGCTGCCGCCGCCATAGGCGACCGCGTCAATGCCCGCCTGGACCGCGCCCGCGTCCCCGGCGAAGTCGGTGGCCGCGTCGCCGTTGCTTTCCACAAAGCAGCTTGCAACGACACTCTGCGACTCATAGGCCCCGGCATCACAGGAGAGGGTGAGCAGGCGGCTCTCCCCCCGCTGGTCGCCGGTGATGGTCGTCCCGCAGCCGCCCGCGCCGTAGGGCACAAAGTCGATGGCCGGGCTGCCGGATTGCAACGCGTGGGTTTGGGTGGAACCGCCGTTATCCGCCAGTGGGTCCAGCAATGGATCTGCATCGCTGTTGCCGCCGCCGTCCGTGCCCAGGCTGCTGTCCCAACTGGCCGAGCCACCGGAGCCTTCCACAACGCTGTAGGAGACGGTCGTCGTCAGTGTGTTGGGATCGGCGAAGGCGTCGTCGTTGTAGATGGCGTCGCCGCTGCCCCCCGCGCTGTTGGCCCACAAAATCGATCCGGCCATCGATATATCGGCCTGACCGGAGGTTGATGCACTGGTATAGATGGCTCCGCCGTCATTGCTGGCCGTATTGCTGTAGACGGTGGTAAAAGAGAGGACCGTGCTGGCGACGCCACTGTCAGTGCCTTCGTTGTAGATAGCGCCCCCCTGCCCAGCTTCGTTGCCGCTGAGGGTGACATTTTGCAGGATGACGCTGGCGCTGCCGCTGTCTTCGCTGAAATTGGCGACGGCCCCGCCAAGGTTTGAGGTATTGCCGCTCAGTATAACGTCTGTCAGTGTGACGACGACGCTGCTGCCGCTGTCATATCCGTCGTTATAGATGGCTCCACCTGCAGCATCGGCGCTGTTGTTGTCGAAGGTTGCGTTGGTGACGTTGAGTCTGGCCTCGCCGCCCCCATACGCTTCGGTGTAGATTGCCCCCCCCGCCCCGGTGTAGGTGGTACTGTTATTCTCAAAAATCGCATTCGTGAGTTCGATTTCGTTGACACCTGCTACATCAACCTCACTGTAGATCGCGCCGCCGGCCTGGGCGCTGTTGTTACTAAAAAGGGCGTCGGTGAAGCTGGGCGTACTGCTGCCGCCCAGGTCACTGTAGATATAAACGGCCCCACCAATGATGTCACTGGAATTGTCGCGGAAAGTGACGTTGGCCAGGCTGGGATTGGCAACACTGCCTGCATTGTCTGCGGCGGTAAGGAATAGGGCACCGCCCTGGCGAGTCGCTAAATTGCTATCGAAGACCACCGCAGAGAAGGCGGGACTCGCAACCCCGCCCAACCCGCTTAAAGCTGATACCGCGCCGCCATACTGGGCGCTGTTGCCGCTGAAAGTGACGTTGCTGATCGCTGGGCTGCATTCACCACCGCTGCCCCCAGCGTCGCAGAGGATTGCACCACCGCGATTGTCTGGCAAAGAGCCATTTGCCTGTCCCGCGGTGATGGTAAATCCATCAATAACTGTCGTTCCCGTAATGGGCGTGCTGCTGCCGTCCAGCAGGAAAACGTGATAAGCGTTGCTGCCGTTGAGGTTGGCCGTGTCGGTGACGACACCGGTGGCGTCGGTTGTATCGTTGCCGTCGATGTCGCCGCTGAGGACGGTGACGTGAAGCGCCGCGTCCCGCTCGCCCAGACTGCTCTCCGTGCCGTTGAAACCGCCGTAGAGAGCCACGCCGGAACGGGGGGCAAAGCTGGCCGATCGGTCGTCGTCGTTCACGAGGACGCCCGCGTCCGGGTAGTAGACGCCTTCGGCCACCCAAATTTGGGTGATAGCGTCACAGGCGTCAGCCACGGCCAGCGCGTCCTGCAAATGGGTGAAGGCGTCCGTCCAGGACGCGCCGCTCTCTGCGCCGATGGCGTCCCTGTCCACCCGCAGCACGTTTTCGCTGGCACAGCCGATGCCGTCCACCACGAAGGTGTAGCTCGGCTCGTCCGCGTCGTCGCTGGCAATGGTCACAGTGTCGGTGAAAATGCCCTGGGCTGTGGGTGCAAAGCTGAGATCGAAGGTGGCCGCGCTGCCCGGGGCGATTTCACTGCTGCCCGGCTGGGCGCTGACGCTGAAGTGGCTGCCCTCGGCCAGGCTCACCGCCGGAGATGCGGTCAGCGTCAGCGTCGTGGAGCCGGTGTTGCTGATGGTGAAGGTGTGTGCCACCGCTGCCCCGCCCACGCCGGCCGCGCCGAAATCCGTGTCGTCGCTGGGGCTGGGGCTATCGTCCCCGCTGGGGATGGACTGGCCCAGCCCGCGCACATCGATCTCCGGGTAGTAGGCTTCAAACGCGCCCGCGTCGCAGGCGGCGTTGCCGTCGCCGTTGCCGTCCGCGGGTCGGGCCGCGCCCCGCTGGTCTGTGCTGACTGTGCAGCTCCCCGCGGGGATGATGTCGATGGCCGGGCTGCCCGCGCCCAGCGCGTGGGTCTGGGTGGTCGTTGCTTGTCCTGAGCCTGTCGAAGGGTTGTCGGCCAGGGCAGCCAGCAGGGGATCGGTGTTGGCGAGATCGCCCGCGCCCCCCAAGCCGCAGGAATCCCCGTTCTCCACGTTATAGCCGCCAGAGACGACGGAGACGCTGCCGTCGAACGTGCAGTTGGCGCTGCCGTTGCCGCTGACAATGCTGCCCGTGATCGCGAGGGTCCCGGTGATGGCGATGCCGTCTTTGCCCGTGAGATTGGGGGCGCTGTTGTCGGCAATTGTGCTGTAGACAATACGCGTTTCCACACCGCTGTTCGATGCAACCGCCAATCCGCCGCCGCCCCAAGCGTTCGCTGTGTCGGTGAGAACTTGGTTGCCGCTGAGAGTGCTGCTCTCCAGAGAAGTCAGGCTGCCATAAGTGAATATCCCGCCGCCGGCTTCGTCTGCGCTATTCCCGCTGATGGTGGACTCCAGTACTGTCAAGAGCTGGGTGGTATAGACCCCGCCACCGATGCTTGCGGAATTGTCGGCAATGGTGCTCTGCTCCAGCGTGGCAGATGTATACAGAAGCAGCCCACCGCCCAGCCCGTCAGCGCTGTTGCCGCGCACGCTGTTGCCGCGGAAAGTAAAGTTGCCCGTTGGCCGATAGATGCCGCCGCCGTCATCGCCTGCTGTGTTGCTCAGAATCGATGAATCGGTAATCGTGACATCCGAGCCGGTGAGATACAACCCGCCGCCGAATTCCGATGCACTGTTCATTGAGATGGCAGTATCGTTCACAGAGACGACACCGGTGGGCAAATGCAGACCGCCGCCACTCTGGGCCTGGTTGCTGATAAAGTTTGACGATTCCACGGTAACAGCGCTGCCGGTGGCAATCAAGCCACCGCCAGCGTCAGTGGCGCTGTTTTCCTGGAATGTAACCCCGCTCAATGAGAGACTGCCGTTGGGTACATTCAGCCCGCCACCGCTATCCGCGGTGTTGCTGATAAAGCTGGTGTTGCTGATGACCACCGAAACGAAGCCCATCATTCCGCCGCCAGAATCGGCGCTATTCCTCACAAACGCGGAATTGGTAACGGTAATGGCATTGAGGGCGAAAAGACCGCCGCCGCTGGAGGCGCTGTTGGATTGCAGAGTACTGTCGTCCAGGGTCAGTGCGGCGCTGTTGGAAGCGAAAATGCCGCCGCCGTTGCCCCCGCCGCCTGCATCTCCCCCGGTGATGATCAGCCCGGTTACGGTGACAGGCTGGCTGCCGGTGACATAGAGCACCCGCCCCCCGCCGTCCGCGTCCAGTGTCGTGGGATAGGCGTCCGGGTCTGCCGCGGCCAGCCAGTTGGTGATTGTGTAGCCACCGCTCAGACTGAGACCGGTGGAGATGTAGCCGGTCTGGTTCAGGCCGTTGGTGGCACTGACGCCGGTGCAGGTCCCCGCCACTTTGACCGCGCCGTTGCTGCCGCCGCCATAGGCGACCGCGTCAATGCCCGCCTGCACCGCGCCCGCGTCCCCGGCGAAGTCGGTGTCGGCGTCGCCGTTGCTCTCCACAAAACAAAGGGGCGTCACATCCAGGGCTTCGTAGGCCCCTGCGTCACAGGAAAGGGTGAGCAGACGGCTCTCCCCCCGCTGGTCGGTGGTGATAGTCGTCCCACAGCCGTTGACGCCGTAGGGCACCAGATCGATAGCCGGGCTGCCCGCGTCCAGCGCGTGGGTCTGGGTCTCGCCGCCGTTGTCGGCAAGCGCGCCCAGCAGTGGATCGGCGTCGCTGTTGCCGCCGCCGTCTGTGCCCAAATAGCTGTTCCAGACGCCGTTCACATCGTCAAAGGCGTCTTCAATGATGCTGTAGGAAATCGTGGGTTCGGCCCCTTCATCGTTGTATACGGGTTCGTGAATGCCGGTGGGCGCATTTCCCCAAATGATCATCCCCTGCAAAGAGGGTTGGCTAACACTGCCATAGTTGTAGATCCCGCCACCATAGTTGCTCGCCGTATTGCTGTAGACTGTAACAAAGGAAAGGTGGGGACTTGTTCTCCCGTTGTACAGCGCGCCGCCGCGTCCGGTATTAGAGCCAGCATAGCTCGCGCTGTTGTGACTCAAAGTCACATTTGTCATGGTCAGGTCGCTGCCGTCGTGGTATAGTCCGCCGCCATTCTGTGCCTGATTGCCAGTGATGGTGCTGCCGGTGATGGTCAATGTGCCGCTATTGAGAATGCCGCCGCCGTTGCCGCTCACGTGGCCGCCGGTGACAGTGACTTCGTTCATCGTCACGTCGGTATCCGCGGCGATCTCAAACGGGCGCACGCCGCTGGTCCCCTGCCCGTCCACGGTGTAGCCGCCGCCTTCGATGGTCAGCGCCACGCCGTCGGTGGCGTTGTCGATGGCAGTGGTGGAGGCGGTCAGGTCGATGTCCCCGGTCAGGCTGATGGTGTAGCTGCCCGCGGCGGTGATGGCGTTGAAGCATGCGATGGCCTCGTTCAGCGCATTCTTGTCGCTTACACTCTTGGGGAAGAGGGGACAGGTCGATTCATACGCGCCTATATCCACCGTGCCGTTGATAATGCGGGCGTAGCCGCTCCCCCGCTGGTCGGTGGTGAAGGGATCGCCGTTGGTGTCCACAGCCAGGGCGTTGTCGCCGGCGTCGATGGCCGGGCTGCCCGTGCCCAGCGCGTGGGTTTGGGTCGAGCCGCCGTTATCGGCAAGCGTGCCCAGCAGGGGGTCTTGGCCGGTGATATTGCCGTCTGCGCCATTGATCAGACCGCAAGCGTTGCCGCTGTCTTCGATGAGTGTGTAGGCTGCGGTGACAGTACCCCCGTTGTTGATACAGTCTCCTCCAGCAGACGTATTGGCAACCAGACTATTGCGCAAGTAAAGGCTGCCCTGGTTGTAGATGTTCCCGCTGCCACTGGCAAAGTTATTCGTTACTGTACTGTTGGTCAACGTCAGCGCGCCGGTATTGTGCAGAGAGCCGCCATTGCTGTCCGCCCAGTTCCCCGAAAACGTACTGTTACTCACCTCTATCGAGCCTGCATTTGCAAGTGCGCCACCGTTGGCAATATCTCCCCAATTGCCTTTGAAGGTGCTCTCAAGCACCACTGCCTGACCGGCATTGGCCAAACCTCCACCGCCCGCGCCATCGGCTCGATTCCCAGAAAAAAGGCTCTGCGTAATCGTAAGGGTACCCGTATTGTAAAGACCGCCGCCCTGTCCAGCCTCACTGTTTTGAATCGTGCCGGCCTGGAAGCTCAAAATTCCTGCGTTCAGGATGGCGCCGCCACTACCACTGCTGGAACGGCCGCGGACAGTTAGCGAGGTCATTGTCACATGCGTATTCGTCGCAATGGAAAACGCACGTGCAGAACTCCCGTATCCGTCCACTGTATAGCCGCCGCCCTCGATAACCAGCGCCACGCCGTCGGTGGCGTTGTCGATGGCCGTCGTGGAGCCAGTCAGGTCGATGTCCGCGGTCAGGGTGAGGGTGTACGTACCCGCGGTCGTCGCGCTGTTGAAACAGCTAATGGCGGCGTTCAACTCACTTTCGCCGGCCACGCTGGCCGGGAAGGAGACGCCGCAGACAGCGCTGGCAGTGCGGGTGGTCCCCACAGCCAAAATCGCCAGCAACAGGGGCAGCAGCAGGGCGGACAACAGTCGGGTGTAGCGAATGGGCGGCATAGGATTCTCCGGTCTATCGGGCAAATTGTACGTCGATTGCACTACTGCCTATTCTATCTGCCGGAAGAAGTCGCGTCTGTCTCCCAAAGCCGACAATTTTGTACGCGGATGCAGACAAAAAAGTCCCCGGCACTTTCCGAAGTGTCGGGGACTTTGACGGTGGTAGGGATGTGGGACCCGTGAGTGCCGATTGGCTAGCTGACAGAATAGAAAGAATTCTACGTCTTTCTGTAGTGATCCGGCTGATAGTGAAAGAAGCTGGACGCTGATAGACCCAGAGGAACGCAGATTTTTTCTCTGGATCAGCCTCTATCTGCGTGAATCAGCGTCCCATTTTTGTTCCAGCATCAGCCTGAGCAGCACCGGTTCTGCGTCTTTCATACGACGGGAAGCTGCCCCCGCTTTCTGGAGCGGCCCCTACTCAACCGCTGCCCGCTTGAAAGTCACTCCCCCGCCAGCCCATTTTCCAGCGCGAAGCGGATCAGCCCGGCCAGGTCGTGGATGTCCAATTTGTCCATCAGCCGCCGCCGGTAAGTGCTGACAGTGCCCCGTGTCACCACAAGAATCTCGGCGATGGCCTGGTTGGACTTGCCCGCGACCACCAGTTGCAGCACTTCCCGTTCCCGGTCGGTCAGCTTGAACAGTGGGTTGTCCAGCAGCTTCTTCTGGTCGGATGCCGAGGTGGCCAGGTGGAGGCTCATCGTCTCTGTCTGCGTCTGCAGATGGGCCACAATTTGCGCGGCCTGGGCGAGATGGGCGACGGGCAAATGGCTGGCCGCGTCCCCACCGGACATTTCCAGCACACGCCGGGCCGCGCTCAGATTTTCCATCAGCAGGCCAATGTCCTGGCGTACGGAATCGTCCAGGGTGGCGGCCAGCCCTCGCTGCTGGGTTTGCTGGTTTTCGAGAAAGAGCTGGGTCAGGCTACGCAATTGTTCGCTCTGCTGGCGCACAGTCTCCAACAGCCGCTCCTTTTCGGCCTGCTCGGCTTTGCGGCGGACAATCTCCTCCTCCAGCGCGGCTGTGCGCTCCGCTACCCGCTTTTCCAGGTGCAGTTGCAGGCTGCGCAGGTCCAGATGCGTGCGCACCCGGGCCAGCATCTCCGCGGCTTCCAGGGGCTTGGGAATGTAGTCCACCGCGCCGGCTTCCAACCCGCGCACCACAGCCTGGCTGTCCGCCTGCACGGTCATAAAAATCACGGGAATCCCAGCGGTTTCGGGATTGGCTTTCAGCCGGCGGCAGGTCTCAAAGCCGTCAATCCCCGGCATCTGTACATCCAACAAAATCAGTTCCGGCTGGGTCTCCGCGGCCCGGCGCAGACCGCTCTCCCCGCTGCGCGCGGTCAGAATTTCGAAGCTGTAGGCGGCCAGATAGTCCATAGCCACCCGCAGGTTTGTCGTATTGTCGTCGATGATGAGGATGCGTTGGTTCATGGGTGGGGATTGGGAGTTGGGAGTTAGGGATTGGGAGTCAGGGATTGGGAGTTAGGGATTGGAAGTTAGGAATTAGGAAATAGGGATTGGGGATTGGGGATTGGGGGGAATGTACCGTCCCTGACCCCTGACTCCCAATCCCTAATTCCTATTCTTCAAGAAATTGTTTGATGAACTGTAAAATCCCCTCGTCGTCGAAATCGTCGGCCAGGCGGATGATTTCGGCGGCAAAGGGCTGATAGACAGGGGAGAGGGTTTCCAGCCTGGCCGCGGCTTCCTGCACTCGACGCATACTGCCCAGGCGAGCCAGTGCATAGATGGCTTCCAACTCTTCCTGGGGCGGCAGTGTGAATGGCCCATTTGTGCTGGCCGTCTGCACAGCACTGTGGGCTGCCCGGTCTTCTTCTGTCTGTACTCTGGCATAGTTCCACGTCAGCGCCAAATACTGTTCCATCAGGGCCAGCAGCTTTTCAGCTTCCACTGGCTTCTGCAGAAAGTCGTCGCAGCCCATCTCCCGGCTCTGGACGCGCTCGGCTTCCAGCACACTGGCCGAGACGGCAATAATCGGCACGTTCGCCATCCCCGGCAGGTCGCGGATGAGCGGCACAGCCTCAAAGCCCATCATTTCCGGCATCACCAAATCCATCAGAATCAGGTCGGGCCGTTCCGTTTCGGCCACAGCCACTGCTTCCCGCCCGTTCTCGGCCAGAATCACGTTGAAGCCCAGAGGCGTGAGCAGGTCGAGCAGCACCCGCCGGTTCTCGTGGCGGTCATCCACCACCAGCACTGTGCGGCGTGGCCCCGCATAGCCGCGGACGGTCTGGGTCGTGGCCGCGGTCTGCTCGGCGTCCTCCACCACTGGCAGTTGGATGCGCAGCCGGAAGGTGCTGCCCACCCCCACCTGGCTCTCCACTGCAATCCGCGACCCCATCAATTCCGCCAACTGCTGGCTGATGGCCAGCCCCAGCCCCGTGCCTTTGGCCTGCTGCGCGCGTCCGCCCGTCTGCTCGAAGGGCTGGAAGATGCGGGCAAGTTGGTCCGCGGAGATGCCGACGCCGGTGTCGCGGACGGAGAAGACGAGAGGAAATAGGAACTGGGAATTAGGAATTAGGGATTGAGAATTAGGAATTAGGGAAGGATCGCCTTGTCCTGTAAAACTTCCCGCACCCGATCCCCCAATTCCTAATTCCTGATTTCCAATCCCTATAGCTTCCCCTTCAGACTCGTCATCAGTCCGTTGAGCATTCGGCCCATTTCCTGAATCGTATCCGAGTCTGCCTGAACTTGCTGATCCTGAATGTAGTTGAATCTCGCTGCCAGCAGCACTTGTGTCTCCAATTCCATCAGCGAGCCCCGGGCGATTCTCAGAAATCGAAGATACTCCTTTGTCGAGCCGCGGCCCCAACCCTCGGCTATATTGGACGGAACTGAGATTGCCGACCGCCTTATCTGGGACGTTAGCCCGTAGGTTTCCTCCTTCGGGAACGCCCGTGTCTGCTGATAGACGTCCACCGCCAAGTCCATCGACCGCTCCCAGACCCGCAGATCCTTGTACGACTGAATTGTCATCCTTGCCTCCATTTTTCACTTCCCGATCCCTAATTCCTGATTCCCAATTCCTAATTCCTAATTCCCGCTCCCTAATCCCCGATTCCCAGTCCCCAATCCCTACTTCAAACTCCACCCGCCCTGTCTCCGTAAACTTCACCGCATTGCCCAGCAGATTGAGCAGCACCTGGCGCAGGCGTTTCTCGTCGCCCAGGACGTAGCGGGGCAGATCGGGCGCGGTCGTGTAGACGAAATCGATCTGCTTGCGGTGGGCGGACATACGCATCAGATCGACCAGCTCGTCCAAAAAGGCGGGCAGATCGAAGGGCTGTGGGTCCAGTTCCAGGCGGCGGGCCTCGATTTTCGCCAGGTCCAGCACGTCGTTGATGAGGGTGAGCAGATGGCGACCGCTGTGGTAGATGACCCGCAGACCGTCCTGCTGGGCTGTGTCCAGATCGACCCGGCGCTGCAAAATCTGGGCATAGCCCAGAATGCCGTTGAGAGGCGTGCGCAGTTCGTGGCTCATTCCGGCCAGAAACTCGCTCTTGGCCTGGCTGGCCGCTTCAGCCCGCACTTTGGCCTCGGCCAGTTCTGCGTTCGTCGTCGCCAGTTGGGCCGTGCGTTCTGCCACCTGCTGCTCCAAATGGCGGTTGGCGGAACGGATGTTGCGGATGCGCCAGAGGAAGCCCGCAGAGACCGTCCCCAGCAGCGCACTCAACGCCAGCGCCCGGAACCACCAGGTCTGCCACCAGGGCGGCAGCACAGTGACAGCCAGGACCGCGCCCGGTTCGCTCCACCCGCTGCGGGGCGAGCGGGCCTGCACTTCAAACTGATAGTGGCCTGCGGGCAGACTGGTGTAGGTGGCGAAGCGGCGGTCACTGCTTACTTCATTCCATTGCGCTTCCAGACCCTCCAGCCGGTAGCGATAGCGCAGGGTCTCTGGCCCGGCATAGCTGGCCGCGGCAAAGCTGAGGGAGAAGACCGAATCCGCCGCGCCGAGGGTCACCCCGGCGGTCTCCCAGATGGGCGCGGCCAGTAGACTGTCCGGCCCTATTGCCACGGAATGGTTGAACAATTGCAAATCGGTCAGGTTGACTGTGGGCGCTGCCTGGACCAGCGACACATCCGCGGGCGCAAAGCTGATCAGACCGTTTTCCCCGCCAAAATAGAGACGCCCGCTGCTGTCCTGCCAGGCCGCGCCGGGTGAGAATGCCCCAATATCCACCCCGTCGCTCGGCCCAAATGTGACCACCCCGCCGGTAGCCGGGTCAAAACGGGCCAGCCCCTTCTGGCTGCCCAGCCAGAGCGCGCCGTCTGCCGACTGTTGAATGCTGAACAGCCGGGCCGCGGGCAGCCCTGCGGCCACGCCATAACGGGTCACGGCTTCGCTCGTCGGGTCCAGCCGATAGAGACCGTCCTGGGTTGCCATCCAGACGATACCCGCTGCGTCGATGAACATCTGCTCCACCCAGGCTGGAGAGGGCGCACCGGGCGTGCCGGGCGAAAAATTGAAATGGCGAAAGAGGCCGCTCTCTGGGTCCCGGCGGCTGACCGCGCCGTTGCGGAAACCGATCCAAAGCCCACCGTCGGGCGCGACAGCCAGGGCACTCATCAGATCGCTGCCCGGCTGTTCGGGCGTGAACTGACGGGCGCGCACGCCGGGATAGACATGGACAGTTGTGCGGTCCGCTTCCAGGCCCACCAGCCCCTGCTGGTTGATAGCCAACCAGAGCCGCCCGGCCTGGTCTTCGGTCAGAGCGGTGATCATCCCCGGCTGAAACGAAATCGGCAGGGGCGGATTATTTGCACCGGGTGGTCCATCCGGTGGGCCTCCACCAGCGGCCCGCACTTCGCCCGCCGCCACCGGGCCGATCTCCGGCAAGGGAAAAGGGGTAAACACTCCGCTGGCCGGGTCGAAGCGGTAGAGATCGAAATTGCGCACAGCCACCCAGACCGCGCCGGAAGTCTCCTGGCGGACGGCTATTACCTGTGGGTTGGCGGTCTCCTTGTTGCCGGGAACGGGGAAATGGGTTACCTGCCCCGTATTCTCCTCGATGCGGGTCAGAAATGATCCGCTGCCGAGCCAAAGCTGACCGCTTTGCGCCGCGCCGTGGATGGTCTGCACAGTCGGCGCGGCCAGGCTGTTGGGATCGTCAATACGATGGGTGTAGCGGGCAAAGTTCAGTTGGGCCGGGTCAAAAAGGCTGATGCCACTTTCGCTTCCCACCCACACGACCCCTTCTCGATCCTCCCACAGGGCGGTCACGCTGTCCCCGATCAGACTGTGGCTGTCCCGGTCGTCGTGGCGGATGTCGGCGATGACTGTGCGGCTCTGGGGGTCAAAGAGTTGTAGCCCGTGGACAGCGGACCCCACCCACAGAATGCCCCGGCTGTCCAGCAGCAGCGCCCGCACTTCCGGGGGGCTGGGATAGGGCGTGAAGGTGGCCGTGGCCGGGTCGAAGTGGGCCAGTCCGCTGTCGCTGCCCACCCACCAGCCCCCCGCCCCATCCGCGGCCAGGGCGTGGACCCGGCGTTCGTCGGGGGTGGCCGCGCCGTAACCCACAAAACGATTTTCGCTGGCGAGATAGCGGCTGAGGGACGAGTCCGCGGCCAGCCAGATATCCCCGGTGGCGTCCTCGGCGATCTGCCAGATGGCTTCGCCTCGGTAGCCCGCCGGGTCGCCGGGGACCGCGGGGGGGAAGCGCTCGATTGTCCTCGCTGCCGGATCGTAGCGCAGCAGACCCACGCGCGGGTGGCCGCCCAGCCAGAGCGTGCCCTGGCTGTCTTCTACGCCGCTGAAGAGTTCCCCGGCAATGAAGGGGTTGTCAGGGAATTGCTGAGAGAGGTAGGCAAAGCCGTCGGTTTCCGGCAGATAGTGGCCCGCCCCACCCTGACGCCCCAACACCCAAACCTGGCCTGTCCGGTCGGCGAAGATGTGCTCAACGCGATTGCTTGCCAGGGAAGCGGGATCATCTGGATTGTGATAGAAGGCGCGCAGGGCCGCGCCGTCGTAGCGGGCCAGCCCTGCCCCTGTGCCGATCCAGACAAAGCCGTGGCTGTCCTGAAAGATGGATGTTATCTGATTGGCCGGCAGGCCGTCTTCGGTGGTCAGCCGGGTGAAGTGGTAGGCGCGGGTGAGGGGAAGCGGGGTACTCTCCTGGGCGGCGACAGTGCGGTTTGGGAAAGTCAAAAACAATCCCAATAGACAAAATCCGATCACAATCCTGTGTGGCAGAGGCCAATACCCGACCATTTTCTCCCCCCGTTTTCTTCTCTTTTTCGACCTGTTTTGTCCCTGCGGCTTTGCAGGGAATTGTATCACAGACATTGCTCAGGCTTGCAGGCAATCCGAGTCTGGGCAATGCGGAAGGATTGGCACCCCAGGGCTTCTTCATTTGTTCCATCTCTCCTGGCGATTTTGGCCCTGTCGGTAGCCAGCCTGCGGCGTGTGGGCGAATGTTCAGGTGTGTGCTTGCAGGCGTGTCGCCCAAAGAAAAGAGGCGTCTGTGTTCTCACAGACGCCTCTTTTCTTTGGGACGTTTTGCACTATAGGTTGCTCTGGGATTGCAGTGGCGGATAGACCACTGCCTGTCGCCTATTTTTTCAACAACTGAGGCACAAAGACACGCCAGGCTTGTGAGATTGCTCCGCCCTGATCGACGATAGCACCGTCAGCGCTCTGATCGCCATCCCCGCGCCCGCCATCAACAAAGTGCAGAAGAAGGGTCCGATTGTCCTTTTGAACCGCCCCGGTACTGCCGTCGAAGTCGAACTCGTACCAACGGTAGCTTTGGCTGTCCGTGGGAGATGGCCCGAACTTCCAGTAGGAGAGCGGTGAAGCACCGTTGTGGAAAATCAACTCGACTTCTACGTGCTCACCGGGAGACAAACCGACGATCTGGAACTTTACCTGGCTCCAGGGCAAACGGGATGTCGGTGGATCGGAATCGGGGGATGAATCCGTGGAGACATTCTCCAGGCGGAATTTCTTTGGCACGACCAGAGTGATATATTCCCCATTGGCCGCGCTGGGTATCGAAGCAACATTTGATTGCTCAACGTCAAGAATACCGTCACCGTTGCCATCCCCTAGATTTGGACCTTCCCAATTGGGTACGCCCATCTCTGTGTTCACTGGGACGCCATCTCTGTCAAGATCGTTGCTGTCAGGCGTGGGAGTTGGGCTGGGCGTTGCTGTGGCCACGATAACAGGTGTTGCAGTAGGGCTAGGTGTGGCTGGTTCCGTTGTCACAACCACAGGCGTGGCCGTTGGATTGGGCGTAGCCGTTTCCGTCGGCACGACAACCGGTGTCGCGGTCGGATTGGGCGTAGCAGTTTCCGTCGGCATGACAACCGGTGTGGCCGTTGGATTGGGCGTAGCTGTTTCCGTCGGCATGACAACCGGTGTCGCGGTCGGATTGGGTGTAGCCGTTTCCGTCGGCACGACAACCGGCGTCGCGGTCGGATTGGGTGTAGCCGTTTCCGTCGGCACGACAACCGGCGTCGCGGTCGGATTGGGTGTAGCCGTTTCCGTTGGCACGACAACCGGTGTGGCCGTCGGATTGGGCGTGGCCGTTTCCGTCGGCACGACAATAGGTGTGGCCGTCGAATTGGGTGTAGCCGTTTCCGTCGGCACGACAACCGGCGTCGCGGTCGGATTGGGTGTAGCTGTTTCCGTCGGCACGGCAACCGGTGTCGCGGTCGGATTGGGCGTAGCCGTTTCTGTCGGCACGACAACCGGCGTCGCGGTCGGATTGGGTGTAGCAGTTTCTGTCGGTACGACAACCGGTGTCGCGGTCGGATTGGGTGTAGCCGTTTCCGTCGGCACGACAATAGGTGTGGCCGTCGGATTGGGTGTGGCTGTTTCCGTTGGCACGACAACCGGCGTGGCCGTCGGATTGGGTGTAGCCGTTTCCGTCGGCACGACAGCCGGCGTGGCCGTCGGATTAGGTGTGGCTGTTTCTGTCGGCACGACAACCGGCGTGGCGGTCGGATTGGGGGTAGCTGTTTCCGTCGGCACCGCTAGGGTTGCCTGGAGGTCAATTTCTTCATTGACGCCAAAAGTAAGCACAGTCGTGTCATTGATCACATAGTCCGTTACTTCAAAGGAGATGATATCCCCGGATGTACCGTCGGCTGAAGTAAGATTGACAGCGAGCCAGAGTCCATCGATGCCAATCGTTGCGGTTGACCCCACAGCGACATCATTGACCAGAATTGTGATTTTCGTGCCTATACTGGGCGCGTTGCCATCCAAAGTCAGGTGTCCCCAAACGATGTGGGGAAGTACGGGTAGAGGGAGAACCGCATAGGCAGATGGACTGGTGCTGAATATCGTTATGAGCAATGCCAGCCATACCACAACTGCCAAACGAAGCCGGTAAAACAGGGGATTTTGCATACAAGCCTCCAATAGGTGGTTTGTCCATTTCCACAAGAAATAGAACGGACGGAATGAACAGAACGAACAGGATAAATATCGTTTCAGCCACAGGAATGTGGTGATTGATATTTCAGATTAAGACGATGTTTTTTTAATATAAACGTAAGGTTTGTGGTGGAAATATTCCGTAAATTGAGGTGTGGCTTTAAGTGTATGTTCTGTATGGACTTTTGGCGTTGAGCGGGACTGTAGAATTATGGGAAGGCCGTTATGCAGAATGAAGACACTGCCCAAATTTTAAGGGTGACGAGATTCCACGCATACGCAAGAGCGTAAGCTTATGCATCTCTACCTATTCTTCTGCTTTTCTTAATCGTTGCGTGAAGTAATAGTAAGACTGATATATATAAAATGATGTAGACAATTTTGCCCATTCTCGATAAGCATCCGTCAGTTATCTTTAGCACAACCAAGGAGGCTTGTGCCCCAAACTATCCCGCTCGCGTTTTGCGAGACCTGTTTACAAGGCATTCCTGTGGGTCGGTGATAGAATACCCATTCTGGTTTACAATTTTGGTGTGCGGACAGGCCATACCGCGGCGGCCAAAAATGCAGGACATAATTCGCGAGCATTTTTTTGAGGAGCATCCCAATGAGTATCTGGCAATCAATTATTATGGGCATTATCCAGGGGCTGACTGAATTTCTGCCCATCTCCAGCTCCGGCCATCTGGTGCTCGTACCCCATTTGTTGGGATGGCACTTTGGTGAGCAGCAGACGTTTGTCTTCGATGTGCTGGTGCAGTGGGGCACGCTTCTGGCTGTAATCGTCTATTTCTGGAGCGATCTGTTGCGTATCCTGACCGGATTTGTACGGGCGTTGCTGACAGGAAAACCCTTCGACAACCCGGACGCGCGCATGGGCTGGTATCTGATTCTGGCGACGATTCCGGCGGTGCTCATCGGCCTGCTTTTCAAAGATGCCGTCTCTGCCCTCTTTTCCAGCTTGCGTGCCACGGGCGGCTTTCTGCTGTTGACCGCGCTGATTCTGGTTCTTGCCGAAGTGGTGGGCCAGCGGCGGCGCTCCTTCGAGACAATCGGTTGGAAAGACGCTCTGTGGATCGGTGCCGCCCAGGTGGTCTCTCTCCTGCCCGGTGTCTCCCGTTCCGGCTCTACAATGGCGGGGGCAATGGCCCGCAACCTGGACCGACCGGCCGCGGCTCGCTTCTCTTTTCTGATGTCCGTGCCGGTGATGCTGGGCGCAGGTGTGCTGGCGCTGAAAGATTTGGCGGGGATGACCGATGTGGCCGCACTGATTCCGCCCCTGCTGGTTGGTTTTTTTACTGCTTTCGTCTTTGGCTACATTGCCATCCGCTGGCTGATCACCTATCTCACCCGCCACTCGCTCTATATTTTCGCTGGCTATTGCGCGGTGGTCGGTCTTCTGGTCGTTGTGCTGGGATAGGGGTCTCTATGAGAAAACTCTCATTTTGACTTCACCCTTCTCTCATCTGGGGCCGCTATTCTGTGGGCAAGCTGGCACGAACGAAACGCCAGTAGGCAAATTAGAATCGATAGACGATTCGTTAGTCCACAGGAGTTGCATGATGTTGAACCAACTGAAGAACAGAATGAAGAGTAAAGTTTTTGTAGGAGCCGCCGCAGCCGGTCTGCTGTTGAGCGGGCTGGGCACAACCGCCTTCATCGGCCACGCCCAAACCACCAATCCACCGACCCCTGCCGGCGCTACCCAGCAAGAGGAGAGCGACACCACCCAAGACCCCAGCTATAAGGGCAGCATTGCGGTAGACGAGAAGGCCACTGACGGTATGAATGAAGCCGACGAAGCCGCGGCTCTCCAGGGCCAGGCCAAGATCAGCCAGGCTGATGCGGAGGCCGCTGCGATAGCCGCCAATCCAGGCGCTACGGTTGTCAAAAGTGAACTGGACAACGAGAATGGATCACTGGTCTACAGTGTGGAGCTGAGCAATGGCGTGGAGGTGATAGTGGATGCGGGCAACGGCGCGATTCTGGCCACCGAGCAGGACGATGACGGCTCCGAAGTTGACGAAGCCAATGAAAACGAGCAGGCCGAAGCCAATGATACCGATACCGATGACGTGCAAGAAGAACACGACGGCCAGCCCGGCAACGCCAACGCCAACGAAGCACCTGGCACTGAGGATGCAGCAGGCAAGTAGCGTACAAGCAGACATACAAACACCGTTCTGAGAAACGGCTATAGCAAAGAAGCCCGGCGGAATCTTTCCGCCGGGCTTTTCTATCTGCGGCGGTAATTCTTCAGGTAGAAAGCCAAAGTCCCCGGCACTTCACGCGCAACAACGGTGTGATTGTGAAGTATTTATTCGCTCCAAAAGAAAGTGCCGGGGACTTTTGGGCAGAGGCTGAACAGTTATCTGCGGCGGATAGTTTCTGCCAGGTAGATTTTAATCTTCATCTAATCTTTGTGTGCTAGACTCATTACACTGGAAACAAAGTTATTCGGCTACAGAAGTTCGACTTTTCTGAAAAGTCGAACTTCTACGCCCAAAAAACTTTGTTGACGCTGCACTCATTACACTGTAAATAAAGTGATTTGACGTTGCCGTAGGTGCAGTTTTGAACTGCACAGGCAGCCGAAGGGGCATTCGTCCCTTGCGCAGCTACAAGCAACGCCTACGATAAGAAAAGACTTTGTTGACGCTGCACTCATACGTGGCCTGCTAACTAAACGAATCGCTACGTGCTGTACAAATATGTGAGTCGGCACCAATCAGCCATCATTTCTCACTTTCCACAGAAACGAGATCCGTATGACCGCTTCTCTTCTATCTGCCCCAATGCACAATTTGCGCAAAATTTGGCCTGCGCTACGGGCCTGGCTGCCAGCGCTCCTTCTGGTCATCGCGGCCAGCGCTATCTTCATCGACCTGGCCGGTGATGTGTGGCTGCGCGAAGGTTTCGCCTGGGATGTCCCGCTGATATTGGCTATTCACGCCTACAGCGCGCCCTGGCTGGACGCTGTGATGATCGCCATCACCCAGTTGGGAATGTATGGCGCAGGGCTGGCCGCGCTTGGCGTCTCCCTGTGGATGTGGCGACGGCACGACCGGATGCATGTGTGGGCGTTGTGGGCGAGCTTTGGCGGGGCGGTCGTCATCAACACAGCGTTGAAGATACTATTTGCCCGCCCGCGACCGACTATCTTCCCGCCGTTGATGGTTGAGCACAGCTACAGCTTCCCCAGCGGACATACGATTGCCGCCACCGCACTCTACGGCTTTCTGACTCTGCTGCTCTGGCACAATCGCCAGCGGTTCTATGCCGTGCTTGTGGCGCTGACCATTCCGCTGGTGGCCCTCAGCCGGGTCTATTTAGGGGTCCACTACCCCAGCGATGTGCTCGGCGCGCTGGCGGTGGGCATTGTCTGGCTGGCACTGGTCTGGGTTATTCACCTGCGCTTTCACCCCAAATTGGGGGAGGCGAAACCGCGATGAATTGGGAACAACTGCTGCATCTGTTTGGCTATCCACTGATTGTGCTGGGCATCGGCCTGGAAAGTATGGGTTTACCCACGCCTGGCGAAACATTGCTCCTGATCGGTGCAGCCCTGGCCGCCAACGGCAAGCTCAATATCTACTTTGTGATCGTCAGCGCGGCCCTGGGCGCGATTCTGGGCGACAATCTGGGGTATTTGCTGGGACGACGCCACGGCCGGGACATTTTGCACCGCTTTGTCGAATTCGACGAGGCGAAGCTGGCCCGGAGTGAGGACTTTTTCAAGCGTCACGGACCCAAAGCCGTCTTTCTCGCCCGTTTTATTCCCATTGTGCGTATGTTTGCGGCTGTGCTGGCGGGGATCAATCACATGCCGGCACGCACATTTGCCTTTTACAACGCGGCCGGCGGTCTTGTGTGGGCAATAGGGATGGGTAGCCTGGGCTATTTCTTCGGCCAAAACCTGCCGCTGATCGAAAGCTGGATTCGCCGGATCGGCGCTGTGGTAGCTCTCTTGCTGGTAGTGGGCGGCGTCCTCTTTTGGCTCAATCGGCGCTGGCAGAGAAGCGAGCGTGTCTTTCAGCGCAGTGTGGCTGGACGCCTGGCTTTGGGATGGCGTGCGGGGCAACGTTGGGTATTGGCGCAGGGAATGGGGTTGGGTATTAGTATCTATCTGGCACTGTTTGCCGCCAGCGGCTGGCTCTTCAGTCTGCTGGTCGATGCGGTTGTGGAGCGAGACCCGGTATTGGCCCAATTGGACAGGGCTTTGACGCCTTGGCTGCGCATTGGGGCTGGCGAAGTCTCCACCCCGCTCGAAGGACTGGTCTGGCTGACAGATATACGCCTGCTGATGGCTGTTTCGCTGCTGGCGGCACTATGGCAATGGCGACAGGGCCGTCAAGTTTCTTCTTCCTCTGCACCAAACCGGACAATCGCCTGGCTGACAATCGTCAACGGATTTGGTGCTCTGGCTTTGGGCGTGGGCTTGCAGCTTTGGTTGCGCCGTCCAGTTCCTCTGGGGGCAGAAGCGTTGCGCCTGACCACCGGTTTCAGCTTCCCCGATCTCTCGGCTCTGCTATCCGTAGCTGTCTATGGCTGGCTCGTATACATCTGGTCGTCCCAGCGCTCCTGGCAATCCCGCATCAATGGCTACACTTGGCTCACGTTTGTTCTGATTGCTGGCGGTGTAACGACCCTTTTTCTGGGTGATGCGTTGCTGTCAGACGTATTGGCCGGATGGGCCTTGGGGCTGCTCTGGTTGGGACTCCCACTCAGCCTGCTTTCCTGGCAGACGCCGGTTGTTGCCAGCGTTCGGGACATATCCGTCGATTGATCAGGGCCGTTCCCTATGCGACTTCGTGCGTCACGGGGCAGGGTTCTGGGCCTGTCGAAGGGATGAAAATTTTGTATGCACGGATCGGAAGGAACACAGATTTTTACGAATCCGTGTTCCCTTTTATCCGTGTATACAAGCCTATTTTCAAGGCAGTGTACATGCCCGGTGGGGCACAACCAGCAATGAAAATAGAGAGGTAGCGCAAGCTGTCAACTTGCGTTACAAGAGCTATTATCAGGGTAGGCTTTTGCTGGAGTGTTTGCGAAGATTGCTGTTGAGGAGATTGCGATGCGTGTATTGGTTGTGGAAGACGAACATAAAATTGCCGCTTTTGTCAAGCGCGGTTTAGAAGAGAATACCTACGCAGTCGATGTGGCCTACGACGGCGAGGATGGCTACGAATGGGCGCACAATTTTCCCTACGATTTCATCATTTTGGATGTGATGCTGCCCAAATTGGACGGGATTGCCCTCTGCCAGCGGCTGCGCGCGGCGGGCAACCAGGCACACATACTGATGCTGACAGCCAAGGACGATGTGGAAGATCGGGTCGCTGGCCTCGACGCGGGCGCGGATGATTATCTGGTCAAGCCCTTTGCCTTTCGGGAGTTGTTGGCCCGTCTGCGTGCCCTGGCGCGCCGGGGCAGCGAGCAGCGCACGACGCAATTGACTGTGGGTGATCTGACTCTGGACCTGGTGGCACACACAGCCCAGCGTCAAAATCTGTCAATAGACCTGACCGCGAAAGAATACGCTCTGTTGGAAATGCTCATGCGCCACCCCAACCAAATTCTCAGCCGTACAGTCATCGCCGAGCACGTCTGGGACTACGATTTTTACAGCCAATCCAATATCGTGGATGTCTACGTCCGCTATCTGCGCAAGAAAATCGACGAACCCTTTGACGAAAAATTGATCCAGACAGTGCGCGGGATGGGCTATCGTCTGGCGGAGGCGAAACGTGGCTAAAACCCTGCGTGCCCGCATTGCTATTCTAATCGGCGTCCTGATTCTCGCCGTTTTGGCCGCATTTAGCACTTTCTTGTATGTAACTCTGCGTCTGCAAATGGTGCAGGCCATCGACGATAGCCTGCGCTTGGCTGCCGGCCAGATTGCCGCCACTGTGGAAAATGAAAATGGGACGTATCGTTTGGCCAAAGGCGACGCAGACGCCGTGCCTCTGGACAAAGAGACCGATCTTCTGCGCTTGCTTGCCCCCAACGGGCAACTGCTTGAGCAGCGGAACGGGGTGTCGGTTCCGTTGCTTGCCGAGACACTGATCCCGACGGGTGACGGGGTTTGGCTGACCTATCAGCCGGGGGATGACGGCCAGGACAATGACGTGCAAGATGCCATCCGGCTTTTCACGCTTCCGGTCATTCTCAATAGTCAGACTGTGGCCTATGTCCAGGTGGGGCGTAGTCTGGAATCGACGACAGAGACCCTCGGCCAACTGCTTCTACTGCTTCTCTTTGCCGTGCCGGTGATGGTGGGTGTGGCTATGGCGGGCGGCTATTGGCTGGCCGGGCGCGTATTGGCCCCTATCGAGCGGATACGCACCCAGGCCGCCAGTATAAGTGCCGCGGATTTGGGCCGCCGCCTGGGGCTGGACCTGCCCGACGATGAAGTGGGGCGGCTGGCCCGCACCTTTGACGCTATGCTCGAACGGCTGGACGAGAGTTTTCGCCGTCAGCGCCGCTTTGCCTCCGACGCATCCCACGAACTGCGCACCCCCTTGGCCGTCATCCGCGGCGAAATCGATGTGACTTTGGAGCGTCCACGCAGCCCCGCCGACTACATCGAGGCGCTGAAGTCGATTGATGGCGAAACCGCACGCATGACCCGGCTCGTCTCCGATCTGCTGCTGCTGGCCCGCAGCGACAACGCCCAATTGTCATTGGAACGGGAAACGCTGGACCTGGCTGAACTGCTGCTGATTCTAATCGAACAGATGCAGCCCCAGGCCGCGGCTGCCGGTGTGCATCTGCAAACAGTCTTCTCGACGACACCCCTGCTTATCAGCGGCGACAGGGATCGTCTTTTGCAACTCTTTATTAACCTGTTGGACAATACGTTTGCCTATGCGTCGGGAAGCCTGGTGAAAATACAAGGCCAAAAAGCCAACAGTGGCGTGGAGATTGTCATCGCCGACACCGGGCCAGGCATCGGGCCAGAGCACTTGCCCCACATCTTTGAACGTTTCTACCGGACTGATGCGGCCCGTAACCGGGAGAGCGGCGGCAGCGGGCTGGGCCTTTCCATCGCGCAGGAGATTGTCCGTGCCCACGGCGGCGAAATTCTGGTGGAGAGCGAGATCAAACGGGGCGTGACCTTCACGGTCTGGTTGCCTGCCACAGGGGAGAAGCATAGCCAGTGAATGACTTTCTACTTGAACTATCTAACTTTCTGGGGCGTTTTGTCCAGGGGGACGGGCTGTGGCTACACCAAATCCAGATGATCCAGTGGGGGAACTGGTCCTATCTGCTGCTTGCCCTGCTGGTGGCGATTGAAGGTCCGATTGCCACACTGCTGGGGGCCGCGGCCGCGGCGTCTGGAGTTCTCCAACTGCCCTGGGTCTTTCTAGCCGCGTCGGCAGGCAATATAGGCGCGGACGTGTTCTGGTATGGATTGGGGCGGGTTGGGAAGGTGGAAGATATAGCTCGCTATGGCCGTTGGATCGGGCTGAAAGCAGAAGCGGTACAGCGTTTGGAAGTGGGCATGCGCCAAAATGCCGCCCGGATTTTGCTCATCGCAAAGCTGACAGCCGGACTGGTCATCCCTGCGCTGATTGCTGCCGGGTTGGTGCGCGCTCCTTGGCGCAAGTGGTTTCTGCCCGTCTTTGCGGGGGAGATGATCTGGACGGGAGCGCTGGTGTTGGGAGGCTATTACGCCACAGCCTATCTGGCCCGGATCGAGCGGGGCGTCACCTATGCAGTGGCCGGTGGCTCGCTCCTTGCCCTGGCTTTTCTTGCCTTCAAACTGCGCGGGCTGTGGCGGAGCCAGCACGCCTCTGCCCCGCCACCGGAGCAACCAAAGACCGGCAAGTCCGTATAATTGTGGCGGCCAGACTACAGCAAATCAGAAGATTACTTGAGGGAAGCCCCGAACCTATGCGTATACTTATGACTGGTACAACCTATGCCCCTGCTCTCAATGGGCAGGCTGTTTTTATGGCCAATCTCTCCGAGGGATTGGCTGCCAAAGGCCATTCGGTTGCTGTGCTTGCGCCTTCCGAGGATGGCCCTGCCCACGAGAATGTGATAAACGGTGTCCGCATCGCCCATCCGCCCACACTGCGACTCACCCATTGGCATCCCAGCGCGGTTTTCCCATTCGCCTCTGGGCCAGTGGTAAACGAGCTGTTCGATCGTTTTTGTCCACAAGTTGTGCATATCCACGATCACTACCCCCTGTCGTGGAGCGTCGTGCAGGCTGCCCGCCGTCGCCATATACCGGTGATCGGCACAAATCACTTTATGCCGGAGAACCTTGCGCCCTATCTCCCTCTGTGGGAAAGCGGGCAGCCGCTCTATCGGGCCGTACTCTGGCGATGGATGCTTCACCTCTACAATACGCTCGATTTTGTGACAGTGCAGTCTCGGACTGCTGGCGAAATCCTGACACGGCAGAGGCTGCATCGACCCCTGCACCTGCTTTCGTGTGGCGTCGATCTGTCGGAATTTTATGTCGATTGTGCTGTGGATCAGCAAGCAGTACGCCGCCGTTTCGGGCTGCACCCGACCGCACACCTTCTGCTATATGTGGGGCGGGTGGACGACGAGAAGCGCTTGGATGTACTGATCCGCGCCCTGGCCCGTTCTCGGAATACCGAGAGTCATCTGGCCATTGGGGGGCGGGGGGCAGGACTGACCGCGCTCCGTTCCCTGGCCAGCCAGTTGCGCCTGGATGAGCGGGTCCATTTTCTGGGCTATGTGCCCGATGAGGAGAAGCGGGGTCTGCTGAACAGCGCTGACATTTTTGTTATGCCCAGCGATGCCGAACTGCTCAGCATTGCCACACTGGAAGCAATGGCCTGTGGCCGTCCTGTCCTGGCCGCCCGTGCTCAGGCCCTGCCCGAATTGGTGACGGATGGGGAGAATGGCCGTCTCTTCCGCGCCAATGATGTGGACGACGCAGCCGCTGTTCTGGCTGAACTGCTCAGCCGTCCCCAAGCTTGGCCCGGAATGGGAGCCGCCAGCCGTCAGCGGGCCGAAGCCCACGGATGGCCGGGAGTGCTGGCTGGCTACACCCGTCTCTACGAGGAAGTCATCCAGCGCAGTTCGGTCTCCACAGGCCTGGCCCACAAATACTTGTCCATTGAAAAAAAGGCCGAGCGGTCTCGGGGTTTCTCTGTCAATCGCACGTCGTGACGGACAATATTGGAAATTGTAGTGATCGGGCTGACAGTGCAAGAAGCTGGACGCTGATAAACGCAGAGGAACGCAGATTTTTTCTCTGGAACAGCGTCCCATTTTTTTGTTCCATCATCAGTCTGCTCAGCACATTATCTGGGCAATCTGTCGCAAGGGTAGCGATATCGATTCTTCCCGATTTCAGGGGGCGTTTGGGCAAAGTCTAGTACAGCTTGGCGGAAATAACCCAATACTTTCTGACGGGGTGCGTGGTGCGTGTACCAGTTCACGGACTACGCACCACGCACCACGCACCACAAAATTCATAGGCGTATTTACGCTGCTCTGTATTAGGGGCTTGTCTGTGTGGCCGTGGCTGACGCTGTGGCCAAGGGACTTTGGCTGGTTGCAGTCGCGATAGCTGTTGGCGTTTCGGTGGGTGTCGGCGTTTGGGTGGGTGTCAGCGTCGGTGTAGCGGTCGGCGTTGGCGTTGATGTGGGCGTGGCTGTCGCGGTCGGTGTCTGGGTTGGCGTCAGCGTTGGTGTGGCCGACAGGGGCGAATCCAGTTTGAGAACCAGCGGCAGATAGCCCAGGAACGCCGTCGGCGGCGGTGTTTCTGTACCAGCCGGTGTTTCTGTACCAGCCGGTGTTTCTGTACCAGCCGGTGTTACTGTGCCAGTCGGTGTTGCGGATGGCGTGGCGCTGACTGTGGCTGTTGCGCTGGGCGTCAGTGTGGCCGTCAGTGTAGTTGATGGTGTGGCTGTCGGTGTGCTGGTGGGTGTGGCTGTGGCCCCGGTGCAGCGCAGCAGGGAAACCTCGTCCAGATAGTTCCACATTTGGCTACCGCTGCCGTTGTTGTAGACATTGAAATAGACCACAAGCGTTCGCCCGCCATAGGCGCTCACATCGAAAGAGCGCTGCCGCCATTGCCCATCGCCTGGGGTCTGTGCCTGCTCCAGCGTTGCCAGCCGGCCAAAGCTGCTGTTCAGCAGCAACACCTCTCGATAATCCACGCCGTCACTTTCGCCCCCGGTTCGCTCCCACCAGGTCAACAGCAATTGCTCCCCACCCGCGGGCACATCCACTGTCTGATAGGCCGAGGAATAGGCTAACTGATTCGTTACTCCAGACGGCAAACCCAACTGCGCGGCCCGTTCCCCCGCGAAGACTGGGCTGCTGATCACGCGCCCGGCATAGGCTCCGCCAAAGCGCCAGGCGCTGCTGCCTGTAGACTCGAAACCGCTGTTGGCAAGCAGATTCACACAGCCCGTGGGCAGAGGCGTGGCAGTCCCTGTGGGCGTGGCCGTCGGGGTATGGGTTGCTGTCGGGCTGCTGGTTGGCGTAGATGTCCCAGTCGGTGTCTGGCTTGGGGTCGGTGTTTGGCTGGGCGTGGGCGTCACTGTCGCGGTCGGTGTCTGGGTGGGTGTGGGCGTGGGCGTCCCCGTCTCCCGGATGCCCGCCAGTTCGGCAATCGTTGCCAGCGCGGTGCGGGCAATGCGCGCCGCGTAGTTGAGATTGACCCGCGAGAGCCGGTCGCCGGTGTTGTGATACCAGGGGTTGCGGTCTGGCGGGATGGCGTCGGTGAAAAAGTTTTCGATGACCAGAAAAGCCGGGTAGTTGTAATCCCAAAAGGCTGAGTGATCGGAAAAACGGCTGGCGCTGCTCGTCTTGCGCTCGAAGGTCAACCCCTGGCCGTAGCGGTCGTTGGCGCTGATGAAAGCCGTGGCAATACTGTTGGAATTGACCCCCGTGCCCGAATGCAACTCCACCACCCGGTCGCCGTTGCTGTCCCAGCCAAACATATCCAGATTGATAAAGCCCTGCACCTGCACGCCAGCCAGCCGCAGATCTCTGGCGTATTGTTTAGCCCCCCATTGCCCCTGCTCTTCGCCGGAGAAATGGACAATGCGGATGGTGTCGGCGAACTGATAATTTTTCAGCAACTCAACCGCACGCAGAATGGATGCCGTGCCCGTGCCGTTGTCGTCCGCGCCCGGCGCGGAGGAGTAGGGTATCTCCGAATTGGTGTCAAAATGGCCCCCCAACACCCAAATCCGCTCCGGGTGTTCCACACCGGGCAGGTCCACCACCACATTGCGCCCGCTGTAGCTGTAATACGTCCAGTCGGCGTAGACCGGCGACAGGCCGAGATTCGTGTAGTAGTTGTAGAGAAAACGTTCCGCGTCCCGAATGCGGGTGGAGAAGGTGTAGCGGGTGGCCAGTGTCACGGATCCGCCCGGCAGGCTGACAGGCACTTCGCCGCTCAGTTGGGCAATGCGGGACGAGAGATCGGCTTCCGTCATCTGGGAGAGCAGACTGGCAATTGTCGGGTTGGTGCTGCTGGTGTCTGTCGGGCGAAGAACTGCGGCTCTCTCGTCTGCCGGGGGAAGAGAGGCGGGGCTGAGCAGGGAAATCCCTATGCCTGCGGTAGGGAGTGTCTCGACGAAGCGGGTTTCGTCGGCTGTGTCAAGGGCGACAAGAAACGCATTTGTGCCGAAAAGCAGAATTTTCCCCAGGGCTTCCGTCTGCCTGCGCGCTTCGGATGGGTCACTTTGGGCGTCCACCCAATAGTAGACCCGGCCTGCTGTGGAGAATTCCAGCACGTCCACAGCGAATCCGTCGTCGAGAAGGGCTGCCAGTGCCTCCGCCGGGCCGCTTGCGATCAGGGCTGGGATTTCGCTTTCGATCAGGCGTCCGTGTACGGCGATCCCGGAGTCCGCGGGCAGGGACTCTGCCGGTGCGATCAGCGCCAACTGGCTGCCGTAGACCGGCGCTTCCTGGCTGTATACAGGTGGCGGGGACGGGGCCATAAGCAGCGCGGCACACAGGCCAGCGAGCAATAGCCCCAGGAATGGGGTAGACAGCCTGAACACCGATTTCTTCTGCATTCTGGCGGACATAAGGCTCTTCCTGGCTAGGGTGGAATGCGCTTCCGTACGCGGGGGGATAGATTTACAATTGTGCTACTGTGGCTGTTTCACCGCTGGACTGGATGCGGACGACGGAATCGTTGCTGGCCAAGTCATTGTGGGGCGTGGCAGCTTTTGCCAACCCTTCCCGAAAGCGCTCCTGCCAACCAGCCGGAATGTCGTCCTGCCAGTTGTCGGAGGCCGCCCACACAAAGCGGGTGAAGATGTCCGCGCTGTGGGGATCGGTCTTGGCCAGCTCTTCCGGATGCCATTGGACGCCCAGGATAAAAGGCAGGGCCGGACATTCCAATGCTTCGGGCAGGCCATCGGGCGCGGTGGCAACGATGCGCAGCCCATATCCCAGCCGTTTGATGCCCTGGTGGTGCATGGAATTGATCTCGTGGACGTGGCCCAAGGCCTGGGCCAGACGGCTGTCCGGCTCGATGCGCACGTTGTGGCTGACCCGAAAGCGCTCGTATTTGGGCGGATAAAAATCGTGCTTGTCCAACTCCGCGGCCTGGCTGTGCAGGTCCTGATAGAGTGTGCCGCCACAGGCCACATTGATCACCTGCACCCCCCGGCAGATGCCCAGCAGCGGCATCCCCCATTCCATCGCCCACCGGGTCAGGCTGAGTTCTGTGCGGTCCCGCTCTTTGTCCACAGGGCCGAGCTGGTCGTGACGCTCTTCGCCGTAATTGCTGGGGTCGATGTCCTCGCCGCCGGGCAGAAAGAGGCCATCCAGCCGCTCGAAGGTGCCGCGCAGGGTGGCCTCGCTCATATTCAGGGGGATCAGGACAGGCAGCGCGCCCCGTTTTTCCAGCTCCCGCACATATGTCTGGTTCATAATATACATTGGCAGGCCAAAGAAACGCTGGGAGCGCTCCCGGCCCATTGGCACGCCGATGAGTGGCCGTTTGGCTGTAACTTCGCCTTCTGGTGTGGTGAGCAGCATTTGCTCCCGTTGCATGTCGATCATTGATGTACGCCTGTCGATAGGGTGATGGATTTTCCTGGGAAGCCGATCTTCTCAGAAGGAACTGGTTTTCTGAACCTGGTGCTGCGCTGCATTATAGCCAACGGGCCAGACAGTCGCAAAACCAGAGGAGTTCTGCGTAGATGGCATTCCATCGCCGTTGCTTTGACACTGGTTCTGGCTTCGTGCTAGGATGGCTTTATGAGCAACCCAACTGATATTCCTTTCTTCGATCTCTTTTCTATCTTTGTCCTGCCCCTGTTTGTGCAGCGTTTGTTGCTGGTGGGCGTCTACAGCTTTCTGGCTTGGATGCTGCTTCGGATGACACCCTTCTTTGTCCGCCCGGTGATCTTTTCCCGTGCCCGTTTTTCGCGCCGTATCGCCTGGAATGACCGGCGGGTCGAGACCCTCACCGGTCTGGTGGTGGACCTGGTGCGAGCCTTTATTATCCTCGTGGCGCTGATCTTCGCCCTCAGCCTCTATGTGAACAGTACAGGACTTTTTACCTTTCTGGGGCTTTTTAGCGCGGCCTTTGGTCTGGGGGCACGTCCACTGGTCAGCGATTATATCAGTGGTATTATTTTCCTCTTTGAAGACTTATATACAATCGGTGAAAAGGTGGAAATCTTCGGTGTCGAAGGCACAGTCGAGGATATCAACCTGCGCACCACCCATATGCGTGCCCCTTCGGGCGAACTCTTTATTGTGCCCAACGGCGAAATCCGCAATGTGCGCAACTTTGCCAGGGGCACTTTCAGCCTGGGCACTGTGCAGGTGGATGTGAAGTCCCGGCGGCTGGATGAAGTGTCGACGGTGCTGAATCAGGTGGCAGAGGCCGCCGCGGCCGCCATTCCTGAGCTGATCAGCCCACCGGAGATTATCAGCGCAGATGGGGTGATCGGCGCGCAGACTCGCTTTACCCTTTTCGCCAAGACTGAGTATGGCAAGGGCGCGATCGTGCGTCGCCGGCTGCTGCAACTGATCCACGAAGCCCTGGCCGAAGCCGGCGTGGAGGTCGGTGATTGAGTGCCTTGCGCCAGCCCCGCCTGGCCGGGATCGTTCTGCTTCTGGCCGCGGCCCTGCTCTATTGGCTGACATTGGACAACGGCCTGCGCCCCGGCGAACTGGAGGGGGGGGATCTGATCACCCACCAGTACGCACAGGTGCAGGCCCGGCCCAGCAACGCGCCCGGCTACCCGCTCTATACAATGGGCGGCTGGCTCTGGTTTCACGGGCTGAAAACCGGCGCGGGCTGGCTGGGAATTTCGCCCAATCCCACATCGCTGCTCAGCAGCTATAGCACACTCTGGGCGCTGCTCAGCCTCTGGCTGCTCTATCAAATTCTCCTGCACATCACCCGCAGCCCGATCCGGCCCCAGGGCGATTGGCCTCTGGCCTGGCTGCTCACCGTTTTCTACGCGGTCACCTATTTCTTCTGGTACTACGCCACCACCACCGAGCAATATACCAGCGCCATCGCGCATACATTGGCTATTCTCTACGTCTATCTGCGCTGGCGGGATGATTCCCCACGTCGCTCCTCCACCTCCTATTACACAATTCTTTTTCTGGCGTTTCTGTGCGGCCTCTCCCTGGCCCATATGGTGACCGTTGCCCTGGTTGTGCCGCCCCTGCTGGCCGCGGTGCTCTGGCAAGAGCCAAAACTCTTGCGCCGCCCTGGCCTGATAGGGGCTGCGGTGCTGGCCGCGGCTCTGCCACTGGTCAGTTACGCCTACGTCTATCTGCGCGGCGCGGCTCACCCCGAATGGTGGGGCACAGGCGAGTGGGCGAGCGCGGGCGCGTGGTTTTGGTCATTTGTCTCCACGGCCCAGGGCCAGGACGAATTGAGCTGGGGACTGGTCCCCGGCGCGGCTTTCTTTGCCAACGGATTTCCCCAGCTAATCTGGCAGGAACTGAGCGTGCCTGTTGTGGTTTTGGGGCTGCTGGGGCTTGGGGCATTGGAAAAGCGTTTGCGGCTGGTGGTGGGTGGCACATTGCTGCTCTATGGGCTGCTCTGCTGGGTAGACCGCTTTGGCAATTGGTTTCAGGTCATTCTGCCCGCCTATCCTCTGCTGATAGTGGGGGTGGCGGCTCTCATCCACCGCTTTGATGGCCGGGTGATCCGGACGGGACGGGCGGCCCGCAGCAGCGAAGAGATCGACTTTTCTGTGCGCCCCCGGCGGCAATACGATGTGCGCAACACGGCCCTGGCGCTGCTCCTATTGCTGATTCTCTGGCGGGGACTGGCCTCCCTGCCCGACGCGGACAGCCGGGATCGGCCTGGGGACACGGCGCTGGAACGACCGACCCGGCTGCTGGATCAGCCGCTGCCCGCGGGTGCTGCGCTCTTTGCTGCCAAGGACGATGCCCTGGGTCTCTCCTATCTCATCGAGATTGCTGGGCAGGGGTCAGATGCGCATCTGGTGGACAAATTTGAGGCCAGCCAGCGTTTGGCCCAGGGCAAATCTGTGCTGGTCACAGCGGACGCAGCCCATCTGCTGTTGGGGGAATTGTCCATCGCGCCGGCCAGCATCAGTGGCTGGAGCGGGGCGTGGGTGCTCCTTTCGGCTTCGGGCGCGGAGCAGCCCCGTCAGCCTGCGGTTGTGCTCCAGCAACCCGTGGGAGATGGAATTATTCTGGAGGGGTATACCTATCGCTGGGGGGGTGGCCTGAACCTATGGCTCTTCTGGTCTGTGGCCGAAGGGGCCAGCCCGGCGGACTGGTCGATCAGTGTGCGCTCGCTGGATGGCTCTGCCCAGCAGGACGCGACCGGGCCGGTCTTTGGGCTGAGGCCATTCAGCTCGCTTGCAGCGGGCGAGGTGGTCATCGATGCCTACAGCCTTCCCATCCCCGCACAGGCAGACGCGATTCGTCTCATTCTGTATCGCAGCCGCGATGGGGGCTTTGAGAATTTGGCCGACGAGACTCTGCGTCTGGATGGCGGGGATTAATGCCTCGTCCCGCCTGACAGATGGGAATTTGCTGCGGGGGCAGAGTGAACAAAGAATAGCCACTGATGAACGCGGATAAACGCGGATGGGATTGGGGAGAATCTGTGTTCATCTGGGCAATCTGTGGATATTTTTCGTCGCTGTTTTTATGCCCACAACGGGCATAGACATCGGCTGGTAAACAAAAAGGCCGATCTCCGTGGAGACCGGCCTTTTTCTATCCAATTGTACTGTTTCTCGGCCATAGCTGAGAAGGTGACAAGCCTACTCGTCGTCCTCGTCTGCTTCCGCTTCGGCGGTTTCAGCAGCTTCGGACTCGGCGGCTTCAGCAGCCTCGATCGCAATTTTGTCGGCTGCGGCCTGCTCTTTGGCGGCCTGGATGGCAGCGAGTGTATCCGCATGCCGTTTCTCCGCATCGGCCCAGCCTTCGCCTTCGCGCACCACTGCCACTTTAAAGGTAGCTGTGACTTCGGGCATCAGGCGAATGGGCACGTCGTAGATGCCCAAATCCCGGATGGCAGAGTCCAACTGAATGCGGCGGCGGTCGATCTCAAATTCCAGCAGCCCTTCCAGTTGCTCGGCCACGTCACCGTTGGTGATGGAGCCATAGAGCCGGTCATTGTCACCAGCCCGCACTTCGAAGAGTAGCTTCTGATTGCTGATCATCTCAGCCTGGGCTTCAGCGTTGGATCGCTCTTTGGCCCGCTTGCGCATGGCCGACTGGCGAATCTCTTCCGCCTGCTTTACAGCACCTTTGCTGGCCGGTACAACTTCGCGGCGAGGCATCAGGTAGTTGCGGGCAAAACCCGCGGCGACGGTATGAATCTCACCCGCCAATCCCAAATTGGGGACATCTTCAATCAACAATACTTTCATACGCGCCATAATGCGTTTATCCCTTCGAATTTACGTCCGGTACACAACAGTACCAGTATACGGGCAATAGCAGGAATTCACAAATTTTGGCCCCCCGGAATTCATCTGAATCTTTTGGCGCAATTCAACAAAACTTTCCTGGAATCCGGATTCCAGCGTGCCAGCAGACTGGTCCGCTGTTGTGATGACTTTCTCTCCCGTGCTATACTCTAGCAGTCTGTGTGTCAAGCCTTAACTCTATTAGTGTTTGTTGGGTCGATGAGAGAATTGCGACGGCGTTTACAACCTGCAATGAATGAGAAGGGGAGCCACCCCCGGCTATGGCTGATACCTGGCGCTGTCTGGCTTCTGCTGCTTTTGGGCTGCTCTTCTGTGGGACTGGTAGAGCAGGCTGCTGTGGTTCCGACACCCATTTCCACCCGCCAGCCAGTTGCTACTTTTACGCCTACCCCGGATGTGCTGGCGCCACTGATTGTGATTACCCCGGCCCGGGATGGCACGCCGGGGGTAATTGTGATCCCCCCCAATGTGACGCCCAATCTTATTTTTCCGCCGCCGCCCACGCCGACTGTTACTTTCACGCCGCTGCCAGAGACGGCGACCAATACCCCTGTGCCCACGGCCACACCCGTGCCCACCCTGACACCCACGCCCACGCCCTTTATTGTGGTGGAATCCGGCTTTGTCAGTATGCGCCAGGGGCCAGGCGCGAATTATCCGCTGGTGGCCCAGTTGGCTCCCAATATTCCTGTGACAATTGTGGGGAAGAATACTCTGGGCGACTGGTATCAGATTTGTTGTGTGAATGGGGGGAATGTGTGGGTGGCTGTCTCGCATGTGCGCACAGGCAACGATCCGTCCGGGGTGCAATTGATTTCAGCGGACCCGGCGCCAACGCCCACTTTTACACCAACACCCACCGAGACCCCCACTCCCACGCCCTACATTTATCCCTTTGAGCGTGCGATTGGCCCCCAATTCTTCCCGACCAACAACGAGTTTTTGACTATTTGGGTCTATCTTTTTGTGGGGGAAAATCCTTTTGACGCTGTGCCAGACGACGCCGCGCCCGGCTATTTTCTGGAAGTACAATTCCAGGGCTTTGATCGGCCCAACACAAATGTGGAACTGCCCAGCTTTGACCATTTCGAATGGAGCGCGCCGCCGGGCGGGGGCAATTCTGTCCTGTACAATTATAAATATGAATACAGGGCGTACAACCCGCCCCGGGCTGAATATCCTGGGGCAACAGTAACGCCCACGCCCCTGCAACTGTTGGGGACGGGCGAATGGACCGTTTGGGTCAAAGATGGCGCTGGCAATCGTTTGTCAGAACCTGTGACGTTTACGACGGCTGACTTCAACCCCAACCGGGAAATTTACATCGGTTGGCGGCGTATCCGTTAGCATCCCGCGCCCAGTTACCCAAAGTTAATAGTCGTTCGTGTTAAGGAGTGATTGATGAAATATATTTTGCCTGTGGGAAGAGTAGTCGTTTTGCTGGTGGCCCTTTTGCTGGTGGTGGGCTGTAACAGTTCGGAACCGGAAGCAGCCGCGCTGCCCACCCGCACCCCCCGTCCCACCTTTACCCCCACGCCGATTCCAGCCGCGCCCCAGCCGGTGGGTGCTGTGGCCGACACGGCCACGCCCGTGCCTGCCGAAGCTGCGCCCGCTGTCGAGCAACCGCCCACCGATACGCCTGTGCCCGCGCCCCAGACGGCCAAAGCGGTGATCACTGAAGCGCTGGCGAATCTGCGCACCGGTCCTGACACAAGCTATGCCCTGGCCGGCACAGTCGAGCGGGGCGCCGAGTATGAGATTGTGGGCAAAAATCCCGCGGGGGATTGGTGGCAGATCTGTTGTGTGAATGGACAGAACGCGTGGATTGCCGGTTTTCTGGTGGATACCAGCGGGCCTGTGGATGGGGTGGCTGTGGCCGCCGACATTCCCGCGCCGCCGCCGACAGCCGTACCCGCGCCGGTCGTGCCCACGGCCACACCCGCGCCTGCCCAGCCAACTGCTGTGCCCGCGCCGGTGTTCACTGTTCAAAAGGGTGAATTTGTCGAGCCGCGGCCCAATAGCAGCCCGTTGATCACCTTCTATGGCACGCTGTGCAAGCAGCGCTGCCCAGACGGTGGCGGCGCAGGTGGCTATAAACTGATTGTGGAAGGCCCCCAAGGACGCAGCGAAACGGATTTTGAGGAGATCGCCAGCTTCCGCCACGGCGATCCGGGTCTGCCCAGTGAATTCATCTACAACGCAAAGTTGGAGATTCCCGGTGCTCCTGCTGGCAACTACCGGGCTTTTGTAGCTGATATGGGCGGGAACCCGGTATCCGAAGCCTGGGACTACGCGGCCACCGGGGACATTCGTATCTTCCTCCCGCGCTGGATAGTGCCCTAGGCTACAAGTAAGCAATAGTCCCAGGACAACTGCCAGCGAGACGCTACCCGTGCTGCGCCTATTGCACTTTCCGGATTCCCTTTTGACAAAATCCCCAATCTCCGAGTCCCATCCTCCATACCCGCGCAGCCTTTGGCTACCGATTCTCCTCTGTGCAATCGGTGTTGGGCTGCGCCTGCTGCGGCTGGAATGGCAGCCTCTCTGGTGGGATGAAGGCTATTCTGTCTACTTCGCCACCGAGCCGTTGGCCGAGATGGTCCGGCTCACCGCCCTGGACATCCACCCGCCGCTCTACTACGCGCTCCTGCATCTGTGGCTGATCGGTTTTGGATCGGCTTCCCCGCTGATCCTGCGCGGGTTTTCTGTGCTGGTTGGCGTATTGGCCCTGCCGGCCTTTTGGTGGCTGGTCCGGCTTGTCTATCCGTCCCGCCCGCGTGTGGCGCTGTGGGGGCTGCTTTTGCTGGCCCTCAACCCGATGCACATTTTCTACAGCCAGGAAGTGCGGATGTATGGGCTGGAGATGTTGCTGGGGATCGTCAGCACGGGATACTTTTGGCAATTGACAAAGGGCGAGAGGCAACCGGGCAAGACCCGCGCTTGGGTGGGCTATGTGGCGGCGACAGCCGCGCTGCTCTACACAGAATACTACGCGGTCCTGCTGCCCCTGGGCCACGGTCTGTGGTCGCTGTGGTACTTCCGCCGACAACTCCGCCGGCTGCTGCCCCTCGTTGTGGCCTGGCTGGCTGCGGCCCTGGCCTTCCTGCCCTGGCTGCTCTATGCCGTGCCCGCGCTCGTCCCGTATGTCAGCCAAAAAATTGTGGAAGATGCCGACAGACCGTTGGGGCTGTTCGCCTACGGACTGCGCCATCTGGTCGCATTCACATCCGGCCATATCCGGCCTGTTCTGTGGCTGGCACCTGTAGCCGCACTCCTGCTTTTGGTGGTTCTGATTTGGCTTTTCCGCGCCCGGCAAGAGATGTCCCCCTCTCTCTGGAAGGAAAGTCAGTCGCCCACCCCCTTTTTTCTCACCCTTCTGCTTCTGCCCTTTGCGGCCGGATTTGTGTTGAATCTGCGTTTACCTTTCTTTCCAGAGGGGGGGGAACGGGTTCTGCTTTTTGTTTTGCCCTATTTCCTGCTTTTGCTGGCCGCGGGTCTGGAGGATGTGGCGGCCCTGCGCGCCCGGTGGGGACGACCGGCAGCAGCGTTTCTCCTGCTGTCGTTGCTGGTCGGCACGGCTTGGGGTGGGTGGAATTTTTATACTGTGCCCCGCTATCTGGCCGATGACTATCGCCCGCTGATTCAGCAGACTGAGCAGCAGGGGAGCGATACGGATACAGTGCTGGCTGTCTTTCCCTGGCAGGTGGGCTATTGGCGGGCCTACGCGCCTGTGTGGGGGCGGGGGGAATTGCATGGGCCGTGGCCGCTGCTCACGCCGTCGCCCGCCTGGGGTGCGGATGTACAACAGGCGATTGACGACGCCCTGGGACGAGGCAAACTCTGGTTTCCGGCCCATCTTTCCCTGGGCGGTGTTCTGGAAGGCGGGATTGAGGACTATCTGCGTGGGCGCGTCTCTTCACCCGCCGGGCAAGTGATTGTCAATTTCGAAAATCGCTGGTACAGCCCCACCACCCGGCTAAGCGGCTGGGCCGAAGCCGCGGATCCGGTGCTGACCTCCGGGGGTGGTGATTTTGCCGTAGTGCGCTTGGAACGGGCCGGTGTGGGCGCGAAGACAGTCGCTTCGGCCAATGCGGTTGTGGCGCTGACGTTGGACTGGTCCCGTCTACGCGCCGAAGAGTTGCAGGTTACTCTGCGGTTGGTGGATGGGGCGAAGCGGGTGTGGGCACAACGGGACTACGCACCGCTGGGCAGTTGGACACCGGCAGGGCCAGGCCCTGCCGACTGGGATAGGGTAGGTCTGCTTGTGCCTGCCGGTCTGCCGCCGGGGGAGTATTGGCTCGGTGTCGGTGTCGGCCCGGTGGAAGAAGAGTGGCTCTACCGCCCGGTGGGTCTGGAGGGGGGCACGGAACTCGTGGGCATCGGTTCCTTGCAAGTGCGGAGACCGTCGCCTCTGCCATCCCTGCGTCTGCCCATTCAAAATCGGCTGCCTGTGCCGGTGGATCGGGATGGCATCGACTTTCTTGGCTCGTCTGGTTTTAACCCGGCAGTGGCGACGCTGGCAGGCGCACAGATAAACCTGAGCCTCTTTGTCGCTGGGCAGAGCGACCGCACAATGCCCTGGGAAGTCTATGCCAGTGTATTGGACAAAGACGGCAACGGCGTGGCCGGTTGGGAAGGCTGGCCTCTTTCCAATTATCCATCGCATAGCTGGCAGGCGGGCACGCAATTGCGGCTGCCTCTCTCCTTCTATCTGCCGGCTACCCTCTCGCCGGGCAGCTATCGACTGGTGGCCGGGCTGTCTGATCCGGCGTCCGGCCAAAAGAGCATTCCTGTGGATTTGGGACAATTGCCGATTGTGCGCCGGGCGGCCTCCTTTGCTGCGCCCCAGCCCCAGCACCCCCTGGAACTGCCAGCCCTTTTTGGTTCCCACGCCAGCCTCCTGGGCTATGACATCGCATCCGGCACGGGTGTAACGAGTACGCTTACTCTTTATTGGCGGGTAGAGCAGACCCTCCTGCCGTCCCACAATGTCTTTGTCCACTTGCGCGATGACACGGGCACACTTCTCTCCCAGGACGACGGCGTGCCGGGCCGCCGACAGACCGCGGCCCCCAGCAATACGTGGATACCCGGCGAGATTGTCTCCGATCCCCATACACTGACAATCCCAGCGGAGGGCTTGCCGGGTGTCACCGTCCAAGTCGGGCTGTACGAGCCGTCCAGCGGTGTGCGTCTGCCGGTCAGTGTCAACGGCCAGGTCGTGGGCGACAGTTATTCAATCCATCTGGACATTCCTTGACACTGGCCTGAAAATAGCGACTGAACCGGGCTTAGACACTGACTTTCACAAAGCGATTGTAATGCTACTTTCGGATGGGAAAATCGACAGTTTTCTGCTGCACGCGCGCCGCGACTTTCCCTGTCTCACTGCGTAGTGGAGGGCGGCTGTTACTTTTTGCACACAGGGAAATTGGAAACCCGACGGAGAAACTACAATGAGCGAAGAACAAAAATCTCAGGAATCTGCGCCCCAGCCGGAAGGCCACAAAGACGATATCGGCGACGAATTGAATCGCTTGGCCGAGTCCTTTGGCCGGGCTGTCCAGGCCGCGTGGAACAGTGAACAGCGCCATCAGTTGGAAGGAGACCTGAACCGGGGTCTGCGTTCGTTGGTGGACAATGTGGAGTCGATTCTCAAACAGTTCAACGAGAGCGAGCAGGGGCAGGAGTTGAAGGAGCACGCAGGCAAAGTGGTGGAGAAGGTGCGCACCAGCACTGTCACCGCGGAGCTGAAAGAAGGGCTGACCAAAGGCTTGCAAACAGTGGCAACTGAACTCCAGGAGTTTGCCCAGGATTTGGAGAAGAAACGCCAGGAGAATCCGCCCACAGACCCGGCTGCCCAGGACATTCCTGTGGAAAAGGCGGACGACGCCGGGTAAACCGGTGATTGGGTGAACGGGGAATTCCCCAATCACCCGTTCACCCAATCACCTAAAAAAACAGCTTCGCCAGCTTCAAAATTCCCTGGCCCCAGGGAACCCGGTGGGAAACGCCGGACTGCTTCTCGAAGGTGTGCAGATTTTCGATATACCAGACGTAATTGCGGACCAGCGCCTCTTTGTTGCTGAAGGTGGGCTGCCAGCCCAAAATCTGCTGGGCCTTTTCCACAGAGACAAATGAATCTTTGGACGCGGTTTCATAAACCCATTTGTACAGCGGCGACAGGTTGAGCTTTTCCAGCAGACGCAGGGTCCAGATGGCGGGCGCCGCGGGCAAGGGGACAATGCGTTTGCCGTGGCCTGCGTAATCCAGCACGGCCTGGTAATCCTCCCGCATTGTTGTGAAATCCGTGGCCCCGATATTGAATGTGTCGTTGACTTTCTCTGGCTCCAGCGTGGCTGCCAGATAGATAGCCGCGCACAGGTCTTCCACATCCAGCAGTTGATAGCGGTTCTTGCCGCTGCCCAGCATAGGAAATCCTTTGCCATCTTTGGCCCAATCGTAGAGCAGAGCAAAGACGCCGAGCCGCTCCGGGCCGATGAAAGATTTGGGGCGAATGATGGGCACACATAGCCCCTTCTCCCTGAATTGCTGGCAGATGGACTCGGCCTCCACTTTTGCTTCCCCGTAGGGACCCACCCCGTCCAGCCGGTCGTCTTCCCGCAAGGGGTGGTGATCGGGAATGCCGTAGACCGCAGTGGAGGAGATGTGGATGCAGCGCTCGACTTTGTGATTGAAGGATGCCTGCAGGACATTGCGCAGCCCGTCGATGTCGGTGGTGTAGATGTCTTCGGGGCTGTAGAGGGGCAGGGCCGCCGCGGTGTGGATGACCAAATCCACGCCGCTTACCGCGTTGTCCACCGCGGCGACATCCCGAATGTCCCCTGTGATAATCGTCACCCGGTCCTTTTCGGGATAATCAAAAGGCGCGATGTCCAGGCTGGTCACTGCATAGCCCCGCTGCAACAGATAGCGCACCAGATTGATGCCCAGAAAACCGGCACCCCCGGTCACAAGAACTCGCTTTGCACTCACTGTTCACTTCCCATTCTTTTTTGTATTGTCCGCTTTGTATTGTCCGCCCATTCTGCAATGAGCGTTTTTGTTGAGTCAAAGGCCAGCTCTGATGGGAGTGCGGTTGGCGCAAACCAGCCCGCTTCGCTCACATCGTCCTGGGCGTGGACGGTTTGCCGCCTGTCTGTGGGCTGCGCGCCATAGGCCAGCACAATGCCCACCCGCTGGCTGTCGCCATTTTCCATGAGATTTTCCATGGGAAAGACATCCAGCATTGCCCCGATTCGGATAGTTAACCCCACCTCTTCAGCTACTTCCCGCTGCAACGCCTCCGCGGGCATCTCGCCCGCGTCCATATAGCCGCCGGGCAAAGACCACAGCCCCTTGCCCGGGTCCACCGCACGGCGTACAAGCAGCACCTCTCCGTCCACAGCCACCAGCGCGATGACAGCCACTTTGGGATCGGCAAAGTGGATGAACCCACAGGCAGGACAGACAGGGCGCACCCGGTCGAAGCGGTGGACGGATTGAAGCGGCGTAGCGCAGATTGGGCAAAAGCGATATTCAATAGCCATCGACTCTGCATTATAGCGAAAATTGACAGCCCTGCCTATTTTCGTGCGTAGTGCAGTGGGCAGTGGTATACTACTGCGTATGATGCGCGAAATGGCCAGCAGTGATACCCCCCGCCCGGCCAGCACAGCCCTACACCCGACTGGTGGTTTTCTGACGGGTTTCACCCATAGCCTGCAACCCTACATCGGCTGCCGTTTTGGCTGCGCTTATTGCTATGTGCGGGAATCGAATGTCCATCGCTTCTTCAATGGCGGCTTTGCCTGGGGCGAGTACGCCTTTCCCCGCCAGGGGGTGGATGAGAAACTGGCCCAGGAGTTGGCCTGCTACCAGCGCAAAGGCCAGCTTGATTCTTTGTCCATCTTTTGCTCCTCGTCCACGGATCCCTATCAGGGCGCGGAGCGGGAATGGGAATTGACCCGGCGCTGTCTGCAAGCCTTTGTGGAGCGTCCGCCCGGTCTTCTCGTCGTGCAAACCCGCGGCCCTCTTGTCCGTCGGGATTTTGATCTGCTGGCCGCGTTGGGCCGGCGCTGTTGGCTGAGTATGACTTTGGAGACAGATCGGGATGAGGTGCGGCGGGCTTTGACCCCGCGCTGCCCCTCTGTCCACCAGCGGGTGCAGACAATACGTGCCGCCCGCGACGCTGGCCTGAATGTACAGGTGGCGGTCAGCCCCTGTCTGCCCTATTCGACAGTGGACGAGTTCGGCAGCCTGCTTGCAGAATTGGGGCAACGGGTGGTGGTGGACAGCTATATCAGCGGCGACGGGCAAGGGGGCAAACGCACGGCACGCACTGCCATCCCGGCCGAGTATGCCCGTTTGGGATGGGGCGCATGGCAGGGCGAAGAGGCCGCTCGCGCGCTCTACCGATGGCTGCATCAACGGATGGGCGAGCAGGCTGGCTGGTCACAGGCGGGGTTTACCCATTTGGCGGATCGGCAATCGACCGGTCAATCTATTCACCAGTGAGGCTTGTATGTCACAACTTTTTGGCGCAATCGAAGCAGGTGGCACAAAATTTGTCTGCGCAGTGGGCACAGGGCCGGGTGACATCCGGGCCGAAAGCCGTTTCCCCACAACGACACCCGCGGAAACAATGGCCCAGGCCGTTGCTTTCTTGCAGGCGCAGGCGCAGATTCACGGCCCACTGTCTGCCATCGGCATCTCCACTTTTGGTCCGATTGACCCCCACCCCCATTCGGCAACCTATGGGCACATCACCACAACCCCCAAACTGTCCTGGCAGCACGCGCCGGTTGTGGCAATGGTGCAGGAACATTTCCACGTGCCTGTTGGCTTTGACACGGATGTCAACGGCGCGGCGCTGGGCGAGCAGCGCTGGGGCGCGGCGCAGGGTCTGGACACATTCGTCTATTTGACCGTCGGCACGGGAATCGGCGGCGGTGGTATGGCCAATGGCAAAATGATGCACGGGCTGATGCACCCGGAAATGGGCCATATGTATGTGCCCCACGACTGGGAGCGGGACCCCTTCCCCGGTGTGTGTCCTTTTCACGGGGATTGCCTGGAGGGGCTGGCCAACGGACCTGCGCTGGAAGCCCGTTGGCAGCAACCCGGCGAGACTTTCCCGCCGGAGCACGAAGCCTGGCTGCTGGAAGCCCATTATTTGGCCGCAGGGCTGGTGAATATCATCACAGTCGTTTCGCCCCAGCGCATTATTCTGGGCGGCGGTGTGATGGAATCGCGCCACCTCTTCCCGCTGATTCACCGGGAGATACGCCACCAGTTGAAGGGGTATATTCAGATGCCAGAGATGGACGCGGGGATTGCCGAGTATATTGTGCCGCCCACTTTGGGCAACCAGGCCGGGGTATTGGGTTCGATTGCCTTGGCCCAGAACGCGCTTGCCCAATCGTCCTAACCAATCCCAACCCTTAACCCAGGCCCAAATCGATGACCCACGCATCCGCTCTTCCGCTCATCCCGTTCGATCCTGCCGAACATCCCCATCGCCGACGCAATCTGCTCAATGGCGATTGGGTTCTCGTCTCGCCCCACCGCACCAAACGTCCCTGGCAAGGACAGGTGGAGCGCACGGTCCAGGTGAACTTGCCTGCCCACGATCCGGCGTGCTATCTCTGCCCTGGCAACGAGCGGGCCGGCGGTCTGGTGAATCCAGCGTACGACTCCACCTTCGTCTTTACCAACGACTTTGCTGCCCTGTTGGCCGATTCGCCTGCCCACGACATCAGCCAGGGGTACTTTTTCCAGGCCGAAGCCGAGACTGGCACGTGCCGTGTCATCTGCTTCAGCCCCAGGCACGATCTGACGCTGGCCCAAATGGAGGAATCGGATATTCGCCGGGTGGTGGATGTGTGGGCGGAGCAGGTGGTGGAACTGGGCGGGCGGCCTGATGTGGGCTATGTGCAGCTTTTTGAGAATCGCGGCGCAATGATGGGCAGTTCCAACCCCCATCCCCACGGCCAGGTGTGGGCCAATCGGCGGGTTCCTACGGAGCCAGCGCGGGAAGATCGGGAACAGCGCCTCTATTTTGAGCGGCACAACCGGCCCCTGTTGCTTGACTATTTGCAGGCAGAGTTGGAGGCTGGCGAGCGGATTGTGTGGGAGAATCGGGAATGGGTGGCGCTGGTTCCCTATTGGGCTGTCTGGCCCTTCGAGACGATTGTGCTGCCCCGCAGCCACGTCCTGGATATGCAGGCGTTGACCGATGCCCAGCGGGATGGTTTGGCCGGTGTTCTGAAACAGTTGCTGATTCGCTACGACAACCTCTTCGAGACCAGCTTCCCCTACTCGATGGGCTGGCACGGCCAACCCACAGACGGTGGACGCTATCCCCACTGGCAATTGCACGCCCATTTTTATCCACCTCTGCTGCGCTCGGCCACAGTGCGCAAGTTTATGGTGGGCTACGAATTGCTGGCCACCCCCCAGCGAGATATCACCGCGGAGCAGGCGGCCGAGCGGCTGCGAAACCAGAGCGCTGTCCATTATCTGGCATCCGGCAAGTAGCAGGAGCGGAAACAAAGAAAACGGCAGAGGCGACTCTCAGTCGCCTCTGCCGTTTTCTTTACACCTTCAACGCTGCCAGTAGTTGGCCTTCTAGCGGTGCAGCGATGGCAAGAATATGCTTTTGAGCACAGCCGCGCTCTGTGTCTCCCGCGCGGCCAGGCTAAGGAAGTTGAGATACTGCCGGAAGGTCTCCGGCGCTGTCTCTGTCCCCACTGGCACATCCGCTACCGGAATGGAAGGTTCTGCGCGTGGCTGTTTGTCCGCTGGTGCCGCTGGGCTATTTCCCCGGACTGTGGGGCAACTCTCCAAGACTTCAATGGTTTGGCTGTAGGTGGCGTCGGTGAAAGCGACAATTTCGATTTGATAGACGCCCGCGTTTGTGGGTTGGATGACTACTTCATCGGTTTGTCCGGCTTCCAAAATGCTATAACCAGCCGGGGCATCGCCCGCTGTATAGTTGGGCGGCCACACATATAAATCCGGGTCCATTCTCGAACCGGCTGGCTCGACACGCACCCGCAGACACTGCCCTGCCAGGGTTGCCTGGCGATAGACTCGTACTTCTCCTTCCAGCAATGTGTCCGTGGCCGGGACGTAATTCACCTGTCGGATCGCTGGTTTTGCCGAAATGTTGCCCGCGCCGTCGGCCACCCAGCCCTGCAAATAGCGCAGACCGCTGTTGGGCATCAATTCGTAGGGGTGGGGCTGATCGCCAAAGCTGATCCAACTTGTCCACTTTACCGGAATCCAGGCACCGCCCACACCGATCCCACTGGCCCAGTGAAGCTCGACGTAATAGCTCCGGGAAACCCCCGTCGGGTTGGGAGCAGGATCAGTGGCTTCGATACTCAGTGTGACATTCGGGTCCGACACTCGGTTCTCGCCGCCATTGACAAGCAGCCGCTGGGCTAAGGGCGGGGTGCTGTCCTCCGGTGCGATATAGCGAACGTCCACTGTGCGTCTGATCCGATTGTTCTCTTCATTGCTCTCTGTGACCTGGCCTTCGGGATCAATCACAGCGATTAGCTTGACCTGGCCGTGGGTCTGGGGTGTCCAGGCCACCGCAGATGTGGACGCGCTGCTGTCCGGGCTGATCCCGGTGACAAATCCCCGGCCGATGCGATTGGCCGGTATGACCGAATCTTCGTAAAAATCGACCGCGAAGGGAGGCAGACCGCTGACCCCGCCAACCCGATAGACTGTCAAACCGATGGAGACTGATACACCCGCCGCGGGTGAATTCGGCGTTGTCCACAGGTTCTCCCCGCGGGACTTGAGGTCGTCAGTGTCCTGGGGATTGGAGCTGGCCGCTTCATAGGCTGCGTGAAGCGTCTCCGAGCGCTGATGGTCCGGGTTCATCACAAAAACCCCGTACAGCCCTTTGGCGATATCCGACGGAACCTTGGCGATCAGATGCTGTGCGTTCACATAGGAAGTGGCTAGCTCGATATAGCCCGGTGTATCTGCCAGGCGGCTGGATCGCCCGTGGCTCTCCCAGGCAATGCGCACAACTGCATTGGGATGGAAATGTTTGCCATAGATGTTCACCTGGTGGGGCAAATTAACCACACCGGTGCTGGGGCTGATCTCTGCCACCAGAGGTGTGGGCGAAGGCAAAGGCGAGACGGTTGCGGTGGGCGTTGGCGTAGGCGTTGGGCTTTTGATGGGCGAAGCTGGTGGTGAGTCGAAAAGCCTGTCTTGCGTGTTTGCCGCGTTGCCCGTTCTGGTCAGCGCAAAGACAATCGCCAGCGCGGCCAGCAGAAGAACAATGAGGGTCGCGATGGTATGGCCGCCCTCCTTCCGCGACCTTTTATTGACCATTTCGGTTCCACCATTCTCCATTTGTATTTCCTTTCATCGTGCCGTCTAAAGGTTTGATGCCGTTTGTGCCGTCCACCGGGCCGGAAGTATCCCTCCGCGCCTGGGCGATCCATTTCCTCATTGTAATGGCTTATGACAAGAAATGGATTGAGTCATTCATCCCAATTTGCCCGATGATTGTTGTGGAATGCACGGATTGGCTCCGGGTGTTGCCGAGCAACTTACAATTTTTTGGAAGACGTTTGGGATGCCAACCAGCCATCCGTCCAGCAATATCTATTGTACTGCTCTGCTTCTTATGCTTATTATGCCGGAGTCTGTAATGGGTATGAAAGGGGGGATCAACCGCACGAAAGGTCCGTTGCCTGCAAGAGACGTGGACACCGAAGAAGATCGTAGACTGCACAATGCAGGGGATACACCGGAGAATCTCAAGGGAGTATATTGCCAGGCCCAACGCGTGGCCAAACTGGTGCGGGAAGTGGGCGCGGCCAATGGGATGCAGGCCGATAACGGGGCTGTGATGGCGGCGGCCCGTGCTTAAAGACGGGCGGAATGCGTAGTGTGGTGGAGCGAGAAATCAGCCGCAGCTGCTGTCCTCTCTATTCCACCTGCCGGAACTCACTGTTTTCCACCTGATAGATCCAAATCTGCGGATTGGCCAGATCACCCTTCTCGTCAAAGCGCATCTCGCCCAGCACAGTGGGGATGGAATTTGTGCGCAGGGAACTGGCAATCGCATCCGCGTCCAGCGAATCCGCCGCCTTCACCCCTTCGGCCAGCACCTGCATAGCCACATAGCCATTGACCGAATAGGTGTCCGGGTTGCGATACTCCACCGCCTGATAGGCTTCGATCCATTGGGGATTGGCTGCGTTCTCCGGGCTGGGGGCAAAGGCACTCACGTACATTCCCTCTGCCGCGCCGTTGGCTTCGTCAATCGTCGCGGCCAAAAACGCGCCGTCGCTGGCAAGAATGGGCAATTTGATACCCGCATCGGACAAGGCCGCGGCCAGATAGGGCGCTTCAATTTCGTAGCCCGCGTAGAAGAGTGCGTCCACCGCGCTGCCCTGTAACTTTGCCAGCACCGGCGCGTAGTTGCTCTCCCCTTCGGCCACTTCCACACGCATGGCTTCCACCCCACCCAACTGCCCCAGCGCAGTGGCCAGGGACGCGGCCAGCCCCTTGCCGTACTCCGTGTCGTTGTGGACGACGGCCACATTGTGCGCTTTCATCTGTTCAATTAAAAACTGGGCGTCTACCTTCGCCTGGACAGAATCGTTGGCATTGACGCGGAAAAACTTCGTGTAGCCTCGACTGGTCAGACTCTCTTCCGACGCGGTGGGGGTGATGGTAATCAATCCCAGACTGTCATATTCGCCGAGCGTAGCGTCAGTCTGGCCGCTGTTCAGATGGCCGATGACGCCCAACACCCGCTCGCCACTGTTGATGGCGCTGCGGATTTCGTCCACATTCGCCAGCGCGGTGTCGCTGTCCGATTCGTCGTCCAACGGACGCACGACGACCCGATAGCCCAGCAGCCCGCCGTTGCGGTTCGTCTCCTCCGCGGCCAGGCGCACACCGCCCAGCACCGTCTGCCCGCCATTGGCCTGGAATCCGCTGAGCGGCACAGCCACATAGACGATCACATCGCCTTTGGTGGGCTGGCTGCTGCTTCCTGTGCAGGCGGCGAGGAGGAAAAGAGCAGTAAATAACAAACCTAAAGTTAATCTAGAAATTATGCGCTGATTCATGCCACTTTCCATTTTTATGCCAGCCAGTTTTCTGTCTGTAGTTGGGGCACAGCCCGAAAATCCCGATCCTTTGTGAGCAGAGTTAGCCGGTGAACCAACGTGGCTACAGCGATAGACGCATCTATAGACGCCAACTGCTTCCCTTGCGCCCGCAATGTTATCCGGATATCTGCTGCGGCTTCGGCATCCTCTTCGTCAAGATAGACGCACGGAAATCGCCACTTCAGCCGTTCCCACTCGGCGCGATTGCTTCTGCCGCGTGGCAAAATACTGAACCCGAAGATCGTCTCAATGAGGACGGGGACACAGACGAAAAACTCATCTCCGGCAGCGTGTCGCGTGAGTATGAGGTCACGCAACGGGTGGCTAATCGTGACTAGCGGGGACAGGTGGTTTGTGTCGAGTAAATAGCGCGCCACACTTCTATTCCATCTCATCTGCAAGCATATCTGCCTGTTCGATAGCCTTCATTTCTGCTTCCACAATAGCCCATTCTTTCGTCCATTCGTCTAAATCGAAGGTATAGTCTGTTCTACCTTCCCGCAGAGCCTCCGAAAGCGAGCCGACGGCGGGGCGGACGTTTTGTGGTTTGGCAGGGGACGCTAGAATGCGTGCTATTACATCTTCTGGCGTTAATTCATCCTGACCCGGTTTGGGCGTTACTGATAATGCCTCGTTCAGCAAATGGGTCGCCATCTCCTCGACAGACCACTTGACCGCTTTGGCCCGCTTTTCCAATTTTTCTTGTACTTCGATAGGCAACGAAATTGTGAGTGTCATCGCTCTTCCCTCCTTGAATCAGAAGTTCGACTTCTGGAAAAAGTCGAACTTCTACCCCAACCCCTCGGTCTGGTAGTTGTACACATCGTTGATGCTCGCCACCAGATCGTTGAGCCGGTTGACCTGCTCCTGAATGTCGGCGCGCAGACGTTCGGTCTGGCCGCTGGCGATATCCTGGGCGTCCACCAGCCGCACCTGGCTGTAGACCGTTGCCAGCGCGGTCAGGCTCTGGTCCATCTGCAACTGGGCCTGGTGCATCCGGTTGTGCAGGGCCTGCAACGCTTCCAACTGGGCGCGTTTGCCCGCCACCACCTGGGTCATCTGGCCGCGAATCTGCTCGTTGCCCTCCAACTTTAGCTGGGCTTCCATCGTCTCCAATTCCTTGGGGACCGCGGCCCGCTCCCGCGCCAGCAGACTGTCCTGCTTGTAGGCGTCCAGCCGTTTGGCCAGGGCAAAGATATTTGCCACCCAATCGGTGAGCTGGCCGGCTGTGTCTTCCAGCCGGTCGCGCAGGATGCCCGGGCGCTGGCTCTGAATCTGCTCCTCAATGCGCCGCTGATATTCCATCCCTTTTTCCACATCCTGGCGCAACTTCTCGTCCCGAATTGCTTTGGCGTTGAACTCCTGCTGCATGAGATCAACGAGAATTTTGGCATTGGCATCGGCATCGGTCAGACTGGAATAGAGGATGACGGCCACGCCAATTGCACCCAGCAGCAGCCAACCCCAGGCCGGCCAGCCCGGAATAGGCCGCCGGTAGAGAACTGTCAGCAGCAGCGCCCCCGCGATGACAACCGCATTCTCCCAGCGGAAGAAGGCGTATTGGAGCAGAAGGGATTGGGCTTCTTTTTGGAGTTGTGAACGTGTGCTTGGCATAAGTTTAGTTCACTGGTTGATTGGTTGACTGGTCGATCGGTTGACTGGTCTATTTTCCCTAATCAACCAATCAACCAATCACCTAAAAATACGTCGATAGAATCCGGTACAATTCCTCAATATCCGTCTCATCCGCCCGGCGGAACTGGCCGCCGCCGATGCGGGCCAACTCTTGCAGCAGACTGTCGTCGGCGTCGTTGCCAAAGGCGATAGTGAAGACCACAACCGGTGTGCGGCTGTTTTCAAAGGAGCGGCGCAGATCGGCCATATCCCGATAGCTGTCGTTCTCCTGGCCGTCGGTCATCACCACAATCGCGTTGATGGCGTCGGCATCAGCCACGGTTTGCAGATCGTCCTGAGCTTGCCACACAGCGTCGAGCAGGGCGGTGTAGCCGTCGGCCTCCATCCCCGCGATGATGTCCAGCATTTGAGCGCGGCCTTCGCCGCTCAGGCCACGCAGCGGCTCAAAGTGTTTGATGTCCGATCCGAATTCTACAATTCCCACTTTGTCCCGGTCGCCCTGAATCTGAGAGACGAAGGATTGCAGGGCCGTCCGCGTGCGGTCCATCTTTTCGCCCGCCATCGACCCGCTGGTGTCCACCACCAGATAGACATTTGTGGGCCGTTTGGTGTAATACCAGACGTTCTGCACCACCTCTACCACTGCCGCGGAGGGAATCTGCAATGTCGTTTTGGGCTGGCTGGGGTCCACCGCGTCTGTGCCAGCAAAGGGGCTGCCCGCCGCGGCCAGATCGATGTCCACGTCGGCAGGACGATAGCCCGCGGCCAAAAACGCGCGCTGGCTTTCGCTGCTCAGCAGAAACTCGCCAAAGGCCCGAAAGGTGCGCCGCTGGTTGTCGGTCACGGCTGTTTCGTCCTGCCCGCCCAATTCCAGCAGAGCCAAGGGGTGATCCGTCCACAGGGTCCCCTCTTTGGGGTAAAGGGCGATCAGCCGCTCCCCGCTGCCGTGGCTGCTGTTCCAGCGGATGACTGTCTGCTCCTGGGCCACAAACGCGTCGAGAAAGCCCCGCCCCTCCTGCTCCAGTCGCTGGACGATCACATCCTCGCCTTCGCCGTAGAAGCGCACGGTTGCTTCCACATCCCGCACGTAGTCCAGCACCGACTGCTGGTTGGCAATCTCCGCGGTCAGGCCACGGGTCAGCCCCGCGCCCGCGTAGAACTCGGCCAGCGTCGCCAGCAGACCGGTGGCGTGCTGGGTGTTGGGGTGGTTCCATTTGAAGTTGGGGTCGCTGATGGCTTTGCGCTGGATTTCCGCCCAGCCCACCGGCGCATCGGGCCAGCCCAGGCCGCGGGCCGTATCTTCCCAGGCCGCCAGCACAATCGGGCTGATGGCAAAGCGGGTCGGATCGCCCACTCGCCGGGGCGCGATGCCGCCGCTCTCTGCTGGATTGTCCGCCCGATTGTTCGTGGCCCAGCGCTGGTCAATCTGATTGAGCCAGAGCGAGCTGTCCGGGACGAGGGCCTGGAAGGGGGGCTGGCCCAGACTCATCTCCACCATTTTTTCCGGCGCAAGTTCGGTCAGCAAAACCCGCATTGACTGGCCGTCGGTTGTGCGCTGGGAGAGACTGTTGAAGGCTTCCACCCGCTGGGCCAGAATCGGGGCCAGCACCGGTGAAACCGCGACGGTCAATTCGGCGCTGTCCGCGGCCCAAGTGTAGGCTGCCGCGTTTTCTGTGATTGCCTCCCGCTGGAAAACCGCGTCCAACACCTGCCGCCCGACCAGCACGGAAGTCACCGCGCAGCCCGCAAAGAGCAGGGCAAAGACCAGCCCAATAATCAGCCAGGAACGGCGTTGGCCTGTCTTCTGCCCGCCCTTTTTGTTGCGTCTATTCTGGGAAGATCGGCTCATCTGGCTTCCTCCCCTATTTCGTCACATTGAGTTCGTACCAGCGCAACAGCGCCAACAATACATCCCGATTGGGGCTGCGCATGGCCGTTGTGCGGGGCACCACCTGCTGCACGCCCTGATCCGCCCATTTGACAAAAAGGCTGTCGTCGCTGGCGGTCACGGCCACGTCCGGGTTGGCCGGGCGCAGGCCAGATGCCAGGGCCGCGGCCTGTTCGGGTTCGCTGAGCAGATAGCGCTGGAACTCCAGGGCCGCGTTCTTCTCCAGGGCACTGGTCTCTGGCCCCACCCAAACGGTAAAAGGAAAATCAAACCAGGTGACGAACTCCGGGTAGCGGATGACCAGCGGGTCTTCCCAGCGGGTGAGGACGCCCTGCATATTTTGCAGCAGGTCGCTCTCCAATAGTTGGCCGCCGTCGCCCACGCTGTAGCCAAAGAGGGCGAAGTCCTCGGCGGTATAGGCGCTGCCGCCGCTGATATTCGTCACCGCGCCCATCAGTTCGCCCAGCCATTTCTGGAATTCGGGATTGGTTACATCTTCCACGCTGATGTCCGTGCGCCCGTAATACTCGCCCGCGGCGGCAATCATCGCGGCCAGCCCGCCCACATTTTTGCTGGGATCGGGCACGGCCAGTTTGAAGAAGCCCCAGGCCGGATCGCCGCCCAGTTCGGGCCAGCCGCCGGCGGTTGTGGCCGCCTGGTGAATGGTCTCCCAACTGACTTCGCCCAGAGATTTTTGCAGAACATCGGCCCGGCTGGCGTAGATACCCCAGGTGAAGAGGCTGATAGCGATGGGCCGCGCCCGGTATTGGCCGTCGGTCAGGAAGACATCCCGGCCCAGCCGCTCTTTGTAGGAGGCGTTGGCCAGCTCCACCAGATAGCGGCTGTCGGGAATCCAGGCCGTGGGGAAGTTTGCCAGCCCAGCCTGCTCGGCTTCGGTGATCTGGTCCGGCGTGGTGCCCGCGGGCAGCGCGCCGAAGTCGTTGCGGTCCCAGCGGCCCAGCGCGGTCAGGCCGTCCATGGCGATAATCTCGACCTGGACCTGGCTGCCCTCCACCTGTTTGTTGGCCGCGTTGAAACGTTCGGCCGCGGCGCGCACCCACGGCTCCACAGGCAGGGCGACGATCACCCGCACGGTGACGGTCTCCGGGCGTTCGACAGTCAGCCCGGCATCCACCGGCGTGCCCGTGGCAGCGCGCCAGATCAGCGAACCAGCGACAATCAGCACGGCGACGGCAATAATTGAGATAAAAATAAGACGAGTTCGGTTCATCGGGAAGTCTAACTTTCCAATGGATTGAAGACTTGAAAATCGCGTTTGCGGGCGATCTCTGCCAGCCGGTTATCGGCAACGACAAAAATCCAATCTTCTTGGGCGAGCAAAACAAATGTTGCCAGATGGAGAGCATCCAGTGTCCGCAGACCGTATGCCTCTCCAAATTCTTTCAACAGCGCAATGGCTTCCTGCGTGACAAGCGGTCCCAGTGGTTCAACGACATAAGCCGTCCACTCTGCCTCAAATTCTTCCAGAACAGCCACCAGCCCTCTGTGACCTATATTTTTCTCGCGTCGGCGCCTGTAGAGTGCTGTATAGAATTCTAATCGGGCCAATTCTGATGCGTGTGGCGCTGTGTGCGCATCTACCAACAATTGTTGCAGGTATTCTGTGCCAGGCTCACGATGAAACAATTTGACAAGCGCTGATGTGTCAAAGAAGAGTTTCATATCCGGTCTTCGCGCATGGCAATAATGTCGTCTGAGAGATTTCCCTGAACTTCTGCCAGGATTTCCTGTGCTCGCAGGTAGTGCTTCAAACGATCTGGACCGCTTTGCGTCTTTTGGAGGTTCCTGGCTTGTAGCTGACTGCTCGTTTGATAGACTAGTGCCAGGTCATAAATGCGCAGCAGCGCTATATTGTCCAATCCGTCGAGTACTTCATTTAGTCGTGCCCGAACCTGCATAATTACTACCTCCAACAGTCAACGACCCGATGGGCTACCCTTTTGTCGATGATTTGGCTCTTAACACCTCATGCGCCGGGTCGTGCCAGACCATCAACCGCTCGGCACTGGCCGGGCTTACGACAAAGCCAAGCTGAGCGTAGAGTCCGTGGACGTTGGCGGTAAAGAGCAGCCGTTGGCGTATTTCGTGAAAGGCTGGACCGAGCTGCGTTGTCAGTCCTTCTCCACCGTCACAGGCGGCAACTCTCCGGCGGGCACGCCTAGTCCTTCCAGCGTTGTCGTGAATGTGCTGCCCAAAGCCAGCCTTGCGTAGAGCGGGCGGGGATGTCCCGGCAGATAAAGGAAGACGTCCTGATCGCCCTGCAACAGAATTGAATCGACGCTGCCACTCTCAATCTGTTTTGCTACTTCTTCCATACTGATTATTTCGCTGGTCTGGGGCAACGTCGCTTTGGCGTTTTGAACAATCCACATAAAACCGGCCACAATCAGGGCCAGGACGGCTATAAAAACAAGGACAAAAATCCGGCTCTTCCAGGGGGAAGAGATTTCTTTTTCGCTTTGCATACGAAATCCGTACGGTTGTGATGGGTTCTCCTTCCCACCGATCTTCACAGATCGGCGGGAAGGGTTATGGGCGACGGCTGCCTACCGTCAAAATGCTATTCCGTGAGGCCCAGCTTCTTGCGCCGTTCGGCCAGGGCGCTGTCAATGACACTGCTTTCCAACACCCGGTCCATCTCTTCGTCCAGGCGGGCGGCCCGCATTTCGCTGGCAACGCTGGCTTTGTCCAGCCGCTGATGGATGCTCTCGGCGATGCGGCTGATGTCGCTGTCGCCGGTGCCCATCAGATTGTCCAGCCCCTTCATCGTCTTGACGGTCAGTTCTTTGCTCTTGGCCAGTTCGAGCAGGGCCACCAGTTCTTCCCGCTCCTGTTTCATTGTTTGCAGGCGGGCTTCCAGTTTCACTTTGGCGCTGAGCAGGTTTTGATACTCGGCTTCCTGACGAACGGCCTGTTCCTTGTAGGTATTGACGAGCCGCTGCGTGCTGTTGAGCTTGGCCTGGGCCGCGGACGCATAGGCATTGTTGCCTTCCATCAGAAAGGCGTCAATCGCCTGATCCGTCTCATCGGCCTTCTGCTCATACTCGTGTACTTTGCGTTTGATGGTACGCACTTCGCCGCCTACAGTGGCCGCGGCATCTTCCAGATCGGCCAGGTTGTTTTCCACCTGGCGAATGTACTGATCGATCACAGCCGGGCTGTTGCTCTGCAGGGCCTGATCCATCAGCGCGTGCAGGTTGGCAGAAATAAGGGTGGATACTTTCTCAAGTAGACTAGCCATAGGGTTTGTTTCCTCCTGAGTTGAAACGAAAACTATCAATCACACACAGTATACTACGAAATGGTGTTTGGGAAGTTTCGTGAGACGCTATTACTCTACGATAATTCCTTTGTCGGTTAACGACTTTTTGCCGACATCCGGCCTATACTCGGCTGACACCGGCGGAACTGTAGGTTGGGTGAATGCCTACACTCAACAGAACCTACCCGACCAACAGCCCAGGCATTCACCCAACATCGGCCGGGCCGGCGTTGGGTTTTCGCCAGTATTGTTGGTTCGCATTCGGTGATTTCTGGTGGCGAAAACCCAACCTACGATACTTCCTCAATCCCCAATCGCTGAAAAATCTCTTCCACAGCCGTCACAATTTCGCTCTCTTTTCCGACCAGCCCGCTGCTGCGAAACCCAATGATGGCCTGCAACGTTTCCTCGCTGCGGGGAGCAGTTCTGGCGATCTCTTTGAGCAGCCCATTGCCCGCCACCAGATAGGACTTGCCCCGCTCGGCCACAGCTATCTTCTGGCGGATTTCCTGCATTTTCATATAGACCTGCCGCTCCACCCGGGGATCGACCCGTTTGGTCGGGGCCGGCGCGCCCGCAAATGTCTTCTTCTCCGGCGGATTTTCCCGCTGGGCAATCAGCATTGCCTCGTCATCTTCGCTGCTGGCGGTCAGCTTCACCAAATCCAGAATGACGCCGCCGTACTTCTCCAACCGGGATGCGCCCATCCCCGGCAACTGGGCGAGTTCCTCTGGAAATTGGGGGCGGCTTTCGGCGATGCGCAACATCAGTTCGTTGTCCATAATGGCGTAGGTGGGGATGCCCTGGCTGTCGGCTGTGCGCCGTCGCCAGGCATAGAGGGCCTTTTGCAGCGCTGTGTAGGTTTCGCCGGGCGTTTCTTCTTCCTCCGCGTCTGCGCCTTCTTCGGCTGGGGGGGCGATGGGAGCCTCTGCTGTTGGGTCCATCATTTCCGGGTGCGCGGCCAGCCAGTCCTCGCCGATGACCCGCCCCGCCATTGTCACTGCCAACACCGGATAGCCCTGTCGCTCGTATTGGCGCAGGAGTTTGCGTTCGGTCAGATCGTCCAGCATTTCAATGATGGCGCTCTCACCCATTTCGTATAGCCGCCCGTGATGACGGCACTCGTCCGCGGCCACCGGCGCACGCAGATGGCCCACCAGAATTCGGGCCAGACCGCTGCGTCCGACCGGTTTGGGCAGGCTGAGCAGACAATCGATGAGCATCGGTTCGATGTCCGCATCGTCGGGCAGGGGGATATCCGGGCGCACGATCTCCGGCACTTCCGGGCGGATGCCTGTGCAGTTGTCGCAGACTGTGCAGCGGATGCGGGGCGGGCTGCCAAAGTGGGCGCTGATAAAGCCGTGGCGGCAGCTTTCGCCCGTGGCATAGCCGACAATGTCGTCGATCCGCCGCTGGCCCAGGGCGCGGGATTGGGCCAGTTGTTTTTCCAGCCGCTCGGCCAGATCCTCGGGGCGGGGGGGCAAGTGGATTGCCATCTCGCGCTTGCTGCCCAACAGTGTAATCACCCGGGCAGACTGCCATTCCAGCAGCCGATTTTCAACAGTCAGCAGGGGCCAATCCATCGCCGACGCGATGTCGCGGCTGCTGAAAGCCGCTGACTTGCCAGGACGCAGGGCAATTCTGCGCAGGAAGCGATCCAATTCCTGCTGATCGCCTTTGAGTTTGCCCGCCTTGGCTTTGGTGGGCAGGCCGATTTCGATTTCGATGGGCAGATCGAAACCCCGGCTGAGCAGCCCGGCCCGCTCCAGCATACTCACGCCCACCCGCACTTCGGTTTCGCTTGAATTGAGCACCTGTTCCAGGCGGCGGATGTTGACCGGCCCGGCTGCCGCCACAGGCTCTGTGTCTTTTGTGGCCTCCGCGCCCGATTCCGTCTCCACACCCAATTGGCTGGCAATGGCCGCGTAGAGCTTTTCCAGTGATTCCAGGCTGTATTCGTCGGCTTTGGCCCAACGGCGCAGATTGGCCCAGTCGTTGGCGCTGTAGAAAAGGGTGCATTGGGCAGGCAGGCCATCGCGGCCAGCCCGGCCCGCTTCCTGATAATAGGCGGCCAGGCTGCGGGGCGGATGAAAGTGGACGATAAAGCGGATGTCGGCTTTGTCGATGCCCATGCCAAAGGCGACCGTCGCCACCACCACCCGGTTCTCCCCCTTCATAAAACGATCCTGCACGCCGCCCCGGTCGCTCAGCCCCGCGTGATAGGCTTCAGCGGCCACGCCTTCGCTGCGCAGACGCAGGGCCAGGGCTTCACATTTGCGGCGGGAATTCGCATAGACAATGCCACTGCCTTCGGTCTCGGTGACGAATTTGAGCAGGGCTGCCAGCTTTTCTTCGTCGTTGTGAAATTGAATGGCCGAGAGGTGCAGATTTGTGCGAAAAATGTCCAGGGCAACGACCTGAGGCCGCCCTGTCTGATCGGGGTTTTCCCCGTTGCTGCGGCTGAGGGTGTCCAGAATTTCGTCACGCACCTGGGGCGGCGCGGTGGCCGTCATTGCCAGCGCGGGCGGGTTGCCCAGTTCTGTGCGCGCGTCTTGAATAAAGAGATAGTCCGGGCGGAAGTCGTGGCCCCACAGACTGACACAGTGGGCCTCGTCCACCACAAAAAGACTCAGCCCAGCATCCCGCAGCGCGGCCAGAAAGGGACGCTGGCGCAGGCGTTCGGGCGCGGCGTAGACCAGTTTGTACTGGCCCGCGGCCACCCCTTCCATACGCCGTTTCAGTTCGTCGTCGTCCAGGCTGCTGTTGATGAAAGTGGCCTTGGCCTGGGCGATAGCGGGCAGCCCCTCCACCTGATCTTTCATCAGCGCGATCAGAGGGCTGATGACGAGAGTGGCGTGTTCCAGTTCCAGGCCGGGCAACTGATAGCAGAGGGATTTGCCCGCGCCGGTGGGCATCACGGCCAACACGGAGCCGCCGCGCAGGACAGAAGTGATGATTTCTGTTTGGCCATCGCGCAGGCTGCCAAAGCCAAAATTGCGAATAGCCGCCAGTTTCACCGCGCGTGCTTCTTTGCTGCTGACCGGAATCCGTTCCGGTCCGCTCAGCGCGGCATAGATTTGGCTGGGATCGCTGCCCTTTTGCACCAGCCCGATGACCGGAGCCAGGGCCGTGCGCAGGCTTTCTTCCTGTATTAGCCGCTGCCGCTCATTTTCCACGGCCAGGGCGTTGGCGCTCTGCTCGTTGCCAAGACTTTCGTGGAGTTTTCGGAGCGCGCGCAGTTGGGGCACTGTTGCCCCGGATGGCACGCCCGCGCCCAGGCGGGCCACAATCTGCTGGGCAGATTCCCGGTTGCCCTGGGCCAGGGCAATATGGGCGGAAGTGATAAGACTGTCGATGTCGCCGGGGTGGGCAATCAGCAAGGCGTCGAGAATCTCAATTGCCCAGTTGGGTTCGCCCAGTTCAGCATAGACGGCCGCGGCCGCGTTGACCGCGGCGCTGTGCAGGGGGTGGGCTTTGCTGATGTCATCGGCCACTGCTTTGGCCGCGCTGTTTTGGCCAAGAGCCAGGGCCACCCGCGCTTCCAGTGCCTGGCTGGCAATCGTTGTGCTGCGGCGCTGGCGGCGCTCGATGGTTTCCATGGCTTTGGCAAAGTCGCCCTGGGCCACATACGCCTGGGCTTCCCGATCCAGAAAGGAGAGCTGGGGGCCATGCATTTCCCAATAGACGGCCAGCAATGCTAGTATCTCGGCAGGACTTCCCCACAACCCAACAAAGTCGAGCAATTGGTCACGCAGTTCGGGCGGCAGCGAGCCGGCCTGTTCCGGGGTCAGGTCATAGGTGGTGAGGAGATTGGGTGTCGTGTCGGGCATAGGATCCATTCGTTGTTTGTGGGCAAAGAATAGGCGCGAGCAGTCATCTGTTGCCAATGCCGATCTGTTTTTCAAAGTGTCGATATTACTCAAAGTATAGCACGGGCCAAGCCCTGTCGCAACGAAGAGGGAACTTTTGGGTTATAGTTTGACGAGGGCAAAGCTGCTCCACTATAATCGGATGAGTAGCAGGTGGAAAATGGATATGGCGGGCGATGTCATTTGTATGTCACTGCTGGCTGGGGATTTGCCACCTGCAACTTGAAACCTGCGACACCATTCCAGTTGGGAGAAAGTATGAAACGGATTGTCATTACCGGCCTGGGCGCGATTACGCCGATTGGCAAAGATGCGAAAACATTTTGGGAGAATCTGCTGGCAGGCATGTCCGGCGCAGGTCGGCTGACCCTCTTTGACCCAAACGGTATGCCCTATGATATGGCCTGTGAGGTCAAGGACTTTGATCCCAAGGACTATATGGACCGCAAATTGGCCCGGCGCGTGGCCCGCACCACGCAGTTCGCGATTGCGGCCTCCAAACAGGCGCTGAGCGATTCCGGCTTTGACATCACCCCGGAAAATGGGCCAGATGTGGGCGTAATGATGGCCACGGGCGGTGGCGGTATCAATGAAATTGAGTTTGCCACCCAAGTGATGGTCGAGAAGGGCTGGCGCTCGGTGGGGCCTTTTGTTGTGCCCAGCGCCATGGCAAACGCGGTCAGTTGTCTGGTCTCTATGGAGACCGGAGCTAAAGGACCGGTGATGACCAGCGCGGCGGCCTGCGCCAGCGGTCACTATTCAATGCTGGAGGCATACCACTTTTTGCAGCGGGATGAAGCGGAATTGATTATCGCTGGCGGCAGCGAATCCACTTTTTCTATGCTCACTTTTGCCGCGTTTGGCAATATGGGGCCGCTCTCGAAACGGGCGGAGGAGCCGGAAACGGCCTGCCGTCCCTTCTCTGTGGACCGGGACGGGTTTGTCAGCGGCGAGGGCGCGGTGGCGGTGACAATGGAAACCGCGGAGCACGCGCTGGCCCGGGGCGCGCATATCTACGCCGAAGTGCTGGGCGGGGCCTTGACCGGCGACGGCTATCACATCACCGCGCCGGACCCCAGCGGCGACGGTGCGGTGCGGGCCATTACCCGGGCGCTGAAAAATTCGGGCATCACCAGCCACGATGTAGACTTGATTCTTGCCCACGGCACAGGCACTGTCCTCAACGACCAGGTGGAATCTTTGGCGATCCGCCGGGTCTTCGGGGCCGAGGGCGCGCGCATGCCCAAAGTGACGAGCATCAAAAGTATGCTTGGCCACGCGCTGGGCGCGGCCGGCGCACAGAGCGCGCTGGCCGCGGTGCGCGCGCTGGAGACGGGCATTGCACCGCCGACGATCAACTACACGCCCGACCCCGAATTGGGCGTGGATATTGTAGGAAACACAGCCCAAAAAATCGATCCGAAGATTGCGCTGGTCGAGGCATTTGGCTTTGGTGGGCAGAATGTGGTGGTGGCGTTTAAGAAGTGGGAGGAGTAGAGAAGAAACCAAACGCGGAATGTGAAAAAGGCCGGGCAGCAGATTCGCTGCCCGGCCTTTTTTGTCGTTATGGCTTTTTCAAGAAAGAAACTATCCACGAAGCACACGCAGGAACACCAAGTTTTTCTTGATGCTTCGTGCAACTTCGTGTGGCTTCGTGGATCATTATTTGTTTTCAGTAGCCCATGATCCTTGACCGACCCCGGCCAAAGGCTACCGCTGATCGATAGTTCATTGAGCGGTGAAAGACCGAACGGGCCAGGACCAGCCCTGCCACAATTGTGCAATTGGTGCAGAACCCCCAGGATAATCAGTGTCTCGGCATCGTAGTTGGCCGGGACGGGTTGGCGGCGCACCCGGCTGCGGTCTGGGGCAGAGAAGTCGGGTGCAACGGGTTCTTCTGTAGGCTGTGTGAGGGGGCAGTTTCAATTGTATCATAACTTACATTTGGGTATTGACAAGCCCACCAACCCAGTGGTACACTGGCTGGCAGCCACGTCAAAATAATCTCTAGCGCTCGAAAGGAGGTCCTGATGCTTCGTCTATCCTTTTTTGGTATCCGCTCCCTCTGCGCGCGCCCGGAATCAGCCATTGGCTGATCCTACCCATCTGCTGAGATTTTCGGCCACGGGCGCTTGTGCGCTCGTGGCTTTTTTTGTTTTGCCTGGATTTTTGCCCTCAGCCTGCCTGGTCCGACCATCACAAGACAATGGACAGAAAGAGATAATTCCAATGATTACGTTTCGGACAATTCGACCGACAACCGATGCCGAGTATCAGGCGTTGGTGGATATTCACAACGCGGCCTGGCCCGATGAACCGGCGACTGTCGCAAATTGGCGCTTCGCTGACGAGAACTGGCGTAAGGACAAATTCTTTCACCGCTTTGTGGCAGAGAGCCAGGGGTGTTTCGTCCTGCAAGGCGTCTACACAGAACCTTTCTGGGCCAATGCGCCGGGGAAATATCACTACGGCTATTCAGCCTTGCCCGAGTTCGAGGCCCAGGCAGATTTCCACACACGGGTCTACGCGTATGTGCTGGCCCAACTGGCTGAGCAGCAGCCCACCCGCCTTTCCACAGGCACTCGTGAAGATCGCAGCCATCGGGTGGCGTGGCTGGAAGCCAATGGATTTGTTCCAAAGATGCGCTTTGCCGAGTCTGAACTGGACATCACAAACTTTGACTTCAGCCGTTTCAACGGCGCGCAGGAACGAGTGGCCGCGGCGGGCGTAGAAATGCTAACACTCGCCGAACTGCGGGAGAAGGACCCCCGCTGGATGGAGAAGCTCTACGATATGCTCTGGGAAATCGAGCAGGACGTGCCACAGGTCGATCCGCCCAAGCGGGAGCCTTTTGACCAGTTTATCAAAGGCTTTGACGATCCCGACTTCTGGCCGGAAGGCTGGCAAATGGCAATCGATCCCGCTGCTGCTGGGGACGACGGGATCGGCGCGTATGTGGGCGTGAGTATGTTGGGCAAGAACCAGGCCATGCCCCAACGGATCAACACCTGGCTGACCGGTGTAGTGCGCAGCCATCGGCGCAAGGGGATTGCTCTGGCGATGAAACTGCGGGCCATCGAGTTTGCCATCCGGCAGGGGGGCACGACCATCCGCACGGACAACGAGGAGAACAATCCCATGCTGGGCATCAACAAAGTGCTGGGCTTCGTGGAGATTCCCGCGGGTGTGAACTATGAAAAAGTACTGTGACGTGCCTGTATAAGGAGATTTGAGGATGTTTACCATACGACCATACAATCCGACAACAGAGGAAGAGTACGCCGCGCTGGTAGCGATCCACAACGCGGCCTGGCCGGATGATCTTTCGACAATATCCAGTTGGCAGTTCCACGACAGCCGCTGGCCCGATGACAAATTGCGCCAGCGTTTTGTGGTGGAAGACGACGGCCAACTGATTACAGAGGGGGCCTATATGGCACCTTTCTGGTCCAATGCACCAGGTAAGTTTCTTTTTGGCTACTCGTCTCTGCCTGTCTATGAGGAGCGAGCTGAGCTTCACCAGTTTATCTATGACTACGTGTTGGAACAATTGGCGCAGGACCGGCCCCAGGTCCTTGGCACGTACACCCGGGAGGACAGGCTCTTTCGCGTCCAGTGGCTGGAATCCAAAGGCTTTGTTGTCAAGATACGGGAGCCTATCTCTGAATTGGACATAACGAACTTCGATTTTAGCCGCTTCAACGGCGCACAGGAGCGGGTGGCCGCGGCTGGTGTAAAGATTCTGCCTTTGGCCGAGATTCAATCAACCGATCCCCGGTGGATGGAGAAACTCTATGAAATGATTTGGGAGATCGAGCAGGATGTCCCCCAGGTTGATCCACCCGTAAAGGAACCCTTTGATGAATTTGCCAAATCCTTTGGCAACCCCAGCTTTTGGCCTGAAGGCTGGATGATGGCGGTTGATCCGGCAGTGGACAGGGACGACCCGACGGGCGCGTATGTGGGCGTGAGTATGTTGGCGAAAAACCTGGCTATGCCCCAGCGCATCAATACCTGGCTGACTGGCGTGCTGCGCAGCCACCGGCGCAAAGGCATTGCCCTGGCCATGAAACTGCGGGCCATCGAATTCGCCATCCAGCAGGGGGGCACGGCCATTCGCACGGACAACGAAGAGAACAACCCTATGCTGGGGATCAACAAAATGCTAGGCTTTGAGGAGATTCCGGCAGAGGTTGCCTTGGACAAAGAACTGTAGAATGGGCTAGAAAAAAGAGTCCCGCGGCATGCCGCGGGACTCTTTTTTCTAGCCCAAAAATCCTACATCACACCTGTCACCCGGGCCACGCCCAGCGCGACGAGCAGACCTGTGACAATAAAGGCGATGGCCGCGGCACGGGCTTTGTCCCCGTCCGCGGCTTTCTTTACCCGTGCCCAGCCCACGTGCATCACCACAATCGCAATCAACATCCACACCGGATGTTCCATTGTGCGTGTGATATCCGCGCCGACCAGACCCATCCCCGCGGCCACACCCCAGAGGATTAGGCCCACCAGCAGTTGAATATCCATCACAATGACGGTAATCAGCCCAATTTGCCGGTCCACTTTGCTCCAGCCACCGTTGCCCAGCCAGCCCATCACAAACTTTACAACCGCGATTACCAAAGCCAACAGCGCCAGATAGCGCCAGCCCGAGTGGGCCATAAGTAGAAAACTAAACATTATCCATTGTCCTTTTTGGTTGAAACGATAGAAACTTGAACGAAATACTGCGAAAATTGTATTGGCCAGGATGATGATGGAACGCCCATTGACTGTCACGCTGCTTGTGGATTGAAGAATTGTTCGGGTAATAGCGTAGGCGCGGCTTGTGGCTGCACAGATAAGGGATGTCTAGCGACGTGCGGCTACGAGCCGCGCCTACGCTTCCCCAATGATTTTCTTAATCTACAAGTAGTCGGACGAGTTTCGATGCCACCATCAGATTGACCAGTACAGAAAATAGCGAAAAACAAACGGATATCAGCCATCCGTGAGCGCGGCACGGGCCAGCCACTGACCGGCTTCCTCCAGCCAGACTTCGTCTGCCCGCAGGCGATGAAGTGTACGACGTACGGCCAAATGGGTGGCGTCGGACAATGTGATCCGGCCAGCCATTTCCTCAAACTGAACTATCTTTTCCTGCAGAATGGCCCGTTTCAGGGCCAGGCATCGCTCCGCCTCTGCCGGGGGCAGATCAGCCAGAAAACCAATTCCAATGTCATCACCGCTCTCCCCCATAGCATACCCGGAAAGATTCTGTTTCAGCAATTCTTGATAGAGCGCTTCACCAGCGGGTGTAATGTCGTAGATTTGGCGGGCGGGCCGACGCCCCGGCTGCTCCGCGTGGGTCTGGACAAGCCCCTCCGCGGCCATCCGCTCCAGCGTGTAATAGGCGGTGGACGGTTTCAGGCTGGCGATAAAATCCAGATGTTCGTCCAGAAACTGGTTGAGTTGATAGCCGTGCATGGCCTGGATACGCAGCAGACCCAACAGCAGTAGTTTGCGATCCTCTACATTCATTGAGACGCCTCCTTGTGTCGGGCTTTCAGGCCAAAGGAAAGCGCCACCAGAATCAGCATCGCCCCACCCACAAAGAGATAGGCGATGCGATAACCGTCCACGCCACCGCCCTGGCTGGCTGCCACCGCGCCGATCAGCGCGCCGCTGACCAACTGGCCCACACCTGTGGAAATCGACACCACCCCCTGGGACGCGGCCCGCTCAGATGGCTCTGCCTCCCCCAGCACAATATACCGGATCGGCGCGCCCAGCAGACTTGCCAGCCCCAGGCCGATGAGTACCCCGGCCACAATAAAGACCGAAAAATTTGTGCCCAGAAAGCCGAGCAGAAACATTCCAATCGCCAGCAGGAGTGTGCCCGTCATCACCACCGGCCGGGCACCGTACCTGTCCAGCATCCGGCCACCCAAGGGCGCACCCACAGCCACCGCCAGCACAACCGGCAGCAGCAGAAAGCTGGCCCGACTCTGGCTGACGCTAAAGGCTGCAATGGCCAGGGCAGGCAAGAAGACCATCGCGGCTTCGCCCAGGCCAGCCCCCATGGACAGCAAATTTGCCAACACCAGTTGCCGGTTGCCAAACTGCTCTATGCGGATAATCGGGTCTGGCGCACGCCTCTCGGCCCACACAAAGGCAGCCCCACCGGCCAGGGCCAAAAGGAGCAACGGCCAGACCTGCACAGAGAGAAGCGATGCCCCGATGGCAGTGGTGTCCAATCGGTTGATGCCTAACGTCAGGCCAGCCAGCGCCAGCGCCAGAACCACCATTCCCAGCACATCAAAGGCTTTGGGCGCGTGCTGGCGTGTGGTGGGGAGTGCCCGGCTGCCCAGTATAATCACCAGGGCAGCCACCGGCAGATTGACAAAGAAGAGCCATTGCCAGCCCCAAATCAACAACACCCCACCCAAAATCGGGCCGATAATAAAGGCCAGGCCAAAGACCGCGCCGATCAGCCCCAGCGCGCTCCCTTTTTTCTCCTCGGGGAAAGTATCGCCGATGACCGCGCTGGCAACCGGGAAGATGCCGCCCGCGCCGAAGCCCTGCAATGCCCGCCCGGCCAGCAGCAGCAGAAAGGAGGGGGCCAGGGCCACAGCCAGCGAGCCAATCGCAAAGAGCGTTACATCGGCCAGATAGACCGAACGGCGTCCGTAGCGATCGCTCAGTTTGGACATCAGCGGCGCACCGATGAGGTTGAAGAGCACATAGATCGTGAAAATCCAGGCGGTGGCCCGTTCGTCGATGGCAAAGGCTGTCTGGATGGCGGGCAGGGCAGGGCCGACAATCGCGATGTCCAGCGCGCCCATCAGCACACCGATAAAGAGAACGGTGAGAAGGCTGCGGTCGGTAGATTTCTTGCTCTGTGTTTTACTCTGTAGTGTACTCACGTGAACAACTCCTGCAGCAATCGAAACGATATTCAATCTCTAATAATCAGAATTGACTAATCTAAAACCGACTATACACCGAACTAATTTTCTTGTCAACCTTTGGGCAGAAGAAAAAGAAGATATTCTTCGCTGTGACCCTGAAAAATGGACCTTTTGCCGCCTCTCTGGTAGACTGGCGGGAACGCCTTCAACCCATTTGGCAGAGAGCTTCTTTAAAGAACTAATGGCAGACAAAGCAATTTCCCGGAAATTACAGGGGCAGGTCGCGCTGGTCACAGGCGGTGGTCGGGGCATTGGCGCTGCTGCCGCGGAACTGTTGGCCGCGGCTGGCGCGTCGCTCGTTCTCACTGCCCGCAGCGAGGAAGAGATCGACGCGGTGGCCCAGCGTATTCGCGGCAAGGGTGGCAAGGCCATCGCCGTGCCCTGCGATGTGAGCGACTTCGGCCAGATCGAGGAAGTGATCGAAGCGGCGCTGGACCAGTTCGACCGGCTGGATATTCTGATCAACAACGCCGGGCTGATCTGGCCGCTGGAAGAGGTGGTCGATTCGGACCCGGACGAGTGGGCCTACAACATCCACGTCAATCTGGTGGGGCCGTACAATATGGCCCGCAATATCCTGCCGGTGATGATCGATCAGGGCTACGGGCGCATCCTCAACATCACCAGCGGCGCGGCCGCGGGCAGCCTGATCGGCGTCAGCGCCTACAGCGCGGCCAAAGCCGGGCTGGACGCCTTCACCCGCACCCTGGCCGCGGAAATGGCGGGCACAGGGGTGATGGTCAATGGGCTGAAGCCGGGCACTGTTGATACAGAGATGCAGGCAGACCTGCGCAGTGTGGACACGGAAGGCACAAAGCTTGACTTTAGCTATTTCCACACGGCCTACGAGGGCGGCAGGCTTGGCTCCCCAACCGAGACGGCACGACAAATTTACTGGCTGGTCGGTCCCTGGGGGCGGGCGGAGACAGGCAAGATTTTCAGCGCGGGCGATGCGGAATGGCGCGCGCAGGTTGATAAGGATATTTCGTGATGCGTATTGCAAAGTAGCAAAATATATGCCACGAAATACGCGATACGTTTAGATATACAATCGGCTACACATAACTTTTTGCGGAGGCAAACCCAATGGCGTACAAGCACATAACCGTTCCCAGCGGCGGCGAGAAGATTACCATCAAAAATGGCGAGTTGCAGGTCCCTGACAATCCAATTGTGGCCTTTATCGAGGGCGACGGCACGGGTGTGGACATCTGGGCCGCCAGCCAGCCAGTGCTGGACGCGGCTGTCGCCAAGGCATACGGCGGCAAGCGCAAAATCGCGTGGATGGAAGTCTACGCCGGCGACAAGGCCAACGAAGTCTATGGCGAAGTAGTCTGGCTGCCCCAGGAAACCCTGGACGCCATCGACGAATATCTGGTCGCCATCAAAGGGCCGCTGACCACACCCATCGGCGGCGGCATCCGCAGCATCAATGTGGCCCTGCGCCAGAAGCTGGACCTCTACGCCTGCGTGCGCCCGGTGCAGTATTTCAGCGGTGTGCCCAGCCCGGTCAAGCAGCCCGAACTGGTGGATATGGTCATCTTTCGGGAAAACACCGAGGACATCTACGCCGGTATCGAGTTTGAAGAGGGCACGAAGGATACGGAGACCTTCAAGAAGCTCTTCGCCGATGCCTTCCCCGACCGCTACAGCAAAGTGCGTTTTCCCGACACCGTCGGTTTCGGCATCAAACCGGTGAGCCAGGAAGGCACGGCCCGGCTGGTGCGCTCAGCCATCCGCTACGCGCTGGAGAACAACCGCAAGAACCTGACCCTTGTCCATAAGGGCAATATTATGAAGTACACCGAAGGCGCGTTTATGAACTGGGGCTATGAAGTGGCTGCCAAGGAGTTCGGCGGCAAACCCCTGGACGGCGGTCCCTGGCACGTGTTGCCCAACGGTCTGATCATCAAAGATGTGATTGCTGACGCGATGTTGCAGCAGATCCTCACCCGCCCCGCAGAGTACGACGTGCTGGCAACGCTGAACCTGAACGGCGACTACATCAGCGACGCGCTGGCCGCGCAGGTGGGTGGCATCGGCATTGCGCCGGGGGCCAACATCAACTACGAGACGGGCCGGGCCATCTTCGAGGCCACCCACGGCACCGCGCCCAAGTATGCAGGCCAGGACAAAGTGAACCCCTCGTCGGTCATCCTCAGCGGGGAAATGATGCTGCGCCATATGGGTTGGAGCGAAGCTGCCGACCTGATTCTGGCCGCCACCAGCAAGGCCATTAGCCAGAAGCGCGTCACCTATGACTTCGAGCGGCTGATGACCGGTGCCACACTGCTCAAATGCAGCGAGTTCGGCCAGGCGCTGATCGAAAATATGTAACGCAAGCTGACAGCTTGCGGACGATCCGGCGCAAACTAACAATTTGCGTTACGGAGACGTGAAACGTGAAACGTGAGATCGCTCGAACTATCTCACGTTTCACGTTTTCTTCCACAAAAGCAATGGCGCTAACAAACCTGTGAACTCCACTATCCTCGGCCCCTCCCTCGCCACCCGCCCCCTTCCCGCGCCCCTGCACGGCGGCGTGTACCTGGACCTGATCGCGCCCGGCACTGTCACCTTTGTGATGTACGCGCCCTTCAAGCCATTTGTCAGTCTGGTGGGGGATTTCAACAATTGGAACAGTCGGGCCAACCTGATGGTCACCAACGGTGCTGGTTTCTGGTGGACGACCCTCCCCCACCCCGGTCCTGGCCGCTACGGCTTCTATGTGGCGGTGGATGACCAGTCCCACGCCTGGGTGGCCGACCCTTACGCCACGGAAATTCGCTGGGAAGAAACCGGCCCCTGGGCCTGGCTGACAGACGAGGAGACCCTGCGCCACCGCCAATCCTTCCCCTGGACGGATGCCGGGTGGCGCACGCCGCGCCTGGCCGACCTGATCATCTACGAGCTGGGCGTGCGCGATTTCACCGGCGGCTGGCAGGACAACCGTCCGGCCTATGGCACTTTCCGCGGTGTGGAGTCCAAACTGGATTATCTGGTCGATCTGGGCGTCAACGCCGTCGAATTGATGCCCATTCAGCAGTTCCCCGGCCAGTCCAGTTGGGGCTACAATCCGGTCTTCTACTTCGCGCCCGCCCAGGTCTACGGCACACCGGAGGATTGCAGGCGGCTGGTGGACGCTTGCCACCAACGGGGGCTGGCGGTGATTCTGGATGTGGTCCTCAATCACGCCTGGGGCGACCACCCCTATTACCAGATATACCCGCCGCTCTACGGGCCAGAGGGCGAAAAATTGGATGATCTCAATCCTTTCTTTCATCACACACCCCCGGCTGTGAATATGTGGGGCGGGGTGGACTGGGATCACTTTGTCCCGGAGACCACACGCTACTTCCAGTCGATGATGGGCTACTGGCTGCGGGAGTATCACATCGACGGTTTCCGCTTCGATTGGGTGGGCGGCGTGGACTACAACAGCCGCGACCCAATGCAGCCCAGTTTCAACCCCTATCACGGCATCGCGGCTGTCTGTTGGGCCGCGCGCCAGGCCAAGCCGGATGTGCTGCTCATCGGCGAGTATTGGCCACTGGATGGGACCCACCCGGACAAAACCGCGGCCAAACTGGTGGCTGAAACGGAGATGGACGCGGTCTGGAACGGCGAGTTTCATCACACGCTGGAGATTGTACTCAAGCAAGGCTGGCAGTGGGAGAAGAAGGACATCTGGCGGGGGATTGGCGGCTATCAGGCGCAGGGGTTTGGCCGGGCCGAGCAGGTGATCAACTATATCGCCAGCCACGACGAAGTGCGCCCGGTGCATGAAATTCTCTACTACGCCCGGCGCTATATCACCAAACCGAAGGGCTACGAATGGCTGGACGTGGCCCTGGACAAAGCGCTGCTGGGCCTGATTGCCCTTTTGAGCGCGCCGGGTGTGCCTATGCTCTACGCGGGCCAGGAGTTTGGCGAAGACACGCCCCGCACCGTCGATTTTCTCCCCCTCGACTGGACGAAACTGGGAGAACCGCCCCATCGCCGCCACTGGGAGTCTGTGCGGCGGCTGGTCCACGCCCGCCGCGCCAGCCCGGCCCTGCGCGGGGAGCACATCAAATTCTTCGCCGATGATTTTGCCCAAACCAATATCGTTCGCTACCGGCGCTGGGGCGGGAATGACAATGTGGCCCTCGTCGCGCTGAACTTTGGCGGCGAAACCCGGCAGACTTCTCTTGACTTTCCTGCCGGGGGGCGCTGGCGGGAAGTGGTCAGCGACCGGACGGAGCAGATCGAGCGCGAATGGCACCATTTTTCCCTCTCTCCCTGGCAGGGGCGGCTGTACCTGTTGGATGCGTAGAACGCACGCCGGTTGGAAACCGGCGGTCCTATTCCGCCCCAATTCTGGGACTTCTCCTCCTCGGAACTTTTGATCACCTGATTCTGGGATGTATACTCATCCCTACGCACGCCTTCCGTCCAGGTCAAAGCCCTCGCGCTGCCCTGAAAAAGGCCTGTATACACGGATAAAAGAGAACACGGATTAATAGAATCTGTGTTTCTTCCGATCCGTGTATACAAAATTTCGTCCCCAGTGGCGCAACCCGCTGCATGGAGAACTTTTGTAGAGATGTGGAGTGCCTTCTGCTATGAGTACCCAAAACAGCACCCAATCGATGAAAGTTGTGATCGTCGCCAAGACCCGTCAAGGCGGCGGGGTCGGTGTGGACGCTCTCACTTTTACCGGTCGCAGCGTGCGTCTATTGCATCCAAACCCCGATAGCGACTCCAATCCCAATATGGAATACGAGGTGGGCGACGTGTGGGAGATCGTCTGGCAGCCCAGCGACGAGCGCGCTCTGCCCCACAGTGAGGATATCACCGTCCTGGAGAAGCGGCGACTGGCTCCCATCGACGATCTCTTTTCCTTTGTCCACTATCATCTTTCGCCCCAGACCGGCGGCATAGAGGCTCTGTACGACGGGCTGCTCCAGACAACAAAGAAGGGCGCACTCTATATCGCCGAGCGCACGGGCGTGCCGGAGTACAGCACTACTTTTTGGGTGCCAGATCAGCCCTTGCGCCGGGAAGCAGGTTCCAAACGTCTTTACTATCGCTATCCCACCGTCCGCGGTGGCCCCACGGAGGATGGCGGACGCACCCTCACCTTTGTTGGCTTTCAGGAGCCGCTGGAGGAGATTCCCGCGGGCACGCTGCTGCGGGTCTCTTTGGCCCACTGGTGGCGGCCCGATGAGATGCCCGCAGAGATGCCTGAAGGCGAACTGCGCTGCTATGTCCAGCTCTCCGGCTGGATTTTGCCCGGTGCGACGGACAGCTTTTATTCTGATGAATGGGAACATTCCCAGCCCGCGGAATCTGAACCGGCCCCTCCCCGGGACGTGCCTTCGATCCCGCCACCGCCCGCGGTCTCCCTGCCCCCCACCCTGGACTCGGCCCGTACTCTGCTCAAGCAGGTCTTCGGCTACGACGATTTTCGGCCTCTCCAGGCCGAGGTAATGGGCAATGTGTTGGGCCGTCGGGATACCCTGGCGATTATGCCCACAGGCAGCGGCAAGTCCCTCTGCTATCAGATTCCCGGCCTGATCTTCTCTGGGCTGACAGTAGTTGTCTCGCCTCTGATTTCTCTGATGCAGGATCAGGTGGAAGCCCTGCGCGATGCGGATGTGGCCGCGGCCTATCTCAACAGCAGCCTGGCCTATCACGAATACGATTTTGTCGTGGAGCAGGTGCGCCAGGGCCGCGTCAAACTGCTCTACGTGGCCCCCGAGACACTGCTCCTGCCCGCCACCCTGGCGCTGCTGGACGCCTGCCAGGTGGATTGTCTGACTATCGATGAGGCCCACTGCATCTCCCAGTGGGGCCACGATTTCCGCCCGGAGTATCGCCAGATTGTCGATGTGCGCCGCCGTCTGCCCGCCGCGGTCTGCATTGCTGTCACGGCCACGGCCACCCCGCGCGTCCAGTCCGACATCAAACAGAGCCTGGGTTTTGGCGAATCCGATACCTTTCTCGCCAGCTTTGACCGCCCCAATCTCTTTCTGGGCGTGCAGCCCCGGCAGGACGGGCCAGGCCAGGTGCTCTCCTTTATCGAAGATCACAAAGAACAGTCGGGGATCGTCTACTGTTCCACCCGCAAAGAGGTGGACAGTCTGGCCGCCCTGTTGCAGCGGCGGGAGATATCCGCTCTCCCCTACCACGCGGGGCTGGACAGCCACACCCGCGCCCAAAACCAGCGGGCCTTTGTGCGCGATCAGGTCTCGGTGATGGTGGCAACCGTCGCTTTTGGGATGGGCATTGACAAGCCCGATGTGCGCTTTATCATCCATTACAGCCTGCCCAAGGATATGGAGAGCTATTATCAGCAGATTGGCCGGGCCGGGCGCGACAGTCTGCGCGCGGACTGTCTGCTGCTCTTCAACTATGCGGACCTGCGCACCATTCGTTTCTTCATCGGACAGCAGGCCCCCGCCGAGCAGCAGGGGGCCAACGTGCGTTTGAGTGCGATGATAGGTTTTGGGGAGACCGACGAATGCCGCCGCGTTCCGCTGCTTGGCTATTTTGGCGAAACGTATATAGCCGGGCCGGATGACGACGGCTGCGCGATGTGCGACAATTGCACCGCGGAGGAGCGGGCGCAGGTGGATTTGACCATCCCGGCCCAAAAGTTTCTCTCCTGCGTCTATCGCACCAAACAGCGTTTTGGGATGGCCCACATTATCGATGTGCTGCGCGGGTCGCGGGCCAAAAAGGTGCTCCAATTCCAGCACGACAAACTCTCCACCTACAACATTGGCACGGAGTTTTCCAAGCAGGAGTGGTCCTATCTGGCCCGGCTCTTTATCCAAAAGGGGCTGCTGGACCAGGACATCACCCACGGGAGCCTTAGCCTGACCGACAGCGGGTGGGCGGTGTTGCGCAGCGAGCAAAGATTGATGGGCGCACTTCAGCCCAGGGAGCAGGCCGGGCCCGCCATCACCGAAACTGTGGAGCACGACACGGGTCTCTTTCAACAACTGCGCGCCCTGCGCCGAGAGCTGGCCGACGCGGCTGGTCTGCCCCCGTATATGGTTTTCGGCGACCGCTCGCTGATGGAGATGGCCGCCTTCTTCCCCCACAGCCGGGAGAGCTTTTTGCAGATGCACGGGGTGGGCCAAGCCAAGGCGGAGCGCTACGCGGACGCCTTTCTTGCCGCCATCCAGACCTATTGCGCGGAAAACGACTTGGCCGAGAAGCCCAAGTCGGCCTCGACCGGGCTGGCGGGAGTTGCCTCCTCGCGGCGCAGCAGCGGCTCCGCATCCACGGGCAGTCGTACCCACGAAATCGCCGCGGCTTTTGACGAAGGCCACTCTATCGCCCAGATTGCCCAGGAAACCGGCGTGGCCCGCCGCACGGTCATCGGCCATCTGTGGAAATATCTCCAGGCCGGCCACACCCTCAACCCCGTCCACTTTCGTCGGGAATCCAACCTGGACGCGGCTGTCCAAGAGCAGGTTCTGGCCGCCTTTGCCGAGCACGGCCCGGACTTCCTGCGTCCAGTCTACGACGCGCTGGGCGAGACTGTGGACTGGGACGACCTGCACATTATGCGGCTCTGGTTTGCCAGTGAGCGATGAGGCTTCCCTGAAGAACGGATGCTGATGTGGCCGATCTGAATTGATTGCCACTGACACGAGCGCGCAGGTCCCTGCCCCGCGCAAGGCGTGTGTACTTTTCCTCCTTCGCTTGCCCTTTCTCTATGAAGGCCGCCCAATCTTGACCATTTTGCCAAAAAGGGGTATTGATAGGAGGTCGGATTGTCAATCTGACCTGCGGGTAACGTCGGGCGGAACTTTCCTTTGCCCCACAAAAAGGAGCGTAGTGTATGGCAGTGATGACTCTTACCCGATCCACCATCGGGAAGAAAGTGATTATGGCGGTGACCGGCGCGGTCTGGGTCGGCTTTCTCGCCTTCCACATGTATGGCAATCTGAAGGTTTTTCAGGGGGCGGACTATTTTAATGAGTATTCCGAGGGGCTGCGCCATATCGGCAGTCCGATTTTTAGCGCCTATCATCTGCTCTGGGTGGCGCGTATTGTGCTGATTGTGGCCGTTCTGTCCCATGTGTGGGCCGCGGTGAGCCTGGCGCAGGCCGCGCGCAAAGCCCGGCCCGAGCAGTACGCGCAGAAGAAGAACATCCACGCCTCCTATGCCGCGGTTACGATCCGTTATGGCGGGCTGGCTATCTTCTTTTTCCTGCTCTATCACCTGGCCCACTTTACCTGGGGCGTGCGTGCGATTCACCCGGACTTCATTCCTGGCAACGCCTATCACAATCTGGTGATCGGTTTCCAAAATCCCCTCAATGTAATCCTGTACCTCATCGCGCTGGTGGCTGTGGGTCTACATCTCTATCACGGCACTTGGAGTATGTTCCAGACACTGGGCTTTAACAATCAAAAATATGACAGCAGCCTGCGCGGTCTGGCCCTGGCTCTGGGGCTGTTAATTCCCCTGGGCTTTGCCACAGCGCCGCTTTCGGTGCTGTTTGGCTTCGTCACACTGTAATCGGAGGCACGGCATGGCAAACAAAATACAAATAGGCAAGACGCTGGACGGCAACGTCCCCGGCGGTGCGCTGACTGAAAAGTGGGATCAGCACCGTTTTGATATGAAACTGCTTGCACCCGCCAATCGACGACGCCTCAAAATTATTATGGTGGGTACGGGGTTGGCCGGTGCATCGGCCGCGGCCAGCCTGGGCGAGATGGGCTATCACGTGGATGCCTTTTTCTATCAGGACAGCGCGCGCCGCGCCCACAGCGTGGCGGCCCAGGGCGGAATCAACGCGGCCAAGAACTATCGCAACGACGGCGACAGCGTCTTCCGCCTCTTCTACGACACTATCAAAGGCGGCGACTATCGCAGCCGGGAAGCCAATGTCTATCGGCTGGCCCAGGTGGCCAACAGTATTATCGACCAGTGCGTGGCCCAGGGCGTGCCCTTTGCCCGGGAATACGGCGGGATGCTGGACAACCGCTCTTTCGGCGGCGCGCAGGTCTCCCGCACTTTCTACGCCCGGGGCCAGACCGGCCAGCAATTGCTGCTGGGGGCCTATCAGGCGCTGGAGCGCCAGGTCAACGCGGGCACAGTCAAGCTCCACAGCCGCAACGAAATGCTCGATCTGGTCATCGTTGATGGCAAGGCACGGGGCATCATTACCCGGGATATGGTGACCGGCGAAATTCAGCGCCACGCCGCAGATGTGGTGGTGTTGGGCACAGGCGGCTACAGCAATCTCTACTACCTTTCCACCAACGCCAAAGGCTGCAATGTGACCGCGGCCTGGCGTGCCTACAAACGGGGGGCCTATTTTGCCAACCCCTGCTTCACCCAAATTCACCCCACCTGTATTCCACCGTCGGGGGAGCATCAGTCCAAACTGACGCTGATGAGCGAAAGCCTGCGCAACGACGGGCGCATTTGGGTCCCCCGCAAGGTGGGTGATACTCGTCTGGCCAAGGACATCCCCGAAGACGAGCGCTACTACTATCTGGAAGAGAAATACCCCAGCTTTGGCAATCTGGTGCCCCGGGATGTGGCCTCGCGCAACGCCAAAACCGTCGTAGACGAAGGCCACGGCGTAGGCCCGCTGAAGAACGGCGTCTTTCTGGACTTCTCCGACGCCACCGCCCGGCTAGGGCACGAGGTGATCAAAGACCGCTACGGCAATCTCTTTGATATGTACGAGCGCATCACCGGCGAAGACCCCTATTCCAGGCCCATGCGCATCTACCCGGCCCTGCACTACACAATGGGTGGGCTGTGGGTGGACTACAATTTGCAGAGCAACATCCCCGGCCTTTTTGTGATTGGCGAGGCCAACTTCTCGGATCACGGGGCCAACCGGCTGGGCGCCAGTGCGCTGATGCAGGGGCTGGCCGACGGCTACTTTGTGCTGCCCTACACCCTGCCCAACTATCTGGCCGGGGTCAAACTGGACAAAGTGAGCATCGACGACGAGCCTTTTCGGGCCGCGGCCAAGGAAGTCAGCGAACGCACGCAGAAGTTGCTTTCCATCAACGGCAACCGCTCCGCGGATTCCTTTCACCGGGAACTGGGCCACATTATGTGGGACTATTGCGGTATGGAGCGTAATGCCGCGGGTCTGACAAAAGCCCTGGAACTGATCCCTGCCTTGCGTGAAGAATTCTGGCAGAATTTGAAGGTTCCCGGCTCGGCCGCGGACCTGAACCAGAACCTGGAGATGGCGGGCCGGGTGGCCGATTTTCTGGAGTTGGGCGAACTGCTGGCGCTGGACGCGCTGGACCGTTCCGAGTCCTGTGGCGCGCACTTCCGCACGGAGAGCCAGACCCCCGAAGGCGAGGCCCTGCGCAAGGACGACGAATTTGCCTATGTCTCGGCCTGGGAAAGCACGGGCGATCCCGGCGCACCGATTCTGAACAAAGAGCCGCTGGTCTTTGAGAATGTCCGTCTGAGCCAGCGCAGCTACAAGTAACCAAACCGGGAATGAAAAACGGACGCGGATTTCGCAGAAACAACAGAATTGCGCAGATTTATCCAGCGGCCATCCGCCCTTTCCGCGCCATCCGCGTCTGATTTTCAAATTAGTGTACATGCCCGATGGGGCACAACCAGCAATGAAAATAGGGACGCAGATTTCGCAGAAGACACAGATTACGCAGATTAAATCCGTGTTTATCAGTGTTCATCAGTGGCTATTTTCAAGTTAGGGAGAATTTACGATATGAAGCTAAACCTACGCATCTGGCGACAGAGCGGCCCCCAGTCCACGGGCAAATTGACCGACTATACGCTGCCAGACGTCAGCCCGGATTCGTCCTTTTTGGAAATGCTGGATGTGCTCAACGAGGAACTCCTGCACAAGGGCGAAGAGCCGGTGGCCTTTGACCACGACTGTCGCGAGGGCATCTGTGGGATGTGCGGGCTGATGATCAACGGCATCGCCCACGGGCCGCAGGCCGCTACCACCACATGCCAGCTCCACATGCGCCACTTCAAAGAGGGGGATACGATTACCATCGAACCCTGGCGAGCACGGGCCTTCCCGGTGATGAAGGACCTGATTGTGAACCGCTCGGCCTTTGACCGCATTATCGATGTCGGCGGCTATGTGAGCGTCAGCACAGGCAGCGCGCCCGACGGCAATGCCATCCCCATTTCCAAGGAAAAGGCGGATACGGCGATGGACGCCGCGGCCTGTATCGGCTGTGGCGCGTGTGTGGCGGCCTGTCCTAACACCTCGGCCATGCTCTTCACCGCAGCCAAAGTGGGCCATCTGGCGAACCTGCCCCAGGGCCAGACCGAACGCTACCAGCGGGTGGTGGATATGGTGGACCAGATGGATCACGAGGGCTTTGGCGGCTGCACCAATATGGGCGAGTGCCGGGCCGTCTGTCCCAAGGAGATCAGCCTGGACTTCATCGCCATGATGAACGGGGAACTGTGGAAGGCCGCGTTGAAGGGGGTTACGCCGTCGCAGAAGCGGTAAGAGTGAGTGGAGCGATAAAGCAATAGAACGGGGAACGAGCGGATTGGGTGGATCGGTGCGGATGCAGCGGTTGACCCGGTCCGCTCGTTTTGTGTCTGATCGGATGTGTTTTTACAACATTGTCACACTGTACAATGAGTATCTTCTGGTTTTTTGTTGCAATAAATGACGTTCTCGAGTAGAATCGAACCATGTACTTTGAAGAATTTGCACAACACACACGTCCGCTTGGCATCTTTGAGACCAGTCTGGTTTTGCCCTTTTATTCTTCACGGCAACAAACACAGCGGCAATTATCAGATTGGGTGCGCTCAGGAAAGTTACTGCAACTGCGGCGGGGGCTTTATGCCTTCCCGCTTCCTTATGTTGGGGAGCAACCGCTTCAATATGTAGTCGCCAATCGACTGGTGCGACCGTCCTACATCAGCTTGCAGTCCGCTTTGTCCTATTATGGCCTTATTCCCGAACACGTCGCTTCGGTGACCAGTGTGACAACGGGTCGCCCCCTTACGTCGAGCAACGAATTTGGCCGGTTTCTGTATCGTCATATCAAAACAGATTTCTTTTTTGGATTTCGCTATCGGCAAGTATCACAGACACAATCGGCATTTATCGCCACCCCAGAGAAAGCGCTGCTCGACCTCCTCTACCTTACCCCAAACAGCGATGACGAAGCGTATATTCGAGAGCTACGGCTGCAGAATCTTGATATTATTGACAGTGAGCGATTGCGTCAGTTAATGGATCGTGCGAATCAGCCAAAACTCATGCGCACCTTGCCACACCTGCTGGCCGTTATCCAAGAGGAGACGGAGGGATACGTAACATTGTGAAACCCTACTTGCAGGAACAGTTGGCCGGTGTCACAGATATGGCCATTGGGGTGCCGATTGTCCGCGAATATCTGCAAGCCCGGATATTGGAAGGGTTGCAACAGGCTGGCGCTTTTCTGTGTCTTGCCTTTCACGGGGGCACTTCTCTGCGTTTTTTGTATAACATTCCCCGCTATTCGGAGGATTTAGACTTTGCCTTAGAGGTAAGATCGGATCAATTCGATTTTCATCAGTATTTGTCTACCATTCAGCGTAGCCTGAGTGCCGAGAACTACACCGTCGAAGTGCGGGCGCAGAAAGAGCAGCCCGTTGTCCACAAAGCATTCATTCGTTTTCGCGGTCTGCTTTACGAGTTGGGGCTTTCTCCTTATCCGGATCAAGTAGTCGCCATTAAACTTGAGATCGATACGAACCCACCTCTGTATGCCATTTCTGAAACGACTCTGCTCAGACGCCATGTCGATTTGCATCTGCGCCATCACGACCGCGCGTCGCTCCTGGCAGGTAAGTTACAGGCTATCCTGAATCGAACGTATGTCAAAGGACGTGACTGGTACGATCTGTGGTGGTATCTGAAGCAGCCCGATTGGCCACTGCCCAATTTTGCTTATCTCAATAGCGGTTTGCGCCAGGCTGGGACGCTGTTGCCCGAATTATCAGAGGAAAATTGGAAAGGGATTCTTCGGGAACGCACCCAAGCGTTGAATTGGTCTGTTGCTTTTGCTGATGTCGAGCCATTTATCATTGATATTGACAATCAGCCCGAATTCAACAAAGAACGATTGCTTCAATTGCTGCACGAAGACAAATTCTGAGGATTTTTGCGGCTGCACCAATATGGGCGAGTGCCGGGCTGTCTGTCCCAAGGAGATCAGCCTGGACTTCATCGCCATGATGAACGGGAAACTGTGGAAGGCCGCGTTGAAGGGGGTTGTGCCGACGAAGCGGTAAGAGCGGATGGAGTGTTGGAGTGCGAAACGAGCGGACTGGGCGGATCGATGGGGATGGTATCGATTGGTTCGGTCCGCTCGTTTTGTGATTGCTGTAGTGTATCAACTCCCCCACCGGCATTGGCGTTATAGTTGCCCAAAAAAACCTGTTTGGACATTACAGGCTCTTATGGTATCTTCTCAATAAGTAGCAGAAAGACCTGTTAGGTGCACCAGTAGAGAGGTCTGGCAGGCGGGTTAAGTCAGTTGGCGCACCTGACAGGTCTATGTTTACCTCAATGTTGAGAAGATACAGATGTCGGAACACAAAGGAGGCTGAAGAATGGGAGCACGGGTTGTGAATCGTCGTGATTTTCTAAGATTGAGTGGTATCGCCGGAGCCGGGCTTGTGGCGGTGGCTTGTGGCAGCGCAGCACCGATCGCACCCGCACCCGCGGCAGCCGAACCAGGCGCGCCGACAAGCGCGCCGGTGGTCGAAGGCGCGCCGGCGGTCCGCGATGTTCCGCGCGAAAAGACGCTGATCTACTTGCAGCAGTCGCAAGACGGCCAGTTATTGAATTCTGGACTGGGCAATCCCTATACGCCGGGATCGCAGGGGCATCGAGCGGTCACGGGGGCGCATGAGCCCCTCTTCTTCTACTCGGCGTTTGCGGATGAGTTTATCCCGTGGATCGCCACAGGCTATGAGTATAACGAAGATTTTACCGAATTAGTCGTCTCTATCCGCGAGGGGGTGGAGTGGAGCGACGGCCATTCGTTTACAGCGAATGATGTGGCGTTCATGCTCAACGCGTTGATCGCACAAGCACCGATCTTACGCAATTCGACCGAGGTGAAGGCCTGGGTCAGCGAAGCAGAAGCGGTAGATGAATATACGGTGCGCATTGCGTTCTATGAACCACGCCCGCGCTTTGTCTTTAGCCATTTGACCGCCAAGTTCGACACAGGGATTTACTGGCTTCCGGAACATGTCTTCCGCGATGTGGAGGATATTGCCAGCTTTACCTTCTATGATCCGGAGCAGGGCTGGCCGCTCTATACGGGTCCATACAATGTCGTACACTGGACGCCTCAGCAGCAGCTTGTCGATCGCCGTGACGACTGGTGGGCGGCCAAGATTGGCTTCGCCGAACTGCCCGAGGTGGAACGCATACTCAACTTGCCTACAGCGACTGACGAGCGTGCAGCTCAACTCGTGATCAACAACGAAGCGGATACGACCTTCCATTTGCAGGTATCGACGGTCGAGCAGTCGGTGAGGCAAAATCCGAATGTGATTACGCATTCGGGACGGGAATCACCGTTTGGTTATCTGGACTGGTGGCCGATCTCCCTGTGGTTCAACTGTGAGGAGCCGCCCTTCAACACAAAGGAGATACGGTGGGCGATCAGCTATGCCGTCGACCGGGATCAACTGATCGAGGTCGGCCTGGGTGGTGCCGGGAAGACAACATCGTTGCCTTTCCCCGAATATCAGCCGTTGTTGCCCTATTTTGAGGCGACGGCGCCGTTGCTGGAACAGTATCCGACGAACGAGTATAATCTGGAGAAGTCCGTGGCGCTCATGGAGGGACAGGGTTTCACCAAGGATGACGAGGGTTTCTGGGTGCGCGATGGCGCAAGGGTCGATGCGACGATTACCACGTTCTCGATTTTTAATGATGTTGGGCCGGTTCTGGCCGAACAACTGCGGCATGCGGGCTTTGAATCGGAATATACCACGCCGGCTGACGCGGGCACACGGCGCTCTGAGGGCGTGGCCAAGCTCACACTGTGGGGCCATGGCGGCAGCATCCGAGATCCCTTCGATACCCTGGATTTCTTCACCAGCAAGTACTATCGGCCCGTGGGCGAGCCGGCGACCTACCCGGCGCGCTGGCGCAATGAGGAATACGATGCGATTCTGGAAGAGATGGCATTGATGTCGCCCGATCCCAACAATCCGGCGTACATGGATTTGTACCTGGCAGCGATTGAAATCTGGCTGGATGAGCTAGTGGATGCACCGGTGATGCACTTGTTGCATCGAATTCCCTACAACACGACCTATTGGGACAATTGGCCGACGGCGGACAATCCGTATGTCAATGGAGCACTGTGGCATCAGACCGCCAATCTGGTCATTCAAGGGTTGCGGGCCAAGTCGTAGGGTTGTAAAGTTGTTCTACGCAAAGATAAAAGAGCAGGGCCGGATGCATATCCAGCCCTGCTCTTTTATCTTTGCGTCAATAACATAGATTGCTCCAGTGTCTCTGCGTGTGTAAAAAAGTAGACATCCTGCTTCTCTCAAGTTTGGCGACTGTCTGGTGTATGCAGTTGCCAAACTCGCAGATCAGCCATTGCTCTACGTGGGGGATGATTTTCCTGAGACCGATCTCGAACTTGTGTGATCTTCTGCATTCCTCACGCCCCTTCCCCACCCGAAATCCATTCCCAGCTATGAAACCGAGGCATTTGTGATTGTAACGCGCTGTGCTATGATACGAATGGCTGGTCAGTAGCTTTTTCTTCTCAGCCCATCAGCGAGAATGGCAGATGGTTCCCATCAACCAGGCCCTTTCCCTTATCCGGGCGGCCTATCCGAATGTCCAAGCTGTCTACCTCTTTGGCTCGTATGCAACCGCGCACGAGAGGCCCGACAGCGACGCCGACATCGCTCTTCTGCTTCCTCACGCGCAGGCAAAGGCTGCCGGGCCATTGCTGATGAGCGATCTGCGCTTTGCGCTGGAATCTCAACTGGGCCGGTCTGTGGACCTGATCAATCTGCGCCTCGTCTCAACTGTCCTGCAAAAGGAGATTGTGGCGACCGGTCGCAGGATTGACTGTGCGGACAGAAACGCGGCGGCAGAATTTGAGATGCTTGTTCTGTCGTTCTATCAGAAGCTCAATCAAGAACGACGGGAGATTCTGGAAGAGTTTTTCCGAAGCAAGCGAGCGTATGCGGTATGAATGACGCAATTTTTTTGGATGATGTGGTCATCAATAAAATCCAGAGCATTCATCGCTGTATCGCCCGTGTCCGGGAAGAATATGCGCTGGCGGGTGCTGACTTTGACACCGATTTCTCCCGGCAGGATGCAGCCATTCTCAACATTACCCGTGCCTGTGAGCAGGCAATCGACTTAGCCAATCACACCATCCGGGCGGGGAAAATGGGTATTCCCCAATCCAGCAGTGAAAGTTTTGAACTGCTGGCCCGGCAGAAGATAATTTCCCTTGAAATAGCCGAACAGTTGATCCGAATGACTGGCTTTCGCAATATCGCCGTGCATCAGTGTCAGGCGCTCAACCTATCCATCGTCGAAGCAGTGATTGTCTCCGGTTTGGACGAACTTCTGATCTTTTGCGACGCAATCATTGACCATTTCAATCACTCACCGGCAGATTCAGGCGGTGGGTGAGACTAAACCTGCCTCAGCCGTTTCCTCATCCTCATTCCCCTTTCCCACCCGAAACCCATTCCCATAGACCACCACTTCCACGCCGCCGTCCACGACTGTCGGGTGGCTGATCTTTACCCCCAGCACGCCGTCGTAGCCTTTTTCGGTTGCTTTGGCGTCCAGATCGGCCAGGGCCTGTTCCACCGCTGCCTGGATCAGCCGCTCGTAGTGGGCCATGCGCCCGCCCACCAGATTGCGGATATTCTCGCGCACGTCCTGTACGATATTGGCGGCGTAGACAGTGACGACGACCAGCAATTCGCCGATTTCCAAGTCGTCCCGGTGGGGTTGGTCCAGAGCGATAAGCACAGAGAATTCTCCTGAAGAATGGGGCACGGAATGGAACGCGGATGACGCGGATGGGACGGATGACGACGGATAAAAAATCCGCGCAAATCCGCTCGATCCGCGTCATCCGCGTTCTATCTTCTGACTCTGCTGCAAAAAGCCTTTTGAGCCACTGATAGACACTGATAAACGCTGATAAACGCTGATAAAAAGAAGGATTCTCCCCTGAAATTCTCTGCGACTCCGCGTCTCCGCGGGGGAAATTGACCTTTTTGCAGGGGACTCATCTTCTATCTCGGTTTTCGGGGATGTTGACCGTTACATTGACGCCTGAACCACGCCGGAAAAAGAACCGCCAGAGCAGGAAAAGCAGCAGCAGTCCAGCGCCCAGATAGAGCGCGTTTTGGCGTGTGGCGTATTTGCGCCAGAACAACTGCCAGGGGACCTCGCCGCCCATCAGCCGCTGGGTATCCTCGATGACACCGGTCACCGTCTGCACCGGGTTGGAGGCAGCCTCTGCCGGCTCGGAGAGGAAGGCCAGCGTCTCGTCCATATTGTCGCTCTCCACCATCGCCCGGCGGATGTCTTCAAACTTGAGTTTGGGCATCAGCGCTGGCTCCCGCAACAGTTGGGAGACCAGCCGATTTCTCTCCTGTGGCTCTAGTTGGGTAATGTAACTGGCCAGCCAGCGCAGGTCGTCCGGGCTGAAGGCGATAACGGCCTGGCGCAACTGCTCCCCGGGCAGCCCCAACAGAATCTCCCGCTCCAACTGGTTAAGTTCCATCAGTGTGCGGATGGCCCCGGCGTCGTCCAGGGCCAGCACAGCCTCCAGCGCCTGCCGGTCGGCAAAATCTTCGGGTGTGGCGATTTTGTAGAGTTCTGTCTCGGCCACACCCGCGATGGATTCCCCGGCCAGATTGGCCCAGGCAACGACCGTCTGGGGGTCGCCGGTGGCGCGCAGAATCTCGAAGGAGAGATCGGGCAGGTAGAAGATGCGCTCGAAGACGCCGCTGTTGATCTCCTCATCGATCTGCTCGGGCGTGAGTGCGGCGTCGACCACGGCCACCAGCGAGGCCAACTTCTGCACCTGATCCGCGGTGGTGTTGTTCAACAGTGTCTGAAAACGGGGATTCGTCTCGGCCAGGTCCAGCACCCGGCTGAACTTCATACGGAAGTCCAGCCACTCGGCGTAGATGTCGTTGGAGACCGAGCGGGCCAGTTCGGGCATCTCCACGCCCAGTTCCGTCTCCACCACTTCAGCCACCTGCGCCCGGATAGCAGCCTTCACTTCTGGCCCCTTCAGCGATTCCCGAATCTGGGGCAGACTGCCTTCGCCTGCCTCGATCAGATCCCAGATGATCAGCCCGCCGCCGATGATCCAGCCCGCCAGGGGGATAACCGTTGTGGCTGCCTTGCCCAGAATGCGCCCGGCTACTTTGCCCGCCACCCGCTGGGCCACTTTCTTGGCCAGACTTTTGGCAATCTGGCTGGCAATAATCACACCCACACCGGCCAGGGTTTTGGTGTGGGTGTCCAGGATTACAGAAAAATCAGCCTCTGTTTCCTGGCCCACATCCGCGTCTGCCACCTTCTGCTCGATGTCCTCCTGAAAGACGGTAATCATCGTTTCCGAGAAGGTGTCGCCGATGAATTCCTGGACACAGAGCAGAGCCGACGAGGCCGAGCGCGCGGTCATTGCGCCGATCTCTTTGGCCAGTTCATCGGCAATGGTCGCAGAAAGCGCGTCGATCTCCTGGCGAAAAGGGTCGGAGCCAAACGCGTAATTGGCAACTTTTGTGGTCAGTTCCTCGGCTTTGTCCGCGGACCAGCCAGAGAGGAAGCGGCTCCAATAGTCCTCTTCGCTGCGCACCCGGTCCACGGCTGCATCCACCTGCACATCCACCACCGCGTCCACATTCTGCTCAAACCAGGCCAGGTCCACCATCCCGGCGATGTCCAGTTTGTTCTGCTCCGCGGCAAAGACAAATTGGGCAATACCGTTCAGTTCATCCCGCAGCCGGGCCTCCTCCACCGTCTCGCACTCCTGAAAGGTGTAGACGGGTGGCGTCTCCTGGGCGTGCAAAGTCGGCCCCGGCAGGAGCGCGGCGAGGAAGGCAGCAATCAGAATAGCAGGAAGGAAAAAACGTCGCATGGCTTTCGGGTCCGATGTGTCGAAACACAGTTCAATTTCTGGCGCGGTTCAATGGGTCTATGATACTCGCACAGGCGCGGGATGCAAAAACGTGGGCAGTGAACCCATCACAAAAAAGGGGCGCAGTAGGCAGGAGGGGAAAACAGGGGGCACGCAACGGTTGAATGGTTGAGTAGTTGATTGGGTCAGTCTGTCGAATCTACCAATCAACTACTCAACCAATCAATTTCTCAACTACACTTTTTCCACCGCGGCAATCGATACCTCGGAACTGTCCGAGCCGTTCTGGGCGGCGATAATTTTGTTCAGCCCCTGCATATAGGCTTTGGCGCTGGCGACAATAATATCTGTGTCCACGCCTCGCCCGCTGAACAACTGGCGGCGGGAACGGCCCTGGGCCGTGTGGCTGAAGCCCCGGCTCTCCGGCACTTCCAGGCGGATGGTCACGTCACCCGTGGCGTCGATGCCTTCGGTCACGGCCTGGACCAGAAATTCGGTCAGATTGCCGGGAACCTGCACAATGCGGTTGATGCCCTGATAGACCGCGTCCACCGGGCCTGTGCCAAAGCCGGCTTCGGTGATCTCTTCGCCGGTCTGGTTGTTGCGCAGGGTGACGACTGCCGTCGGTTTGACCGCTGTGCCACACAGGACTTGCAGCCCGATCATCTCCCACACCTCCACCGGCTGGTAGAGTTCATCCCCGGCCAGGGCTTCCAGGTCCGCGTCGGTGACGGTCTTCTTCTTGTCGGCCACGTCTTTGAAACGCTTGAAAATATCCCGCAGTTCCTCGTCGTTCAGATGATAGCCCATCTCTTCCAGGCGGGCGCGCAGGGCAGCCCGGCCCGAATGCTTGCCCAACACCAGACGGCTTTGGTTCAGGCCGATGGTGGCCGCGTCCATAATTTCGTAGGTGCGCTTGTTTTTCAGCATCCCGTCCTGGTGGATGCCGGCCTCGTGGGCAAAGGCGTTGGCCCCCACAATCGCTTTGTTGGGCTGGATGACAATGCCCGTGTAGCGGCTGACCATATCGCTGGCCCGGTGAATCTCCGGGGTGACGATATCCGTTTCCAAATTGTAGACGCTCTGGCGGGTGTAGAGGGCCATGACCGTCTCTTCCAGACTGGTGTTGCCCGCGCGCTCGCCGATACCGTTGATGGTGACTTCAATCTGGCGTGCCCCGTTCTGCACACCGGCCAGTGTGTTGGAAGTCGCCAGCCCCAGATCGTTGTGGCAGTGGACGCTGAAGATCACATCCTTGCCGCCTTCGGTCTCCTCCCGCAGTCTACGAATCAGCCCGCCGAACTCCTCCGGGGTGGTGTAGCCCACGGTATCGGGGATGTTCAGCGTTGTCGCGCCGGCTTTGATGGCCACGGCCAGCACCTGCACCAGAAACTCCGGGTCGCTGCGGCCCGCGTCCTCCGGGCTGAACTCCACATTGTCGCACAGGCTGCGGGCGTACTGGACCATATCCCCCACGGTTTCCAGCACTTCGTCCCGGCTCATCCGCAGTTTGTGCTGCATGTGGATGTCGCTGGTGGCCAGGAAGGTGTGGATGCGGGGACGCACTGCCGGGGAGACCGCTTCCCAGGCTTTGTCGATGTCGTTTTTGAAGGCCCGGGCCAGTCCGGCCACAATGGGGGGGGGCGCAACCGCGCCGGATTTGTCGATGCGGGGAGTGCGCCCGACGGTCTCGGCGATCTTTTTGACCGCGGCCAGATCGCCAGGAGAGGCCGCGGGGAAACCCGCCTCCATCACATCCACACCCAGGCGGGCGAGCTGGCGCGCGATCTCCAGCTTCTCCTGCTCGTTCAGCGTCGCGCCCGGGGACTGTTCGCCGTCGCGCAGTGTCGTATCAAAGACGATGACTTTGTTGCCGTGGGCAATCTCTCGCGCCCAGGCCGCGATGTCGGGGATGGCGAAGCTGGCTACGTCCACTTCGGCGTCGTTCTCTGCGCTAATTTCTACAGGGACTTCCTGGCTTCCATTTGTCTGGCTCATTATATTTCTCCGGGGAGTGATTGAATTGGATGCAATTTGAGAATACGTGCGTTTACTCCGAAAAGGTCACTAAGGCCATCGTCCACGTCAATCACCCCCTTTCGAGTTGCGAGCGGCGAATTGCGAATGATTTATGGGTATTCGACGATCATTCGCAACTCGCAATTCACAATTCCTACACTTCTTTGGCGTTCAGGAAGCTCATCATCCCGCGCAGTTGCTTGCCGACAGTCTCCAACTGCTGGTGCTGCTCCCGATCCCGGCGGGCGTAGTAGACTTTGCCGCCGTTGTGATATTCGTCCATCCACTCTTCGGCAAAGGCACCGGACTGGATTTCGCCCAGGATTTTCTTCATGGCCTGTTTTGTCTCGTCGGTGATTACCCGCTGGCCGGACTTGTAGTCGCCCCACTCCGCGGTGTCGCTGACGCTGTAGCGCATGTAGTTCAGACCGCCCTGGTACATCAGATCGACGATCAGCTTCAGTTCGTGCAGACATTCAAAATAGGCGATCTCCGGCTGGTAGCCCGCTTCCACCAGTGTTTCAAAACCGGCCTTGACCAGTTCGCTGGCCCCGCCACAGAGGACGGCCTGCTCGCCAAAGAGGTCGGTCTCGGTCTCCTCGGCAAAGGTGGTTTCCAGCACGCCGGCGCGAGCCGAGCCGATGCCCTTCGCATAGGCAAGCGCGTTGGCTTTGGCCTTGCCCGACGCGTCCTGATGGACAGCCACCAGCGCGGGCACGCCGGAGCCTTCTTTGAAGACCTCCCGCACCCGGTGGCCGGGGGCTTTGGGGGCCACCATGGACACATCCACATTGGCTGGGGCCTGGATGAAACCGAAGCGAATGTTGAAGCCGTGGGCAAACATAATTGTGTCGCCGGGATTCAGGTTGGGCGCAATCTCGGTCTCGTAGACATTGGCCTGGATGGGATCGGGGATGACAATCATAATGACGTTGGCCTCTTTGGTCGCATCCGCCACACTCAGCACCCGCAGCCCCTCGGCCTCGGCCTTGGCTTTGCTACTGCTGCCCTGGTGCAGGCCAATGCGCACATCCGCGCCGCTGTCTTTCAGGTTCAGCGCGTGGGCGTGGCCCTGGCTGCCATAGCCGATAATCGCAATTTTCTTGTCGTCCAGCAGGGAAAGGTCCGCGTCGTTCTCGTAGTAAATCGTTGCCATGAGTTCCTGTGTTCTCCGATTGGGTTGGGTAGTGGAAAGTTGATAGTGGAAAAATTGTCAGGTATCGGGTGTCGAGTGTCAGGTGTCGGGTATCAGTCGTGCCGACACCTGACACTGCTTTTACACGCCGCCCGTCTTTTCTCGCTCGTTGCGGTTGCCGTTGTGATTGGGCGTGGAACGGGCTTTCCAGACCGAAGAGGCCGCCTTGCGGTTGCCTTCGCGCAGGCCCCGGTTCAGCGCAACCCGCCCGGTGCGCACCATCTCTTCGATGCCGAAGCGGTCCAGCAGATCGATCAACGAATCTACTTTGTCCTCGGTCCCGACGATCTGGACAACCAGACTGCCCGCGGAAATGTCCACGATCTGCGCCCGATAGATTTCAGCGAACTGCATAATTTCGCTGCGGGTTTCGCTGGTGGTGCGTATCCGGATCAGGGCCAGTTCGCGCAGGATGGTGGGCTGGTCAGAGATGTCCTCCACACGGGTGACATCCACCACTTTCTGCATCTGTTTCAGCACCTGATCCACCACCCGTTCGTCCCCATCCACCACAAAAGTCATGCGGCTGATGCCCGGTGTCTCGCTGTGGCTCACCTGCAAACTGTCGATATTGAAATTGCGCCTGCGCAACATCCCGGAAACCCGGCTCAACACGCCCGGTTTGTCCCGCATCCAGGCCACGAGAGTGTATTTCATAGTTGGTTCCTCGTTTCGTTCATAAATGTTGATTAGTTGATTAGTGGACTGGTTGATCGATTCTGCCGTAGTCAACCAATCAACTAATTAACCAGCTTCTACCAACTCGGCTGCACGCCGCTGTATCCCTGGACCAAACCCGGCTTCGGGCGGCGGATCAGTTCGTCCACAGCCGCGCCAGGAGCCACCATCGGGTAGACGTTCACTTCTTCCTTCACCCGGAAGTCGATGAGGAAGGGGCCAGGGGTGTCGTGGGCCTGTTTGTAGGCATCCATCACCTGCTCCGGCTTTGTCACCCGCAGCGCGGGAATGCCATACGCATCGGCCAGTTTGACCAAATCCGGCGTGAGAATGGGGGTTCCCACATAGCGCTTGTCATAGAATATCTGCTGCCACTGGCGCACCATTCCCAAAAAGCCGTTGTTGATGATGGCGATCTTCACCGGCAACTTTTCCTGTTGCAGAACAATCAACTCCTGCAACGTCATCTGAAAGCCGCCGTCGCCCGCCACAGCCCAGACCAGCGCGTCCCGGTCTGAAATCTGCGCGCCGATGGCCGCGGGCAGCGCAAAACCCATTGTGCCCAATCCACCGCTGGTGAGCAACTGGCCCGATTTTTCGTGGATAAAGTATTGGCTCTCCCACATCTGATGTTGGCCCACATCCGTCACCACCAGCACCCGCTGCTGTTTGGCTGTGTTGGTGGCGTGCCACAACTGACGAATGACAAAGGGCGGAATCAGCTCGTCCCCCTCGTAGCGGAGAATGTCTGAATCCGCGGTGTCGCCCTTCCACTCCTGTAAAATCTGCGTCCAGTTCTGATGACGCCGTTCGCTGATCAGCGGCAGAATGGCGGGCAGTGTCTCGCCCAGATCACCGATGACGGCGACAGTGGGGATCACATTCTTGCCGACCTCTGCCTTGTCCAGCTCAAAGTGGATAACCTTTGCCTGTTTGGCGAATTTATCCAGCCGGCCGGTGATGCGGTCGTCGAAGCGCATGCCCATGGCAATCAACACATCGCAACTCTGCACGGCTTTGTTGGCAAAAGCTTCGCCGTGCATTCCACCCATGCCCAGGCTCAGGGGGTGGGTCTCTGGGATATTGCCCGTGCCCAACAGTGTTGTCACCACCGGAATCTCGGCCTTCTCGACCAACTCCAGCAACTCCTGGCTCATACCAGCCAACTGTACCCCGTGGCCGGCCATAATCAGCGGGCGTTCGGCCGCGTTGATAATCTGCGCCGCGTCCAACAGGCTGCCCAGATCGTAGGAGGGCCAGGGTTCAAAGCCGGGCAGGTCGATTTCAAAATCGTAGCGGAAGATACCTTTGGCGTTCTGCACATCTTTGCAAATGTCCACCAGCACCGGGCCGGGGCGACCCTCGCGGGCAATGTGGAAGGCTTCTTTGAGGATGAGGGGGAGTTCGTTGACGTCTGTGACCAGATAGTTGTGTTTGCAGACCGGCTGGGTCACGCCAATCACATCAGATTCCTGAAAAGCGTCGGTTCCCAGCAGATTGGTGGGGACCTGACCGGTGATGGCGACGATAGGAATGCTGTCCATCTGGGCTGTGGCCAGCCCTGTGACCAGATTCGTCGCACCGGGTCCACTGGTGGCAATGCAGACACCCACATCGCCTGTGGCTCTGGCATAGCCATCGGCCATGTGGCCGGCGCACTGTTCATGGCGCACCAATACGTGATGGATCGCGCCGCTGGCCTCGAAGGGAGCCAGCGCGTCGTAGGCCGGCAGGATGGCTCCACCCGGATGACCAAACACGACGGTTGTGCCCTCGGCCACCAGCGCTTCCCAAATCATCTGCGCGCCGGTCATCTCACGGGGGGTGCTGTTTAAGCTTTGCCTCTGACTGTCCGCTTGTTTTGCTTTGGAGCGAGTCATTTGAAAATCCTCCTCCTGAAAATAGAATAGATAAAAAAAGACCCCTCCCCAGTTGGGGAAGGGTCTGCGCTGACCTGAGAATCAGGGGTTACAACGCCCTGCTCTCTTCTCCAACCGGACAAAGTCCCAAGTCGTCTACAATAACGACTACGAGACCGGATACGACTACGCTAAGAAGAGAATCAGAGTGCGATTTCATAGTTGGACCGTGAAATTCAGAAATGAACGTCCCTGTTGGCAGTTATTATACAGAACTTTGTGAGATATGCAACTATCCATTTGGGCGCAATGCACAACGGAAGATCGCAGACGACGGACCGCCGCCCCGCGCGCTCATTTGAGTGCGTTTAGGCTCTTCCAGGAAAATGAGTATCCACAGATGGCACAGACTTCACAGGTAGTTCAGAAAAATCTGTGCGCATATAGAAGTTCGACTTTTCTGAAAAGTCGAACTTCTATGCCTAAAAAACTTTGTTGACGCTGCACTAAATATCTTGAACCGCCTTAGGCGTGGGTCGGTCCACGCCCAATGCGATAGCTTCGACCAGTGCAGCCATCAGCGGTTGCTGCGTAATCCGCGTTCCCTCTTATTTCGCTCCCTGCCAGTTGCGCCGCAATAGACCGTACCACTGGGTGTCCGACACCTCATCTACCACAATCCAGCGTTCGGGCATAAAGCCCTCCTTCTGGAAGCCCAGGCGTTCCAGCGTCCTGGCTGAGGCGTTGTTGCGCGGGTCGATGTCCGCTTCCAGCCGGTTCAGGTCCAGCGTATCAAAGGCATAGGCCACCAGTGCCTGCAATGCCTCGCCCATATAGCCCTGGCCCCAATAGGGGCGGCCCAGCGCGTACCCAATCTCGCAGCGTCGGCTGGGCCGGTTAAAACTGAAGAGCGAACAGGTCCCCAGCAGCGCGCCGTCCGCCTTGCGCTCGATCCCCCACTGAAAATCCTCCTCCGATCGGTAGCCCTCTTGCGCACGGGCCAGTCGTCCTTCGGCCTGGGTGATGGACGTCCACGGGGGCGACGCCCAATAGCGCATCACCTCCGGGTGGGAGAAGATAGCGTAGAGCGCGTCTATGTCCCTGCCATCCAGTTCACGGATAACCAATCGATCCGTGGTCAGAATTTGCTGTGTCATCAGTTCTCCCTTTGGCGTATTTTCTTTACTTTGCCCCCAGCGCCAGGGGTGGCCCCAGCAATTCCATCCCATAGGCGCGCCAGATAGCGGGGTCCTGGGGTGGCATGGCGTTGGCCTTTGTCACCTCCCGGAAGAACGCTTCCATCTGACCAGCGGGGGCAAAGGTGACGAGCATCCGCCCGCCCGCGGGGCTGGTGCAGGCCCAGACGTGGGGAACAGCGCGCGGGGCAAACACGGAATCGCCCGCTGTGAGCGTATAACGCTCCCCCCCCACTTCCATGGCAAACTCGCCCTCCACCGCGTAGAACCACTCGTCTTGGTGGTAGTGCAGATGGCGGGCCGGGCCACCCGGACGGTGAAATTCATTCTGCACCACAAAAAGATCGCTGCTCTCCGTACCACTCATTTTGAAGCGCAGACTGCTCACGCCCAGCCCGCGCTGCTCACCGAAGCGATCTTCACCTGCTGCGACCCATACCGGGGCCTGCGTCGAATTGTCCAATTGGTTCCTGTCTCCGTCTTAAAGTGTGCGTGTTCAAAGAGCGCGTGTGGCAAATTACAGTCAAGCTCATTCTGGTCTGAAAATAGGGTTGTATACACGGATAAAAGGGAACACGGATTCAATCTGTGAAAATCTGTGCCATCTGTGGATGATTTTCACTGCTATCGGTGTCAGCCGGTCGTGCCGCCTGACTCGAAAATAGCCACGGATGAACGCGGATAAACACGGATAGAATCTGCGTAATCTGTGTCTTCTGCGTAAATCTGCGTTCCTATTTTCGTTATTATCGGCGTCAGCCGGTCGTGTTGTTTAGGCTGAAAACAGTACACGGATACCACGGCGATGTCCTGAGATTGTCGAAGGGAAAGGCCAGATAAACACGGATAGTATCTGCGTTTATCTGCGCAAATCTGCGTCCCCATTTTCATTGATGCGAGCGCTGGCTTTTCGTATTTCCCCCTCACCCCACCACATCGTACCCCCGCCACTCCACCGCGCTGGACATCCCCTGGGCCAGAGGCCAGACAACCGCGTGTTCGGCGCTATCCGCCCACCGCCGCCGGTTGGCTTCTGTGTCAAAGCGCAGCTCCATCTGATAGTTGAAGCGCGTCTCGGCCCCGCCGATCTCCTGGGCCACCGCGGCGGGAAAGAGGCGCAGAAGCGTGGACCCCACATAGCCCGGCTGCTTCTCCATCGCTGGTGCGTAGTCGTCGGCAAACATCGACTCAAAGGCGCTCGCCTGCTCCGCCGCCACCGCAAAGTAGATTTGTAACAGAATCATCTCTCGTCTCCTGAAGAAGTTCGACTTTTTCTAAAAAGTCGAACTTCTGTCGATTAAATCTGCCGCAGCAGCCAGCGCACCGCGTTCTGTTGAATGCCCACGTAGGTCGGATTCCACAGGGCAGGAATCGTATGGCCTGGAGCCAGATAGCAGACCCGTCCCTGGCCGTAGTCGTAGGCCCAGCCAGCCTCGCAGGAAGTGCCCAACTCTTTGTAGGTCAGGCCATCCTCGTTGTGGCTGCGCATGAGCACGTGCGCCGGATCGCCGTCGTAGGTCATATAGTGCTGCTCGTCCGTGACCACAAAGTCGCTGGCTCCTTGGGTAATGGGATGCGCCCGGTTGGTGATCTCCACTTTGAAGGCACGCACCGGCGGGTGATCCTGCGTGGCCGCGCCCAGTGTGTGGCGAAAGTCGGCGTTTTTGGTGGCGATGTACGTCACATTGTGCATGAGCAGCGCACTGCCGCCCCCTTCCACAAAGGCGCGCACGGCCTGGCCCTGCGCCGGGGTCATCCAATACTCCATCCGGACTTCCTCCTGGGCGACAGGCGGATCACTGATGAGGGGAACCACATCCGCACGCCCATTCCAGAAATCCGTATCCCCATAGCCGTTGGGCCAGGTCATTCCATCCCGGAAGATAATCAGCAGCCGGTATCCGGCCAGATTCTTCGCGTTGAGTTGGGTCACGTCGTCGGTGAAGTCAATCGACAGGTCCACGCCCTGGACAAGGGTGCGGCGCAGGGCCGTGCGGATGTAATCGGAATTGTGATAGCGGTCGCCGATGAGGGCGAAGGCGGTGGCTTTGCTGGGCATGGAGTGCTCCTCAGTGGGGGTGGGGAATGGGTGAAGACTTGTGGACAGGCGTGTCAAAACCTCTCCGCCTGGAATAATGCACGCGTTGCGCTGTTACGTCAAACGCAGAAGAAATAGCCAGACCTGCACCCCTTTGCCTATCCCCGATACCTCGCCAGCACATTCCCATAGCGATGCACCGTCTGGCTGACCGCCTGCTCGCGCAGATAGTGGCCCAGTTCCAGACGACCATTGGCCAGAACCGGACCCTCCACGACGCTGATCCCCGCGTTGTTGAGCGCCCGGCGCAATTCGGTTTCCAGGGGAGCCAATGCCCGCAGCCGGTCCACAGGCGGTGGCGTTGTCTGAAGCTGGGAGACCAGATTGCTCTCCCCCTCCACCGCCAGTGTGATCCCGCCCGTGCGGGCCAGCCAGTGCCAGCCTTCCAGCCCCGGCCCAATGCTCAGATGAACGCTGGCCCCCACAGTGGCCGCGGCCAGCAGCGCCAGGGCCAACGCTGACGGGTCTGTGGCCTTGTCAGCCCGCAACAGCAGTCCGATCAGGGGCCGATAGCGAAGGACATTGCGTTCGCCCAAAATCTGGCTGGGGTCGTGCGCCTGGCTGAAATGTTCGGCCCAGGCCCAGGCATAGCAACCCGCGGCCGCGCGCAGAGTTGCCACCGCGTCCGGCTCTACCAGTGGTTCCAAGCGTTGCAGCAGACTCGCCACTGCCGGCGCGGGCCGGGCCAATTTTTTGGGCAGGGCTGTCTGCTGAAAGTGACCGAACTGGTGGACATAATTCGGCCCGCCCGCTTTGGCCCCCGGCCCCACCACCGACGCTTTCCAGCCGCCAAAGGGCTGGCGGCGCACAATCGCGCCGGTAATGTGCCGGTTCACATAGGCATTGCCCACTTCCACCCGTTCCAGCCAGCGCTCTACCTCCCGGTCGTCCAGGCTGTGAATGCCGCCGGTCAGCCCAAAATCAACCCCGTTGGCAAATTCAATCGCCTCGTCCAAATCCTGCGCCCGCATCAGCCCCAACACCGGGCCAAAGCATTCGGTCTGGTGGAAGAACGATCCCGGCTGCACGCCCAGCTTAATTCCCGGCGACCAGAGCCGATGGGTGGCAGGATCGCCGAACTCCTGTTCGGCAACTACCAGCGCTTTCGGCTCCAGCAGCCACGCTTCGCCCGCATCCAGCGTCGTCAATGCCCGCAGCAGTTTGGGGCTGGGCGGCTGGGTCAGGGGCGTCTGCAACGATGCCAGTTCCCAGGCCGAGCCGACCGCGCGGCTGGCCGCGGCGTCCCGCAATTGGCGGCGAAAGTCCGGATCGTCGTAGACCTCCGCCTCCAGAATCGCCAGGCTGGCCGCGGAGCATTTCTGCCCGTTGTGGCCGAAGGCTGAGCGCACCAAATCTTTGATTGCCTGGTCCCGGTCTGCCAGCGCGGTGATAATCAGGCAATCCTTGCCGCTGGTCTCGGCGAAGAGGCGCAGACCGGGCCGCCAGCCCAGAAAGAGGCGGGCCGTCTCGATGCTGCCCGTCAAAATCACCGCGGCCGTGCGTTCATCCACAATCAACTGTCGCCCCACTTCGTTGTCCGGCGCGGGGACAAATTGCAACACATCCTTGGGCACACCCGCGGCCCACAGCGCCTGGGCGATCTGCCAGCCGGTGAGCACGGCTTCGGGCGCGGGCTTGAGGATAACCGCGTTGCCCGCCATCAGGCCGGCCAGCACACCGCCCGCGGGGATGGCAAAGGGGAAGTTCCAGGGGGGCGTCACGACGACAACGCCCAGGGGCGTAAACGCAACATCCGGCTGATCGGCCAGTTTGTCCAGACTACGGGCGTAGTAGCGGGCAAAGTCGATGCCTTCGGAGACCTCCGCATCGCCTTCGCTGGGTGTCTTGGCCGCCTCCCGCAGCATCGCGCCGATCAGATCGCCCCGCCGCCGGGCCAGTTCGTCGCCCACTGCCAGCAGAATTGCTTTGCGTTCGGGCACAGGACGTTGCCCCCAATTTTTCTGGGCTTCCACGGCGCTTGCCAGGGCCTTTTCTACCAGTTCGAGCGTGGCCAAGCTATAGTGAAAGGAGACTGCGTCGGGCCGGGAGGGATCGATACCGTTGCCCATTTCTTTTGTGTGGACGAACTCGCCTGCCACTTGCAGCGGGATTGATTCGATTGTCTTCTCTCGCCACTCGTCGGCGATTTCGACAATCCAGCGCTGGTTGGCGGGCAGCGACCAATCCGTATCCGGCTCGTTGTGGAAGCCGGGCTGGGCCTGCGGCTGCTCCTTGTGCCGGTCCTGCTCCCGGTTGGGGATAGCGCGGGCCGCCTCCATCAGCGAGCAGGCGTGAAGAAAGTGTTCCCGCTGTTTGTGCCATTCCGGGCTGCCCGGCTGCATCCCGAAAAGGTCGTGCAAAAAGTTCTCCGGCGCGGTGTTCTCGTCCAGGCGGCGCACCAGATAGGCGATGGCACTGTGAAAGTCTTGGGTCTTGACCACGGGTGCGTAGAGCAGCAGCCCGCCCGCGGCGTCCTGCACGGCCCTGGCCTGGTGGTTGGCCATGCCTTCCAGCATCTCAAATTCCACAAATTCTTCCACCCCGGCCCGCTGGCGCAGGAGCAGGCCGTAGGCCACATCGAAAAGATTGTGGCTGGCCACGCCCAGACGCACAGCCCGCGCCCGTTGGGTGTGACAGCCATAGGCCACCATCCGTTTGAAGTTGGCGTCCACCTCCGGTTTGTTGGTATAGGGGGCTTGCGGCCAGCCGTGCAGGGCTGCCTCCACCCGCTCCATAGCCAGATTCGCCCCTTTGACGATACGGATTTTGATGGCCGCGCCGCCCCGCTCCACCCGGTCCAGCGCCCAGTCGGTCAGCTTTTGCTGCTCGTAGAAGCTGTCGGGAATATAGGCTTGCAGCACAATCCCCGCGGAGAGGGACATAAACTCGGCCTCGTCCAGCACTTCTTTGAAGGCGTCCAGCGTCAGGTGCAGGTCCCGGTATTCCTCCATATCCAGATTGACGAATTTGTGAGAACTGTGGCCGTCCGGGTCGGCGTAGCGGTGGGCCAGCGCCTGGCGGTAGAGGGTGCGCAGACGCTCTTTCACCAGTTCGGCGGTATGTCGATAGGCCACCAGATTGATCTGGCTGAAGACGGAAGAGACTTTGACAGAGATGTACTCCACATCCGGGCGGGCCAGCAGTTCCAGATAGGCGGTCATGCGCCGGGACGCCTCCTCCTCGCCCAGAATCGCTTCGCCCAGTTGGTTGAGATTGAGACGCACGCCGCTGGCCCGCCGCTTTTGCAGATAGCGGCGCAGATCGCCCTCCTCGCCGGGCAGGATGACCGTGCGGGTCTCCTGGCGCAGACGGGCGATAATCGGCGGCACCACCACCGCGGGCAGATAGTGGCCCATCACCCCGCCCACAGTGAGCGCGGCCCGTTCCCACCAGTCCATATATTGGGGTGTGCCGTATTCGTCGAGGAGATGGGAAATCTGGTCGGCAATGCGCGCGGGCTGGTGGCTGCGAAAGGCCTGATCCACCATAACAATCGTCAACTCTTTGCCCAGCGGATCGTTCATCAGCCGGGCCAGCCGTTCGGATTGTTCTTTCTCGGCCGCTGTCTGTTCGCTGCGGGCGCGGACGAGCAGCTTTTCGGCCAGTTGGACGGCTTCTTGCGGGAGTTCAGCCGGGGGCACTGCAAAAGACGAGAGAGCCATCGTTGTCGCTCCTATACGGGTAAAGGCAGAGAAGAGAACGCTCTGCCAGTATATCACCAGAAGCTCTGGGCCGGGGCGACGAACCTTCCCGAATTTGTCTGCCTATCGTCTCAGAGTCCGCCTGTCCCTGGGCTTGTTCTCAGGGCTTCAGGAGAATTTTGGCGCACTCGCCACCCACTTGTGTCTCCCAGGCAGATTGGACATCTTCCAGGGCAAAGCGGTGGCTGATCAGCCGGTCGAGTTTGTCTGTGTTGGCCGCGATCACCCGCAGAATTTTGGGCGTGAGTGAGAGGTTGTAGTGCCAGGAGCCGCGGAGAGTCAGCCCTTTGCGAATCATATCGTCGCTGATGAAGAGTTCGGTGGGGGTGCGTCCGGACTCGCCCACAAAGGAGACTGTGCCCTTGCGCCGGGCCGCGTCGATGCAGAGCCGGTGCGCGGCGGACACGCCGGAACAGTCGAGGGAATGTTCTACGCCCCGGCCATCGGCTGTGAGGGCGAGAATCTGGGCAAGCGCGTCGTCGGCGCTGGGATCAACCACCGCTTCTGCGCCCAACTTCCGGGCCTTCTGCGCTCGCCAGGGATTGCTCTCCACGCCGATCACCCGTGCACCCCGAAAGGTGGCATTGATCACCCCGCCCAGCCCCACCGGTCCCAGGCCGGTGATGAGAACTGTGTCCAGCACGCCCGCGCCCACCCGTTCCAGCGCGCCAAAGGTTGGCCCCAGCCCGCAGCAGGCCATGGACGCGTGATCGTAGCTCATCCCATCGGGGATGGGCACGAGCTGGCGTTCCTGTTTGAGCAGGTATTCGGCCATGGTGGCGCTGCCCTCCCGGCTGCCGTGGATGGCCGCGAAGTCGGCCACATCCTGGCAGTGGATGTACTCCCCGGCCAGGCAGAGGGAGCAGACGCCGCAGGGATTCTGGGGCATCACTACCACCCGGTCGCCCACCTGCCAGCGCCCCGGTTGGGTCACCTCCACCACTTCGCCCGCGGCTTCGTGGCCCAACTGCTGGCTGGGCGCCCCGGTCAGAAACGCTTTGTACTCCGTACACATGGGCGCGGTGTGGACCTTCACCACCACCCAATCCGCTTTGGCCTGGGGCGCGGGGATTTCCACCACGCCGCCCTGGCGGACACCAGTAATCGTTGCCTTGCGCATAGGGGTATCTCTGGGGTTATGACTGTTGAGTGGCCTCGTCTATGCCAATGAATTGCCGTTCATACAGGTTTGTATAGACGCCGTCCAGGGCCAGCAATTCGTCGTGCCGTCCCTGCTCTACAATTTTGCCATCCTCAATCACACAGATAATATCCGCGTTGCGGATGGTACTGAGCCGGTGGGCAATGACAATCGACGTGCGCCCGGAGAGCAGCCGGTCCAGCGCTTCCTGAATCAGCGCTTCGGTCACCGTGTCCACGCTGGCTGTGGCCTCGTCCATCACCAAAATGCGGGGATCGGCCAGGACCGCGCGGGCAATGCAGACCAGTTGGCGCTGGCCCACGGAAAGATTGACGCCCCCTTCCACAATTTCTGTGGCGTAGCCGTTGGGCAGGTCCACAATAAAGTCGTGGGCGTTGGACATCCGGGCCGCGGACTCCACATCCGCCTGGTCAGCGTCGGGGCGGCCAAAGCGGATATTGTCGGCCACTGTGCCGGGGAAAAGGAAAGGCTCCTGGGAGACCAGCCCTATCTGCTGGCGCAAGGATTGCTGGGTGACGGTGCGCAGGTCGATGCCGTCGATGCGGACCGCGCCGCCGGTTACGTCGTAGTAGCGCCCCACCAGATTGGCGATGGACGATTTGCCAGCACCTGTCGGCCCCACCAGCGCAACTGTCTGCCCCGGCTCAATGACCAGCGAGACATCGTGCAACACTTCGGTTTCCGGGGTGTAGGCGAAGTGTACCCGATCCAGTTCGATCCGTCCCTGAATGGGGGGCATTTCGGTTGGTATTTCCGGTTCCGGCACTTCGGGAACAGTGTCCAGCAGTTCCAGCACCCGCTCGCCGCCGGCCATGGCCTGCTGCATTGTCGTGTAGAGCTGGCTTAGCTCCTGCACGGGCTGGAAGAAGCGGCTGACATAGGCCAGAAAAGCCACGACAATCCCCAGGGAAAGTTCGTCCGCGGCCACCGCCCGCCCGCCAAACCAGAGCACAACGCCAGTGGAGAGAATGCCCAGAAAATCCATTGTGGGCAGAAAGACAAAGGAGAGGCTCATCGCGCCCACATGCGCGGCCCGGTTGGCCGCGTTGACTTCGGCAAAGCGGCGCTGGGTTTCGTTCTCCTGGGCAAAGGCCTGGATCACCCGCATACCGGTCAGGTTTTCGGCCAGCATGCCCACAATCGCGGCCACACTGCGCCGGGTTGCCCGGAACGCGCTCTTGGCCCGGCTGGAAAAAAGTTTGGTGGCAATCAGCATCAGCGGGATGACGCTGAAGGTTATCAGTGCCAGCCGAGGACTCATTGTGAGCATCACCGCGATTGTGCCCACCAGCACCAGTACATCCCCCACCAGTGTAATCAACCCCTGGGAGAGCAGTTCGTTGATCACCGACACATCGCTGATGACTCGGGAAATGGTGACGCCGATAATGTGTTTGTCGTGATAGCCCAGAGAGAGACGCTGCAAATGCTCCACCAGCCGGGAGCGCAGGGTTGCCAGCACCCGTTGCCCCACCCAGGAGAGCAGATAGCGCTGGCCCGCTGTGCTGAAATACAGCCCCACAAAGGCCGCGGCCATCAGCAGGGAAATGCGTTTCAGTCCCGCCGCGTCCCCGGCCACAATGGTGCTGTCGATGGCGACTTTCATCAGGTAGGGCACAGCCAATGTGAGCGCGGTGGCGATCAGCATCAGCACAAAGGCCCACACCATTTTCAGCGCGTGGGGGCGCAGAAAGGCCAACAGACGCCGGGTTACATGCGGGTCAAAGGCCTTCCCTTCTTTTTCGTTGGCCAGTGTACGCAGCGCGTGGCCTGGCCCTCCACTCCGTCCGACCGATCCGATTGAAAAACTCATAATATTTTTGTATAGTGAATTGTGAATTGAGATGTATGGATGGGACTCTGTCCGGCGATTGTGTTTCTGGCGTACTACGCTCGTTCCAACTGGCCTGTGTAGATGCGCTGGTAGAGGGGCGACGTTGCCAGCAGTTCTTCGTGGGTCCCGGCGGCTGTTACCTCTCCCTTTTCCAAGATCAGAATCAGATCGGCCAGACGCACGGTGCTGAGGCGTTGGGCAATGATGACCGATGTGCGCCCTTCCATCAGCCGGGCCAGGGCCTTCTGAATCAGCCGCTCGGTCTCTGTGTCCACGCTGGCCGTGGCGTCGTCCAGAATGAGGATGCGCGGGTCTTTGAGCAGCGCACGCGCAATCGCCATCCGCTGGCGCTGACCACCGGAAAGCGTTGCGCCCCGCTCGCCCACTTCCGTGTCATAGCCGTTCGCCATCTGCATAATAAACTCGTGGGCCTGGGCTGCTTTGGCCGCCTCCAGCACGTCCTCTTCGGTGGCGTTGGGCCGCCCAAACGCGATATTCTCCCGGATGGTTGTGGCGAAGAGGGTGGACTCCTGCAGCACAATCCCAATCTGGCTGCGCAGAGAAGCCTGGGTGACGTGGCGGATGTCGTGGCCGTCGATGGTAATGCGACCGCCCATTGGGTCATAGAAGCGCGGAATGAGATTGATGATCGACGATTTGCCCGATCCAGTGGGGCCGAGCAGGGCCAGCACCTGCCCGGGTTTTACATCAAAAGAGACGCCGCTGAGGACTCGATGGGGCTTCGTGTAGGCAAAGCTCACGTTGTCAAAGCGCAGATGGCCTTCCACGGGCGGCAACACTTTCGCGTCCGGTTCGTCCTGCACTTGGGAATCCGCATCCAGAATTTCAAAGATGCGCTCTGCCGACGCGCCCGCCATTGCAATCGCCGGGATAATCATTCCAAAGCGGCGCACAGGACCGGCCATCTGGGCCAGATAGGTGGTGAAGGCAATCAGATCGCCCAGGGAAATCTCGCCGCGGATGACCAGCGTTCCGCCATACCACAGGATGAAAACCGTAGCCGCGTTGGCGATCAGGTCCATCAGCGGGATGTTCACCGCTTGCAGCCAGGCCGCCCGGGCCGAGAGATCGAACCAGGTCCGGTTCTCCTTCTCAAAGCGTTCGATCTCTTCGTCTTCCTGGGCAAAAGCTTTGACAATGCGCGCACCCCGCAGATTCTGCTCCAGCCGGGTGGTCAGCACTGCCATCTGCTGCTGGATCGACAGGGAGAGAGGGCGAAAATGGCTGCCGAAAGAGATGGCTTGCCAAGCCAACAGGGGCATTGTGAGCAGAGCCAGCAACGCCAGTTGGGGATTCATCACCAGCAGGGCAATGGCCGTGCCGATCAGCAGGACAACGGCGTTCACCAGCCCCAACACCGCCCGTCCGGTCAGAAAGCGAATGCGCTCCACATCCTGCATGGCCCGGGAGAGCAGTTGTCCCGATTCCGTGCGGTCGTGATAGGCAAAGGAGAGATGGCTGAGTTTGTCCAGCAGCGCGTTGCGCAGGTCGTAGGAGACACTCTGCGAGGCCATTTCGGTCCAGCGGCCTTGCAGGAAAGTAAAGACGCCCCGCACAACTGTCAGCCCCAACAGCATCAGCACCGCGCCGGTCAGCAGGCCCGTGTCGCCTGCACCGATGCCCTGGTCAATGATCCAGCGGATAAATTGAGGCGTGGCCAGGGTGATCAGGGTAATGCCAATCAGCGCAGCATAAGCGCCGCCGGTCAGTTTCCAATAGGGGCGGAGGAGCAAAAAAGCACGCCAGAGAAAACGGCGATGTTCGGGCGCAGGGGCCGGGGTTGCTATAGGGGGTGTTACAGTTGTTGTGGTCATGGGCACAAATCCGGTTTAGTGATTGGGGAATGGTCTGGATTGTATCACAAAGCAAAAAGATTGGGTAACGCGTTTTTTTTGACTCCTTCAAAACGAAATAGGATTTTGCCATTGCTTCGGGTATAGTACACGCCTGTATTCTTTCTTCATTCCTGCAGGACAACACCTATGGACAAAGATATGGAAAAGATAACAGATCGTCCTTTACTCATTGGCCTTACGTCCAAGCACGGCAACCAGGAATGGGTGGAGAAGAACACCCGCAACTATCTGGCAATGCTGGCAGAATTGGGCGCAACGCCCGTGCTGCTCTCGCCCGACGAACCAGCCACTTTGCCGGACGGCACAGCCTATTTGCCCGATGACAAGGGGCGCTTGTCTGCCCAAGTGTTGGCCCATCTGGACGGGCTGATTCTTTCCGGCGGTGGTGATGTCCACCCCCGCTACTTCGGCGCGGAATTGGATGGAGCTGATCCGGAATCCATTTCTGAGGCCCGGGACGAGCTGGAAATTCATCTGTCACAGCAGGCTCTGGCCCAGGATATGCCCATCTTTGGCATCTGTCGGGGGTGTCAGGTGTTGAATGTGGCTGCGGGCGGCGGAATGGTGCAGGATTTTCCCGACCACCGCTCGGACACAAACAATCCTGTGCTGCACGAAGTATCCCTGCTGCCCCACAGCCGTCTGGCGCAGATTGTCGGCGGCACTTCTCTGGCGGTCAACACCTATCACCACCAGGGCGTGGACGCGGCCACCCTCGCGCCGGGGATGCGCATTGCTGCCCAGGCCACCGGTCTGGATGAATGGCTGGTGGAAGCCTATGAAAGCCCTGCCCATCGCTGGGTGGTGGGTGTGCAGTGGCATCCCGAGCGAATCTTTGAATTGCCCGACGACCATCGGCGGCTCTGGGAAAGCTTTCTGCAGGCGTGTGCGGAGCGGAGGGCCAGGGCGGTCCATTAGCCGCGGATGACTGCTGGCCGCAACACCCGAAACCCGACGCCCGACGCTCACTACCTTCCGCCTGTTATGCCTATGCAAACTTCACTCTTCGACTACGAACTGCCCCCTTCCTTCATCGCCCAGCAGCCCGCCGAGCCGCGGGACAGCAGCCGTCTGCTTGTCCTGCATCGGGAGAGCGGGGCCATCGAGCATCGCCATTTCCGGGACATTGGGGACTATCTGGACGCGGGCGATCTGCTCGTCGCCAACGACAGCCGGGTGATCCCGGCCCGGCTGCACGGACGCAAGCCCACGGGCGGTGCGGTCGAAATCTTCCTGCTCCGCCAACTGGACGAGGCCGGGACCGAGTGGGAGTGTCTCGTCCGCGGGCGCGGCTTGACCGAAGGCACGGAAATCGACTTGACCCCCAATTCCCAATCCCCAACTCCCAATTCCCAATCCCTGCTCGCTGTTATTACCGCTGTCTTGCCCTCCGGCTCGCGGGTCGTCACTTTCCCTTCTCCTGTCCGCCCCTATCTGGACGAATTGGGGGAAATTCCCCTGCCCCCATACATTACAGAATACAGCGGTGACGCCGAACGCTATCAGACGATTTACAGCCGGCCCGAAGGCAGTGTGGCCGCGCCCACCGCCGGGCTACACTTTACGCCGGAACTTCTGCTGGCCCTGCGGGAAAAGGGGGTGGGCTGGGAGACTGTCACCCTGCATGTGGGGTTGGATACTTTCCGCCCGGTGACGGCGGAACTGGTGGAGGCCCACGAAATTCATACGGAGTGGGCAGGGCTGTCGGCGCGCACGGCCAAAGCGATCAATGAGACGACGCTGGCCGGCGGGCGTGTGGTGGCCGTGGGCACAACTTCTGTGCGCACGCTGGAATGGGGGGGAACCAGCGCCCAGGGCATCGATCCCTATGAGACAGAAGCCTGTCCCTGGAAAAGGGTGGCCGCGTTTGTGGGTGCGGTCAATCTTTTCATCCGCCCTGGCTACCGCTACCGGGCTGTGGACGTGCTGCTCACCAATTTTCACCTGCCCCGCTCGTCCCTGCTGATGCTGGTGAGCGCTTTTGTGGCCCAGGCCCACCAGAGTGAACCCGACGCGGGGCGGCGGATGCTGCTGGACGCCTATGAAATTGCCAAAGCCCAGGGCTATCGTTTCTTCAGTTTTGGCGACGCAATGCTGATCCTGTGAATGAGAAGGGGCGGATGATAGCTATCATCCGCCCCTTCTTGCGTGTTTCAGGTTGTGGCCGATTTGTGTCGACAGTTTCTGGCAGCGATTTTGTCAGCGGTTGCTGAGCAGACTCAAAAAGATCACATTCTTGCCCACTTCGGGGCAGGCCAAGTCCGCATTGTCACAGGGCACAGCGACAGAATCGGTGCTCGTCACGGCTTCCCCTTCAATTTCTTCTGCCTCGATTTCTTCTCCTTCCATCTCTTTCTCTTTGGATTTCCGCGCCAGCCACGCGAGGGATGCCGCGGCGTTCACCCGACCTTCGCCAAAATAGGCATCCGCGCCTTTCTTGCCCAGATCATCTGCGCCCTCCTTCAGCGCTTTCTCCACATCCTTCGGTTTCATTTCGCCGCCATTCTGCCCAATGATCAGCGCGGCCACGCCTGCCACGTGGGGGGCTGCTGCACTTGTGCCCGAGGCCCACGTCCAGGGAAGGAAAGGACTGATTGTGGGGCCGATCACCAGATCAAAATAGTAGCAGGGGATGGGGAAGCCCAACAACGGATAGATGCAGGCGGGGTCCTGCAGAGCGTAGCTGGGATTGCCGCCCGGCGCTGCAAAATCCACCAGTTTCTTGCCATAATTGGAATAAGGGGCGAAGGTGTCCAGATCCGCGGTCGGGTCGAGAATCCAACCGCTGGGGCCAGTGGCCGATACCGCGAGGACTTTGTCCGACTCGGCGGGCAGAAAATAGTTCTTGCCGTTGTGATCCGTGTCTGTGGCGTCGTTGCCCGCGGCGGCAATGACCACCGCGCCCTGTTTGTAGGCATAGCGGGTGGCCCGGTCCAACAGCTTTTTCAGCTCTTTGGCGTCTTTCTTGCTATAGCAAGTCTCTCCATCGCAGAATCCGTCTTTGTCCAGCCAACCGCCCAGGCTGATGCTGATGACATCCGAGTCGATATTGGCGGCATAGACAATCCCCGCGGCAATCCAGGCAAATTTCCCTTCAGCCACATAGCCCAGGGGCGAGGACGCGTCTGGCAGCCACGTCAACACCCGCACGCCGACAATTTCCGCCTGGGGAGCCACACCGATAATGCCAATTCCGTTGTCTGCGGCGGCCGCGATGCCGGCCACATGGCTGCTGTGGCTGGGGAAGCCCGGCGCGGCAAAGGGATTGCTGTCGCCAGGCACAAAGGACTTGCTCAGACCCACGTTGAGATTGGGGGCCAGGTCCACGTGACTGGGGTCCATTCCGTCGTCCAGGATGGCAATGCGCACACCCGCGCCTCTGGCCCCTGTGGCCCAGGCTTCCGGCGCATCAATTGCATCCAGATTCCACTGATACGCGGCAAAGTCCAGCGGGTGACCCGATGGCTGGGGCAGGCCCTGGGGTTGAAAGCCGGGCAAGTCGTAGTTGACCTGAATGTCGGGTGCGACAGACTCCACCTCCGCCAGCGTCTCCATCTGGGCGGAAAAATCCGGGTTGGCCGACAGCAGAACCGCCAGTCCAATTTCCGGGACTGTATAGGCGATGCTGCCGCCTCGCTCGGCCACTGCCTGTTGCAGATTGTTGGGCAATTTGTCGCTTTTGCCCAAGAGCAGATAGCTGCGTGCTGTCTGCTGCGCGCTGGCTGTGGGTGCAAGCATTGAAAGAACCAGTACGAGGCCGATCAGCCTGTACAACTTCAAACTGCTTAGCTTATGCATAGGAAAACTCCTTGAAATGGGAAGCCGAATAGTCCCTGGGGGACAGAACACATAGCCAGAGTACTCCCTATGCAAAAATTATCTATTATCTTTTGGTAACTATCCCGTAATTCAAATGAAGGCAAACCGCGCCAGTGGAGAAAAGGGGGACGTATCAGCGCGCGTGGGGAATGGGCGCGCCGGTCGGGGCAATGGCATAGAGCGGCTCCCGATGGGCCGCGCCGCGGATTTCGTCCAGCGAAGCAACGCTGTGGGCCGCCATCCAAGCTTTCATCTCCTCGATAATCAGCGACAGAGTTTCGCCGCCCCGGTAATAGATGGCACTGCCCACACCCACTGCCGTGGCCCCGGCCATCAACATTTCAATGGCGTCTTGCCCGGTGGAGACACCGCCTGTCCCGATAATCGGCGTGTCTGGGCAGGCCCGCCGCGCGTCGTAGACCGCTTTGAGGGCGATGGGTTTCAGGGCCGGGCCACTGATCCCGCCGCTGCGATTGGCAAGCAACATTTGCCCGCTTTCCGGGTCGATCACCAGACCCGGCATTGTGTTGACCGCGCAGAGTGCATCCGCGCCAGCTTCTACCACTGCCCGGGCAATGCGGCCAATGCTCGGCACATTGGGGGCCAGTTTGACGATTACAGGAATGGCAAAAGGCGCGACCGCCTGGGCCACAAAGCCAGTCACTTCCGCCGCGCTCTGGGGATTGGCCGCGAAGGGTTCGCCAAATTCGCTGCCCACATTGGGGCAGGAGATGTTGACTTCGATGAAATCGGGCTGGGCCTGGGCCACGATGCGCGCCACGTCGCCAAACTCCGCGGCTGTGCCTGCAAAAATGCTGGCGATGAGAGGAACGCCCAGGGGGGTCAATTCGGCTTTGGCCTGGCGCAACAGGGCCACCTCTTCCTCTGCCCCCGGATTGGCCAATCCGATGGCGTTGATCAGTCCGTGTTCCCAGGCCAGGCAGGAAGGGTTGACGTGTCCGGCGCGAGGCACAGGGCCGCAGCTTTTGGCTGTCACCGCGCCACAGCCGCTCTGGGCCGCCCGCACCAGCAGGCTGACAGTCGTGCCCCAAATTCCGCTGGCAAGCACCAGCGGGGTGGGGAGAATGTGGTTGAGGAACGGGGTCTGGAGATGTGTCATGGGGAAGCCTCTGGCTGGTTGTGTTTGTAGTGCCAGAAACGCGAAACGTAAAACGTGAGAATACCGCCTTTTCTCACGTTTTACGTTTTACATTTCGCTATACATTTATGCGACTGTGGAACAGATTATTCGCCCGCGGCCAGCGCTGCCGCCTGTTCCCTCAGTTCGTCCCGCACCACCCGCTCTGGCGGCCAGCCAATAACAGCCGAGATTTCCTCGGGCGTGGCCGCGGCCAGCGCGGCAAAAGTAGTAATGCCCGCCTCTTTCAACCGTCGATCGAAGGCGGGGCCGATGCCCTTCAGCCGGGTGAAATCGTCGGGCTGGCCTTCGGGAATGCCTGCCCCGCGGCCCAGGGCTGTCCGCTCGGCCGCGCTCAGTCCCAGGTCGTCGCCGCTGGCAAAAACGCTGGGGTTGCCCTTCGCGTTCGTTTCTTCCGGTTGATCTGCTTCTGCTCCCGTCTTTTCTTCTGTCTTTGCTGTGAAGGGGGCACTGACCGGCTCACCCCCCGGCTCACGCTCCGGGACACTGCCCGCTGTGCGCGTGTGCCGGGCCAGATTGACCAGCACCGCGCCCACACCGGGCGAGACAACCAACAGTCCGGCAATAAAACCGACACAGGCCAGCAGCGCCCATCCGAAGAAGATTAGCCCGGTAAGGATCAGCGTCGAGCCAGCCACAAATACCAGCGAGGGGATACGGGCAACCGCAGCGTCACTGCTCAGCCCGGCCAGTTTCTCGCCGATCCAGACGGCTGTGGCGGCCCAGCCCAGCAGCCCGGCAATGGCCAGCAGACTGCTCAGAAGAACGCCCACAGGGGCCAAACAGAGGGTGGCAAAAAGCCCCATGGAAAGAAAAGTGACCACCAGTGACACCACCAGACCGACAGCGAAAGAGAGCACTGGCTCGGCTTCGGCTGTCCGTGCAATCTTCTTGACCTGGGCAGGGGCCAGCCAGGCAATCAGCACCACCAGTCCTGTGATCAGCAGCGTCCACAGCACCGCCCGCACCAACCGCCACAGAAAGAGCACCAGCCAGGAACGGCCATCCCGCTGATTGCGGAACTGGGGCGCACTGCTTGTGTCTGTGCCGTTGTTCTCGTTGAACAGGTCCTGCCAATCCCGGCTGGGACCGCCTACAAAATTGCCGCCGACAAACGCGCCTTCAGCCCGCTCCACTTCACCGCCCACAATACTCACATCGCCTTCGACGCGGGCACTGGCACGCAGTTTGGCATCGCCTTGCACCACAGCCAGGTCGCCCCTGATCTGTCCGGCCACTTCCACATCGCCGCGCACAACCGACAGATCGCCGTTGATAACGCCGCCCGCCCGGATCGTCACATTCCCATTGAGCACAGCTACATTGTCGTCGATCACCTGGCCGTCGGCCACCAGCAGGTCTTCGTTGAAGACGCGCTGGTCCGGGCTAAAGCTGATGGGCGAGAGCGACCCGTCAACCAGCCTGGGCTGCTCTGCGGCCCTGGCTGATGGCGCGAACAGAATGCCCAGTGTGCCAACTGTGATAAGAATGGCGGCCAGAAGCCAGCGTGTATTCCATCGGATTCGGTTCATTGGTTCTTCTTCGCTCGATAACTCTGTGGAAACTCTATTGAATATTTTGTGAATTTCTACGGAAGAATTCCTACTGGAAGACTTCTACTCTCTGCAACGACCGTCGCAAATAGCGGGACCACATAGCCAACACGCCCCCGGCCAGAATCACATAGCCGCCCAGCAACCCAATGGCCGATGGTTCTCCGGCCACACCGCCCAACAGCGCCAGGAGGGAACTGCCGACGACTGTAACCGCTGTCCACATATAGGCCAGCCAGTGCAAACTCTCGGTGAACCAGCCCACCTGATTGTATATGAGCGCGCCGATGACCAGCGCTATACCCGTCACGCCGATCAGCCACATAACAATCGTCAACGCGCCCAGCAGAATACCCACACGCATCTGTCTTCGCCGATCCTGCGCGGCCAAACGGTGGCCAACCCTCTGCACAAACGCAGGGGACGGCGCGGTCATGGGCGCGGCGTGCAATGCCCCATCCAGTGATTTCCACAAGCTCCACTGGGCGCGACACCGGTTACAGTCGGCCAAATGGGCGTCCAGTTGGGCCTGTTCTCTGCCATCCAGCAGATTGTCCAGGGACAAGGACATCAGCATTCCGTATTCGTCGTGGGTATTCATATCGGCTTCGTCCTCCGTGGGAACGAGCGGCTGCGGTTGCAGAACTGTCATCGGTTTCACCGGTCTGGATAGAAGATTGTCAAAAACTCTGTTTGTTGCCTATGGCTAACTTATAGCCCCTGTCAGCGCAGTTCGCAAGGGCGTGCCCACGCTTTGGCGCAGGGAAGGGCGGTTGCGGGCAGATTCTTTCGCATAGACAGAGCGAGCGGGCTGCATTTCGCCCCGAATCGCGGCCTGGGAGCGTTCGTATTCTTCGGCCAGCTTTTGCCGGGCACGGAAGAGACGGCTCTTTACCGCAGGCAGGCTCAGTTCCATAATCTCACCGATCTCCTGATAGCTGCACTCCTGCCAATAGCGCAAAACCAGCGGCGTGCGATAGTCGAGGGGGAGCAATTCCACCAGCGCCTGCATCTCCTCCGCGTTTTCCTGGCTGAGCAGTGCATCCTCCGGCTTGGCTGTGTTGTCCTGAATTGTGAAGGCAATGGGGGTGTCGTCTAGCCCCACCACCTTTACCCGGCGTTTGCGCAGGCGGTCGATGCAGTGGTGATTGGCAATGGAGAAAACCCACGTACTGAATTTGTGGTCCGGGTTATACTGGTGCAGCCGGGACCAGGCGCGCAAAAACGTCTCCTGAGCGGCATCTTCGGCCTCCTCCAGATCGCCGAGCATTCGATAGGTCAGACTCATCACCGGACGCTGATACGCGTCTACCAAACTACAGAAGGCCTGCTGGTCGCCCTTGCGGGCCAGTTCCAGCCAGCGCTGTTCCTGTTCATTCATCGGGCGTGCCTCGTTGGTTACGACTACTCTATTGTGCAATACGACGGACAAATCAGAAAGTTTCAGCAAATGTTCGCACAAACATATCCGCGCCAAAGGGCTGGCCGGCGCGTCTGATTCCCGTTGGCCCAGCAATCGAATCGCGCCCCAAAGCCGCTTTGGTTTGTTTTTGCCTTTGTCTGTCGTTTATAATGGCAGATGTTCTGCCCACAGGATTGAGTATATCTGTTTTTGCCAACACTACCTGCCTGGATTCTGACCAGACTCTGACAATTCTCCCGAACCCGCTGCTTTAGCCCCAAAGGAAACGACTATGCGAGTAACTTATCCCTTCACCGCCATCGTCGGCCAGGAAAAGATGAAGCGAGCACTCCTGCTCAATGCCGTCAATCCACTGATTGGGGGCGTGCTTATCAGGGGCGAAAGAGGCACAGCCAAGTCGACTGCTGCCCGCGGCCTGGCCGCGCTGCTTCCCCCCATCCAGGCCGTGGACGGTTGCCCCTTTGCCTGTCGGCCTGACCAGACCGCGGGTCTCTGCGCGTCCTGCACCAGAGCCGCCGAAACCGGCGAAATGCCCGTCAGTATGCGGGATACGCCCTTTATTGACCTGCCCGTCTCTGCTACCGAAGACCGGGTGGTGGGTACGCTGGACATCGAAAAAGCCATTCAAAGGGGCGAGCGCCACTTTGAGCCGGGCATTTTGGCCGCGGCCAACCGGGGCGTGCTCTATGTGGACGAAGTGAACCTGCTGGACGATCACGTGGTGGACCTGTTGCTGGACAGCGCGGCCATGGGTGTCAATGTGGTGGAGCGAGAGGGCATCAGTGTGCAGCATCCCTCCCGTTTTGTGTTGGTGGGTTCCATGAACCCGGAAGAGGGCGATCTGCGCCCCCAATTACTGGACCGTTTTGCCCATTCGGTGGATGTGGTGGGCATTCACACGCCCAAAGAGCGGGTGGAAATTCTGCGCCGCCGCACCCAATTTGAGCGGGATGCCACCCGCTTTGGCGCAGATTTCGCGGGGGACGCGGGCACGTTGGGCGACCGTATCATCGCGGCCCGTCGCCTTTACGAGAGCGTGACGTACACGGACAGAGACCTCTATACAATCGCTGCTCTCACCTCCAGCTTCAATGTGGACGGTCACCGGGCCGATATTGTGATTCTGAAAACAGCCCGTGCCCAGGCCGCGTTTGAAGGACGGAACAGTATCACCGATCGGGACATCCTGCTGGCTGCGGAGCTGGCCCTGCCCCACCGTATGAAGAAACAGCCTTTCCAGGATGCGGCCCTGAACCCGGAGCAGTTGGAGTCCAATATGCGCCAGGCCCGGGCCGAGGCCGAGGAAGCCTTTGACGACGACGAAGGGACCGAAGATGCCGAGGCCAGCGGGGCATCAGCGGAAAAAAAAGCACAGAGGGTGATGAATCCGACGACCTAGACGGATCGCCGGAGGGGGGCGAAGGGGGTGTTGCTGAACCCAACGCTGCTCCTCAGCAGAGTTCATCACCCGGAGACGACAAAGGCGCACGCAAGCCTATCAATGTAGGAGACGTCTTTGAGGCGCGCAAGTTTGACACGCCTCTGGACAAAGTGACCCGCGAACAGACAGGGAAGCGTTCGTATAGTCAAACTGATCGCAAGCGGGGGCGCTACATCAAAGCCCGGCCCGCAGGGGACAAGACCGACGACATCGCCTTTGACGCGACGTTGCGGGCGGCCTCTATACATCAGAAAGAGCGGGCCAAGACCAGCGACAACGATCTGGCCCTGAAATTGCGTATGTCCGACCTGCAACGCAAAGTGCGGGTGCGGCGCACGGGCAATCTGATTTTGTTTGTGGTGGATGCCAGTTGGTCTATGGCGGCCAGCGAACGGATGGAAGCCACCAAAGGGGCGATTTTTAGCCTTCTGGTCGACGCTTACCAGCGCCGGGATCAGGTGGGGCTGGTCGTCTTTCAGCGGGACAAAGCCCGTGTGGTGCTGCCCCCCACCAGCAGTGTGGATCTGGCCGAACGGGCATTGAAAGACCTGCCTGTGGGTGGCAAAACACCCCTGAGCAGCGGTCTGCTGGCTGCCTGGCAGGTGGTGGAAGCGGCCAAACGCAAGGACGCGGAAATGCGTCCGCTGGTGATTCTGCTCACCGACGGCGCGGGCAATGTGAGTATGACCGGTATGCCCGCCCAAGAGGAGGCCATGCGTATGGCCGAACTCTTCGATCAGGGCGATGTGCGCTCGATTGTGATCAATATGGAGCACATGGCCTTTGATCGGGGGCTGGCCCAGGCTCTGGCCGACCACATGGGCGGTGTCTGCCACAATCTGCCCGATCTGCGCGCCGACACGCTGCTCAATACAGTCAAACGCGAGATCAAGTAGCGGCTCTGCGGGGATGAAATTCTATAGTTTAGGCTATTTTCCCTCAGAGGCGTGAAACGTAAAACGTGAGATCGCCGTCCGATCTTACGTTTCACGCCTCTGTCCGCAATCGGGATTCCCTTTCCCTTCTTTCACCCCTTTCTGACAGGTATCTTGAATGGTTCGCCGACAGATTATCGCTGATTTGATGCTCTTGTTGGTGGTGACGATCTGGGGCGCTACTTTTGTGATGGTGCAAGACGCTGTCCGGGAATGGCCGGTTTTTGCCTTTCTCGCGCTGCGTTTTGGCATTGCCGCGGCAGCTTTCGCGCCTGTTTTTCTCTGGCAGCGACGCCCCCAAAGAATGAAAAGGCAGGTCAGGAATCGCCCGGCGGAAAATAGCCCGGCAGAAAACAGCCAACGAGAGGCAAAACCTCGACGCAATATTCTGATCCCGGCCATTGTTATCGGTCTGGTGCTGGGAGCCAGCTATGCCTTTCAGACTTTGGGCCTGCTCTACACCACACCGGCCAAGACCGGTTTTATTACCGGGCTGAATGTGATTCTGGTTCCTGTGGGCGCGGCGCTCTTTATGCATCAGCGGACCGGCGTGCCCGCGGTTGTGGGGGTGGCGCTGGCGACAATCGGTCTGGCCCTGCTCAGCCTCAATGACGATCTCTCCATCGGCTACGGCGATTTTCTTGTCTTCATCTGTGCGATTGCGATCGCTGCCCATATTTTACTGGTCGCGCGGTACGCCAACCAGGCATCCCCTTTTCGTCTGGCAGCCATCCAGATTGCGACAGTGGCCGTGGCCTGTGCGATCATTTCTTTGATCTTCGAAATCCCGGCGGGGCTGCCCCCCCTGTCGGGCAATGTTCTTTTTGCCGCGGTATTTACGGGGCTGCTGGCGACAACCTTTGCCTTTACTGCTCAGGTTTGGGCACAGCGTTTTACCAGTGCCAGCCATATCGCCCTGCTCTATACGCTAGAACCGGTTACCGCTGCCATTTTCAGTTATCTGCTCATCGGTGAAATACTGACCCCCCGCGGCCTTATTGGCTGTGCGCTCATTCTGGCCGGGATGCTGGCCGCGGAGCTGGGCGGGCTGTGGCTGGCGGCGCGGCGGAAACGGGTGGTGTTCCGCGAGGCAATACCTCCGATCAGCAATCAATGAGTGGACGTGAGTAAGCAGTTGAGTGTGCGACATCGACCCACAGGTGGCTGGTTCATTGGCCGCCCTCTTCTCATGAAAGGACTCCTCTGTGAGTACACAAGCACCCAATCGACAATCTGCCCCGCCAGTGCGCGGTTCGTGGGAGGCGCTGCTGACCGAAGCCCGCCAGCTGGCACTTCGGGACGATGAGCGCGCCGGCGAGAAATATGAACTGCTTATCGGCCGCCTGGTGAAGATGCCCCTGGAGCGCCTGGCTGCCAATGACAACCGTATGCAGCGGATGTTGGAGGAGTGCCTCTTCACGTATCAGTCCTTCCTGGCGCGACGCAACCGGCTGCAAGAGGCCATCGACCTCCACGCCGACCAGCTTGTCTACGTCTTTGATGCCGACGCCACTGCTGTCTGGAATGAACGCCAGGCCTATATGCTGAGCTGGCTGGAACGCCACGACGAGAGTCTGGCGCTGATGGCGAAGGTGCAGGCCGAGACGCCCTGGGACATCTCCCTGCGTTGGCAACTGTTTGAGATGTACCGCAAGCAGGGACGGACAGAGGCAATGCTGGGATTGATCGAAGACCTGGAAGGTCTGCTCGAAGCGCTGGAAAGTCATGGGCTTACCCCGCCGGACGAGGCCATTTCGGTGGAAACCCTGCAAGGGCTGGTGCGCTATCTGAAAATGATGAACGCGATTGAGCAGGGCGAATGGCAGGCAGCCTATGACAATTTTGTAGAGGCCGCCTCTGTCAGCGATGCCTACAAAGAGAACTGGCATCAGTTGTTCCGGCTGCTGGTGCTCAATGGGGAATCGAAGCTGGCAAACCGGGCGCTGAACCGGGAGACATCGCCCGCGTCCCAGGGGTTTTGGCGAGGGCTGAATGGCTATTATCAGGGCGACAAAGCAGGATCGAAAACCGAATGGGAACAGGTGACACGCATCCCCATCGACGATCTGCTTATGCGTTCGGCCGCGGACTGGATATTGGCGAACTATTATTTGGGTGATCCCAAGCGGCTGGGGCTGCAACTGGCCCTGCGCCTGATCGAGAATATGCGCCAGAACCGGGACCCGCTTATCATTGCATTGGCTGGTCTGGGCTGGGCGATTCAGGGGGAATACAATCATCTGAAAATGAACATTGAATTTGCCATCGGCCAGTTGCGGGGCAGCTTCAACGGCAACAAACTGCCGGAATTCAACTGGTATTTCTTCCGGGACCTGCTCCCGGCAGAGGAGTTCGCCAAGATCGAACACTATTTCGAGGTGCCCCGGGGACGGGCCGCGTAGGTTGGGTAAAAACAAAAAAGGAGGCCGGGGTGTCGCCCCGGCCTCCTTTTTTGTTTTTACCCAACCTACAGAACAGAATCCATCGCACTGCCCAGCAGTTCAACAATCGTATCCACTTCGTCGGCGGTAATGGCCAGGGAGGGTGAGAAGGCCAGCGTGCCCGCGCCCACAGGCCGGGTGCGCAGACCCCGCTGCATGGCCGCGCTGGCAATTGCGCTGGCCTTGGCCATATCGCCTGTCCGGCTTTCCCGGTCGGTCACAATCTCTACGCCCCACAACAGACCCACGCCCCGCACATTGTCCACAAACTCAAATTCATCCCGCAGCCGGTTCAGGCCCGCACCCAGCCGTTTGCCCATGGCCGCGGCATTCTCAACCAGCTTCTGCTCCTGCATAATTTCGATGTTGCGGATGGCAACCGCGCAGGCCGCGGCGTGGCCCGAATAGGTAATTCCGTGCATCCACGACTCGTCTGCCGGTGCATTGATGATCACATCCCGGATGGCGTCGGAAATCTGAATGCCGCCCAGAGGCAGATAGCCGCTGGTCACGCCTTTGGCAAAGGCCATAATATCCGGGCGCAGATTCCAGTGGTGTTGGCCGAACCACTTGCCTGTGCGCCCGAAGCCGGTGATCACTTCGTCGGCGATGAGCAGCACGTCGTATTTGTCACAGATGGTCCGCACCAGGTCGAAGTATTCATCGCCGGGCATCACCAGCCCGCCCGCGCCCTGGATCGGCTCGGCAATGAAGCCGCCGACTGTCTCCGGCCCTTCGCGCAGGATAGCTTCCTCCAGGGCGCGGGCCGCGGCCTGGGCCACGCTTTCCCCTTCCCGCAGGTCGCCCGCATAGCGATAGGCGTTGGGGTCGGGGATATGCAGAAAGTTGGCAATGGGCAGGCCAAACATCTTCCAATAGCGTGTGACGCCTGTGGCACTGGCCGCGGCAATGGTGATGCCGTGATAGGCGTTCATCCGGGAGATGATCTTCACTTTCTCCGGTTTGCCCAGCCGCCGCCAATAGTAATAGACAGTCTTGAAGGCCGTCTCGTTGGATTCGGAGCCGCCGGAGGTGAAATAGGTGGTGTTGAGGGTGGGGTGCGCAAAACCGGCCAACTTTTCGGCCAATTGAATGGAGGCCGGGTTGGACATCCCCACAAAATTACTGGTGTAGGCCAGCTTTCGCATCTGATCCCGGGCCACATCGGGCAATTCCTGATTGCCATAGCCAATGTTCACATTCCACAGGCCAGCCAGCCCATCCAGCACTTTGCGCCCGTCTGTGCCATAGAGCCAGACGCCGTCGGCCCGCTCTACTACCAGCGGTTCTTTGTGCGCGGTGGGATGGTGCAGGCCGTGGAGCTGACGACTGTCCTGGGCCAGAAGGGTTGCGTGATCGAGCGTTTCTGTTGTCATAGGGTTCGCCTCGTTGCTGAAAAATGTGGTACGAAAAAGCTTTCTGTCAGTATACCTCACTCAGGTCAAATCGCCTGAACCCTCTCCATTTCGGCCACTCATTTCTTTCTCCAGCCGCCTGCCCCGCGCCAGCAAGGGCAGAATCGGCGACATCAGCAGGGCGGCCGCGGTGAGCGCGGCGGGCAGAGAGACAACCGTGCCGATCCAGCCGACAGCGGGGCCACCCACGACCTGGCCAATGGCGTTGAGTTGGCTGGAAAAAGAGATGGCCGTGGCCCTGGCCTGGCCGACTGTGTGGCGCACAATCCAGGCGCTGTCCAGGGGGTCGAGAGTGCTGCGGGCTGTGCTGAATATCCACAGCGCAATCAGCGCCACCCAAAAATTGCCTGCCCAGGCCAGGGCCAGCAGCGCCAAAATCATCGCGCCATCCAGCCCCAGCATCAGCCCTATCATCCGTCCGCCGTTTTCGGTGATGCGCTTGCGCTGGGCCAATTCGGTGGCTGCGATGGAAAAAAGGCTGCTGCCCGCCCGAATGATCCCAAACCAGACAATTGGCTGTAGACCGAAGAGAACGGGAAATGTGAAATTGTCCAGCAAATGGGGCGTCCACAGCCGGTCGTAGCCTTCGCTGTAGAGGCCGACCACCAGACTGACCGCCAATATCACCCGCAGGAGCGGACGGGCGCGCACCATTTGCACCCCGGCCTGGGCTGTCTCCACCATCTGCCCCCAAGAGGTGCGCTCGTCGTTCGGGGTGGGGGTGAATCCGGTTTCTGGCATAGCCAGCCAGAGGAACACGGCCAGGCCAAGGAAGAGCAATCCGCCCAATACAATTGGCAATTGGATGGCGACAGTTGCCAACGCGACACTCAATGGAATCGCCAGCAGACTAGCAAACTGGCTGAGCTGTGAGCCGCGCAGAAAGATCGGGCCAGCGGCCTTTTCCCCGATCTCGTCGGCCAGCCAGGCTTCGGTGGCCCCACTGGTGAATGTGTAGCCCAGTCCCCACAGCACCTGATTGAGCAGAATCGCCGCGAAGAAGGGGAAGGACCCTTCGATGACAAAGCCGATGCCCATCAGCGCCACACCGATGATCACCGACAGGCGGCGGCTGTACACATCAGCCAGGATGCCCGTGGGCGCTTCAAAGAGAAAGGCGGACATCTCCAGGGTTGTGCCCACCAGCACCAGTTGCAAAGCAGAAAGGCCGACCGTTTCCGCCTGATAAACTATATTAACGGTGAAAATCAGCGTGTGAAAGAAGGCGCTGCCGCCACGCAGAATGAGGAATACGCGGGCGGGGTCCAATGGACGCATGGGCCACTCCTTGGGGGTAGTCGGCTGTTGAACGGCAGGATTATGGGTTGTATTCTGTGTGGGATGAGAAAAAAAACGAAGGGTGTAGCGTTTCGGGGGAGAGACACTACACCCTTCGATACTGCCAACAAGGGGGTGGGCGCAAGAGGCCCAAAGACAAAAAATGCCCACACGTTTGCGACGTGTAGGCCGGACGACATAAGCAAAAACAACCAACTCCTTCTGGGAATTAGAAGGCGACGGTCAATGCTGTCTATCCGGTTTTGTCGTCAAACGAATACTGCGCCAGGAACTGGTGGCGTCTTTGTCCAAGAGTTCGGTACGATCCATCTACAAACCATTCTTCATCAACAGCGATGCAAAAAATGCCGCCAGGGCAGAAACACTGGGCAATAGTATAGCCTACTAAACCGGAAAAGTCAAGAAAAATAAATCGTGCATTTTCACCGCTTCGCCAGCCACCAGGCAACCCCGTGGCACCCAGAACAGCCCGCTTACCGCTGCTGCCTTCCGACCCTGACGGAGTTCACGGCGTCCTGCCGCACAGGACCCAACAACTGACGAAGCGATGAAAATGCACGATTTATCAGGCGGAGAGGGAGGGATTTGAACCCTCGAACCCTTGCAGGTTACGAGCTTTCCAGGCCCGCGCACTAGGCCAGACTATGCGACCTCTCCATACCAATGGGAGTATACCACAGGGGTCTCTAGGAGACAAATAATCGGAGAAATTGTGCGCTGCAAAGTCTGGCCGCGGCCCCCACCGGGCCGGTTGTAACCCTGCGTCTGTGATGTGGATTGAAGCCCCCAGCGGGTACTGTCTACCCCGGTTGCCCTGTGGAGCGCGCCGACTTTTCCCCGAAGTGCTGTGCCAGTGCCTCAACCAGCCCCTCAATCGTATGTTCTTTCGGGACCGCCTGCACTGGCAGCTCGTGGCCGCGGGCCGCGTCGGCTGTCTGGGGGCCAATGCAGGCGACTATCACATCCACCAGCATTCCGGGATTGCCGCCTTCGGCCTTCAACCGCTTGAGAAAATTATGCACCGAAGAGGGGCTGGTGAATGTCACTGCGTCAATGCGCCCTTCCCAGAAGAGCTGGGGCACGGGGTCGCCGCCCTGGCCGAGGAGGGTGCGATAGGCAACAGTCTGTGTCACCTCCGCGCCGGCTGACCGCAAAGCTTCGGCCAGATAGGCACGGGCAATCTCCGATTGGGGCAGGAATACCCGCGCGCCGGGCTGCAAATCGATTGTGCCCGCCAGAGATTCCGCCACAAATTCGTCTGGAATCACATCCGCTTCCAACCCCAGCCAGTGATGGACTGCCTGGGCAGTGGCTGGCCCCACCGCGGCCACCCGCGGTCTGCCCAATGCCAATTGTTCGAGCAGACCGCGGGTTTGCAGGCGCTGGGCCAGGCTCTCTACTGCGTTTGTGCTGGTCAGGATCAGCCAGTCAAAATCCCCATCGGCCAAAGCGTGCAAAGCCATATCCAACGGACCTGTATCGGCTGGGGGCACAATGCGAATAGCCGGATATTCAAGCACGGATGCGCCTGCTTTTGTCAAGCGGGTTGTCAAGGGCGCGGCCTGGTGGCTCGCTCTCGTATTGACAATTGAGATGCCTTCTAACGAACGTCTCGCCTCCATTTTTGCTCCTCATTTTGTACAGGGCGGTTCTACCAAAACGTGTGCCAAATCGGCTCCACCCCTTTGATCAAAGTATACCTCAATCTGCCCCAGCAGCAGTTTTTACTTGTGTCTGTCCCCGCTTGGGCCTATGGGTGTGAAAGAGGCAAGCCCAAACCCGGTGGCCGCATCGTATTTTCTGTTTTCGGCACCCGACGGGCCTGGGCCGATTTTGCCTCCTCTGCAAAGACAGCCTTTTCTGTTAGACTTATCTGCGATCCAGAACACACTTATTATGTGTTTGGCGCATAGTTTCCTGGATTTATGCGGGGTAGAGTGGTTCTGCAGTACCTTTTCCCTCCTTCCACCCCCTGCCATAAGGAGATGTCTATGATCTATTGTCCTGTGCAGTCGCTGCTTTTTGTTTTTCCGAGGAGAACAATTCTATGAGATCAAATGTAGGCAGACAAAAACGTATTTCAGTACTGCTCGTTGTATGCGCAGTGCTTGCTGTGGGCCTCACTGTGTTGGCTGGTGGCGGAGCGACCGCTTTGGCCTCTTTGCCCCAGTGGGAGCCAGTAGCCCAGGCCCTTGGCATGGCTCAGCCCGCCGACGAAACGCTTGCCCCTGCCCAGCCGGCCGCGGACGACGTTCCTGTTGTTGTGGACTTTGGCGGCGCGCCCAATGCGCCTGTGGCTGGCCTGGATCAATGGGTGGCCCGCCAAAACGGTGATCTGCAAGCCGCGTCACTCAGCGGTACACCTATCACCGGCCCCAAGACAGTTGTGGTGTTGCGGGTCTATTTCAATGATTATGCCAACGCCAGCAACTTTACCCAGGCGGAGGTCCAGGCGCTTTTCGACAGATTGGATAAGCTCTGGCAAGACACCTCCTACGGCAAGATCAGTATTGTGCATCGGGTGTCCACCCTCTATCAATTGCCCAGCAACCGCAGCGCCTACATCGACGACTTCCCCGATGGCGATCTGTCCAACGGCGGCAAGTATCAGAAGGTGCTGGACGACGCGGTGGCCAACGCACCGGGCACTGTGAATTTCAGCGGCGCGGACGCGGTCTTTGTGCTGATGGCCGAGACGAGCAACGCACAATTCCACCGGGGGCAGGCCAACAAATGTGGTTTGCCCATCGGCGCTGGCGGGGCCAACCGCACGGTCGGTTGTGGCATCTTCAGCGAGAATCCAGGCGAGAACGCCGATCGGCGCTGGGGGCGCTGGGCACACGAAATGGGCCACGCCTTCCAGGCTGGCGGTCCCGCACATCCCAGCAACTATAACAGTTCCTTCGAACTGATGGACAACAGCCTGCCCGGTCAGACCGGCGTCTTTGAGAAGCTGGACAATATGGGATTTCCCGGCTGGCTGCCTCCTGGCAAGTACGTGGAGATGGGTTCTGGGCAGGGAGGCGAGCAGATCTGCCTCTATGCCGAAGAATACGATCCGACGGGCAAGCCGAATATCCAGGCCATCAAAGCCAATATCACCGGCAGTCTCTACTATATGATCAGTGTACGCCGGCGGGTGTTGGGCGATGACATTACGCCTATCCCCGACGAGGGCGTCCTCATCGAGCGGGTAAGCGAAGGCGCTGCTCAATGGGTGACTGTTCAGGGCAAAGGTGGTAATCGCAACGCCCTCTGGAAGGACGGCGATACGTTTGACAGTGGCGCGGATGGCATCCAGGTTCTGGTCGGTCCGCAGACCTCCGACGACGAGTACTGCGTGACTGTACGCTATGACAAGCGGGCCATTCAACCGGACGTGATGATTGCCCCGTGGACGTCGGCTCCTGGCAACACTTGGGAGACCACAGACATCTGGGTGGACAGCCCGGTCAATGGCTTCGGGACCTTTCGTTACGGCATGTGGAGCGATCTGCGCGGGGGCACTGTGCCCCGGGGCAACGGTGACGATCCGGCTGTAAATATGGCCAATCGGCTCTACACCCGGGTGCGCAATGTGGGCACCCAGACCGCCACCGATATTGTCGTGCGCTTCCAGATTACCGACCCGCCGGGCCTGGGTATTGCCGGGGCCAATGGATGGGCCAATCTGGGCAGCGTGGACAAGAATAGTTTCCCGGCCCTGGCCAGTCTGGCTCCCGGCGCGACCACAGATGTCTACATCGAATGGACGCCCAACTTCCCACTGACCGAGGAACAGATCACCGAAGGCAACTTCTATTTCCACACCTGCGTGCGCGTGATTATCAACCCGGTGGCGGGCGAAACTGTGCTGGGCAACCAGGACGGCGACCGGGAGCAGGAGAACATCAACTACTTCCAGGCTGTCAGCGATCCGGGTGGACCCACGGTTTTTGATGGCTATATCACCCTGCGCAACGACGATCTGGTGAACCCCAAATGGTTCTCCCTGAGCTACAGCAGCACACTGCCCGCGGTTTGGGTGCTGGATGTCAACGGGGGAAAACAGGGCGTCATGCTCGACCCCAATGAAAGCCGCCAGATTCCTGTCCTGATCAAACCCCAGGGGCCGGCAACAATCGGCAGCATCTTTGGTGTGGATGTGATGGCCTCCTATCAACAACTGCTGGTGAGCGATCTGGACCCGAAGGACAAGCATCCGGCCAGTATGGACCTGGGCGGCGTCCGGGTGGAAGCCCGGGTGTTGGAGCGACCAGAGATTCGCTGTGATGCCATTGATAACGGTGAAGTCTCTGTGACTGGCAAGATGACTTCGAAGAGCTTCGAGGAATTCTACGATCCCAAGAATCCCTTTGTGGTGATGATTCAGGGCGTGGACGGCAAGCGCCGCTTTATCCCCGATGTTTCCCAGGTGGTGACTGTGGGCAGAGATGGCAGCTTCAGCGGCGACATCTATTCCCAGAAGGATCGGATCGAAGAGGTCGTCTGTCTCTTCGCGGGGACAGAACAATTGACCAGCGCAAGCAGCGGCTACGTGCGTGTGAGTCCGAACAGCACAAGCCCGCTACCCACTATCACGCGTACACCCCGGCCGACCCATACACCCACGCCAACGGCTACGCCGATTCCCAGCGCCACAGCAACGCCCACGGCAACCCCTGTGCGTCTTAATAACTTTGTGCCCATCAATCCGGTGTTGGAGATCCAGCAGCCAATCCTGCTCAACACCGATCTGAGTCTCTTCGGCATTGAGATCACTCAGGGCATTCAGTGCTTTGACACCAGCCAGGGGCTGGCCAACTGCCCGGACAATTCTTTGCCTGTGGCTTTGGGCAAGCTGACCGCAGCCCGGGTCTACCTGCGCTATTCCAGCATCTTCAATTCCGTGCGCTCGAATACGCCCGTCCGGCTCTATCTGAGTGTGGACAATGGCCCGTGGCAGAGTGCACCTTCCACCGGGCTGGCCCGTGCCACGCTGGATCAGTCGGCTGCTGCGAACAGTGTGAACTTCCTCTTCACCATCGGTGGCAGCAGCACAAAAGTTGTCCGTTTCTATGCGGTGGTGGACCCGAACGGCGTCATCAGCGAAACAAACGAAAGCAATAACCGCTTCCCCAGCAGTGGCTACGTGACCATGACCTTCCGCCCGCGGGAGGACCTGAAGATCATCAGCCGCCCGTTGGACTATCATCCCCCGGCCTACGGAGGCACACGCTTTGCCCAGGGCTGGGCTGTGAATGGCGGCGCGGCCACCTGGTTCAACCAGTTGCTGCCCATCCGCAACGGCGGGATCAGCCACAGCGTTGCCAGCAGCCGACTGGACTGGACGACCAGTCTGGGCAGCAGCGCCGGGCAGCACGCGCTGATTCAACACCTGAACGGTGAATACGCGTTGCTTGTCATCTTCAATGTGCTCTTCGGGAATGTCAACAACATTCCGGATCACATCTACGGCTGGGCACCCAACAGCGGTTACAGCGGTGGGCACGCGGATATGCCAGTCTATCCCCATGCGGGTGGTCTCGGTGTGGTCGGCATCGGCACAGACCGGGTCGGCGGCAGCCCCAGCACGGACAATCCGGGCGGCGGCGCGCTTATCTTCGGCCACGAGCTGGTCCATGACTACGACGAGAAGCACACGAACACCGCGGATAGCTGTGGGTCGTCGGACGGTAGCACCAGCTTCCCCTATGGCTCATCCAGCATTCAGGAATTCGGCTTCAATCCAGCCACCCAGAAGGTCTACAATCCCAACAATACCCACGACCTGATGAGTTACTGCCCAGCGGGCGGTTCCCGGGAAGGCTGGATTTCGCCCTATACCTGGACGCAGATGTTCAACAAACTGGCAACCACATCCGCGGAGGCGGCCCAGGCCAACGGTGCCGAGGGCGAAGTGCTGGCTGCTCAGCCCGGCTTCTTTACGCTCTACCGCACCAGCCACAGCCAATCCGTCATCATTAATACGACGGTGCAGAATCCAGACGTGGCAGGCAAACAGGCCGGTAGCCTGGGCAATCTCTACAAAGTGGACGCCGGCTTCCATCTGGCCTTGCCCGAAGGCGACTACGCAGTCGAACTACGCAATGGCAAACAGGTGCTTTCGACCCATTCCTTCGTCGTCAACTTCGAGAGCGAATATCACACCGGCGGTGAGGGCCACACCCACGCCGCGGGCACGGCGGAGGAGTTCGATCCCAACCCGACCAAACAGGTGGACATCACCCTCGTGGCCCCCTGGGTCGATGGAACCACATCCATCGCCTTGACCTACAAGGGCCAGACACTGGATGAACGAGCCATCAGCGGCAACCCGCCCACTGTCAAGATTACAGAACCTGTCAAGCAGGTTGTCTGGCAGAAGGGCGAGAGCCAGACCCTGGCCTGGGAAGGCAGCGATCCGGACAAGGATACCCTCCATTATGCAGTCTTCTACAGCCACGACGGCGGCATAAACTGGCAGTTGCTCGCCAGCGAACTGAGCGAAACCAGCCTGAAATTGGATGTGGACAGCCTGGCCGGTGGTGTGGACACCCGCTTCCGGGTGGTGGCGACCGACGGCGTGAACACGGGCATGGCAGAGACGCCGGAAGCCGTGGAAGTGCCCAACAAGGCGCCGATGCCGACGATCCTGGAACCCTCGGCCAACTTCGTGGCTCCCGGTGTGGTGGTTGTCCTGCAGGGCACTGCCACAGACCTGGAAGACGGTTCTGTGCCGGAGGACAAACTAACCTGGAGTAGCAGCCTGCAGGGCGAAGTGGGCAAGGGCTATGAAGTTGCCATCAACACACTTACGCCCGGCAAGCACACCCTCACCCTGACAGCCGTAGACAGCCAAGGCATCAGCGGTAGCACTTCGGTCGATATCTTTATCGGCTACGGTCAGTATCTGCCTGCCGTGCAACGCTAAACAGACATATCCGGGAAGTCATCCGGCTTCCCACGCATTCCGTGATTCTTCTCCGACCTGCCAGGTTTCCCGAAACCTGGCAGGTCTTCTTTTTCTCCAAAATCTGCTGAATCTGTTCCTCGGTGGTATACTATTGCCGGTCCTGCAATCCCCTTTTCGCATTCAGGAGGTTTTTGTGAAAACTGTTTCTGAAAACACATTAGAAGGCTTTCTCGACGCGCTGGCCTCGGGGGAGTCGACCCCCGGCGGTGGCGGCGCGGCCGCGCTGACAGGCAGTCAGGCCGCGGCCCTGCTCAGTATGGTGCTCAACTTTACTGTGGGGCGCAAAAAGTACGCGGCTGTGGAAGCCGAGATGCAAGCCATTCTCGCCCGCACAGAGGAGCTGCGCGCGGAGCTACTGGCGTTGGTGGACAGGGACGCGGAGGCGTTCGGCGTGGTGGTGGCTACCTATTCCATGCCCAAAAGCACGGATGAGGAGAAGGCCGCGCGGCGCGCGGCCATGCAAGAGGGGATGAAAGGCGCTTCCCAAGTGCCCTTTGTTGTCGCGGAAAAATGTCTGGAACTCCTGCGCCTGGCCGAGCCAGTGGGGATTAACGGCAACCCCACGGTTGTCAGCGACGCGGCCACCAGCCTCTATCTGGCCCAGTCGGCGCTGAACAGCGGTCTGCTCAATGTGGAGATCAATCTGAAATACATCAAAGATGACGCTTTTAACGCGGAATGGGCAGCCAAGGCGGCTGACCTGCGGGCCGCGGCCGCCGATGCCTATACAACTGCCGCGGCCGCCTGCTCTGCCACACTGGGGGTGGCTGTATGAGCGCTCACCTTCTGGACGGCAAGGCCCTGTCCAAAAGCATCCGGGACGATCTGAAAGTCCAGTTTGCCGTGCTGGCGGACACCTCTGGTGTGGTGCCCACGCTGGCTGTCCTGCGGGTGGGGGATGACGCGTCCTCCGCGGGCTATGCCCGGGCTATCGAGCGCACCTGCCGCGGGGTGAATGTGAACTTTGCCGCGCACGTTCTGCCAGGCGATGCTACGCAGGCGGCTGTGGAGACAGAAATTGCCCAACTCAACAGCGATCCTTCCGTCCACGGCATTATGATTCTGGAACCCCTGCCCGATCAGATCGACGGGCATCGGCTCATCGATCATTTGAACCCGGCCAAAGATGTGGATGGCGTTCACCCCCTCAACGCGGGTCGCCTTTCCGCGCAAAAAGCCCCCTACTTTGTGCCTGCTACACCCGCCGGGGCCATCCGTCTGTTGGAAGAAGCCGGTGTGGAGTTCAAAGGCAAGCACGCAGTCATCATCGGGCGCAGTGATATTGTGGGCAAGCCTATGGCCCTGTTGCTGCTCCATCGCCATTGCACAGTGACGATAGCCCACAGCCGCACAGTTGATCTGCCCGGGGTGGCCCGCAGCGCGGATATTCTTTGCGTGGCGATTGGCCGCCCGGAAATGGTGCGGGGCGATTGGGTCAAGCCCGGCGCGGTGGTGGTTGATTTTGGCACGACCTACACTGACGACGGCCTGAAAGGCGACTGTGCCCAGGACGAAGTGGCCGCGGTTGCGGGAATGCTGACACCCGTCCCCGGCGGCACTGGCCCTGTGACGAATGCGATGCTGATGAGCAATCTGCTGGACGCTTATCGCCAGGGGATTGGGGCGTAGGGATTGGGCCAGGTTCGATTGGGAATCGGCCAGATGATGACTCGTATTTGAGAGAACTTGTGGCCGATTCTCGGAATCAGCTATGCCGAATGGGAGGCGTGAAACGTGAAACGCGAATTTGCCCCCCAATCTCACGTTTCACGTTTCACGTTTCATTGGGGCACCCTCCTCCTCTACACCCTCCTCACCGCGGTAATGACCTGGCCCCTGGCCCAAAATCTCACCTCCGCCATTCCCGGCGACGGCTTTGATGGCTGGCAGAATTTCTGGAATCTCTGGTGGGTGAAGGTGGCCCTGGTGGACAGGCAGACGACGCCTTTTGTCACCGATCTGCTCTACGCGCCCACCGGTGTGGGTCTCTACTTTCACACCCTCAACCCCTTCAACGGGCTGGCGACGCTGCCCCTGCAACTGGCGGGCGGACTCTACGCGGCCTACAATGCCGTCGTCTTTCTCTCCTGGGTGCTGGGTGGCTACGGCGTCTTCCTGCTCACCCTCTGGGTACTCAAAGAGAGAGTGGGGAGTGGAGATCGGGGATTGCACGCTCAGTCCCGGATTCCCGGTCCCCGATCCCCAATCCCCTACGCGGCTGCCTTTGTCGCCGGACTGATCTTTACCTTCGCTCCCTTTCATATGGCCCATCTCCTCGGCCATATGCAGGTGATGAGCCTGGAATGGATGCCCTTTTATATTCTGTATCTTCTGCGCGCCACCCAGCGCCAGCGCGACGGGCAGCCCTGGCCGCGCGACAGTCTGCTGGCCGGTCTTTTCCTCGTCCTCGTCGGCCTGTGCGACTGGTATTTTGTGCTCTATCTTTTTCTCTTCACCGGGCTGTATCTGGCGGTGGATGGCGGGTATTGGCTATTTCGTCGCCGCAGCCAGTCTTTGTTGCACAATACGCAATACGCGATACACAGCCTTTTTCCGGCGGTGCTAGCCGGTCTTGTCTTTCTCCTTCTGCTCAGCCCCATTCTTTTCCCAATGATTTCCGAGGCCCTGCGCTTTAGCTTTATGCAACGGCCCACCAGCGATCTCTACATTCTCAGCGCGGCGGCAGCGGATTTCTTTGTTCCCAACCGGCTACACACTCTTTTCCGCCCGGAGAGCTTCACCTGGCCGGGCAATCAGATCGCGCCGGTGAGCGAGCGGACGATTGCCGTCGGCTATACGACCCTTCTGCTGGGCGGGATGGCGGTCGCCTGGGCCTGGCGACGCAGCCGCTTCTGGCTGGCCGTCGCTGTGTTCTTCTTCCTCCTCGCGCTGGGACCGGCCCTGCACCTGACAAGCATTACAGCCGGCGATATCCCTGCGGGCGAACCCGACCCCAGCCGAACGCTCTACGGGCTGCTGGTGGAGGCTGTCCCGTTTATGCGCATCAGCCGCAGTGTCAGCCGTTTTGCGGTGATGGTGCAATTGGCGCTTTCTGTGGTGGCAGGTATAGGGCTGTTTGAATGGACAAAACGGCGGGGGCGGCCTGCTCTTTGGATTGGACTGGCCGGGCTGCTGGTGCTGGGAGAATTTTGGGTGGCCCCCTTTCCCATCTCCCCACCCGACACGCCCGATTTCTACCGCCAGTTGGCCGGAGATTCCAGCCCCGGCGCGGTGCTCAATCTGCCTATGAACTACGACCGGCCTGGCTATTTGCTCTATCAGACCGTCCACGGCAAACCGTTGACGGTGGCCTACATCAGCCGGGACGATCCCCGCACGCTGACCGAACGCTCGCCGGTATTGCAGCATTTTCGTCATCTGGGACCGGACATTCTGGACGTGGACCCGGTGGCTCTGGGGCCGACGGTTCTGGCCGATTTGGGTGTGGGCTGGGTGGTGGCGGATCGCTATAAAATGCCCGGTGGGTGGGAGCGGGAGTATACGAGCACACTGGCCGACGCTATCTTTGCCGGGCAGCCGCCGATCTACGCGGACGAGCGCATCACCGCCTGGCGGGTCAGGCCGCCAGAGGTGGCCCTGCCCTATCTGCTGCTCGGCCCATTGGGCTGGGGGCCGCTGGTGGAGGAGAATGGCACGCGGGGCCGGTGGCTGGGCGAAGAACCCGCGGGTCTGCTCTTTCGCCATACGCCCGGTGTGGATGACACCCTGACCATCCGCTATCGAACCCTGCCCGGTGTGGCCCTTTCAGTACTTCTGCCCGGCTTGGCAGATGCCAAGATTGCTTCCCTGCCCCCTGCACCCGAAGGCGCAGAAGCTACGCTGGACTTTTCTCCGTGGCTGGCCCGCCAGCGCGTCTCTACCCCCATTGACGCGATTTCTGAGATTTCCTTTGCGGCCCCATCCCCGGCCAGTGTCTTTATCGAGTCCATCCGTCTGGATGTGCTTGCTGCTCCAAAATAGTCTTGCTGTTTACGTCGAAATCCTCGACCGAACGCTTTTCTCTGCCCGCTTGCGGGCCGAATACGTCCAAAGGTAGGGTTGTTTTTGCTGAAAAATCGGGTATCCTGAATATCCCGTAGGGTAAAAACAATATGAGATGAGCAGCGAGAAAATAAGGAAAAAGCTATGCCGCGTTTTTGGCCCCAAAACCGGAGATATCTATGGCACGGCGCGCTGATTGGGATACTGCTGTGCCTTTTGCTGGCATCGTCTGGCCCGGCCCAAACCCATGCCGCACCGGACGCGCCCGACCAAAGCCTCCAGCGCTATATTGTCGTCCTGCGTCAGGAACCCGCGGTGGGATTGCTTGCCCGACAGAACGCTTCCCGGGCAGCGGCTTTCCTGGCCTATGACGTGGCCCGTCAGGGCAAAGGCTCCATCCATTACATCTTTGGCAACGCGCTGGCCGGTTTTGCGGCCTCGCTGACGCCCGAAGCGGTTGCCGAATTGCAGGCAGATTCCCGAGTTGCTTTTGTCGAAGTCGATCAACGGGTGTCGGTGGATGCCACCCAAGTTTCCCCCACCTGGGGCTTGGACCGGATCGACCAGCGCGGCCTGCCTTTGGACAGTGCCTATACGTATGCCGGGGATGGGACGGGTGTTCACGCCTATATTTTGGACACGGGTTTGCGATCCACCCACAACGAATTCACGGGGCGGGTGGGCAACGGTGCCACCGCCATCAGCGATGGATTGGGCACGGAAGATTGCCACGGCCACGGAACCCACGTGGCCGGGACAATCGGTGGCACTACCTATGGCGTGGCCAAAGGGGTGATGATTCATCCGGTGCGGGTGCTGGACTGCGAGGGGTCGGGCTATTGGTCTGGCGTCATTGCGGGCATCGACTGGGTGATCGCAAACGGCATACGCCCGGCAGTGGTGAATATGAGTCTGGGGGGAAGCGCTTCCTCCTCGCTGGACGCTGCTGTGAATCGCGCGGTTGACGCGGGGATTTCTATGGTTGTGGCCGCGGGCAATGATAACGACAATGCCTGTTCCTATTCACCGGCCAGGGCCAGCGCGGCCTTGACTGTAGCTTCTTCCACTTCGTCCGATGCCCGCTCTTCTTTCTCCAACTACGGCTCCTGTGTGGACCTCTTCGCGCCGGGTTCGGCCATTACATCCGCGATGATCGGCAGCGACACCGCGACCGCTACGTGGAGTGGCACGTCCATGGCGGCCCCCCACGTGGCTGGCGTTGTTGCGCTCTTTTTGCAGGCCAATCCGGCCAGCCAGCCAGCCGCTGTGGCCCAGGCTTTGCTCGATAGCGCGACCGCAAATGCCATTGCGAATGCGAATGGCTCGCCCAATCTGCTTGTGTACACTGGCTTCCTGTCGGCTGGGCTAACGCCAACCAGCACGCCCACACTGACGGCTACGTCTACAGGGACAGCCACGCCGACACACACTGTCACACTGTCACCCACTGCCACCCCAACGCAGACATCGACAGCGACCGCGACCCAGACAGCGACCCACACGGCAACGGTCACCCCGACCCCAACAGAAACGGCGACCCCAACCGCGACCCGGACACCGTCCCCAACACAGACTCACACACCCACGGCGACGGCCACGGGCACCGATGTCCCATCGCCCACGCCCACAGCGACATCCACGGGAACCGCAACCCCAACCAGCACGCCGACGCTGACGCCCACGGCTACGGGAACGCCCACGGCTACGGGAACGCCCACGGCTACGGAAACACCCACGGGCACACATACGCCTTCCTCAACACCGACTGCCATGCCCAGTGAGACGCCGACGACTACGCCGAGTGAGACGCCAACCGCAACTCTGACGCCGACAGCCGCGCCAACCCGCACGCCGACTGCCACAGAAACTGCCACCGAAACCGCCACGGCAACGGTCACGGCCAGTGATACTCCATCACCGACACTGACAGCCACGCCGTCAAGTACACCCACAATTACACCGACACCCACGGCGTCGCCCACAGCGACCCATACGCCGTCGGCGACAGCAACGCCTATTCACACCGCGACCCATACGCAGACTGCTACACCAACTGCTACACCAACTGCTACACCGACCGTTACACCGACGGCTACGCCTACCCATACATCGACGCCAACGGCTGTGCCATCGGAAACGCTGACGCCCACCGCGACCCGCGTCAAAGCTGATTCGCCGTTGCCCACGCCCACATCTACAGCTACACCTACCCATACGCCAACGGCAACCCATACAGCCACGGAGACAGCAACGCCGACGCCCACATTCACGCCTACATTTACGCCCACACCAACGGCAACTCCGACAGAGACAGCCACCCCCACTGTCCAATCGCCGGCCATCGATCCCGTAACGACGGTCGTTTCGTCGGATGGCGGGTCACTGGAAAGCGAAGTGGGGGTCGGGGTGGGGGTCCACTTCCCCGCGGGGGTTGCGGAGACGCCTCTGGAAGTAACGCTGGAAGGGGTTGACACACCACCAGCCACCGGCGGCTTCCAGGTGTTGGGAGAGGTATTCTCTATCACTGCGCTGGACCCGGAGCAGAATCCTGTGACCAGCTTTGAGAATCCCTTTACGATTGTGATTCACTACCGGGAAGATCAGGTGGCGGGGCTGGACGAGGTGACGCTGACACTCTACTATTGGCGGGTCTCCGAGGAACGCTGGGTTGCCATTGCCGGGATTGTCGACAGGGACGCCAATACGCTCACGGCCACGCTGGATCACCTGACGGTCTTTGCGGTGATGGACCGGCCAATCCAACAGATTTTCTTGCCCGCCCTGCAACGCTAAAGAGCGAACGGTGACTGGGGATTGGGAAACTAAAGCCCAATCCCCAGTCACCGTTCCCCGATTTTCCTACTTCCACGTCGCGCGTAGCACGCGCTGCCAATTGCCGTTGGCGATCTTTGCCAATTCCTCCGGCCCGTAGCCCGCCGCCTGCAACGCTGCCATCAGCTTGGGCAGCCCCGCGGCGTTGACCAGATCGGTGGGCATTGTGGCCCCGTCAAAATCGGACCCCAACGCCACGTGATCGATGCCCACCCGCTCCACCATATAATCCACATGGCGCACGATTTCAGTCAGGGAAGTCTCTTCTTGCGAGCGCCCGTCTTCCCGCAGAAAACCCGTGTGGAAATTCACCCCGGCCACGCCACCACTGGCGGCGATGGCATCCAACTGCTTGTCGGTAAGGTTGCGGGGGCTGGCGCAGAGCGCGTGCGCACCGGAATGGGTGGCTACCAGCGGCGCGGTGCTGAGGGTTTCCACATCCCAGAAACCCTTCGCGTTGAGATGGGAGAGGTCAATGAGAATGCCCAGGCTGTTGCATTCCCGCACCAGCCCTTTGCCCGCGTCGGTCAGGCCGGGGCCGATGTCTGGATCACTGGGGAACTGGAAGGGCACGCCGTGGGCAAAGATATTGGGACGACTCCACACTGGCCCCAGGGAGCGCAGACCCGCCGCGTAAAAGACGTGCAGCGCATCGAAGTTTCGGTCGATGGCTTCCGCACCTTCGAAGTGCAGAATCATTGCCAACACACCGTCGTCCAGCGCCGTTGTCAGCTCGTCTGCGCCCCGCACAATTGTCACTTGGCCGTCTGATTCGGCTTCCAGACGCAGCATCCGGGCCACCATTCCCGTGGCCAGATTCATGGCATAGGTTCGATGCAACTCTTTGGGGAGGGGGAAGGCGTAACTCGTGTCCCCATCTTTTGTGCCAGGAAAGCCGCCCATCGGTTTCTTGTTGGGGATGAAAATGGCGAAAAAGCCGCCGCCCAGCCCGCCCGCTTTGGCCTTGGGCAGGTCGATGTGCAGCCTGTCATCGCCTTTGAGAAAGGGTTCGTTGTTGGCAGGCTTTGCCATATGCAGGCGCAAAACCGTGTCGTTATGGCCGTCGAAAACAGGGGGAAAAGGGGTTGACATTGGGGGTCTCCGGTTGATTGATGTGGGATTGTAGTGTCATTTTGCGCTCAAGCGGGCGATGCCGATGCAGACCTCCACCGCCCGCGCCATATCCTGCACGCTGATCCATTCCAGGGGGCCGTGCAGGTCCTGCTGACCGGTGAAGAGATTGGGTGTGGGCACGCCCTTTTCGGTCATCTGCGAGCCGTCGGTTCCGCCGCGCACAGTGCGGTAAATGGGTTCCAGCCCCGCGGCCTGGATGGCCTGGGCCGCCAGTTCCACTGGGCGCATATCGTTTTCCAGCCAATAGCGCATATTGCGGTATTGGGGGGTGATCTCGCAGGTGACGGTCAGGCGGGGTTCCGCGGCCCGCAGGCTGGCGCAGATGGATTCCAGCAGCGCGCCGTGGGCGGCCAGGCCATCCCGGTCAAAATCGCGCAGGATGAAGCCAAGGCGGGCCTGGGCCGGGTTGCCGTCCATGCCGGTCAGGTGGATAAATCCCTGGCGCTCCTGGGTCGTTTCTGGCGTGCGGGTGGATTCGGGGAGCAGATTAACAAACTTGGCTGCCCAGGTCAGCGCGTTGACCAGCTTGCCAAAGGCCGTGCCGGGATGAATCGAGACGCCGGTAATTGTCACCACGGCTTTGTCCGCGCTGAATGTCTCGAAAGAGAGTTCCCCGGCCTCGCCCCCGTCCAGAGTATAGGCAAAATCCGCGCCCAAATCTTCCGGCGTGAGCAGGCGCACCCCTTTGCCGATCTCCTCGTCCGGGGTGAAGGCGATGCGGATTGTGCCGTGGGGAATGGACGGATCGGACAGCAGAGCCTCGGCCATTGTCATAATGACAGCCACGCCGGATTTGTCGTCCGCGCCCAGCAGCGTTGCGCCGCTGGCAGTCATAATATCCTCACCCGCTTTCTCGGCCAGATAGGGCGAACCCGCGGGGCTGAGGACGAGTCCGGGCGCGTCGGGATAGGTGATGTCGCCGCCGTCGTAGTTGCGGTGCATCCGCGGCTTCACACCAGCCCCGGTGAAGGCGGGCGCGGTGTCCACGTGGGCCAGAAAGCCGATGACCGGCACGTGGGCCGGGTCGGGAATTGTGGCCGGGATCGTCGCCAGGACAGTGGCGTAATCGGTGAGGGTTACATCCTGTGCGCCGATGGATTTTAATTCCTCCACCAGCGGGCGCAGCAGGTCATACTGTTTGGCCGTGCTGGGCATTGTGTCGCTGGATTCGTCGCTTTCCGTGTCGATCTGGACATAACGGAGAAGGCGTTCTTCCACAGCGGCGGCGTAGGGGGTGGACATGGGGTGGGTCTCCTGTTGCGTAAAGTGGTGAAGGCACGAACAACGTGCAGATTGGAGCAGTGAGTGCCGGTTGAGCAGCCCGGAGTCTGCGGAGGGCGTATTAAAACCAGTGCGAGGGTTATGAGAGGAATCTTCGTCTACCCGCTTTGGTTTCGATACGACGGGAAAAAGCCCCCGCCTACGTACCTGTTCAGCCACCCTACCCCTCCCCATTCCAGGGAGGGAACTGGATCGACTCCTCCCCACTGTGGGGGAGGTTGGGTGGGGGTGAACGATTACCCGCCTACTCAACCGGCGCTGGTCTTTCGACGCACAACTAACGCGCGCGACGCGGTGTTCTGAGTCTGTCGAAGAGTCGATCTTTTTGCGGTACGCCTATTCCGTTGGGTACTTCTATCTTTGATTGTACCCTCTCTTTTGGTGAGTGGCGAAAATGATAACGAATGGGAGGATGGCGCGAATGATTGGTTCGGATATGCAATCAGATTGCATCTAACTGACAGAAATTGTGTTGACAAGTCTAACGATATTACATATGATATGATCTATGTTGAGAATCGTGCTGGACACGGATGTTATTATTGCTGCCATGCGGAGTCCATCGGGGGCCTCTGCTGCCCTTTTGCGCGCAGCCGATCAGATGCAAATACAAATTCTGGTCAGTGTGGCAATGGCTTTGGAATACGAAGCCAAATGTACAGAGTCAGAGCATTTCCGGGCTGCTGGCATTTCACACGCGGATGCGCTGAATTTCGTGGACGCCATTCTTTTTCTGGCAACACCGGTTAGCCAGCGTTTTGTGTGGCGGCCACAGTTGTGTGATCTAAACGATGAGATGATTCTGGAATGCGCTATCAATGGCAATGCCGGCGCAATTATCACATTTAATTTGCATGACTTTGGCAATGCCCCCTATCAATTCAGTATTGAGGTTCTGCAACCGGGACAGATAATGAGGAGACTTCGAGAATGACAAGATCAGCCACCTATGCCCTGCGCTTGCCCGTGTCGCTAAAAGAAAACCTGACGCAAGTCGCAGAAAATGAAGGAATCAGCATCAATCAATTTATAACCCTTGCGGTAGCAGAAAAACTGGCAGTGATGGAAACCGCTCGATTTTTCAGCGAACGCGCGGGGCGCGCTGATATGGACGCTTTCCGCCGCATACTGAACCGGGAAGGCGGCGAACCTCCTCGTCTGGGCGATGAGATGCCGGAAGATAAAGAGTTCGGGGAAAATCCATGAGGACTGCCTTCGCCCTTCTTGCAGATCGGGATGTCCATAACTTCGTACGCAAGCTGGCCTGGGACATCCACCAGAAGCAGCGCACAGGCACGCGCCACTGCCGGTTGCTCTCCCACATTTCTCTCAAATAGCCCTTCCCGATTGGGGGATTTGGCGGCATTCGAACTCTATGGGGAGGAATTGGCCCGTTCCATTGAACCCTCTGCTATCCGCCTTCCCGAACCTCAGATCGTTCCCGCTCTATTCGAAGGCACCGAGTGCGGCATTCTCTGGCTGGATGGCCCCTCTGTACTAACCGCACAACCGGGTCATTGACACAAACGGTTGGGGTCAAGGAGGGATGAACGGACGTGCTACACTACAAATGGAATGATCCGTTTGGTCGTGTGGGCATATTTTGCATAATCAGGGAAGTGTGACTGGAGAAACTGTTCTTCCACCAGGATTCGGATTGTCACCACACACGTAACAACCAATCCAATCAGTAGATTTAAGGGGGAAAGGTGGCCCAGGATTCCTGCCCAGATTATCATCAGCGCTGAGGCATACATCGGGTGGCGCACAAACTGGTACGGTCCAGAAACGAGCATACACCCTTCTTTCGGTTGCGCGTGGATACTAAATTGATCGGCCTGGAAACTGCGTCTGGCCCAAGGCATTACGGACAGAGCTAAGACCTGCACAATTAGGAGCGGATTGAGGGAGAACAGGTTGCCCGAAACCAACAGGTAGAATCCTGCTACCAGCGTAATCGGAAGGGCAATTCTTGAAATTCGTGCCATTGCGTGAGCCTTTCTCGGAAGCAGTGCGTGGGAAAGTGACGGGACAGAATATCCATTCGGCGCAACCTCTTGTTCTTGGCAAGTTGCTCACAATTGCGCTAATGAACGTGTATGCTGTATAATCCACATATTGGATACAGTAAAGCTGTATCCAATATGTGGATTGTATATTCAATTTGACTGGATGTCAAGAGGCAATATGTGAATGGGTGAACCCAAGAAAGTCAAACGGCCCTACAACTCGTCCAGGCGTAGAGCAAAGTCGCGCGCGACCCGGAGGACAATTGTTGAGGCGGCTGGCAAGTTATTTGTGGAATACGGCTATACGGGGGCTACTATAGAATCCATTGCCCAGGAAGCAGGCGTGGCTCCTGAAACAATCTATGCTGCTTTTGGCAACAAACGCGCCCTTCTTGCCCGTTTGATAGAAATTTCCGTGGGCGGCGACGATGAACAGACCTCCCTGCTTGAGCGACCGGGACCCCAGGCTGTGATGCAAGAGACTGACGTACACGAGCAGTTGCGTCTGTTCGGGCTGGACATTAGCGTAATTCTTGAACGGGTAGCCCCGATTTTTGAGATTATGCGTCTGGCTGCAAAGACCGAACCGGATATCGCCGATCTGCTGCATAACCTGCTGGGGGAACGGCTGCGTAATATGGAGAAATTTGCCCGCAGCTTATCCGCACACGGACCGTTACGGGGCAAAATGACCGAACCAGAGGCCGCGGAAACCATCTGGACGCTGACAAGCCCGGAAGTCTTTCGGTTGCTGGTGGTCGATCGGGGCTGGTCCAGGGAGCAGTACAGTCAATGGCTGACGAATGCTTTGGTTAGACTATTGTTGCCGTAGAAAATTGGGCACATCCGCAACGCGAGGAAACAAAAAGCCGGAGGGAACGCCCTCCGGCTTTTTGTTACGCTGTGGCGGTCTAGTCATCCCCATAGGCAGGCGACGGGCTGGGCAACTCCGGCACAAACTGATAGGTGGGGTCTGCCTTTTGCTTCTGCAAAATTGGGATAATCTCCCGCCACGTTTCGTATAGCCCGACGGTGGGGCGGGGCAGGTCGTGGGCGATGGCCCGGTGTAGTTCGGCCAGATGATAACAGGGCACGGCCGCGTACATGTGGTGTTCTGTGTGGAAATTCATGTGCCAGTAGAGAAACTGGACAAAAGGGTGCAGGCGGATGGTGCGGGTACACAGGCGAAAGTCGGGCACATAATCCTGCAAGCCCACGTGCTGGGTGTTGTTGCACAGATAGAGCAGCCAGCCGCCGTAGTAGGGAGCCAGAGTGATTAGCACGGGCAATTGCCAGAGGCCGAGGGAGAGGGATACTACCGCCAGCAGCCCGTGGCCCACCAGCAGCACCCGCGCCCAATTGATCAGCCGCTGGCGCTGGGCGGGACTTGATTCGGGGAAGAGAATTTCCTCCCACTTGCCTTCGATGTGCCCACTGCTCAGCCGGACGACTCCCTTCAGCCGGGCGAAGAAGCCCCAGGGATTGACCAGCGCGGTTCTGAGAAAACTCTGAAGCGTCAACTCCACTGGCAACACCACCTCCAGATCGTCCGGGGGATGCAGGGTGTATTTGTGGTGTTCCTGGTGGCTGGCCCAGAAGAAGACCGGATTGTAGCCGCCCAGAAAGCTGAAAAGATAGAGGAAGAAGCGGTTGAGTTGCTTCGATTTGAAGACCGAACTGTGGCAGAGTTCGTGGAAGCCATTGAGCAGGAAGGCGTAAAATGTGCCGTGCAGGAAGAGCAGCAGCGTAAATAGCAACCAACGACTCTGTTCCGACGCGTACCAGGCCGCACCGCCTGTGATCAGCAGAATGCCCAGATGGCCCAGGGCCTGGCGCAGCCCCTTCCAATCGCTGCGCTGATTGAGCGCGGCCAACCGCGTCCGCTCCACCGGTGAACGATACCAGTCAATCTTACGCATTTTCCGCTCATTGTCCATTTTGCTCTCCTCTGTGTCTTTTTCGCGACGGCTGTCTGAACGATAGATTTGGCTCCCGACAAATATAGCGCGGCCTGCCCTTTCCCACAAGCGCGGATTGGGCAGCGGGCGACTTTCATCCCATCCATCTGACCGGTCTGTAAACTGCGCGCCTGCCCAGTGGAAATTGCTGGACAATTGTCGTAGACTGGTGGAGATTGCTCTGGGCGCGGGCCTTTCTGCATGCGCCTTTCGTCACGGCAATCCAGTTCGTGCAGTGCGCATCAGTACGCTGCAAATAAAACGATGCGACGTTTCTGTAGGTGCAGTTTTGAACTGCACAGGCAGCCGAAGGGGCATTCGTCCCTTGCGCAGCTATAAGCAGCGCCTACGACAAGAAAAAACTTTGTTTACAGTGTAATCAGTGATCATTTTTGATACGATTTCTTATACGACACACGACGTTTCAAACGAGGAGAATCTACCGTGAATTTTGGAGTCCCACGAGAATTACGCCCCCGGGAGTATCGGGTGGGGCTGACCCCCGCCGCGGTGGACGCGCTGGTGAAGGCCGGCCACCAGGTATTTGTGGAGCGGGAAGCCGGCAACGGCGCGGGCTTTGACGACGAATCCTACCAGCAGGTGGGCGGGCAGATCGTCTACACCGCCAGCGAAGCCTATCGCCGTGCGGAGATTGTTGTCAAAGTGGCCCGGCCCACCAACGAAGAATACACCCATTTCCGCACGGGCCAGACGCTGCTGTCCTTCCTCCAATTGGCTGTTGCGTCGCCCGATCTACTGGAAATCCTGCAAGAGCGGGAGATCACAGCCATTGGCTACGACACAATCCAGACCGATGAGGGCCGTCTGCCTGTGCTGTTGCCCACCAGCGAAGTGGCCGGGCGTATGGCCCCTATCATCGCCGGGCAGATGCTGCAAAGCGCGGGCGGCGGGCGCGGCATTCTGCTCAGCGGCATCCCAGGCGTGGCCCCGGCCACTGTTGTGATTATCGGCGCGGGAATGGTCGGGCGCAACGCGGCCAGCGCGTTCTATGGCCTGGGCGCAGACATCACAATTTTGGACAAAGACCTGCACGCCTTACAAGAGGTGGAGTGCTATTTCCACGGACGGGTCGCCACCCTTATCGCCACCCCCTACAACCTGGCCAAAGTGGTCGCCTTTGCCGATGTGCTGGTGGGGGCCAGCTCGGTGGCTGGCGAGCGTGCGCCCATTCTCGTCACCCGGGAAATGGTCAAAACAATGCGTCCGCGTACGGCCATCATCGACTTTGCTATCGACAGCGGCGGCTGTGTGGAGACGAGCCGGCCGACCAATCACGTCAACCCCACTTTTGTCGAGGAGGAAGTCATCCACTACTGCGTGCCCAACGTGCCGGCGCTGGTGGGCCGCACAGCCAGCTATGCCCTTGCCAATGCAGTGCTGCCCTATCTCTTGCGGATTGGAGAGCAGGGGCTGGATGGCGCATTGAAGGGCTGTGCAGAGCTACGGCGGGGCGTCAATACCCGGGATGGGCGACTGGTCCATCCGGCCATTGCCGCGGTCCTGGGCAAGGCAATCGTCAAAGAAACTGCCAAAGAAACTGACAAAGAAATGGGGGCCGCCCAATGAGATGGCCCAATGTCTTCCGGGAAAAAATGAAAAGTGCCGCCGATGCCGTAGCGCAGGTTCAATCGGGCAATCGGGTCTATCTGGGCGGGGGCGCGGGTGTGCCCCAAACACTGGTGGAAGCGCTGGTGGCCCGTTCCGCGACATTGCGCGATGTGGAGTTGGTGCATATGCTCCATTTTGGTGCTGCGCCCTATGTACAGGCCGAATATGCCAGCGTATTTCGTCACAACGCGGTCTTTATCGGCCACAATGTGCGGGGCGCGGTGCAGGCCGGTCTGGCCGATTTTACGCCGGTCTTTCTCAGCGAAATCCCCCGCCTGTTTCAGCGCCAGATTCTGGCCCTGGACTTCGCCTTTATTCAGGTCTCGCCCCCGGACGAGCACGGCTTCTGCTCCTATGGCGTGGAGGTGGGCTGCACCAAACCCGCGGCCGACGCGGCCAAATTCGTCATCGCCGAAGTCAACCGGCAGATGCCCCGCAGCCTGGGCGACAGCTTTATCCACGTGCGCGATATTGACGTTTTTGTGGAGGCCGACTACCCCATTCCCGAAGCACCCCAGGGCGGCGCGTCCCCGGTCCACAAGCGCATTGGCGAACTGGTGGCCGAGATGATCCCGGACGGTGCTACTCTGCAAATGGGCATCGGCAGCATCCCGGACGCGGTGCTGTCCAATCTCCACAGCCACAAAAACCTGGGCATTCACACAGAGCTGTTTTCGGATGGGGTGGTCCATCTGGTAGAGGAAGGAATCATCACCGGTGCCGAGAAGACGCTGCATCCGGGCAAACTGGTGGCGGGCTTTCTCTTTGGCACAAAGCTGCTCTACAAATTCATCGAAAACAACCCATTTGTGGAAATGCACCCCACGGATTATGTCAACGATCCTTTTGTCATCGCCCGCAACGACAAAATGGTGAGCATCAACAGCGCCATCGAAGTCGACCTGACCGGCCAGGTGGCCGCGGATTCCATTGGGCCGGCCTTCTACAGCGGTGTGGGCGGTCAGTTGGACTTTATCCGGGGCGCGGCCCGCTCCAAGGGGGGCAAGCCGATTATCGCGCTGCCCGCGTCGGCCAAAGGCGGCAGCATCTCCCGCATTGTATCGACGCTGAAGCCCGGCGCGGGTGTCACCACCACCCGCAACGACGTCCATTACGTCGTCACCGAATTCGGCGTGGCTGAACTCTATGGCAAAAGTATACGCCAACGGGTGCAAGCTCTTATCGCCATTGCCGACCCGGCCTTTCGGGAGGAATTGCAACAATACGCCAAAGAGGTCCACTACCTATAGCGCGCAGGCAGCAGAACAGCGGATCGCAGACCGTAAACCGCGGACAGCAGGCGGACGGGGGGCAGCAGTGCCCTGCGTCCGCCTGCCTTTTTTGTCTGGGAGCCATCGGCCAGCGGTTGACCCCAGCCTCATCCTCGTCTATGATTTCGGTGCAGGTCGGGACCTGGCGTTTGTTCTGGCCTCAATGGATCTTTCGTGAGAGGAGAAAACGGATGACATTGACAACAACCCTCGGCGAATTGCTCGGCCAGTGGCGGGGCGAAAATCGCCTGTGGCTGGACCCGGACAATCCCCCGGCCCTTTCGGAAACCACCGCGCTTGTGGAGAGCATCGCCCAGGACAAATTTGTCACCCTTCGCTACACGTGGGCCGACGACGGGAATCCCCAGGACGGTCTGCTGCTCCTGGGCGCAGAGAGCGACGACGGCAGCGTGCAGGCCGTCTGGGTGGATTCCTGGCATATGGACCGCGTGCAGATGCAGTTCTGGGGCGCGGTGGGACCGGATGGGGTGGTCTCTGTGGCCGGTTCCTACGCCGCGCCGCCGGGACCGGACTGGGGCTGGCGCATTGTCATCGAGCCGCGCCAGGGCGACAGCTTCCGCCTGCTGATGTATAACGTGACGCCCGAAGAGGAGGAGCAGTTGGCCGTAGAAGCGGTCTACCACCCCGTCTAGCCTGGAAATTGTAGACTGGAATTTTCAGCGCAAGGAGATTTTCCCTTCATCGAAAAAGCAAGAATTCCGCTGGTCATACGTCCGTCCGCGGTCCGCCGTCGCTCGTCAGAGCCTATGCGTAGGCCGGGGCGGCAGGGGGCTGAAACACTCGAAGTGTTCGATGTAATAGCGGGCAGCGGGGTCGGGCTGGGCGGACTCGATGGCCTGCATGGCCATCTGTTCCAACTGGACCGGCGCGGCGTTGACCCGGACATTCAGGACAAATTCGTGGCTGCGGGTCTCGGCAGCTTCGGTGTCTAAATCCCAGGTGAGGGAACCGCTTTGGGTGAGACTGGCTTTGAGTTTGCCCTTCGGCGTTGTCACCAGCATTTTGATGTGGGCGATGGAAGTGTGCTGCTCGGCGCAGAGGCGTTCCAGCGTTGCCAGCAGGTGGGCCGTCCACTCCCTGGCCGAATAGGGCGAATCGGCCCGCACCTGACCTTTGGCATTGAGCCAGCCCAGCGCTGCCTCGGCCTGGGCGTAGCGTTCGTAGTCGATGGTCAGCGCCGCCGGGTTGCGGCTGCTCTGCCCCAAAATAATGTCGAGCCACTCGTCCAACCCATCCCCCGTGACCGCAGAAACTGGGAGCATTTGAGGCTTTCCCAAATCCGCGTCCATCCGTCCTTTTCCTTCGACAGACTCAGGCGATGTCCTGGGTTTATCGAAGGGACACCGCCGTCCAATCCGCGTTCCATTCTGCCCGGCCAGATCGCTTTTGCTGAGCAGGAGTATCTCTGCCTCCGCCACCTGCTGTTCGTGTAGATAGCGGATGTCGACGGGGAAGCCGGCCAGCGACCGGCTGCTGTCGAGCAGAACTGTGAGGGGGGCCAGCGCGTACTGCTCGCCGTAGAACTGCACCAGCGGGCGCAGGACAGTGGCGATGAGGTCCGTGCAACTGCCCACCGGCTCGGCCAGAATCAGATCGGGCGCGGCGACTTCCTGCAAACGCTGCAAGCCCGCCAGCAGATCGGGGAAGCGGCAGCAGAAGCAGCCCCCGGCCACCTCTGCCACCGGGATTTCGGCATCCCCGGCCAGGGCCGTGTCCACCAAATCTTCGCCCTGATCGTTTGTCACCAGCCCCACCCGATAGCCCCGCGCGGCCAGTCGCCGGGCCGCGGCCAGAATCAGCGTCGTCTTGCCCGCGCCCAGAAAGCCGCCGACGATTGCGATTCGCGTAGTCAAGAGAAGTCTATTCGCAATGTTTGAGCGCTGGCAATCGTCACACCGCCGCCCAGTGCCAGCCCGTCGCCGTTGCGGGTGAAGGAAACCGGCTCTCCATCCAGCGAAACGCCGGTGATCTTCTGTTCGGTCAGGAATGGCAAGCGCAGATTTTTCAGCGGCAGTTCCCCGTAGAGCACACGCAACTCGCAACTCGCCCCTCGCACCTCAAACTCCCCCCAGCCCGCATCCAGCGACCAGAAGGTGCGGAAGCCGTCTTTCTCCTCTACCGGATGGAAACCGATGGCCCGCTTCGTCATATCGAACTGAAAGCCGGAAAAGGCGTTGAGCAGGGCGTAGGAGGCCATACTGCGGGCGTAGTTGCTGCCGCACTCAAATTCGTTCCAGGGGTTGCGCCGCTCCCCGTCATAGCGCTGGCGGATGGCCTCGATGCACGCCATCCCCTCTTCGACAAGTCCCTGCATAACCATATGGATGGCCGCGGAATACTCGAAGCCGTTCATCGTCTCCTGGGAATAGGGCGCGGGGATGAGGGGTTTCTGGCTGCCTTCCGGCCAGGCGCAGATGACCAGCCCGCCCTCGTCGTTGAGGCAGTAGATGCGGCAGGGGTTGTAGACTTTGCCCATCTCCGGGATGAAGTTGTATTTGTAGATGGCCGCGCTCGCGCTCTTTACCTGGGCCGGGTTGTAGAGATCGCCCAGGCCGTAGAGGGACGCGTGCCACTGGGGCAGGACCTGATCGATGCTGCTGCCCTCGCCGATCTGGTATTTGATCTCCTCGTGCTCGCTGTTCCAATAGGCGTCCAGGGCTGTGCCGCCGTGGAGCACGTCATCCTTTGCGCCGTAGGCTTCCACCAGCGAACGGTCCTTCAGGTCGATGGACTGGATGTAATACTCGCCGTTGAAGAGATGCTCGTCCACCCACGCCTTGCCCCGCTCGAAAATCTGCGCATATTCGGCGGCTGTCTCGCTTTCGCCCAGATGCGCGGCCATTTCGCTGGCGGCTTTGAGCGCGCCCAGATAGAAGCCGCTGAGCCAGGAGTTCGGCCCGAATAGCTCCATATCCAGGGTGTGGTGCTGGCGGCCGGTGAGCACGCCCCGCTTGTCCGGGTCCCAGCGGTCGATATTGTCGTCGCTCCAGGCGTATTCCAATGACTTCTTGACAGCAGGCCAGATGTCGGCCAGCCAGCCGTCGTCGCCGCTGATCTTCCAATCCCGATAGGCTTTCATCACCCCGCCAAACTGGCCGTCACAGCAGGGGCGGAAATCCCAGGGCGCAGAGCCGATGGGCAATTGAAGGCGGAAGGGCATCGCGCCGCTTTCCAGCAGATTGTGGCGATAATCCGCGGTGCGCATAGAGCGTTCCAGCGCGGGGAAGAGGAAGGGCAATGCCTGCTGGTAGTTCCAGACGTGGGTGCAACTGCCCTCGCAACAGCCCTCCTCCGGGTGCAGTCCCTCCCAGCCGTAGAAGGTGCCGTCCTCCAGGCGCAGGGCCGTGGGGGATTTCAGAATGGAAATGTTGGCCGAGATCGCGTCTAAGGCAGCCGCGGGAATCGTCGAGGCAAAGAGTGCGTCGTGGAAGCTGGCCGTCTCGGCGTGGAGTCGATCCCACTGGCTGAGCGCGTAACGGGCACTGGCCGCGGAGTCGGCAAAACGGGTGGCGTAGTAGTTCTGCCAGGTGGGTTTTTCCGGGTCGGGCTTCCAATAGTTGTGACAGGTGGGGAAGCTCCAACTGATGACGAAACGGACGCGCCGGGTTTCGCCGGGGGCCACGGGCACGTGGACGGCCAGCATCCCCGTATCTTCCCGGCTGAAGCGCACGCCACTGCCCGCTTCCTCGTCATTGTAGACCCGGTTTTTGAGGGGGCCGGGCCGTTTCAGATCGTCCCAATAGACCTCCAGATTGTCGAACCAGGTCCCCCGATACCAGTACTGCTGCCAGCTTACGTCGATGTCGTCGGCCAGCCCCGCGTCCGTCGCCAGTGTCAAATCGCCATAGCCTACTTCGCCGGACTGCACGCCTTCCGTGCCCAGGCGCAGGGCGTGGCCCCACTCCCCACTTTCCACCCGGTTGCGCCGGGGTGTGGGCAGGGGATTGCTCAACACACCGGCCAGCGCGTAGGTCAGGGGTGTGTCGCTGGTGTTGGTCAGGCTGAACTCGAAGAAGGCCGCGGGAATGCCCGAATCGTCGGCGTTGGTGGGAATGAAAGGGTTGAAGGCCTGTAACTGCACCTGGCCGGGGAAGCTGTCGTCGTTATAGTGCAACTCGGCCAGGGGGAATTCGCCCCGGAAATCCACGCTTTTGAAATGGGGCAGGCCGGTCAGATACTCCCGCCGGGGTCCCCAGCCAAAGGTGTTGAATTTGCTGCCGCGCAGCTCGCCCTGATAGGGGGTCGTCAAATCGCCGTGGAGGATGCGGGCGTCAATCGTCTGCCCCTCCCGTTCGGCGCGGATGGCAAAGTGGGAGAAGCCGTTGACACTGCCTTTGTTGGGCCGGTTGAAAATCTCCCAGTCGATCAGCCGTCCGTTGCCCGCCAGCCCAATACAGCCCGTGCCGATGCCGCCCAGGGGAAAGCTGATCTGGCTGGTCTTTTCGTTGCGATAGAGGAAGTGGTCCATTGGGTTGCCTGTTTTTGTGGTGGGTGGGGAAAGGAGTCGTTATGCCTCTTGGGAAAAAACCAGAAGGCTGTTGGTTGCAATAAAAAGGCTATAGATGACGGGCAGGAAAAAGAGTAAGCCCAGGCTTAGATAGGCGATAGCAAAGCCAAAAAGAATGCCCAAGGCCAGAAGTCCGGTGGTATTGGATGGGTAGCGGCTGATCAAAATCAGCCCATCCCGTAAGGTGTCGCGTATGGGGGTATTGCGGCGGACAAGCAGGGGAAATGTGTAAAGCGAAAGGGCAGAGAGTACAACGATGCCCAGAAAATCTGCGCCAAGACCCAGCCAGACGACGAGAGGGACGGGGCTGATTTGTAGCAAAGGCAGTGTTGTCCACAGGGCCAGCCAGGGAAAGAGTGTCAGTAGTGTTAGCAACGCGCTGGATCGCCAATGGCGGATAACAGCTTTGAAAAATATGCGGCTATTGGTGGCTTCCCAGTCCGCCATACGGATTGTGTATTCCTGCAAAGCAGCCCAGGCCGGGCCAGCAGTCACCGCCATCACAAGCAGCCCCGGCACAACCAGCCCCAAAAAGAGGAGGACAAAAGCTGGGATGCACGCCAGATTGAAAAACAGCGCGCTCCAAAGCAGGCCGGGCAGATTCTCCCAAAGTGTCCGGGCCACGTGGGAGACGTATGTGCTGTTGGTGATGGCGGGCTGTTCGTCTGCGACAGGCGAGAGTCTCATTGCTACTTCATACCGGTAATGGCTGCGCCCTGGACGATCCAGCGCTGGGCCAGCAGGAAGATGACGAGAATAGGAAAGATGGAAATCATAATTCCGGCCAGCACTTCCGATTGATTGCCTGTTCCCATATAGCCCCGAATAGTGGCAATGGCAATGGGGAAGGTAAATTTGTCCCAATCTCGCAGAAAGAGTAGTGGGCCTAAGAAATTGTTCCACGAAGCGAGAAAGGTAAAGATGCCCAGGGCAGAAAGGGCTGGCCCGGTCTGGGGCAGTAAAATCTGCCAATAGATACGAAAATAGCTGGCACCGTCGATTTTGGCCGCGTCGATCATCTCCTCTGGTAAGGATTTGAAATGTTGACGCAGGAGAAAGACACCAAAAGCGCTGGTCACACCGGGCAGGATCAGCGCCCAGTGAGTGTTCATCAGCCCCAGGTCTCGCACCAGAATAAAGGTGGGAATGAGCGTTACTGTGGCAGGCACCATCAACGATGCCAGAAAAAGGCCGAAGAGCAGGTCACGACCAGGGAAGCGCAGACGACCAAAAGCGTATCCAGCCATGGAACAGGTGATAAGCTGCGCACCTGTGACGAGCAGAGCGATCTTCAGACTATTCCAGAAGAAGAGCATAAATTCAATGTCGGGCGAATTGATGACATTGACGTAATTCTGCCAGTGGAAGGCCGTGGGGAGAAAGTCCGGCGGCAGATCGAAGGAGTGCTTTGGATCGCGCAGAGAGGTGGAGATCATCCAACTGATGGGGGCGATCTCCACCAGTGCCACGGCGACGAGGAGCAGCCAGAGCGCGCCCTCGGCCAGATGGTTCCACAGGCGGCGGACGGGAGATTCTATAGATTTGGCGGTTGTTGTGCCCTTTACCGCTGAAGCCATTACAGTTTGATCCTCTTTGTGCCTATTCGTAATGAACCCAGCGTCTGGCTCCTAGGAATTGGAAGAGAGTCAAGACGATCAGGATAAGAAAGAGTGTGAAAGAGACTGCCGAAGCATAGCCCATTTCAAAGCCGCGGAATGCCTTTTCGTAGATAAAAATGGCGATCACCCGGGATGCGTCTCCTGGTCCGCCTTCAGTCAATACCCACACATTATCGAAAATTTGAAATGCGCCGATGAGGGAGATCACAATAGCGAAAAAGGCTGTGGGCGAAATCAGCGGCAGGGTAACGTTGCGGAACTGTTGCCAGCGGCCTGCTCCGTCAATTTTGGCCGCTTCGTAGTAGACCTCTGGTATCCCCTGCAAACCCGCCAGGTAGATGACCATCAAATAGCCCGCGCTTTTCCATACGTCATAGATCATCGCCGAGACCAGTGCCCAGGTGGAACTGCTGAGCCAGGGCACTGGGTCCAGCCCAATCTGGCTGATGAGGTAGTTGACGACACCCCGATCCTGGGTTAGCAAAAAGCGCCAGACCACCGCCAAGGAAGCGGTTGTCGTCAACACGGGGAAAAAAATCGATGTGCGCAGCAGATAACGCAGGGCGCTGGGCATAGAACGATTGACGCCCGCCGCCAACAGTAGCCCAATCACATTATTCAACAGTGTTGTGCCCACAACCAACCGCAGCGTATTCCAATAAATCGTGAGTAGTCGCTTGTCATTGGCAAGGTGGATGATGTTTTCCAAGCCGGCCCATTTGGGTGGCGTCAACAGATCGTAGTGCAGAAAGATCAGCGCCAGCGAGGCTAGAATAGGCACGGCGGTAAAGGCCAGCAGACCGAGAAGGGCAGGCGTAGCAAAGAGGTAGCCAGCGATTGTCTCCTGGCGGGTCATTGTAATGGCGGGCCACCGGATGGCCCACTTTCTGGCTGAACTCGCGGCAATAGGTGGTGGAGACTTCATTGGGGGCATCCTGCGTTGTATGGAGTGACGGGAGCAGCCTCAGCGCACGCTGTGCGTCCAGAAAGGTGAAACGTGAGCGCGGAGACTCTCTCTCACGTCTCACCTTTCGTTTTGTGTTCTTATCCCTGCTGCAACTTATCCATCTCAGGCTGCAATTCGTCGTGGGCTGCCTGTAACGCCTCTTCCACGCTCTTTTCACCGTTCCAGATGGTGGCATAGTGGCGATTGAGAATCGGCTCAATGACATTAAAGTTAGTGGGGGACGGCACAGTCGCGGCATAGTCCAGCGACTCGTAGAAGATGGCCGTGTTGGGCGGGCCGAATTCGGCAAAGTCTGGCAGCTGGGCCACCGAGCGCAGGGCCGGGATATTGCCGCCCAAGCGTACCATATCCAGCGAAGCTTCCGGTCCAGAGAGCAGCTTGACGATCTCCCAGGCATCGTTAGGGTTTTTGCTGGAGGTGGAAACGCCCCAGCCATCTGTACCTGCTACTGTCTTTAGGGGGCCAGCCTTGTGGGGCTGATATTGCAGGTCATAGGTGTCGAATTCTGCCTCCATTGAGCCGCCAATGCACCAGCGACCACAGGTGCGCATAGCCAAATTGCCCGCATGAAACTGGGCCGACTCTTCCCATCCTTCGGGATTCGGAGCCACTTTGTGCTTCAAAATCAGATCGGCCATAAACTGGACAGTCTCGGCCACTTTGGGGTCAAGCAGATTCGAAGCGGACAAGTCCGCGGTCAGGGGCGAAGTGTCGTTGTTGAAGAACCAGGCGGCCATACCAAACATACCCGATCCCCAGAACGAGTAGGCGAAGCGGTCATCGGCCCCACCACTCACCCGGGCGACACTCAGGCAGACCTCCAGGAAATCGTCCCAAGTCCAGTCTGTGCCGGGTGGCTCGACGCCCACCTCCTCAAAGATAGCTGTATTGTAGTACATCACCATATTGTTCCAAGAGAAGGGATACTCCATCTGCTTGCCGTTCACCTGCAACATTTCACGCAGGGTGACGTGGACATCGTTCTGCAGAATCTCCTGGGCCGGGGCATCCGCGGAGATGAAGTCATCCAGAGGCAGCAGGACATTCTTGGCCGAGAGCAGACCCAGCCCTTCGATGGCAATCATAATCACATCGATCTGCTCCCCACCGGCGATACGGGTAAGGAGAGTGTCGGAATAGCCATCCCAACCGCCATTGCCCCAGCCATTGGCATTGACTTCCAGATTGATATTGGGTAGACGGTCTTTGGCCCGATTCAGGGTTTCATCAAAGGTGTTGACCGGCATAGACGTAGTGGCAATGACCGTAGCCGCGGCTTGGGCTGGCGATGTGCCTGCCTCTGCGCCGCCGCTGGAAGCTGGAGCAGCAGCAGGGGGTGGTGCGGCGCAGGCGGCCAGGGCAATACTGGCCGCGCCTACGCCTGCCAGCCGTAACAATTGACGACGATTCAGTTTGCCATGCGCGTTGGGTTGCACTGCGGACATAATCTTGGCTCCTTTGGGTGAAAATATGTCAGCGGAATGGGTGGGGTGAAAGAGAAGCCCAAAACTTAAAAATGGGCAGATATTTATGACTGCGGGGAGTATAAACTATTGTCTGGGATTTTTCAAATGGCAAAATACTTTCATTTTCTCGATATTTTGATTATCTTCGTTCTCTCGCTTGTGCTGTGCTGACGACGCCAATCGTTCCACCCCACTCTCAGATATAACAAGTCTTCTCTCTGGCTATTGAGGCGAGATCGCGGAACATCCCCGTCCTTTTCTTCGTCCTGAAAGCAGTGCAACCGCAACTTTTCTCGGAGGAACGAAAATGAACCCCCATCTGTCTGGCCCCTCGCGTTTGGCCGCAACGATTCTGCTTTCTCTGCTGATTCTCCTGACCGCGGCCCTACCTGCCGCGGCCCAGGGAATTATTGTTGATCCGCCGGTGATGCCGCCCCAGCCGGTTGTTGAAAGGCCGCCCTCGCCTGTCACTGTGGAAAGCCACCGGGTACACGCCACCATCACCGACCCCGTGGCCGCCGTGCGGGTAACACAGGTTTTTCGCAATAGTTCAGACCGGGTGCAGGAGGGCACATTTATCTTCCCGCTGCCCGAGGACGCGGCCATCAGCGATTTTCAGATGACGGTGGATGGACAGGTGCTGGAGGGCAAATTGCTGAAGAAGGAGGAAGCCCGGCGCATCTACGAAGAGATTGTACGCCAGCAGCGGGACCCGGCCCTGCTCGAATACGTGGGGCGGGACCTCTTCCAGGCCAGCGTCTTTCCCATTCCTGCCGGTGACAGCCGCACCGTCGAACTCACTTACCGGGAATTGGTCTGGCTGGAAAATGGGCTGCACCGTTTCCGCGTCCCTCTGGGCAGCCGCCGGGGCAATCAGTCCGCGGCGACCGTCGCGGTGAATGTGGAACTGGTTGACCAGAGCGGTCTGCGCACCATTTACAGCCCCAGCCATGAAGTCGCCATCGAACGCAGTGACAACGATGCCGCGGTCATCGGCTTTGAGTCCAGCGACCCGGCCCAGCAGCGGGATTTCACCCTCTACTGGGGCAGCGACGACAGCACAGTCGGCGTCAATCTACTCTCCTACAAGCCTGCGGGCGAGGACGGTTTCTTCCTGCTCCTGGCCGCGCCGGCTGTGGATGTGGCGACTGAGGCTGTTGTGGAGCGGGATATTGTGCTGGTCCTGGATGTCTCCGGCTCTATGGAAGGGGAAAAGATCGCCCAGGCCCAGGACGCGGCCCGCTTTGTGGTGGATCATCTGAACGACGGCGACCGCTTCAATCTGCTCAGCTTCAGCACAGGTGTGGACCGCTGGGAGGGGGAACTTCAGCCCGCGGATGGGGAGAGCCGGGCCTCGGCCCAGAAATGGATCGAACGGCTGCGCGCCACCGGTTCCACCGACATCAACCGGGCACTGTTTGAAGCGCTCCTGCTGCTCGACAGTCCCCAGGAGACATCGCGACCGGCCTACGTCCTCTTTCTCACCGACGGCCTGCCTACCCAGGGCGAGGAAAATCCCAATAAGATTATCGCCAACGCCCAGCGGAACGCGCCCGACGGTCGTACGCTGCGCCTATTTACCTTTGGCGTGGGCTACGACGTGAATACGGACCTGTTGGATGAGGTGAGCGCGTCCCTGGGCGGGCGCAGCAGCTACGTCCTGCCCAGCGAGAAGATCGACGAGGCAGTGAGTAGTTTCTATGCCGGGGTGAGTACGCCCGTGCTTTCCGGATTGTCGGTCACTTTTACAGATGGACAGGGCAAACCCCTGGACATTCGCGATAGTTTTCCCTTTCCTTTGCCCGATCTCTTTGCCGGTGGGCAGCTGGTCTGGGCCGGACGCTACGAAGCGGGTGGATCGGTCACTGTGAAGTTGGCGGGCGATGTCAACGGCGCGGTCCGCAGTTTTGACTATTCCGGGCTGGAACTGGCGACGAGTGGCGGGGAATCGGCTGTGGCCCGGCTGTGGGCCACCCGCAAGATCGGCAGCCTGCTGACTGCTGTGCGCCGCAACGGCGCGGACCCGGAAATTGTCAACGCCATCATCGAATTGAGCCTGGAGTACGGCATTGTTACCCCCTATACCAGCTATCTGGTGGAGGAGCCGGGGATGACTGCCGGGAGTAATACATTTGAATGGTCCGGCTCCTTCCGCTGGCCGCCAGACCCGACGGATATCCACTGGTCCAACAGCCTCTTTTTGGAGGATGCCGTGCCGCGTGCCCAGGCCTATGCCGCGGCCCCTGCGGCTATTGCCGAGAGTGCAACCGCGGATGCATCAGGCGCGCAGGCTGTGCAGGCAAGCAAAGCCCGTGCCCAATTGACAGAAGCCGAGTCTGTGCCGGAGAATGGGCGGATGCGTTTTGTGGCGGGCAAAAGTTTCGTCTGGAAGGGACAGGTGCAGACCGCAGATGGCAGTCTCTATCCTCTTTGGGTGGACACAGCGCTGGAAGCCAATAGCACGCCGCGTACTGTCGTCTTTGGCAGCGCCGAATATTTTGCCCTGGCCGCAGACCCGCAGGTGGCCCAGTGGCTCTCCCTTTCCCCCGCGCTGGTGGTAGTCATCGACGGGGAAGTCGTTCAGATTGTGCTGAGTGGAACGGATGAACCGGCAGCCAGCGAATCCCCAGCCACTGCAATTCCAGCCACTGCAACCCCGGCCCCAACAGCCATGCCTGCCCCATCACTTGCGCCCGCGGAAGCGCCAGCCCCTTCCGCCTGGCAACGGCTGTGGGATGCGATTCTGGGCCGTGACTAGGGGGTGAAAGGCCGGCGGGCTTGCGTCTGCCGCGGGCCAGCACCGAAACCTGAAATTGCCGCAGCGCTACAAAATCGCCTGATTCTCCAATCCCAACACAAAGGATCGATTGGGGAATCAGGCGATTAGACGTCGACCGGTCATCCTTTCCTTCGCGTCTGCCAAAATTCATCTGCGACTTCCCACAGGGATGATTCTGTCGGGGGGCAAGAAAATTGACCTTACCGAAAGCGCGTGCTATAGTCTGCCTATGAACAGCCGTTTCGCCTGCCCAGCCGTCTATACCTACTCGTATCCCAGGGGCGCAAGACGCCCCACCCATTCCGGCTGCGCTGTTCTCTCTGTCTGCCAGTGAGCAGACGTTTCACCCCGTTTTGAACGCGTGGCGCACAGCCACGCGTTTTTGTTTGTATGCAATTGGCCCTGGTCTCTACCCAAGGCCGGACATTTGTTCGATCCGACAATCAATCAACCGTTCACTGCTTCTCAGGAAACCCACTATGACCCAATTCCCTCCCGTCGAAGAACAGATGCGCATTTTGATGCGCGGCGTCGACTTTGGCGACGATCTGACACGCATAAATATGGAGAAAGAACTGCGGGCGCGTCTGGAGAAAGCCAGCGCGGCTGGCCGCCCCCTGCGTGTCTACTGTGGTTTTGATCCCACATCGTCCGATCTCCACCTGGGCCATACGGTCCCCCTGCGCAAACTGCGCCAGTTTCAGGAACTGGGCCACGAAGTCGTCTTCCTGATTGGCACCTTCACCGGGACGATCGGCGACCCCAGCGACAAAGAAAGCGCGCGCCAGCAACAGACGCTGGACGCGGCTATGGAGAAGGCCCGCACCTTCACCGAGCAGGCATTCCGTATTCTGGACAGGCAGAAGACGTTGGTGGAATTCAACCACAAATGGCTGGGCGAACTCAGCTTTGGCGATGTTATCGATCTGGCGAGCAATTTTACTGTGCAGCAGTTTTTGACCCGGGACAATTTCAGCAAACGCCACGCCAAAGGCGATCCCATTTGGCTGCACGAATTCTTCTATGCGTTGATGCAGGGATACGACGCGGTGGCGCTGAACACAGATGTGCAGATCGGCGGCACGGATCAGCTTTTTAATTTGATGGCGGGCCGCAAATTGATGGAGGCGCGGGGCGCGGATCCCCAGGTGGTCTTGACCTTTCCCATTCTGGTGGGCACCGATGGAACCCTGCGTATGAGCAAATCCACCGGCAATTCGATTGGCATCAACGAAGCGTCGGGCGTCATCTTTACAAAGGTGCTGAGCCTGCCCGATCACACCTTCCGCAACTTTGCCGAATTGGTCACCCGCTGGAGCCAAACGAAGATCGACGGTCTGCTCGCGCAGATGGAGAGCGGCCAGTTGAACCCCCAGGAGGCTAAAGCCCTACTGGCCTGGGAAATTGTCAGCATCTTCCACGGCGACGAGGCCGCGGATCAGGCCGCGGAGGATGCCCGGCGCATGTTTGCCGGGGATATTCCCAGCGACGCGCCGGAAGCAACTATTTCCGCCACCACCGGCCTGCTCGATCTGATGAACGCCGAGGGCATTACCCGCAGCAACAGCGAAGCCCGGCGGCTTGTCCAACAGGGCGGTGTCCGCTTGAATGGCGATGTGGTGGAGGATGTGGGGATTGAAGTCACCCATACCCCAGGCCGGGATCAAGTCTTGCAGGTGGGCAAACGCCGCTATCTGCGCATTGTTTCCGCATAGCCTGCCCGGAAAACAAAATGCGGTTGGGGCCTTGGCCCCAACCGCATTTTGTTTCTTAAATGGGAAGAACTGACTCGTCACGCTTCCCCCGATAGTGGCTTCCAACCACAACGTGACAACTCAGTTCCTCTTGACAGAAAGTGTATCATACAAGTTTTGGTTTGTAAAGTACGAATTTCGACCAATTTTCACCAATTTTGTTGATTTGAGTTACTTTGGCTTGCGTAAACTTTACGAAAAATGCTAAGAAAGCACTTTCACTTAACAATTGGCGTCAGGTCGGAACCAATAGTACTTTCCCAGTGAACCCCTTGTCTTTTGTGAAAATGAGAAGTTTTTGTGTACGACCTTCTTTGGCTTTGATTTTGCCAGGTTGGGCGCATATTCCTGAATAATTTGAATTTGCATGGGTTGGCTGGAATAGACGCGTAACTGAAAGCTTGGCTCGGTGTTTAGCTCTGTGAAATTCTTTATGTACGATTGGCTGCGTCGCTGTCCCGATCTGATAAACTGGACAGTACCGTTTTTGTGCGAAGTAGGATACACTGATCTGCATATCGGGTCGTAGGCAGTGGGCTGAAACTAACACAGTATTCAATGCATTATTATGGAGGAGAGTGAAGATGGGCCTGTTTGAAGGAAAACGCGGCATGATCTTTGGCATTGCCAACAAAAATTCGATTGCCTGGGGCATTGCCCAGGCATTGGCATCAGAAGGTGCTGAATTGGGTTTCAGCTACGCGGGCGAAATTCTGCAGAAGCGCGTGGAGCCATTGGCCGAGAGTTTGGGTGTCAATTTTGTGGAGGAGTGCGATGTGACCAATGAAGAGGCCATAGATGCCCTCTTCGCCAAAGTCGAAGCACATTTCGGAACGCTGGATTTTCTGGTGCATTCCATTGCTTTCGCGCCCCGGGAAGAATTGGGCGGTCGCTTTGTCAATACCAGTCGAGAGGGTTTCCGCGTTGCCATGGACATCAGTTGCTACAGCCTCGTCGCGCTGGCAAAGCGTGCCTATCCCCTTATGCCGGACGGCGGTGCAATGATGGCCATGACCTATTACGGCGCGGAGAAGGTGACGCCCAATTATAATGTGATGGGTGTGGCCAAAGCCGCGCTGGAAGCGACTGTGCGCTACCTGGCCTGGGATTTGGGCCAGAACCAGATTCGGGTCAATGCTATCAGCGCGGGGCCGATCAAAACCCTGGCCGCTTCGGGCGTCAGCGGCTTCCGCAAGAGCTTGAACTATGTAGGCTCGGTTGCACCCATGGGCAATGTGGATCAGGAAGACATCGGCGACGCAGCCCGCTATCTCCTCAGCGACTGGTCGCGCAAGGTGACAGGCGAAGTGCTGTACGTGGATGGGGGCTTCAATATTATGGGCGCGCCTGATCCGTCCGGGGACGACAAGGAATAAGGCCGTTCAAAGAAAATAAATCCCCGATCCGGCGACAATTTCCCTGAACGGCTTGGGCTTTTCCAAATCAATTTGGGGAATTTATTTGTTGGAAAAGCCTAAGTTGCTGTAATCAAAAAGCCCCTTCCGGTCCGGAAGGGGCTTTTTTTATTTCTCTGGCGGGAGCGACGGGATTTGAACCCGCGACCTCCGGCTTGACAGGCCGACATGCTAACCGCTACACCACGCCCCCAGAAAATTCCGACACTTGCACAACGGAAAGTATTGTAGCATCGGCCTGCCGAGATGTCAAATGCAGCCCCGGTTTTTTCTCTCGGGTTTGCTGGTGGCGACTTGTCATGCATAGAAGTCCAGGTTGTGGCTGGATTCGTTTTCCGTCTGTTCGTTTTGGGAGACAAGCGGTGGCGAGTCCGCCTCCGCGGGGTTGGTGTGGGCTGGTGGTAATGGGTTGCCCGTGGCCTGGGATGGCTCCACAGCCCCTTCTCCCGTTTCCGTCTCTTTGCTCTTCTCTGGCGCTTTTTCCTCGCGAATCTCCTCCGCGGCCTCTCGTCTCTCTTCGACAATTTTCTGGCGCGCGTCCTGGGCCATGTGCGCCGCGGCCATGGCCACGTTGCGATCCGCACCGGATGGGTCTACGGGGGCCAGGGCGGCCTGCTGCAATTGTTGCGCCTTGCGCAGGGTGGCTTCCGCGTCGCCCGACACCGGCGACATATCCACCTGTACTTCGCCGCCGATCGCGTAGCGTCTGCCATCTGGGCCAACCTGGAAGGTGTATTGTGGGCCGCCCAACGCGTGCGGGCCTGCTGTTGCCAAATGGGCCTGCTCGTGGCGGCGCACTTGCACGTCCCGTTCTTGCAATTTTTTGACCATCTCTTTTTCTTCGCTGCTGAGGGTCCCGGTCAGGTTGACTTCGACAATTTTTACGCCCCCCAATGGCGACGCGATGGATTCCATGCCTGTGTTGGAGCAGAGCGTGCATTTGCACGTCATCACGTGGCTGCCCGATGGCATCTCCAATGCGGCTGGTTTGGGCACAGATTCCAGTGTCGCTGAGGGGGTCACGGGCGCTGGCGCAACTGGCTCGCTTTCGGAGTGCAGTTCACCCTTGCCTCTGCTGGAAAAGGCTGCCCACATGCGTAAACTTGTGTGATTGGAACCGAGGGCGGATACTGGCTCTATCACCGGATGACTCCATTCGTATTTGCAAAGCGTTCAAACACTTGTCGCGAAATCGTGGCGAGGCGTTTGTGCAATACGCTTGTCCCGCACGATTACGCCATTTGTATTGAATATCGGCTATTCCGCGTGGCCTGTTCAGCCCAGTCCAGCCACATTCATAGGCCAATGGGACTGTTCTCTGCCCAAGTCTATTGCCGCGATGCCCCGGCTGCCCGCCTGGGAATGTCTGGATGGCTGCGTTGTCAAGGCACAATAATCGTCTTCAAGGAGGACTGCTCGTCCTCCGAGGATGTTTCGTCCTGGAATACCGTGGGCAGTTCGGCCAGCCGATGGCGGGTTGAATTTTCCAAAATGATATCCAGATTGAACACACCCCGCTCCACGGCCCGAAATGCCTCGCGCATGTGTTCCACGGAGCGCAGTTTGGTGTAGTGGACTGCGTTGAGGTTGCGCACTTCCAGCCCGTCCTCGTGGAAGCGGTGGAAGGAGAATTCTTTGACCGGCGCGTAGTTGTCGCCGTAGAGCGCCAGAATGCCGTTGTGGCCCACCATTCCCACGGCCTGCACCAGCCCGATGCCCGTGCCACCCACGGCTTCGATGGCTACATCCACCCCCGCGCCTTTGGTCAATTCATCCACCGCGGCCACGGGATCGACCAGCCGGGCGTTGATGGTGTGATGTGCGCCTAGCCGCTTGGCAATCTCCAGCTTCTCCGGGGAGACGTCGATGGCGATGACCTGGGATGCTCCCGACTTCAGCGCGCCCTGGAGCAGAATGTTGCCGGCAAAGCCCACGCCGTTGACCGCCACCACATCCCCCAGCTTTACACCTGTGTGAATGGCTGCCCAGGCCGCACAGCCCAGGGGTTCGTAGAGACAACCGACTTCGAAAGAGACGCCGCTGGGAATAGGCTGGATGTGGGCCAGGTCTGTGACCCAATAGTCCGAGTAGGTGGGATAGATGAGACTGCCCACCCGATCGCCCACACGCACAGTGCCGCCCCCCAGATATTCCTCCACGCCACTGCCCATTTCCACAATCGTGCCGCCGCCCTCGTGGCCCAGGGGACCCATAGGGTAGGCGTGGGCGCGGTCGGTTTTGCTGTGTGCGCCCAATTGCACCTCCGGTCCGCCTTTGGCCTCGTCCTGGGGGCGCACAGTAATGTCCCGATAGAAATAGCGCTCCGAGCCGCAGACCGATGCCTGGTGAGTTTTGACCAGCACCTGCGTGGGCTTGAGTGGGGGGAGCGTAACGGTTTCGATGGAGAGTTTGCCGGGTTCCAAATAGACAACGCGGGTCTCAATCATACAAATTTCCTCCTGGATTTTGTGGTATTGGGGGGATGGATTGCCAGCCCATCCGATTGGCTCACAAAATCATAGCCTTTTGTGTACAATTGTTCAAGCGGGGCATTTACGGCTGATTGCTCATTTTGCCTTTTGCGCTGAAAATGTGGGCGGAGACTTCGCGTTTCCGCGGCTCCCCGGTGAAAATTCTTCCAGCGGAAAGGAAACGACAATGAAATTGCGTGGCAAAGTAGCTCTCGTGACGGGTGGGGCGCGGGGGTTGGGGCGGGCCTACGTCCTGCATCTGGCCCGGCTGGGCGCGGATGTGGTGGTAAATGACATCGACTTGCAGGCGGCCAGGGAGTATAACGAGGCACTGAGCGCGGCGACAGTGATGGAAGAGGTGGAAGCCCTGGACTGCCGGGCGTTGGGTGTGCAGGCCGATGTGACCGTCAAAGCGGAAGTGGACGCGATGGTGGAGCAGACTATCGCCACCTTTGGCCGCCTGGACATTCTGGTCAACAACGCGGGGGGAATGCTGCATCCCCCGGCCCAAACTTCCGCGGCCACCGCGCCGGAAGACCACTACCGCTATATTATGGACATCAATCTGACCAGCACTGTTTTCTGCTGTCAGGCGGCCAGCCGACCGATGATAGCGGCGGGGTCGGGGAAGATTGTCAATGTAGGTTCCCAGGCCGGGCTGTGGAGCGGGCGCAGCGGCAATGGGGTGGCCTACAAAGTCGCCAAAGCCGGGATCATCCACTATACCCGCGTCCTGGCCGCGGAGCTGGGGCCCCACGGCGTCAATGTCAATTGCATCGCGCCGGGCTGGATTCTTTCCTCCCGTGCCCTGGCCAGCGGACGCAACAGCGACGAGGCCCGCGCCCGCCTGGAGCCGGACATTCCACTGGGGCGGCTGGGGTGGCCGGAGGACTGCGCCAAAGTTGTCGAGTTTCTGGTCACGGACCTGTCGGATTATGTGACCGGCCAGTGCATTCCTGTGGATGGGGGGTATGTGGCATTTTAACCACGAAGCCACAAAGTCACAAAGAACAGCAAGAAATGTCTGTTTGCTTTTCCTTCGTGTTTTTGTGGCTTTGTGGTTATTTTGGTTTGCTATTGTCCTGGTTCTTCTCTTTCCGCTCCCCTCTAAATTGCGTGTGCCACCGGGCGCAACTATAATTGAAGGGATATTTTCAAAAATCCAACCGGCGGGAACAAACGGAGTACGGAGTCGAAAATGCTGAAGAGCCATTCGTGTGGGGTGTTGCGGGTAGAAGATGCGGGTAAAGAGGTGACGCTGGCGGGCTGGATCAATCGACGGCGGGATCACGGCGGTCTGATATTTTTGGATGTGCGGGATCGCTTTGGCATTACCCAAGTCACCATTAATTCGGACAATCAGCCCGAGGCCCACGCGGTGGCAGCCACCCTGCGCAGCGAGTTTGTTGTGCAATTCCACGGCACTGTGCAGAAGCGCCCCGCCGGTTTCGAGAACCCCGACCTGCCCACGGGAAACATCGAAGTCATTGCCGATCAGGTGGTGATTCTGAGCGAAGCCCGCACACCGCCTTTTGTCATCAGCGGCAGCCAGGGCGATGATGTGGACGAGGCCGTGCGCCTGAAATATCGTTATCTTGACCTGCGCCGCCCGAAGCTGGCCCAAAATCTTATCCTGCGCCACGATATTGTACGCTTTATCCGCAACTATCTTTCCGACCGGGATTTTCTGGAAATCGAGACGCCGATTCTGCTCAAAAGCACGCCAGAAGGGGCGCGGGATTTTGTTGTGCCCAGTCGGATGCACGCGGGCAAATTTTATGCTCTGCCCCAAAGCCCCCAGCAGATGAAGCAATTGCTGATGGTGGCCGGGATGGAGCGCTATTTCCAGATTGCCCGCTGCTTTCGGGATGAAGACCTGCGCGCCGACCGCCAGCCGGAGTTCACCCAATTGGACCTGGAGATGAGTTTTGTGGATCAGAGCGATATTCTGGCCCTGATCGAGCCAATGCTCATCGAACTTTCCCAGGCCGTGAGCCGCAAGCGGATTTTGCAAACGCCCTTCCCTGTCATCACCTGGGACGAAGCAATGGCGAAGTATGGCGTCGACCGGCCCGACATCCGCTTCGGTCAGACGCTCTTCGATGTGAGCGATCTGCTGTCGGAGAGTGGTTTTGCGGTCTTCAAAAACGCGGTGGCTGCTGGTGGTCTGGTGAAGGGTGTCGTCTATCCCGGTGGCGCGGGGATGAGTCGACGGGAGATCGACGAATTGACCGAATTGGTCAAACCCTACGGCGCAAAGGGGTTGGCCTGGATCGGCGTGACCGGCGAACCGGATGCTGACGGCCATTACACCGGCGATGCCCTGCGCAGCCAGATCACCAAATTCCTCAGCCAGGACGAAATCGACGGCATTGTCGCTGCCAGTGGCGCGGGCGCGGGCGATCTGATTCTGCTGGTGGCGGACAAGCCGGGTGTGACCAACCCCAGCCTGGCCAATCTGCGTCTGGAGATCGGTCGGCGGGCCGGACTGATCGATTCAGACCTGCTCGCCTTCTGCTGGGTGGTGGACTTCCCCCTGCTGGAATACAGCGAAGAGGAGGGGCGCTGGAGCGCGGCCCATCACCCCTTCACCACTGCCAAGGATGAGGACTGGCCCCGGCTGGAGGACGAGCCGGGCAGTGTCAAAGCCAAAGCCTATGACGTTATTCTCAATGGCTGGGAGATCGGCGGCGGCAGCATCCGTATCCACCGCAGTGATCACCAGATGCGGCTTTTCAAGCGGTTGGGGATGAATGAGGCCGAGGTGGACGAAATGTTTGGACACCTGCTCGAAGCTTTCCAATACGGCGCACCCCCACACGGCGGTATTGCCCTGGGCATCGAACGGGTGGTCGCACTCTATGCGGATGCCACCAGTATCCGGGATGTGATGGCTTTTCCCAAGACGGCCACAGGCACGGATTTGCTTCTGGAAGCGCCCAGTTCGGTGAGCGAAAAGCAGTTGGGCGAATTGCACATTGCCGTGCGCGACAAGAAGAAATAGCCAGTGGCAAGCAGCCCTGGGGAACGCGTCGCTTGCAATCGATTGTAAGCGATTGCAATTTGCCGGTTTTGCCCTATTTTGCAGCTTCTGACTGGTGTGCTATAGTTCTTGCAGAACCCTGCGGTGTGCGTGATCAACCAGCATACGGGGCGAGCCAACATTAGAAACTTGGGAGCATTGCGAGGCAACGTGGATGTGATAGCCCGGTTTCGATCAGGGCAAGACGGAAGCGTTCAGCTGGCACCCACCTGCTTAAGCAGGTTCGCACCCACTGGTATACACGGCATCGCGGGGTCTCGAAAAGCCATCCGGGAGAATTCTTCCCGGATGGCTTTTCAATTGGTGGGGCTGACAGGTGTCCCCAAAAGTCAACCTGAATTTTCAATTAATTCCCTTGACGAAGGCCAAGGTTCTGTGTTAGACTAGCCGGTCTGTATCGACTTCATTGTTTATGCTATTTTTACTCTGTATCTTGACTCTGGGTGACAAAGAGTATAGTGGCAAAGAGTGATTCTCTGCCACTCTGCCGAGCAGAAAGGAAACCGAACCGTGGCCATTATTCGTACACGGGTTGCTGATGATACGTGGGTCTTTACCAGCGGTCTCTATGCCGAGGTCAACGCCGGTCTGGTTGTGACGTCGGAAGGGGGGATTCTGATCGACACCCTTCCCTTCCCCTCGGAGACCAACCAGATTATTGAATTTGCCAAACGGGTCTGCCCGGCTGGCATCAAATATGTGATCAATACCATCAGCCACGCGGATCACGTCTATGGCTCGTGCCTCTTTCCCGATGCCGAACTGATTGCCCACGAAAAGACCCGGGATATGCTCCAGCGCTATGGGCGCAAATCGCTGGAAGAGGCAAGGGAGCATACGCCAGAACTTTTCAAGGTGGACATTCGCCTGCCCAAGTTTGTCTTCAGCGAAGGCGCGCTCATCCGCCTGGGCGACAAGACCATTCACATTATGCACGCGCCTGGCCCCAGCCCAGAGGTGTGCGTTGTCCACGTGCGGGAAGAAAAGGTGCTCTTTGCCAGCGATCTGATTATGCCGGTTCCGCTGATTGCCACGCCCTTCTCCAATATGGATCAGTATCGCCAATCATTGCATATGCTCCACGACTACAATCTGGAATCGATTGTCCAGGGCCACGGCGATATTTTGCTGCGGGGGGAAGTGACCAGCAGTATCGATGAAAGCATCTCCTATCTCAACCACATTGAGTCGCTGGTGGAGAATCTGATGGACAACGGGGCCACCAAACACGACCTGCTCCAGCACGACGTGGAAGGTTTTGGCCGCAGCCGTATTCCTCTGGGCGGGCTTGTGCAGAACTTCCATCAGGCCAATCTGCTTTTCTTGTGGGAAAAGGCCCGTGCCCGGCGGCGCAAAGAGCGCCAGGCTGCCTGACGCCCATGACACGCACACGCCGGATCGACGCCCTCATTGAAGAAATCCGCCAGCTTTCTCCCGCGGAACGCAGACGTTTGACACGCCAGTTGCGTATCAATGGCCTGCTGGAAAACGAAGCAGCCCTGACCGATCAGCGCCCGTTGGCAATTGCGCCCGCCATTACAGCCGATGGCCTGCGCCAACTACTCCATCCGACAACTCCACCCGCCCAATCCGCGGCCGCACAGCGGGACGAAGCGCCTGCCACTCCCTACAAATCCGCGGTGAGCGGGCATGTGGTGGTCGGTTCGCCCACCGAGTCCGGCAACGACGCGCCCTCTGTCATGACGCCCCTGCCTGGCCAGGCCCCAGAGCAGCCCATCCGGGTGATCTTTGATGGGGGAAGCAAAGGCAATCCGGGATTGGGCTATGGCAGTTACGCGCTGGAATGGCCGGGCTTTCCCCGCCAATTGGTGCGGCTGAAATTTGGGGATCGGGTGACCAACAACGAGGCCGAATACGACACGCTTATCGCCGCGTTGGAAGCGATTGTCAAGCGCCTGAGAGAGAGCGGCGCGGATCCTCGTACAGCCCGGCTTGATATTTGGGGCGACTCCCTGCTGGTCATTTCCCAGATCAAAGGGGACTGGAAGGTGAACAAAGCCGAATTGCAGAGCCGTCGGGATCGGGCGCGGGGATTGCTTGCCCAGTTCGGCCAGGCCCGGCTCACCCACCACGACCGGGAGAAAAGTGTGGAAGTGCTGGGGCATTAGACGCTTGCCAGTGAAATCTTTGCTTTCTGTGCAAGAGACGAGGAATTTTTGTATAGACGGATGGAAAGGAACACAGATCAGAAAAATCCGTGTCCCTTTCCATCCGTGTATACAATCCTCTTTGGCTCTGGCTTTGCCAGGGTGGGTGGCAAGAAGACGTACACAAAGAAAGGGGAGGAACCGAAATATTTCGGTTCCTCCCCTTTCTTTGTCGGCTATCGGTGATCAGCGTTCTGTGAATTCTAAATCGCTGATTATTGCCTACTATTCAGCGAAGACCTGCGCCCGGCCCTTGCCATTGTCCGCGGTGTCGATAAAGAGCGAAAAACTCACGTCGCCCTTCGTCACTTCATAGAATCCGAAATCGCCGCTGAAAGTCCAGCCCAGTGCAGTCAACGCGTCGGAATAGAACTTGACCAACTCCTCCTGGGTCAAATCACTGGTCACTTCGGGCATCCCAATCATATTGGCGGCCAACTTGCCACCTTCGGGCACAGGGAACTCGCCCTCGGCAAAACCGGGCACGCTGACAACGCCCGGCTCCGGTGCATCCGCGGGCAGGGCAATGGTGATGTCCGCGTTGGCGTCATAGATCTGATAGGACCAATTCACGCTTTGGGTGGTAGCAACTTCCTCCCCAGCGGCATTGGTCTCCATCACATTGCTCACCTCTGCCAGAACAGTATACTTGACAACGTAGCCGCCCTCTTTGGCAACCCACACATTCATCTCGGCCTTGTCGATCACCTCTTCCGCGTCCGGGGCCATCTCCGCCATGCGTGTGAAGATCGTCGTGTCCTGAATCTGATAGTGGGTTGCTGTGACACCGTCAACTGTCTCATCGCCCAGATTGTCAGCTTCCGAGCTTTCCAGCACAAAGCCATCGACAAAGGAGGTGAAAATATCCGACATCGCGGTGAAGAGGCCCGCATTGTCCCGACCCACTGTAATCCACTCGCCCTGGGAATTGGCCGAAACCCACTCGCCGATCTTATAGATCGACACCTGTTCCACATTACCGCTCTCATTGACGGTCATCTGGAAAGATTCGTCAGAGCCGTAAGCGTTGTCTGTGCGAACGAATGCGCCCTCCAACTGCATATCCTGGCTGGTTGAGGTGCCATCCTGGAAGGTCGTGGTGATCAAAAACTGCCCTTTGGTTCGATAGGATTTCAATATATCGTTGGGCGCGGCAAAACTGCTGGCCTCACCAGCCGCGGGTGTGGGTGTATCAATGGCGGCCACGGCCGCGGGCGCAGGTGTATTGGTGGGGGGGACCGGTGTATCTGTTGGCGGGACAGGTGTGTCTGTCGCCGCTGCCGGTTCAGGCGTGGCTGTGGGTTTGTCCTCGCCACACGCGGCAAGACCCAGCGCAAGCAGCACGAAGAGCAACAGAGTGAGAGTTCGTTTGACTGTCATGGGAATTCCTTTCGGATAGTGCTGACCGGTGGCAGTGACGAGGTAACAGGCATTGCTCTGAAGATAGAACACAACAGACAGGATGCAGTTGAGCTTTCCATTTGCCTTGCAGACTCGGCTACGCAAACGGTCAACTGCGTAATGCCTAAACAATAGTACAACATATATTATACGTTCAGATGGCTGAAAATCAATAACAGATCGGTGTTTGTGGACGGATTGCGTTTTTGCACGACAGGAATCGCCCGGCGTTACATCGTCACCGATTCCTGTTCTTCTTCAACGGCCTCCACTGCCTCGCCTTTCTCCACCTCCACCATTTCGTCCCCTTCCAGGCGCAGACTGATCACCCGACTCACGCCGTCGTCGCCCATTGTAATGCCGTAGATGGTGTTGCTGGCTTCCAGCGTGCGTCGGTTGTGGGTGATAAGAATAAATTGGGTGTTGACACCCAGCTCCTCCACCACTTCCCGGAAACGGTCCACATTCGCCTCGTCCAGGGCCGCGTCCACCTCATCCAGAATGCAGAAGGGGGTGGGGCTGACCCGCAGGATCGCAAAGATCAGCGCACAGGCAGTCAGAGAACGTTCGCCACCGGACAGCAGGTCCAGACTTTGGGGGCGCTTACCCGGTGGGCGGGCCACAATCTCCACGCCGGTATTGATAATATCCTCCGGGTCGGTCAGGGATATCTGGGCAGTGCCGCCCCGGAAGAGCAACTGGAAAAAATGGACAAATTCGTGGGAGACCGCATCAAAGGTGCGGCGCAGTTCCGCCTCCATTCGCTTGTCCAGTTCCCGGATGATCCGGCGCAAATCAAAGGCAGCCTTCTCCAAATCCTGCGACTGGTTCAGCAGAAAATCGTGACGACCCGCAGCCTCCTCATACTCTTTGGGCGCGTCCGGATTGACATTGCTCAGACGGCGCAGACGGGCACGGGTCTCCCGCACCTCCTCCTCCATCCCCGGCGGCAGTTCCGTCACCACTGGCAATTGGGCCACAATCGTATCGAAGGGCAGGGGCGGCTGATAGGCCACATCCTCGCTCTGCTCCATCTCGGCCAGGCCAAAATCCTGACGAATCTCCTGGCGCAGAATGTCCAACCGATCGTCAGCCCGTTGCAGCTTCAGTTGGGCCGCGTTATATTGGGTCTCGTCCTGGCGCAGAAGCTGCTGCAAACGCCGCTCTTCGCTTTCCGCCCGAATCTGCTGGGTTTGGACCTGGGCCAGCTCAGCCTGGGCCGGCTCGATCTCCGCCTGCAAGCCGCTCATCTGCTGGGCGAGACGGATTTCCATCTCCTCCCGCGAGGCTGTCTCTGTCTGCAACTGTCCGATTTCAGCGGTCAATGTCTCCAGCCGGTGGGTGCGGGAATCGATCTGGCTTTTCATTGCCTCCCCGGCCCGTCGGGCCGCGTCCAGGCTGGCCTGCTGGTTGCGCAGATGGCCCTGGCTCTCCGCGGCCGCGGCCCGCAGATCGGCCAGTTGACGGAGCAGACCGTCCAAATTTGCGCTTGCGGCGGCTTCGTCCGCGGCCGCAAGCTCGGCAGCCAAACTCTCTTCCCGCCCGGTGAAATCGGCTACCTCCTGCTGCAAAGCAGATTCCTGTTCGTCCAGGCGGGTGGCTTCGGCTGCCAACTGACTGCTGCGCTTCTGCTGCCAGGCTGCCCGCTCCTGGGCCTGGCTCTGTTGCAGACGGGCGCGTTCCACGGCCTGCTGGCTCTGGGATGCGGTCTGGCGGGCCGCGTCGGCCTCTGTCCGGCTCGTAGTCAGTGCAGCCTGCGCCCCGGCCAATGCCTGACTCAGCGCCTGTTCCTGGTTTTGCTCGGCCTGGGCTGTCTGGCGGGCGGCGGCAATCTGGGGGGGCAGTTCCCGAAATTCCCGCTCTCGGGCCAGCACAGAATCGTCCTGGCGGCGACCGTCGCTGCCGCCGGTGACCGCGCCGCCGGGCCGCACAATCTCACCGCCTAGTGTGACGACCGTCGGCGTCGATCCCCGCTGTCGGTCCAGGGCACGCCGGGCAGCAGGCAGGTCCTCGGCCACCCAGACCCGGTTGAGTAGCTGCTGCGCGGCCTGGGCAATTGCGGGCGCGTACTCGACCAGTGCCGCGGCATTGCCCAAAATCCCCGGTTCGTTGGGTGGGTCGATGGCGGGCAGAACGTTCAGCCGGTCCAGAGGCAGAAAAGTAGCCCGCCCCTGGCCAGAGCCTTTGAGAAAGTCGATGGCGGCCTGGGTGTTGTCCCAGCCCGCGGTGATCACATTTTGAAAGGCGCCGCCCAACGCGGTTTCGATGGCTTTGTCCAGATGGGCGGGCACAGATAGCTGGGAGGCCACTGTGCCGATGACGCCGGTCAACTGCCCTTTGCCCGCGGCCTGCAATACCGCACGCACGCCATTCGCATAGCCGGCGCCTTCGTTGCGCAGCCGTTCCAGCAGATCGAAGCGGGTCTGCAAGCGATCCGCGGCCCGTTCGGCTTCCCGGTGGCGCTGCTCGGCCTGGGCCAGTTGGCCGCGCAGGGCTGCAATCCGATTTTCGCTTTCCGCCACCGCGGACTGGGAACTCTGGGCAAGCTGGGTGGTGTGGCTTGCCGCTGCCTCTGCTTCAGCCAGCAGAACGGTGGCCGCCTCAATCTCTGCGTCCGCGTCCTGCTGCGCGGTCTGCTGGGCAGTTGCGTCGGCTTGCAAACGGCCGCGGGCCTCTTCGATCTGGGCCAGACGGCTGCGTCGGTCGGCCAGGCGTTCGCCCAGTTTGCGCTGCTCGGCGCGCAGGGAATCCAGCCGATCCATCAGCCCGGAGCGTTCCTGCTGGCGCAGACGCAAATGGTCCTGCATCCGATCCACTTCGCTTTGGCGATTGGTGTGGGCCAGTTGGGCCGCCTCGACTTCGCCCCGCAGGGCTTCCACCCGCTGGGCGGTCTGGTCGGCCTCTTTCTCCAATTCGGTCAACTCCCGGGCCAGTTCGTCGCGGCGGGCCAGAAGTTGGCTGCGTCGTTCTGTGGAGACGGCCAGGTCCCGCTGAAGCTCTTCGGCCTGGCGGCGGTGTTCGTCGTTGGCTTTCTGCTGGCGTTGCAGGCTCTCGCGCAGGCTGGTCTGGGCGCGGCGCAGGGCTTCGATCTGCACACTCACCTCTTCCAGCCGTTTGCGCCGGGCGCTGGTCACGCGGCCCGCGGCTTCGCTCTGGCCGCGGGCCGCGGCCATCTCTTCCAGGCTGGTATGCCAGCGGTAGCCGTACCACTGATGGAGCAGCCCTTGCAGGTCGGCGTCCACCTGTGCCCGCTCTCTGGCCCGCTCGGCCTGGCGTTTCAGATAGCCCAGGCGGGGGGACAGCTCGGCCAGAATGTCCTGCACCCGGCCCAGATTTTCCTGGGTAGCGTCCAGGCGGCGCAGGGCTGTGGTGCGTTTGGCCTGGTGGCCGGTGATGCCCGCGGCCTCCTCAAAGAGTCCCCGGCGCTCTTCCGGCTTCAGGCTGAGCACCTGATCGATCAGTCCCTGGCCGATGACCGCGTAGGCCCGTTTGCCCAGGCCGCTGGGCGCGAGGAGTTGGGTGATATCCATCAGCCGCACCTGCTGGCCGTTGAGGATGTACTCGTTCTCCCCGTCCCGGTAGGCCCGGCGGCTGATCTCCACTTCGGCAAAGTCAATCGCCAGTTCGTTGTCGCTGTTGTCCAACGTCAGGCTGACCTGGGCCATGCCCATGCGCGCCCGTTTGTCGCTGCCCGCAAAGATGACATCCGCGGTCTTTTTGGAGCGCAGCAGGCCAAAACTCTGCTCGCCCAGACACCAGCGCACCGCGTCGGCCACGTTGCTCTTGCCGCTGCCGTTGGGTCCGACGACGGCAGTCACGCCGGGGTCAAAGACAAATTCAGTTTTGCGGGCAAAGGTCTTGAAGCCCTGGATGACGATACGTTTTATACGCAGCATAGGGAAGGGCGCAGGGATTGGAGACTGGAATGAGTGATGAACAGTAGATTATCAGTGAAATTTTTGTATACACGGATGGGAAGAAACACAGATCAGAAAAATCCGTGTTTCTTCCCATCCGTGTATACAACCCTCTTCGGCTCTGGCTTTGCCGGGTGGGAGAGCGAAATGGTCAAAGGAATCAGATGCTATACGAATTACCCAATAACCCAATATCCATTACCCGGGCGCAAGGACAGCCCGCCACAGACCGGGCAGGAAGAGTTCGGCCAGCAGCCCCCCGATGACGAGGGCCAGGGAGACGACGATCAGCCGCCGCTGGGTGGACAGGTAGTGGGCCGGGTTCCAGTTGTTGAGCAGCAACGGCTGCATCAACAGTACGAACAGCTCCGCGTAGCCAGCCAGTTGGGCCAGTCGCCAGGGGGCCAGCCCCAGCAGGATGCCCAGCGGGGAGCCGGTTGCCTGCCACAGAGTGGCCATTGCGTAGGCCAGCAGCGTCACGCCTTTTACCAAAAACCAGCCGCCCACCAGCCCGACCGTCGCCAGGCTGCCCAGCACAATGCCGGCGATTTCGCCCAGCCGGGCCACAGGCGCGGCCAGCAGGGAACCGGGAGCCGGGCTGCCGGTATAGACCCACTCGGCGAAGCCTGTGCGCACAAGAAAACCGTCGTGGATGGCCTTTTCGACCTGCACAGGCAGCAGCCACGTGAGCAGAAAGAAGAGCAAGCCTTGCACCAGCAACCAGACCGCGGCCACGCGCAAGCCCGTCCCAACCCCGCCCCGGCGCAGGGCAATGGCTGTGAAGACGGTCAGGGCCAGGGCCTGGATAATGGGCATAAAATTGGGTTGACCCATCACCCCGGGCACGACGGTAGTGAGCAGCACAAAAAAGGCAACCGTGCCGTAAAAGAGCGGATCCCCGGTCAGGTCGTATGCCGGGGCCGGGGGCGCGGGGGGCGTGGGTTTGCCGTGAGAATTGGTGTAGAGTTCCATTTGCAGTCGGTCGTGTGAATCGGATTGGGCCGGTTACATCCGATCAGTATACCATTTACCCGGCAGGGAGACCGAATAGTAGGGGCGGGAGGATGACAAGATGACCGGATGAGAAATACATTTCGTTTGGTCATCTTGCCATCTTGTCACCCTCATTCCGGCAACTGAATCTCCGGGTGTGCCCGCACCAGCCGGGCCAGACTCAGCCCCAAATCCTCCTGCAACTGAATCGTCAGCCCGCCGTCCACAGGCAGGGCCACGCCGGTGATGAAGGAGGCCGCGTCCGTACACAGAAAGTGGATCGCGGCCGCGATGTCCTCCGGTTTGCCCACCCGGCGCACGGGGTATTGGGCCTCGAAGAAGGGGCGCATGGACGGATTGTGATCCCAGAAGCGGGCCTGCATGTGCTCAGTGACGATATGGCCGGGGCAGATGGCGTTAACTCGAATTCCCAGGGGACCCAAATCCGTGGCCATCTGCCGGGTGAGGGCGATGACCCCGGCTTTGTTGACTTCGTAGGCCATTTTGCCTTGGGCCACCATCAGCCCGTGGGCCGAGGAGATGCTCACAATCGCGCCGCCGCCCTGTTTTTCCATATACGGCGCGGCGTACTTTGCGCCCAGAAAGACCGACTTCAGCACGAGACTCATCGCGTGATCCCAGGCCGCTTCGGTCAGGGTCAGTGCGCTGCCGTCTGGTTCCTTGCGGCTCCAGGCGTTGTTGACCAGAATGTCCAGCCGCCCCCAGAGTTCCACTGCCCGTTCGATCATTCCGCTGATCTGTTCCGGCTGGGTGATGTCCACTTCCATCACTTCGGCTGTGCCCCCCGCGGACTGAATGCGCTGCACATTCTGCGCGGCCGCGTCCATATCCACATCTGCAATCAGCACCCGCGCCCCGTCCGATGCCAATTTGCGTGCGCTGGCCCCGCCGATTCCCTGCGCGCCGCCGGTGACAATAGCGACCCGGTTGTCCAGTGATCCCATAGGTTTCCTCGTTTTTTGTGTTGGGTGAAAGGATTGTTTTCTTGCAGACCGAAGACAGCGGACCGCGGACCGCCAGCAGGCCGTCTGTGGTCTGTCGTCTTCGGTCAGTTTCCAAAGTGTGCGTGGAAGGCGGGATTCTGTCAAGCGGGGAAGTAGCGTTCGATCTGATTCCGGGAATCGCCCGGCAGCAGTCGGCAGGCCGGAGATCAGGTGGGCGATTCCCGGAATCGGGCGTGTCCACCAAACCGGATCATTGACAGTTTGTTGGTCGGGCTGGGAGAGGCGGGGGCGACCCGCCAACAACCGACCTTCCCGCCAACAGGTAGGGGGCGGTGAGGGCACAGCCGCCAGACCCCCACCTAACCTCCTCCGCTGCGGGGAAGGGACTGTTTGTGGGACGGATGGCGAGGGCTGTACAACCAGAAAATCGACGAAGAATCAACTCCTCCCCCAGAATGGGGGAGGCTGGGAGGGGGTCACTCCTCCACCTCCGGCGCGAAAGCCAACGCCAGCGCGGCCGCGCTCACCGTCTCATAGACCGCCACGAGCTGGTCGTAGGTTTCCAGGCTGTCCGTGCGGAAGGGGGGATGGCCCAGGCGGCGCAGGAGAGCCAGGCGGATGGTGGGCGGGCTGATGTGGTGGTGCAGGCCGGACAACAGCTTGCCCTGCCCCCAAAAATTGTCGATCTGCGTGGAGAGGGGCAGGGATGTGGCGCCGTTCTCCTGCAGGGGGGCAAAGCTGGGCGCGTTCAGTTGTTGCCGCTCCACGGTTGCGGGCGGGGCGCTGTCGTCGTCCTCGCTGCGCCGCTGACGCATGGCCTGCAACACCTGCTGGCGATCCCGCCCCCGCAGGCGAAAGAGCAGCCAGGGGTCCTCGTCCAGCATCTGGCCCATCACAAAAAGCACCGCGGAGACGTGCTTGCAGGGCTGTTCCCAGTGGGCACAGACCGAGCAGTGGGCCTCCAATTCATAGCGGCCCGCGGGCAGCAGATGCACCCCTTCCTCCTGAAAGCGCTCGTCGATGGAGTGGGGCAGGTCCCCGGCCAAGAGTTGGGCCGCGTAGAGGGCCTGGCCACCCAGAGAATCCAGCACCCGATTCCAGGCGTCGTCGTCGTGGACAGTCAACAGCACCTCCACATCCGCCAGGCCGTCGGGAACCGCGGACTCCCGATCCTGCACCTGGGCCGTCACCCGGCCCACCTGCACCTCCACCGACTGCACCCGTCCCCGCCGCGCGTGGGAGCGTCCCCGGCGCATGTCATAGCCCAGTTCGTCCATCAGCCCGTGCCAGCGCTCGGACCAGACCGCGCCGGCTGCCCCAAAAAGTGCGTTGGTCATCAGCCGATCACCTCGTCCTCAATCTCTTCCCGGCGCAGGCTGAGCAGGTCCCGTAACTGATCCGTGTCCAGTTCGGACAGCCAATCTTCCCCGCTGCCCACAATTGACTCGGCCAGACTCTGTTTGCTCTCAATCATTTCGTTGATCCGTTCTTCCAGCGTGCCCGCCACCACAAATTTATAGACCTGCACCGCGCGCTTCTGGCCGATGCGGAAGGCCCGGTCGGTGGCCTGATTTTCCACCGCCGGGTTCCACCAGCGGTCAAAGTGGAAGACGTGATTGGCGCGGGTCAAGTTCAGCCCCACACCGCCCGCGCGCAGGCTGAGGATGAAAATCGACGGCCCGCCCTTTTCCGCCTGAAAAGCCTGCACCATCTGGTCCCGTTTGGTCGCGGGTGTGCCGCCGTGGAGAAAGAGCACATCCCGGCCAAAGGTTTCCTCCAGATGGCTTTTGAGCAGATGGCCCATCTCGACAAATTGGGTGAAAATGAGAGCGCGGTCGTCCACGCTCAGGGCCTCCTCCACCATCGCGGTCAGACGGCTGAGCTTGCCGCTGCGCCCGACCAGAGGCTTCTGTTGGCCCAGATAGTGGGCCGGGTGGTTGCACACCTGCTTGAGTTTGAGCAGCAGACTGAGCACCAGTCCCCGGCGTTGGATGCCTTCGCTGGCCTCGACCCGGGCCATCGTCTCCGCCACCACATCGTTGTAGAGTTTGGCCTGCTCCTCGGAGAGGGGGCAATAGACGATCATTTCGTTCTTTTCCGGCAGATCGGTGATGATCGTCGGGTCGGTCTTCAGGCGGCGCAGGAGAAAAGGTTGGACCAGACGGCGCAGCTCCGCGGCCGCGGTCTCGTCGTTATAGCGCTCGATGGGCAGGACAAATTGCTGGCGGAAGTTCTCCCGGCTGCCCAGATAGCCGGGATTGAGAAATTCCATAATACTCCACAGTTCCAGCAGCCGGTTCTCCACGGGCGTACCCGTGAGCGCGATGCGGCTGGCCGCGGGGATGCGACGCACGGCCTGGGTCTGCTTGGCCGCGGGGTTTTTGATGTTCTGGGCTTCGTCCAGAATCAGCGTACTCCATTCGGTCTGGGAGAGCAGTTCGATGTCCCGGCGGGCTGTGCCATAGCTGGTGATGACCAGTTCGTGCCGGGTGAGGGCTTCGCCAAATTCCTCGCCGGTCAGCCGCCCGCTGCCGTGATGGACCAGCGCCCGCATTGTGGGGGCAAAGCGCTCGATCTCGTGCCGCCAGTTGGCGACAACGCTGGTGGGGCAGATGAGAAGGGTGGGGGGCAGCACTTCTCCCTGGCTGGCCGCCACCTCCCGCGCGTGGAGCAGCAGGCCAATGGCTTCGATGGTTTTGCCCAGGCCCATATCGTCGGCCAGACACGCGCCCAGCCCCAACTGGCGCAGATACCAGAGCCAGCCCGCGCCCCGGCGCTGGTAGGGCCGCAGGGTTCCGATAAAGCCGCTGGGTTCGGCCAGCTCGTCAATGGAATCCGCGCTGCGCAGCCGCTGCAACACCACATCCAGCCAGCCTTCGATCTCCACTGTGTCCAGGGGCAGGTCGTCGGGCAAATCCACGCCCACGCCCAGCCTTTCCCCCACCTCGGGCGCGGGGGGCGATGTTCGGTCCACGTCGGAATAGGACTGGGCCAGGCGCATGGCCTGGAGCAGATTGGTCTGGCCTTCGGACTGGTTGTTCTGCAAAAAGGACCGGGCCGCGGCCACCTGGGCCGGGTCCATTTCCAGCCAGCGCCCCCGGATATTGACCAGCGGCGACTGCATCGCGATCAGCTTTTCAAATTCCTGCTGGTCCAGGGTTTCGTCGCCCAGAGCCAGCTCCCAGCGATAGCGGATGAGGCTGTTCAGGTTGAATGTGCTGGTCTTTTGCGCGGCCTTCTGGCCGTTCTCCCGCTCTGTCATCGATCCGTTCAGAGATCGCTCCTGCCCCGAACGGTCGCTGTACAGGCGCAGGCGCAGGCCCAGCCGGGAGCGTCCCCGCCGCTGCCACCAGTCGGGCAAAATCAGGCCAAAGCCGCTGCTTTCCAACAGCGGGCCGATCTCCCGCAGGAATTGGTGGGCCTCGGCAGTGGACAGCAGGGCCATTTCTGGGCGGGAGGTGCGCAGGCTCTCTTTGATGGGCGGGAAGAGGCGGCTGGCAATGCCCAGCCCGGCCAACAGACGCTCCTGGGGCTGGTCAAAGCGCATTTCGCCCAGGCGCAGGCTGTGGCTTTTTTCCTGCCAGACCTGCTGGGCCGAGACGGTCAGGGTCGGGTCCGAGCGGGCCTGGAGGAAGTAGCGCAGCACCCAGCGGGACTGCTCCTGGGCTTCGGGCACGTCCAGGGCAAAGGCCACCCGGAACTGGGCATCGGCGGCAGTTTCGTGTAGCTGCTCGATCCAGCCCACCCAGTCCTGATAGAGGGCGTGGGCCGGTTGGGGCGGCAGATTGACTGTGGTCTGGGGGGAGAGGAGCGCGGCCAGCCACTGCTGGGGAGCGGACGGCTGGGCGCTGGCCGCGCTCTGTTCAGGCGCGGCCCAATGGCGCACGGCCTGATCCACCAGCGCGGCGAGAAAGTGTTCGGTCAGGGGGCCGGGAGATTGGGTCTGATCCAAACTTTCCAGATTGTAGGCCCGGCAGATGGGGGGCATGGCCTGCACCAATTGTTCCACCCGGCGGCGCAGTTCTCCGTCCAGCAGGTGGGGCTGCCAGACCGCCCGAAAGCGGGCGTTGTTGTCTGCCAGCAGCCCGGCCAGCAAATGTTGCCCGGCCAGAATCTCCAGCACAGTTTTGGCCGCGTGGCTCCAGAAGCGCAGATCGTTGCCCAGGCGGGCGTGGCGCAGGGGCGAACTCGGCTCCGTCGCTTCGATCAAACTCTGGCTGCTCAGGCGGCTGAGAAAGGTGAGGGCGTGAAAGGGTTCCAGGGTCAGCCCGGTGACCTGCCAGGGCGACAGAAATGTGGGTCCTGCCTCGCTGCTCGTCAGCGCGGAGACACCTTTTTGAAAGGAGCCGAGACGGGTCAGCGGGTGTCCATTTTGGGTGGGCAGCCAGACCAGCGCGTTGCTGGGGGTGCTGCCGGTCTCTTCCGCGGTGACCAGTTGGCGTACCATCTGGCGGAACTCGCCCACGGCCAGTTGGCCCGGATGGGAGGGGACTTTGGCCGCGCGGCTGCGGCCATTGCTCTCTTTCCCGTTTTCTCTGCTGTGGCCATTGCCCAGACCAGTGCCATTCCCGTTCCCGTTGGATGGGGATGGGGATGGGGGGGTAGGGATGCTATTCCCCACCGCTGTGTCAAAGCCGTTGTCGTCGGCTGCGGCAGGGGTGTGGTTCTCGGCCCATAAAAATAATTGGCCGTAGGGAACTTTGGACTCGGAAGGAAGCCAGGCGGCATGAATCGTAAAAGGCATAACGGATATTGTATCCTGAACGGCGCGTCAAATCAAATTTCGGACGCTCTATCCGAGGATGAAGTTCCGCTGCGGAGGGGGAGCGTATTGAACGCGGAGCGCGGAAGTGGGGATGGGGAACGGGGACGGCGGACCGTAGACGGCGGACGAACGAAGGCGACGAAGTGTCGGTGAATGGAGAATGAAGATCAGCGACGCCGGTTGAGTGTGGGGAACGCGGAATGAGGACTAGCGACGCCGGTTGAGCCTGTCGAAACCCGCGAGCGGGTCGGCGAACGAACCTTCGGGGCAGCGGCCATTCCTGCGAGGAAATTGCGAAGTTGATTTGGCTGCTTCCCGAAAGGTATACTTACTGCCGTGAAATCGGGGATGGCGTAGGTGCGGTTTTGAACCGCACGATCGGCGGACATCCATAAATGTGCGGTTCAAAACCGCACCGACCGTACCAAAACAGGAATCAGCTTATGTGGCTTGGCATTGCAATCGTAGCCGGTTTAATCGTTTGGGCTGTGGGTGGGCTGATTGCGCTCAATCCGTTGCCCTGGCACATCCGTAAATATTGGGATGCCCCCGGCGAGAAGGAACTGCGCATCATCCAGGCCGTTGCTCTGTTGCTGATCGTCGCCGGTGTGACGGTCTTTTTCGTAACTGAACCCGGTTCATTCTGGCACGACCTGTGGCCGGAGATGATTAGCACAGGTGGGGCAGTCTTGGGTATCGACGAACTGAATCGTCGTCGAAGTGCTCAAGGGTATAAGCGTGATATCATCCGACAAATGGCAAGCCTGAGTAATGACTTTGCTCTTGACGCAGCGAGAATTGCCAAGGATGAAAAATGGCTTGAGGATGGATCATTTGAGGGAGCAGACCTTTGGAGAGCCAATCTTGCAGGGTCGTATCTTCGGGGGGCCAACCTCGCAGGTGCCATCCTTTGGAGAGCCAAGCTCGTAAATGCGAACCTTCGGAAGGCCAAGCTCGTGGGTGCGGACCTTCGGGAAGCTAACCTCGAAGGGGCGGACCTTCGGGAAGCCAGCCTCGACGGGGCGAACCTTATGGAAGCCAATCTCAGAGGTGTGGACTTTGGGAATGCAAACCTCGAAGGGGCGAATCTTTCTTATGCAAACTTGAAAGGGGCAAACCTTTTGGGAGCCAACCTCACAGGGATCACTTTTAGAAAAGCTAATTTCGCAGAGGCGAACCTTTCTGGAGCTAACTTCACAGGGACAACCTTTTCTGAAGCCAACCTCGAAGGGGTGGGCTATATCGATGGTAACCTCGAAAGGATAGACCATTTTGAAGCCAATCTCGAAGGGGCGAAACTTTGGGGTGCAATCCTGAAGGGGGTGGACCTCAGGTATGCAAACCTAAAAGGGGCGAATCTTTTTAAGGCAAACCTCGAAGAGGCGAACCTTTCTTATGCAAACCTAGAAGGGGCGGTACTTGTGGAAGCAAACCTAAAAGGGGCAGAACTTTTTAAT
>JAHBVF010000059.1 GCA_019637685.1 Caldilineaceae bacterium | reverse complement strand
CAATCCGTTTACACTTTAGATTTCCGGGAGGAGCTATGCTTACTGATCTGGCTATCCGAAAAGCAGTCGAGTTCGAAAGCCGTGACCATCCAGTCCTCAGTGTTTATCTCACCGTAGATCCCCATCGCCGTTCCGCCGACCAATACAAACTGGCCCTGCGTGCCCTGCTGGAAAAGGCCAATCAGCCTGACCCGGACGATGTGCGCCGCGTTCAGGATTTTGTCGAATTGGGCTACAACTGGCAAGGCCGCGGTCTTGTGCTCTATAGCTGTGCGGGCGACGATTTCTGGTGGGCCGAGAGCCTGCCCATTCCCGTCGAAGACAGCGTCTTTGTCAGCTTCCGGCCCTATGTCCATCAACTGGCCACTCTTCTGGACATCTACGCCCGGCTCGGCGTGGTCCACGTAGACCAGATGGGAGCGCGACTTTATCTCTTCCATATGGGCGAACTGGAAGCTGTGGAAGGCTATTTGGGCGAAGAAGTACACACCCACAAAGCCGGAGGCTGGGCCTCCCAGCGTTTGCAGCGCCACGAGGCCGAAACCGCCCGCCAAAATTTACAGGACGCGGCGGAACTGGCCGAAGAGTTTTATCGTCGCTCCAATACCAGACGGTTGATTCTGGCCGGAACGGAAAAGAACGTCGCCCGTTTTCGGGAACTGCTCAGCCACCGACTGCGGGCAATGGTCATCGGCGAAATCAGCGCCGATGCCAATGCCGGCCCAAGCGAACTCCAGCAGCAGGCATCGAATCTGGCCCAGCAGGAGGCTGAAAAGGCCGGAAACAACCTGGCCGACGTCATTATCACCGCTGCGCACAAAAAGAGCAACGGTCTATTGGGACTGGCTGACACGCTCAATGCGGTTCAAACAGGCCGGGCACAGCACGTCGTTCTTTTGGCTGGTTTTTCCCAACCCGCCTACCGTTTCAAAGGCAGCGGTTTTGTCGTTCTCTCGCCAGACGAAGCCCAGGCCACTGGCAGCCAGGAAGAGCTGGAGAGCCTGCCCGATGCCGTAGACAGTGTGTTGCGCCGCGCTCTGCTCAATGGCGTTGGCGTCACTGTCCTGGCCGAACACGCCCGGCTGGAAGAGAACGGGAAGATCGGTGTGTTGACCCGCTATTAAGCTGCCAACTGTGGAATAGCAGGGGCAGGAAGGAATATGTGCAAGCCCATCCCGTATCTGCAATACTTCTCTAACACTTCGCAGGTGTGGTTCTAATGCAAATACGGCATACTAAAACAATGGCTTTTCACAGATACTTTGTATTGTAATAGAGATTCTTCCCAACCGGAAGCAACCCTACCAGCCAATATAAACAGACTGAGTAGAATCAAGCCAATTCCATTGAGCAAAGCCTTTTCAGAAGTCAACCGGCTTCTGCCAAGACAGAACTGAGCAGAGGAGTGAAAACCGCCCCTTATGATGCGTTTTGACCGATTTACCCAAAAGGCCCAGGAAGCTGCCATGCGTTCCCTGGAGATCCTTCAGCACTACAAACATTCCCAGGTGGATACCGAACACATCTTTCTGGCGCTGGTCCAGCAACAGAATGGAACTGTGCCCCAGCTTCTGGAAAAACTGGGTGCAACCGTAGAAGTTGTGGCCCGCAAACTGGAAGCCATTCTGGAGGCCGCGCCCAAATCCAGCAACACCCCCTACGGCGGGATGGCCACAGCCCAGGTCTTTATTACACCCCGGCTCAAACGGGTGATGGATGTGGCCAATGAAGAGGCCAATAAACTCCAGGATGAGTACATCAGCACCGAGCACATCTTCCTGGCGATTGCCAGCGAACGCAACACGCCCGCGGCCAATATCCTGCGCGAGGCCGGGGTGAACAAAGACCGCCTCTACGCGGCAGTAGAAGAACTGCGCGGCGGCCAAAAAGTGACCGAACCCAACGCTGAAAGCAAATATCAGGTGCTGGAAAAGTATGGCCGGGACCTGACAGCCGTGGCATTGGAGGGCAAGCTGGACCCGGTAATAGGCCGGGAAGACGAGATTCTGCGCGTGATGCAGGTTCTCTGTCGGCGCACCAAGAACAACCCGGTGCTGATCGGCGAAGCAGGTGTGGGCAAGACAGCGATTATCGAAGGGCTGGCCCAACGCATTGCCGAGGACGACGTGCCCGAGATCCTCTCTGGCAAGCGCGTCATCTCGCTGGACCTGGCCGCGATGCTGGCCGGGACCCGTTTCCGGGGCGAATTTGAAGAGCGGCTGAAAGCCTGTCTCGATGAAATCAGCCGCAGCGATGGGGAGATTCTGCTCTTTATCGACGAACTGCATACAGTCGTGGGCGCGGGCAACGCAGCCGGTGCGCTCGATGCCAGCAATATGCTCAAACCAGCTCTGGCCCGGGGCGAACTCCACTGCATCGGCGCTACAACGCTGGATGAGTTCCGCAAGAGCATTGAGAAAGACGCGGCCCTGGAACGACGCTTTGCCCCGGTCTATGTGGACGAGCCAAGCATCGCGGACAGCATCGAAATCCTGCGCGGCCTGCGCACCCGCTACGAAGATCATCACGGCATCACCTATACCGACGATGCCCTGGAACAGGCCGTGCGTCTGGGCGAACGCTATGTCACCGAACGCAAACTGCCCGACAAGGCCATCGACCTCATCGACGAGGCCGCGGCCAAGTTGCGGGTGGCTATGTATTCCATGCCCAGCAATCTGAAAGAGCAGAAAGCCCGCATAAACGCGCTGGCATCCGAAGAGGAGGTGGCCTGGGCGGATCGGGATTATGAGAAGGCTGCGCAGGTCAAGACCGAACTGGTTCGTATCAAAGAAGAATTCAAAGTTGCCCTGAAAGCCTGGAAAGCGGAATCCAATCTGGATGATGTGGTGGACACCAGCGATGTGGCCCAGGTGGTGCAGAACTGGACAGGCATTCCCGCTATGAACCTGCTTGAAGAAGAGACAGAAAAACTGCTGCGCATGGAAGAACATCTGCACAAGCGGGTGGTGGGCCAGGACAACGCCATCGAAGCGGTCAGCGATGCCATCCGTCGGGCGCGCAGTGGGCTGAAAGACCCCAAACGGCCCATCGGGACATTCCTCTTTCTGGGACCGACCGGTGTGGGCAAGACTGAATTGGCCAAAACCCTGGCCGCCTTCCTCTTTGACGATGAGGAAGCGCTGTTGCGGGTGGATATGAGCGAATATCGGGAAGGGCATTCGGTCAGCCGCCTCTTTGGGGCGCCTCCCGGCTATGTGGGCTACGATCAGGGCGGCCAGTTGACAGAAGCTGTCCGGCGTCGGCCCTATCGGGTGATTCTCTTTGACGAAATTGAGAAAGCCCACCCGGAAGTCTGGAACGCGCTGTTGCAGGTGATGGACGACGGCCGCATGACTGACGGCCAGGGGCGCACGGTGGACTTCCGCAACACAGTAATTATTATGACCAGCAATGTGGGGGCCGAGGCCATCAAACGCGGTGCGTTGGGCTTCTCTACGCCCGAACTGGACGAGAACGCGCTCGCCACCCACGAATACAGCAAACAACTCAAACGGATGTTCCGACCTGAGTTCCTCAATCGCATCGACGAGACAGTTGTCTTTGATGCGCTGAACAAATCGAATGTGCCAGAGATTGTGCGCATCCTGATGCAGGAGATCGCTACCCGTATGGACGAGATGGGTATCGGCGTGGAACTGACCGACGCTGCAGCCGCACACTTGGCCGACATCGGATTCAACCCAGAGTACGGAGCGCGGCCGCTGCGCCGTCTGCTCCAGCGTCAGGTGGAGACCGAACTGAGCAAGCGGATGCTGCGGGGAGACTACCAGACCGGTGACCGGGTGGTGATCGATTTTGGCCCCAACGACGAAGGCGAAGACGAACTGCTCTTTACCCGCCAGGAGCCGGAACCGATTGCAGTGGAATGGTCCACCAGCGAAGCGGCCCCGGCCAACACGGAGGAATAGAGTTTAGAGGCGTAAATCTACCGCTTCCCATCGAGACGTGAAACGTAAAACGTGAGAGTATTCGGTACATCTCACGTTTTACGTTTCACGTCTTTTTTTGTCTACCACTCCTCCACCCATTCTTCCTCCTCTCCCACCACCCGAAACTGGCGCTGGGACGGCCCCTGTCCGCCATTGGGACCGGGCAGGGCCATCTGGTTAGGCTGGGGAGAGAAACCGTTGGCCTGCCCCCCGTAATAGCCCGCGTACGGGTTTGTCTGGCCCTGGGCCATTGGCATGGACGGCGGCGTCATAATCACCACCGGCGGATAGCCGTCATATTGGCCCTGACCGCGCTGAGGCTGCTGGCCTCTTTGACCCCGCGGCCCGTCTCCGTGTCCATCCCCCTCCTGGCGGCGTTCGCTGCGGCGACCCGCCACCAGCATCAGCAGCGCGGCGGGGATGCTGGCCAGCACGCCAAAGACAACCCCCACGGCAATGCCAATGGCATCAGAACTCATTGCGCTGCCCACCCGCCAGCCCAGCGCGCCGATAAAAATGAGTGCGGCCAAAATCAGAAATCGTTTCATTGCTCTCTCCCTTTGGAACTGCGTGCTGCGTAATTCGTACTGCGTAGGTAGTGACAGATGAGGCAAATCAGGACAGCCAGCAGCGAGGATGAAGCGAAATACCCGCATCTGACGGACTACTTCACATTTCACATCTGCCCTCTACACCGAATCCCCACCGATGTCACTGTCTTCACTACCTACGCAGCACGCAGCACAAACTGCTTCACCCTCGACACATCCCCTGCACGTCCCCCATCTCCTCCGGCCCCAGCCAGGCCGCCTGAAAGCGGACTGTCTCTCCTTTTGCCACCAGCAGAAAATCGCCTTTGCCATTCAGCTTCTCAGCGCCGCTGTCCGAAATGCCAGCCGCGTAGCGGGCTTCGTCCTTGCCATTGACCGCGCCGACGATGCGCACGGGAAAGTTGGCTTTCATTGCCGACCCGATGAGCGCGGCCGTTGGCTTCTGCGTGCAGCCGATGAGGTGCAGCCCGGCTTCCCGCCCGCGCTGGGCAATGCGGGTGAGAGGCTCTTCTACTGCCTTGCCTCCGCTCTGAATCAGGTCCGCCAGCTCGTCCACGGCGATCACCAGCACCGGATGGCTGATGCCCGCCTGATCCCGCTCCTCCATCTCCACCACCAGCCATTCCAGCCGTGCCTGCACATCCTCCGGCGTGGACGCCACCCCGCCCGCTACATTCGGCAGCCGTTGCAGACCGGCAAAGCCCCGGTTCTTGGGGTCGATCAGCACAATTTGCAGGGCTGTGGCCGAATTGAAAAGAGCCAGCGACGCCAGCAGCCCCCGCGCCAGCGCGGTCTTGCCCGATCCGGTTGTGCCTGCCACCAAAATATGCACCACATCCGGTGCGGTGATGCGCAAGAGAAGGGGCAGTCCTGCTTCGTCAATGCCCAGCACAGCCGTGGCCGGGGGCACGCGTCCCAGCTTTTTACAGATGGGCAACAGTTTCACCGGCGCGGCGTCATCTCTGGGCAGTTCCAGATGGAAGCCGCCGCCGCTGCGGTAGACGCGCACATTGCTACTGCGCAGGGCCAATGCCAGTTCCTCGGCCAGACCAGTGACTTTGCTCACCTTTACCCCCGGCGCGGTGACCAGACGAAACTGGATAAAACGCGGAGAGACGACCGCTCCATCCACCCGGCTGGGAATCTTGTGGGTGGCGAGCACAGCTTCGATCGTATCCGATTGGCGGTCCAGTTCATAGCGGCTGAGGGCCATTGGGCGATCCGTCAGGTCAGGCGCGGCACAATCCAGACGGGTCGAAGAGGCAAGAGGATTTGTAAAGGCGAGAATTAAGTCTGGTGCAGCCGGTGGATAATCGAAAAGTTGACAGACCGGCTGGTGGAACTGATAATAGAACAAATGTTCCACACCTGTCAAATTGGGTTTTTGAGCAATTGCCCCTCCGCGGCGGATGCTGTACACTGTTTTCGGCGATCTGATTGCGGGAGCCGGCCAAGAAAGAACAGGAAGTCCGCCAGAACAGATGGCTGATTCCCGGAGTTATCAACGCATTTCTTATTCCCACCCCAAGGAGAAAATAATGAAGATTTTTCCAACAGCCGAGGCTGTGACCGGCTTGACCCCCCAGAGCACGGACGAGCGCTACGCGGATGGCCGCGCCCGGGTCCCCGATGACCTGCTGGAGCGGATGAAGCTGGTGACGACCGAAGAAGCCTGGGGCGTGTTGCGGCGCAACGGCTACAACAATCAATTTGAGGGGGAATGGACCCGCACCCATCCCGACACGATTCTGGTGGGCCGGGCGTTGACCTGCGTGATGGTTCCCCACCGCCCGGACTTGCAGGATGTGGTGGCAGCCCAGGGGGAGGCGGAAGGACGCATCGGCGGGCAAAATTCCTGGGTCATCGACACATTGCAGCCCGGCGATGTGCTGGTCGTCGATCTCTTCGGCAAAGTGCGGGATGGCACATTCATCGGCGACAATCTGGCCACATCCATCCGCACCCGCACCAAAGCCGGCGCGGTCATCCACGGCGGCATCCGGGACTACGCGGGTATCTCCGAACTGACCGATGTAGCCTTCTTCTGCCGGGGATTGGACCCCACGGCCATCGCCAATGTGACGCTGGCCGCGGTCAATGTGCCTGTGCGCGTGGGCAACGCCACGGCCATGCCCGGCGATATTGTGCTGGGCACGCCCACCGGCGTCATTTTCATCCCACCCCATCTGGCGCAAGAAGTGGTGGAACGCTCGGAGGACATCCGGGTGCGGGACGAATTTGGCAAGCTGCGGCTGACCCAGGGCAAGTACACCCCCGGCGAGATCGACCGCAAATGGAGCGACGAGATTGAAGCCGATTATCAGGAGTGGCTGAAAGAGAACAATCGCTGACACACTGCCCAGCAGTTAGTCCTCCCCAATTTGTGGATTAGAAATAGATCAGGCCATAGATTTTGGGTGCTGAGCGGTTAGATGCGCCCTATTGTGCTTACCCGCTTTGTTTTACAAGTGACAACAAGCGTGACCTACGAGTTTTGCATACACTGGATAGATATATCCATTTTGTAGGTCCGGCTTGCAGCCGGACGATACACCGTACCCCGCCGCGTGCGGGATACGGTGTATCGTCCGTGTGCGGTTCGGCTGCGTACTCCGGCCGCAAAGGGGTAGTGGATGTCTGTCAAGCTACAAGCGTGACCTACGAGTTTTGCATACTGCGCAGCCCAACCCCTGCGTTGGATTCGTAATTTGTAGGTCCAGCTTGTTGTGGATCAAAAAAATAGATCAGGCAATAGATTCTGGGCGCTGAGCGGTTATAGCAATACCACGTAGAAAACAGGAGTTTTTCGCAGGGCGGATTTCCACATCACCGCTAATGGCAGGTAAGAAACCTGCCCTACGAAAGTCCACATTTCAAAGTGACACTGCTATAGATGCGTCGTATTGTGCGCACTTGGTTTATTTTGTAAGTTACAATCTGGGGGAGGCTGGGTGGGGGTGGCCTGGCTGTTATGAAAGAGAGAGGGTAGTCAATGCTGGATCGCACACGGGTTGTCGCTTCTCTGGAGAGCAAGCGCGAGAAGTTCACCGGCTACGACGCGGAGTTGGCCGCGGAGCAGAAGCGGCTGGCAGATTCCTTCGACGCTTTTCGCCACAAGGACAGCGCAGAGCTGGCAGCAGCCATTGCCCAGCTTATGAACGAATGGCCCGGCGCGCTGCCCACAGAAGATATCGACGCCGCGGAAGGGATGCGGGTGGCCTTCGGCAAGCAATGGAAAAACCACCAGGAAGCCAGGGCCTGGGCGTATGAAATTCTCTGCGACCGCCCGGTGCTGGCGGTGGACGGCAGCCAGATTACCCCGACCAAAGATTTTTCCATGCCGGTGGGCGCGGTGCAGGTGGGCTGGTTTGTGAACGAACACAAGCCAGCCACACCGGGCGCGCAAAATTATGTAAAGGACGTGCAGTTCGAAGTGCTGGCCCCGGATGAACTGGGCGACGAGGACGACGGCGACGCGGAGGGGGGCTTTCCCAATTGGCGGGTCAACCAGCAGCGCTTTGTGATGGAATGTGCCAAACTCTGCGAACTGATGGAAGAGTACAGCGAGCGGCCCGAAGCCGAGCGCCCTCTCTGTTTTTTCGACGGCTCGTTTATCATCAGCTTTGCCGGGCAACTGCGGGACAAGCGGGCAAACCCGTACATCGAAGCAGTAGACCGACTGCTGCACTGCTCTCGCAAGACCCGCACGCCGCTGGTGGGTTTTGTGGACAGCAGCTACAGCCGGGATGTGGTCACACTGCTCAATCATCTCTACCCCCAGGCCCGGATCACCCGCAGCAGCGACGCCGGTCTCTTTGGCCGCATCCTGCCCGATTGGGGGGATCGCAGCGCACTCTTTCTCTGCGCTCGACCCGATTCTCTCAATCGCGACCGCGCTCGGGCACCCTTCTACAAAGATGTGGCCTTTTCGTATGTCAATCTGGTCAGCGACCGCGCCCCGGCCCGGCTGGAAATGCCCCGCTGGATTCTGGACGCGGGCCGGGCCGATGAAATCATAGACCGGGTGCGGGCAGAATCCGTCGTCGGCGTGGGTTATCCCTACGCTATCGAGACCGCCGACGCGCTGGCTGTCATCTCCCAACAGGACCGGGAGCGTTTCTACCGCATTTTGCAGGATTTTCTGGAACAGTCGGGTATACCACTCTCCACTGCCCGCAAAATGCGCAGCAAACAGCAGCGGCGGTAGGGAAATGCGGAATGCGGAGTGGAGACTGCGGAGTTGTCTCGAAGATGCGTGAAACGAACAGGACTAGCGCCGGTTGAGCTTGTCGAAACCCGCTTACTGATTTCGACAAGCTCAACCGGTGTTTGTTGGTCACGCTTGGCAAGCAGCGCTGCTACTTGCCCTGTAGCGTCAACAGATAGGCGATGACATCCGCCATCTGCTCATCGGAAAAAATGTCTTTGTAAGTCTGGGGCATCAGTCCGGTCACATAGCCGTCAACGATAAAGACGTTTGGATCGGCAATACTGGTGTACAGGTAGAGTCCGGCGCTCTGATCAGCTACCATTTCCCCAGCTATCTGCCCGATGTCATACCAGCTTGGCCCGACCAGCCGCACGTCCTTTTCCAAACTGTGACAGGCAGTGCAGCCGTTGGAAACGGTCAGCGCCTGGCCGTTGGCTGCATCTGCATTGGGCATCAACGCCAGAATTTCTGCAGGCATTCCGGCGTAGATATCCTCACCGCCACCACCGGCTGCTGGTTCAGGTGTGGGTGTAGCAGCCACAGTGGGTGTCAAAGTAACGGTTGGCGTTAGGGTAGCGGAGACAGTCGGTGTCACAGCAGCAGCCACAGTAGGCGTCAGAGTGGCTGCCACGGTTGGCGTGATTTCCGCTGCCACAGTGGGTGTCAGCGTAACAGAGACGGTCGGTGTCAGCGTAGCCTTGGCAGCCAGTGTAGGCGTTGCACTCGGCTCCGCGGTCGGTGCGGTTGTAGCTGTTTGGGTAGGTGTGGCCGTGGATGTGGCAGTGGGTTCAGCGGTGGCTGTTGCCTGGACAACTGCCGTCGCTGTAGCTGGTGCTCGTGTGGGTGCAGGGGTAAAGGTGGCAATGGGTGTGGGAATCTCCACAGAAGCTGCTCCGGAACCGCCACAACCCGCAAGCAGCAAAACGGTCAGTAGTACAAAGATCACTGAAGTACGCATAATCCTTTTCTCACATATGACTGATTGAAACACATTGTGCAAAACGGAACAAGTGTAGCATACGCCCGTTCCGCGTCCAAAGTTTGTGAGCCATCTGCCAAAGGCGTGGAGAAAAAAATATACCCTGCCAATCGTCGGGATTTATTGTTTGAGGATAAACGGAAGTGTGAGACACCAGCCCACACAGACATCCATATTCTGGGCGGGCCAGTTGGAAGAGTCGCTCAAGAAGCCGGTTGCCTGGCTGTAGATGTCGAACTTCTGTTTGTAGGGACCTGCTCCCCAATTGGGAATGTCATCAACCGCAAAGGCGAATGTGTAGGGGGGTCTCCCTTGAGGATTGTAGAACTTGCCCAGACCCGTTTTGAACTGCTGAGATCGCTATGCCCCGCTTTGGCCCATTTGTAAGAGAGCGCCCATTGGCCCTGAGGAAGATCAATGATGCCCGTGTTCTGCACGGCTACTTTCACAGGATAGGAGCCGCCAGGAATCAGAATCGGCGGCTGGCTGGAAGATGTGTACCAGTCGATTTTCAGCGCGTTCCAGCGGATGCCCGGGGCCAGGCCGTTGCCTGCGCTGTCCACCAACGAGACGTAAGTGTAGTAGTGAACTAAAATCGAGCGGTAATCCGGCCAGGCGGGGTGTTTGGCGTTGTCGGCTGTCGGGTCCTGCCCACTGGCCCAGTGGTTGGCGTTGATCTGGGCCAAGCCGGGGTTGCGTAGGGGTTCGTAGTTTGCCCCCACGGGATCGTCCACGGCGAGGTGAGGCGGGGAAGGGGGAAATGCTGAGCTTTCCGCGCCTGTCTTGTTTCGATATTGCACATCGAAATCGTCGCTTAGGTAGGTCATATGGATGCCCGCGACTTCTTCCACCAAACGACGGTAGCGCTCTTTTTCAGATATTCCTCCAACATCCAAGTCGGTGCGGTATGGATTGTAGCTCTGTTTTTGAGAGTCATCCATTCCCCAATATCCTGCAAAGTATCCACCCCAACCTTCAACACCACAGGCGTGATAGGCTAACGTGCGGGCAGCCACAGCTAATGCTTTGGCACTATGATCAGACCAACGAGGAACTTCCGCTACTGGAGCAATTTCTTGCCATAACACACCAGTAATGTAGTTGACGTTTCCACTGGACGAGGCATAGCCAATATCCAGTGGAACATTTATTATCTCGCCACTCCCGTATGTATTCATACGAACCCAGATTGAAGAGCTATTAGGAGGACACTCATTGTATGGATTAGTTGCAGGTTGGCCAAGTGGGCTATCATAGGCGAGAATACCATCTCTAGCCGTATTGAATATTGTCGTGATAGCTAGCGCCAGTAGCGCAGCAATAGGTAGCCCAAACATTTTATTCATTAGGTTGAATAGTTCCTATCTGGATGTAACTGTCATTATCCGTAACTGTTGCTTGCGATTGATATTGCGTTCGCTTGCATAAAAAATATATTTCCCGTCTGGTGACCAGGCAGGTGTGCGTACAGAGATATTGATATCTTGGCTAATATTACGCAGATTTGAGCCATCTGAATTCACAACATATAGATTCGTCGTTCGCGTTGACTCATTGCGTGCAGCAAAAAGAAGTACATTTCCATCCGGGGACCAGGACAGGGAACGGGGAATACTGCTGACAGCAGTATTTGCTATATGCAAGCTCAAATATTGTTCTAGCCGATTGGGTATATTAATGATATAAATCGTATCACCAACTTTGCCGTTGTAACCAGTAAAAGCTAATTTGGTGCCATCTGGTGACCAGGCGATACTGCCGATTATCACGCTATATGTGTCCCAATCACCCTCAGGAATGATCCACGGACTGGATTGGCCCTGTGTTGCAAACATTGTCAATTTTTCTGGATTGTCGGTCGAACGGGTGGCAAGCCAATGACCATCAGGTGATACTGCCAGGGACGTCCCCTGAAACTGATGAACATATGCTTGTATCGGGGTCATAAGCGTACGTTGCAAAGATTCATTATTGATTGCATTCACGCTCCCATCTTCCGAGACAATTAGCATCGAATTATTTGTCAACCAAAGGGGTCTGCGTTGTAGTGTATGCTCAACAATTTGTCGTGTGCGGCCATTAGACCGATTTTGTACCCAAAGCGAGTAATCTTCCGTAGTAGGCTGTCTACGCAGGTATGCAATTTGTTCCCCAGTGGGTGACCATTCAGCGGCAGAAATATTTTCTCCCAATAACTCTCCTGTTCCGTCAAGTTGTAATACCCAAAGTTCCCGGAGTGGAAGAAGTAAGCTGTCGTTGATTTTCTCGAAACCAGTTGTTCGATTCACAATAATTGCTTGCCCATCCGGCGACCATTTAGGATCATCTACTTCATCAGTGTCCCTGAACACAAACGCCCTAATCTCAAACGGCTCATCAGAGACGACGCGTAAATTCTGCGCTGTCCATACCGGGCGTCCTGGGTTTGCAGGTGTGGGCAAGGGCGACTGATTCACTTGTTCAATCTGGGCAGCCGGTATGGACGAAAGTGGCTTTTCCGGGGTGGTCTGAGCCGCGGGCGCGGCTGTCTGCGGGGGGAAAAATGCTCCCTGCCAACGGGAGCGCATTGCAAAAAGAGCCATCAAAAGCAGCCCGATAGCTATAAGACTGACGACTCTGCTCATCGATTTCCAAAAAACTTTCATCGCCCTCTCCCTTCGCTGACCGGTACAATTCGACCTGCGTCGTCAGCCAATAGTATACTACATATTCTACAGCAATGGGGGGGGGGGGGATGTCAAGCCCGAATACCAACAGTCGGCAGTAGCAGAACCCGCCGCCCAACCCAATATCCGATACCCAATACCCGATACCCCCTTATGTCGCTCTCCCCACTCCTGAACGACCTGCGCCGGGACACCGGCTTTATGGCAAACGTGACTGCCTGGCAGACCCTTCCGGCTCGGCCCGCGGCCACCGCGCCCATCCCGGATGAACTGCACCCGGCCCTGCACGACGCGCTGATCCGCCGGGGCATTGCTCAGCTTTACAGTCACCAGCACGAGGCGGTCCGCCGCGCCCTGGCTGGGGAGAACATCGCCGTCGTCACCCCCACCGCCAGCGGCAAAAGTCTCTGCTACACCTTGCCTGTCCTGCACCAGCTACTCAGCGATCCCGCCGCCACCGCGTTCTATCTCTTCCCCACCAAAGCCCTGGCCCACGACCAGGCAGAGGAGATTGGAGATTGGAGATTGGAGATTGCACGTGCTCAGCCCAATCGCCCAATCACCCAATCACCCAATCTCTCCTTCTCCACCTACGACGGCGACACCCCCAGCGGCCAGCGCGCCGCCATCCGCCGGGAGAGCCGCCTGCTCATCACCAATCCGGATATGCTGCATACAGGCATCCTGCCCTACCACGCGGGCTGGGAGCGCTTCTTCGCGGGGCTGCAAACCGTCGTCATCGACGAAATGCACACCTACCGGGGCGTCTTTGGCAGCCACGTGGCCAATGTGCTGCGCCGCCTGCAACGGATCGCGGCTTTCTACGGCAGCCAGCCCCGTTTCGTCCTCACCAGTGCCACCATCGCCAACCCCCAACAACTGGCCGAACAACTCATCGAACAGCCGGTCACCGTCATCGACCGCAACGGCGCGCCCCAGGGCGAGAAGCACATACTCCTCTACAACCCGCCCCTCTACGATCCCGTGCAGGGGCTGCGTCGCAGCAGTGTGCTGGAAAGCCAGGAACTGGCCGTGCGCACCCTTCTCGGCGGCCTGCAAACAATTGTCTTCGCCCGGGCCAGAATGACGGTGGAGGTGCTGCTCACGTACATTCGGGACAGACTGAAAAAGCAGGAAATAGGAGTTAGGAATTGGGAATTGGACAGTGACTCCGATAGTATCCAATCCCCAATCCCCAATCCCCAATCCCCAATCCCTAACCCCCAATTCCCAATCCCTAACTCCCAATCCCCAATCCGCGGCTACCGGGGCGGCTATCTGTCGGAGGAGCGGCGGGCCATCGAGGCGGGGCTTCGTTCGGGGGAAGTGCGGGGGGTGGTGACGACGAACGCGCTGGAGTTGGGCATCGACATCGGCCGTTTGGAGGCCGCGATTCTGTGCGGCTATCCGGGCACAATCGCCAGCGCCTGGCAGCAGATGGGCCGGGCCGGGCGCACCGCGGAAGCCTCCCTGGCGATTCTCGTCGCCACTGCCGGCGCGCTGGACCAGTATTTGGTCAACCAGCCGGAATTTTTCTTCGAGCGCTCGCCGGAACAGGCAATTGTGAACCCGGACAATCTGATGCTGCTGGTAGATCAGTTGCGTTGCGCGGCTTTTGAGCTGCCCTTTGTGGCAGGAGAAAGCTTTGGCCGCTCGCCCATCACCGCAGATGTGTTGGCCCTGCTGGCGGAAAGCGGCGATGTGGGCGACTACGCGGGCCGCTATCTCTGGCAGGGGGACGCCTACCCCGCCCGGCAGATCAGTCTGCGCAGCGCGGGCAACGATCCGTTTGTGATTCAGGCCGTGGATGCCGACGGCATCACCCGGCTGGTGGGAGAGATCGACGGGGAGAGCGCGCCGCTCCTCGTCCACGACGGCGCGGTCTACATCCACGAGGGGCAAAACTATCTGGTGGAAAAACTGGACTGGGAGGCGCGGGTTGCCAGCGTGCGGGCAGTGGAGGTGGATTTCTACACCCAGGCCCACAGCGAGAGTGAGACCGAAGTGCTGGCCGTCCACGGCGAACGCACGGAGGGCGGCGCGGCCATCGGTCACGGCGATCTGCGGGTGACGACGACCGTCAGCGACTATCGCCGGGTGCGCCGCTACACCCACGAAAATCTGGGCGTCTTTCCCCTGGACTATCCGCCCCACATTCTGGAAACGACGGGCTATTGGCTGGAAGTGACCCCCGCGGCCCAGGAACTTCTGATGCTGGCGGACCGTTGGCGGGATTCACCCAACGACTACGGCCCCAACTGGCAGGCGCAGCGGGCGAAGGTGCGGGCGCGGGATGGCTATGCCTGCGCCCAATGCGGCACGCCCGAACCGGAAGGCCGCCAGCACGACGTCCACCACCTGACCCCTTTCCGCACCTACGGCTACATCCCCGGCCACAACGAAAACTACCAGCTTGCCAACCGGCTGAGCAATCTGACCCTGCTCTGCCAACGCTGTCACCGGCGCGTGGAAGCGGGCGTGCGCACCCGCAGCGGGCTGGACGGCCTGGGCTACGCCCTGGGCAATCTGGCCTCGCTCTATCTGATGTGTGACAGGAACGATCTGGGGATGGCTGTGGTGCGGGAGGGGACGGCGGACGGCGGACGGCGGACGGCGGATAGCGGTCAGCAGCCAGCGGTTGGCGGTCTCGGAACAGACGAAACCGCTCCTCGCCCCTCGCCCCCCGCCCCTCGCCCCTCGCTCCTCGCCCCTCGCCCCCCCCAACTCGCAACTCGCAATTCGCCTCGCATCTACATTTTCGAGCGCATCGCCGCGGGTCTGGGATTCAGCCAGCAGTTGTTCGAGCGCCATACGGAGATGCTGGCGGGCGCGGAGGAGATGATCCGGGGCTGCGGCTGCCGCTATGGCTGTCCGGCCTGTGTGGGGCCGGTGCTGCTCAACGACGGGGGCGAGCGTCCGCTGCTGGAGACAAAGGCGCTGGCCCTGGCGCTGTTGGAGGTGTTGCGCACAGGGCAGACGAAGGCGAGTGCGTCAATAGACCGCGGACGGCGGACCGCTGACCGCAACTGGTGAAAATGCAGGGAGCGATCTGCCGTCTGCGGTCACTGATTATTATTTACGGCAGATTCCCCGTCTTGATCCCGTCCAGCCCGCTGGCATCGCCGCCCAGGGCATCCGCCATCACTCGCACATCCTCCACCATCAACCCAAAGTAGGAATGGTTATCGTCGCCGGGTTCGCCGGGCAGATCGTCGTCCCGGAGCTGATCGATGTAGACCGCGCCGGATTCCTTGGCAATCTGCTCCAGAATGGGCGACGGAAAGACCTCCGAGCCGAAAATAGCGGGGATTTTCTCCTCCCGCAGTTGGGTGATCAGCCTAGCCACTTCCTGGGCAGACGGCTCGGAGAAGTCCGCGGGCTGGACAGCACCCAGGACGGTGATGCCGTAACGGGGGGCAAAGTAGGCAAAGGAGTCGTGATAGGTGAGCAGACGGCGGTTCGCCGCGGGAATTGTGGCCACGGTGGCGGCGACGGCTTCGTCCAGGGCATCGATACGTTCGGCAAAGGCCGCGGCGTTGGCCCGGTAGAAGTCGGCGCTGGCCGGGTCTTTTTCTGCCAGACTCTCCGCCACCAGTTCGGCGTAGCGGGCCGCGTAGAGGGGATTCATCCACAGGTGGGGGTTGGGGTTGCCCGCCTCTTTGGGGAAGGAAAAATCGAAGACATACTCGTCGGGCGTCACTGTCTGCTCGCCCAGGGAGACAATCCCCACCCCTTCCCGTTTGTTGGCCTCGGCCAGTTTGATGGTCGGCTCTTCCAGAAACAGCCCGTTGACGAAAATAATATCCGCCTGGGCCAGCAGCCGGGCATCGGAGGGGGCCGGCTCAAAGGTGTGAGAGTTGACACCTTCGGGCACAATACCGGTTACATCGATGCGGTCGCCGCCCACATTCTGGATGATATTGGTGATAGGGGAGACGGTTGTTACGACCTGTAGCTTGCCCGGTGTTGTGGCAGGCGCTGGCGCTGGTGTGGGCGCAGCACAACCGGAAGCAACGGCTACGAGGATAAGCAAGCATAGAAATTTGATGGGGGATTTCATAATTAGCTCCGAGAGTTTAAATATATGGGAAACAAAGTTATTCGACCACAGAAGTTCGACTTTTCAGAAAAGTCGAACTTCTACGCCCAAAAAACTTAATTTACGCTGTAATTAAATCAAAAAATCAGACAAATAGAAACGTGAAACGCAGAACGCGAGAGCGTACGGTCATTCTCACGTTTTACGTCTCACGTTTCTGAAACCTTCGCTACAATCTGATGATCGTCGCCTAAAATCCTCCGGCAAAAGTGTCGATCATCAACTTCACATCGCCCAACGGGTAGAGAATCGGGCAGGTTGCGCCGTTTTCCATATAACGGCGCACTTTCGCCTTCACCTGTTCCGGCGTGCCGCTGGCGGTGATGCGGTTGACCAGCTCGTCCGGCACAAGCGGCATGGCCTGGCGCACCTGTGCGTGGGTGGCAGGCCAACCCAGAATGGACTGAATCTTCTCTACAATCTCCGGCTTGACCCCGCTGGCTTTGGCAATGTGGGGCTGCTGGGCCAGGTATTGGGTGAGTAATTCGCGTGCGCCGTCCAGCGCGGTCTGCTCGTCGTCATGCACCGAACAGACGATCAGTTGGGGCCGGTCGATGTCGTCCAGTGTGCGGCCCGCGCTCTTTGCGCCCTTCTCCAACTGTTCCAGGGCTTCGTGATTGTAGTCCGGCGGCACGCAATAGTTGAGCACCGCGCCGTCGGAGATCGCGCCGGTCAATTCCATCATTTTGGGGCCGGTCGCGCCGATCATTATGGGCACATTGCGAGGTTCCCGGCGGCCGTGCACCACATCCAATTCAATGCCATTGACGCGATGGAATTCACCCTCGAAAGTGACATTTTCCAACGCCAGCAGACGGCGCATCACTTCGACGGTCTCCTGCATTGCCAGCAGGGGTTTGCGCCGGTCGATGCCCACATTTTTCGCCAGGGGGTCCCACCAGGCGCCGATGCCGCAGATGATGCGATCCGGGGCCAGATCGTCCAGGGTCAAAAAAGTGGCAGCCAGCAGGCCGATGTTGCGGGTCCAGTTGTTGATGACGCCGGAGCCGATTTTGATGCGTTCGGTGACCGCGGCGTAGGCGGCCATAGGCACAATCGCATCCCGCACCAGCCGGCTCTCTGCCTGCCAGACCGCCTCGAAGCCTTTTTCTTCGGCGTATTGGGCGTAGGCCATCCCCTCGCGGATGGGGTGTTTGTCCTGTAGATAAAGAGCAACGCGGGTATATCTATTTTGGGCCATTGCGAGAGGCTCCTTTGCCGGTGGATTGAGATGCGGGGGTGATGGGATAATGATAGTACGGCGTAGGTGCGTTGTCTGAACAACTGCTGCTGATTGTACATCGGCCGTTCGGTGGGGGCAAAACGGTACACCGGGTGTTGGGGTGGCGTTTGAGCTGTTGCCGCCCGGATAGACGCCGAGTATAATGCAGCCTGGCTATTATTACAACGAGACTTCGTATTTTTGGACGCTGATAAACGCAGATTTACGCTGATTTTCACAATTTGATCAGCGTTTATCAGCGTGCATCCGCGTCCTATTTCTCAAAGTCTCGTTGTAGTACTATGCAGAGCAGAAGAACAGAGATGACAGAATCGACGGATTGGGCAATCCGGCGGGCCGACAAAAATTTTCCTCTGCGCTTTTGCATCTTTGCGTTAAAGGATTTCCAAAACAGCGTCAACCTTTCATCTCCCCACTCGAAAGCAGGAGAACAATGAACCGACGAATGGATCGAAACTGGACAACTGATGTAATACGCTACCCAGACCCGGCGATTGAGGTGATCGATCCCCGCTTCGCCCGCTACGTCATCGGCAACTGCGCGCTGGAACGGCTCTACACCGGCTGCCGCTGGGCAGAAGGACCGGTCTGGTTCGGCGATCAGCGCTGTCTGATCTGGAGCGACATCCCCAACAACCGGATGTTGCGCTGGGATGAGGAGACGGGCGCGACGAGCGTCTTTCGCAAGCCGTCCCACAACAGCAACGGCAACACCCGGGACTTACAGGGGCGGCTCATCACCTGCGAGCACGACAGCCGCCGGGTCACCCGCACAGAGCACGACGGCACGATTTCTGTGTTGTTGGACAGCTTTGACGGCAAGCCGCTCAACGCGCCCAACGATGTGGTGGTCCACCCGGATGGCTGCGTCTGGTTCACCGATCCCGGCTATGGGATTCTGCTCAACTACGAGGGGCACCGGGCGGAGTTTGAACTGCCCACCGCTGTCTACCGGCTGAACCCGGAGACGGGCGAGGCGACAGTCGTCACGGATGCGTTGGAAAAGCCCAACGGGCTCTGCTTCTCACCTGACTACAGCCAACTTTACATCAGCGACACGGGCGCTTCTCACAAGCCAGGCCACCCGAAGCAGATTCACGTCTGGGATGTGGTAGGGGGGGAACGATTGGCGAACGGGCGGGTCTTCTACGATATGGGCAACGCGTCGTCGGACGGCTTCCGCTGCGACACCGACGGCAACATCTGGACCAGCGCGGGCTGGGCTGGGAAAGGCTCGGATGGGGTACACATCATCGCGCCAGACGGGGTGCTCATCGGCAAAATTCATCTGCCGGAGCCAGTGGCGAATCTCTGCTTTGGCGGGGTGAAGAAGAACCGGCTATTCATCGCGGCCAGCCAGTCGATCTATGCGGTCTATGTGGAGGCTGTGGGGGCGCAGAGGCCGTAAATGAATGGGGGGGATGCGTTCACTCCCCCCCATTTCCAAGATTATCTACTCGATGATTCGTTTGTATGTGTCGTGCTTGCCTATCCAGAACCAGTAAACTGTGTCGCCCTGTAATTCGCCAACGGCTCGATAGTTACGCCCGATCCGCACCGAAACATTCGCACCCACCCGTTTAAATCGTTGTCCCGGCAGGTCCGGCGTCTTCTGCCATATTTTGTAGGCTTTCCTGGCTCGCTGACGAATTTCCGGCGGCAAGGACCGGTAGGCTTCACGAAAGCTACGTGTTGTGTGGGAGTTCATCAGCGATGAATTCTCCGCTGTCGTCGAACATCGGCTGGGTCAAGCCTAATTCTATTTCCAATTTGGCAGCCTCTGCCAAAGCATCGAACATCTCTGCGTTGCGCGCAAAGAATTCATCCCAGAGTTTGTCTTCGGCCAAGAGTTCCTCTTCGCTGACGTTGAGCCAGTCGTCGTCGTCGTCCTCTTCAGCAGCAACTGTATGTGCGCTGGATTGGGTTTGAAGTGCTACGGCATATTCATAGACCTGGACAACTTCGCGCAGCGGCATCCGGTTTACAATGCGTGCGATCTCCTGCATATAATCGATTGATTCAGACGCTGTTTCTGCTGCCATTGCAAGTCCTCCCACAATCCACTCGAATTACGTTTTGCTATTCTACCTCGCTTTGATTGCCCTGGTCAACTGGCAAAATATCCGTTGCCCTGGATTTGTAGGGCGATAGAGCTACAATCCCGTGGGCAAATCCACAAACTCGTAGTCCAGCCCGAACTTCTCGGCCAAATGGCGGCCCAACGCCTGCACGCCGACAGTCTCCGTGCCGTAGTGGCCGCCGTAGAGGACATTCATCCCCGCGTTGAGTGCCTCGTAGTATTGGGCATGGCTGGTCTCGCCGGTGACGAAAGCGTCGCAGCCCAGATCAGCCGCCTCCTGGATATTCGTCGCGCCAAAGCCGCTAAGTATCCCCACCCGGCGGATGGCCGCGGGGCCGTGGGCCAGGGCCAGTTTGACCGAACCGACAGCGCTCTCGTAACGGGCGGTCAGTTCGTCCATCGAAATCGGCGCTGCAAATTCGCCCAATGCAGCGATGGGCGTGCCTTTGGCGTTCCCCCACCAGTCGGTCACAGTCAAGCCCAGCAGCCGGGCCAGTTCCGCGTTGTTGCCCACCTCCGGGTGAGCGTCCAGGGCCAAATGCGCGGCGTAGAGGTTCAGATCGTTCTCGATAAATGTGCGCACCAGCTTGCCGAAACTGCCTGCGATGCGCTTTTCGTGCCCCCAAAAGAGGCCGTGATGGACAAGCATTAAATCAGCATTCCGTGCCAGCGCCGCGTCCACACAGGGCTGGTGGCTGTCCACCGTCGCCACAATTTTCTTCACCTCCGCCTTGCCCTCCACCTGCAAGCCCTGGGGTCCGTAATCGGCAATCTCCCCAATGCGCAGATAGCTGTCCAGATAGGCTACCAATTCGTCACGTAGCATCACTTCTTTTCCCCTCCGAATGATTTTCCGCCTGGGAAACGTGAAGCGTGAAACGTGAGAAGGTCCGAATACTCTCACGTTTCACGTTTCACACATCTTCCCGACAATCCGCCTTTGTCGTCTCGTCTACCCTGCGAGCGCGGCTATCATCTCCTCCGCATAGCCGAAGAGCGCGGGCGCGCCGCCGGTGTGCAGAAAGATGACCGGCTCATCCGCGCTGATTTTTCCGCTGCGGATGTGGTCGATGAGCGCGCCCATTGCCTTGCCCGTATAGACCGGGTCGAGCAGCACGCCCTCGTTCTGGGCGACTGTGGAAATCGCGGCCAGCCCCTCTGGCGTGGGCACGCCGTAGCGCTCGCCCACATAGGAATCGTCGTTGTCAAAATCGGCGGCGGTGAAGGTCACATCCAAATCCAGCCGTTCCGCGGCCTGATTCGCCATCACCGCCATCCGCTCTTCGTTGCCATTTTTGAAGGAGGGATTAATGCCCCTCACTTTCAACGAACTGCCGATGGCTTTCAATCCCAGCACCAGCCCGGCCTGGGTAGTGTCGGCCGCGGCCACATAGAGCCAACTGGGTTCAATGCCCTGGCCGCGGGCCTGCTGCACCACTTCCAGGGCAGAGATGGCATAGGAGAGCGCTTCCAAATCCACTGTGTCCGGCTGGCGGGGGACATAGACGTTTTTGCCCGCGGCCCGCAATTCAGCGGCCTTTGCGTGAATGGCCTCCTGTTGCTTTGCCCGGTCATTATCGGGCAGTACGGTAACGTGCGCGCCCAGCAGCCGCTGCACCAGCCCGTTGCCGGTGATCTGCGTACTGTCCATCTCCCGCTCCGGACGCATGACCAGATGACATTCAAAACCCACTTTGGCACAGGCCCCGGCCAACTGGCGGCAATAGTTGCTCTGCACCGCCGCGCCGTAGACGATTGTATCCGCGCCTTTGGCCTGGGCATCGGCAATGCTGAACTCCAGCATCCGGGTTTTGTTTCCACCAAAGGAAAGACCGGTCAGATCATCCCGTTTGATGTAAATGGGTGGACCGCCCAGGGCCGCGCTCAGCCGGGGAGCGGCTTCCAAAGGCGTTTGCAGCCAGCCAAGCGAGACGCGGGGCAGCCCGGCGATGGCCGCGGACAGGCGAGCTTCAAGGGAATTATCATTCATGCGAAACCTCCAGAGTGGGGAAAAACAAAAGGCAAAAGGTGACTATCGAGCCATCAGCTACCAACCACCAGTTTGCGGGTCTACCCGCTTGGTTTCGACACGGCCACAAACCGCTGTGGCCTGCTCAACCGGCGCTAGCCTGCATAGTCACGGCAAAAGGCAAAAGGGAAAAGCGGACAGCCCACGATTGACGCTCGATACTCAACGCCCGACACTGTCGTTGCTCTACCGCTCTACCGTTCCAACGTTTTTTCGCTCCCAACCACCTCCCACTCCTCCGCCAAACTCTGCGCGTGGACCATCCGGGCGTAGCGTCCGTCCTGGGCCAGCAGGGCTTCGTGGCTGCCCATCTCCACAATGCCGCCGTCATCCACCACCACAATCAGGTCCGCGTGGCGGACGGTGGAGAGGCGATGGGCGATGACAAGCGTCGTGCGGTGGCGGGTCAGGCGATTGAGCGCCTGCTGGATCAGCCATTCGGTCTCCGTATCCACCGAAGAAGTGGCTTCGTCCAGAATCAGAATCGGCGCGTCCTTGAGCAAGGCGCGGGCAATGCTGATGCGCTGCTTCTGCCCACCAGAGAGCCGCACCCCCCGCTCGCCGATGAGGGTGTCGTAGCCGTCGGGCAGGCCAGCGATAAATTCGTGGGCGTTGGCGGCTTTGGCCGCGGCAATGACCTGCTCCTGGCTGGCGTCGGGACGGCCAAAGCGGATATTCTGACCAATAGTGCCATGGAAG
>JAHBVF010000058.1 GCA_019637685.1 Caldilineaceae bacterium | reverse complement strand
ATTCCGGCTGGTGTCCAAATACTATTCCAGTGCGAATCTACCGACTTGGTCCACCATTGGAACAAACTGCACAATAGACATCGCTACGAAAACCAAAATGTACAAAGTCGAGTGAAAACCCACGACGTTTCCTATTTCTACTACACCATTCCGCCAATAACCTGCCACTCCGGTGCGACATTTCGAGAAGCCAGTTGAAAATGGCTAAAGTCGAGTCTTATGGACCTCAAGAACAGGGCATATGGATTCGAGCCATATTTAGAAAGGTAGGGTCCAGTCCAACTCTCATAAGCGAAAATCTGCCGAGCTGAGCGAGGTTGGGCGTGGATGAAATCTTAACAGAATTACTTTGAAACCTATGAGGCAGCAACAAAAGACCCAATGACCCAATCACCTCAGACCTTGCGCCAACAAATCCAACACTGGCTTCTACCGCCGGGGGTGCTTGCGCTGCTGCAAAACCGCCTAAGCGGGCGCACAACCGCGGTGGAGCGAGAAATCCTCGCCGCCAACGCCAGCCTCCACAACCGCCACACGGGGGAGCGCTGTTTTATCATCGCCACCGGGCCATCGATCAAAAGCCAGGACCTGACTGTGCTGGCCGGGGAAACCTGCATCGGCGTCAGCAACTTCTTTGTCCACCCGGACTTTGCGCTGATCCGTCCCCGCTACTACTGCATTGCGCCCCATCATCCACCAATTACAGTCCCTGACTTTCAGGCGTGGATGAGGGAGTTGGAGCAACGCACGAGCGACAATATGGCAATGTTTATGGGTCTGGCTGATCGTCAGATTTTGCAGGAAGCGGGACTGTTCAGCCGCCGTCCTCTCCATTTCCTAAAATTGGGGCTTCCCTGGCATGTACAGGCGACTCGGGCCATAGACATCACCCGGGCCGTTCCCCATATCCAGTCAGTAACAGTTATGGCGCTGCTGGCTGCGCTTTATATGGGATTCAAGGAGATATATCTGCTCGGCTGTGATCACGACTGGATTCTACACCTGAATACCAGCAGCCATTTTTACGAGGAGAAGGAGCACAAATTGGTCCAGGCCGGATATAATGAATGGTTCGATGTCGATTTTTCTTCTCATTGTCAGGATTGTGTAAATCTTTGGAGCCAGTATCGTACGTTACGCAGTATTGCTCAAAGAGAGACTAGACATATCGTTAATGTAACGGCAGGCGGATTATTGGATGTGTTTCCACGAGCACAATTGGAATCGGTAATCAATTCATTCCAGAACCCGGCGAAGTGATCGTGTGAATCAACTGACCTTTATTCCTCTCACCTTGCAAAAACAACTGATTTTAGCCTTCGTTGCACCGTAAAGTAAGTTTTTGGTGGTATTGCACATTCAGCAGCGAGACGAACAGCCAGGCTAGTGAGCGCTGGTTGAGTAGCCGAGTTTTCGATGCGTATCGAAATCAAGCGAACGGGTATACACAAGAAACTTTGTTTACGGAGTATTCATTCTGTGCTAAGGAATGGGAATTGAATAACATCAGAAACTTGGAGCCGATTCGAGCGGAGAAGTTTTTACTTTATTTGATCTCCGTTCCTAAATATCAAGGCTGTTCTTTTCCGCGCAGCCGAGGAGTAACCCTACCTGATGGAAAGAGTGTTGCAGCAGGTGCTGGCCGCCAATCAACTCCACCCGGTTTTGTTGGATGTGGGCGCGTCCGGCGAACCCCACCCCATCTGGCGGCCCATTGCAGCCCAGTCGGTCTATGTGGGCTTTGACGCCGACGACCGGGCCATCGACCCCGCCCGCTACGCTGGCTTCCACAGCGGGCGCATTGTGCCCAAGGCCGTCTCGCCCGAACCCGCCGAGAGTCTCACCTTTTATCTGACTGCATCGCCCTTCTGTTCCAGCACACTCCTGCCGGACAGCGACAGCCTTTCCGACTATCTGTTCGCTGATCTCTTCGCGGTGGAACGGACGGCCAGCGCCCCGGCCACTACCCTGGCCGCCGCGCTGGGCGAGTTGGGGCTGGGACGGGTGGACTGGTTCAAGACCGATTCCCAGGGCACGGATTTGCGCCTTTTTCGCAGCCTGCCAGATGCCATTCGTAGCGGCGTATTGGCCCTGGACATCGAGCCGGGGCTGATCGACGCTTATATGGGCGAGGATTTGTGGATCGACGCCCATCGGGAATTGACGGGCAGCGGCTTCTGGCTCTCCCATTTGGAGGTAAAAGGCGCGGTGCGCATGCGCCGGGAAAATTTGGCCGCGCTGGGCCGGTACGCGCCGGGGGTGATGGATCGGCAGGTGGAAGTAGCCGTGCGTCCAAGCCCCGGCTGGGGCGAAAGCCGCTATCTGCGCACAATCGACTGGCTGTTGCAGACCGACGCCGATGAGCAGGCATTTCTGCTGCTCTGGGCTTTTGCCGGGCTGGACGGACAGTTTGGCTTTGCGCTGGATGTGGGCGTGGCTTTTGAGAAGCGCTTTGGTCCCGGCGGGCAGGCGGCCCAGCTTCAGCGGGCCGCGGCGCGGGCGATTCAGCGGGCCTATGGCACACAGCGCATCCAGCACTTTGTCCGGCGGGTGGTGGGACGGGTGCAGCGTACACTCAGCGGCAGGAGCGGCTAAATGGAAGAAGCATTTGCGGGCAAGCGTGTGCTGATCACCGGCGGGCTGGGTTTCATCGGCTCGAATTTGGCCCGGCGTCTGGTGAAGGCCGACGCGCAGGTGACACTGGTGGACAGCCTCATCCCGGAGTACGGCGGCAATCTCTTCAACATCGCCGGCATCGAAGACCGGGTGCGGATCAACATTTCTGATGTGCGCGACGAACACAGCATGAAATATCTGGTGCAAGGCCAGGACTATCTTTTCAATCTGGCCGGGCAGACCAGTCATATGGACTCGATGCAGGACCCGCAGACCGACCTGGAAATTAACGTGCGTGCCCAGTTGTCCATTCTGGAAAGCTGCCGCAAATACAGCCCAGCCGCCAAAATTGTCTTCGCCAGCACCCGGCAAATCTACGGCAAACCCGACTATCTGCCCGTGGATGAGCGCCACCCCCTGCGCCCGGTGGATGTGAACGGCATCAACAAAATGGCGGGGGAGTGGTATCACATTCTCTACAATAATGTCTACGGTCTGGCGGCTTGCGCCCTGCGCCTGACCAACACCTACGGCCCGCGCATGCGCGTCAAAGACGCCCGCCAGACCTTTTTGGGCATTTGGGTTCGTCTGCTTTTAGAGGGCAAATCCTTTGAGGTGTGGGGCGGGGAACAGTTGCGGGATTTTTCCTATGTGGAAGATACAATCGACGCCCTGCTACTGACGGCCCAGAACGACGCGGCCAACGGCAAAGTTTTTAATGTCGGCGGCGAACCGGTGGTCAGTCTGCTGGAGACGGCCCAACTGCTGGTGGAGGCCAACCGCGGCGGCGAGTACGCCGTGCGCACCTTCCCCGCCGAGCGCAAACGCATCGACATCGGCGACTACTACGCCGACGACCGTCTGCTGCGGGAGGCTGTAGGTTGGCATCCCAAAACGTCCCTGGCCGAGGGTCTGCGTCGGACGCTTTTATACTATCAAAACCATCTTTACCAATACATTTAGCAGGTGGCAACGAAATCGTCTAAATGCATAAACAGATACAAGGATGGGGTCATGTCCAATTCATTGCGAACCGATAAACACCAACCAATTGAATTGAATTTATTGACAAATATTGGTGTTTTTCTTTTCTTTCTCGGTATGGCATTTATGATTGGTCGGTTTTCATTGGCATCCCCTTTGAAAGGAGACGATTTGCATCTGATACGCACCTATTCTTCTAATGAAATGGCTGAAGTTTGGAGAAATACTTGGGATCCGGACAAGATTGAAACTCCAGGGTTCAGACCACTTACGACGTATTTCTATCATGTTCAAGCTATTCTATTCGGCTCATCTGTCCTATTATTTCGTGTGTTTCTCCTCGGACTTTATTCATTCTTGCTTACAATTGTAGGGATTGGATTCCGTAATCTACTACAAACCTCATACGCTGTCATCTTATTTGGTGGGACGTTGAGTCTTTTTCACACAGCGAATGTTTCCAATTATGCCTGGATATCGGATGGGACACATTTGCTTAGTGGGATACTCATTGCTGGGGCACTATACTGCTCAGTGAAATTTATCCACACAGGCAATGCCAAATGGTTGCTTGTGTCTCTGCTACAAGTTGTCCTGGCACTGTTGATTCGCGAAGATTCGTTGATAGTATATCCTCTGTTAATTTTGTTTATTATCACAGCCCTTCTCCAAAGTCAAAAACAGCCCAAGGAATTGCTCACCCGAATACATCACTTAGTACTCTTTGCTTGCACTCTTGTTGTCATCTTTTTCGGGTGGTTTTACTACCGCAGTGATGTAGTTCCGCAAGCCACCCCATTAGGCATAAATTTCAAAGGATTTGTGTGGTCGCTCCTTCAAACTGTACAAATTCTCGGCGATTCTACACGTTTGGTAGTTTGGCAGACAAATTTTCTTCTGTTTGGTAGTCTGTGGCTCATATGTCTGGGATTTATGGCAACAGTTTCTCTACTTCTGCTGGATCGTAAAACGCTTACACATTCAGCAGTATGGATAGCAGCGATGACATTTGCAGCGCTTCCAGGGCTTACCTTAGCACGTAATAATTTGCTTCTGTTTCCCACGATTTTCTTTGGTTTCTATGTAGCAACTACACTTGTCGCTATTTCAAAAAAATCGGCAACGGGCTACATATGTGCGGTAGTAATCGCTTTTTTTGCGCTTAGCGCTTCGGCATATGGTAGTAGTCTAATACAAAGAGAACAGACAACTTCTAATCTCGATTACATCTGTAATAGTGCTGAATGGATATATGGTAAATTCGCGCATGCCACTATTCCAGAGGAGAGAAGGGGGTCTATCACTAAGCAGCTCTCGGAGTTACATATTAACTCAATGAATGATATAGATATGCAATTGCCTATATTGGTCGAACAAGCAGAACTCAATAATCGGTATGCTCCTTCCACAGACGGGCTTCCATTTATTCCCAGATTCAGATTCATAATATCCCCCAACTGGAAGCCGTGGTCCTGTGTTGGCCGCCAAGGCTGGTTATTCAGTGATAGTGGAAAATGATGGCATATTGCCAACTCCTGCACATTCTATCATCGTCTCCCGACAAAGCTTGATAGCTATTCGCATTTGCTCCATGGAAGAGTCATTCTTTAGTGAAACGCCATTTCTGCACGTACTTTGACCGTAACTATCTGCCCCGAGGGCTGGCCCTCTACCGATCTTTGCAGGAGCAATGCCCCGACTTTATCCTATGGGTACTTTGCCTGGACGACGACGCGTACACGCTGCTCTCCCGTCTGGACCTGCCCTGTGTGGAGCCGATTGCACTGGCCGATTTTGAGCAGGGCGACGACGAACTGAGCCAAGCCAAAGCAGACCGCTCACTCATCGAATACTATTTCACCTGCACGCCATCTCTACCTCTTTATGTTTTTAGCCACTGGCCGGAAGTGGAGCAGCTAACCTATCTGGACGCGGACCTCTACTTTTTTGCCAGCCCCGAACCGCTCTTTGCTGAAATCGGCGACGCCTCCATTGCCCTCATCAGCCACCGCTTCCCGCCGGATGCCCAGGAGCAGGCCGACCAGTTTGGCATTTACAACGTCGGCTGGCTCACCTTTCGCCGGGATGAGAACGGGCTGGCCTGTCTGCGCCGCTGGCGGGGCCAGACAATCGCCTGGTGTTCGGATACCACCGCCAACGGGCAATTCGGGGATCAGAAGTATCTGGACGACTGGCCGGAGAGTTTCGAAAACGTCCGCATCATCCAGCATACCGGGGCCAACGCCGGCCCCTGGAATCTGCCCACCTATCCCATTACCCGGCGCGGCGGCCAAGTCTGGATCGGCGACGACCCGCTGATTTTCTTCCACTTTCAGTCGTTGAAACGGGTGCGCCCCTGGCTCTGGAATCCCCGCTATCCGGAATATATCCGTTCTGCATCGGCGGTGGTGCGCCGGGACATCTACGCGCCCTATATTCGAGAACTACGGGTCGCGGACGCACAAGTGGCAGCCCTCAGTAGCGCGTCCGCGGCTGGAGATGTCCGCACCAGCCGCATAGCCGGGCCTGCCACTTCTGCCGGGCTGCCACTGCTACGGGGCTGGCGGTTGTTAAAAGGCACACTGCGCGGACGTTACATCTACTGGTTTGGCAATCGGGCGCTCTGAAATGCGCAGCCCGATCTCCAATCTCTAATCCCCCAATCCCTTATGCGCATTCTATTCCTCAACCACAACACCCGCTTCGGCGGCACATACTACCGGGCTATGCCAATGGCTGAACAGTTGGCTGCCGTCGGCCACGACGTGACACTGCTGACTGTCTCGCCCCATCACCGCTGGCGGGCCGAGTGGTCGGTAGTCAACGGTGTGCGCCTGGGCGAGATGCCCAACTGGGGCCAGGAATACAGCGGCGAGGGCTACGGTCCCCTGGACAATCTTCTGCGCATCGCCCACGCGGGGCTGGAATCCTACGACATCATCCACCTCTGCGATCACAAACCCAACGCCACCTTTGCCGGTTTCCCCGGACGGCTGAGGGGGGCCAAGCTCGTCTCCGACTGGATCGACTGGTGGGGCGGGCCGGGGGGGATAAACGATGTGCCCAGCCGCCGCTTCCCGATTGTGGGCCGCTTTGAGGAATGGTGGGAAGAGCGCTCCAAGCTCTGGTCGGACGGGGTGGTGACGATCAGCACTGTCCTCAAAGAGCGGGCGCTGGCCCTGGGCTGCCCACCGGATCGGGTGCGTTTTATCCCCACCGGCGCGGCCACCGAGCGTATCCAGCCAGTTCCACTGGCCCAGGCTCGCCAACGGCTGGCCGTACCGGTCAAGCGCCAGATTGTCGGCTTTATCGGGATGGGCCAGGGCGATTTGGAGATTGTGATGGATGCCATCCGGCGGTTGCCCGGCGTTTGGCTGATGGTGATTGGTGGCAAGAACCCCAGCGTCAGAGAGATGGCCCAGGAGTTTGGTATCGCCGACCGCCTCTGGCAGACTGGCTTTGTCCTGGACGAGCAGGTGAACGACTATTTGGGCTGTGCCAATGTGATGTGCCTGCCCCTGACTGACCGGGCCGCCAACTGGGGCCGCCTGCCCAACAAATTGCTCGATTATATGTGTGCGGGTCGCCCGACTGTCGCCAGCCCCATCGGCGATATCGCGGGCTATTGCCGGGAATACGGCGTGGGTCTGCTGGCCGAGAATGACGACTTTTTGGGCGCGCTGGAGAGGCTGCTCTCGGATGAAACGCTGCAACGGGAAATGGGTGAGCGCGCCCGTCACGTGGCCGAGACGGTCTTTGCCTGGCCGAGGCTGATCGGGGAATTGGAAGCATTCTACAGGCAAATTCTGGCAAACTGAGAGAGAATACAAACCGGCACGGATTCAGATAGATTTGTTGAATTTGCACGGGTTTTGAGGAGAACGGGCATGATAAATGAACTGGCAGGCAAACGCATCGTCGTGACCGGCGGCAGCGGCTTTCTGGGCTGCCGGGTGATAAAGCGGCTGGAAAGCAGCGGCTGCGCCGAGATTTTCGTCCCCCGCAGCGCGGAGTACGACCTGCGCCGTTTGGACGCGGTGGAGCAGCTTTACGCCGACGCCCGCCCGGATGTGGTGATCCACATGGCGGCGCGGGTGGGCGGGATTGGGGCCAACCGGGAGAAGCCCGGCGAGTTCTTCTACGACAACCTGCTGATGGGTGTCTATACAATGGAGATGGGGCGTCAGCGGGGCATCGAAAAGTTCGTATCCATCGGCACTGTCTGCGCCTATCCCAAGTTCACACCGGTTCCCTTCAAAGAGGACGATCTCTGGATCGGCTACCCGGAGGAGACGAACGCGCCCTACGGACTGGCGAAGAAGATGCTTCTCGTCCAGGGCCAGGCCTATCGGGAACAGTACGGCTACAACGCCATTTACCTGCTGCCCACGAACCTCTACGGCCCGGAGGACAACTTCGACCCGGCCTCTTCCCACGTCATCCCCGCGCTGATCAAAAAATGTTTCGACGCCATTGACCGGGGCGACGCCAGCATTTCCGTCTGGGGCACGGGCAGCGCGTCGCGGGAGTTTCTCTACGTGGACGACGCGGCCGAGGGGATTGTCCTGGCCGCGGAGCGCTACAACAGCCCGGAGCCGGTCAATCTGGGCGCGCAGAGCGAAGTGCGCATCGCCGAGCTGGTCCCCCTCATCGCCGAACTGACCGGCTTCACCGGGCGTATCGAGTGGGACGCGTCCAAACCTGACGGCCAGCCCCGGCGCAGTCTGGACACCCGGCGGGCGCGGGATGCCTTCGGTTTCACCGCGCAGACCGACTTCCGGGAAGGGCTGATGCGCACGATTGAGTGGTATCGTTTACAACGAAGCTAAATTCACCGCGGAGCCGCGGAGAGCGCGGAGTTTGCGCGGAGAATTAAATTTAGAAGTGGAGAAAGACGAGGAGAATAAATAGAGGGGAGGGGATGAGTGAATAGGGGACAGACGATCAATCAGGTGACGGGAACGGTTCTCGGCGCTGCGATTGATGTGCATCGGGCACTGGGCCCTGGATTACTTGAATCTGCCTACCAGCGATGTCTCTGTTATGAACTGAAATTGCGGACACTACCTTTTGTTCAAGAACTTTCTCTCCCTGTTCGCTACAAAGGGATGGATGTTGATGCAGCCTACCGGATTGACCTATTGGTGGACGATAGAGTCGTAGTCGAAATCAAAGCTGTGCAGAGCATTTTGCCGATTCATACCGCCCAACTGATTACGTATTTGAAACTGGGCAATTGGCCGGTGGGTTTACTCATCAATTTCAATGTCGAGCTCCTTAAAAACGGCGTCACCCGTCTCGCAAACAACTACACCGGACCACTCCCATCCATTCCAGAAGATTCCCAATGAGCATTTCTCGTTCTCTGAAAACCTTCTCATCTTTTTCCTCTTCGCGAAAACTCCGCGCTCTCCGCGACTCCGCGGTGACTCTCGTATGACCTCCCTCCGTCCTCTCCTCCGCCTGGCCTGGCGACACACCTGGCGCCGCCCGCTTCAGTCCGCCTTTCTCGTCATTGGCGTGGCGATTGGCGTGGCGATGATTGTCGCCATCGATCTGGCGAACTCCTCCGCGGGCCGGGCCTTTGAACTGGGCACGGAAACTATCACCGGCAAGGCCACCCACCAGATTGTGGGCGGGCCGAGCGGGATGGACGAGCAGGTCTATGTGGACCTGCGCACAAAGCTGGGCTACCGGCTCAGCGCACCGGTGGTGGAGGACTACGTGGCCGCGCCTGGCCTTGACGCCCAGCCCATGCGTCTGCTGGGCGTGGACCCCTTCGCCGAGCCGCCCTTTCGCAGCTATCTGGGCGGTGAAACCCGCATCGACACCGGCGGCGGCTTTCTGAGCACACTGCTCGTCCGGCCCGATACGGTGCTGATCAGCGCGGAGACCGCGGCGCGCTTTGGCCTGGAACCGGGCGATCCGTTGGGTATTCAGATCGGCATTGCTGACCGCACCCTCACCATTGCCGGTCTGCTCCAGCCCACCGACGATCTCAGCCGGCGGGCGCTGGACGGGCTGCTGATTGCCGACATCGCCACGGCCCAGGAGGTGCTGGGCAAAATTGGTCGATTGGATCGAATTGATCTGATCGTTCCCGACGGCGCGGCAGGCGAAAGCGTGCTGGTTGCCATCCGTCAGCTTTTGCCGCCAAGCGTGCGCCTGGTGTCGTCGGCGGCCCGGGGCGGGACCGTGGCCGAGATGACCGCCGCCTTCAGCCTGAACCTGACCGCGCTCAGTCTGCTGGCCCTGCTGGTGGGGATGTTCCTCATTTACAACACTGTCACTTTCAGCGTCGTCCAGCGCCGACCGGTCATCGGCAGCCTGCGCGCTTTGGGCATGACCCAGCGGGAGATTTTCGGGATGATTCTGCTGGAGGCCGGGCTGTTGGGGCTGCTGGGCACGCTGCTGGGGCTGGGGCTGGGTATTTTCCTGGGCCGGGGCGCGGTGAGCGCTGTGACGCAGACGGTCAACGATCTCTTCTTTGTGGTGGCTGTGCGCGACATTTCGATTCCGGCCTGGACACTTGTGAAGGGCGGGGTGAGCGGGATGGCGGCCGCGCTGGTGGCCGCGGCTATCCCGGCCTGGGAAGCCGCGGGCGTGCCCCCCGCGGGCGCGCTCAAACGCTCGGATGTGGAGCAACGGGTGCTGGTGATTTTGCCCTGGGTGAGCGCGACGGGTGGCCTATTGGTGGTGCTGGGCGGGCTGCTGCTCATCCCCGCGGGCAATCTGGTGCTCTCCTTTGCCGGCCTCTTCGGGCTGATTATCGGCATTGCCCTGCTCACACCGGGCACAACGCTGTGGCTGATGAATGGCTTGCAACGGCTGATCGGGCGGCGACTGGGGATTGTGACCCGTATGGCCCCGCGGGATATTGTGCGCTCCCTCAGCCGCACATCCGTGGCCATTGCCGCGCTGATGATTTCGGTCAGCGTCATCATCGGCGTCAGTGTGATGATCGGCAGCTTCCGCCTGACTGTGGAGCAGTGGCTGGACGACGTGCTGCAAGCGGACATTTTTGTCTCTGCGCCCACGCTGGGGGCCAACCGCACAACCGCCGCGCTCGACGCACAGTTGGCCGGGGAACTGATGGCCTTTCCGGGCGTGATCGACGCCTCCACCAGCCGAGAGGTGGAGGTGGCAGCCCAACTGCCCGACGGCACAGAACTGGACGTGCGGGTAGCCGGCATTCTCAAAGATTTGGCCGGGGCGGACCGGCGCTACAAAAGTGCGGTAGGGGATACACAGGCGACCTGGCAGGCGGTGGAGGCAGGCGGGGTGGTGGTCAATGAGCCGATGGCCAACCGCTACGGGTTGAAGCTGGGCGACGAAGTGACACTCTACACCGACGTCGGTCCCCGTCCTTTTCCGATTGTGGGCGTGGCCTACGATTTTGACGTGCAGCCCAGTCTGCTGATGGCCGACGCGGTCTATCGGGCCAACTGGAACGACACGGCTGTCTCGGCAGTGGCCCTCTTTGTGGAGCCGGGCGCGGATGTGGACGGGACTGTGGCCGAGTTGCGCGCTGCCTTTGCGGGCCGGGCCGAGCTGGTCATCCGCAGCAACCGGGGCACACGCCAGAGCGCGCTGGATGTCTTCGACCGCACCTTTGCCATCACCTTTGCCCTGCGTCTGCTGGCGACGCTTGTGGCCTTTATCGGCATTCTCTCCACACTGATGAGCCTGCAACTGGAGCGCAGCCGAGAGATCGGCGTTCTGCGCGCCACGGGGATGACCCGACGCCAACTCTGGCGATTGACGCTGCTGGAGACGGGTCTGCTGGGCAGCGTGGCCGGGCTGATCGCGATGCCCACGGGTTTTCTGCTTTCGCTGGTTCTGATTTACATTATCAATTTGCGCTCTTTTGGCTGGACGCTTTCCATGCAATTGCAGGTGGGCGATTTTGCCAATGCCTTTGGCATCGCGCTGCTGGCCGCGCTGCTGGCCGGCCTCTACCCGGCCTGGCGCATGGGACACACCCAGCCCGCGGACGCGCTGCGGACGGAGTGAAATTGATGGATATACAACTGTTGCGCACGGTATGGCTGCTGCGTCACGGCCAGGAATCGCGGGATCGCCCGCAGCCGCTGGGTGGCTATCTGAGCGATCTGGGCCGCCAACAGGCGGAATTGACCGCGCAGCGGCTGGCAGAAGTCCCCTTCACCCGCATTGTCGCCAGCACACTGCACCGGGCCACGCAGACCGCACAGATTGTGGCCGCGCGCCACCCCCACATCGAAATCGAATATACGGAAGATCTGTGGGAATGTGCCCCCTCTGCGCCACCCGGCCAGGAAATCTTCTTCCCCAATCTGACGCCGGAAGCTGCGTCTGCCTGCCGAGACAGGCTGGATCGGGCCTTTGACCGCTATTTCCGCGATGACGGACAGGGGATGACACTGCTGGTGGCCCACGGCAATGTCATTCGCTATCTGCTCTGTCGGGTGCTGGATATGCCCATCGATGCCTGGGCGCGCTTCGATCTATTCAACTGTAGTCTGGCGCGGGTGGATTGGAAGACAGTTTTGGGACGACAGGTTACGGGCTTCAATGATGTGGGCCATCTGCCGTGGGAGATGCAGACGTATGGCTGAACAGGCAAGCGCGGGCTATTCCAGTACGCCGTTGGTCAAAAAATTGGGGATCAAAGCGGGGATGAGGCTGGCGATTCGCAACCCACCAGATTACTACCGGGCGTTGCTCGGTGATTTGCCTCCTGCTCTGGTCATCGACGCCGAAGCGCCCTACGACTTCATCCACATCTTTACGAGCACCCGCGCTGAATTGGAGAGCGAATTGCCACGGCTGCGCGGCCAGATTGCCCAGAACGGGATGATTTGGGTCTCCTGGCCGAAGAGAGCGTCCAATGTGCCAACGGATGTGACAGAGGATGTGGTGCGAGAGATCGCCCTGGCCCACAGACTGGTGGACGTGAAAGTGGCTGCGATCGATGCGGTCTGGTCCGGGCTGAAGCTGATGATTCGGGTGAAAGACCGGGTCTGATTCCGGGAATCGTTTCAGATCAAATGCCCCACGGCCCGGTGTAGCCGTTGACCAATACCTGATCCTCTTGGGTGTACTGTTCGCACAGGCCCGCCACCTCCGCTTCCAATTCAGCCAGGCGTCTGTTTAGCTGTTGCACGCCCTCCATTGTCACGTCGTGGAGCACATTGTGCTGCAAATCCTCGTGGCCCGTTTCCTGCACTTTTTTGCCGTCCTGGGATGTAACCCGACCCGGCACGCCCACCACCACAGAATTGGGCGGCACATCTTTCACCACCACTGAGTTGGCCCCAATGCGGCTGTGATCCCCCACAATAATCGGCCCCAGAATTTTGGCCCCCACACCGACCACCACGTGATTGCCGACGGTCGGGTGGCGTTTCTCCTTGCGCCAGCTTACCCCGCCCAACGTGACCCCGTGATAGAGGGTGACGAAATCGCCGACCTCCGCGGTCTCGCCGATGACGACGCCCATGCCGTGATCGATGAAGAAGCCCGCGCCGATCCGCGCGCCAGGATGGATTTCGATGCCGGTCAGCCAGCGGGCCAGGTGAGATATCCAGCGCCCGATCAGATAGAAGCGCCGGGTCCAAAACCAGTGCGCCACGCGATGTAGCCAAATAGCGTGCAGGCCAGGATAGCAGAGCAGAATCTCGGCGACACTGCGCGCGGCCGGGTCCCGGTCGAAAATGGAGTTGATGTCATTGCGTAGGGTTGTAAACATCGGCTGTTCGACCTCTTGAGAAAGGAAAGGGATTGGGCGATTGGGCGGCTTCACTGAATCAAGTCGCCCAATCACCCAATCCCCATTACCCCAAAATTAGTCCCGCAGATCGGCAAAAAGGGCTGTGCTCAGATAGCGCTCGCCGTTGGAGGGGATAATCACGACAATCAGCTTGCCCGCATTCTCCGGGCGGCTGGCGACCTGAACCGCGGCGTGCAGGGCCGCGCCGGAAGAGATGCCCACCAGCAGCCCTTCTTCCACCGGGGCACGCCGGGCCATGGCAAAGGCTTCGTCGTTTGTCACCCGCACAACTTCGTCGATCACATCCGTATTCAGCACACCGGGCACGAAACCCGCGCCGAGGCCCTGGATTTTGTGGGGGCCAGGCGCACCGCCGGAGAGAATAGCCGAATCTGCCGGCTCCACTGCCACCATCCGCAGGCCCGGTTTGCGGGGCTTCAGCACTTCGCCGATGCCAGTGATCGTCCCGCCTGTGCCAATGCCGGAGACAATAATGTCCACCTGCCCGTCTGTGTCCCGCCAGATTTCCTCCGCGGTTGTACGTCGATGGACATCTGGGTTGGCCGGGTTTTCAAACTGCTGGGGGATAAAGTAGCGGGAATCGGCCGCGGCCATCTCCTCAGCTTTGCCGATCGCGCCCTTCATCCCTGCCGAGCCAGGGGTCAAAATCAGTTCTGCACCGTAGGCTTTCAACAGCAGCCGACGCTCGACGCTCATTGTGTCGGGCATGACCAGCGCGCACCTGTAGCCTTTGGCCGCGGCCACAAAGGCCAGGGCAATGCCGGTGTTGCCGCTGGTCGGCTCCAGGAAAATTGTGTCAGCATTGATCAGGCCAGCAGCTTCCGCGGCCTCAATCATACTCAGGCCGATGCGGTCTTTGACGCTGCCGCCGGGGTTAAAGAATTCGAGTTTGGCAACCACCTGGCCCTGTGCCCCGTCCGTCAGACGATTCACACGCACAAGGGGCGTATTGCCGATCAGTTCTGTGATGTTGCTGGCAATACGCAGATTGGATTGTTCAGCCATTTTCTTATCTCCTGGGGTTTGTGGAAATGAGGAAGATTTGTTTCAAGTGGTCAGCCAAGACCCCACCTGCTCCTGCAATTTTTGGAGCGGCGCCAGCCCGTAGTTGATCGCCTGGGGCCGTCGTTCCGGGTCCAGAACGACTGTCGTCGGTACAGTCATCACTCCGTAAAAACTGGTCAGATCGCTCTGAGTGACCGCATCGAATTTGTGGATGGAAATACCTGTGGCCGCGGCCAGCCGTTCCAGGGCCGGGGCCTGCTGCATACGGCATTGCACACAGCTATCAGTGGTGAAGTAGAGAATGGCCGGTTGGCCCGGCTGGACAAGCTGTTGTAGCGACGGGGGCAGCACGGCAACAGTCAGCCGCCGCATCCGCAGACGCAGCCAGCCCCAATAGGCCGCCCAAAGTAACCCGCCCACAGCAATCGCAAACAGTGTAATGTATAGTCGTTCCAGCATTGTCTGTTCTCCAATGAGACGCTGTTGTAACACAAGGTGTTCGCTTGCAGTACAGGAGTATTTATGCCCGCCAGAAGGGCAGATTGAGGACAATGCCCCGGCGTGCCAGTTGGAAGTAGATAAAGCAGCCTGCGCAGAAACCCGCAAACAGATTCACCGCGGCCAGCACAATCACCAGCGCGGCGAGCAGCCAACCAGTTGCCGCTGCGCCGACCGCGAAAGCCAACACAGCCACCCCCAATACCAGCGCGCCCATGCCCTGGGCAAAGAGATGGGGCGCGGGCGTATCGGGTCGGGGATCAGCCTTGAGCAACCCCGCTGGTCTGAGCAGATCGCTGTAGATACGCTTGAACAGACCGGCCTGGGGCCAAACAGTACCCACCAGCATCACCAGGGCCACAAAGGCCACCAGCCAGGACTGATCGAACAGAAAAGCCAGGACAAGCAGACCGATGATAAACGATTGATTGACTTTGAGAGCAGTGTAATCAACACGACTCGTAGAGGAGAATGACATAATTTTCTTTGGCCTTTGCATAAATTGGTACTGCGTAGCGAGAGTTTCTTTAGTCGAAAATCCCCAAACTCACATACTTGCTGCCGTCATCAGGAAAGAGGGTGACAACGACGCCGCTTTCCAGGCGCTTCGCCACTTCGATGGCGGCTGCCATTGCCCCACCGCTGCTGAATCCCACAAAGAGACCGGCCTCGCGGGAGAGACGGCGGGTGATCTCCCAGGCGGCTTCTGCGGTCACGGGCAATTGTTCGTCGGCCAATTTGTCGTCATTGATGCCCGGCGTGATGGCCGTGGGCAGATACTTCAGTCCTTCGATAACCGACAGTTCATCCTCCGGCTGCACCGCGATGAGTTCCACCGACGGCTTGCGATCCTTCAGATAGCGGCCCGTGCCCACAAACGTGCCTGTTGTGCCCAGCCCCGCGACAAAGTGGGTGATCTGTCCTTCGCTCTGCTGCCAGATCTCCGGGCCGGTGCTGGCATAGTGGGCCTGCCAGTTGGCGGCATTGTTGTACTGGTCCGCATAAAAATAGCGTTCCGGTTGCTCGGCCACCAGCCTGCGCACCAGGCGGATCGCGCCGTCAGAGCCTTCCAGCGGATCCGATTCGATAAGGACCGCGCCGTAGGCTTTCACCAGCGCTTTGCGCTCCCGGCTTACATTGGACGGCATGACCAGATGGACATCAAAGCCTTTGATCGCGCCGAGCAGCGCATAGGCGATGCCGGTGTTGCCACTGCTGCTGTCGATCAGCACTTTGCCAAGGGTCAGTTTGCCGGTGCGCTCGGCTTCTTCCATAATACGCAGCGCGGCCCGCGCCTTCACCGAGCCACCGGGATTCAGCCACTCTGCCTTGGCATAGATACCCACACCAGCGGGCACGCCCAGCGAGCGGACAAAGTCGCTTAGATCGAGCAGCGGCGTATTGCCAATCTGAGAAAGCAGCGAACTCGACCCACGCAGTACAGACGCTTGGGCCACATCTCTGCTTATACCCTTTGCTTGAACAGGCGATTCTGCAATCAGCATTTGTAGCTCCTGGGGATGATGAAATGGTGACATGGACCTGGTCCCCACCATTTCATCATCCCATTATTTTTCTACGCTAATACTTTCTCTGTGGAATGATGCCCGTTGAGACTGGCCGCCTCTGTTGTCTGTTCCGTGGAGGGCAGACCGCAGAATTGGTTGTAGTCGATCAGTTCTGTCACTGTCGGGTGGTCGCCGCAGACCGGGCATTCGCTGTTACGTTTCACCTTCAATGTGCGGAAAGTCATGTCAGATGTGTCGATCATCAGCAGGCGGCCAATCAGTGGTTCGCCAAAACCGACGAGCAATTTGATGGCTTCGATAGCCTGGATGCAGCCTACGGTGCCGGGCAGTACACCCAGCACGCCCGCCTCCGCGCAGCTGGGCACTTCGCCGGGGGGCGGCGGGTCGGGATAGAGGCAGCGATAGCAGGGGCCGCCTTCCACACCAGCTTCGGCCTGTCTGGGCTGATAGACGGTCACTTGACCCTCGAACATAAAGATGCTGGCGTCCACCAGCGGAATGCCGAGCATCTGGCAGGCGTCGTTGACCAGATAGCGGGTGGGGAAGTTGTCCGAACCGTTCAACACTACATCATAGCCGCTGATCATCTCCAAGGCGTTGTGGCTGGTGATGGGTTCCTGATAGCCGACGACCTTCACTTCCGGGTTGATCTCCCGCAGGGTGTCGGCCGCGGATTCAACTTTGGGCCGGCCCACATCGCTCTGGCCGTGAAGTATCTGGCGCTGCAAATTGGAGACATCCACTGTGTCGTAATCGACGATACCGATCTGCCCCACGCCGGCCGCGGCCAGGTAGAACGCAGCCGGGCTGCCCAACCCACCCGCGCCGATGAGCAGCACTTTGCTGTCCAGCAGCTTGAGCTGGCCTTCTTCGCCGATCTCCTGGAGCATTGTGTGGCGGCTGTAGCGGATGCGCTGATCTTCGTCCAGCACTTTGGGCACTTTGAAATCCAGACTGGCGTTCTTCCAGCCGTTGAAGCCGCCGATCAGAGAGATGACATTTGTGTAGCCCATCTCCTGCAAATTGCGGGCTGCCAGGGCCGAACGTACACCGCCTGCACAATAGATAACGACCGGCATATCCCGATCCGGCTGGTGCTGCTCGATCTGCAATTCCAGAAAACCCCGGGGGATGAAAACGGATTGGGGGATATGACCCTGCATCCACTCATCCCGCTCTCGGATGTCCACAACAGTGACAGCCTCGCCCTTCTTGCGCTGCTCGTCCAACTGGCGGGGCGTCCACTCGGTAATCTGACTTTTTGCCAATTGAACCAGTTGATCCCGATTAAGTCTTGTCATTTTCTCGTCTCCTTGAGAAAGAGAGCAGAGAGCGGCAAATTGGAGATTCGTTGCGGGGAAGCCGCAGTCAATCGCCTATCGCCTATCTCCAGTCTTCTATTTTCCACCCGCCATCGCCGGGACAATCGAAACTTTGTCATCTTCGCTGATCGTCGTCGCCAGACCATCCAACGCGCGGATTTCGTCGTCGTTGCGGAAGACGTTGATGAAGCGCTTGACGCCGCCGTCGCCGTCCAGCAATCTTTCGCTGAACCCGGGATACTGGCCGTCCAGTTTCTGGAGCAGTTCGCCCACTGTGGCCGCGCTCTCGACGATTTTGGACTGACCGCCGGTAAATCGGCGCAAAGGGGTGGGAACGTACACAGTTGCCATGCGTTGAACTCCTTGAAAAGTTGCACTGTAAATGGTAGAAAAAGGGTAAAGAAAAACCGGACTCTCGCGAGAGATGAGTCCGGTTCGTGGCTGACGGCTGGATTTGTTCGGTTGAAAAACCTGTGTGTCACAAAATCGACAGAACAAGCAAACAGCCAAACAATAGGTTCAAAACAATCCAGAGCAATCAAATTCCAGGCAACGCGCTCATCGCTCGTATCTGGGAGGCGGGCACAGCCAGCATCGTGCTGGATGGACCCGCTACAGACACAAGCAGCTGAGGCAGATAGGCGTTGCGTGGACGATTTTCATAGACGTTTTACAATTCTTCACAACAGTTATTTGAAACTGACAGTACTATACGGATTGTAGTGCCTTTTGTCAAACTGCTTGTAGTATCCGCGCAAATAGACGGGATGACTGTTACCTCCACTACATTTTTTATAGTGCCGTGTTTATCCTGCTATTTTGGGTCTGTTTACCCCACTCTACGCACCACCTCCACCACATTGGGCAGCCGCTCGATGCGGGTGAGGATGCGGGTCAGTTGGGCCACATTTCCGATCTCCAGGGTGGCGTTGATCATCGCCATATTGTTCTTCATCCCGGTGATGGCCTCTGCCGAACGCATATTGATCTTCTCATCTGCCACCAGCCCGGTCACATCCCGCAGCAGGCCGGCCCTGTCATAGGCCCGCACCTGAATATTCACCGGGAAAGTCTCGCTGGACTCGGCCCCCCACTGGACTTCGATCAACCGGGCGTTGTCATGGCGGCGGATGTGTGCGCTGATGTTGGGGCAGTTGCTCTTGTGGATGGAGACGCCCCGGCCCATTGTCACATAGCCCACAATAGGATCGCCGGGGACTGGATGGCAGCAGCCCGCGGGGCGAGCCAGCAGCCCTTCCAATCCGGCGACACTGATACCCTCAATAGTGGTGACGCCCTTTTTGGCTGGCCCAATCGCCTTCCGAAGAATTTCCTGGTCGTCGTCCAACAGGCTCTGCTGAGCCTTTTCATAGTCCAGCACCTGTTTGGCAATGTGCTGGCTATTCACATCGCCATAGCCGATCGCGGCCAAAAAGTCGTCCAAATTTTCATTGCCACACAACTTGGCCACTGTTTCAAACGGAAGCGTAACCGCCAGCCGTCTCAGTTCCTTCTCCAGCACCTGCCGCCCCTGGGCAATATTCTGTTCGCGGGCCTGTTTGCGAAACCAGGTGCGAATTTTAGAGCGGGCACGCTGGGTTGCCACATAGCCCAGGTTTGGGTTGATCCAGTCCCGGCTGGGGCCGCCCCGCTTGGCTGTGACAATCTCCACCTGATCCCCGCTCTTGAGGATTGTGTCCAGTGTCACCAATTTGCCGTTGATCTTTGCACCCCGGCAGCGATGGCCCAGTTCTGTGTGGATGTGATAGGCCAGATCGATGGGCGTGGCGGCCCGGGGCAGGTCCACCACATCGCCTTTGGGGGTAAAGACGTAGACCCGATCCTGAAAGACGTCGGTCTTCATCCCGCTGACAAATTCCTGGGCGTCGGTCACATCCTGCCGCCACTCCATCAACTGGCGGATCCAGGCGATTTTGTTGTCCATCTGCTCATTGGGTTTGGACTGTTCTTTGTAGCGCCAGTGGGCGGCGATGCCAAACTCGGAAAGCTGATGCATCTCCTGGGTGCGAATCTGCACCTCCATCGAGCGCCCGTTGGGACCGACAACGGCTGTGTGCAGGCTGCGATACAAATTGTCTTTGGGGTTGGCGATATAATCATCAAACTCGCCGTGGATGGGCCGCCACAGGCTGTGAACCACGCCCAGGGCCGCGTAGCAATCGCCCACACTGTCTACCACAATGCGAAATCCGTGTACGTCATAAATCTGCTCGAAGGGAACTTCCTTGCGCTGCATTTTGCGGTAGATGCTGTAAATGTGCTTCGGGCGTCCGTTGACTTCGCCTTTGATGCCATTCTCATCCAGCGCCTTGACCAGCATTCGCTGAACCTCGTCCACCCACTGCACCCGCTCTGTGCGTTTCTGGGCCATGGCTTTGGAGAGTTCCCGGTAAGTCCCCGGTTCCAAATAGCGAAAACTCAGGTCCTCCAGTTCCCATTTGATCTGCCAGATACCCAGCCGGTTGGCCAGTGGGGCAAAAATTTCCAGCGTCTCCCGGGCAATCCGCCGTCGTTTGTGGTCAGGCTGGCCCTGCAAGGTGCGCATATTGTGTAGCCGGTCGGCCAGTTTGATCAGCACCACCCGCACATCTTCCACCATGGCCAAAAACATTTTGCGCAGAGATTCAGCCTTCTCATCGGCTACGCTGTGGCGCATATTGCTCAACTCTTTGATGCGGTTGAGCTTCGTCACCCCATCCACCAGATTGGCGACCTCTGGGTTGAAATGGATGCGCAAATAGTCCAGCGTAAATTCTGTGTCCTCCACCACATCGTGGAGCAACCCCGCGGCCAGGGTGTCCGGGTCCAGGTACAGGTCGCACAGGATTTTGGTGGCAGCCATAGGGTGCAGAATGTAAGGCTCGCCGGTCTTACGCATCTGGCTGTTGTGGGCCGCGCTGGCAACCACATAGGCCCGCAGGATCAGGTCAAGATTTTCTGCGGTGAACGTTTTGGGCAGACGGTTGAAAAGGTCTTCCAACGCCAGCAGTTCCGAGGGGAGAAGCGTGGGCTGCAAGGCAGAAACACCATCCGCGCCCGGGGGCAGACTGGAAATTTTGGATAGCAGCGGGTGGGTGGTCATCAGCGTGGGCCTGGCCCCATCTCCTTTCTGCTTATCAGTACAATCAGCATCCCCAGTCGATTCGGCCACGGCAAGTTCTGCTGTTAATTCAGTCTGCATTCTATTTCCCCGATCGAAACGTCCACCCATACGGCAGATAGATAGCTGCCCGCATTATACGTCCGAACCCCATCTGTGGCAATGGCACAGAAAAGGCCAGTCTGGTGAAAGGTGAAATCCTCAGCTATAAAGCCCGGCCAGCAAAAAACGCCACCGGAAAGGGGATTCGGCGTCTGGCTTTTCAGACCCAATTTATCCGGTGCTGTCTCTGTCACTGGCCCCGCCCCCGCGCAAAAACAACCCCACGCTTTCCACCACTGCATCCCGGCTCGGCCTGTTCCATTCAATCCAGCAGACATCGGCCATGCGCCGAAACCAGGTGGACTGATGGCGCACAAAGCGATTTGTCTCAATACAGATGCGCTCTACAGCCTCTTCCAGGGTCAACTCGCCCCGCAAATGCTGGCCTATTTCCCGATAGCCCAGACTGGAAAGCGCAGGCAGATTGGGCGCGTACCCCACAGCCAACAGTCGCGCGGTCTCTTCGACCAGACCGGCATCCACCATCTGGTGTACCCGCTCGACAATGCGGGTGTGCAATGTCTCCCGTTCCACTTCCAGCCCAAGCCGCAGAATGTGATAGGGTGGCGGATCAGCGCCCTCCAGCGCGCTCTTGGGTTGCCCCGTTTCCAGCACAATTTCCAGCGCCCGCACCACCCGGCGCACATTGCGCCCGTCGATCTGTGCCGCGCCCACCGGGTCCAGTTCCGCCAGCCGTTGGTGCAGAGCTGCGTGGCCCTCGGCTTCGGCAAAGGCTTCCAATTCAGCGCGCAGTTTCGGGTTGGGTGGCACCTCCGGAATGCGCAGTCCTTCGATCACCGCGCGCAGATAGAGCGCGCTGCCCCCCACCAAAAACGGAATCCGCCCCCGTTGGTGGATGTCATCGATGGCCGCGTAGGCCATGCGCTGATACTCGGCCATAGTCAGGGGACGGTCCGGCGTCGTCACATCCAGCAGGTGATGGGGCACGCGTGCCTGTTCCGCCGGGGTTGGCTTGGCCGTGCCAATGTCCATCCCCCGGTAGATCAGCCGACTGTCCGCGCTCACAATTTCCCCATCAAAACGCTCGGCCAGTGCCAGACTCAACGCGGTCTTCCCCGCGGCCGTCGGGCCGAGGAGGGTGATGAGGGGGGGAAGTTGTTCTGACATCCAAAGTCCTTCCAGTGCTTGACAAGGCGACCGGCTGACAAGATGACTGGGTGAGTACGGCCTTGTCATCCTGTCACCCTTTCAGCCGGTCACTGCGTGCCGTATGTGCTCCACCGCTACTTCCCGTCCGCTGCGGTCCAACTGCACGGCCACCGCGTCAATGCGCCAGGGACCCCGCCAGCCTTTTTCCTGGAGATAGTGGCCGGCCACCTCCCGCAGTTTGGCCTGCTTGCGGGGTGTAAAGGCTTGCCGGGCTGTGCCGCGAGCCGTACTGCTGCGGGTGCGAACCTCCACCAGCACCAGCCAGCGCGCGTCGCTCGCGCCGCTGGCGTAGTCCGGCCCGATCTCCTCGGCCACAATATCCAGCTCCCCCACAGGGCAGCGCCAATTGCGCTCCACAATAGACAGTCCGGCTTCCTGCAGAGTTCGCACAGCGATCTCCTCGCCGCGCTGACCGGTGGCTTGTCGGGATGTAGCCATTGAATGCTCCTAATCTGGCGTAGTCAAAGAAGAATTGTATA
>JAHBVF010000057.1 GCA_019637685.1 Caldilineaceae bacterium | reverse complement strand
TGGATAGTATCACGGATTTGAACCGGATCGAGATTCCAGAGGGAGCAAGAGATGCGACCCCGCAGACAATCTATGAAGTCATGGCAAGCGTGCCAGACAGACGCAAAGCGCGGGGCAAACGTTACTCAGCCGCGCTGGTTTTGACGTTGCTGCTGTTAGCCAAAATGAGCGGAGAACATGGATTGAGTGGCATTGCCCAGTGGGCAAGACTGCGACTTGAGTGGGTGCGAGCCAATCTTCCCGTAGAACGCAATAGCCTGCCCTGTGGGAATACATATCATAACGTATGCGATCAAATCGAATTGGCAGAATTGAACCAACGCCTGGCTGATTTTTTTACATCGAAACCCCAAGAGGAAGCATTGCCAGAGCAGCCAATGGTAGTGCCTGAGCCAGTGAATCAAACCTCACGAGAAGCTCCATCCCTTCGCCAATGGGTGCTGGATGGCAAGGTTTTGTGTGGAAGTCGTCGTCCATCTCAGGGAAAAGAAGCGCAATCTGCCCTGGCACTTTACGATCTGGAAAACCACTGCGTTGTTGTCCAGCGAGAACTGGCCGGGAAGGGACACGAACGGGCGACGGCCCTGGCACTTGTTCAAACTCTCGACCTGAAGGGAATTCTACTCAGTGCCGATGCCCTCCATACCCAACCGGCCTGGTGTCATACAGTCCGCAAGCAAGGAGGGGATTACTTGCTCATTGCCAAAGCCAATCAGCGTACTCTTCGCTCGGACCTTGCTCTCCTTTTCAGTGAGCCGCCTCGTTCCTGGCTCCCAGAGCAGAACGCACGTCAGGTCGACCAGGGACATGGACGGCTCGAAGTTCGTTGCTTACGCACCAGCAGCGAGTTGAATGACTGTCTTGCCCCTACATGGCCTGATGTCGCCCAGGTTTTTCAGCTACAGAGGACCGTGACCCGAGGCAAGCACTCCACGACTGAAACTATTTATGGGCTTACCAGCCTTCCACCAGCCCTGGCTCAGCCCAGTCGGCTTCTTTTCTTTATCCGTCGCTACTGGCAGATCGAAAATCGCCTGCATTGGTGTCGGGATGTCACCTTGGCCGAAGACGCTTGTACTGTGAGCCGGGGCCAGACTCCACAGGTCCTGGCGACCCTGAACAATGCCATTCTTGCTCTGGCCGACAAGACCGGTGTGACCAATCTCGCTGCTCACCAGCGCATCTTCTCTGCTTTTCCCGACCGCGCCCTTTCTCTCCTACTTCAACCCTTATGACTTTTGAAAAGCCCTGCCATAGCTGAGCAACAGTTACAGCCAGTGTCGCCGTCTGAAAACCTCATCATTGCCAGGGATACCGCCAAGAACACACCACAAATGACGCCACTGCAAAAAGGTCAATTTCACCGTGGAGGCGCAGGGGCGACGCGGAGAGATTCAGGAGAAATCCTCCGCGTCGCCCCTGTACCGATCAGGCTGATGATGGAATAGAAAAGGGGACGCGGATTCACGCAGATAAACGCTGATCCAGAGAAAAAATCTGCGTTCCTCCGCGTTTATCTGCGTCCAGCTTCTTTCACTATCAGCCTGACCACTATAGAAGCGCCGCGTTCCCCGCGTCTCCGCGGTGGGCCGGCAGGCTTTTTGCAGTAGACTCACAAATGAACACAGATTACCTCGGGCACTCTCTGTGTAAATCTGTGCCATCTGTGGATACTTTATTTTTTGGAATGGCCGTAGCGAGAACACTTGTGTCTATGTCGGGCAGCGTTATCTTTGTATCCACACAGCCTCTACAGGATAAACAGCAGCGTTCCTGCCATAATGGCAACCGTGCCCAACGCTGTCTTCCAGGTGATCGTCTCGCCCAGAAAGAGGGCCGACAGAATAAGAATCAGGGCCAGGCTGGACTTGTCGATGGGGGCGACTGATGACGCGTTGCCCATCTGCAACGCCCGAAAATAGGCCAGCCAGGAGAGTCCCGTGGCGATTGCCGACAGAATCAGCCAGAACCAGACCCGGCCCGGAATCTGATCGATGGCCCGCACTTCGCCGTTGGCAAAGACAATGCCCCAGGCGATCACCAGCACCACCGCCGTGCGGATAGCCGTTGCCAGATTGGAACTGACGCCAGCCACACCCAACTTGGCAAAGAGAGTGGTCAGGGCAGCAAAGAAAGCAGAGAGCAGGGCATAGCCCCACCAGGGCAGAACGAGCGAGTTCATTTGGGCCTCCGGGAAACAGAATGGATACGAACGTCCCTGTTATTCTACAGCGCATCTTTCTTCCCGGCGAACCGACTGCAACCGATTCCGTTCCCCTGCGTAGTGCATCAGACGGACGCGTGCCTCTCTCCTTCTTTTGGATGATACGCCGCTCATCCATACGTCCACCGGAAATGCCCGCTGGGATGATGCTACCACCTGGTCCATCCGTTATACTGTATTCATATTGCTTACCGAAAACGACCCAATGAAACGGAGCGGTGTGTAGGCCCGCTATCAGCTCACGCACCACGCACTACGGAGAAATTTCAAATGCCCGATCCAATCATCCAGGCCCGCAACGTCCACAAGACTTTCCACACCGGCGCTATCAAAGTCCACGCCCTGCGCGGGGTGGACCTGACCATCCAGCGCGGCGAAATGGTGGCGATTATGGGGCCGTCGGGCTGCGGCAAGACGACCCTCCTCAACTGCCTCTCCGGTCTCGACTATTTCGACGAGGGCGAAGTGCTGATTGAAGGCGCGTCACTCTCCAAAATGAGCGACCGCAAGCGCACCACCTGGCGGGCCGAGCGCATGGGCTTTGTCTTTCAGACCTACAATCTGCTGCCCGTGATCACCGCCCAGGAAAATGTGGAATTGCCCCTGCTGGTCAGCAATGTGAGCCAGGCCGACGCCCGCCACCGGGCCAAAGAGGCCCTGGACGCGGTGGGTTTGGGTGATCGGGCAGATCACCGCCCCGCGGAGCTATCCGGCGGCCAGCGCCAGCGGGTGACAATCGCCCGCGCCCTGGTCAACAACCCCGCGCTGGTCTGGGCCGACGAACCCACCGGCAATCTGGACGCGGCCACCTCCGACGAAATCCTGGCCCTGATGCAGAAGCTCAACAAAGAGCAGGGCCGCACATTTGTCATCGTCACCCACGACGAACAAGTGGGCGCGCTCTGTGACCGGATCGTGCGCATGCGGGATGGGCAGATTGTGGGACAGGATGACAAGATGACAGGATGAAGGGAATGTACTCCATCATCTCAGCATCCCATCATCACCTGCTACACCGCTCCATCAGCACCGGCTCACCACTACTTACGCAGTATGCAATACGCAGCACGCCATACGAAAGCGTCAATCTATGAATATCCTCTCCACCACCGCCACCGCCCTCGCCATCGCCCTGGGACTCATCCTCCTGGGCGTGGGGTTGCTTGCCCTGCGCAAGCCGATTATCGCCAAACTGGGCCTGCGCAACATCCCCCGGCGACCGGCCCAGTCCGTGCTGATCGTCGTGGGCCTGACCCTGAGCACACTGATTATTGTCAGCGCGCTCAGCCTGGGCGACACCCTCAACCGTTCGGTCCAGCGCCACGCGGTCAACGCCTACGGGATGATCGATCAGGTGGTCTCCCCCGCCTTTCTGGGCGATCTGATGGCCCTGGCCGAGGACGGCGCGGTGGCAGGTGACAGCGAACAGGTCCAACTCCTCAACGATCTGGCCGCGGGTGACCTGGCCAGCATTCTCTCTCTGCTGGAAAACGGCCTGCCGGGCATTGACCAGAACCGCTACGACGAACTGCGCGGCCAGTTGGCGAATGAACCAATGGTAGACGGCGTGGCCGGGTCGATTATCTTCCCCACAATTGTGCGCAACGTGAACACCGGCCAGGGCGAACCCCTGGGCTTTATCTTTGCCGTGGACGAGAACTACACCCAGGAGATGGGCCTCCACGACAGGGACGGCAGAGCCGTGCGTATGGGTGATCTGCAACCGGGGGTGGGCAATATCTTTGTGGGCGCGGCCAATCTTTTTGCCGGGACCCAAGCACTTGTCGGCGACACCGCGGCCCGCTTTGGCGTGGAAGATGTGGGCGTTGTGGAGGCTGGCGCGGCTATCGCAGCGGTGGGCGCGCTGCTCACCACCAACCAGCCCCTCAGCACAACTCTACGCAGCCTCAGCCTGGACGTGCCAACCCTGCGCGGCCTGGGCATCGACACGACTTTTCTGGAGCAGCAGGGCATTACCCAAACCCTCAGCCTGCAAAGTCTGGGCTTGACCGACGAACAGTTGGGACAATTGAACATCGACCCGGACGCGCCGGTGACGCTCCCCACCTTGGAAGCCCTGGGGCTGGACATCACCAATCCCCTCTCCACCACGACGGCCCTGCTCAGTTCCATCAACCTCAATACCCTGGGCCAGGATATCGACGCTACCCTCAGCCAATACGGGCTGCAACTGCGCCAGGGGGATGTCTATCTGAACGAACTGGGCGCGCAGCAACTCAACGCCCGGCCCGGCGATCTGCTGGAAATTTTCGTCGGCCCCATTCCCGTGCCCTACCGGGTGCGGGCAATTGTGCAGGAATCCGGCCCCATGGGCGCGCTGACGCCGGTGGTGATGCTGGATGTGAGTGAAGCGCAAAAGCTGCTCTTTATGTCCGGGCGCATCAACAGCATTCTCATCTCCAACCGGGGCGACGAAGTAACAGGGATGGCCCTGACCGACCCGGTGAACGAAGTGCTGCGCAGTCTCTCGCTGAACGACGGAAAATTGGCCACTGCCATCGCTATCCTGCGCGGCGAGGAGGTCTCGTCCGTCATCATCAGCCGGGCCGACAGCGCACAGAACCCGACCATCGATATGGAGGGCGCGCCCCAGTTTTTGACCGATTTCGCTGAACAGATGATGGGTGTCACCGGTTTTCAGGAGCAGATACAGGTGCTCAAAGCCGCGGTAGACCCAGCCAATCCCCTGGACGAGACCGCTTTCCGCGCCGCACTGGGCAGCACAGCCGTGCGCGAATGGCTGCTCGATCTGCCCCTGCCCGGCAACAAAAAAGCCGACTTGACCGCGTCCTTCGACGGCCTGGACGATTTTGAGGTCCTTTCCCCCCTGAGCAAACAGTTCGTTGTCAACGCCGCGGACATTGCAGGCGTGGCCTTTGGGTCGATGTTCTCTATCTTTGGAGCCTTTTCCATCCTGGCCGGCATCCTGCTCATCTTCCTGATTTATGTGATGATGGCCGCAGAGCGTCGCGCCGAGATGGGCATCGCCCGTGCGGTGGGCATGCAGCGGGGCCATCTGGTCCAAATGTTTGTGACTGAAGGACTGGTCTACGATCTGGCCGCGGCCTTGCTGGGGCTGGGGCTGGGGCTGCTCGTCTCCTATGCGATGATTGGCTTCATCCGGGGCGTCTTCGGCAACTTCACCCAGCAGGTGACCAGCCGGGCCATCCCCTTCGAGTTCGTCTGGTCCGTCGCGCCCACATCGATGATTATTGCCTACTGCGTGGGCGTCATCCTCACTTTCGTCGTCGTCACCATCGCCTCCTGGCAGGTCAGTCGCCTGAATATCGTAGCCGCCATCCGGGACCTGCCCGATCAGAACGGCATCAGCCGCCTCTCCACCCCGGGCAAAATCTGGCGGGCCGCGGTCGGTCCCCTGCTTCTGGGCGTGGGCGGCTATCTGCTCTGGCTAGCCCAGGAGGAAGGCCAAACCCTGACGCTGATCGCGATTACATTCCTGCTCTTCGGTGGCGGGCTGATCGCTGGCTGGCTGCTGGAACGCACCCGGCTGCGCGCGGTCCTGCGGGAACGGATTATCTACACAGTCATCGGTCTGGGGCTGCTGGTCCTGTGGGCCGTGCCCTGGACGACAATTACCGGTCTGGAGAGCGCACTCTTCAGCCAGAACCCGGCCTGGCTGCTGGCCTCCTTCGTTGTCAGCGGGCCGCTGATCATCGCCGGCGCAATTCTGGTGGTGATGTTCAACGCGGATACGATCGCCGGACTCTTCACCCGTGTCTTCGGCGGCATCGGTGTGCTGGCCCCGGTGCTGAAGACGGCCATCGCCTATCCCCTCAGCGCCCGTTTCCGCACGGGGACCACAATGCTGCTCTTTGCAATGGTCATCACGACAGTGACGATTATGAGTATTGTCATCAACGCCACCGAAACAATCGCCACTCCCAGCGAGGAGGCCACCGCGGGCTTCGATGTAAAGCTGTCCAGCGGTCTGCTCAGCTTCTTCGACCCGGCCACCGACCTGGCCGTGGAAGCCGCCACTCGGCCCGACTTCCCCAGCGACGCAGTGGCGGTGATGGGTTCAGTCTCGCGCCTGGACGCCGAGGCCCGACAGGCTGGCCCCAGCACTTCCGGCTGGGATAGGGTGGGGCTGACCGGCATCGACGCGGGCTATGCCCAGCAGGCCGCGACAGTCTATCCCTTCGCCATGCGGGCCGCGGGCTATGCGGACGACGCCGCGGTCTGGAAAGCCCTGGGCGAGCGGGACGACGTGGCTGTGATAGCCGCCTTCCGTGTGGCGGATCGGCCGCGGAGCTTTGGCGGCGGTCCAGACCCGGACGAGATGGAACACGGGTCCATGCGACGGGGCTACTTCACTCTGGGCGGCTTTGCCTGGGAAGAAGGGGGGCAACTGCCGCCGATTACCATGGAGTTGCGCTTTGGCGAAGGGGACGCGGCAGTGGCGCGCACAGTGCAGGTCATCGGCGTGTTGGAATCTGACGAAACCCTGGCCGCGGGCAGTGTGCAGATGAACCGGGCTGTGCTGGACGCGCTCAACGGGGAGCCAGTGCGCCCGGAGAGCTTTTATGTAAAACTGGTAGACGGAGTGGATCAGGTGGCCGCGGCCCAGGCGCTGGAAAAGTCGATGCTGAGCAGCGGCCTCGACGCAACGCTGTTGGCCGAGCAGTTTGCCGCGGGGCAGGCTGTGCTGCGGGGCATCCTGCAACTCTTCCAGGGCTTTCTGGCCCTGGGACTGCTGGTGGGCATCGCCGGGCTGGGGGTTATCAGCAGCCGGGCTGTGGTCGAGCGTCGCCAGCAGGTCGGGATGCTGCGGGCCATCGGCTATCAGAAGGGAATGGTTTCCTTGGCCTTCCTTCTCGAATCGAGCTTTATTGCCCTCTCCGGTATTCTCATCGGCGGGGCCACGGGGCTGGCTCTGGCCGACAAAATGATCGGCCAGTTCTACACCCTGGCCACGGATCAGACCTTCCCCGTGCCCTGGCTCTCCATCGGTGGAATGTTATTGGTGGCCTGGCTCTTTTCGCTGATTACGACGATTCTGCCCGCCTGGCAGGCGAGCCGGGTCTATCCGGCGGAGGCGCTGCGCTATGAGTAGCAGGGCCGCGGATGTGCGACCGTGGATGTGCGCCCCGCTCCAATACCCACCGGGGCGCACATCCGCGGTATTCTGTAAAGCTCCGTGCCTATTGGCAGTGTTGTTTTTGTGTGATTAAATCATACACCAGCCCTCCACATCCTCTCCACAATTTCTCCAGAATTCTCCCGCATACTGGGCAGTGGAAGCAGATGGTGCGATAATGAGAAATGGGACAATAGAGTCCCAGTATCTTTTTATCCAGCATCTTTTTGCCCGGCCCAAATCAGTGCCAGAGGAAATCTTATGCCCGACGCGCCCATCCAACCCCTTATCGAAATCATCGATCTGACGAAAGTCTACAAAATGGGGGAAATGGAGGTCCATGCCCTGCGCGGGGTCTCGCTTTCCATTCAGCCCGGCGAGTATGTGGCGATTGTGGGGGCCAGTGGTTCGGGCAAAAGCACGCTGATGAATATGATCGGGCTGTTGGACCGGCCTACGGATGGTATCTACCGGGTGGGGGGCACAGAGTCCCAGAAATTGGGTAAGAAAGCATTGTCCGATCTCCGCAACCGGGAGATCGGTTTTGTTTTTCAACGTTTCAATCTATTGGCCAGGGCCACGGCCATGCGCCAGGTAGAGCTTCCCCTTTTCTACGCGGGGGTCGCCTCGCGCAAATCCAAACAGATGGCCACAGAAGCCCTGACCCGCGTCGGTCTGGGCGAGCGCACCCATCACCGCCCGGAAGAACTCTCCGGTGGACAGCAGCAGCGGGTGGCAATTGCCCGCGCGATTGTCAACCAGCCCAGCCTGCTTCTGGCCGACGAGCCTACCGGTGCCCTGGATAGTCAGACCGGCGAGGAGATTCTGACACTCTTCGAGGATCTGCACAGCCAGGGACTCACACTCATCGTCGTCACCCACGACCCGGACGTGGCCGCGCGCGCCCACCGGGTGATCACAATGCGCGACGGGCTGATTCTGGAGGATGTGCAGCAGGTTCCCAGCAGACCTGCCCCAGCCCCTGGGGGCGACGCTTCTGTGGCTCCCGTGGCCCAGCCAACCCTGGACGCCCAGCCCCGTGTCGTTCTGGAAACCGCGGGTGAGGTGGCCGTATAAAATGTGTCTTCTTTGGCCTCCTTCATTTTCTGAGCAAAGCCCATGAGAATCCTCCGTTATTTTAATGTCGCGCTGGAAAGCATCTTTGCCCACAAAATGCGCGCTATCCTGACGATGCTGGGCATTATCATCGGTGTAATGGCTGTCCTCCTGACGGTTGGCCTGGGCCGGGGCGCGACGGCCAGCATTACGGGGGAGATTGCCAGCCAAGGCACAACACAACTCACAATCTCGCCCGGCGCGGCCAACACACGCGGTGTGAGCCAAGCCAGCGGCTCGTCCAGCACTTTGACAATGGGCGATGTGGCCGCCATCAGTGATCCGATCCTGCATCCCCATGTGGCGCGGGTGGCCCCAGCCTATACGGGCAACAGCCAACTGGTGGCAAACGATATCAACAGCCAGAATCAAGTGGTGGGTGTTACAGGTGCAATGCTTCCCGTGCGCAACTGGGAAGTGGCGCATGGCCGTTTCTTCACCGACGCCGAGATTGACGATCAGGCCCATCTGCTGGTGCTTGGCCTGACAGTCGCCTCCGACCTCTTTCCGGAAACCGATCCCCTGGGCCAGACAGTGCGGGTGAACAACGAACCCTTTATCGTCATTGGCGTTCTGAAGGAGACCGGCGGCTTTGGCGGTGCAGACGATCAGGCGATTGTCCCGCTAAGCGTGGCCCAGGCACGGCTTTTCGGCGCCCAACGCTACCGGGGCGATTACACTGTCACCTCTATCTATGCCAGCGCCAGCAGCGAAGAGATGGTTCCCACGGCCAAAGTGGAGATCGAGCGTACACTGCGTCTGCGCCACGGCCTGCAGGCCGGCGACAGCAACGATTTCAACATTTTTGATCAGGCCAGCCTGCTGGACACCATCAACAATGTCACCGGCATATTGACCCTCTTTTTGGGTGCTATCGGGGCTATCAGCCTGCTGGTGGGCGGCATCGGTATTATGAACATTATGCTCGTCTCTGTCACCGAACGCACCAAAGAGATCGGCCTGCGCAAGGCGCTCGGGGCCTACGACAGCGATATTTTGTACCAATTTCTCGTGGAGTCCCTGGTGTTGACCGTCCTGGGCGGGCTGATTGGCGTGAGTGTAAGCTATGCCATCGCCTGGCTGATCGGGCAGATACCCGGCTTCACCTTCCAGTTGGTGATCGGCGTGGACCTGATTGTGTTAGCAATCGCTGTCAGCGCGGCCTGCGGTGTTGTCTTTGGCCTCTACCCGGCCATGCGCGCCACCCGGCTTGATCCGATTGAGGCGTTGCGCTACGAGTAGAGACAGCAGATCGCCGACCGCCAGGTTGCCGACCGCCAGGTTGCTGGGTATATCGTTTGGCGTTCCTTCGCGGTCGGCTGTCCGCTGCCATTTGCAAGTCTGATTCCGTATTTTTGGAGTATATTTGATGAAAAAAATTCTGTGGGCCTTCCTTTTTCTCCTTCTCACCGTCGTCCTGGTGGGGGGTGGATTTGTGGCCGCGGTCGGATCGCCCCAAGAGGCGTGGAACCGGGCGCAGGCCCTGCTCTCTGGCAATCAGGCCCCGCTATCGACGGCCCGGCCCGGCCCGGCGCTGGACGGGCGGGCTGTGCAAAATGGCGGCGTGGCAGCCGCTGTAACGCCACTGACCCAAGAGCAGTTGGACGCCACCACCACCCAAATTCGCTCGGCCGCGGACGTGACCGCACAGGTGAGCGCGGCGGGCAATGTCCAACTTGCCAGCAAGCAATTTGTGGTGTTGCAAACCAGCGGCACTGTGCAAGAGATAGCCGTGCGCGTGGGCGATGACGTGTCCGCGGGCGATCTGCTGGTAGCGCTGCACCCGGACGACGCAGAGAAAGCCGTGGAACGCTCTCTGCTCAATCTCGCCTCGGCCCAAGTGAGCCTGGAAAAGCTCTACGACGATACAGACCCCGCGGACATTGCCTCGGGCGCGGCTGATCTGGAATCTGCCCAGGAGAAGTTGGACGATCTGCTGACCGGCCCCAACGCCCGTGACCTGGCGGCCAAACGCAGCAGCGCGGCCGCGGCCTGGGCCAAATACAACGATCTGTTGGCTGGCCCCAGCCCGGAAAAATTGACCCAACTTTCCACGAACATGCGCAAAATGCAGGTGGCGTTGGACGAGGCGCGCCGCAATTGGGAGCCTGTCTCCTGGCGGCCCGATGTGGGACGCACACCCCAGGCCGCGGCCTATGAAAAGGCCACCCTCGATTTCGAAAATGCCAAAGCCGCCTACGACGAGGCCACAGGGCCAGCCTCCACCAGCGATGTGCAATCCGCGTTGAGCCAGGCCGAGACTGCCCAAAAGGCGTTGGACGATCTGCTGGAGGGAGCGACCGCCGCGGAGATCGCCGCCGCCCGGGCGCAGGTGGCTTCCAGCGAAGCCAAATTGTCCGATCTGCGCGCCGGGCCGGACGCCAATGCGGTGGAATCTGCCCAGATCGCCGTGGACAAGGCTTTTCTCGATTTGCAGGACGCGGCCGCGGATCTGGCGGCCACGCGCCTCTTTGCACCCGTCGATGCCACTGTCCAGGCGGTCAATCTTACACTGGGACAGCAGGTGGGCACAGGCAGCAGCGCCGTGACGTTGGCCCGCCGCGACAATCTGGAACTGGCCGTCAATGTGGCCGAGGTGGATGTGAGCAAAATCAATCTGGGCCAGCCTGTGCAGATCACCCTGGACGCGCTGCCAGGGGAAAGCTTTGACGGGGAAGTCGTTATTGTTGCACCCGCGGCCGAATCCCAATCCGGCGTCGTCAACTATCCGGTAACCATCCGGCTGATCAACCCGGACAAGCGGGTGTTGGCGGGGATGACAGCCGTAGCCACAATTATCAACAAATCCCTTTCTGCTGGCTGGCTTGTGCCGGGTGACGCGATTACAACCACAAACGGCATCTCACAGGTGCTGGTTGTGCGCAATGGCATTCCTACCCCCGTGCAGGTAACAGTCGGTGTCCCCCAGGGCGAATGGGTGGTGGTCGAATCACCCGAATTGCAGGCGAATGATCGGGTCGTTGCCACCACAGCCACCTTCATCAATCAGGAGAATCAGGTCCGCTTTGGCCCGCCTGGGGGCAGAGAAACCGGCGGACAGAACGATGACGCCCCCCGCAACGGCGGTCCATTTGGTTCGGGTGGAAGATAGCCGGCGGCGTTTGTGCTGCTTGCATGGATTGTATGGGTTCTGGCGTCCCGACAATTATTCTGAAGAAAGTTGACTCTACTAATGTCCTGGCATAAAGCTCTCGGAATCGTTTTGTTCGCTGCCCTTTTTGGCCTGTTTTTGCGCCCGGCTTCGCCCCACGGAACAGCATTGGCCACAGACAACGCGGCGCTCGCCGCGGCTGTGACCCCTGCCGCGGGTGTGCCTGTGGTAATAAAGAGCGGTGGCGCAGCCTTGTACGACAGCCCCAACGGCGCGGCTGTGCGCCAGCTGGAGACGGGCACGATTGTCCAGGCACTCAGCCGCACGCCCACGGGCGACTGGATTTTTGTCGAGGTGGAGGCCGGTGTTCAGGGCTGGCTGGCGAGCAACAGACTGGTCAGCGTAAATCCCGCGGCCCTGCCTGTCTATGGCCGCCCCCAGGCTGAGCAGTTGACACAGTCCCCTGGGAAGACGCCTCCTGTCACCGCAGGGGAGGGACAAGAAGTTTCGCCCACACCAGAGCCAACCGCGACAGCCACCGCGACTACCCCGCCAACCGCGATGCCAACGGAAACAGCTACCGCCACCGCAACTGCCACAGCTACCGCTACCCCACCAGCCACGGCCACAGCGGTTCCGCCCACAGCCACAGCGACTGTCCCCAAACCGACTGTCCCCATACAGGCGACATCTGCGCCGCCTTCTGCCAGTGCGGCCCAAAAGGAAGCAACCCCGTCCCCATTGCTCAGTCTGCCTGGGCCAGTGAATACGGCAAATCCATTCCTGCGCAGAGTGGGCGTTGTGGGTGCTGCCGGGGCTGTTTTGGCGGACGTGCCGTCGGGCAGGGGTTCTGTTGTTCTGCACGCGGGCGAGATTGTCACTGTTTTGCAGCGTAGCGAGGACGACGGGTGGTTGCAAGTGGTCCGCACGGATGGCAGCACGGGTTGGATTGTGCGGCAGGAACTGATCATCAGTTCTGTTACAAAAATACCCCGCGTGGGCGCAGCAATGGCAGCCTCCCCAGCCAACCCGGCGGCTACCACCAGCGAGACTGCCCCGACTGTAGCCGCAGAACCGGACGGGAAATCGTCAGCCACGGCAACTGTGCGCACGAATGGCAGCCGGCTGAATGTGCGCTCCGGGCCGGGCAGCAATTTCTCTATTATCGCCAAAGCGGACAACGCCAGCAGCTATTCCGCGTTTTCTATGAGCACAGACAGAGCGTGGGTGCAGATCGAAATCCCTGGCGTGCCCGACGGGCGGGGGTGGGTTTCGGCCCAGTTTGTGACGCTGGACGGAACACTTGAATAAGCCGCGGATGGTCGTCTCGCTCCCCGGCGGATTGCGATACAAAGGCTATCCACGAAGTACACGGAGGAACACCAGATTTTTTTCTCTTCTTCGTGCAACTTCGTGTGGCTTCGTGGATCATTAGTTGTTTTCAGGTGACTATTCAGGCCAGCGCCGGTTGAGTAGGCCACGGCAGTATGTGGCCGTATCGAAACCAAAGCGGGTAGACCCGCAAACTGGTTTCGATATGCCTGGAAACAGCCCCAGGCTACTCAACCGACGTTTGCTAACCGGCTGGCTTATGGCTGAATAGTCACGTTTTCAGTAGCCTCACCCAATGGGCGCGCGTCGGTTGCGTTTGTCGAAACCTGCGCCACAACCCTAAACCAGAACTGGCGAGGCCCAGGCCCGGCGGGCAGTGGGAATTTCTCCACTGCTCGCTTTTTTCTTTCTCCTTGCCTCCTTTCCTGGCATCTCCACAATGTCTCCAGATTTCATGCAAAATCTCTCCAGAATGATCCTCTATAGTTTAATTGTCGGGTATCAATAATTCGGCAATCTTTATAAAGATCAGTCTAAAGGAGAAGTAATCGATGAACGGCAAAATCAGACAAAAAGCAGTGGCGCTGATACTGAGCGCACTGATTGTGATGACCAGCGCGGTGGTAGCCTTTGCGGCCAGCGGGCCGGAGAGCGCCACCGCACCGGGTGACGGCTGGGTAAAGATTCAGGCAGGCGAGAGCCACTGGTATACCTTCCGGGATGAGGGGGATAACGGCCAGATTTTCGTTGAAATGGATGTGGAGGGCAGCGCTGGCTTCGCCGTCTACACGCCGGCCCAGGTGGCAGCCTGGCAGAATGGCCAAGATTTGGATTCCATAGGCATTGGCAACAGCAACAACAATGTGTCTGCCGATCTGCTGTGGACGGGTAACTTCAACCAGTCCGGCGATTATTACGTCGTGGTCAGCCAGGGCGCTTCCGGAACCAGCGACTATCAGTTGCGCATTCATGGCGCGGATGTGTGGTTCCCCATGCCTGCCGCGGAAATGACGACTGCCGTCACACCGGCCAGGGATTCGGCGATGTCAACCGACTCCTCCAGCACCCCGGCCAGCACAGACCCAAACGCCTTGCTGCCCGGTGCAGAGGCCGTTGTCAGCTTTGACTACGACGGCAAAGCCGGTCAGATTCTGGTCAGCCTGGACAGCGACCCCGACGACGCCGTGACCTTTAGTGTCTGGACGCCGAACGAATGGCAAATGCGCAGCCTGGGCCAGGATGCAGAGCCGATTGGCCGGGGTTCTGCCAATCGTTTTGTGGCGGGTGATCTGAGCTGGAGTGGCAATTTTGTCGAGAGCGGAACCTATTATCTGATTGTGAAAAATGGCAGCGCGCAGAATGCCAACTACACCGTAACCATCAGCGGCGATGGCGTCAGCCAGTAGCCGCAAACCGAATAACGAAAATTAAGGGATGAGAGGGGCGGTCCATTGACAGGCCGCCCCTCCCTTTTTTTGAAGTCTGTGAGGCTGAAAGCTGCCATCTCTTTGCTTCCAATGTTTGCCGGTTTCTTCTCCACAATACCTCCACAATTTCTCCACGATTCTTGCAGAACTGTCATTTAGACTGTAGAGAGCAAAAGCACAATCTGTATAGTCAGGAAGGGCGGGGGCAATGGGCGCACAGCCAAACAACAGTGCCGGGTTTGTCGTTCCAGACGAAGACGACGATAATTTGGTTTCTATGAACGAGCGCATTCTGGTGATAGACGACGACAAAGAGATTACCCGGCTGCTGCGCAGTTATTTGGAACAGGCGGGATATTCTGTGCTGGTGGCCAACGACGGCGGCACGGCTCTCCACACCCTGCGCCGGGAACAGCCCGATCTGCTCCTGCTCGATCTGATGCTCCCTGACAAAGACGGGTGGACTATCACCCGCACCATCCGCTCGGATCAGCAGTTGGCAGACACGCTGATAATTATGATTACGGCGCGGGTGGAGGACACGGATAAAATCCTGGGGCTGGAGCTGGGCGCGGATGACTACATCACCAAACCCTTCAACCCCAGAGAGGTGATTGCCCGGGTGCGGGCACTCCTGCGCCGCACCCGCAACAGCGCGGCCCCGGCCCGCTCCCTCAGCGTGGGCGATCTGCGCCTGGACGCGGACCGGCGGCTGGTCACAGTGGCGGGTGAGCCGGTGGAACTGACTCCCACGGAATTCAGCCTGCTGCAAACCCTGATGGACAGCCCCGGCTATGTCTTCACCCGGGGCGAACTGATGGAGCGGGCATTGGGCTATAGCTATGACGGCATGGACCGCACCCTGGACAGCCACATCAAAAATCTGCGGCGCAAAGTGGAAGACGATCCCCGTATCCCCCGTTACATCCAGACTGTGTACGGGATCGGCTACCGGTTGACGGAAAACGGGCAATGAACCGACTGTGGGTGCGTCTAAGTTTGGCTTTTACAGCGGTGGTATTGCTGGGCTTTGGCGCGGTCGTCTTTGGCACATTTAGTCTGGCCAGCAACCAGCGGATGCAAACGCTGCTGCTCAACCAGTTCGAACGCCCCCACGGACTGGTGGATTCTGCTTCGGCTTATTATAAAGAACACGGCAGTTGGAACGGCGTGGAGACACTGATGGACGGCGCGCGGTCCACCCTTCTTCCTGGCAGCGGCGCACGCGGCGCGCTGATTCTTTTGAACGCCGATGGCCGCGTGGTTTACTCCTCCCTTCCCCCAGAGCGATTGCCCCCCACTTCATCGCGCGTGGGGCGCCCTATTCTGGCCGACGGCAAATTGATCGGCCACATCAATTTTATCGCTTTGCAGGACAATAAGCCCACCACCTATGCGGCGTGGGATACCTCTTCCCCATCCGATTTCATGCAGGAAGTTACCCTCTTTTTGCTTAAAATCGCGTTGGCTGTGGGTGTCTTGGGTCTGCTTTTCGGTGTGCTGGCCAGCCGCAATCTGGCCGCGCCCCTGAACCGGCTGGCTGTGGCGGCCCGGGCTATCGGCGCACGCAATCTGGACTATCGGGTTCCTGTGCAGGGCAGCACAGAAATTCGGGAAGTGGCCGAATCCTTCAATAAAATGGCCGCGAACCTGCAAAGCGCAGAGAGCCTGCGGCGTAATCTGCTGGCCGATGTGGCCCACGAACTGCGCACCCCTTTGACTGTGCTCCAGGGCAATTTGCAGGCCATTCTGGAGGATGTGTACCCGCTGGACAAAGGAGAGGTTGTGCGGCTCCACGACCAGACCCGCCATCTCCACCGGCTGGTCAACGATCTTCACGAATTGGCCCAGGCCGAAGCCCGCCAACTCCCATTGCAGACCCAGACGCTGGACCTGAACGCATTGGTGCGGGAAGCCGTCGATTTCTTTGGCCCGGTGGCAGAGGAAGAGAGCGTGACGCTGGAACTGGTCACGACCGCGGTTGCTCTCCCCATACAGGGCGACCGGGCCAGGCTCATGCAGGTGCTGCAAAATCTGCTCAACAATTCTCTGCGCCATACACCGGCAGAGGGCAAGATTGAAATTGCTGTGAGGCCCCAGGCCGGCGGGGTGGAGATTGCCATCGAAGATACAGGCGAGGGCATCAGCGCGGAGGATTTGCCCCACATTTTCGAGCGCTTCTACCGATCGGGCAAGGCCCGCGACCGGGACAGCGGCGGCACAGGGCTGGGGCTGGCCATTGTGCGTGCCCTTGTGGATGCCCACGACGGGCGGGTGACTGTAGAGAGCGACGGCAAAGGAACGGGCAGCCAGTTTACCATCTGGTTGCCAACAGAAGCCGCGTCTGACTCTCGCTCCGATTCGTTCTGATCGGGCAATTGGCGCAGATAGAACGAGCCGGTCTGGGTTTCGGGCGGCTGGCGGAAAACTTCGCCCCTGTAAAAGCCGTAGCAATTTCGTAGTTCCCAGCCCGGTCGGTTGGCAACGGCTACCAGTTCCTGCACGTTCGCTCCACAGGCAGTAATCCCGATTTTTATAAGCTTTTGGCCCCGGCCATCTGCACAGCCACGGCAAGCGCGGCCAGCAGACTCTCCTCCCGCGCCGCACCCGTCCCCGCGATGTCAAAAGCCGTGCCGTGATCAACAGATGTGCGAATAATCGGCAGACCGATGCTCACATTGACGCCGCTGTCGAAGGCCAACAGTTTCATGGGAATGTGGCCCTGGTCGTGGTACATCGCCACCACAATATCGTATTCGCCCTGGGTGGCGCGCAGAAAAACCGTGTCTGGCGGCTGGGGATCGGTCACATTCCAGCCCTTCTGTCGGGCCTGTTCGATGGCGGGTTGGACCTGCTCGGCCTCCTGATTGCCAAAGAGACCGTTCTCGCTGGCGTGGGGGTTCAGCCCGGCGATGGCGATGCGGGGATGGGCAATGCCCAGGGCCTGGCACGAATACTGGGCCAGACCGATGACCTCCAGCACCCGTTCCGTCGTCACCCGACGGATGGCCTCGGCCAGGGAGACGTGGGTGCTGACGTGGACGACCCGCAGCTTTGGCCCCACCAGCAGCATAGAAATGCGCTCGGCCTTTGTGCGCTCGGCCAGCAGTTCCGTGTGGCCGGGGTAGAGAAAACCGGCTTTGTGCATCGCGCCTTTGTTCAGGGGGGCAGTCACAATCCCATCCACCGCACCAGCCAGGGCCAGATCACAGGCGCGAAAGACGTATTCCACCGCGGCTTTGCCCGCGGCCGCGACCACCTGCCCCACGGGAATCTCCGCCGGGTCCGCGTTGTGGAGATCGAGCAGGGGCAGGCTGTGGGGTTCGTAGACACCGCTGGCGGGATCGTCGATGGATTCCACCGGGGGCAGCGGACGGTGGAGAAAACCCGCGGCCCGTTCCAGAATGCGCCGGTCGCCGATCACCAGCGGGCGACACTGGGCAAAGACATGCGCGTGGGCCAGGGCTTTCAGTATGACTTCCGGGCCGATCCCCGCGGGGTCGCCCAGTGTGATGGCAAGGAGAGGACGGTCAGATGGCATATATTTTCCTGTGCAGAGTAGAGGAGAATCGTCTCTGCTATCCTACCACCAGTAACGGAGCCGGTCAACGCTTGCGCATCCCAGCCAAACTGGTACACTTGTGGTCAGTTTCACAACTGCAAAGATATACGCTTGCAGTTGTTCGATTTATCAACAATGGGAGGCACTTTGATGAAAAATATTGCACTGATCGGCTGCGCGCACATCCACACACCGGGCTTTGTCAAACGACTGCAAGCCCGCACAGACGTAAAGACCGTCGCTGTCTGGGACCCGGACCGGGCGCGCGCGGAGAAACGGGGCGCGGAGTTGGGCGCACCTGTCATCGACGATCCGGCTGGGGTCTGGGCGGACGGCCGTATTGAGGGCGTAATTCTATGCTCGGAGACCGACCTGCACGAGGAATTGGTGCTGGCCGCGGCAGCCGCGGGCAAACATCTTTTTGCCGAAAAGCCTTTGGGCCTGGGCAAAACAGATTCAGACAAAATGGCCGCGGCCATTGAAAAAGCGGGTGTCCTCTTCCAAACCGGCTATTTCCAGCGGGGGATTCCGGCCCATCTCTTTCTCAAAGAACAGGTGGACGCAGGCACATTCGGGCAGATCACCCGGGTGCGGGCCAGCAACTGTCACAGCGGCTCTCTGGGCGACTGGTTCACCCCGGAGTGGCTGTGGATGACTGACCCCAAACGGGGCGGCGTAGCGGCCTTTGGCGATCTGGGAACCCACGCCCTGGACCTGCTGCTGTGGATGTTTGGCGATGTGCGGCGGGTGGTGGCAGAGACACAGGTGGTGACGGGCAAATATGGCCCTGCCTGTGACGAGAGCGGCGAGGCGCTGATTCGTTTCACCAACGGCGTCATCGGCAGCCTGGCCGCGGGCTGGGTGGATGTGGCCGATCCGGTCACTTTTGAGATCAGCGGGACCGAAGGCCACGCCTGGGTGCGCGATCGCAGCGAAGTTTTCATCACAAGCGAGAAGCTGGGCAGCGACGGCAAGGCGCCCTACACGAATTTGCCCGAAGCCTGGCCCCACGCCTTTGAACTCTTCCTGGACGCGCTGGTCGGCAAAGACGCGCCGCTGGTGGGCGCACGGGAGGCGGCCTATCGCAGCAGTGTGATGGAAGCGATGTACCGATCCGCGGCCGCGGGGAACTGGCAGGCTGTGTAAACAATCGAGCCACGGATGGACTCTGATAAATGCGGATAACAATCAGTGTTTATCAGAGTCCATCCGTGGCTACTTCTATATTTGGGAGGACGAAATGTTGCTGGATGGAAAAGTAATTTTGGTGACCGGTTCTTCGACGGGAATTGGGGAATCCACGGCCCGGCGCGCGGTGGCCGAGGGCGCGCGGGTGATGGTACACGGCCGCAACGAGGCGCGGGCGCGGGCAGTGGCGGCAGATTTGGGCGAGACCGCGGCTTTTGTGGTGGGCGATGTGGCCGACCCCGCGGTCTGCGAGCAGATTGTGCAGGCGACAGTCCAACGTTTTGGCCGCATCGACGGGCTGGTCAACAATGCCGCCCTGACCACCCGGGCCACACTGGAGGAATCTGACGCGGCAATGATTGACACGATGCTGGCGGTCAATCTGCGTGCGCCACTGCTGACCGCACGGGCTGCTGTGCCCCACTTCCGCGCCCAGGGGGGCGGCGTACTGGTGAACATTGGCTCCATCAATGCGCTTTCGGGCGCGCCCAATCTCCTGCCCTATTCCGCGGCCAAAGGCGGCCTGCAAACGGCCAGCCGCAATTTGGCCAACGCCCTGGCGACGGAGAAAATTCGGGTCATCCATCTGAATGTGGGCTGGGTGACGTCGCCCAACGAAATCGCCCTGAAGCAGAGCGAGGGGCTGCCAGAGGGGTGGCAGTTCAATGTGGACCCCGCCTACGCGCCCACAGGGATGCTGACGACGCCAGAGCAGATCGCCTCTCACGTAGTTTTCTGGCTCTCGGACCAGTCCGCGCCGGCCAACGGCGTCGTCTACGAAGTGGAGCAGTATTCGCTCTACGGGCGGAACAACGCGAAGAGGGCAGAGGAGGTATGAGGGTTAGAACAAATCGTCAGGTTGCACAAAAAAGGCGGTAAATCCCTTTGCGGTCAACCCCCGTTGTAAGCGTTTGTCGCCGATCCAGAGCAGACCGCCCAAATGCAATGTCAGGGCGACTTGGGGTGTGTCCATCGGGTCGATGTCCTGACAGAGGACGACGGCGCGGCGTCGGATTTCAGCGTCAATGAGCGTCTCTTTGTAGATATGCAAATGGCGAAGAAGGGCATAAAGAATCCGAATTACACCTTCTTCTTCCAGTTTGCTATAACGGACGATCCGCTCTTTGTGCTTGAAAAGTTCAATGAACGTTGACTCGCAAATGTAAAAGGTGCGGGTTGTGTCAAGGATAATCCGGCTGTAGGCAGTGTTGTCGCGCAGCAGAGCCGAAAACAGAATATTAGCGTCAACGACAATTTTTTGGGTGTCCATCCGGCAGTCTATATGGGATCGAAAAGATGTTGGACCTGTTCCCACGCCGACTGTTTTATATCGCGCAGCAGCCCCTCGGCTTCTGCGGCTGTCATCTGACTCTGTCGGCGAAGTGTCTCAACTTCCAAATAGGCCAAAAGACGGTTTAAGAATTCTTCATCCACAATTTTGCGCGGCATACGAAGCACGATTTCGTTGGCTTCAGTTGTCAATTGATAGGCAATAGGCATAGTACACCTCTTTGTACCCTCGGCACAAGGAACTATTGGGAAGACAGTACCCAATGGTTTCCAGTATAGCACAGGGATCAACAGCCGTCACCCATCCCGCCGCATGAGATTAAAGCTTTGCGCGGTGGGACCGACGAGGGGTTGGGTTGCCAGAAAGAGGGCCAGGGGAACCACATCCTCTGGCCTTTTTTGCCATTCGCTCTGGCTGCTGGGACCGGCGGCGGGCCGGCTGCCCCGCGTGCCGTCATCGGCTGTCATTGATGTCTGCACCGGGCCGGGGACCAGTTCGTTGACGCTGATATTGAAGGGCCATAGCTCCTGGGCCAGGCAACGGGTGAGCATCCACAGCCCGGCTTTGGAGACACAATAGGCCGAGCGTTCCGGACTGCCCCGGTGTCCCATCCCCGAACCGATGGTAATAATCTTGCCGCCGCCCCGGGCTTTCAAATGAGGGATGGCGGCCTGGGCGCAGTAGTACGCGCCGTTCAGATTTACATCCAGCGTGCCCAGCCAATCGGCAGGAACGCTTGCCTCCACTGTGCGCTTGTCCAGACTCACCCCTGCGTTGATGACGAGAATGTCCAGCCCGCCGAAGGCATCGACGGCTGCGTCGGTCATCTGTTGGACGGATAGCCGATCTGTCACATCCACTCGAACGGCAAGGGCCTGGCCGCCTGTATCCCCGATCTGCCTGGCTACCACTTCAATTTCACTCCGGGTACGGGCCGCGCAGACAACAGCCGCACCCGCCTCGGCATAGGCCAGCGCGATGGCGCGGCCAATGCCTCGTCCCGCGCCGGTGATGAGGGCAATTTTTCCAGCCAGCGGTCTATCGGTCATCTTTCATTCCCCTTTATCCTTTTCTCGAAACAGCGGCTGAGGGGGTCATCGGCGTGAACATCCCAGCAGTCCACCGGCGCATAGCCCCAGCGGGTGTGGAGGGCGATGGCTTCGGGCTGGCGGATACCCGTCTCCAGGCGCAGGGTGTGATCACCCTTTTCCGCGGCCATGGATTCCAGCGCGTAGAGAATAGCCTGGGCCACCCCCTGGCGACGGGCGTCCGGCTCCACCCACATCCGTTTGATCTCGCCGACGCCTTCGGAAAAGGGCAGAATCGCGCCACAGCCGACCGGCTTCCCGTCCGCTTTGGCGATGACAAAGAGCAGGCCCGGCACGTCGATCTGCTCCGGCGTGAAACGGGAGTCGGGGTAGGGGCCGTAGCGTCGGTCCAGTTCTTCCCACAGGTGATCGATCAGCAACCGGGCCGCGGGGCGGTAGGGATTGGCCGTGACGACTGTCACAGAGACGATTGTGGGCGGGTTGGCCGCCGCGGCCTGTTCCAGGTGGGTGGGGTCGGCGTGGTATTTCATATCTTGTCTTTTGCCGGACAAAAGGTTAACCGATGCCGCGAGCCGAATTAGCGGCCCGAATCAGTTCCACATCCGGCCACTGCTGGCGATCCGGTGGCAGGTGGATGCGCTGGTTCAGGTAGTGCTGGAAGTCGTGCAGCCCGCCCGCTACCCCCTTTTGCTGCAATTCGCTCACCCGTTCTTCGTTGACCCGCATCACCAGCGACTCGTCCAGAAAGATCAGCGCCCGGTCAAAGGCCCGGTGATAGGTGGGTGAGAGGCAGAGGCCATTGCTGACCTCATCGGAACTGCCTTCGATACCCACGGGCAGAATGTGGGCGGCGTCGATTAGCTCCAATTGGATGCGCGTTACAGCACAACGCCGCTCGTAGGCGGTGACAACTTTGCGCCGGAAGCTCGATTCCCTGGACAGCCGGGAGATGCTGGACACAATGCGCTGACGTTCAGGCGTCAGCGTCTCCATTTCCTCGGGGGAGACTTCGCCCAATTCAGCCACCCGCGCCAGCAGCCCGGATGTGGCCGCGTCGCTGCCCTGGGCGTGGAGGAGGGGCGCATTGACGACGTATCCCAACAGTTGATCCGGGCGGATGGCAACTGCGATCTCGTCGTTGCTTTTCCGGGCAAAAGCCAGGCCAAATTGCAACGCGTCGTGCAGGGCAGTGATGGGAATCTGAATCGAGGGGGAACGCCGGGAGAAGGTGAAATGCTTTGCCACATCAAAGCCCGCAAAACAGCCCGTATTGGGTTCGTAGCCCATCAGTAGTGTCGGGCCGCCGCTGGGGTTGAGGCGAAGAGGCGATGTGACACCGGTGATCTGAATGCGATACTCGTTGGTGGGCCGGGCTGCACCGCCGCCGTGGGTCAATGTCCAGACATAAACCCACGTTTCAAAACTACTCCTGTCGGCCTGCACAACAAAACGTTTCGGGTTGCCCGTCCTGGGAGAAAGTTCAATGGCGCTGGCTCCGCTTTCGGCAAAGCCAAGAAGAAAA
>JAHBVF010000056.1 GCA_019637685.1 Caldilineaceae bacterium | reverse complement strand
TTGTCGCCGGATCGGGGATTTATTTTCTTTGAACGGCCTTAGGCGGTTGTGATTGTGGAATGATGGATTGATGAAAAAAGGGCGACGATCTGTGGCTGATCGTCGCCCTTTTGGGTCAGTTGATAGCTGAGTTGGCCTGTGTTATACCTTTTTGCATAAAATGATTTACAGGCAGATGAAAGTATAACCACGGGGGAAAATATGACCACAGCAACGATTTCTGCCAAGGGCTGGATTGTGATTCCTGTGGAAATGCGCCGTAAATACGGTTTGAACCCAGGGGAACAGGTTCTGTTGGTCGATTATGGCGGCGTTTTGTCTATTGTTCCCAGTTTCGCCGACCCGATTGGGCAGGCAGCAGGCCATTTCCGTGGAAATAATTCTCTGATAGAGGCGTTGCTGGCGGACAGGTCCAGGGAGCGGGCGCGTGACCAATGAAACTGTGGCGACAGCCTATATTCTGGACAGTTTTGCCTTGCTGGCCTATTTGGAAGGAGAGGCGGCAGGGGAACTGGTGACGGCTATCTTCCGGGCTGCCGCCGCACGCGAAACCCACATCTTTTTCTCTTTGCTCAACTTTGGCGAATGCCTGTGTATCATCGAACGCGAACGGGGGCTGACCCGTGCCCAGGAAATGATTGCCATTGTCGATCAGCTGCCCATTGAAGTCGTTGGCGTCGATCAGGCGCGTGTCTTTGCTGCCGCCCATATCAAAGCGCACTTTCCACTCTCCTACGCAGACGCTTTTGCTGTCAGCCTGGCACAAGAGTTCGAAGCAACAATTCTGACAGGCGATCCTGAATTTCAGAGCGCAGAAACCATCGTCTCTATTAAGTGGCTACCCCAAACTTAAACCCTTTGTATGAGGAATTGGACTTTGGACAAAATCGGGCATCAAGAATTAAATAATGGATAGTTCTACCAGAGGTAGAGAATGCAGAACAGACGTGAGAAGCGAATTAACTCGGAGTTTGGGTCGAAACTTGGATCCATCCAAACTGCCAGTTAATTCCCCTGCCGTTCTTTGATTGCCAAGTCTCTCTCTGGTAGCACAGCGTTTTATACGACTTGAAACGTCCATTTTTGTCCAAAGTCCAATGTATACACGGATGGAAAGGAACATCGATTAGAAGAATCCGTGTATACAATCCTCTTTACTTCTGGCTTTGCCAGGATAGCGTAACAGCATTCCATCCACCACCGATTCCTTATGCCAATGAATCAATTCCTCCTTCCCGTAGAAGCCCACGAACTGGCCGCACTGCGTGCCCGTTTTGGCCCCGCGCCCCACGAACAGGTGCGGATGACTGTCGATTCTCCCTTTCTGGACGGGGAAGGGCAGCTGCTCACCACCCGCAACCGGCGGGCCGAAATCTGCTATATTCTCCATCGGGGCAATCCCCAGGAAGCTGTGCTCCTCCACCGCAAAACCTACTATCCCGCCCAGGCCTGGCGGCTGCCCACCGGCGGCGTCGAGCAGGACGAATCTGTGCTGGACACACTGGCCCGCGAGATTGAGGAAGAGACCAGCTTTCAGATCGGAAAAGGCCCTGTGCCCGTGCGGATCGAGGCCTTTTTGGGCGTGCTGTCGTATGAAATGTTCCACCAAACCGAACAGCGCACCCACAGCTTCGCCACCTGGCATTTTCTTGTTTCGGCTCCGCCCAATGCCCAGCCTGTTTCCATGGACCCGGACGAGCATCTGGACGGCTGGGATTGGCGTTCCATCGACGGGATGGGACAAGTGGCCGACGAGTTGGAAGAGATCACAGCCCAGGACGATCAGTGGTATCACTGGGGGCGCTATCGGGCGCTCAGCCACCGGTTTGTGAGGCAAAGATGGAGCGCGAGGCTGGGTCGGGGGACGTGGGGAGAGGGAACGAATGCCGCGTAGCACAGTAGTGCCGTCTTTGCGCGTCTAATTTTGCCGGGAAGCAACTGTGGCGGAGGCGGTCGCGAGGGGCTATGGGATGGAGTGCCGAAAGGGTTGTGGTGGGCAAGAAAGGCAAGCGCCAAAGCCAACCGCGTAGTATCTGTCCGTTTTGACTTGAACGGTTGCGTCGCCAGGATTTCAGGAATGACTCTGCTGCAAAAAGCCTACCGACCCACCGCGGCGACGCGGGGAACACAGAGTTTCGCGGAGGTTTTCTCCTGAATCTTACAGCGGAACACAGCGTACTTCGCGCCCCCGCGGTGAAATGGATCTTTTTGCAGTGGAGTCATCTGCGAAATCTGTGGATCAATAACAGTCCTGCATCGCCTTATGCACGAAGCCCAGGTGGAACGCGGGACGCATCCGCCACCAACCCCGCCAGTGTGGCCAGATTGCGGGCGTCGTTGCCGTCGCCGTCTTTGTCTTTGGGTGTTTCCAGAAGCATACCAATGCCGTCCCAGCGCAGATCATTGAGGATGTGGCGGAAACCTTCCAGCCCGACAAAGCCCTCGCCAATATGGGTGTGGCGGTCTTTGCGGCTGCCCACATCGAATTTGCTGTCGTTGAAATGCCAGCATTTGACTGTGGAAATGCCGACTGTCTCCTCAATTTCGGCCATCATAGCCGCGTAGCCTTCGGGCGTGCGGAAGTCGTAGCCCGCGCCCAGCGCGTGGCAGGTGTCCACGCAGACCCCCACCCGGCTTTTGTCCTCCACCCCGGCGATAATCGCGGCCAGTTGGCCGAAGGAATAGCCGAGGGTTGTGCCCTGGCCCGCGGTCAATTCCAGCAGCGTCATTGTATCCGCGCATTCGGGCAGTTCCTCGTGCAGGCGGTTGAGCGCGGCGGAGACACGGGCCACGCCCGCCTCTTCGCCGCTGCCTGTATGCGCGCCGGGGTGCAGGACAACGTGACGGATGCCATAGGCCTGGGCACGCTTCAATTCGTCCTTCTGCCCGCCGATGCTGCGACCCCAGAGCGGGTCTTTGGGCGAGGCCAGATTGATCAGATACGTCGCATGGCTGACCGCGTATTCCACGCCCAGCGCGGGCATCTGTTCGTGCCAGCGGGCTGTGTCCGCGGGGTCTACAGGGGAGCCACCCCACTGGCGATTATTTTTCGTAAAAACCTGCACGGCATTGCTTCCCACCGCGGCGGCGGCATCCAGCGCGTTGCTCACACCGCCGGAAATGGACATATGCGCGCCCAACTTGAGACCGGACATAATAGCTCCTCCAGATAGTACAGAATGACAGGGTATTTGTCTGGGCGTGTGGGCGTGATGCGTGAAAGGTGAGCTCGTCCAGCGATCCCACAATGTACGTTTCAGTTATCCAGCTTGCATTTCCCAGAATTCACGTATACTCTCCATCCTACGTGCTTATGGGCCTGCGGTCAAGAAATGATTTCAGACATCCGTTCTCCTGGGTTCATCCGTGAGTGTACTGCAAAAGGGTGATTTCTCCCGCGGAGACGCGGAGGCGCAGAGAATTTCAGGAGGAAACTTCCGCGGAACGCCGCGTTCCCCGCGTCTCCGCGGCGGGCCTATAGGCTTTTTGCCGTAGACTCATCCGGGCTTTCCGTCTCATCCGTGTTCTATTTTTCGGCCAGCGTGACCAGCAACGGGCAGTGGTCCGAGCCGAGATCGTCCTGCAGTGTGCGCATTGTGGACGCAACCAGCCCAGGCACGTAGCGTCTGTCTGTGTGCATCGCGTAGTCCAGACGCAAGACTGGCAGGGCGGGGCAGTCTGCATAGGGATTCAGCCGCCGCGGCCAGCTCCAGCCAGGCCCCGCCCCTGCCTCTCGCCAGCCGTCTGTCAGCGCGCTCGTCGCTCGTCCATAGGTATCGCTGGCTTCTGTGCTGTTCCAATCCCCGGCCACAACCGCGGCTTTGCCCCGGCGCTCGATCTCACCCAACACCCAATCGATCTGCCGTTCCCGCAGGCGCAGGAGAGTTGTCAGTCCGACCCTGCGCACTTTGTTGGTGGGGGAGATGAACTGGACACAATAGATGTCGAGAACGGAAGTTGCCGGAGCAGTGCTCGGATGGGGAAGGGGCAGAGTGATGCGGGCGGCGAAGGGTTCAAAGCCGGGGTATTGCCAGAAACCGCTGAGGGCAAAGGGCTGGCGGCTGGCAATGCCAAAACCCATCCTGTATTTGGGTGCGGGCAGCCAGAGCCGGTGGGGATAGTTGCCGGCCAGCCCGGTTTCCAGTTGGGCCGCGTGGCCGGGAATACACTCCTGAAAGAGCAGCACGTCCGGGTTTTCCCGCGCCACCAATTGCAGAAGAGGCGTCAGGTCTCGTTCTCTGTTGAGCAGATTGAGTGTGAGAAGCGAGAGTTTTCCCACTTCGCCGATTGGGGGGCGGGGGCGATTCGGCCAGGGGGTAATTGGTTTCACCGGCGCGGGCCGCGTCCACCCATATTTTTCCAGCCAAAGCGCGCCCCCCGCGGTTGCCCAGGCCAAAGTTGCCCACTTCGAGGGTCGCCACAGCCCGGCTATCCCCGCGGGAATGGCGGCGGTCAACAGCCACCAGGCCCAGGCATTGACCAGCGCCAGCCAGCCATTGCGATCGCCCAACAGCCGCCAAGCCACCAGCCAAAGCAGAAAGGGCGGGAAGAAAAGGTAAAGGAGAGTAGACATAGCGGGCCAGTATAGCATAGAATTGGGAAGAAGATCGATCTGATTCCTTTCATTTCAGGAGGTTTGTATGGTGGAAATGCGTGTGGTGTCGACCGCTCGGCTGCAAATGGCTGTGCGGGAAACCGGCTACCCGGACGGCATTCCGGTGGTGTTGGTCCACGGGAATGTTTCGTCCTCCCGCTTTTTTGAAGAACTGATGGCGCTGATGCCGCCCAGTTGGTATGTGCTGGCCCCGGACCTGCGCGGCTTTGGCGATTCGGAAAAGCTGCCTGTGGACGCCAGCCGGGGCGTGGCCGACTACGCCGATGATCTGCACAGTCTGGTCGAGGCGATGGGGCTGGTTGGAACGCCCTTCCACCTGCTCGGCTGGTCGTTGGGCGGCGGCGTGGCCATGCAATATGCCATCGATCATCCAGATCAGCTTGCCACTGTGACGCTGGTAGCACCGGTGTCGCCCTACGGTTTTGGCGGTACCAAAGGCGCGGAGGGCACGCCCTGCTTCCCGGACTTTGCCGGATCGGGCGGGGGCACGGCCAACCCGGAGTTTGTCCAGCGGCTGGCCGATGGGGACGCGGGCCAGGACAGCGATTTCTCGCCCCGCAATGTGATGAACGCCTTCTATTTCAAACCGCCCTTCCACCTGGAAGAGGAGCGGGAGAGCGCGTATGTGGCGGCGATGTTGCAAACAGCCGTCGGCGAGGACAATTATCCCGGCGACCTCACTCCGTCGGAGAATTGGCCGACCGTCGCGCCGGGCAAACGGGGCATTCTCAACAGCCTGGCCCCGGACAATTTCAATACTGCCGGAATCGTTGACATCGACCCAAAGCCGCCGATTCTGTGGGTGCGGGGCGACAGCGACCAGATCGTCTCGGATACATCCCTTTTCGATTTGGGCTTTTTGGGACAGATCGGCGCGGTGCCGGGCTGGCCGGGCGCGGATATTTTTCCCCCCCAGCCAATGCTGGCCCAGATCCGTTCTGTGCTGGAACGCTATACAGCCAACCGCGGGCGCTACGAAGAGGAAGTGATCGAGAACGCGGGGCACTCGCCTTTCATCGAACAGCCCGAAGCCTTTCTGGAGGCGTTTGTCAGCTTTGTGAGAAGGAGTAGCTAATGCGAGTTGTGAGTTGCGAAGATGGCTTTGCTTCCCCTGCCCCTCAATGTAGGGGGAGCGTTAGATATTGTAGCTTTTCCATTGGGAGGATTGACGATGCAGTCTAACAGCACGACCGGTGAGTACAACCGCCCCTTCCCCGCGTTGACCGCGGCCCAGCGCTATCACTTCGATGTGTACGGCTATGTGATCGTGGAAAATACGCTGACGGAGAATGAAGCCGGCAGCCTGCGCGAGGCGCTGCAGAAGCTCAAGCGGGACCTGGTAGCGACGGGTGATCCAACCGGCGCGGTTGTGCGCAACGCGCGCGCCTCCGCCTATAAACCCCATCACATCCACCTTTCTCACGTGCTGGAAAGCGACCCGGCCATTCTCGACTATCTGGCCCATCCCCGGCTGCTGGCAATGGTGGAAGAGGTGGTGGGTGGCTCCGTGCGCATCGAAGAATCCGAGGCGATTATCAACGCCCGTGACCCCGCCGCGGACCCCGGCGCACCCCTTCGCTACGGCTTCCACACGGGAACTCGTCCCCAGTACGGAACCTACACAGAAAATGGCCTCTACCACTGCAATTTTGTCAAGACCCTGACCAATCTGACCGATCTCGGCCCGGACGACGGGGGGACGGTCTGCATTGCCGGCAGCCACAAAATCCAGTGCAGCGAGCAGGAGATCATTGCCTGCGCCTACGCAGACCCGTCGCTGATCCATCAGGTGATCGCGCCGGCGGGTTCCACGCTGCTCTTTGGCGAGGCACTGATCCACGCCACCGGGCACATCCGCAGCGACCGGGAACGGGTGATTCTGATCGGCGGCTACACGCCCCCAATGTTCCAGGCGTGGCAGGGCCAGGAACCCAGCGCCGAATTTGTGGCCCGAACGCCGGAAGCACTGCGTCCGCTGGTCACAGGCAGCGACAAATGGCGCTGGCAGCGGCGCTTTCGCACGCTGGGAATGCCAATGGAGCAATCCACTCAATGACCGAATCGATGCAAACAACCACCCCAGCCCCACCGCCCGAACAGTTGCGGATGATCTGGCCCAATGACCGATTGGAGTCGCCCCCCTCGGTGACAATTCATCCCGACTACGACCTGCGCACATTCCGGCCCGACAGCGCGGAGGATATGAAAGGCTGGTGCCGCCTAATGGAACTGGCTGGCTTCGGTCTCTGGGATGAACAGCGGCTGGCTCCCATCTATGCCCGGATTCTGCCCAATGGCTGGTTTTTCGCCGTCCACCGAGAGACGGGCAGCCTGGCTGCTTCGGCCATGGCCTGCCACGAGCCGCATCCGCTGCACCCTTTCGGCGGCGCGCTCAACTGGGTCTGCGGCGACCCGGCCCACCGGGGCAAAGGCTTGGGAATGACCGTCTGCGCCGCGGTCACGGCCCGTCTGCTGGCCGGGGGCTATGAAAATGTTTTCCTGATCACCGACGACTTTCGGTTGCCCGCCCTTTCCATCTATCTGCGCCTCGGCTACCGGCCCCTTCTCTTTGCGCCGGATATGGAAAAGCGCTGGCGGGCGGTCTACGAACAATTGGGGCGAACCGACTATTAGGGGATGTGATACAATATCCGTGGAGGTGAATCCTATGACAATTCAAACATTTTCTGACGCGTCCACCTATGAACAGGCATTGCTCAGCATTGCCCGCACATTGCCAGCAGAAAGCGTTTTACAGGTGCTGCAATTTGCCCGCTTCTTGCAAACCCAAGCTTTGGACGAGTTCGCCCTGGACGAAGATGAAAGCCCAGAAGAAATCGCCGCTGATGAAGTCGTTTGGGATGCCCAGTTTGCGGCAAGTCAGGATGGATTGGCAAAAATGGCCGAGAAAGTACGGGCTGAAATCAGCGCGGGCAAATCAAAGCCAATGATCTTCACTGCGGACGGTCGGATTAAGTCTGGATGAAGTCACGAGCACTTCCCAGTTTTTGGCAACAGTTTGCAAAATTGCCGCCCGATGTCCAACGACGCGCTTATCGCGCCTATCGGTTGTGGCGAACCGATCCATTTGCGCACGGATTGTTTTTTAAGCGTGTCAGTCGAGCGACTCCGATTTATTCCGTTCGCATTGGATTGAGCCATCGCGCATTGGGATTATTAGATGTACCATTCATTGGTACTTTATCGGCAGTCACGACGCATACGAACGCGAGTTGAAATCGTTATAAAATCCACTCCACCCCAGGAGGCCCCACCCGTGCAACTGACCGAACGCCAGACACGCCTGCTGCGCAATACATTCATCGACTATCAGCAGACCGAAGAATTTCTCAAAAATCCGTTGATTGTGGAGCGGGCCAAAGGTTTGTATTACTGGGACACCGACGGCAAGGAGTATTTCGACGCCATCGGCGGTATCTTTGTGGCGTCGTTGGGCCACGGCCACCCCCGTCTGCTGGACGCCATGCGCAAGCAGATGGAGGTGATGAGCTTTGCCCCGCCCCTCCACGGCATCGCCGAAGTGACCCTGGAATTTGGCGAGCGGCTGGCCGAAGTGACGCCGGGCGCTCTCAATTTCGTCAAACCCTTTAGCGGCGGCTCGGAATCAGTGGAGGCCGCGCTGAAATTCACCCGCCAATACTTCAAACAGACCGGCCATCCGGGCAAGTACAAATTTGTCAGCCGCTACTTTGGCTATCACGGCGGCACATTGGGCGCGATGTCGGCCAGCGGCACAGGCCCCCGCAAGACCCCCTTCGAGCCGCAGATGGCGGGCTTCCTCAAAGTCTTCCCCCCTACCTGGTATCGGGACCGCTTCGACTCCTGGGAGGAGTGCAACCGCTTCTCGGCGCGCATGTTCGAGGATGTGATCCGCAACGAAGACCCGGAGACGGTGGCAGGGATAATCGTCGAACCCATCGGCAACACCGGCGGCATCATTACCCCGACAGACGAGTATTTCCAGATTCTGCGGGAGATTGCCGACCGTTACAATGTAATTCTCATCTTTGACGAAATCATCACCGGCTTTGCCCGCACAGGCCGGATGTTTGCGGCCCAGACCTTCGGGGTGACGCCGGACATCATCTGCGGCGGCAAGGGGCTGTCCAGCGGGATGATTCCCCTGGGCGCGCTGATGGCAAAGGAGGAGATGGCCGCGGCCTTTCTCGGCCCTGGCGAAGCGAATGTGAACTTTGCCCACGGCCATACCTTCGCGGGCAATCCGCTGGCCTCGGCAGTCGGCATTGCTGTGTTGGACGAAATTGCGGACAAGAAGCTGGACGAAAAAGCCCAGGCAATGGGCGACTATCTGGCGGCGCGGCTGGAGGAGTTGCGTAAATACGGGGTGATCCGGGAGGTGCGGGGCAAGGGGATGCTGCGGGGTGTGGAACTGACCAAAGACACGGCCACGCTGGAACCCTTCCCCGCGCTGGGCACGGCCCTGAAGAAGACCGCGCTGGCCAACGGGCTGATTATGCGTATCGACCCCAACTGGTTTGCGGTCGCGCCCGCGCTCATCGCCGAGAAGTCGGACATCGACGAACTGATCAACCGTATCGACCGCAGCCTGGCCGAGGCGTTGGAAATGGTGGGATAGGCAAACGAGTAAAACGTGAGATCGTCCGATTCCGCTCACGTTTCACGTTTCATCCCCTCCCAATTGACAGGATTCCCTGCCAATGTTACCTTTTGGGCAGGCAACTGCCACAGCAGAAAATTGATCCACCCTTACCCAAAGGAGATTTTTTATGTCTATTCGCAACTCGACTGCCACCTGGAAGGGCACACTGAAAGAGGGCGCGGGCACAATGACCGTCGGTGCCGGCCACTACGAAGGCCCCTTCACCTTTGCTTCCCGCTTTGAGAGCGGCAACGGCACCAATCCGGAAGAACTGATCGGTGCGGCCCACGCCGGCTGCTATTCCATGTTTTTCGCTGCCCTGCTCACCGGCAACAATACGCCCCCCAAGCGGGTGACCACCACCGCGTCGGTCCACCTGGGCGAAGGCCCCACTATCACCCAGATCGACCTGGTGTGTGAGGCGGAAGTGGAAGGCATTTCCGCTGAGAAGTTTGCCGAACTGGCCGCGGACGCCAAAGCCAAGTGCCCAATCTCCAAGGCCCTGGCCGCGGTGGAGACGGTGACGCTGGACGCGAAGCTGGTCTAAGGCGATAAGACAAAAAGTACAGTGAGAGAGAGTAGGCGATCGGCGGGTCGATCGCCTACTCTCTGCTTATCAGATCACCTCCAACCCGTTCAGCCCCGGCAACTCTGGAAACGCCGCGTGGGGTTCGGCCTGATACCAGTAGGCCGTAGAGGCGATGTCGTCCTGCAGGGGCAGGTAGCGGCGTTTGTCTTCCAGCGCCGAGCGCCAGCCCAGCGCCTGGATCGTCACCCGCAGCTCTTCCTGAAAACGAATTGGGTCCTGTACGTGCCAGCGGTACATCCCAAAGCGGGTCTGGCTGCGGTAGAGACCGTCGGGCTGGATGACCTGAGGCAGGCCCAGATAGGCCGTGGAGTAGACGCCGTACTGCCCTTTGGGATGTTCCCAGTTCCACGCGCCGCCAAAGTAATCCTCCGTGCCTGTGCCAGCGATGGTCGGCCATTCGCCGTCCCCATCCAGATAGAATTTGATCTCCCCTTCGCCCCACCAGCCGGTGGTGTTGGACTGCCAGGCGATGTACGTGCCCACAAAATGGCCCTGGCCTTGCACCCCATCCAGCAGCGTGTGTACTTTGCCGTAGGGCAATGGATTGTTGCGCCGCCACTGGGCATGGAAATAGGCCGCGTCTTCTGGCACGTCAGTCAGCGTATAATCGATGGAATAGTAGAAGCTCCGCACCTCGTCCGGCGAGATATTTTCCAGGGTGATGCGCGCGCTGCCCCGAAAGGGCATCTCCCAATAGCTGTTGAAGCCCCCTGCCGGGTTTACCGCTATGGGCAGGGAATTTACATTGCAGCGCTCGCCCCACCCGCTGCAGAAGAAATCGCCGATGGGCGTCTCCACCGAAGGCGTCTCCTCCCCATCCCAATAGATGCGCAGCACCAGCCGCCGCCAGTACTGGGGGTGTACCGTACACCAGATGTGCTGGATCGCGCCCGGCCCGTCGATCTCGGCCAGTGTCACCAGTTGATTGGGCGCGATATGAATGCTGGGCGAAACCTTCCAGCCCTGGCCCAACTCCCGCGCGGCCACCGCGCCTGTGCCTTCGGTGGCTTGGCCGCCTGCACCCTTGGCCCCAGTGAAGTTTTCCGGGCTGATGGAACGACTTTGCGCCTTCGACAGCCGGGACAGGTTTCCCAAATGAACGCCAAGCCCGTTGAATGGTGTAGCCATTTTTCTTCTCCCTTTTCTTTGTGTCTTTGGTGGTTTGGTGGTTCAGATTATATACGGCTGCACAATCTCCCGCAGCCGGGCCAGATTGTCCCATTCGTCCTCGCCCCGGTAAAAGGGCGTGTCGAAAATCAGCGAAACCGGCCCGTCGAAGCCAGCCGCCGCCATCACATCCAGGCAACGGATCAGCTCAGCCCGGTCGGGATGGCCTTCGCCGTCATAGAGCGCTTTGGCGTGGGCCGAATGGGCCTGGGGCGCAATGGCGGCCAGTTCGTCGTATTTGTCCGGCCCGTTGCGCTGTCCCTTCGATGAACGCAGGACATCGCCTGGGCTTGTCAAGGGGAAGTTGCCAAAATCCGCGCACGTCCCCACTGCCCCTGCGCACAGTTCCAGAATGGCGAGAAGCTGATCCGCCCGCGCCGCGGTGGCGCGGAAATTTTCGGTGATCACCCGCACGCCCTGCCCCGCGCCATAGGCCGCCAGCCCGCGCAGATTGGCCGCGCTGCGCTGGATCAGCGGGTGATCCCGCAACGCCCCCCCATTGCGCTCGATGGGCGCATACCCGGCGATCACCCGGCTGTGGGACGCGCCGATGGCCGCCGCCACGTCCAACCAGCCCCGAATCCAGTCCAATTCCTTCTCCAATTGGGCCGGATCGCTGTGGGTGATGTCGCCAGCGTCGATGAGGACGCTGAAGAGTTCTACACCCGCGTCCTGCGCGGCAGCCCGCAGTTCGGCCAGATAGCTCGCGTCTGTGTGGGGAAAGTGGAAGTGGCAGATTTCCAGCGTGCCGATGCCCGCCGCGGCCAATCGGTCAGGCAGATCCAGCAGGGAAAGCTGTGCATTCGCCGCAGGCCCGTTCGCTGGTGGACCATCGGGCGTGCGCATGGGGGGCTTGCCCAACGCGCGGTGCAGGCTCCAGGAGGAAGTGGAGATACGCGGCATTTATTGCTCCTTGACAGATAACTGATAACGTTATACGATAACACCATGCGTACAATTATTGATTTGCCCCAAGAACAGATCGACGCCTTGGATCAAATACGCGGCAACGAACGTTCGCGCGCGGCGCTGATTCGCGAGGCGGTTGCACTCTATCTTGCCCAGCAGCCCGGCAAGCTCGACACGCTCCCGGCCTTCGGCATCTGGCGGGATCGGCACATTGACAGTCTGGCCTACGAAGATAGCCTGCGTGACGAGTGGCAACGATGAAAGTTGTCTTCGACACAAACATCCTCATCGACTATCTGGGTGGGAATGAATCGGCGGCGGCTGAAATTCAACGCTATACCGAACCTATCATCAGCCGTATTACGTGGCTGGAAATACTTGTCGGCGTTGGAGAGAAGGACGAAGAGGCTGCAATCCGATCATTTCTCCGCGGTTTTACTGTCCACGAATTGGATGAAGTGACTGCTGAAATTGCCCTGAACCTGCGCCGAGAAAGACGCCTGCGTCTACCTGATGCGATCATTCTGGCTACTGCTCACGCCCACAGTTGCTTGCTTCTCACCCGCAATACACGAGACTTCAAAACGACGTGGCCTGAAATTTACGTTCCCTACGAAGTCTGATCCCGGAGAAACACCTCTACCTCTGCCCCCGTCGGAATCCCGATGCGCGCCCCATTCTTTGTGCAGCAGAGCGCGCCCACCGCGCTGGCATATCGCAGCAGTTCCTCCCAGCCCATTCCCGCGGACAGCCCCGCGGCCAACGCGCCGTGAAAGGCATCCCCCGCGCCGGTCGTGTCCACTGCTTCCACGGCAAAAGGGGGAAACCAGCCCTGTCCCGGCCCAAAGCGGCTGTCATCCCGGCTGTGCCAGGCCAGCCCCCGCTCCCCCGCGGTGACGACGACTGTAGGCGCGTAGCTGCCCAGGGCAATGGCCGCCTCCAGAGAATCTTTGCAGCCGGTGAACTGGCGGCCAAAGCGTTCGGATGTGACCAGAAATTCCACCAGACCAATCAACGCCGTCGTGCCCTCATTGACTGAATCCGCATCCAGCACAGTGGGAATGCCCATCAGCCGCGCCTGGGCCAGCAGTGGGATCGCCAATCCTCGCTGGTGGCCGTCGAAGAGGAGCGCGCCCGCGGGGTTTTGCGACAGATCGACGGCGCTGGCGGCCAACTGGGGCAATTCTTCCCGGTAGTTGACGAGAGTGCGCCTGCCGTCGGGCTTGACGAGGATGGCGGAGAGAGAAGTGGACGGCTGGCCGCGCAGGACGAGGGAGGTGTCCACGCCGCTTTCGTGGAACTCGGCCAGATGAGCGTCGCCGTAGAGATCGTTGCCCAGATAGCCGGCAAAGCCGGTGCGATAGCCCAGGCGGGCCGCGGTGACCGCGGCGTTGGCGGCCAATCCACCCCCGCAGCCGATCAGCCCGGTGGCCCGCCCTTTTTCGTCAGCGCCCAGATGGCGGTCGACGGAAAAGGTGAGATCGTAGCAGGCAAAGCCCACGCAGAGAACATCGAAGAGAGATGTCATCCAGAAGCCTTTGGCACAATAATGTGGACTGTCAGTTCGCTATATTCGACCGGGCGAACTGACAGTTCGCGTTACAGAGACCAGATGGGATTTGTCCACGCCCTTTTGCCCTGGGCATCCCGCACGATGACGCGCACGTAGGGGCTGTCCAGCCCGGAGATGTCCAATTCGGCTGAAGTCATATTGTCGCCAAAGGCGTGGCGGCCCTGGCGGTTGCTGCCCGTGACAAAAATCCGGGTCGCGGGCGAACAGCGCACGGTTACGCTTTTGCCGGCCACCACCTGCACGTCGTGGATTTCAGGACCGGTGCTGGCGTAGAAGTGGCCTGCTTTCAGCGCCGAGAGCAGGGCCGCGGGCGAGTTTTCCTCTGCCTTCACCTGCACCCAGCCTTCGCAAAAATCGATGTAGCCCGGCTTGCGGTGGGCGTCGTCGGCCGCGATGGCAAAGTAGCGGTAGCCCCGGTCCAGCAGCACATTGAGCAACGGCCAACTATCGGCCCGGTCGTTGTCGCCGCCCGCGATGCCATTGAAGATTTCCACGGCGTGGACAGGGCCGAGGGACAGCACATCGGCCTCGCTCAGTGCATACCAATTGGGGTGGGCCGCGGCCACAAACGCGCCGGCGGCCATGGCCCGCTGGGCAATCTGCGGGCCGCTTTCGCCCGGTGTGGGCGGCGCAAAGTCGGCGGGCAGACCCACGGCCAGAATGTGCCAGATTGTGCCGTTGCCGATCTGACCGGCGTGGAGTTCCGCGCCCAGAATTGTCGTAAATTTATCTGTGCGGTAGGCCAGGGTATCGGCGATGGGATACGCATACTTTTCCATAAAGTGATCGGTCAGGGAGATGAAGTCGTACCCTGCTTCCCGATAGGCTTGACAGATGGCCTCTGGCGACAATGCACCGTCGGAGAGGGTGGAATGGGTGTGCAGGTTGCCGCGCCAGAAGCGCCCTGCTTTGTCGAAGGGGAGATTATTCATTGCATTACATTCTTTCTGCTGTTTGGGTTGGATTTTCGTGCATTTTTGCGCCCATCTGTCCGCCCATTTGCCCACCCGACCCGTTGCCAGCGGGTGTCGCCATTCCCACACTGGGGTCCACGCCGCGCAGCATCATTCCCTGGCCGCGGGAGAGGTGGGTGAGAACGCTGGGTGGGTCCAGGGGGTCGCGCATCTGGACAAGCAGTGTGGTGCGGGCTTCGTTGCTGGTGTTGACAGCGGAGCCGTGGATGGTGAGATAGCTGAAGAAGAGAACGTCGCCCGCTTTGGCCTCGCAGGGCAGCGCGGATTCGACGGGGTATTCGCTCAGGGGCAGGTGCCAGCCGCCCTCTTTCAAATGGGGAACCGGCCCGCTTTTGTGGCTGCCGGGAACCACCCGTACGCAGCCCTTTGCCAGGGGCGCGTCGTCAAAATGGATGATGGCCGCGATCATCGAGTCTTTGTCGTGGGGAAAGAAGGGCTGGTCCTGGTGCATGGGGAAGGGGGATCCGTTCTCCGGTGGTTTGATGAAGAGTTTGTTGTGATGGAGTTGGACATTGGGTGATCCGATGATGCCCGCCGCGATGTCGGTCAGGCGGGGGTCGGTGATCAGCCGGGCAAAGGCTGCGGACTGGAATTGTACGTCGTGGCAGTGGAGCAGGGACGTTTTGGTCATCGTGACTTCTTTGGCACTCTCCCAGGTGGCTTCCACACTTTTCACTGCCTGCAAACGGGCAATCAGTTCATGGGCTTCCCGGCGAAAGGCCGCGGCTTCCTCCGCGGTGAAGAGACCCTTCACGTGGAGATAGCCATTTTCTTTGTAAAATTCGAGCTGTGTTTGGGTGAGCATTGAATTTTCCGTGTAAGGAAGTTCTTCCCGGCAAAAGATTAAAAGGATGTCAGCCTTTGATACCGGTCAATGCGATGCCCTGCACGAACGTCTTTTGGAGGAAGAAGAAGAGAAGAATGATAGGCAGGGTGATCAGAACCGAGGCGGCCATGAGCAGACCCCATTCCCGGCCATATTGGGAACTGTATTCGTAGAGGCCGAGAGAAAGCACGTAGAGTTTCTGGTTGCTCAGATAGATGAGTGGTCCCAAATAGTCGCGCCAGCGGGCGATGAACTCAAAGATGGCGACAGTGGCGAGCGCGGCTTTGGCCAAAGGCAGGATGACCGACCAGTAGATGCGGAACTCATTCGCGCCATCCATACGTGCCGCCTCGGAGAGTTCCATAGGGATGCTCATAAAGAATTGGCGCAGCAGGAAAATATAGAGTGCGTTGCCAAAAAAGTGGGGCACGATCAACGGGCGAAAATCACCCACCCAGCCGATATTTTTGAAGACGAGAAAAAGCGGGATCAGCGTGACCTGAAAGGGCAGCATCAATGTGGCTACGGTCAGAATGAAAAGGAAGTTGCGTCCACGCCAGGGGATGCGTGCCAGGCTATAGGCCACCAACGAGCCTGAGATAAGCGCGCCAATCGTGGCGGACACAGCGATGATCAGTGTGTTTTGCAAGTAGAGAAAGAACGTGATGTATACAACGGTATTGGGATAGTTTGCCCAGTTGAAAGGATTGGGGATCCATTGGGGCGGATAGACATACAACTGCTGGTCGGTCTTGAGCGATGTCGAGAGCATCCACAGAAACGGCAACATGAACACGAATGCAATCGGAATCAGACTGGTATGGATGAGGATGCTACGGATGCCCTCACGAAACCGTTTTATCGTCCGCCGACGGCGCGCTGTAGCCGCATGTGCAAGTACTTTTTCCGTGTCAATAGCCATAATCCATCACGTTTCTTTGTGATTGTATACCGGGGGGGTGTTAGGAGCGACGAGGATTTCAGAATCGACTGGCCCGTCTGGCTCGCTACACCTTTTCGCCGCCTGCATAGAAAACCCACATACGAGCAGAGCGAAAAATTATAAGCGTGATTAACAGCGCCGCCATAAAGAGCAGCCATGCCATTGCAGAGGCATACCCCATATTGAAATACTGAAAGGCGTTTTTGTAGAGGTAGATCGAGTAAAACATCAGACTGCCCGCGGGGAAGCCCGTGCCGCCGGTCATAATATAGGGCACAGTAAAGAACTGGAGCGCACCGATCACCGACGTGACCAGATGGAAAAAGACGACAGGCGTCATCATCGGTACGGTCACGTGGCGAAATTTGTGTATAAAGTTTGCCCCGTCCACATCGGCTGCGTCGTATAAGTCCTGCGGCACATCCTGCAAACCGGCCAGATAAAGAATAATCTGCTGGCCGACAATCCACATGGCCAGCAAGATGATTGTCGGCCGCGACCAGGTGGGACAGGTCAACCAACAAGGGCCTTTGATGCCCAGCCAGTCGAAGGGCACGTTGATCAGCCCGGATCCCGGGGTGAAGAGATAAACCCAAACCAGCGATAAGGCAATTTCCGGAACCAGTGTCGGCAGGAAATAGATAGTACGATAAACAGTCTGAAAGCGTATCTTTGCATTCAGCATCATGGCCAGGCCAAACGAGACAATAATAGCCAATGGTATGGAGATAACCGCAAAATAGGTAGTATTGTAGACCGCCTGCCAAAAGGTGTCATCGGCAGTGAATAGCTGAATATAGTTACTCAATCCGATCCATTGGGGTGATTGGACCGCATTAAACTGGGTGAAGCTGTAGTAGGCCGACGCCATCGTTGGATAAATCCAAAAAGCAAGCAGACCAATCAGCCAGGGCATGGCAAACAAAATGCCGTTGATCGTGTTGCGCGTGCTTTGTGACATCCGCCGCCGCTTGATCGGCTGCGCTAAGCTTGCCATAGCAGAGTCTCCATATCCAGAGGTTTGTACTATCCACAATGCCCTAGTTTTGGGCTAGGGCATTGTGGATTTCATATTTCAACTGAGCGTCATTGGCGTCGCAGAAAAACTTCTGCAAGATGGGAAGGTTCTAGGAGAAGAAACCGATCTCTTCCAGACCCTTATTGATGACATCGTCGATGTTGGTGAGCGCTTCTTCGGGCGTCTTGGTCCCGTGCGGGATCTCATCGGTAAAGGCGGTGAACTGCATGTCCCACAGTTTGCTGCCCAATGGGATTGGGGGGCGGGTGTGGGAGACAGGCAACAGGTCCATAAAGACAGCGTGCAGAGGATCTTCGCGGAAGAAGGGATCCTTGGACGATTCCACATTGGTCGGGATATGGAATGTATCCTTGCAGTACTTCAGCTGCCCCTCAGACCCGCACAGATAGCTGAGCGCGTCAAATGCTCTGGCCGCATCAGCGTAGCCCTTGGGGATAGCCCAACTCCAGCCGCCGGCCCAACTCGCATAGGGGGCCGGGCCATCGGGTCCGGGCATGGGCACTACGCCGTAGTTGGTGTCTGGTTTGTACTTGTGCGCCTGGGCCACCTTCCAGTTGCCGCTACAGGTCATGGCTGTTTGACCGGTCCAGAAGTAGTCGTTGGCATCGTTACACGCGCCACCGCCACAGGCAGACCGCATGGCATCAATGTCCTCGACGCCGATCTCGTCGATGAAGGACTTGAGCCATATCATGGCTTCGATATTCTTGGGATTGGCGAAGGTGATGCGTTTTGTGTCCGGGTCCTGGAATTCGCCCTGGAAGTCAAAGCCCCAGGTGTAGAGCCAGGCCTGATCGTAGGTGGGGTTGAATCCATAACGGGTGATGCGGCCATTGGCGTCTTTCACAGTCAGGGCCGCGGTGATTGTCTGCAACTCATCCAACGTCGTTGGCGGTTTTTCCGGATCCACGCCAGCTTCGGCCATGATATCCTTGTTGTACCAGAGGGCACGGGTGTCGGTGTCGAACGGAAGGGCATAGATACCACCCTTGTACCCCGCCTCAGCCCAGGCAAACGGGTAATAGTCCGATCCCTTCACGCCAGCACTGTCAGCGTAGTCGGTAATGTTGGTGAAGAAGCCTTGCTGGGCAAACTGGGGCACGGTGAAGCGGTCGGCATAGTGGAGCGCGGGGGGCGTGCCGCCAGCAATGGCCGTCAGCAACTTCTGATCCGACTGGCTGCCCTGGGTTTGAGCGATGTACACGAAATCTACCTGTGTATCCATCGTGTTCTTCTCGTTGTAAATATCGAGAATACCCTTTGTGGATTCCTGGGCCAAACCGGTCATCTGCGACCAGGCCTCGATGACCACCTTCTCTGTGGCTGGGGCAGCCGTGGCAGCCGCTTCGCCGCCGCTTGATGCAGCGGGCGCAGCAGCAGGGGCTGCGGGGGCTGCGCAGGCTGCCAACACGGCCATACCGGCCGTCATGCCTGTATAGCGCAGAAAGTCACGCCGTGAAAATGTCTGTTTACTTTCTTTCTTGATACTCATTGCTCTCTCCTAGCTAAAGAAATTGAAAACAGTCGAGACCCACACACTACAGGATAGGCTGCTCCTTTCGTCATCCTTTTGTGGCCTAACAATCGGTAACGAACAGGACTATCAAACACGATAGATGACCATGTTTCCCGACCACAGATAACCAGACAAGGATGTATTTTCAATCATAGTACAAATTTAGTTGCAATGCAAGCACTGTGCGATTAAGCCTTGATTAATCTTTTGCCATAATCGAAATTTTTTCTGGACTTGTTAGCAGCAAACCCTGATAATAGACTTCACGCTCTGTTTTCCCTTTTTTGCACGCAAACCCAATCGACTGTTTTCCATTTCATCAACCATTCAAAGGAGATTCTTGTGACAACTCTTAAAGTAGGCGTTGTCGGTGTCGGCGGCATTGCCCGCACCCACATGCCCGGCTGGGCCGCCTCGACCGATGCCGAAGTCGCAGCGGGCAGCGATGTCAGCCAGGCAGCGCTGGACGTGTGGGGCGCGCAGCACGGCATCACAAAGCTGACCACCCGGCCCGCGGATCTCTTCGCAGATCCAGACATCGACATCATCGACATCTGCACGCCCAATATGTACCACGCGGAGCTTGCCATCGCCGCGTTGGACGCGGGCAAACACGTCATCTGCGAAAAGCCCCTGGCCCCCACCCCAACAGAAATCCGCCGGATGATCGAAGCCAGGGATCGCAGCGGCAAACAACTGATGGCCGCCCAACACTTCCGCTTCAAAGGCGTTTCCCAGGCAATGAAAGCCGAGATCGATACGGGCGTGCTGGGCAATGTCTATCACGGGCGCAGTTGGATGATACGGCGCAACGGTTTCATTCCCAGCGCCACCTTCACCGAGAAGCGGCACAGCGGCGGCGGCCCCTGCATCGACATCGGCGTCCACGTCCTGGACCTGACTCTCTGGCTGATGGGCAATCCCCAGCCTGTGGCCGTGACCGGTGTGGCCGCCGCGCCCCTGGCCCATCTGCCCGGCCAGTTCGCGGCCTGGAACCGGGACGCCCCTCTTCCCGCCACCTGGGATGTAGAGGACTACGCCGCGGCTTTCGTGCGTTTTGAGACCGGTGCTACTCTTGTGCTGGAGGTCAGTTGGCTGCTCCACCACGACATCGAAGGCGAGGATATGCAGATTTGGCTCTACGGCACAGAGGGCGGCTGCCACTGGCCCAAAGCTCAATTCCTGAGCAGCAACTATCAGACGAAACAGTTGTATAATCGGGAGCTAAAACTGACCGCAGACTCCATGGAACCCCACGCCCAGGAGTGCGTGGAATTTGCCAGGGCCATCGCCACCGGCGCCCCTTCGCCTGTTCCAGCCGAGCACTCCCTGCAGGTCCTCTCCATTTTGGACGGTATCTATCGCAGCCAGAAAGAAGGAAAGGAAGTTCAGATATGACAGCCTCGCGCATCAAAATCACCGAAATCAAACTCCTCAACCTGCGCGTCGTCGAGGACATCGGCGACATCGAACCGGCCTGGGACTTGGGCGGCAAAATGCACTTTACCCGGGGTGGCGGATCGGTCGTGGAGATTCACACCGACGCCGGGCTGGTAGGCATCGGCCCCGGCGTTGCACCGGACCTGCTGCCTGTGCTCAACGCCAAACTGGTGGGCCAGGACCCCTTCGACACGGAAAAGCACGTGGGTGTCCTGCGCTACTACGCCCGAGGCGTGGCCTACCGGGGCGCCACCGGCGTGGACATCGCGCTCTGGGACCTGATCGGCAAAGCCTGCAACCAGCCCCTGTGGAAGCTGTGGGGCGGGGCCAAGGAAAAAGTCCCCGCCTACGCGTCCATGGTGGCTCTCTCCACGCCGGACGAACGGGCCGACCTGGCCGCCCGTCTGGTCGAGGAGGGCTGGCAGGCCATCAAACTGCGCATCCACTGCAAAACAATGAAGGAAGACCTCGCAATTGTCGAGAAGGTGCGGGCCGCGGTGGGCGACAAAATGACAATTCTGGTCGACGCCAACCAGGCCCAGTCCAGCGGCAACTGGCAGCCGGGCATCCTCTGGGACTACCGCCGGGCCGTGGAGACGGCGCGGGAATTGCAGCGCCTGGGCGTCTACTGGCTGGAAGAACCCCTGCCCCGCTACGCCTTCGACCAATTGGCAAAGCTCAACGTCGAAGTGGAGCTGGCGATTGCCGGCGGCGAGAACAACCCGGGCCTGCACGAATTTGTACAAATGTTGGAAAAGAATGTATACGATGTGTTGCAACCCGAAAGTATGGTAGCCGAAGGCGTCACGACACTGCGCAAGATCGGCGTCCTGGCCGAAGCCTACGGCAAGCAGATTTGTCCCCATCACGGCGGACGCAACCTGGGCACAATCGCCCACCTGCACTTGACCTGCGCCTGGCGGCACGCCCCCTTTCTGGAGGTGCTGCACGATCCGCCAGTGGGGGATTACACCTACGGTTTTTCCAACCTTGCCAACCCGCCGGTCATTGACAGCGAAGGATTTATCCACGCGCCGATGGGGCCAGGGCTGGGGGTTGAGATCAACCGGGATTTGATCGTGGACTCGTAACTCACCGGGACAATTTTGTTTTGTGCCAGAAGCCGAGGAATCTTTTTGTAAACACGGATGAGTCTACTGCGAAAAGCCTACCGACCCACCGCGGAGACGCGGGGAACGCGGCGTTTCGCGGAGGTTTTCTCCTGAATCTCTCCGTGAAACTCCGCGCACGCTGCGCCTCCGCGGTGAAATTAACCTTTTTGCAGTGGAGCCACGGATGGCTTTGTAATCTATCCGTGCTTCTCTGCATCCGTGTTTACAAATTCTTCCGTTGTCGTAGCCGAAGGACGAATGTGACGAATGTACACCGAAGCAGAACTGGCGGAGACCGTCGCCGCCTTGCAAAACCCCAATCCACCTGAACGGGCGGCCATGCTCAAAGCACTTTGGGCGTGGCCGTCCCAGGACGATCGTTTGCTGCCCTATCTTCGAGGGCTGCTGAATGACACCGCGCCCTGCATCTTTGGCTCCCCCATGCGTTTCGGCGAAATTCGTTGGTTGGCCGCACAGGTGATCTTTGCCGAATTCAAAGCCCGGCAGCGCAAAGAGAGCGTATGGCTGGAAGATGCGGTCAGACCGTTGAACGGCGACGAATTGACCGCCCTCGCCGCCAGCGCGGGCATCGACTGTGATTCGTCTCTGCCCAGCCTTCTTGCTGCCTTTACCGAGCTGCACCGGCAGAATCAACTGCCCACAACCACTCTGGAATTACGCCTGTGAACCAGCCAAGCAGCCAAGCCCTGGCCGAGGTCTAACGCCCGACCATTTGTTCTATCTTTGCCCGCTCTTTTGAGATGCGCTATACTGTCCCTATGACAACGCCCATCGCCCTGCAAACCGAATGCGGACAGATCGTCCACGCCGATTCCCTGGCCTATATGCGGGATTCCGTGGCCGATGAATCGGTCGATCTGATCTTCACCAGTCCCCCCTTTGCCCTCCTGCGCAAGAAGGATTACGGCAATGTGGAGGAAGACAAATATGTGGAGTGGTTTCGCACCTTTGCTGAACAGTTCCACCGCATCCTCAAACCGACCGGCTCGCTGGTCATCGACATCGGCGGCTCGTGGATTCCCGGCCAGCCTACCCGCAGCCTCTACCACTTTGAACTGCTGATAATGCTCTGCCGCAAGCTGGAATTTTATCTGGCCCAAGAGTTTCACTGGTGGAATCCGTCCAAATTGCCCACCCCGGCTGAGTGGGTCAATGTGCGCCGTATTCGGGTGAAGGATGCGGTCAACTGCGTCTTTTGGCTCTCCAAAACCCCCTGGCCCAAAGCCAGCAACCGCCGGGTCCTCACCCCTTACAGCGATTCGATGCTCGATCTGCTGGAAAATGGCTATCAGGCCAAGCTGCGGCCCAGCGGCCACGACATCAGCGACAAGTTTCAGACCGATAACGGGGGCGCGATCCCGCCCAATCTGCTGGCGATTCCCAACACAGAGAGCAACTCCTTCTATCTGCGCTACTGCCGGGAGCGGGGGATCAAACCCCACCCGGCCCGCTTCCCAGCCCGGCTGCCCGAATTTTTTATTCGGATGCTGACCGATGTGGGCGATACAGTCTTCGATCCCTTCGGCGGTAGCTGTGTGACCGGCGAAGTGAGCGAGCGGCTGCAACGCCACTGGACCTGCTGCGAAGTGGTGGACGAATATGTGGAAGGGGCAAAGGGGCGCTTTCACGCCGAGCGGGACGACGCCGAAGTGACCGATGCGGGTTACTACAAAATCCTCAGTTCTGCAGCGCTCTGGAATGGGATTGAAGATGACGTTCTGCCTGCGGATGGCGGGCGCACCCGTCCCAAGACGAAGAAGGCTGTTCCCGCGCCGGCAAAATCGGCTGATGAAAACGGCGCGAAAAACGGCAGTGCTCCAAAAGCAGAAAGCGTTGACGAACCCGCCCAGATGCTTCTCCTCTCCCGCCCTACTGAATACAAGACCGACTAAACTTCGCTTCCCTGCTTCTACCGGAGGAATCGGATGCCTGCCCTTTCTCATCGTGCAATCGTCCAGGCTTTTCCTGTCGTTTCGATAATTTTGAAGAAGCCTAAGGCGAAATGGCGACTGCTGAACATGCCA
>JAHBVF010000055.1 GCA_019637685.1 Caldilineaceae bacterium | reverse complement strand
TCACGACCATTGCCTATTTCCCAGCCATTTGCTCCGCTCTCTTGTCTCTCTCGTGGCTACAGCGGCCTAATTGGCTAAAGTCGAGGGAATACCTCGATGTCTGAATATCCGTTTATGCAGATCAGATATACCCATTACCTCTGGTGAGTGTCCACCAAACCAGAGTGGATTTTGTACAAAGTCGAGCTGAGTTACTCACTAAAACCCCATCGAAACACATGGAACTAGCGCCGGCGCAGTTTCTTGCGCGCAGGCAGCTCAGAATCGTAGACCCGTTTCACCCCATCGCCCAGCGCCTGTTCGATCACCCGGATGTCTCGTACCAGGCGCATAAAGCCGTGGGGTTCGATGGACGCGGCCTGATCGCTGCCCCACATAGCCCTGTCTAGTGTCAAATGGCGCTCGATAAAGCACGCGCCCAGCACTACCGCGGCGTAGGTCGTCTGCAAACCGACTTCATGGCCGGAATAGCCCACTGGAAAGGGAAATTCGTTGCGTAGGGTCTGAATCATCCGCAGGTTTTGCTCTTCCGGCTTGCAAGGGTAAGTGCTGGTGCTGTGGGCCAGTAGCAGGCGATCCGGTGCAAAGTGTGTAGTAGCGTGACGGATTTCGTCCATTGTGGACATGCCCGACGAAAGGATCACCGGGCGGCCCGTGCGATCCGTGTGCTGCATCAGACCATCATCGGTGATAGAGGCCGAGGCCACTTTGTAACAGACGGGTGCAAACTGTTCCATAAAGTCTACAGACGGTTCGTCCCAACACGAAGCGAACCAGTGGATGTCCTTTTCCCGGCAATAGCGGTCGATCTCTGCGTATCCGTCTTCGTCAAACTCCACCCGATAGCGATAGTCCAAATAAGTGATCAGTCCCCAGGGCGTCTCACGCAGAATTTCCCGCTGCTCTGGCGGCACACAAAGCTCTGGCGTGCGTTTTTGGAATTTGACCGCATCGCAGCCAGAGAGTGCCGCGGCATCAATCAGCTTTTTGGCAATCTCCAGACTGCCGTTGTGGTTGATGCCAATCTCGGCGATGATGTAGCAGGGCTCTCCGTCACCCACGGCCCGTCCGCCGATATCCACCTTGCGCGTCATTTAGCCTCTCCTTGAACCTGTAGATTCCACAGCGCGGCATAGCGTCCGCCCTTCTGCAACAATTGGCTGTGTGTTCCGCTTTCCACCACCTGGCCGTTGTCCAGAACAACGATTTGGTCCGCCTTTGTGATAGTAGAGAGTCGGTGGGCAATCACAATCAGCGTGCGCTCTGCACGCAATCCCTCCAGCGCGTCCTGAATCAGCCGCTCAGATTGACTGTCCAGCGCGCTGGTGGCTTCGTCAAAAAGGAGCACATCCGGCTCCCGTACCACAGCCCGGGCAATAGCCAATCGTTGGCGTTGCCCACCCGAAAGCCGATAACCCCGTTCCCCTACAAGCGTATCATAGGCTTCGTTCAATTCGCTGATAAAGCCGTCTGCATTGGCAATCCGGGCCGCGGCCACAATCTCATCCCTGTCCGCATCCAGACGGCCAAAGCGAATATTCTCCGCCACGCTGCTGTGGAAGACAAAAGTGTCCTGATCCACCACTCCAAAACGGGCACGCCAGGCCAGCAGATCGTACTCCTGAATCGGCACGCCGTCGGCCAAAATCTCACCGCCGGTGGGATCGTAGAGCCGCAGCAGCAGATTGACAATCGATGATTTGCCCGCGCCCGACGCCCCCACAAAGGCCGTCATTTGGCCCTGGGGCAGACGGATGTTCAGGTCGTGGAGGGCTTCCCGTTCGCTCTCCGGGTAGCGCAAGGAGACGTGGCGCAGTTCGATGGCATTGGACAGCCGGTCAATGGAGCGGCTGCCAGAGAGGGGATATTCTTTGTCATCCGTGCGCAGCATTTCTGCCACCCGCTTAGCATAGGGCAGGCTGTCATAGATGGCGGCAAATTGATTGTTGATAATTGTGACAAAGGGCAACAGCCGATAGAGCACAAATACAAAGGTCAACAGCCGGGGGATGGCGCTGATATTGCCCCCCATCCACGCATAACCGGCCAACAGAAAACCCGCTACGCCGATGACAGTTAGGGATTGGTAGACCGGTGTAATGCTGGCATAGCGCACTTCGCCCTCGCGTCGAGCCTGGACAGTGTCCACCACCACCGGTTCAATCACATCCAGCACATGCGCCTGGCGGCCAAAGGCGTGTACCTGGCGGATTCCCTGCAAATACTCGACGATATATTCATTGAAGGATACGGTCGCTTGCAAGCGGCGCTCGGAAATCTCGCGCAGACGGCGGGTGATACCGCGCAGAGTGCTCATTAGCAGAAAGAGCGCAACGACTGCAGCCAGGGTCATCGGCCAGGAAAGCCAGAGCAGGACGGCCACATAGGCAGTCACCACCAAGCAATCGCTGAGAATTTTGTTGATCCCTGTAACCATTCCACCCAATCGGGTGATCTGATCCACATAACTGATCAGATCACCGATTTTGTAGCGGTTGATCTGGGCATAGCTGACCGACACAAATTGACGAAAGAGCCGACGGCGCAGATCACCCTCCAGCCAGGCCACCAGATAGGCCGTGACCACTTGCCCGCCAAATTGGAGGGCACTACGCAGTAGTTGGCTGATCACCGCCAGTCCGATGAAAATCATAAAGAGCCGGCTGGGCTCGTAGCTGCGGATCACCTGTTGGATGAAAGGATCGAGCACGCCCAGGCTGATCGACGGACCGCTGCCCAGATCACCGGCCAGGGCTTGCAGCGCCAGTGTGAAGACGGCCATTGTGCTGCCTTCAAAGACTGCCGCGGCGATGTTGGCAAGCAAGGCCAGCAACACAAACCAGCGATATTGCCAGAAAAGCCCCCGCAATAGCTGGGCTGTCCAACTATTGCCCCCGCTCATACGGCGAATCAGACGGCGCAGCCGGGCCGGAATCCAAAGCGGATTGCGCTCGTTGCCAACATCGATCAGATTGCTCAGTCGGGATTTGAGAGAGGGCATCGATTCCGTTGCCTATGGTTGTCGTGATTGCAGAATCATCTCGGCTATCTCGCGAATGGCCCCCTCGCCGCCTTTGGCTTGCAGCACAATCGCAGCCGCGCCCGCCAGACGAGGGTGGGCATCGGCCACGGCCACACCGCAGCCCACCGCCTGAACACAGGCCAGATCGTTCAGATCGTTGCCTACATAGACCACCTGGGAAAGGTCGATCTGCTGTTCGGCCAGCCAACGTTGAAGGGCAGGCAGTTTGTCATCGGTGCTGTCGATGCAGGGCAGCCCCAATTTTGCGCAACGGGCACGCACCACCGGATTGGTTTCTTTCGACAAGACCAGCACTGGCAGCCCAGCCTTACGCAACTGTTCGATGCCATAGCCATCGCCCCGATTGCACACAACCGCCTCGTGACCGTCGTCCAAGACCAGCACTTTGTTGTCCGTGAACACACCGTCAAAATCCAGCACAAGTGCTGCTACGGGATCAGGCAACAGACGGGCGCTCTCCCGGCCCATCTGCTCTCGCATCATCAACTCAATGAACTGAAAATCCAGCGGTTCATCGATCTCCTGGCTGTGTTCCGGCGGCATCTCCACCATCACAGTTTTGCCAAAGAAGCGGTGGCGAGCCTGCAAAAAGCCATCCGCTTTCATACAATAGACAGCACCGTTCTCTACAAATTGGGGTTCCCGTTGCTGGCGCATAGGGCGTACCCGCTTGTCGTGGTTGATCCCCTCTGCCTCGCCGCTCTCCGTCTCTCGCCACAAAAAATGGTAAAAGGTGGAAACTGTAAAGGATACATCTGCGGCCTGGGCGATCCGGGCTTCAATTGCCCGGTCCACATCCTCCACCGTCATCAGCGGCGCGGTACATTGGATGAAGACGAGTATCTCCGGTTGGTAGCCTTCGCTCGCCGCCAGTGTATCCAGGGCGTGCAGCAGCGCGGATTCCGACGAGGCTGTGTCTGTCGCCAGCTCTGCCGGACGCGTGACCACATCCGCGCCCCAACGCCGGGCCACATCGGCAATCTCCGCGTCATCGGTAGAGATGACCACCCGGTTGATATAGCGGCTGGCCTGGGCCTTTTCGATGGCGTGGGCCAGCAGGGGTTTGCCCGCCAGCAGCTTCACATTTTTGCGGGGAATCCCCTTCGATCCGCCCCGGGCCGGGATAATACAGAGTGTTTCCATAGAGTTTCTCACAGAAGTAACTGTCTGAATCGGTGCGCCTGCTTCACCGGGTCTTTGCTTCCGCCAAAAACAGGGGCACCGCGGAGCCACCGCCCGCACTCACATTCAGCAGCGCGCTTGTGCCCAGCCGCACGCCCGCATGCTCTACGGCGCTGCCCCGCCAGACGTAGGGGTCCACATCCACCATCCGCGGCGCAAAATGGAGAGCGCCCTCCTGCCACACGGGGAAGATATCGCTGGGTGTGGGAACCCGGCGCTGGACCACGTGGGGTTCGACCAGTGCCCGCTGCAACGCACTTTCCCAACTGCTGGCGTCGGTTTCCCAGCCCAGCACAACGCCTGTGCCGCCATATTCCCGCACAGGCTTCAATACCAGTTCATCCTTGCGCTGACGGATCAACTCAACCAATTCCAGCGCTGCGCCGTCGAAACGGGTGATCTGATCCGCCACCAGCCGGCTCCAGGGGACGTGCCGCCGCACGGCCGCCTGCTCTGCCGGGCTGAAGCGGTGCTGGTTCTCCTCGTCGCTGATGAGCGCAAAGAGTGCTTTGTTGTAGAGCAACTGGCAGTTGAAGTGATTGGCTATGCAGACGGCATTCTGCGCCACGGCCTGCACCAGCGGCTGGGCCAACAGTTCCGCGGGGTCGGGATAGCGTTTGATCAGTTCATTCACCACCACCCGTTTATAGACAATCTCCACCGGAAAGTCGTCCCCGGCCCACAGCCGCCCCTCCCGCAAGGTCAGTTTGTCCGGGTCACAGATGACCACCCGGCTGCCCGCAGCTTCAAAGACCTGCCGGGAGAGCAAAAATTCGTTGCGGGTGCGCACACTGCGCCAGTCTACAATGGCGATGTTCGGACGTTCGACAGGCGTCCGCTCTGTGGCCTGACACCAATCGCGGTATGTCTCCAGCAGTGTGCGATAAACCCGGCTGCGCACGGCTGGTCGGGTCAGCCGATAGCGCTGGGCGAAACCGCGCATTGGCTCGAATTCCGCAAAGAGATCGCCCAGCACATCCCCATAGCCCAGTCCGCCGGGGCTGTCTGCATTGTACTCTAAAAAGTATAAATTGCCCTGATCCAGCGCGGGGCCGGGCAGCCAGAAAGCGTCCATGCGGGCCGAGACATCCGGGTGACCGTATACATCGGGCAGTGCCACCAGCGCGGCTTCGGCAGGGGAGAGGTGGAGCAGACGCTGGCAGTCCAGTTCGCCAGCGCGCAGGGCCGCGTAAATTTTGTGCAGTGCGCTGGTCACGTGGGCTGTGGCCTCGGCAATGAAGTCATATTCCCGCGGGTGCAGGAATTGGGGGCGCAGCACATTGCAAATAGCCCTGTCGCCAAAATAGAGCAGATTCTCCCGCATCTGTTCCTGAAAGCGTGCCCAGAGCGCGGGCGCGTCGCTCTGTCGCAGGAGTTGGTGATAGTGTTCGACCGCGGCCGCAGTGGGATGCATCAACAGTTACTCGCTGAAAGCTGTGGCATAGCTGGTGCGCACAGGCCGGGGTTCCGGCGTGGCCAACGCCCGCTCGATCACCAGGTCGGCCATTGCGTCCAATGCCCAGTTGAAATGCCACTCGCCCAGGCTGGCAATGTCCAGGTCGGGCGCGCTGTTGGTAAAATCGATGGCATAGGGCACGCCTTTGTGAAAGGCAAACTCCACTGTATTCATATCGTGGCCCAGCGCCCGGCAGAGTTTCAGCGCGTCGTCCACCACCCGCTCGGTCTCTTCGGGCGAGAGATAGTCCGGCTGTTGCAGATAGCGCTCGTTGTGGGGTTTTGTCGGGTCCCAGGCAATGGGCAGCACTTTCTCCCGCCCGATGCAGATGCAACGCACGTAGCGATCCCAGTGGATGAATTGTTGGAGCATCATCGATAACTGATCCGAGGCGTCGTAGGCGGCCAACATTTCGTCCATGGAATGGACGATACTCACTGATTTCCAGCCGCCACCCACCGCGGGCTTCATCACTGCGGGCCAGCCGATATAGCGGGCAAGCATCTCCCAGTCGATGGGGTGCATCAGATTGGTCAGGCTTTCGCCGGTGATGTCGGGGATGTAGGCTTTGTTGGGCAGCACAACGGTCTTGGGTACGGCCACGCCCACCTGCTGGGCCAGATAGTTGGCGGTGAATTTGTCCTCCACAATGCGGGCGAAGGGGTTGTTGATAATCACCGATCCCTGCAAATGGGCCTGTTTCAGGAAGAGTTGATAGTAGGGCACTTCGTGGCTGATCCGGTCCACAATGACGGCATAGGGCGTCTTGGACTCCACGGCTGTGCCGCCCAGTTTTATCCACTCGGCCTCCACCCCCGCATCCCGCGCCGCGGACAGCGCGGCCACCCGTTCGATGAGCGCGTTGGGAAAAGAACGTTCTCGTCCAGCCAAAATGCCAACTTTTTTCATCGGGCTACTCCTGTCACAAAGGAAAGACACTTTCCGCTTGCCTGCTCACACTGTAGTCTTCGCTTCTCACACCGCTCTTCTTATACCCACTACGGGATCGTCACACTCACGACAACGGTTCCCTCTGGGTTGCGCAGACGGGCCACAGCCCCGGACGACCAGACCGGTTCGCTCTGCCCCCAATAGAGACTGATGGAGTTTGCTTCGCCATTGCCGCTGTGAACCCGCACACTGCCCCCCGGAAAGATGGGGAGATTGTCAAAAGTGAAGATAGGGCCGCCTTCCCGGCTGAGGGTCCAGCCTTGCAGGTTGAGCGCGGTACCGCTGTCGTTGATCACCTGCACCTGCTCCTGGGCCAGATTGCCGGGCTGCTCCACCCGCAACTCCAGCCCATCGGACAGGGGCGTGGGCGCGACCGCGGGCGCTGATCCGGCGGACGATCCCGTGCCGCTGTCCCCTGGGCCGGGAATCGTCAGCCGCTGGCCCACAAAGACAAAATCGGGATCCGTCAGGTTATTGGCCTCCATCAGTCGATCGATCGTCAGCCCAAAATTGAGCGCGATGCCGAACAGACTGTCCCCGGCTTCCACCACATAAATCTCTTCCCCCCCGCTTTGGGGCGCGCTGGTCGCTGTGGCCGGCGCTTGGCTGGGAACCGGCGTGGCGGCCACAGCCGGCGCTTGGCTCCCCGGTGTGGGCGTCACAATCAGCACAACCGGCGGCGCGGGGGTATAGAGCGCGGCCAGTTCTTCGACATCCGGGCGGCGCTGATCGGCCACCCAGACCACAGCCACGGCAATCGCCAGGCTGATAAGGCCATTGAGCAGAACAATAAAGAGCAATTGACGGCGGGGCATATACATTTATTTTCTGGTTGAATAGTTGTCAGAAGGCCACCGTGCAGTCCGTCTGGTAGCCTGCTGCAAGGATTGTAGCATAGAAAGAATGAGATGTCAGAGAAGAATATAGCCGTTGAAAATCCTCATTTGCGTTTACGGAGACCCCCAGGTACTATGCTGTTATCCTAAGAACCTTAAGGCGGAAGGGGGATTTTGCTATGCTTGCCAAAATTCAGAGCTGCGCGGTGGTGGGGCTGGACGCGGAACCCGTGCAGGTGGAGGTAGACATCAGCAACGGGCTGGAAAAGCTGACGCTTGTGGGTCTGCCCGACGCGGCTGTGCGCGAGAGCGGGGAACGGGTGCGCTCGGCCATCGGCAACAGTGGCTTCTTTTTCCCCCAGGCCCGGCTCACTGTCAATCTCGCGCCGGCAGATCTGCGCAAGGAAGGCCCGGCCTATGACCTGCCCATCGCGCTGGGGGTAATGGCCGCGTCCCGCCAGCTGCTGGCCGATCTGGAGGATGCGCTGATTGTGGGCGAGCTGGGGCTGGACGGCGAAGTGCGCCACGTCAATGGTGTGCTTTCGATGGCGGCTATGGCCCAGGAGCAGGGCTATCAGCGGCTCTTTGTGCCGGCGGGGGATGCGCCGGAGGCCGCGCTGGTGGAGGGCGTGACTGTCTTTCCCATCAGCACGCTGGCCGAATTGGTCCATCACCTGAACGGACGCAAGATTGTTGCGCCCCACATCAATGAATTTGCTTTTGACGAGGGCAGTCGGGAGCGGTTCCTCATCGACTTTCAGGATGTAAAAGGCCAGGAGCACGTGAAGCGAGCGCTGGAGGTGGCCTGCGCGGGATCGCACAATATCCGGCTCACTGGTCCGCCGGGCGCGGGCAAAACCCTGCTGGCCCGCGCCCTGCCCTCGATTCTACCCCGACTGACTCTGTCGGAAGCGCTGGATATCACCCGTATCTATTCGGTGGCTGGCGAGCTGGGCAATGAGGGGCCGCTGATCCGCGCCCGCCCCTTCCGCGCGCCCCACCACACAATCAGCCACGCGGGGCTGGTGGGCGGTGGGCGCTGGCCCCGCCCCGGCGAGGTCAGCATGGCCCACCGGGGCGTGCTCTTTTTGGATGAACTTCCGGAGTTTGGCAGCAAAAATCTGGAAACCCTGCGCCAGCCCCTGGAAGACAAAGTGGTGACTATCAGCCGGGCCGCGGGTTCCCTCTCTTTCCCGGCCAACTTTATGTTTGTCGCCGCCATGAATCCGTGCCAATGTGGCTATTTTGGCGACGATCGCAAGGAATGCACCTGTGGCCTGGGAATGGTGCAGCGTTATCAAAGCCGCATCAGCGGCCCGTTGATGGACCGCATCGACATCCACGTGGATGTGATGCGGGTTCCCTTCGAGAAACTTGCCAGCCTGGACGGGGGCGAGCCATCGGCTGTGATCCGGGCGCGGGTGGAAGCGGCGCGTAAAATCCAGGCGGCGCGTTTTGCGCCCGTGGGCAAGCCGTATGTGCTGGTCAACGGGGATATGGGACCGGCGGAAGTGCAGCAGTTCTGTGACATCGACGAGGCGGGCAAGAATCTCATGCGCATGGCCGTGCGCCAAATGGACCTGAGCGCGCGCTCCTATCACCGGGTGTTGAAGCTGGGCCGCACGATTGCGGATTTGGCTGGCGAGGAGAATATCGCTGTGGAGCATCTGGCCGAGGCGTTGCAGTATCGGCCGCGGGGGGTGATGTGAAATACGACCCCATAGCCGGTGTGCTACCACCAGAAACACCCGCATCCATTGCCAGCGGCCAACCAGTGTAGCCATTTTAGCCCTAGCATCTCTTCAGCACAGGAAAGCGCTTGCGTATATCCCAGTTGTGTTAGTGGCGTGGCAGCCTCAACCCCACCAAATCTCGCCATCCGCCAGATGCGCCTGGGCCACGTCCGGGTTCAGATCGACGCCGAAGCCCGGCTTCTCTGTGATTCTCACATACCCATTTTCGATGTACGACCCGTCGAGAATCAGCAAATCGTCCATCCAATCGCCTTTTCCGGTGATCGTTTCGCAGGCGATGAAATCGCGGATGGAGCCTGCCCACTGGCACGTGGCCCAGGTGTTGAGCTGGCTGCCGGTGTTGTGTGTCGCCATGGGCAGCCCCCACACCTCGGCCATATCCGCGATCCGCTTGTTTTCCAGGAAACCGCCGCTGTTGCGCAGGTCCGGGTGGAGAATATCGCATCCCTGATGGACGATGAAGTCGGCAAATTCCTGCCGCCGCCACAGGTTCTCACCTGTGCAGATGGGGACGGACGAACTCGCGGTCAATCGTTTCCAACTCTCCGAATAGTTCACAATCATCGCGTCTTCCAGCCAGAGAGGCTTGATGGGCGCTACCGCCTCCGCGATCTGAATCGCGGTGCGTACATCGTATTCCCAATGACAGTGAACCATAATGTCGTGATCCCAGCCCAGCGCCTCCCGACAATTGGCAAAGCCTTCTTCGATCTGTCGCAACTCGCGCACGGTCAGCACCCGATTGGCGAGATCGCGTCCGGCATCGGTGGCTGGCGTTGTGTGGGGAAAGCCGAATTTGTGGCAGGTGAAGCCGGCCGGGTCTTCCTTGACCTGCCGCGCCCACTCCTCACAGGAGGCTCTGTCGAGCATATCTCTGGGACGTGCGTGGTTATAGACCCGCACTTTGTCGCGGAACTTCCCGCCCAGCAGCACAGTGGACGAGACGCCCAGAATTTTCCCCGCCAGGTCCCACAGCGCCATTTCGATTCCGCTGGCGGCCCGCATCAGGGCGTGGGCCGAACCGTCCGTACGGCTGGCACCTGCCCAGCCGGTTCCTGGGTTCGGGTTTTGACCCATCAGCGTGTAGAGCACATCGATGGCCAGGGGGTCCCATCCGATGAGAGAGGGCTTAATCGCTTCGATCTGCTCCTTCATCCCAACACCCGGACTGCCGTAGGCCTCGCCGATCCCATAGAGGCCATCTTCGGCGACGACTTTCACCAGCGTATAAGTGCGCGGTCCTTGCAGGACCATCACTTTGATGTCACGGATTTTCTGGCGTCCCTGTTCAGTCTCGCTCAGGATTTGGAATTGCTCGTCCATTGCTCTCTCCCTGTGGCTCGGTTGTGTAAGGTATTCTGACTCTGGTGCTGGCTGCCGTGCTAAAGGCGCTTGCCTCCGGCGAATCCATTGTATTCGTCCAGGAACCACTCGGCCTGCTTTGTCATAAATACGCTGATCTCTTCCCCCTGGAAAGCGAAAGAGGCGCGCAGCCCTCCCAGATAAATATCCGTGATGGAAACCTCCAAATTGAGTGTCTGCTCATCGACCCACGCGGCCGAGGCCAGACATTCGTACTCGATGCCGGGAGATGAGCCGATCTGTTCGCCGAAATAGTTGCGTTGTGGGAACTTGCCTGCCAGCACGCGCCCGATGCCGAAGTGCAACGCATTGTCCCCCTGACCGTTGCTGTACTCCCACGTGCCCCGATCCCCCTGGAAGGAGAGGCGCATGCGCGTGATGCCCATGGGGTTGTCTTCCAGGGCATACCAGACTCCGGTGACTTGCGCAGCCATCCCCGCGTCACGCTTCCCAGGGATGGGCAGGACCGCGAGCCGCTCCATCTTCTCCCTGAGCGCTGCCTGGGCGTGGCGGTCTTCAGGCAGGGGCGCATCTGAAAGGTGGGGGTAGATTTCCGCCCGCATCACATCGGGAATTGTGCTGCCTGTCGGCGCGCCCTGGGTGTCGGCGATGCAGGCGAAGAGAAATTCCCGGTCGGGAAAGCAGATGGCGTACTGGCTGCCCATACCCCGGAAAGAGAATCCGTTCTCTGGCTCGCGCCAAATCTGATAGCCGTACCCGCTGTTTCCCCGGATTGTATTGTCGATTTGCTTGGCCGTCGCGGCGCGCACATACGCCTCCGGGAGGACTCGCTCATCGCCCCACAGGCCGCCGTTCATGCAGGCAAGTGCGACGCTGGCCATATCCCGCAGGGTGCAGATGACCCCGGACCCACCCCACGAACCACCCTCAGGCGTGCGCATACACCAGGCATCAGGCGAGAAACCGATTCGGTCCAGGAAGGCAGGACGCATATACTCCAGAAAGGGCACACCCGCCAGCCGCTCAACTGTGGCTGTGAGCACGACCGTGGCCGCAGTATCGTAGGAAAAAATGGTTCCGGGCGGGTGGGAGGGAATGCGGTTGAAAAAGGTCCACACCCAGTCGGGATCGTCCCGCGTGTAGGAAGTGCTCGAATGGGCGGTCGCCATGGTCAGCAGGTCCCGGACGGTCGAGACGGCCAGCCACGGATGCAGCGTTTCCGGCAGTTTGTCGGGGAAATAGTCCGCGACCCGATCGTCGAGGGTGAGCCGGCCTTCATCGATCAGCATCCCGACGGCCAACGCGACGAAGCTCTTGCTGACCGAATACATCCGGTGCTTGCGCTCAGCCGTCCACGGCGCCCAGTAGCCCTCCGCCGCGATTCTGTTGTGCCGCACCAGCAGAAAGCCGTGCATGCCAATGCGCTCGGCGTCGATCCGCTGTAGAAAATTCAAGATCGCTCTTGACGGGATTCCCAGGCTTTCCGGCGAGGATGCCTGCGAAAAGACGTTTTCACTTTCCATATCTGCTCCTCAGGTTTTGGTGATTTTCATGCGTGGGTTGTTCACGAATAGAATGAGAGGTCTCAGGTGCAGGGCAGCACACGCCCAATCAGGCACAGCCAGCCCTGAAAAGCGGACGCAGATTTACGCAGAGGGATTCAGGAGGAAACCTCCGCGAACCTCCGCTTTCCCCGCGCCTCCGCGGTGGGGCTGTAGGCTTTTTGCAGTAGGCTCATCCGTGGCTATTCCCAAGCCAATCCCCCACTTCATAGCCTGGCACATGCCAAGCGTGCAACTCTGTATAGCTGCACGCGATTTGCGTGATAGAAGAACTATACTTTCAATCGCAAGAATAGTCTAGAGAAGGTCTGCAGTGAGGTTGCGGCTGCGATGGATCCCGGTCAGTGCGGCTATTTCCCTTCGGGAAGCTGGCCCGGCTGGACGGGGGTGAGACATCGGCGGTGATCTGACGGGGATGGAGACGGCGCAAAGAATTCAGGCGGGCAAGAATCTGCGCAGTATCGGGCTGAGGCGTCGCAATATCGGCTGCGGGGGATTGTGTGAGTTCTACAATAGCAACATCAGTTCATCAATCGTCGTCAACTGAATCCCTTCGTGGCCCAATAATTCTACGACAGGCTGAGCGCGCAAATCTTCGTCCGCTGTGACCAGATAGTCCACCAGACCAAAGACAGCCGTCGCAATCACTTTGTCGTCGTCCGGGTCCCGACAGACCGGAGGAATGTGTGAGGGGTTAATCATTTCCATTTCTGCGGCCAGTTGACTGAGGAAAATCCTTCGCAATTCGGGGTAGATCAGCTCAGCAATCCCAGGCGTGTCCAGAATTCGCTGGTACTCGGCCAGGAGGAGTGGGGAACAGACGACAGTTATCCGCCTGGACGCCCAAGCCATCACAAAAGTAGCCAATTCTGGTGGGCGCATCAGCGCGCGTACCAGTTGATTGGTATCGAGTGTGACGCGCATTTCCTATGAACCGATGCCGCGTCGCGCCATTTTAATACGCGAATCAAGCTCCCTATCACTGATGGCAGGCGCTGCAAATCCTTCGGCGATAGCGGCTTGAATCGTTGCCATAACCCTCTCAAAGCGCAATCTTCGCTCCGGGCTATCCTCAAGTTCCTCCGACATCACCATCACAGCTACTTTTGCGCCGACCGGAATGTTTTCGGGCAGGGCAATTGTTCTATCCGCGTTGACAGTCGAGATAAACGCAGGAATGTTGCGCATAAGAACCGTTCCTTTCTTTGCATCTACAGCCATCTCATACAGTGCTGTCAGCATTCTAACGCAGGAACGGTTATTCGTAAAGCACATTGGGCTATCTATCCACGCCGCCTCTCCAAATCGACGAGGCGGGCAAGAATCTCAGACGTATGGCCGGCGCCAGCCCACGCTCCTATCATCGAGGGCAAAAGCTGGGCCGCACGATTGCGAATTTCGCGGGGGACGGGACGCTCGCTGCCCAGCATCGGGCCGAGGCGTCGGAGTATCGGCCGCGGGGGGTGGGGTGAGCCATGAGCATTGAGCGTGTACCTCGCTGTATCAGCGGATGGCATCCAGGCGCTCTTTGAGGGCTGGCGGTGTCAACGGGCCGGAATAGACCGCCGAGATTGCCCCGGAATCGTCGATAAAGTAGGTGGTCGGCAGACCGCGCACCGCGTATAGTTTGTTCAAGATGCCCTTGGAATCGAGCACAACCGGCGTTGTCATCGTAAAGTCGTCGGCAAAGGGTGCGACCGCGTCCGGGGCTTCCTGGACATTGACGGCCAATAATATCAGATTGGGATCATTCACAGCCGCACGCATGAGTTCGGGCATTTCCAAACGGCATGGCCCGCACCAGGTGGCCCAAAAATTGATGACGATCGGACGGCCCTGCAAATCGCTCAACGAGAGGTGGCTGCCGTCTTCCAGCACCAGCGCAAAGTCCGGCGCGGGTGAACCCGGCTGCAAAGGGGGATTGCTCTTGCCGCCTGCGATCATCTGCGCGGATGGGTAGCCCCGCCCCACGCCGCCGGGAAAGTCAGCCAGTGCCACTTTCTTGGCAATATCCAGCTTCACCCCGGCACTGCTCCCCCCACAGGCGGCCAGTATCAAAGCTGCAACCACAAAACCCGCCCAAGCCCGGAAACGGTGGCCGCATCTGTTTATAGGGAAAGATATGTCTCTTCTGGGCATCTCACTTCTCTCTTCTGCGTGTAGAACAGCTTGACAGATAGCCCGTCTGGGCTTCAGGCGGGCTATCTGTCGTTCGTTGCGGCTCCGGGTATCTGCGCTGACAAATACGCGGACGCCGTCTCTTTTCGTCTACTGTTGAAGCGGCTTGGACGGATCGTTGCCCCACTCTATCCAGGAACCGTCGTAGTTGCGTACCTGGGGATAGTCGAGCAATTCGGACAGGACAAACCAGGTGTGCGCGCCGCGTACGCCTGTCTGGCAATAGGTGATGACCTGCTTGTCCGGGGCAAAGCCCGCGCGCTGATAGAGATCAGCCAGGTAGCCGGTGTCTTTGAACGTGCCGTCTTCTGTATTGACTGCATTCACCCACTCCACATTGATCGCGCCGGGGATATGTCCGCCCCGATCCGCGCGCACATCCGTTCCGGCATATTCCCCAGGCCCGCGGGTGTCGCAGACAACGGTGGAGGGATCGTCCAGATGCTCAAGCACATATTCGCCGGTTGTGCGCAGGTCCGGGTCCGCGTCGCCCGCCACGTATTCGGTTGCGGGCAGGGCAGCCACCGGTTCGGCGCTCAGACTGTTGCCATCCGCCACCCATTTTTTCGTGCCGCCATTATAGAGACGCACATCCGCGTGCTGGTAGTATTTGAACGCCCAGTAGGCCCGGGCCGACAGCAGATTGTTGCTGCCGTCATAGACCACCAGTGTGTCGTCATTTTCAATGCCCAGACGGCTGAACAGTTCGCCCAGTGCTTCCTGGGTCAGAATCTGGCCCTGGGTCGAGTCGGCGGGGTTGGTCAAGTCCCCACCCAGGTTGATGTAGATAGCATTGGGCAAGTGGCCGGCGTCAAAATCCTCCTGCTTGCCGCTGATGGCAAGAAAACGCACATTCGGGTCGTCCTGATGGGCCACGACCCACTCTGTGTCGACCAGAGAGTGGGGGGCCGCTGTCGCCGTGGTTTCCGATGCTTCTGCTGACTCTGCGGCTGGTTGTGCGGCCTGTTCTGCGGCTGTGGGTGGGGCAACTGGTACACAGGCTGTCATGACCAGAGCCATTATCAGCAACAATAGGGGTAGTGAGAAACGGGAACGCATAGACGGGTCTCCTTGAGTTGAATCGTTCTGTCTTCGATGAACTGCGCTGATTACTTCCGGGTTAGTGTAATGGTCCATTCCGGCGAGCCGGTCTCTTCGATCACAGAGGTGTAGCCGAGCCGCACAGCCTGGGTTGGAATCGTCTCCAGGGCGGGCGCGTGGTCGGTGATCACTTCCAGACCGGCCTCATCGGGCTTGAGTCTCTTGAGCGCCTGGACTGCCTTCATCATTGGATAGGGACAGATTTCCCCGCGTACGTCGAGCTGCTTGAGTGACATAAAATGCTCCTTTCGCTGAAATTTGAACTGTGGCTAGACGACACGACTGGCTGACACCGATAACGACAAAAATAGGAACGCAGATTTCGCAGAGGACGCAGATTGCGCAGATTTATTCCCGCCCATCCGTGTTTATCCGTGACTCCACTGCCGAAAGGTCAATGTCACCGCGGAGGCGCAGAGTGTGCGGAGTGTGCGGAGTTTCGCGGTGAGATTCAGGAGAAAACCTCCGCGAAGCTCCGCGTTCCCCGCGTCTCCGCGGTGGGCCTGTGGGCTTTTTACCGTAGAGTCATTCGTGTTTATCCGTGGCTATTTTTACATCAGTCAATCCGTTGAATAATCTGCGTTCCAATCCAGGCACCGATGGCGAGGAAGACGGCAAAGACCCAGCCATTCAGCCCCAGCGAGGGGATTGCAGAGAAGAACGCGCCGATGGTGCAGCCCATGGCCAGGGCCGCGCCCACGCCCATAAACACGCCACCGCCGGCCGCCTGGACATAGCGACGGTTCTGGCGCGGGCGGCGGATTTTGAATTCTCCCGAAAAGAGAGCGGCCACAAACGATCCCATAACCATCCCCCATACGAGAAAAAACATATGGCTCAGCAGACCGCTTTCGCTCACGTCCAGGGTGCAGCCGGGCAGACTGGCCGCGCCCAACAGTTCCCCCGGCCCAACCCCCAGCGCGTTGCTGATGCCCAGCATCCACCGGGAAAGCTCACCCGTAAAGCCCCAGGGGTGGGCCGTGTAGAAAAACATGACGTTCAGCGCGCCCAGAGCCACACCGCCCGTCACAGCCGGCCAGCCGTGGACAAATGTCTGGCGCAGGTTGTCCCCGATACGCGCCCGAAACCCCTCGTCGTCACTGCCCGCAAAGGGTGTCTCTGGGATTACCATTCCGCTGCGGCTTTCCCACCAGACCACCAACAGATAGACGCCCAGCAGTGTCAGCAGCGTCAGGGCAATCGCGCCGCCGTGCCCAAAATAGGTGGGCAGCCAGATGCGCCAGCCATCTGCAATCGAGAGGTCCCACCACCAATTCCACGTGTAGGAGGTGACGAGCAGACCGACAAGAATCCCCGCGAAACTCACCCAGGAAGCCAGATAGCCCTCGCCCATACGGTAGACACTGCCGGAGACGCAGCCGCCAGCCACCACCATTCCAACACCGAAGATCAGCCCGCCCACCACCAGATGCAGACCGATGGGCAACACATTGGCTTCCGGTGGCAGAAAGCCCAGGGACGGATTGGGCACCTGTTTGCTCATCACCAGCCCAAAACCCAGCGTGGCCACGGCCAGACCTGCCAACACCCCCTTCAACGTGCGCCCGTGCTGAAGCAGGAAAATATCCCGGAAGGCAGAGGCAAAACAGAAGCGGCTGCGTTGGAGCACAAATCCAAAGGCCAGGCCATAGGCCCAGAACAGACCCATCTCGGAATTGATCCCCGTAGCGATCATCCACAACGCCAGCGCGGCCAACACGGCCAGCAAACCCATGCGGACATTGGGGGATATCCTTTCCAGGAATGAACCAGACTTTGCGCCTGCGCCCGCCAATGGCTGTTCAACTGCCGATTGTTCACTCATACAGTCTCCTCGCTTTCCTTTCTGTTCCCTGCTTTTTCGTTATCTTTTCTGTCATCTTTTCTGTCATTTTTTTCAATGGGAAGACCCGCCACCGACTGCCATTCCAGCCAGGAACCGTCGTAGTTGCGCACACGGGGGTAGCCAAGCTGACGCAGCGCCCAATAGGTGTGGGCTGCACGCACGCCTGAACGACAATAGGTGACAATCTCTTTGTCGGGGGTAATGCCAACGCCTGCCAATTCAGCCAATAATTCTGGGACTGGCCGCAGGGCCTCCCACCCACCCACCGGCACAGCGTTCATCCAATCCCAATGCACCGCCCCCGGCACGTGACCGTCGGCAAATTCCTGTTGACCGCGTGTGTCCACAATCACCACATCGGGATTGTCCAGATTCGCCAGGAGCCACACACGTTCGGCCAAAACCGATTCAGTTGCCTGGGGTGTAAACCCGCTGGACGCGGCATCGGGTGTGACACTTGACGGGTTGTCCTCTGTCGTTGCAACGATTGGCCTGCCTTCCGCCTGCCACTGATCCCACCCACCGGTGAGCAAGGCAGTTTGGGTGAAGCCGTAGCGGTGGAGCGCCCACAGCACCCGGGCCGCGGCCATGCCCCAGTTGTCGTCATAGACAACGACCGTTGTCGCGGGCTGAACACCAACTGCTGTCATCTTTTCTGCAAAAGGCGCGGGCGGCAAGAGGATGCCGGGCACGCCCGCGACTGTTGTGCTCAATCCGCCGAAATCCACATGCACGGCGTGGGGCAGATGGCCCTCGGAAAAATGTTCCAGGGCACGTACATCCAACAGGCGGAGTGTGGGGTGTGCCAGATTGTCATGAAGCCAGGCGGTCGTTACCAGCAGACCTGGCAGGTCCAATCCGTCTTCCTTTTCTGCCCGGCCCGTTGCAATACTTGATTGGCTGCTCGTCATACTCATCCCTATCCTTTTCAACTGTTTCTGATAACAAAAAAATGCGCCGCCGGAATATTCCGGCGGCGCAGAAGGCAACAAAAAAGCGCTCAGGGCTGCTGAGCGCTACACTTTCTCAGACGACCCTCACCGGACCCAGGAAATGCGGAGGTCCGAGAGGTTCGTATCTTTTGGCTAGAACATTTCCTGTGCTGCCAAAAGCGCGAACTCACGACTCCGCTCGTTACAAGTACAACAGCAGAAGCCGTGACAGAGAGTATTGTTTTCGGCAGGGGTCAAAGAAATGGCTACAATCGCAAGCATTGGTTGTCTTGTTCCAGAGAATGAACAACTACTAATTTTGCAATGCGGATAAGAGTATATACAGACATGGGTTTAGTGTCAAATAGAATAGTGTTTGATAACTCTGCAACCCAACCTGAAAATAGCCACTGATGAACACTGATAAACACGGATAGAATCTGCGTAAATCTGTGTCTTCTGCGTAATCTGCGCCCCTATTTTTATTGCTGGTTGTGCCCTACCGGGCATGTACACTGACCAGCATTGGCTGATTTTGTAGTAATCAGGCTGATGGTGAAAGAAGCTGGACGCAGATAAAAGCAGAGGAATTGTAGTAGTCAAGATGATGGTGGAGTTTTCAACACAAAAGTGCAGAGAGAAAAGCGATTTCTTTGCGTCTCTACACCTTTGCCTCTTTGCGTTAAGAAATAGTCATTCCACCATCTCATTGATCAGTACAGAAACGCAGATTTTTTCTCTGGATCAGCGTCTATCTGCGTGAATCAGCGTCCCATTTTTGTTCCAGCATCCGCCTGATCAGCACAGAATTGGGCTGATTCCCAGGAGATTATCGTGCAGACTCCGCTGGAAAATCTAAATTTGCCTATTTTATACAATTTTTTGATTGTATAATTTGCATATTCAACAAACACACTGTATAATGCAAGCCGTTGTTTGTGTAAATTCAATTTCATCAAAAGGAGAGTATGTCATGACTACAGCAACGACAGCCCCGGCTTCCCGTGTCAAGTCGATCAGTGACCCAGCCTATCAGGCTTTTCAGATTTTACACATCGGCTTTACGGTAGCGCCCATTTTGTTCGGTCTGGACAAGTTCTTGAATCTGATGGCAGATTGGACGAGTTATGTGGCACCGATTGTGGCAAGTATTGTTCCGGCTGGTCCGTTTATGTTGTTTGTGGGTGTTGTAGAGATCGCGGCCGGGCTGCTCGTCTTCTTCAAGCCGCGCATCGGTGCCTATGTGGTTGCTCTCTGGCTGCTGGGGATTATTCTCAATCTTCTGCTCATCCCCGGTTTCTTTGATGTGGCGCTGCGCGATTTTGGGCTGATGTTGGGTGCATTGGCGCTGGGACGCTTGAGTCAGGTATTTTCTGATTAGCCAGGCTCCGTGGCCGATTTTATCTGTATATGGAAAGGATCGATTATCATAAGGGACAATCGATCCTTTCCATAGCCAAAGGGATATATTTTTATATGGCGGATGCCACAACGAGTCTTGCCAATATTTCGGATGTACAACAGCAAATTTTGGCCTATATCAAACAGCAGGGGGAATCCACCACTGTTGCTATTGCCAAACATCTGAATGTGACGTATGAAGCAGTGCGACAGCAACTGCGCCAGTTGGAATCAGGCCAATTGGTGCTCTCTCACAAGCAGCGGGACGAGAACCAGGGCAAAGGACGTCCCACGCAATACTACACATTGAGCGCGGCAGCCGAACATCTCTTCCCCAAAGCCTATGACGAGCTGGCCGTAGAACTCATCGACAGGCTGGCGGCTACACTTGGGCCCGAAGCACTGCGGGAGGTACTGGCCTCTTTTGCAGATGCCAATGTGCGCGAATGGGAACCCCATCTGCAAAACAAGTCGCTGGCAGAGCGCTTGGAAGCGCTGAAAAGTATCTACTTTGAAGACGATGCATTTATGCAGGTGGCTATCGACAGTGCATCCGACGATATCCGCCTCATCGAACGCAATTGTCCTTTCCTCAATGTGGCCTCGCGTCGGCCAGCCCTGTGCAGCGTGACAGTCTCAACGCTGAGCCGGCTGCTCGGCTATCGGGTAGTGCGGGAAAAGCGTTTTCAGGATGGCGACGGGCGCTGTGTCTTCCGTGTCTGTTTGGACAAGCCGATAGACGCAGAGGCGGCTGTCTTTGCCTTTGAGGATGAAATGGATGGCTGATCGCAAAGAGATCAAGCGGACCCCCCGCCGGATTTTCTCTGCCGTCCCCCAACCAAAAGTTGTCCCACTACCCGCATCGCAAAGAGCGGCAACACCCGCATCCGCCGCCAGCGCCAGGGCTGGGTGACCAGCCGGTGCAGCCATTCCAGCCCCAGCCGTTGCATCCACAGCGGCGCGCGTTTGGTAACGCCCGCCACAAAATCGAAGGCGCCGCCCACGCCCAGGGCCACGGCCGCGGGCAGTTCGTGGCGGTGTTTGTCGATCCAAAAATCCTGGCGGGGATGGCCGAAAGCCACAAAGAGCACATCCGGTTGTGCATCTGATAGCCGCTGTTCAATCTCCGGCCAGGCGTCGTCCGCGGGCGAACCGCTGAATGTCCCCGCCACCTGCAGCCCCGGATAGCGCGCGCGGAGCCGGTCTGCGGTCTGCTCCGCCACCCCTGGCCCCGCGCCCAGCAGAAAGACCCGCCAGCCTTCCCCCGCGGCCCGTTCACAGATGCGGTAGATGCCGTCCGAGCCAGTCACCCGCTCGGCAAAGGGCTGGCCCAGCAGCCGCCCCGCCCACAGAATCCCCACCCCATCCGGCGCGCACAGGTCCGCCCGCTTCAGCACCGCGGCAAAGGCCGGATCGCGCCGGGCTTCCATCACAAATTCGGGGTTGACAGTACAAAGTTGATGCGTGATGCGTGATGCGTGATGTGTGGCGCGGCACTCGTCAATCCAATACCCAATCTGGTCGAGGGTCTGGGCAAAATTCACCCGGTGAATGCCCACACCCAGAATCTCCACAGAGGGAAATCCGCGGCCGTCTTTCTCTGCGTCTTTCCCTACGCCTTTGCCTCTTTGCGCCTTTGCGTTCAAATCTGTCACTTTTTCCCCGCCGCGGCCAGCAACACAGCCAGCGTCTCCCGCGCCGCCTTTTCCCAGGAGAAGCGCTTGACGTTCTTATAGCCCTTGGCGATCAGCTCCTGGCGCAGGGACTCGTCCCGGCTCAGGCGCAGCATCGCGTCGGCGATGGCCTCTGTGTCGTTGGGGTCCACCAGCAGCGCCGCGTCCCCCGCCACTTCGGGCAGAGAGGAATTGTTGCTCGTCATCACAGCCACCCCCATCTGTTGGGCCTCCAACACGGGCAGGCCAAAGCCCTCGTAGAGGGACGGAAACGCGAAAAAGAGCGCGTTCTGAAAAAGTGCGGGCAGGTCCGCGTCGTCCACATAGCCGGGAAAGTGAATGCGCCCGTCCAGCCCCAGCCCGGCCACCTGTGCCCGAAACTGTCCGCCCAGCCAGCCCACGCCCCCGGCAATCACCAGTTCCCAGTCGATTTTCTCCCGCTCCACCAGCAGCGCGTAGGCATCAATCAGCCGGGCCAGATTCTTGCGGGGCTGGATCGTCCCCACGTAGAGGGCATAATTTACAAACTGAGTTTCTGCGAGAAACTCAGTTTGTGGGAGCGCGCCCGCGGCTTCGTAAATCACCCGAACCTTTGACGCCGGCGTTCCATAAAAACGGCCCAAATCAGCCGCGGTTGCCTGGCTGGGCGCGATGACCTGCCTGGCGGCAAAACTGCTCCAACGGGTGGAAAGTTCCAGATAACGCCGCTGCCCCCGCGTATGCGCGGCGGGAAAGCGGCGGTAGCCCACGTCGTGGAGTGTCACCACCGCGGGAGGCAGCAGACCCGGCGGCAAAAAGGGAATGACGTGGGAAGGCACAAATAGCACATCGGGCCGACGCCGAACCATTTCCCAGGCCAGGGCCGTGTGCGTCCACAGGCGACGACCGGGCAGCACTCGTGTTTCCACTTTCGGATCATTCCAAAAAGACTGTGCCGCCCTCAAAGTAGCCACTGATGAACGCTGATGAAGACTGATAAAATCTGCGGAATCTGCGTTCTCTGTGAAATCTGCGTTCCTATTCTCTCCCGTGTCAGTGCTGCCAGGCCTATCGTCTGGAGCGTTCGACAGTGCTTCGGGAACGTAGAGCCGAAAGCGATGCGCCGCGGCTTCGGGCAGGGCCAACAGATGGCGGATAATTTCCAGGGAATAGCGTTCGGTCCCCGTGCGTCGTGCCCGCAGCACCCGGGAGGCATCGATGCCGATTATCACGCAATCACCCTGCGCACCGCGGCCCCCACAGGCCCCTCGCGCAGAATCAGCGGGGGCGTCGTCGTCAGGTCCAGCACAGTGCTGGCCTGGGCCAGAGGCGAGGAGCCGCCATCCACCAGCAGGGGAATGCGCCCATCCAACTGGGCCAGGACTTCAGCGGCGCTGTGACACTCGGCCCCGCGGCTGCGGTTGGCGCTGGAAGAAGCCAATGGGCCAGCCTGTCGGGCCAGCTCGCGCAGAAAGGGCTGGTCGGGGATACGCACACCGACAGTCGATCCGCCCGCGGTCAGCACCGGGGGCAGATGGGGCAGCGCGGGCAGAATCAGCGTCAACGGGCCGGGCCAGAAGCAGGCGATGAGTTCCTGGGCCAGCGCGGACAGTTCGCCCTCCACCACCTGTGCCAACTGGCTTTCGTCGCCGAGCAGCACAGGCAGTGCTTTCTCCGGCGGGCGCTCCTTCACCCGGTAGAGTTCCTCAATGGCCCCACGTCTGTCGTAGCGGCAGACCAGCCCATAGACTGTATCGGTGGGTGCGGCAATGACCTGACCGTAGCGGAGGAGCGTCGTCGCGTCGGCCAATGTCCGTCCTTCATGCGCGGGCAGAATCTCTGTTGATTGTACCTGTGTTTTTTCTTCCATAAATTTTCCGATCCTCCGTTCCATTTACCCACACCCTACTCTCCCGTGTATACTACAGCTACGATACTCGAACGTCAATTTGACCGGAGGCGTCTATGTCCCCTGCCCGTCCTGATCTAAACGATCTCACCCCGGATGTCCGGGCCTATATTGAATTTTTGGAAGAACGGCTGGCCGACGCGGAAACCGAAGCCGAAAGCGGGCGCGGCTCTGCTGCCAACAACGAACCTGACGAAGCCCCCACCACTGCCCAGGTGATTACTATCAGCCGCGGCGGGCTGGCCAAACGCACGCCCCGCCACCTCTACAGCCGCCAGCGTCGGGGCGGAATGGGCGTCTTTGATCTGGACAGCGGCGAGGGCGATCCGCCCGCTTTTCTGCTGGTGGCCGATGTGAGCGAGCGGCTGTTGATCTGGAGCGACCGCAACCGCTATTTCAGCCTGGCTGTGGCCGACCTGCCCGAGGGCGCTGTGCGCGACAAAGGCGAATCTGTGGGCAAGTGGCTTCCCTTGCAGCCGGACGAGCAACTGGCGGTGGTGATTGGCGACGGCGGCGGCGCGCATTTGCAGTTGCTCAGCGACCGGGGCTGGGTGCGCAAATTCAGCCGTACCCAACTGCCCCACCTGAAAGCCGGCTCACTGGTGGAGATACGCGCGGGCCACACGCCAGTGGCCGCCTGTTGGAGCAGCGGTGGCGACGATCTTTTTGTCGTCAGCCGCGCCGGCCAGGCCATTCGTTTCAGCGAGCGTCAGGTTCCCATCTCCGGCGGCTGTCTGGGCATCCGCCTGGACCCCAGCGATGAATGTCTGGCTATCGCTGCCGTGCAGGAGGAGAGCGGCGTCTTTCTGGCCGGGGACGACGGCAAAGGGACTGTGCGCCTGATGTCCGGTTTCCGCACGAATAAATCGCCGGGGGCTGGCGGCAAAGTGGCAATGAAGGCCGAACGTCTGCTCTGTGCGCACACAGTCGCGGCGGGCCAGGACGCGCTGATCATTTCGGCGCTGGGCAAGATTATCCGATTTTCCGCGGATGACATTCCTGCCAAAGAGGGCGTTGTGCAGGGGGTGAACTGTATGAGCCTGCGGGCTGACAGCGGCGTGGCCGCAACAGTGACGGACGCGGGCACGCCGCTGGTGGAGGAAGCGTGACGCAGTCGCAATTTTCCGATACGCTTGTGTTGATCAAAGGTGCGGGCGATCTGGCCACGGGCGCGGCCTGGCGGTTGCACCGCTGTGGCTTCCCGGTGGTGATGACCGAACTGTCCCGCCCCCTGACTGTGCGCCGATCCGTCTCCTTT
>JAHBVF010000054.1 GCA_019637685.1 Caldilineaceae bacterium | reverse complement strand
ACTTTGGCATAGTAACCTCCTTGGGATTATTTCCCCCTTCAGTTACTATGATCTTACCATACCTGTTTTCTATTACTTGTTTAATTTTTTAAGTTACAAAAGCCCACAGCCTGGACGCCATCGCCGAACATCTGCGGCTCTGGATGCAGGCCAATCCTGAGCGGGAGTGGGTGGTGGGCCGCGGGCTGATCTATAGCGCTATCCAGCCGGGCGAAGTGCTGGACCGCCACTTTCTGGACCGCCTCTCTCCGGATCGCCCCGTCCTTCTGACTGCCTTTGACGGCCATACCTGCTGGGCCAATACCGAAGCCCTGCGCCGGGCCAATCTGCTCCACGCGCCGGCGGTGAGCGAAGGCAGCGAAATTGTGAAAGACCCCGCTACCGGTCAGGCCACGGGTGAACTGCGCGAGCCGGGCGCGTTTGAACCGATTCGCTCACTGGTTCCCAAACCCGACGAAGCCGGCCGCCGGGCGATGCTGCGCCGGGGGCTGGAACTGACCGCGAAAATGGGCATCACCAGTGTCCACAATATGGACGGCCAGGAGAGCCAACTTCTGCGCTACGCCGCGCTGGAGGACTTGGGCGAACTGACCTGTCGGGTCTATCTGCCCTATGACGTGAAACCGGAGACCCCTGCCGAGGCATTGCAGGAGGCGGTGTCCTGGCGCGAGCAGTTCCAGGGGGATATGCTCCATTGCGGCAGTGTGAAGTTTTTTATGGATGGAGTGCTGGAATCCTACACCGCGCTGATGGTGGACGGCTTTGGGGATATGCCCGGCAACCGGGGCAGCGCGCTCTTTCAGGCCGAACACTTCAACCGAATGGCCGCGGAGGCCGACCGGCTGGGGCTACAGATTTTTGTCCACGCTTGCGGCGATGGGGCTGTGCGTCGCACGCTGGACGGCTACGCCCACGCCCGCCGGGTCAATGGGCCGCGGGACAGCCGCCACCGGGTGGAGCATATCGAAGTCATCCACCCGGACGACATTCCCCGCTTCGCCGAGTTGGATGTAATCGCTTCTATGCAGCCGCTGCATTCGCCCCTGCGCGCGGGCAGCTCGGATGTGTGGGTGCATCGGGCCGGGGAGGAACGCTATCCCCTCAGCTTCGCCTGGGAGACATTGCGCCAGGCCGGCGCGCGGCTGATCTACGGCAGCGACTGGCCGGTGGTCAGCAACAATCCCCTGGGGGGGGTGCACAACGGACTCAACCGCCAGCCCTGGCGTCCTGGCGACCCGGAGCAGGCACAGACACTGGAGAATCTGCTCGTCGGCTACACCCGGGACGCGGCCTGGGCCGAGTTCCAGGAGGATCGCAAAGGGATGCTGCGTCCCGGTTTCCTGGCGGATCTGGCCCTGCTCAGCGGGGATATCTTCGCCACCCCCGCTGAAAAAGTGGGGGAAATGGTAGTGGATTTGACCGTCTGCGATGGACGGGTGGTGTGGCGGGGCGCGTGAGTTCTGTGGAACTTCTTTCTCCGCGCACCCTTTTCAATTTGACCGGCAACCAACGCTTGTGCTACAATCGCTCTTCGTGGGTCTGTGCAGCGCTCGACGTATTTTTTCGCCCATAGCTGGGTTTTTCAGGCACTTGCAAGTTCCACTTGAACAAGGAACTTATTTTTGGGCCATTGTGGCTCTGAAAATTGAACGATAAAGAATATAGTCACAAAGCCAAAGACGGAGGATTCCTTTGCCGACAATCAATCAATTGGTTCGTAAGGGCCGCAAAGCCAAGCCAAAGAAAGAGTCATCCCCTGCTCTGCGCTTTACGCAGAACACGCTGACAGGCCGCACCCGGCGTATGAAGATGGGCAATCCCCAAAAGCGGGGCGTCTGTACTCAGGTGCGTACCACCACGCCGAAGAAGCCCAACTCGGCTTTGCGCAAGGTGGCTCGTGTACGTCTGACGAATGGCATTGAGGTCACTGCTTACATTCCTGGCGAAGGCCATAACCTCCAGGAGCACAGTGTTGTTTTGGTGCGCGGTGGTCGTGTAAAAGACTTGCCTGGTGTGCGTTATCACATCGTGCGTGGCGCATTGGACAGCACTGGCGTTAATGATCGCAAACGAGGCCGCAGTAAGTATGGAACTAAACGGCCCAAGGCCAAATAAGTTCTGTCCAGGCATAGTTTGCTAGTTTATCCTACGGAGAGAGTACGAGATGTCCCGACGAAATAGGCCTGTACGACGTATTGTCCTGCCAGACCCACGCTTTAACAGCAAGGTGGTGTCGAAATTTGTCAACAACCTGATGGAACGGGGCAAGAAAAGCCTGGCCACCGGGATTGTCTATGACGCGATGGATCTGATTGCCGAGCGCACCAATCGCCCTCCTCTGGAGGTTTTTGAGGAAGCGCTGAAAAATGCGACGCCGATGGTTGAGGTCAAGCCCCGGCGGGTAGGCGGTGCTACTTATCAGGTTCCTATTGAGATTCGCTCGGATCGACGGATGGCTTTGGCTATGCGTTGGCTGATTATCCATTCTCGTGCCCGTAGTGGCCGCACAATGGCCATCCGCCTGGCGAACGAACTGATGGATACTGCCCGCGGCGAGGGCACGACTGTGCGTCGCCGGGAAGAAGTCCACCGGATGGCAGAGGCCAATCAGGCTTTTGCTCATTTTCGCTAGAGCATAGGTGATGGCTTTTTCGTAGCCACTGCCTTTGGGGATTCTGTCCCCTGTTGTTTTCGGAATTAATTATATTTGCGGCGCATTCTAGCCACAGGACGATGTCGCTCTGCACCCACTATATTGTTGGGGCGCATTCGACACCACCGGAAGGGATTTTTTTTCTGGTGCCTGGGGGGCGGTTGTGCCGCCTATTCATGTCTGGCGTTGGTCAAGCTCAGGTTAACTGAGCTTCTTCGATCGGTCGATGGGATGGGCCGGGTCAGGTTTTCTTAGGGGGCCTGGCCTCAAGCCATCTGGATTCTTGTCGGACGCACGTGATCGCACATTGTTGGGTTGGGCCGCTGGTGCTCCCCCGGAACAGGACTAGGGTATTTTTGATGAGTATGCCTTTGGATAAAATTCGCAATATCGGCATCATCGCCCATATTGACGCAGGCAAAACAACAACGACCGAGCGCATTCTCTTTTACTCCGGTCGTATTCATCGTATGGGTGAAGTGCATGACGGCACAGCCGTGACCGACTGGATGGCGCAGGAGCGGGAGCGTGGCATCACCATCACCGCTGCCGCCATCACCACCGGTTGGAAGGACAGCGTCACTGGCGAAGAAGTGCAGATCAATGTGATTGACACGCCTGGGCATATCGACTTTACGGCCGAGGTGCAGCGCAGTCTTCGTGTGCTCGATGGCGGCATTGTTGTATTCGATGCGGTGGCTGGTGTCGAACCCCAATCCGAGACGGTGTGGCGGCAGGCAGATGACTATAAAGTGCCCCGTATCTGTTTTGTGAACAAGATGGATCGACTTGGCGCGAACTTCCAACGTACAGTAGATATGGTTGTGGAACGCCTGGGCGCGATACCCCTGCCGATTCAGCTTCCTTGGGGGGCTGAGGATAATTTCCAAGGGATCATTGACCTGTTCGGCATGCGTGCCCTGCTCTATTCGGATGAATTGGGTGCCTCGCCGGATATTGTGGATATTCCCGACAATCTGTTGGAAAGCGCCAAAGAAGCCCGTGCCACAATGATTGAGCGCATCGCTGAGACTGATGACGAACTCACGCTGATGTACCTGGAAGGCGAAGAGATCACCAACGCTCAACTAAGCTCCGCGCTGCGCAAGGCAACAATAGCCAATAAGCTGGTTCCTGTGCTGTGTGGTACTGCTTTGCGCAATAAGGGTGTCCAGCCGCTTTTGGATGCCACCATTCGCTATCTCCCCAGCCCGTTGGATGTGCCGCCTGTTGTCGGTGTGGATCCTATCAGCGGCGAAGAGGTCATTCGTCACGCGGATGTGGACGAGCCATTTAGTGCGCTGGTCTTCAAGATTGTCACCGATCCCTATGTGGGACGGCTGGCCTATGTACGTGTCTATTCGGGCACGCTGGACGCGGGCAGCCAGGTCTATAACGCCAACCGCAACAGTAAGGAGCGTATTGGCCGATTGCTCCAGATGCACGCGGACAAGCGGGAAGAGATCAAGCAGTGTCGGGCTGGTGATATTACCGCGGTGGTTGGTCTGAAGCAGAGCTTCACCGGTGAAACCCTTTGTGATCCGACTGATGATATTTTGCTGGAAACAATCGATTTCCCAGAGCCAGTTATCAAAGTGGCTGTGGAGCCAAAGTCCAAAGCTGATCAGGACAAAATGACCGATGGCCTGATCAAACTGGCAGAGGAAGACCCAACATTCCGCGTGCAATACGACGATCAGACTGGTCAGACCGTCATCAGCGGGATGGGTGAATTGCATCTGGACATTATTGTGGACCGGCTGAAGCGTGAATTCCGTGTGCAGTGCAATGTGGGACGTCCCCAGGTGGCCTACCGGGAAACAATCACCCGGTCTGTGCGCGTGGAAGGTCGTTTCGTGCGTCAGTCTGGTGGGCGCGGTCAGTTCGGTCACGTCTGGCTGGAAATGGAACCCAACGATCCTGGCGCTGGCTATCTGTACGAGGATAAGATTGTCGGCGGCGTTGTGCCGCGGGAATATATTCCTTCGGTTGGCAAGGGTGTCGCAGAGGCGATGGATAGCGGTATTCTGGCTGGCTACCCCGTGGTGGACATCAAAGTCGCGCTGGTGGACGGCAGTTACCACGATGTGGACTCCAGCGAGATGGCCTTTAAGATTGCGGGTAGTATGGCTTTTAAGGAAGGTATGGCCAAGGCTGGTCCTGTCTTGCTGGAGCCGATGATGTCTGTGGAGACTGTAGCTCCTGACGAATATGTGGGTGATGTGGTGGGCAATTTCTCCAGCCGGCGCGGGCAGATCGAGGGAATGGATTCCCGCTCGAATGGTGTGACAGCCATTAAGGCAATGGTTCCCCTGTCCGAAATGTTTGGCTATGCCACTGATATCCGTTCTATGACCAGTGGTCGGGGCACATTCACTATGCAGTTCCACAGCTACCAGCAGGTGAGCCAGTCTGTGGCTGAGAAAGTTCTGAAACGGGATCAGGCGTAAGGTCGTCGGACGAGTCATTCGAAAGGCAGTGCATTCTGTCTGATCGGGAACTTGGCAAAGTAGATATTTTAACGTATACTTATAGGGTTTGCAGAATGGCCTGCACAAGTATTGGATGTGTCTACAATCTATAGCGCCAGGTTGAGAAAAAAATCTGTAAATTGGCGATATAGTTATCGAACCGTAGATGAAACCGGGGGCGCAACCTGTTGAAGGCTGTTCTCCCGGTTCGTGTGAGATGATTCAAAGTTGTTTGCCCATTTGCCTCTGGCTCGCACCAGTCAGCAGATGGCCGTCTCGTTGAGTAAGGGAGAAAACTTCAATGGCAAAGGCAGTATTTCAGAGGAACAAACCCCATATCAATGTGGGGACGATCGGCCACGTGGACCACGGGAAGACGACACTGACCGCGGCGATCACGAAGGTGTTGAGCCTGAAGGGGTGGGCGGATTTTTCGGCGTTTGACCAGATTGACAATGCGCCGGAAGAGAAAGCGCGTGGGATCACGATTGCGATTTCGCACGTGGAATACCAGACAGAGACCCGGCACTATGCGCACGTGGACTGTCCGGGCCATGCAGACTACATCAAGAACATGATTACCGGAGCGGCCCAGATGGACGGGGCGATTCTGGTGGTGGCGGCGCCGGATGGCCCCATGCCCCAGACCCGGGAGCACATTTTGCTGGCGCGGCAGGTGGAAGTGCCGGCGATAGTTGTCTTCATGAACAAAGTGGACATGATGGATGACGAAGAGTTGCTGGAGTTGGTGGAGATGGAACTGCGGGAGTTGCTGGATATGTACAACTTCCCTGGGGACGACATTCCCATCATCCGCGGCAGTGCGCTGAAGGCTTTGGAATGCACGAGCACGGATGTGGATGCGCCGGAATATGCGTGCATCTGGGAACTGATGCGGGCGGTGGACGAGTACATCCCGACACCCGTGCGCGATGTGGACAAGCCCTTCCTGATGCCGATTGAAGATGTGTTCAGCATCAAAGGCCGCGGGACAGTGGTGACAGGCCGGATTGACCGGGGTGTGATCCATCCGATGGAAGAAGTGGCGCTGGTGGGCATCCGCCCGACCACAAAGACAGTGGTGACGGGTGTGGAGATGTTCCGCAAGCTGCTGGACGAAGGGCGTGCGGGGGACAACGTGGGTTGTCTGCTGCGGGGTGTGGGCCGGGATGATGTGGAGCGGGGCCAGGTATTGGCCAAGCCGAACACAATCACACCGCACACGAACTTCAAGTGCGAAGTCTATGTGTTGAAGAAGGAAGAGGGTGGACGACACACGCCGTTCTTCAAAGGCTATCGTCCCCAGTTCTACATTCGGACCATGGACATCACCGGTGCGTTGGACCTGCCGGAGGGTGTGGAGATGGTGATGCCTGGCGACAACGTACAGATGTCGGTGGAGTTGATTGCGCCGGTTGCGTTGGAGAATGGTGGACGTTTCGCCATTCGCGAGGGTGGCCGCACAGTGGCTGCCGGTGTCATCACCGAAATCACGAAATAGATAAAATATCCGCGGGGGTTGGGGCAGTAAACCGGCCCTCGCGGTATTTTGAGCGCAGTCATCGGAGCAGGGGCAGGATGCTTCTCCCCGTCCCGGCTCCTTTTACTTCAGAAGGAAAAGTCGATGGCAAAGCAGAAAATTCGCATCAAACTCAAGGCATTCGACCATCGGGTTTTGGATGCATCGGCCAGGCAAATTGTCAGTGCTGCAGAGCAGACAGGCGCACAGGTCGTGGGGCCGGTTCCTTTGCCGACCCGTATCGAAAAATTTACCGTTATGCGGTCGTCTTTTATTGACAAAGATAGTCGGGAGCAGTTTGAGGTACGCACCCACAAGCGACTGATTGATGTGGTGGACCCCGGCAACAAGACGATCGAAAATTTGACCCGGCTGAATTTACCTGCCGGTGTGGACATCGAAATTAAGCTATAAGGCGGCAAGGAACAGGTGGCGAGCAGAATGTTTTGGTTTCTGCAAAGCTGCAACTTGCAACTATTATTTTTGGTGGATGATGTGGTTGATTGGGGTGTAAATCTCTGGTTTGCCGTCAGTCCTGGAGGAGCACGTGAAAGGTATTCTGGGTAAAAAAGTTGGCATGACCCAGCTCTTTAGCGAGAGCGGGGAAGCAGTGCCGGTTACAGTGATTGAGGCTGGGCCTTGCTATGTTACACAAATTAAGACCGTGGACGCGGATGGTTACAACGCCGTGCAGATCGGCTATAGCGAGATCGCTGAGCGCAAGTTGACCAAGGGAGAGAAGGGCCATCTGCAGAAGGCGGATGTACCTACTCTGCGCCATCTACGCGAACTGCGCTGGAGCGAACTGCCCACAGTTGCCCTTGGGGATGTGATCAAGGCCGACATCTTCGGCGAGGGCGAGATGGTGGATGTGACAGGGGTTTCCAAGGGTAAGGGTTTTGCCGGAACCGTCAAGCGTCACAACTTTCGGGGTGGCCCGAAGACCCATGGCCAGTCCGACCGGGAGCGAGCACCCGGTTCCCGGGGCGCTGGCACATCGCCGGGCCACACTTGGCCGGGAGCCAAAGGTGCCGGACGCATGGGCAACGAGCGCGTTACAGTTCAAAATTTGAAAATTGCACTGGTGGATGCAGAGCGGAACCTGATCGCCGTCAAGGGCGCTGTGCCCGGCCCGCGCACTGGTCTTGTCTTTATCCGACCGGCCAAGAAGGCGTAGACCTGTACAGGAGGCGATAATATGCAACTCGTAATGAAAAATATGGCCGGTGAACAGGTCGGTGAGATTGAGCTGAGTGAAGCTGTTTTTGGCGCTCCGGTCAATCGGGGCCTGATGCACCAGGCGTTGTTGCGCCAGTTGGCGAATGCCCGTCTGGGAACCCACAAAACAAAGACCCGCTCGGAAGTGCGGGGCGGTGGCCGCAAGCCGTGGAAACAGAAAGGCACAGGCCGTGCCCGTGCGGGTTCGACCAATGCGCCGAATTTTGTGGGTGGCGGTATTGTGTTTGGTCCCACACCTCGCAAATATACCCAGCGCATGCCCCAGAAGATGCGCCAGGCTGCCCTGCGCAGCGCGCTTTCTGTCAAGGCCTCTGGCGAGCAGATTGTTGTTGTGGATGATCTCTCTATGGATGTGCCCAAGACGAAGGCGATGGTGAAGACGCTGGAGAATCTGGGTTTGGGTGGACAGAGTGTGCTCGTCCTTCTGGCTGAGCGCAGTATGCCAATTGAACGCAGCATCAGCAATCTGCCCAATGCAAAAACCTTGGAAAGCGGTTATCTGAATGTACGGGACTTGCTGGGTTGTGATGTAGTGGTGATGCCCAAAGCTGCCGTGGAACACATCCACGCCTGGTTGGGCTAGGACCGGGAAAAGGAGAATTCAATGCATATCTATGAAGTTATTCGACGCCCGGTGATCACTGAAAAATCATACGATGCCGCGGACTTTGACAACAGCTACACTTTCGAAGTTGACATGCGGGCAAACAAGCACGAAATCGGCGACGCGGTGGAGACTGCTTTCAAAGTGCGTGTGGAAAATGTGCGTGTGATGGTGATGCCGGCCAAGACCGGGCGGCGCGGTCGGCGTGTAGTCGTGCGCAAGCCTAAGTGGAAAAAGGCCATCGTGACTCTGGTGGCAGGTGACAGCATCCAACTCTTTGAGGGTGTCTAAACCGACCAGGGGACCGTTGCAAAAGGAGATCTGAACCGATGCCTATTAAGATTTACCGCCCGACTTCGCCGGGACGTCGAGGGATGAGCGTCTCGACATTTGAAGAAATTACCACCAACAAGCCAGAACGCTCGTTGACGGTTGCCTTGAATAAGCGCAGTGGCCGTAACCACCAGGGACGCATTACTGTGCGTCACCGGGGTGGCGGTCACAAACGCCGCTATCGCCTGATCGATTTCAAGCGCGATAAATGGGGTGTTGACGCTCAGGTCACGTCGATCGAGTATGACCCGAATCGCACTGCGCGAATCGCTCTGCTTGCCTACAGCGACGGCGAAAAGCGCTATATTATTGCCCCGCTGGGCATTCAGGTGGGTGATTCGCTTATGTCCGGGCCAGATGCTGAGATTCGTGCAGGCAACGCCTTGCCGATCCGGAACATTCCGCTGGGAACACAGCTTCACAATGTTGAGCTGTATCCAGGTCGTGGTGCTCAGATTGCCCGCAGCGCGGGTGTGTCTGCCCAGTTGGTGGCCAAGGAAGGTGCGAGCGCCCAACTCCGTCTGCCCAGTGGTGAGGTACGCTACATTCAGATGGACTGTATGGCGACGATCGGCCAGGTTTCCAATTCGGAACACGCCAATATGACCCTGGGCAAGGCTGGTCGCAATCGCTGGTTGGGCATTCGCCCCGGTGTGCGTGGTCTGGCGATGGACCCGTCCTCCCATCCGCATGGAGGTGGCGAAGGCCGCTCTCCCATCGGTATGGCCGGGCCGAAAACTCCCTGGGGTAAGCCTGCTCTGGGCAAGCGCACACGACGCAACAAGCGAACGGACAAGCAAATTGTACGGCGCAGTAGCAGCCGGAAACGGAGATAAACAATGGGGCGTTCACTGAAGAAGGGGCCGTATGTTGCTCCCAAACTTCTCAAGAAGGTTGAAGCAATGAATCGGTCAGGCGATCGCAAGATCATCAAGACCTGGGCACGGGCTTCTACAATTTTTCCGCAGTTTGTGGGCCACACTTTGGCCGTGCATGATGGGCGACGGCACGTGCCAATTTTTGTCACGGAGAATATGGTGGGGCACAAGCTGGGTGAATTTGCGCCAACCCGTTTCTTTCGCGGTCATGTTCGTTCGGAAAGAGGCACCCGGGTGCGTCGGTAGCACGGACACCGGACAGAGAGAGTGAGGAAAGACGATGGAAGTGCGAGCAGTTAACAAATTTACCGGCATTAGCGCCCAGAAGACCCGTCTTGTGCTCAATGAAATGCGGGGCAGGCCGGCTGAAGAGGCATTGGCGATTTTGCAATTTATGCCCCAACAGGCGGCCAAAGACGTTGCCAAGACCATTAAAAGCGCTGTGGCCAACGCAGTTGAGAATTTTGGTCTGGATGCCGAGGACCTGTACATTAGCAAAATTGTGGCGGACGATGCGCCAATACGCAAATGGCGCCGATTTGGTGCCCGTGGCCGGTTCAAACCCTGGCTGCGTCGCTCGTCCCATATCACCGTTGTGCTTGACGAGCGCGAGATTGACTAACTAAGGAGGAGATGTGGGACGTAAAGTTCATCCAAACGGATTCAGACTGGGAATTGTCCGGGACCATCGCAGCCGCTGGTTTGCATCTGGCCCAACTTATGTGGAACATCTGAACGAGGATCGCGCTGTCCGGGATGTCGTACACACGGACTTGCCCAAGGCTGGCATCAGTGTCGTGGAAATCGAACGGCAGCCGAATCAGGTCCACGTGATTATTAACACAGCTAAGCCTGGAATTATTATTGGCCGCAAAGGGGTGAATGTCAACGCCTTGCGGGTGAAACTCCAGGATATGACCCAGAAAAAAGTCAAGATCGATGTCAATGAGATCACCAAACCGGAGATCGAAGCGACGTTGGTGGCCGAGAGCGTGGCCGAGCAGATGGAGCGGCGTGTCAGTTGGAAACGGGCCATGAAGCAGGCTGCGGGCCGGGCTATGCGCTCCGGTGCTGCAGGTATTATGATCACTGTGGCCGGGCGGCTGGGCGGCAGCGAAATGGGCCGGGTAGACAGCATTCGCGAGGGCCAGGTTCCGCGCCACACCTTGCGTGCCAACATTGAGTATGGCACTGCAGAGTCGTTGACCACCTACGGCATCATTGGTGTCAAAGTCTGGGTCTATCACGGCGAGGTGTTGCCCGGCGAAGAATACCACAGCCGGTACGCCGAGCTGGCGGCCGAATAGGATCGGCAAGGGAGAACGAACTATGTTAATGCCAAAACGTGTGAAGTTCCGCAAGATGCATCGGGGCCGTATGCAGGGCAAGGCCATCCGGGGCAGCAATGTGGATTTTGGGACCTACGGCCTTCAGGCCACGCAGCCTCACTGGGTAACCAGTCGGCAGATCGAAGCAGCCCGTCGCGCGGTTGTGCGCTATGTGCGCCGTGGCGGCAAGCTGTGGATTCGTATCTTCCCAGACAAGCCTGTGACGATGCGTGCCGCGGAAACCCGTATGGGTTCTGGTAAAGGCGCGGTAGATCACTGGGTTGCGGTTGTGAAGCCGGGACGCGTAATGTTCGAGATGGCTGGTGTGACGGAAGAACAGGCCCGAGAGGCTTTCCGCCTGGCCGCCCACAAATTGCCTATGGCTACCCAGTTCGTCTCTCGCGACGACGCATAGACAGAAGGAGAGCGAGAAATGAAGGCACATGAATTGCGAGCCATGGGATTGGGTGAGTTGGCTGCCAAGCTTGACGACGCGTATCAGGAGCTTTTTAACCTGCGCTTCCAGAAAGCAAGCGGCCAGCTGACCAACACAGCCCGCAACCGGCAAGTGCGCACGGAAATTGCGCGGATCAAAACTATTCTGCGGGAGCAAGAACTGTCCGCGGAGATGGCTGCTGAGTAGGAAGAGGAGCAAAGCGTCATGCGAGAACAGCGACGAGCATTGGTAGGAACAGTGGTCAGTGACAAGATGGAGAAAACCATCGTTGTCCAGGTGGAGCGGGTTTCGCGCCACCCCCTGTATGGCAAAGTGATGAGAAGCCACAAAAAGTATAAAGTCCACGATGAGACGAATGATGCTCGTGCGGGGGACACGGTTCAGATTCGCGAGTGCCGCCCTATCAGCAAAGACAAGACATTCTACATGGAAACGATTCTGGAACGAGCCGTCATTATCTAGTTTTGGCTGCCCTTTGGCAGACAAAGCGAAGAAGGACGCTTGAGAAGGCAAGGATAGAGAGATGATCCAGCAAGAGAGTCGGTTGCGCATCGCCGACAATACCGGTGCAAAAGAGATTTTGACGATTCGGGTCAAGGGCGGCAGTATGCGCCGCTATGGCTCGGTGGGTGATATTATCGTTGCGACCGTCAAATCCGCCAGCCCCACGGGATCGGTGAAAAAGGGCGATGTGGTGCGCGCGGTGATTGTGCGCACGCGCAAGGCCCTGCGACGGAAAGACGGCAGCTACATTCGCTTTGATGAAAATGCGGCTGTGATTATTGATGACAATAAGAACCCGCGCGGCACGCGTATCTTTGGGCCGGTGGCGCGGGAGCTGCGCGACGGTGGCTATATGAAAATTGTCTCCCTTGCCCCCGAAGTCCTCTAAAAGACTTTCGCGGCAGGTGTGTGGCCTGAACTAAGGCTGAGGCAGGAGCAGAGGAACAGGGATATGAAAGTTAAGATTTCGCGCGGCGATGAAGTGGAAGTGATTGCAGGTAATGATAAAGGCCGTCGTGGCGCTGTCCAATCTGTGATCCGCAAGAAGAACAAAGACGGTAGTTACGATCCGAATCGGGTCTATGTGATTGTGGCCGGGGCCAATCTGGTGACCAAACACCAGCGGGCCACGGGCCGGGTCTCGACCCAGACAGGCCGAATTGAGATGGAAGCCCCCATCCACATCAGCAATGTGGCTTTGGTCGGCACAGGCGGGGCAACCCGCGCCGGGTATCGGATCGAAGGGGAGGATCGGGTTCGTTTTGATCGGAAGACTGGCGACCCACTGCCTTCCCCGGACAACAGTTAATACAGCACGGGCTATGCGTATATAGGCATATGCTTTTCAGTGCCTGACCTGGTATCGGACTCGTCGATATTTGCGGGCAAGGAGATAAGAAGTGAGCGAGAATAGAACACAGGGGCCACCGCCCCGTTTGAAAGTGCGTTATACCGAGGAAATTGTGCCCGCTCTGATGAAAGAGTTTGCCTATCAGAATGTGATGCAGGTTCCGCGAGTGCAAAAAATTAGTGTGAATATCGGGATGGGCGAGGCTTTGACCAATAGCAAGGCGATTGAGAACGCGGTCAATGATCTGACAATCATCACCGGCCAAAAGCCCGTAATTACAAAGGCCCGCAAATCCATTGCCACGTACAAACTGCGCGAGGGACAGCCGATTGGTGTGAAGGTTACTCTGCGTGGCCGTTATATGTGGCATTTTCTGGATCGGGTGATTGCCATCGCGCTGCCCGGCCAGCGGGATTTCCGTGGTATTTCGGCGGATGCCTTTGACGGGCATGGCAACTATAGCCTGGGGCTGCGAGAGCAGTTGATTTTCCCTGAAATTGATTACGATAAGATTGACAAAGTGCGAGGTATGGAGATCACAATTGTGACCTCTGCCCAGAGCGACGAAGAAGGTCGTCGTCTGTTGGCGCTGATGGATATGCCCTTCCAAAAGCGTTAGAACAGGCTGTGCCCCGCTGGCACTTTCACCGCACAGGTCGAGATAGGAAAAGAGGAAATTTGTGGCAAAGAAAAGTATGATTGCTCGGGAAAAGAACCGAAAGTATGAGATCCGTGTGCGCAACCGTTGCGAGAAGTGTGGCCGTCCGCGGGGGTATATGCGCCGGTTTGGTCTCTGCCGCATCTGTTTCCGCCGGGAAGCCCTCTTGGGCAACCTGCCGGGCGTTGTTAAGTCGAGCTGGTAAACGTGCCAGCGGACTACTAACTACAGTCAATTTCTGTTGGCTGCAAGAGTAAGGAGCATTGTCTATGATGACCGACCCAGTTGCGGATCTGCTTACACGCATCCGCAATGCATCAGCGTCCCAGCATCGGCGCGTCGTGGTGCCCAATTCCAAGGTGAAAGCGGCTATGGCCAGAATTTTGGCCCAGGAAGGCTTTATTGCCGGCTACAATATCACCGATGATCAACCTCAGCCAAATCTGATACTTGGGCTGAAGTATACTGGCAAGGCCAGACCTGTCATTACAAATCTGGAGCGGGTGAGCAAGCCAGGTCGCCGTGTCTATGTTGGCTATCGTGAAATCCCGTGGGTTCGTAGTGGCCTGGGGATTAACATTGTTTCGACACCTAAAGGCGTGATGACTGGCCGCCAGGCTCGTAAAGAGCAGGTGGGTGGCGAGCTTTTGTGTAACGTTTGGTAACGGGGGGAGGAAACAAATGTCACGGATCGGACGTATGCCCATTCCTGTCCCGAAGAATGTTTCGGTAGAGATTGGGAAAGAAAACTTAGTCCGGGTCAAAGGACCGAAGGGTGAACTGAGCCAGAAATTCAACCGGGATATGTCGATTGTCCAGGAGAATGGCGAAGTTACCGTTGCACGCCCCACCGACTTGCGTCACCACAAGGCGTTGCATGGGCTGACCCGTTCGCTGTTGAATAATATGGTAGTGGGTGTGACGACTGGCTTCAGCCGGGTGCTGGAGATTCAGGGTGTTGGTTATCGCGCCCAATTGCAGGGCACTGACTTGCAGCTTCAGGTAGGCAAGAGCCACGATGTTGTCTATCCGCCGCCCAGTGGTGATATGTCTTTTGATGTGTCCCGCGATGGTCGCACGGTAACCATCAACGGCATTGACAAAGAGGCTGTGGGCCAGTTGGCTGCCGTGATTCGCAAGGAGCGCCCACCAGAGCCTTATAAGGGCAAAGGTATTCGCTATCAGGGCGAATATGTGCGGTCGAAAGCCGGCAAGTCTGGCAAGGGTGGTAAGGCTTAATCGGATTGTTTCTGACCAATGTGCTGTTCGGCCTTTCCAGGTTTGGCGCACTCTGGCACAGATAGTAATGGATAGGAGAGACAGAATTATGGCGAAAGAATCTCGTGCCCAAGGGCGCACACGTCGCCATCAGCGGGTCCGCCGCAAAGTCCACGGCACTGCTGACCGCCCGCGTTTGAACGTCTTCCGCAGCCTGACGCATATTTATGCCCAGGTGATCAACGACGACGACGGCACAACCGTCGTGGCCGCTTCTACAGTGGAGCCTGCGCTGCGGGACAAGCTGAGCAGCTTGTCCAAAATTGACGAAGCGAAGGAAGTTGGCAAGCTGGTGGCCGAGCGAGCCAAGGAAAAAGGCGTTGAGAGTGTGGTTTTTGATCGGGGCGGTTACCAGTATCACGGACGTGTCAAGGCATTGGCCGATGCGAGTCGCGAGAGCGGACTGAACTTCTAGGACCAGGCGAGGAGAGAATTATGGCACGTCGAGAACGACGGCGAGATCGTGAAGAAAAAGAAGAACCGCGCGAGGAGATGGACGAGCGGGTTGTCCACATTGCCCGTACAGCGAAGGTCGTCAAAGGTGGCCGCCGCTTTGCTTTTCGGGCAGTGGTCGTCACTGGTGACAATAAAGGCAAGGTCGGTGTAGGTGTGGGCAAGGCCCGCGAAGTGCCCGATGCTATCCGCAAAGCCAGTGACCGGGCACGCAAGGCAATGGTGGATGTCAATCTGCTGGGTACAACTATTCCCCACCCCATCCAGGCCCAGTTTGGTGCCGGCGAAGTATTGCTGAAGCCTGCCAGCCCTGGAACCGGTGTTATCGCCGGTGGTGGTGTGCGCGCAGTGGTGGAAGCCGCAGGGGTCAAGGATATTTTGTCCAAGTCTCTGGGCAGCGACAACATTTTGAATGTGGTGCAGGCCACCTTTGCGGCTATGAAGCAACTCCAGAACTACGAAGAGGAAGCCCAGCGTCGGGGCGTGGCCCCGGGGCATCTGGCTCCCTTCTGGCATCGGGGAGAACAGGCGAATGGCTAAGAAATTGGTAGTTACACTGGTCAAAAGTCCGATTGGATATGAGAAGAGCCAAAAGGCGACTGTCCGTGCCCTGGGGCTGCGCAAAATATCCCAATCGGTGGAAAAGGATGACTCTTCTGCTGTGCGCGGTATGATTGCCAAAGTTGCGCATTTGCTTGAGGTCAACGAAGAATAATTGAATTGTCTGCCAGCCCTCCGGCTCGGAAGGTTGGCAGACTGAATTTTTTCATTGTAGGAGTGAATTTTTATGAAACTGCACGATCTGCGCCCCAATAAGGGTGCAACCCACAAGCGCAAGCGAGTAGGTCGTGGCACTGGTTCCGGTATGGGCAAGACATCGGGCCGGGGCACAAAGGGTCAGAATTCCCGTTCTGGTGGCGGCGTGCCTGCCACCTTCGAGGGCGGTCAGTTACAGCTTGTCAAGCGACTGCCCAAGATGCGTGGCTTCAACAATCGGTTCAAAGTCTATTATGTGCCTGTAAACCTGGAACGGGTCAGTGAGAGCTTTGAGGGTGGCGCGGAGGTTTCGCCGGGTACACTCTATGCCAATGGTCTGCTGGGCAAGATTTCTGATCCGGTGGTTCTGCTGGGCCAGGGAACCGTGGACAAGGCCCTGCATGTGAAAGTGCATCGGGCCAGCAAAAGCGCGACAGAGAAGATCGAAGCCGCTGGCGGTTCTGTCGAGATTCTGCCCTTCGAAATTAACAAAAACCTGCCGCGGTCCTAGTGTTCCGTCGTTGGTGGTCGTTGCCGGGGCGTGCAATGCTGTGCGCCCATCCAGGCATAATCCTGGCTTTGTCCTGACAACGGAGGAATTCAATGCTTGACGCAGTACGCAATGCGTTTCGTCTGCCCGATCTGCGGCGAAAACTACTCACCACATTGGGGATTCTGATCGCCTATCGTTTGGCGGCCCATATCCCCCTGCCGGGTGTCAACCGGGATGTGTTGGATCAGATTTTCCGTTCCACGGATCAGAACATTCTGCTCAGCCTGTTGAACTTCTTCAGCGGCGGTGCCCTGTCCCAATTCAGCGTAATGGCGATGGGTGTCTATCCCTACATTACTGCATCGATTATTATGCAATTGTTGCAACCGATCGTGCCCCAGCTGGAAGCGCTGACCAAAGAGGGGGATCAGGGCCGGCAGATTCTCAATCGATATACCCATTACCTGACTATTCCTTTGGCGATTTTGCAGGCCATCGGCCAGTCTACACTGCTGAGCCGCCCATTGGGTACGGGCACAGGCGCGGTATTGACCAACTGGGGCTTTACCGGGGATGCACTGTTGCCGACGCTGACGATTATTATCAGCATGACTGCCGGCACAATGCTCGCCATGTGGATGGGCGAGATGTTGACCGAGCAGGGAATTGGCAATGGGGTTTCGCTGATCATTTTTGCAGGTATTGTGGCATCGGTTCCCAATCAGATCCGGCTGCTCTATCAACAGGGATTCACCCAATTATTTATCTTCAGTGTTATCACCGTTTTGACCGTTGCGCTGATTGTGTGGGTGCAGGAGGGCCAGCGGCGTATACCCGTGCAATATGGCAAGCGGGTACGCACCATGCGGGGCAACCGGCTGGTGATGATGGGCGGTCAGAGTACGTATGTGCCCATGCGGGTCAACACAGCGGGTATGATTCCGCTGATCTTTGCCCAGAGCTTGCTGATTTTGCCCAACACCCTGGCTTCTTACTTCATTCTGCGTGAGGACTGGGTCGGTCGGGCTGCCAACTTCTTTTACACTACCTTCAGCCCCCAGGCTTTTATGTACTGGCTGGCTTATTTTCTGTTGACAGTAGCCTTTACATACTTCTACACGGATGTAATGTTTCGCCAGCAGAACCTGCCGGAAACGCTCCAGAAGCAGGGTGGGTTTATCCCCGGCATTCGGCCCGGACCGCGCACCGAAGCTTTTCTGAATAATGTGCTTTCCAAGATTACGCTGGTTGGCGCGCTCTTCTTGGGGTTGGTGGCCGTTCTTCCCTATCTGGCCGGTCTGGTCTTTGGCGGTGGGGTAGGCAGTTTCAACACACTGATCATCAGCAGCACAGGTCTGTTGATTGTGGTAGGTGTGGTGTTGGACACGATGAAACAGATCGAAGCGCAATTGATGATGCGCAATTACGAAGGCTTTATCCGCTAAGTGCGGCAGCGAAGGTTCGTAATCGCAGGGTAACGCGTGAAACGGGGACAGGACCATTCCTATTCGTTTCACGCGTCACCGTTCCCGATAACCGCCCTTGACTTTGGGCGGGGGTCGGCGCGAGACGCACACACACATCAAGAGAGCTGATATGAATCGACGTACATTCTTCGTTCTGCTGGGTGTCCCCGGCGCGGGCAAGGGAACCCAGGCCAAGCTGCTCGAAGAACGACTTGGCTTGCCGCAGGTATCCACGGGCGACATCTTTCGTTATAATCTGAAAAATGAGACCGCTCTGGGAATTCTGGCGAAGAGTTATATGGATAAGGGCGAATTGGTCCCCGACGAGGTGACCATTCGCATGGTGGAGGATCGGCTGACCCAATCGGACGTGGCAAAGGGCGCGATTCTGGACGGCTTCCCCCGCAATCTGGCACAGGCTGACGCGTTTGATAAAATCGCTGCGCCCTACGGCGGTGTTTCTCTGGTTCCGCTCATCCATATCAGCGATGAAGAGGCGATGACGCGCATTACCGGGCGCAGGGTATGTCGTTCGTGCGGCGCGGTCTATCACATTGACTTCAACCAGCCCCAACGCGCGGGCGTATGCGATTTGGATGGGGGAGAACTCTATCAGCGGGATGACGACAAACCGGAGACAGTCCGCAACCGGCTTTATGTCTACTACAAGCAGACATCACCGCTGATTGGCTATTACTATGCCAAGGGGTTGCTGGCTGAACTGGACGGAACCCGGCCCATCGATCAGGTGCAGGCGGACCTGTTGGACCTGTTGGGCGCAGAGGAAGCTGTGGCGTAGCCGAAAGGGTACAGCCCATTCATGCATAGTGGGATTATGACAAGATTACGCAGGCAGTTGCTGCGACGGAATGCCCGTCATCAGAACACTGGCACGCAGGCCCGGCCCGAACCGGTGCTCAAGGACCCGCGCGAACTTCAGATTATGCGGGAGGCCGGGCGTATTGTGGCTCGGGCTCACGTGGCAATAAAGGAAGCCATTCGGCCCGGAGTGAGCACCCTCGAACTGGATGAGATTGTGCTGGATGTTCTGCGCAAGCACAATGCCACGTCCAGTTTCTATGGGTATAACGGCTTCCCCGCCAATATCTGTGCCAGTATTAACGAGGAATTGGTGCATGGAATACCGGATGTCCGCTGCGTCCTGAAAGAAGGGGACATTATCAGCGTTGACATCGGCTCCTATTACCGGGGCTTTGTGGGCGACAGTGGCTGGACCTACGCGGTAGGCAACGTCAGCAGCGAAGCCCAGGAAGTGATGGATGTGACCGAGGCCAGCCTCTGGGCTGGCATTGAGCAGGCTGTGCCAGGCAATCAGGTCCGGGACATCAGCCGGGCAATTCAGCAATATGTGGAATCCCGCGGTATGTATATTGTCAAGGAATATACAGGCCACGGCATTGGTCGGAATATGCACGAAGCACCCCAGGTCTTGAATTATGTCTCTGGGGATGCGGATAGCAGTACAGTGTTGCGGCCCGGCCTTGTGCTGGCCATCGAGCCGATGGTGCAGATTGGCACAGAAAAGACCAAGACATTGAAGGACAACTGGACAGTTATTAACAAAGATCGAAAACTGAGTGCTCATTTTGAGCATACAGTAGCCATTACCAATCAAGGCCCCGAAATCTTGACGCTGCTTTAACCGTGTGATAGAATAGTAGAGTTGCGCAAAGATTTGTTTCTAAGGAGAATTCGTGTGAAAGTCCGACCGTCTGTCAAGAAAATGTGCGAAAAGTGCAAAATTGTGCGGCGGCGTGGCACTGTCTACGTAATTTGTCAGAACCCGAAGCACAAACAACGGCAAGGATAGGTCCAGCAACAGGACAGTAAGGAGCAGTCGTTATGGCACGTATCGCAGGTGTCGATATTCCCCGCGACAAGCGGGTAGTTATTTCACTCACCTATATTTACGGCATTGGCCGAACCACCAGCGACCAGATTCTGGAAGCGGTGGGGATCGATCCCAGCAAGCGTGTCCGGGATTTGGACAACAACGAACTGGGGCTGTTGCGGGACTACATCGACAAGAATTATCGTGTTGAAGGTGACCTGCGCCGTGAAGTGAGTATGAACATTAAGCGGTTGATCGAGATCGGTAGCTACCGTGGCCTGCGTCACCGCCGCAATCTGCCTGCCCGCGGGCAGCGCACGCGTACCAATGCGCGCACCCGCCGCGGCATCCGCCGTACAGTGGCAGGCAAGAAGCGAGCACGCAAGTAAAGTAGCTGGTCGGTGTTGGGCCGTTGATTGGGGGATTGTGAATCGCCCGGTGCCCGATATCTGTCACTCAATATCTGATTTCGTTCCTGAGACTGGCAAGAGGAGTAACGATGGCTCGAGTACAACAACAGCGTCGGCGTACTACGCGGCGGACAGTACGACGGGAAAAGAAGAATGTTCCGCATGGCAAAGTATTTATTCACGCGACATTCAATAACACAATTGTGAGTATTGCCGATACCCAGGGCAACGTAGTCAGTTGGGGCAGCGGTGGTACGGTTGGCTTTAAGGGAAGCCGTAAGAGCACGCCTTTTGCTGCGCAGTTGGCTTCTCAGGCTGCCGCGCGGGTGGCTTCCAGCGATTTCAATATGCGGGAAGTGGATGTGTTCGTCAAGGGTCCTGGCCCTGGCCGCGAAAGCGCGATTCGGGCACTTGTACCTGCTGGTCTCTCGGTGACATCGATCACTGATGTGACCCCGATTCCGCACAATGGAATTCGACCGCCCAAGAAGCGGCGGGTTTAGTACAGCCTCCGACGCTATAACCATAAGACAGAACCGCCGCAAGCGCCGGAATTGCCTTTGGGAAAACAAGTCTGGACTGGCCGGGTATTGATAGACCCGGCCCCTTTTCGTCAGATCGGTCAGGGTATCGCCGCTGAAAGAGCAGGCGATACCGTTTCTTGTCTGGCGGTCCGATTCGATTATTAATGTTTATAGGTTTTTTTGAGACTACACCGGCCGACATTGCCGGTTTGGGTATCATACGCCGGTTCGGAGGAAAGATGGCTCGATATACAGATGCAGTTTGCAAACTTTGTCGTCGGGAAGGGCAGAAGCTCTTTTTGAAAGGTGACCGTTGTCTCAGCCCCAAATGTGCTGTGGACCGACGTCCCTTTGCTCCTGGCGATCACGGACGCAAGAACGCAATGCGCCGCAAAGTTTCGGAGTATGGCATGCAGTTGCGCGAAAAGCAGAAGGCCCGCCGGATGTATGGCGTGCTGGAGCGACAGTTCCGTGGCTATTTTGAAGAGGCCTCTCGGCGTAAAGGTTTGACGGGGTCCACGCTATTGGGATTGCTGGAAAGCCGCCTGGATAATGTGGTCTATCGGTTGGGTTTTGCCGACAGCCGTTCCCAGGCTCGCCAGCTTGTGCGCCACGGTCACTTTGTTGTGAATGGCACTAAAACCGATATTCCGTCGTTTCTGGTGTCGCCCGGTGATGTGATTACTGTGCGCGAGCGCAGCCGCTCTACCACCTATTTCAAGGAACGGACGCAGATGCTCTCGACAGGCAATCTGCCTTCTTGGCTGGTGATAGACAGTGCCGCCATGGCTGGATCGGTTCTTAATGATCCCACCCGTGAAGAGATCGCTGTTCCCTTGAACGAGCAGCTTATCGTCGAGTACTACAGCCGCTAATCTGCTGCTGTTCGATGAGTCATCTCTGTTCCACTCGTTGACGAATGCGGCTTTTCTGCCGTATGATCCAAAGCTGAACAGCGGGAGGGTAGCCGTTGCTTAATAACTTAGTATTACCAAAGATCGAAGTTGAGGCAGTTTCGCAAAATTACGGGCATTTTGTCATCAGCCCATTGGAGAGCGGGTATGGCCTGACGCTGGGGAATTCCCTGCGTCGTGTTCTTCTCGCCAGTCTGCCCGGTGCGGCGGTGTCATCTATCCGCATCAGTACGGTTCATCACGAATTCTCGACAATTCCTCACGTGCGCGAAGATGCCACCCGGCTGATTCTGAACGTGAAGCAGATTCGTATGCACAGCACGAGTGAAGACCCGGTGCGCATTTACGTGGAAGTTTCTCACGAGGGACCGGTTACGGCTGGCGATTTGGTTTGCCCACCAGAAGTCGAGATCATCAATCCTGATCTTTATCTGATGACCGCGGATTCAAACGATGTGGACCTGGACATTGAGATGGTTGTCGAGCGGGGCCGGGGTTACAGTCCTGCTGAGGAGCGCACAAAGCTCCCCCTAGGCGAAATTCCTGTTGATGCAATTTTCAGCCCTGTCAAAAAGGCGGCCTATCGTGTGGAACGCACACGCATTGGCCAGCAGACTGATTTTGACAAGCTGAATCTGGAAATCTGGACCGATGGAACTATGGCACCAGAAGCCGCCCTTCGCTCGGCTGCTGATATTCTGGTGCAGCATCTGACTCTGTTGGCCGGGGCCAAAACGGTTGTGGTTGAGCAGCCCGAAGAGTCGTCGGAGGGCATTCCCAGCCGCATCGCCGAAGCGCCGATTGAGGAGTTGGAACTGACCGTTCGGGCCTATAACTGCCTGAAGCGGGCAGGTATCACCAAAATTGGTGAAATCCTCAAACGGATGGAGAAGGGCGAAGATGAGATGCTTGCCATTCGCAACTTTGGCAAGAAATCTTTGGATGAGCTGGTCGAGCGTCTGGAAGAAAAGGGCTATATGGATGTGTCCGGTGTGGACCTGAGCGCATTCCGCAATGGGGCCACTGCTTCGGGTGAGGATGACAACGAAGAGGACGATGTGGATGACAACGAGGATGTGGATGAAGATGTCCTCGTGGAGGAGACCGGCGATTAGTCGGTTGGTTGCATATTGACTGCTTGGGAGATTTTCTTCCCTGGCTTTGCCATAGAGGAGTTTGCACGATGCGACATCGCGTAGCCGGGTACAAGCTGAGCCGTACTTCTGACCAGCGCAAGGCCCTTTTCCGAAGTCTGATTCGTGAATTGTATATTCACGAGCGTATTACAACCACAGAGGCCAAAGCCCGTGCTGTGCGCGCCGACGCCGAGAAGCTCATCACCAAGGCTAAGAACGGTTTGGCTGACGGTGGCAATCGGGTTCATGCCCAGCGCCAGGTAGTAGCCTATCTGAACGATCAGACTGTGGCGAAAAAAGTCTTTGATGAGATTGCCCCCCGCTATACCAACCGGCCCGGTGGCTATACCCGTATGCTGAAGATCGGCAAGCGGATGGGGGATGCCGCGGACATGGCGATTTTGGAGTTGGTGGACGACGAAGAGTAGTGATTGCCCGTGGCATTTGAGCGTTCCGTTGTTGCCTTGATTGCCTATGACGGCACAGAGTACAGCGGCTTTCAGGTGCAGGCCAACGCCCCGCGTACGATTCAGGCCGCGTTGGAAGAGGGCTTGGAAAAACTCACCGGTCGTTTTTGCCGGGTCCACGGCTCCGGGCGGACAGATGCCGGTGTTCACGCTCACGGCCAAGTGATTCTGGTCTCTGTAGGGTGGAAGCATTCAGTGGACGCGCTGCGTCAAGCCTGGAATCGTTATCTGCCCGAATCGATTGTAATCCGGCAGGTGGTGGAAGCGCCGATAGGGTTTCATCCCCGGTTCAGCGCCACCAACCGGACGTACCGGTACACTGTTCTGCATCCTGCCACCGGTACACTGGAAAATGTGCAGCGCTTTCCTCTGTTCGAGCGTTTCGCGCTGGTGGAGAAGCGTCCGCTGGATGTGGAGACAATGAACCAGGCGGCGGCGCTGTTGGTGGGCGAGCACGACTTTGCTGCTTTTGGCAGGCCAACCCACGGCGAAAGCACTGTACGTCGGGTGGATTCTATTGCTTGGGCAGCCGAGAGTGCCGGTGCGATCCGTCTCGATTCGCCCCACCTGCAACGGCTTGTATTGACGGTAACTGCCAATGGGTTTTTGCGACGGATGGTGCGCAATTTGGCTGGAACGTTGCTTGCTGTGGGCAGAGGGGAATGGCAGGCGGAGGAGGTAGCGGCTGCATTATTTTCTCAGGATCGCAGCCGATCGGCACCACCTGTGTTGCCCAACGGTCTTGTACTTGAGCGGGTCACGTATTCTGACTACCCGCATCTGTTTTTGAAAGAGATATCAGGAGTCGTATTGTGAAGACACTAAGTCTGAGCGCCGAGCAGGCCAAGGCCGAGCGTGAATGGTGGGTTGTGGACGCCGAGGGTCAGACCTTGGGCCGTCTTGCTTCGGAGATTGCCGAAGTCTTGCGCGGTAAAAACAAGCCAACTTTTACGCCCAATGTGGACTGTGGCGATTTTGTGGTGATCATCAATTGTGAGAAATTTGTGGTCACGGGCAACCGGATGGACGAAAAAATCTACTACCGCCACTCCCGTTATCCTGGCGGCCTGAAGAGTCGTACCATGCGGGAACAGTTGGAGCGGTTCCCGGATCGGATTATCACCGAAGCCGTGAAGGGAATGATGCCCAAGACCAAATTGGGTCGGGCACAGATGAAGAAATTGAAGGTCTATGCCGGTGCCGAGCATCCTCATGCCGCGCAGCAGCCGCAACCGCTTGAATTTTAGGAGAATCGACGATGAGTGAATATATCGAAGCTGTTGGCCGCCGCAAGACCGCATCTGCCCGTGTCCGTCTCTATCCCGGTTCTGGTGAGATTGTTGTCAACGAACTGCCGGTGGATGAATATTTTGGCCGGGCACTGGACCAGATGGCATTGCGTGCTCCCTTGGTGTTGACGGGCACAGAAGCCAGCTTCAACATCAGTGTACACGTGGCCGGTGGCGGCGACAGTGGACAGGCTATGGCTGTGCGCCACGGATTGACCCGTGCGCTGATGGTCTCGGACCCCAGCCTGCGCCGGGCGCTCAAAGCGGCCGGTTTTGTCACCCGCGACCCCCGCGCCAAAGAGCGCAAGAAGCCCGGTCTCAAGCGCGCCCGCAAGGCACCTCAGTACACCAAGCGTTAGAAATAGCGCGACGGTGCAGGGATTCGATTTCTCTGCTGATGCCGCTGTTGGGTACGAACTGATCTGCAAAAAAGCGGTGGAAGCCTTCCACCGCTTTTTGTTATGGTGAGAAAGGAACCCGACTGTGATTCGTTGCGCTGTTCTTGTGGTCTCTGCAAAGACAGAGCCGATTCCTGAGGAAACCTCTGTCCATATTCTGGCCCTGCTGCGTCAAAATTTGCCCGGCCTGATGGTGATGGAAGAGCGACAGACCGGCAGCGATCGCCATTTGATTGAGGAGATTCTGCGCGGCTGGTGCGATGAGGAGGAGATGGACCTGGTGGTCACAATCGGGGGGACACTTCCTGCCCCCGGTCTCAGCGGTGAGCAGATCACACCCGAAGCCACTGCGGCGGTGATCGAGCGGATGATGCCGTCCCTGCCCGAGGCCATGCGTGCCCTGGCCGGTGAAGAGCGTGTGGATGCCCTGCTGGATCGCAGTGTGGCCGGGATTCGGGCGCGCACACTGCTTCTCAACCTTCCGGGCGCGCAACGGTTGGCCGAACTTTTTGTCGAAGCTGTGGCGGATGGACTGCCTTTGATATTTGCCCGTTTGCAGTTGATTTCGGACGAGACAATAGACCCGCCTGTCCCTATGCCTCCGAACCGGCCCAAGACCGGTCTGGACGCGGACGAATTTGCGGCTTTTCTTGCGGCCCGGAAGGGGACGCAGTAGCCAGTTGCCTGCTGGCTGATCAGCTATTGTCGGTTTTTGACAGTGGGGAAAGGATACGGTACTATGTTTTTTGTAGTGGGAATCACAGCCACTATCTGATTTTTGAGCTTGAATGATATACGTATAGAGTCAATCTTTTTGTGGCACTTCAATGAATGTAGGAGAAATTTCTATGAATGCGAATACTGTTGTCGTAACTGATGCAAATTTTGAGGATGTGGTTGTCAATGCTGATACTCCAATTCTGGTCGATTTTTGGGCCGAATGGTGTGGTCCTTGCAAGATGATAGCACCGGTTCTGGACGAGATCGCGGGCGAGATGGCCGGCAAGCTGACCATTGGCAAGCTGGACGTGGACGCAAACCAGAGCACGGCCATGGCCTTCGGCGTGATGAGCATTCCCACAATGATGCTCTTTAAGGGTGGTCAGCCCGTGGCTACGCTTGTGGGCTTTCAGCCTAAGGCGCAGTTGTTGAGCAAGTTGCAGCCCCATTTGGATAAGGTTTCTGCATAATTTTACTGTTCGCTTGCAAAAAGTCCCGCCAGATTTTCAAAATCTGGCGGGACTTTTTGTTTGTCTACGCTCTATACGGGTGCTACAATTGAGCCAGGAGTTCCTCGGTTTTTCTGCTTTCCTCACCCGACACCACACCATTCAGGAGTATTCCCATGGGAAAACGTAAGAAGATTCTGCTCTCCGAGTCGGATATGCCGACCCACTGGTACAACATCAACGCAGACCTGCCCGCCGCGGGCATTGAACTGCCGCCGCCTCTGCATCCCGGCACAGGCCAGCCCCTGGGCCCGGCAGACCTGGCCCCGCTCTTTCCGATGGCGTTGATTTTGCAGGAAGTGAGCCAGGAACGCTATATCGAAATCCCCGATGAAGTCCAGGACGTCTATCGCATCTGGCGACCCTCCCCGCTGATCCGGGCCTATGAATGGGAGAAGGCCCTGGGCACGCCCGCCAAAATCTATTATAAATACGAGGGCGGTTCCCCGTCGGGCAGCCACAAACCCAACACAGCCGTGCCCCAGGTCTATTACAACAAAATGGAAGGGGTCAAGCGGCTTTCCACCGAGACAGGCGCGGGGCAATGGGGCAGTGCGCTTGCCTTTGCCTGCCAGATGTTCGGCCTGGAATGCAAAGTCTATATGGTGCGAGTGAGCTATGAACAGAAGCCCTATCGCAAAGTGATGATGCAGACCTGGGGCGCGCAGGTCGTCCCCAGCCCCAGCCCGGACACCAACGCGGGACGGGCGATTCTGGCCCAGAACCCGGACAGCACGGGCAGCCTGGGCATTGCCATTTCCGAAGCCGTGGAAGATGCAGTGATGCGGGAAGACACCAAATATGCCCTGGGCAGTGTGCTGAACCACGTGCTGCTGCACCAGACGGTCATCGGCCAGGAAGCTATCAAACAGTTAGAACTGGCCGGCGCGGATTGGCCGGATGTGGTGGTGGCCTGCACCGGCGGCGGCAGCAACTTTGGCGGCATCGCTTTCCCCTTTGTGCGCGAGAATATCACCGGCGGCAAACAGACCCGCATTGTAGCGGTGGAGCCTTCGGCAGCGCCCAGCCTGACGCGAGGCATCTATGCCTATGACTACGGCGACACAGCCAAAATGTCCCCGATGGTGAAGATGCACACCCTGGGCCACGACTTTGTGCCCGCGCCCATCCACGCCGGCGGTCTGCGCTATCACGGCATGAGCGCCCAGGTGAGCGCGCTGAAAGAGGCCGGGCTGATCGAAGCGGTGAATGTGCAGCAGGGGGCCATCTTCCAGGCCGCGCTGAGCTTTACCAAAGCCGAAGGGATTCTGCCCGCGCCGGAGCCGAGCCACGCTATCTGGGGGGCAATGCAGGAGGCGCTGAAGTGCAAAGAGAGCGGCGAGGCCAAGACAATTGTCTTCAATATGTGCGGCCACGGCCACTTCGATCTGGGGGCCTACGAGGCCTATATGAACAATTCGTTGCCGGATTTTGACTATCCCGAAGAGGCTATCCAGCGCAGTTTGCAGGAACTTCCCGCGGTGGGGTAGACGAGGAAGAGACGACAGAATGACCGGAGGGAGGAAGGAGCGGGCCGTGTGGCTGCCGCTCCTCCCTCCTTCTTTTTTCTCTGGTTCAGCGTCGTTGCAGGGTGGCGAACGTGGCCTGCGCGAGGGAGAGAACGGCCAGAATCACCCCATCGATGACCAGTGTGAAAATCAGCGCGCTGACCAGCAGACGGGTTGGCCCGGCCAGCCAGACCGCGGCCTGCAAGAACAATTGGCCCGAACTGTCTAGCAACACATAGACAATCCCCACCAGCAGCAGATAGAGCACGAGCATTTTGAGCGGTTCCCGGTCGCTGGCGCTGGGCATCATTGCATTGGCGATGGCAAAGATGGCCCAGGCCCAGACCAGTCCGTCCTGTTGGTTGCTCAACGCGCCAAAAATCGAGACCACCACATCCAGCGCGTTGCCCTGTGCCCACACCCCGGCCAGCCGGTCCGCGCCGAAGACCTGCCCCGCGATCAGCGCCACCAGCGCGCTCCCCGCCAGCAGGGGCGCCATCCCCACCAGACTGTCCCGCACGGTCCCGCCCCGCTCAACCGTCACCGCGCCCATCCCGATATACTTGCCTTTCTTCTGGGGCCAGACCCGAAATTTGCCCGTCTTCAGCCCTAACAGCTTTGCCATCGTCCAGTGCGCGCCCTCGTGGATGAATATCCCCGGCAGGTAGACCAGAAAGAGAATAACCATTGCCATATCCCCGGAGCCGGTGAGCCGGTAGACGATCTCCTGGATGAGCAGGCCAATTGTCCGGCTGGCCCAGGCCAAGGCCAACAACAGCAGGGCAAAGGCGATGAAGATGGCGAAGGTGGCGGTGGGCATGGGGAGCGGCAGGTGGCGGGTGAGAAGGCTAGGCGCTCAATACAACGGCTTCGACTTCGCGGATCAGAAAAGGCAGATTGGGACGGGTAAAACTGATGTCCGGCGCGGGGATACGATTGTGTTTGATGTCTGGTGGAATGTGTTTGTGATGAGGATGGGTACTTGCGAGTGCTGGTATGTGGGGGTGGGGAAAGGAATCGTACCAGTACAATTTGTTCTTTAGGGGATGGTTTGCCTTGCAAAACTCAGAAGTAAGCGGGAAATCGTCGCTGTCTGTATCGATGGTGGATTGTGAGACCTCGTATCCATAACTGGCAATCGATTGTAGCTCAAAGTTTAGAATTTCCAACACGCACAGGACTATATTGCTGGCAAAGTGAACTGCTCCTTCGAGCCTGCCAAAGCGGTTACCTAATGCAATATACACAAGGGTCGAACGCTGGATACTGGAATACCGGTCTGGCAGCGCATAAGCAAACATCTCATACGCTTCAGGGGAAGACAAAGGATCAGACATAGCTGGGTTCTAAGTTGATTTTTATCTGCAATGCGACGGACTGGCTGTCGATCAGTTGGCGATATTTTTGATTGAAGGAACGCCAGGTTTCGTATAATCCCAGCCACTCAATAAATTCCATGCGATAGTCATCCAACGCATCGAACTCTTCCAGATCACCCCGCATCATCGCCGCGTAGAAATCTTCGGAGAGAACGCCAAATTTTTCTTCAAATGGACTTAATGTTGTTTCAAGCTTGTGCATGTCTTGCAGCAGATAGCTAAGTGCTGTCATAGCAATCCGTTCTCCTCTAACTAATCGACAACAGCAAAACAGTATGCCGGTATGATACTACAACCCAACGGTTCAGGACAAGGCAGAGGCGAATGAGCGAATGAGCCATTCTGTAAATGGGTGGCCTCTTGTGGATTCTGCCCCGCCGTGCTATAAGAACAAGCGAATTTGTGCCATCCCTCCCCCCAATCCCAGCAGGAGCCATCCAATGAACGATCAACCCCAGGGCAGCGTCGGCGAAGTGCTGCGTCTTGCCACCCGTCTCGGCTTCACCGCGTTTGGCGGACCCGCCGCGCACATCGCCATGCTCCACGACGAAGTGGTGACCCGGCGCGGTTGGGTGGAAGAGCAGTATTTCCTGGATATGGTGGGTGCCACCAATTTGGTCCCTGGCCCCAACTCCACGGAGATGGTTATCCACATAGGCTATCACCGGGCGGGATGGAAGGGGCTGATCGCGGCGGGGGCCGGTTTCATCCTGCCCGCGGCGCTGCTGGTGGGTATTCTGGCCTGGGCCTACGTCACCTACGGCAGCACGCCCCAGGGCACGTCTTTGCTCTACGGCATCAAACCGGTGATTATTGCGGTCGTCCTGCAGGCGCTGATCGGTCTGGGGCGCAAGGCGGCCAAGGGACCCCTGCTGGCTGCCGCGGGGATTGCGACCCTGGGCCTCTATCTCTACGGCGTCAACGAACTGATACTGCTCTTTGGCATAGGACTGCTGGTGGCGTTGGTCCAGGTGGCCCGCGGGAATGGCGGTTTTTCTGTCAAAGGGATGCTGCCCTTGGCCGGGCTGGGTGGCCTGCCCCTGGCTGTATCCCAATTGGTTCCGGTAAGTTTAGACCAACTCTTCCTCGTTTTTTTGAAAGTGGGCGCGGTCCTCTACGGCAGCGGCTATGTACTGCTGGCCTTTTTGCGCAACGATCTGGTGTTGCGTCTGGGCTGGCTGACCGACCAGCAGCTGCTCGACGCGGTAGCCATCGGCCAGTTCACGCCGGGTCCGGTCTTCACCACCGCCACCTTTGTGGGCTATGTGCTGGCTGGCATCCCCGGCGCCATCCTCGCCACCGTCGGCATCTTCCTGCCCGCCTTCTGCTTCGTAGCTGTCCTGCGCCGCATCGTGCCCGCCATGCGCCGCTCCCCCTGGACCGCGGCCCTGCTGGACGGCGTGAACGTGGCCGCGCTGGGGCTGATGGCCGGCGTCACCTGGCAGCTGGGCGTGGCCGCGGTCACCGACTGGCTGACCACACTGCTGGCAATTGCCGCGGCAGTGGCGCTCTTCCGCTTCAAGATCAACTCGACCTGGCTGGTACTGGCCGGCGGGGTGATTGGGGTGGTGGGGGGGTGGGTGAGGTGAAGAAATGTTAAGTGACGAAGACTCATTTTTCTGCTACAATAGACGCAAGAATCTTACCTGCCACCCGTTGAGGATGGCTATTGTACACAGAGGGTAGCGTATGAAAGAGGCACAAATTCTACAAGATTTTAACGCCCTGCCTGCCGAAGCCCAAGAGTTGGTTTCGGCGCTTGTGGCGCTCCTCAACAGAGAACATCAACGATCAAAGTCATCGCACAAGAAAAATGCCATCCATCTGACTGATGAAAAATTTATCGGATTATGGAAAGACCGGAACGATATGCAAGATAGCGGCACATATATTCGCAATCTTCGTAAAAGTGAGTGGGGTTGAAGAACATGGCCGTGCTTGTCGATTCTGATATTTTGATCGATGCTGGGCGTTCTGACAGCGATGCTGTCAGCTTTTTGGCGCGTCTCGATCCGATTGAAACGCTGATGGTCAGCACAATCACCCAAATGGAGTTGATGGTAGGCGCAAGAAACAAAAGCGAACTGCGGGTGATTGAGAAATTTTTTGCCCGGTTTGTCATTGCGCGATTGAACCGAGACTGTACAATAAAGTGTGTAAATGGTTTGACT
>JAHBVF010000053.1 GCA_019637685.1 Caldilineaceae bacterium | reverse complement strand
TTTCTGTGCCATTCGCAGCTACATCTCCACCGTCCGCAAGCAGGGTGGCAATGTTATCTTTGCTCTTCAGTCCGCTTTGGATGGCCAACCCTTCATTCCACCTGCCCCTCCCTTCCCAGCCTGAATAGTCACTGTTGACGCTGCATAACTGCTCCACAGTTGAGTGCAGTCCCACCACCTCAGATTCGGGGGGATTTTTCCCTTTCGGGAAGGAGCTTGTCCTCAACACTCGAATTGTACCCTATGTCCACCACACCTCGCCGCCCAATGTAAGCGCGCCCATGCGCTCCCCGCTGGGGAAGAGTGCCACAACCGAGCGTTCGGCCAGCCCGATGCAGATCGCGTCCTCAGTGTCGTCGCTGATCTGCCAGATGCCCCGGTTGGTGGCTGCCCAAAGCGTCGAGCCGCTGGCAGAAGCAGGGGCGGTGGCCAGGGAAACCACGCGCACGTCTGGCTCCAGGAAGCGCTGGTCCACGGCCAGTTCGCCGCTTTCCGGATCAGTGTAGAGGGTGATCAGCCGATTCTGCCCGGCCAGCAGCAGGGGACGGCGCGCTTCATCGGCCAGGGGCAGCAAACTGAGGGCGGGTGTGTCCAGCGCAAGCCCGGCCAGATCGGTCCAGCTTTGGCCGGCGTCGTCGGATTGCCAGACTTCGGCCTGCACGTGCTGGCCGTCAAACGCAGCCGTAATCGCATAAAGGCGCTGATCGGCTGCAAAAAAGGGGGATACGGCAATGGCCAATACATCGCCCTCGGCTTCCGGCGGACTGAGTTCCTGCCAGCTATCGCCCCGATCCTCCGATAGATAGAGATAGTCATCGCCATCAGCCAGAAAAAGCGTATTGTCCTGATCGAACGCGGGCGAGGCCACCAGTTGGGTGATGCCCGTGCCGGGCGATGTCAACCGTTGCCAGTCTGCCTGGCCTGTCCGCCGGTGGATAGCGTCGTCGGCCCAGGCAAATAGCGTGTACCTCTCCCCACTGCCTGCGTCAGTGATCAGCGGGCAGAATCCATCTGGCAGCAGAAAGTCCAGCGGTTGCCAGCTTGCGCCCCGGTCGGTGGAGAACAGGGCAAGCCCGTCGCTGTCGGCCACGAACAGTTCATTCTGGGGCGTCAGCGCTGCCAGGGGAGGCGCGTGGCCGGTGAGGAGGTCTGTGCCCGTGCCGTTGGCAGGTTGCCACGAAGCCCCGTCATCCGTCGAAATATGCACGCCACTTTGCCAGGCCCCTGCCACAGCCAGACCGTCCGTGTGGGCCAGGGCAAAGGCCACAAAATCGCCAGCAGCGGAGGGCTGCCAGCCGTCTTCGCCATCTGCCCAGCGGAAGAGGCCCTGGCTGGTCCCGGCCAATATACAACGGGGCAGCACAGCCAGGCTGTTGATGCTCTGGTCGATGAGTTCGTCGCCCGCGCGCTGCCAGGTGTTGCCCCCATCGGCGGAGCGGAAAACCCCATCCGATTCGGTTCCCGCGTAGAGCGTGCCATCCGCGCCCTGGGTCAGGCATTGCACCGCGGCGTCGGGCAGGCCCGCCCCGGATTCCCGCCAGGAGCGCCCGCCATTGCGCGAGCGGAAGAAACCGCCAAAGGCTGTGCCAGCCCAAAGAGTTTCGTCGTTCGTGTAGTCAGGGGAAATGGCGAGGCAGAGAGTGTCCACGTCCAGCAGGCCAAAGTTGGAAATTTCCCAGCTTTGCCCCCTGTCCTGAGAGCGCATTGGACCGTCAGCGGTGGCGATGAAAAGTGTGGCATCGTCCGCGTAGGCAGGAGAGAGCGCGATCGCCACACCCACGCCCAACCCGGCCCATCCAGTCAACTCCGGCCAGCTTTGGCCTCCGTCATCCGAACAGTAGAGCCGCCCGCCTTCGCTGGTGGCAAAAATCGTCCCCTGCGCGGTGGCCATTGCCACAATCGCCGGGTCAGCAGGTCCGTTTTCCACAGGCTGCCAGTGTTGCCCGCCATCCGCCGAACGGAACAGACCCGCTTTTGTCCCGGCCAGAATTGTCGGCGATGTCGTGCCATCGGTCAGAACGAGCAGCGCGGTGACGGTTCCGCCGGGCCAGCCGCCCGTGCGTGTAAAACTGGAGGGTGTGGGGTTTGGGGTATTTCGCATTTGCAAACTGTCGTCCTGTGGTGGGTCGCCCGTCCGCCATCCGCGGCTGGCGATCTTTCTGTCTACACTTCGAAATCCACATCCTCATCCCGGTTGTGCCGGGGCTTGTAGACCAGCACATCCGTCGTCATCCCCATCAGCGCGCCGGAGATGCCCGTGCGCAACGCGGCTTCGGCCACTTTCGCCGGATCGACGATATGGGCCGCGGCCATTTCAGCAATTTCGTGGCGCAGCACGTCATAGCCCCAGCCCGCGCCCCGTCCTTGCAGGCGGGCCAAAATCGGCGCAGCCTCTATGCCCGCGTTGGAAATGATAGCCCGGATTGGTGCTTCCAGCGCCCGGCAGAGGATGGCCATAGCCGGGGCTTCGTCCGTGGACAGGGTGAGCCGCTCCACCGCGGGGATGCAGGCCAGATAGGCCGCGCCACCGCCAGGCACAACCCCATCCTGCAGGGCCAGCCGCACCACCCGCACTGCTTCTTCCGTGCGCTCGTCCAGAAATTCCTGCTCCACGTCGGATGCGCCGCCGATTTCCAGCACAGCCACGCCTCCGGTCAATTTGGACTGACGCTCGATCAGCCGCTCCCGCTCCCGGCCATAGGATGCGTCGGGAATGCGTTTGCGCAGATCATCGGCCCGCTCGCGGATGGCCGCGGGCCGTCCCCGTCCGCCCACAATTGTAAAGCTGGAACGGATGGCCTGCACTTCGTCAGCCTGGCCCAGATCAGCCAGGGCTGCTTTGGCCAGGGATTCGCCGGCCACGTTCAGGAAAACTTTGCCCCCGCAGAGCGCGGCCAGATCGGCCAGCACCTCTGCCTTTTCCAGCCCCAGCCCAGGCGCTTTGACTGCCAGTGTGGGCAGGCCGCCCCGCTGTTTGTTGGTCACCAGCAGGTTGAGCGCGTCGCCGGTCACATCCGTGGCGATGACCACCAGCCCCCGCCCGCCCTCTTTGCGAATCGCGCCCATCAGCGGGATCAGATCGTCGGCGCTGCTCAGATGGCGATCGCTGAAGAGGATGTAGGGTTTTTCCACCACAGCCTTGCCCGGCTCGGTGGTGAAATAGGAGGATATCCAGCCGTTGTTCCACAGTACGCCCCGGATGTAGCGCCGGTCGTGGACCCGGGCGTAGCTCTTGCGCACCTCCACCGCGCCCAGCGGCCCGATTACATCGAAGACTTCCTCGATATATTTGCCCAGCACCGTGTCCCCGGTGATGGTTGTGGCCAGGGCAATGGTCTGCTCCGCGTTTTCCAGGGGGACAGCCAGCCCGTGCAGCGCCTCCAACGCGGCCTCCAGCCCCTTCTCCAGGCCCCGACGCAGGCTCATGGCGTTGTGGCCCGCGGCGATGTGGCGGTGGCTTTCGTTGAGGATATGGCGGCCAATGACGACGGCAGTGGTTGCGCCATCGCCCACATTTTCCTCCATCTGCCAGGCAATGTGGCGGGCCAGGTACGCGCCCATCCCTTCGTGGGGATTGGGCAGCGCGGTGATGCGGCGGGCAATATCCGCGCCGTCGGCCAGGAGTTCGGGCGCGCGGCGGCGGTTGTCCCGACTTACCGCCACCCGATTGCCTGTGGGGCCGAGGGCCACTTCCAGGGCCGCGGCCAACTGATCGAACCCGCGACGCAACGCGGCTTGTGCTTGGGAACCAAAAAGAATACGAGAGGTGGGCATAGAGAAGGATGCACTGTTGTGGATTGAATTGTGACGGCGTACGTTGATTTTTACGAGTATAGCGTTGTTGAACGATTTCGGCTAATGGGATGGACAACGCAATTTATGCTATGTCAAAGTGTTCGGCGACATACGGCTGCATAGCCGCAAAATCCAGCTCCACGCCCAGGCCCGGGGCGCTAGGAACCAGCGCGTGGCCGTCGTCGTAGGCCATATGCGGGGTAACAAGCGTCTCTTCCCGCACCCATTCGCTCTGTAGATCGCTGGGCAGCACGCAATTGCGGGCGCAGGCCGAGGCGTGCAGGCGCATCTGTTGCAGCACACCCAATTCGAGAGAACTGCCCTGCCAGCAGTCTTTGCTGACAAATTCTGTCACGTGGCTCAGGCGCAGAAAATCGTAGACGCTGCCCCGCCCCAAATTATAGGTGTCGGCCATCTCCTCCCGCATGGCCAGTTGCAGCACACCTTCGCTGCGGGTGTGGCAGGCAATCGTCAGGGGAAGAATCTGGCGGACCGCCCGCCAGTCTTCAATCGCCTCATAGGGAAAGGGGTCTTCGATTTGGATATCGAAGGGCAGTTGGGCCAGCTTCTCCAACTGTCGGGCACACTCGCGCAGGGAACGCCAGGCGCACATTGGATCGATAGTAATGTGGAAGCCCTCCGGAACGTCTGCGGCAATCGCCAACAGCGCATCCACAGTGTCACCGCCGGCGCTCGACTTCATCTTGACGCCCCGCAGCCCCAGGGCCACTGCCTCGTGGATCAGCTTCGCCATTGTGGGCGCGTCGGGGCGATTCATCCAGAAATCGACCGCGACCCGATCCCGGATCGCGCCCCCCATCAACTGGTGGGCGGGCATTCCCAGCGATTTTCCCACCGCGTCCAGCCAGAGGGATTCGAGCAAAATATAGCTGCGCTCCCCGGCCAGTTCCCAGGACCAGTAGGGATAGCCCCGGGGCAGTCCGGTTGCATTGGCCGGGCCTTTCCAGACCGTCGCAGGCGTGACCGATGACAGGTCCCGCCCCAGCAAATCCCGCAATGTGGCTTCGACGCTGGCGCGTGACGTGCCCCGGTCACACTCGCCCACCGCGGTGAAGCCCTGGGAGGTAGTTCCTTCCACCAGATGAATCGGTATCTGGGGCCATTGCACGCTGTCCCGGTACATCACGCCGGGGTCCCCAGGCGCGGAGACAATGTCCTGGCGAGCGGGGACAACCACCTGCCAGACGCGGAATTTTTCAAAAGTTAGGGGGCTGGTTGACATAGTGCATCCTCAATTCGGGTGAAATGGGTGGGCGATGTACCGCGAACGTAATGCTTGCAGAGTATACCGCCTGGCCTTGAATTTTGCCAGTTGGGTCGGCAAGCGGATTTAGCGGCGAAACCAGCTTGGATTTCCTCTGCCACACCGCTACAATAGGGATAATCTGAATGTCTGCTGCCACCCCAGAGAGAGGTCCCCATGCCCTATTCCGCTTCTGAATCCCGCTACGACAAAATGGTCTACAACCGGGCGGGCCGTTCCGGGCTGCTCCTGCCCGCCGTTTCTCTGGGCCTGTGGCACAACTTTGGCGGCGTCACCCCCCAGGAGAATGGCCGGGCAATGGTTCACCGGGCCTTCGATCTGGGCGTCACCCACTTCGATTTGGCCAACAACTACGGCCCGCCTCCCGGCTCTGCCGAGGAAACCTTCGGGCGAATTTTGCGCGACGACCTCTCCGGCCACCGGGACGAACTGATCATCTCCACCAAAGCGGGCTACCGCATGTGGCCTGGACCCTACGGCGAGTGGGGGTCCCGCAAATATCTCATCGCCAGTCTGGACCAGAGCCTGAAACGGCTGGGCGTGGACTACGTGGACATCTTCTACCACCACCGGCCCGACCCCAACACACCCCTGGAAGAGACGATGGCCGCGCTGGACTACGCGGTGCGTTCCGGGCGGGCGCTCTATGTGGGCGTCTCCAACTACTCCGCCGAGCAGACCCGCGCAGCCGCCGCGATTCTGCGGGATTTGGGCACGCCCTGCACGATCCACCAGCCCGCCTACAGTATGCTGCGCCGGGGGCCGGAGGAAGAATTAATCCCCACTCTGGCCGCCGAGGGCATCGGCTGTATCGTCTTCTCACCCCTGGCCCAGGGGATGCTGACCAACCGCTATCTGGGCGGCATCCCGGATGACTCGCGCGCTGCGAGTGGCTCCAACTTCCTGCGCCGGGAGCAGATCACCCCGGAGCGGCTGGCGACGATTCAGCAGTTGAATGGGCTGGCCCAGCAGCGGGGGCAGACCCTGGCCCAGATGGCGATTGCCTGGGTTCTGCGCCATCCGGGGATGACTTCCGCGCTGATCGGGGCGAGCAAGCCGTCGCAGATCGAGGACTGCGTGGCCGCTGCCCAGAATCTCGCCTTCAGCGCCGAAGAACTGTCGGCCATTGACGGAATTCTGGCAGAGGAAGCATCTGCATAGTTTGTGAGGAGATCGCTTCGTGAAGATTAAACGAATGGCGGCGTTCATCTACGCTTTCGCCTCTGCCGGTGTCGTAGCCTTTCAGATTGCATTGGCATTGGGCGCGCCCTGGGGCGCGTATGCAATGGGTGGTGCTTTCTCCGGCTCATTCCCGCCGCCCCTTCGGATTGCAGCGCTTGTCCAAGCGGCAGTGTTGCTATTCCTGGCGGCCATTGTATTGGCCCGGGCGGGCGTTGGATTTCACAAATGGTTCCGCCCATCCCGATGGGTTATTTGGTTCGTCGTCGCTTTTACGACAGTCAGCCTGGTACTCAATCTACTCACACCCAGTGCGGGTGAACGAATGATCTGGGCGCCCGTCGCCTTTGTGCTGCTTGTGACCAGTTTACTGGTGGCTACAGGTCGCACTGACTAAAACTTCGTGCCGTCCGCTTCGGGATGTTATAATAGCCCCATCCAACTCAATCCTTTCCACACGAAAACTGAATGCGTTATGGCCCATCCGCTTCCTGACACATCCAAACTCTGCGTCCACACTATCACCACAAAGCCCTGGCCGATCGAGACCGCCATCGAGCGCTTCGCTGCCCACGGCGTGAAGGGCATAACCGTCTGGCGGGATGCCCTGGCCGGGCGGGACATTGCCGCCACGGGCCAGCGTATGCGGGACGCGGGACTTTCGGCAGTCTCCCTTTGCCGGGGTGGATTTTTCCCAGCCGAGATGGAAGCGGGACGCCGCGCTGCTATCGACGACAACCGGCGGGCTATCGACGAGGCCGCGGCGCTGGGCGCGCCGCTGATTGTGCTGGTCTGCGGGGCTGTGCCGGGCCAGCCGCTGGATGTCAGCCGCCAGCAGATTCGGGAGGGCATCGAAGCGGTGTTGCCCCAGGCCGCGGCTGCGGGAGTAAAGTTGGCGGTGGAGCCGTTACATCCGATGTACGCGGACAGTCGCTCGGCCATCAACACACTGGCCCAGGCCAACGACATCTGCGACGCCATCGACTCGCCGTTTGTGGGCGTGGCGGTCGATGTCTACCACCTCTGGTGGGACCCCCACTTGCAGGCCGAAATCCGGCGCTGCGGGGAAGCCGAACGCATCTTCGCCTTTCACATCTGCGACTGGCGCACGCCCACGGAAGATTTGCTCAACGACCGGGGGCTGATGGGCGAGGGCTGTATTCCCATCCGGCAGATTCGGGGCTGGGTGGAGGAGGCCGGTTTCGACGGCTTTAACGAAGTGGAAATCTTCTCCACCCGGCTGTGGGAAGGGGATCAGGAGACGTTTCTAGGGCGGATTGTAGAGGCGTATTTGCAGGATTCATAGGATTGAGTCCACTGCAAAAAGGTCAATTTCTCCCGCGGAGACGCTGAGTCGCAGAGAACTTCAGGAGAGAATTCTTCTTTTTATCAGCGTTTATCAGTGTCTATCAGTGGCTCAAAAGGCTTTTTGCGGTAGAGTTATAGGATTCTGACGGCGGACGATAGATGGACTGTTGTGCCGCTCTTTTGCCCTTCGCCGGCTGATACACGGACAGACCTTTATTAAAATCTCGGACTGACAGGAGTATCCACTTTCATGGCAATTATCCCAATTCGTGTGATATTAAACGGCGTCACTGGGCGTATGGGGACGAACCAGCATCTGGTGCGTTCGATTTTGGCGATCCGTGAGCAGGGCGGTGTTGTCACAGCCAGCGGCGACCGCATTGTGCCGGAGCCGGTGCTGGTAGGGCGCAACGCAGACAAACTGCGACGGCTGGCCGCGGCCCACGGCGTGGAGCGCTGGACCACCGATCTGGACAGCGCGTTGGCCGACGACGAAAATCAGATATACTTTGACGCGCTGGCTACGAATCTGCGTGTGGAGAATACACTGAAGGCTATTGCCGCGGGCAAGGCTGTCTATTGCGAGAAGCCCACCGCGGCCACCACCGCGGAAGCCGTGCGTCTGGCCCAGGCCGCGCGGGATGCAGGCGTGAAGAATGGCGTCGTGCAGGACAAACTCTTCCTGCCCGGTCTGTTGAAGCTGAAATATCTCATCGACACCGGCTTCTTTGGCCGCATTCTCTCCGTGCGCGGCGAGTTCGGCTATTGGGTATTCGACGGCATCGACCAGCCCGCGCAGCGCCCCTCCTGGAACTACCAGAAGGCGGAGAGCGGCGGCATTATTCTGGATATGTTCGCCCACTGGCGCTACGTCATCGACAATCTTTTCGGGCCAATCAGCAGCCTGGCCTGTATGGGCGCGGTCCATCTGCCCGACCGGGTGGACGAGCGGGGCGAGCGCTACGCCGCGGACGCGGACGACGCGGCCTACGCTATCTTCGAGTTGGCGAACGGTGTCGTCTGCCAGTTCAATTCTTCCTGGACGACCCGTGTGCGCCGGGACGATCTGCTGACTGTGCATGTGGACGGCACGCGGGGCAGCGCGGTGGCCGGTCTGCGCGAGTGTGTGGTCCAGGGCGATGCGTTTACGCCCAAGCCGGTCTGGAACCCGGACATTACCCAGCCGATTCAATTCTTTGACACCTGGCAATGGATGCCCAACAACCGGCTCTATGACAACGCTTTCAAAATCCAGTGGGAAGCCTTCCTGCGCCATGTGGTCGAGGACACCCCCTTCCGCTGGGACCTGATGGAAGGGGCGAAGGGCGTGCAGTTGGCCGAGCTGGGCTACCAGGCCTGGGCGGAGCGGCGCTGGGTGGACGTGCCGGCGTTGGGCGTGTAGAAGTGTGTGGTGTGGCACGAAGGGCAGTAGAAACGAGGCTATCTCCTATGGAAGCAGTTCTGGATCGTCACATTGAAGTTACATCGACTGTGCGCGGTGGACGCCCCCGCATCGCAGGGACGCGCATTACCGTTGCCGATGTGGCGCTTATGTATCTGCGCCTGAATCATACGCTGCCCGAAATCGCTGGCCGTTTTGACCTGTCTCCGGCGGATGTCTACGCGGCGATGGCCTGGTATTACGATCACCGGGCGGAGATCGACGCCGACATTGCCGCTGACGAGGCGTTTGCCGCAACATTCGAGCAGGAACATCCTTCACTCTTAAAGGCCAAACTCCGCGCTTTGTCCAATGGCTGAACGTATACGGTTTCATTTGGACGAGCATATAGACCTGGACGTTGCCCGTGCATTGCGACGGCAAGGAATCGACATTACGACGACGAGTGACGCCGGGTTGCGCACGAAAAGCGACGCAGAGCGGTGGGCTCACATTCAGCGTAACAATCGGGTGATTGTCACCCACGACGCTGACTTTCTGCGTCTGTCCGCCGCAAATCCAGCCCATCCCGGCATCGCCTATTGTCGGATGGGAAGCCGTTCTTTGGGTGAAATGATTCGCAGCTTGATGTTGATCTACGAAATTTTGACACCGGATGAGATGCGCGGCCACGTTGAGTATCTGTAACCCCCACTGCTTGGAGAAGTCACCTTATGCCCCCCGTAACCTTGCAAGCCCCATCCAAATTGACCAGCGGCGTCATCGCGCCGCCGCCGGCCTTTCATATAATGCTCAAACCCAGGGGCGCTATCTGCAACCTGGACTGCCACTACTGTTATTTCCTGAGCAAAGAGGCCATGTATCCGGGCAGCAAGTTCCGCATGGACGAGGCGCTGCTGGAGGAGTATACGAAGCAGTACATCGCGGGCCAGCGGGTTCCCGAAGTAACTTTTGCCTGGCAGGGAGGCGAACCGACGCTGATGGGGCTGGAGTTCTTCCAGAAATCCGTTGAGTTCCAGCAGAAGCACAAACGGCCGGGGATGCGGGTGGAAAACGCACTGCAAACCAATGGCACGCTGCTGGACGACGACTGGGCCGCGTTCTTCGCGGCGAACGACTTCCTCATCGGCCTGAGTATGGACGGGCCGCAACATCTCCACGACGCCTATCGGGTGGACAAAGGCGGCGCGCCCACCTGGGAAAAGGTAATGCGGGCGGCCCGGCTGCTCCACAAACACGGGGTGCGCTTCAATATCCTGACGACCGTCCACGCGGCCAACGCACCCCATCCGGTGGAGGTCTACCGCTTTCTGCGCGACGAAGTGAAGACCGAATTTATGCAGTTCATCCCCATTGTGGAGCGGGACAACGAGACTGGTTATCAGGAGGGGGATGACGTAAAGGACCGTTCGGTGACTGCCGAGCAGTACGGCCAGTTTTTGATCGCTATTTTCGAGGAGTGGGTGCGGCGAGATGTGGGGAAAGTCTTTGTGCAGATTTTCGATGTGGCCCTGGCAGCCTACAGCGGCAACCGGCCCGGTCTGTGCATCTTCGAGGAGACCTGCGGTTCCGCGCTGGCCATGGAGCACAACGGCGATCTCTTCTCCTGCGATCACTACGTGGAACCCGACTATCTGCTGGGCAACATCCAGGAAATCCCGCTGATCAAAATGGTCGGCTCGCCGGGCCAGCGCAAGTTCGGCACGGACAAACGGGACGCCCTGCCCCAATACTGCCTGGACTGCGAAGTGAAGTTCGTCTGCAACGGCGGCTGCCCCAAAAACCGTTTTATCAAAACGCCGGACGGTGAACCGGGTCTCAATTACCTGTGCGCGGGCTATCGGGCCTTCTTCAACCACGTGCGCCCGCACATGAATTTTATGACCAACGAACTGAACAACCGCCGCGCCCCGGCCAATATTATGGGCTACCTGGCCCAGCAGGACAAACGTTTGGAAGCGCTATTCAACCGCACCAACCGCAACGATCCCTGTCCCTGTGGCAGCGGGCGCAAGTTCAAACAGTGCCACGGGCGCACCAAATAGAGCGTTGCTTCACGCCAACTCAATCGTCTTCCAGTGGCCCGAACGGAAGCGGATGAGATAGACAAAGGCCAGCCCGCCCAGATAGAGCAGCGCGCCGGCCCACGCACCGGCCAGCCCCGCGTCGAAGTGGTAGATGAGCAGCCAGACCAGCGGAATAAACATTCCCCAGGCCATAATCGAGCGGGCCGCCATCGTAAAAGTCGTGTCCCCCGCGCCGTTGAGCGCGCCGGCCAGGACAATTCCCAGCGCGTCGAAGACCTGATAGAATGCGATCAGCCGCATGACAAATACCCCCGCCTCGATGACCGACTGCTCCTGGCTGAATATCCCCATCAGCCGGGCCGGTGCAATCAGATAGCTCAGCCCGATTAGTCCCATCCCTAGCATTGCCAGACCGACAGCCCGATAGGTTACTTTTTCCGCAATCTCCGGCCGTTTTGCGCCCAAATTTTGGGAGACCAGACTGGAGGTAGCCATACTGACCGCGATGCCAAAAGTAAACGAAACGCTGAGAAATTGCAGGGCGATCTGATTGGCGGCCAGAATGTCCGTGCCCAGCCGGGCCAACAGCGCGAAAAAGGCACTGAAGGAAGCGATTTCGATGAAGTCACCAGCACCCATAGGCAATCCCACTTTGAGCACTGCTTTCAACTCCGCCCAGGATGCCCGCATCGCGCTGCCCGTCCCAAACTCCCGGCGGCTCTCGGCTGACCAGAGAATCCAGGCGCTCAGGGCCGCGTTGATCCCGTTGGCGATGAGTGTGGCGTAGGCTGCACCAGCCACGCCCAGGGCCGGCGCGCCCAAATTGCCCAGAACCAGCATCCAGTCCAACAAAATATTGCTGAGTACGGTGATCCAGGCCAGAATCATCGGCGTGCGGGAGTTGCCCCGCCCGACCAGAAAGCCCCACACCACCGCGCTGAACATCACCAGCGGAATCTCGAAAGCCCGGATGCTGAGGTAGGTGGTGCCCATCTCCCGCACGGCAGGACTGTCGCTGGGGGCTGCCACCGACATCAGCCCGCTGAAAAGGGAGGGAAGGAAGACGACCAGCAGACTGAGCCAGACAACCATATTCAGGCTGCGCCAGACCGCCAGACCCACCCGTTCCGCGTCGCCGCTGCCGTGGGCACGGCCCACAAAGACGACAGTGCTATTGGCCGCGCCCCGAAAGAGCATCAGTACGGCGAAAAACATCACGCTGGACAGCCCCACAGAAGCCAGGGCTTCTGTGCTGATGCGGGAGACAAAATACGTGTCTACCACCCCAAGCAGCGTTTGCGAAAGGTTTTGCAGAACCAGCGGACCAGCCAACAGCGCGATTTGGCGGGTGAGACCTGTCTTTTGTGCGTTCTTCAAGCGGATACTCATTTTGTCTACACCTCTGGTGCATTCAACGGCGGGTGCGGTAAGACTATAGACTACAACAGCTTTCGCATTTTTGCCCAGCCAATCAGGACAAATTATCAACCAAAATCGGAGCTACTGCCCTCCAATAGAAGAGACCCGTCCACAATGGAACGGGTCTCTTCTATTACTATTCTGATTGTTCTACGGTCAAACTAGACCCGGCGAACACCAGCGGCGCTGGGGCCTTTGGGGCCTTGCTCGATCGTGAATTCGACCTTGTCGCCTTCGGTCAGGCTGCGGAAGCCTTCGGACATGATTGCGGAATGGTGAACGAAGACGTCCTTGCCACCCTCATGTTCGATGAAGCCGAAACCTTTTTGATCGTTGAACCATTTGACGGTTCCAGTAACTGATTCACTCATTTGTGGAAAACCCTTTCGTTTTCTACGTACTACAAAGATAAAGTTGGTACAAAACGTTGAGGTTCTCCACAGGCACAAAAAAACCGCTGCTCGGATTTGTTGTCTGAGCGGCGGTCTTACGAACGAGATTCAGAACTTACAACATCTTGCTGAGGAAGAGTATAACACGGGTTCTTTGGTCTGTCAAGTCTGGAATGGATGAAAAATTTTCTGTTTTGCAGGTTGCTGTTTCGTCCGGCCCAATGTACTATTCCCCCTGACGCTGTGCCCCCTATTCACCGCGACATCCACTGCAACATCCATGAAAGGAAACTGCCCCATGCGTGCCGTAATGGTCATGTTCGATTCTCTCAACCGCCGAATGCTGCCGCCCTATGGCTGTGATTGGACCCACGCACCCAACTTCGCCCGTCTGGCCGAGCGCACTGTTACCTTTGACAACTGCTATGTGGGCAGTATGCCCTGTATGCCCGCGCGCCGGGAACTCCACACCGGGCGCTACAATTTTCTGCACCGCAGTTGGGGACCCATCGAACCTTTTGACAATTCCATGCCCCAGATTTTGCGGGAGAACGGTGTCTACACCCACCTGTCCACCGACCACTACCATTACTTTGAGGACGGTGGGGCCACCTATCACAACCGCTACACCACCTGGGACTTCCACCGGGGGCAAGAGGGGGATCCATGGATTGGCCAGGTGAAACAGCCGGAAATTCCGCCGACAGTGGCGGGTCGGGGGGAGCATCCCCGCTGGCGGCAGGATTGGGTCAACCGGCCTTTTATGCGCCGGGAAGAGGAGCAACCCCAGCCCCAAACCTTTGCCGCGGGTGTCGATTTCATTCGTCGCAACGCGGGTGAACAGGACTGGTTCTTGCAGATCGAAACTTTCGACCCCCACGAGCCTTTCTTCAGTCAGCAACACTATAAAGACCTATACCCCCACGAATACAGTGGCAAGCACTTCGACTGGCCGCCCTATCGCCAGGTGGAGGAGAGCGACGAAGAGGTGGAACACGGAAGGCTGCAATACGCCGCGCTGCTCAGTATGTGCGATCACTATATGGGACAGATTCTCAATCTCTTCGACGACCTGAAACTGTGGGACGATACAATGCTTATCGTCTGCACGGATCACGGATTTTTTCTGGGCGAGCACGACTGGTGGGCCAAAAACAATATGCCCCTGTGGAGCGAAGTAGCCCACACACCCCTCTTTATCTGGGACCCCCGCAGCCGGGTGGCCGGGGAGCGGCGGCAGCAATTGACCCAAATGATCGACTTCCCCGCTACTCTCCTGGACTTCTTCGGCGTGGACTTGCCCGCAGAGATGCAGGGGATTCCTCTGGGCGGGACGATTGCCGACGACGCCCCCACCCGTGAAGCCCTGCGCTTCGGCTATCACGGCGGGCCAGTCAATGTGACCGACGGGCGCTACGTCTATATGCGCGCCGCGGCAGGGGATAACACGCCACTCTACGAATATACGGTGATGCCTACCCACATGAACAAACTTTTCGACGCGGGGGAACTGCCCGTCTGGGACAAAGCCGAACCTTTTGCCTTTACCAAAAATTGCCCAGTGATGAAAATTCCGGGCCGCGCCGCGCATGTGGCTCCCACAGCCCACGCGCTGGGCAATCTGCTCTACGACCTGCAATCCGATCCGGCCCAGGAAAATGCCCTGGCCGATCCAGCCCAGGAGCAACGGATGGTCGAGCTATTGGTCCGTTTGATGAAGGAGAGCGAGGCCCCGCGGGAACAGTACCAGCGATTGGGGCTGGACGGGTAATCAAAAATGGGGCTGTGGACATATGTCCACAGCCCCATTTTCCTGGCCTTAGCCTTCCTGCTTGATCAACTCCAACTCGATGCTTACATTCACTTTGTCGCCCACCAGAATGCCGCCGGTCTCCAGGGTCTGGTTCCAGCCCAGCCCCCACTCTTTGCGGTCAAAGCTGGTGGTGGCCGAGAATCCCGCGCTGGTCGTGCCCCAGGGACTCTTGGCCTGGCCTGTGTACTCCGCGTCCAACACCACTGGGCGGCTCACATCCCGGATGGTCAAGTCGCCGAAGATGCGTCCTTTGTGATCGTTCACAACTTCCACCCGGTTGCTGACGAAACGCAATGTGGGAAATTCTTCCACATTCAGGAAGTCGGGTGACTTCAGGTGGCCGTCGCGCTGATCATCACGGGTATTAATACTGCTGGCGTCAATTGTTACGTCCACAGAAGATGCTGCTGGATTCTCTTCGTTGAAATCGACTTCGCCACTAAAGGTGGCAAAGTGACCACGCACTTTGCTCACCATCATATGGCGCACAGAGAGCTGAATTTCGGAGTGGGATGGATCGATTTTCCAAGACATTGTACAGATTCCTTTCGAAAGGAGCTGGTTAGACTGATAGATGAATAGACAATTTAACCACAAGGGAAGGAAAACATGCTTTTTGTTGCTTCGATCCCTTGCGGAGCAAACCTGATTAAGTGATGCTGCGCAACAGAATGCCGTTGCCCGACGGATCACGCACAAAATAGCCGTTGTCCCGCTCGGCTACCGACACCCCCGCGCTTTCCAGCCGCGCCCGAACTTGGGAGAGCGCCTGTGTTCCCGGCACTTCGATAGTAAAGTGAGACAGCCCCCAGGCATTTTCTGGGGCAGGGGGCGCACCCACTCCGGCCCAGGTGTTGGCGCCGATGTGGTGGTGATAGCCGCCTGCTGACAAAAAGGTGGCGCTGGGTCCATAGCGGGTGATCAGATCGAAGCCCAGCGCGTCCCGATAGAAGCCTTCGGTGTCATCGATGCTGCCCACATGCAAGTGAATGTGGCCGATGACTGTAGCGGCGGGGAAACCGTTCCATTCTGTCGGGTCGTCATTGCCCGCGGCCAGCACACCTTCTGCATCAAAGGGCGTTGTGTTGATGACCAGTTCCCCGTTGGGATATTGCCACTCTGCCCGGGGCCGGTCCCGATAGATTTCGATGCCGTTGCCCTCCGGGTCGGTCAAGTAGAGCGCTTCGCTGACCGCGTGGTCCGACGCGCCGCCCACAGGAATAGCCGACTGGCTGAAATGGCGCAGGGCACGGCCCAGATCAGTTCGGGATGGCAGCAGAATTGCGAAGTGGTAGAGGCCGCTGCTTCCTCGCACCCGTTGACCGTCGGCACGCTCCTTCAACACCAGCAGGTCCTGCTCGCCTGCCCCAAGCACTGCCTGTTTCCCGTTCCGGCCGCGCAGATGCAGACCGAGAGTTGTATAATAGGCGACCAGCGTGTTCAGGTCGGCTACCTGCAAATGGACCGGGCCGAGTTTTGTCTGTGGATCGATTGCCATTTTCTCGTTCTCTGTGCGATAATTGACATACAAGCGGACCGCAGTCCGTTTCTGTATAAGGAAGTATAACAGAACTTTTTGTGTGTGTCAAATTCATATATCTCAATATCGAATTATGTCTGAGGCGATTGAGTTAATTTCTGGAAATGTGGACGGCTGGGCTGATATTCTTCCGCCCAGCCACGAACGGCGGGACGCCAGCGCCAACCGGGCGCGGCTGCTGGCCACGGCCTGCGCCCTCTTTGCGGAGCGAGGCGTGGCCAATGTGACCATGGCCGACATTGCCACAACCGCGGGGGTGGGCAAGGGCACGCTCTATCGCCGTTTTGCCAACAAAGGCGAGCTGTGTCTATTGTTGCTGGATGAAAATTTGCGCGGCCACGAGCAAGAGATGCTCGCCCTTTTGCAGGGGTTGGCCGGGGAAAAGGCGACCTTCCTGGCGCGGTTGGAACACTTTTTTCTCCATGTCGCCGCCTTTACCGACAGCCACATTGCGCTGCTTTTTGAGGTGCAACAGGCAGGCATCAGCCCTGCCGCCGGGGAAATTGACCCGCCCTATTTCAGTTTCCAACACATGACCGTCAGCGGTCTGCTGCGCGGTGCACAGGCCGCGGGGGAGATTGACCCGGCTGTGGATAGAGAGATGCTTACCGATCTGCTGCTGGCCCCCCTGACCCCTCCCTATTTTCGCTATCTGCGGGAACGGCGCGGCTACAGCGTAGAACGTATCGGTGCATTTCTGGGGCAATTGATCAAAACTCTGTGACGCTGACATTCGTAACAGACTCAGCGATATTTATGATTGTCGGATTGGATAAGCTTGGAGATTGGGTCTGGGGATGGGCTTGTGAATACGTTTGACGACGCCCAGGGCCTGGTTTTCTGGTGCAGCACAATGCTGATTCCCGGAATCGGTGCTCCCAATCTGAATTGCACCGCTGCAAATTTTGGAATTGTAATTTAAGTGACATCATGATACTATGCCCGGAAGTCTATCATACTCTCATCGCTAACCTATTTCGACTATATATAGGCAGTGTTCGGAAGAGATATACAACATATAGTGTCTGCTGGCGGGTTGCGTTGGTGCCGGATTGATGTGGTTTGGTCAGGCGGCCTATCAGTTTGACATAACAAGCCGATTTGTCAGAATTAGGTGTATTTGTCTGATAACGCCCCAGTAGAGATTGGCAATCGAAGTATAACCTAATACAAGCAGAGGTATAATGGTTTTTCATAAATCGTGGTCCTTCATCGTTCTATTTTTCACGCTATGCATTTCAGCATGCACCCCAACGTACACCCCAACATTCACCCCGGTGTACACCCCAACATCTACCCCAACATCCATCCCAGCGCAGAATACAAGCCCGATAGTCAGGGAATTTAATCTTGGAACGATAGATATCAGCACACCGCTGTTAGGTGATGCTGATATTGTATCGCCCTTCGAGGGAATAATCGGTCTGCCTGGCGGCAAACAAGCACATCCACTTATCATCATTTTGCATGGGCGGCATGGCATCTGCGGAAATTTCGTCATGGAACCGTATCCATGTCCCGAAGACATGCCAGAAATACGTTTTGATATAGGCTTTGCGTATTTGGTAGAAGCTCTCGCACAGCAGGGGTATGCTGCAATGGCAATAAACTTAAATGCGGCCCTGACACCTGCGTTTGGCCCGGGCGCAATTAATACCCGTGTGCAACAATTGGTTGATGCTCATATCAATTCCCTTCAAAGGGCGAGTAGCGACAACGATGACACGCTTTATGGCGTATCATTGGCAGGACGAATTGATTTTTCGCAGATCGGATTAGTCGGACATTCTGCTGGAGGAGGCGCGGCATTATCGATAACCCGTGCCTATGAGGGGCAAGAAATAGATATTGACGCGTTGCTTTTGGTAGCGGCAGCGGCTAACTTTGAGGGGGAAGAAGGCATTTTCCGTTCTGCTGGGGAATTGATGGCGTATTATAGTACGCCTGATGACCTCCCTGTTGCCACCATATTGCCGGATTGTGATGGTGATCAAATCCAATATTGGACACAATTTGCCTATGAAGCCGCGCGCCTCAATCCCGATCGGAGCGCAATAGCGGCCTCTATCCGTTTGATGCGTGGAAACCACGGTGGTTTTAATACGGCATTGGATGACTTTCCGGATGCTCGCTTCGGTTATGACCTATGCTTTGATTTCACAACAGACCTTCTGGCACCACAAGATCAGCAGGATTGGCTGAGCCAATTCACAACGAATTATTTTGATGTCGTGTTTCACGATGGCACGAGTCCTCTGTATGATAGGTCAGCCCCTGCACCCAATGAATTATATGGACAAGATGTGCAGACGGCATTGACGATACCCTTTGAAGATCGGCTTGTTTTGATGTATCCAAGGGACTATCAAGAACGAACACAAAATGTATTGGGCGGTGAGGTTGACGCTTCCTATAATGGAATAAGCATGTGTCTACCGGGACAGGTTTGCAACATACCTATCATCATGCCCGGACAGTTTGGCTACATGCGAATGATGTATTTTGGCTTTGATAAAGTGACATTCGCCATCCCACCACAGTTTCAAGATATCCGTGAATATGCCAGCCTGCATATCCGCGCTGTACCTGACTACCTGATGCGTACAAACGCAATTGGTGAGTCTCAGGCATTTGGAATGGTTCTGCGAGATACATCGGGAAATACGAGCCAAGTCGATATTTCCCCAGACTTACCCTCTATGGCTATCCCACCACCTAGCGAGTCCTATGGATATGATCCCTATATGCTCTACCCCGCATCCATACGAATCCCTCTGACTGCGTTTGAATCCGTGGACTTGTCTCAGATTGAAGCTGTTGAATTTCAATTCGGAGCATTGCTCACAGGGGCTTTGCTCATTGCGGACATAGAATTTCTCAAACCCACAAGTGAATGATAGTGTGAGATGGGAGCTATCGCTGTTTCATAGAGCCATTGAGTACACTGGAAACAAAGTTATTCGACTACAGAAGTTCGACTTTTCTGAAAAGTCGAACTTCTACGCCCAAAAAACTTTGTTGACGCTGCATTGAGCATGCAAACCAAAATCAGCGAGCTCTTCTCAAGAATACTGTATTGGCCAATGGGATGGTGGAATGGCTATTTCTGAACGCACAGGTGCAAAGAGGCAAAATCAGACGCATCTGTCATTTATTCGCCGTTAGCCAATTCCACCCGCAACGCCTCCAACGCCTTCACCAGCAGCACCCGCCAGAAGTCGTCTTCGTCGATGGGCAGATAGACGGCTTCCCGCCCCACGTGCAGACCGTTCTGGGGGATGAAGTCGCCCTCGTCGTTCACGCGGCCCAAATCCCGGCGCAGGCGCGCCTGTAAATTGCGCCGCTGCGCGTCACTCAGTCCCTCCTTGCGGATGGCAATCTGATCCCGCCGCCGGCCTATATTGAGAATGCCCGCCTTCAGTGCCAGGATTTTGATGAGAATTTGATAGAGCAGATTCTCCACGGGCATGGGCAGGCCATCCCGCTCCTCGTCCGGCCCGAAACGATCCAGCATCTCCTGACGCATAGCATCGATCTCCGCCCGGCTGTTCAGCCCCGCGATGCGTCGGTAGAGTTGCAGACGCAGCCCCTCCTCCGTCACATACCCCGTGGGAATCTCGGCCAGCAGGGGCAAATCCAGCGTCACCGCTGGGGCCAGCGGGTCTTCCAGATCGAAGGGGAGCGAGTTGCGAGTTGCGAGTTGCGAGTTGCGGGCGGTCTCCGGGTCCAAACTTAACTCGCCATCTTCTTTGTGGCTCTGTGGCTTTGTGGTTTCTCCTCCCCGCGCTTCAGCCTTTTCAAATTGGCTCTTTTTGCGCCGCAGTTCGTTGACCGCCTGGGCCAGCAGCCGGGTGTAAAGATCAAAGCCCACACTGGCGATCTGCCCGTGCTGGCGCGCGCCCAACAGCTCCCCCGCGCCACGGATTTCCAGATCGCGCATGGCGATGCGAAAGCCCGCGCCCAGCTCCTCGCTGCTCTCCATCAGCGCTTCCAGCCGCCGCCGGGAATCAAAGGCCAGGGATTTGTATTTGTCGTAGAGCAGATAGCAGTAGCCCCGCACCGCGCTCCGGCCCACCCGTCCCCGTAGCTGGTAGAGTTGGGCCAGGCCAAAGTGATCGGCTCGGTTGATAATCATTGTGTTGGCCCGCCGGATGTCCAGCCCGTTTTCCACAATCGTCGTGCTCACCAGCACATCGATTTCCCCTTCTGCAAAGCGCATCATCACATCTTCCAGCCCCCGCTCGGCCATCTGGCCGTGGGCTACCGCCACCCGCGCGCTGGGGACCAGCCGTCGCACCCGGGCCGCGATCTGCTCGATGCCCTGCACCCGGTTGTGGACCAGAAAAACCTGGCCGTCCCGGTCGATCTCCCGCTGGATAGCCTGCTTGACCAGATTGTCGTCGTGTTCCGACAGAATCGTGCGCACGGGCAGCCGTTCCTGGGGCGGGGTGTTGATGGTGCTCATATTGCGCACACCGCTCAGGCTCATGTGCAGGGTGCGGGGGATGGGCGTGGCGCTGAGGGTCAACACATCCACCTGCTTGCGCATCTGCTTCAACTTTTCCTTGTGGGCGACGCCAAACCGCTGCTCCTCGTCCACCACCAGCAGCCCCAAATCGTGAAAGTCCAGATCGTTGCTCAGCAGCCGATGGGTCCCCACCACAATATCCACTTTGCCCTCGCGCAAGCCCTGCAAAATCTTCTGCTGCTGGGCCGAAGTGCGGAAGCGGGAAAGCACCTCTACTGTGACCGGGAACTGGGCCAGACGGCGGCTGAATGTGCGGTGGTGTTGTTGGGCCAGGACAGTCGTGGGGACCAGCACAGCCACCTGCTTGCCGTCCATCACTGCTTTGAAGGCCGCGCGCACAGCCACTTCTGTCTTGCCATAGCCCACATCGCCGATGATAATCCGGTCCATGGGTTCCTCGGACTCCATATCTCGCTTCACCTCGCCGATGGCCTGCATCTGGTCTTCGGTTTCCTGGAAAGGGAAGGCCGCCTCCATCTCCTCCTGCCAGGCGCCGTCTTTGCCAAAGGCGTGGCCCGACACCAACTCCCGCTCGGCGTAGAGGACGAGCAAATCCCCCGCGATCTCCTCCACTGCCTTCTTGGCCCGCTCTTTGACAGTCTGCCAGTCCGCCGTGCCCAGCCGGGTGACCGCCGGGGGGATGCCGCTGTCCCCCGCGCCCACATAACGGCTGAGTCGGTCGGCCTGATGCACCGGCACATAGAGTTTATCGTTCTGGGCGTAGTTGATCTGCAAATATTCCCGCTCCACACCGCCCAGTTCCAGCTTGGACAGCCCCTCGTACTGGCCGATGCCGTGCTCCATATGCACGACAAAATCCCCGGCCTTCACATCGGCAAAGAAGAGTTCCGGCGCGACCGACGAACGGGCTTTGGCCTGCTTGCGCTGTCCGCTGTTTTGCCAGCCAAAAAGTTCGGCGTCGGTCAAGAGAAGGAGTGTTGCGAGTTGCGAGTTGCGAGTTGCGGGTTGTGATTGATCATCCGTCTCTTGCCCCTCGCCCCTCGCCCCCCGCATGACAAAGCCTTCGGAAAGAACGGACTGAACGATTGTGACACCCGCGCCGGGGGGCGATGCGAGATCGGCGCGCAGGTCGGCGGGGATGGCGGCTTCGGTCAGATCGTTCTGCATACGCGCGGCCTGGCGGGTGAGGAGAACCACCCGATCCCCCGCGGCTACTGCTTTGCCGATGGCCTGAACGATCTCTTTGCCCTTGCCGCCAAAGCGGGGGCCGGGCACAAACGAGCGGGCCAGGGGAGAAGCTTCGCTGTCGGCCTGGCCCGCCAGATTGCCAAAGCCCAGCAAAATCGGCTGGCGTGCCTGCATCGCGGCCAGCATCTCTTCGCCCCTGAAAAAGCTGGAGGGAAAGCCCGCTGGCAGTTCGCCGCTACGGCTCAGTTCATAGCGCAATTGCAGCACCCGCTCGTCCGCTTCGTGTAGCCGGGTAGTGAAGTCTGTGCCGTCATCGATGAGCAGTGTGGCGTTGGCTGGCAGGTGGTCCAGCAGGGAGGCCGGCTGGGCATAGAAGAGGGGCAGATACCATTCGATGCCGCGGAAACTGCGGCCCTGGGCCAACAGGTCCAGCTCGTTGGCGATTTCGTCCCGGATGGCGAGGAGGACGTTTGGGTCGGCCAAAAGGGGGGATTGGGGATCGGGGATTGGGGATTGGGAAGACGAGTCATCAGCCGTTCCTTCACCCTGCCATTCTGTCACTCTGTTGCTGTACTTGCTCAGTGCTTCGCTGCCGGGGCCGATCTCAATCCGCTGCACCTTTCGTTCCGTGCGCTGGGTGTTGGGGTCAAAGACGCGCAGGCTTTCCACTTCATCGCCAAAGAGGTCGATGCGCACGGGATAGGCCAGATTGGGCGGCCAGATATCCACCAGTCCACCGCGGCGGGCAAAGGTCCCCGGCTCTTCCACCACATCTGCCGGTTCATAGCCGGACTCCACCCAGCGGGTCAGCGTCTCTTCCAGGCGGATGACGCCACCCACGGAAAGGGGACGCAGGGAGAGGCGCAGGTCCCTGGCGGGCAGGGTCATTTGCAGCAGGGCACGAACCGGTGCCACGACAATCGGCGCGGGACCGGATTTGCTCTGCAACGCGGCCAGCGCGGTCAGCCGGGCCTGGCGGGTGCGGTCGGTCCAGGGGATGCGCTCGAAGGGCAGACTGTCTGGCTCCGGATAAAGCAGCACCGACGGGCCGCCCTCGTCCGCGGGGGGCAGGAAGTGGCCGATGCCTTCCACCCATTGCTGGGCTTGCTCGCTGCTGCCCGTCACAATCACCAGCGGCCCCGAACTGTCGGTCGCCAACCCCGCGGCCAGAAAGGGCCGGGCCGAGCGCATGAGTGCCAACGGCGCGTCGCTGCCCGCTTCCAGCAGTTGCCGGTAGGCGGGCAGTTTGTGAAGGGAGGGGAGTAGGCCAGTAAGTTTCATAGGGTGGGTACTCCGTTGGATGATGAGATGCTGGCGTAACTCAATACACTGTAAACAAAGTCTTTTCTTGTCGTAGGCGCTGCTTGTAGCTGCGCAAGGGACGAATGCCCCTTCGGCTGTCTGTGTAGTTCAAAACTGCACCTACGGTAACGTCAAATCACTTTATTTACAACGTACTCAACATTCCTGCATCTCATCGTCCGTTGTATTTGTTCATCGCCGTTTCGATGCCTTCAAAAAGCCAACACTCCACTGCATCCGCCGCTGTCTCGCGCAGGATCGCAAATTCTTCCTCTTCCGCCTGGCTGAAGTTTTGCAGCACATAATCCGCCGGGTTCATCCGGCCTGGCGGGCGGCCAATGCCCATGCGCACCCGGCCAAATTCCTGTGCACCGCCCAGGTGTTGGATGATGGATTTGATGCCGTTTTGCCCGCCGGAACTGCCCCCCGGGCGCAGGCGCAGTTTGGCCGAGGCCAGGTCCAGATCGTCGTGGATCACCAGTAGATTTTCCGGTTCCACATCAAAATAGTGCATCAGCGGGCCGACCGCGTCGCCACTTTTGTTCATATACGTCATGGGTTTCACCAGCAGCACTTTCACCCGTTCCGCGGATCCGCCAAAGGGGTTGCTGGGGTCCGGGCGCAGACGGCGGCTGATCCAGCCGTCGCCGAAGCGGGCTTTGTACTGGCTGCGGCTGAGTTCGATATTGTGGCGGCGGGCCAGTATATCCACCACTTGAAAGCCCAGATTGTGCCGGTTGCGCGCATATTGGGGGCCGGGATTGCCCAGGCCCACAATTACTTTGACATCTGCCATTTCGATTTCATCCATTTTGGCGTCGGGCCGAAGCCAACGCTGTAATTGTTGCAAAAAATTCATCGGCATTTTTCGTGGGGACGGTCGTTGCCAGTGGTCGCCCGCGGGCGGTCCGGTTTTCCGATCAACGCCGGAAACCCTCTCACGGGCCAAAGCCGCCTGTGGGAGGGTTCAATGTCAACGATTTGACTGTGGGGCGGAATTCTTATCCGCCCGGCCATTGGGCATTCACCTGCCCATCCAAGCCAACAAACTATCCAGACCGGGCCAGCGCCCACTGGATCAGCCATTTGGCCGCAAAGACGGCAAAAACGATCAAAAAGATGCCACCGGCCCAGCGCACGCCTGTAAAGAAGCGCTCGCCCAAGCGATCCAGCGAGACCGCCGCGCCCAGCTCGCGTGTGATGGCGTTGCCCCCGCTGGCGGCTGATTCCACGGCCTGGGGTTCGCCGTTGACCGCCGCGGGGCTGTCCCCCCCGCTACTCCCGCTGTTCAGCGCCACCAGTTCAGGCGTGGGTGTGGGGGTTGGCTCGGCCAGATCGGGCTGTTCTACCGAGACGACCACCGGTGTGGGCTGGACAATAGGCGTGGGTGTATCAATGGGGATCGGTGTGGCGGTTGGCCCGGTGGGTGTTTCTGTGGGTGTGGGCGTAGGCGGCTCCAGATTCACCCGCAGGTCTCTGGCAAAGAATTCGCCGTAGTTGCCATCGGGCCGCACAACGCGCAGGCGCAGGGTGTAGGTTCCCGCGGGCAGGTCCCCCGTGTGCCACGTGCCCAGTTCGCCGTTGTTCACCTGGTTTGTGTTGCCGGTAAACCAGATGTAGGATTCATCGCCGCTGGGTTCCTGTTTGAAATAGAGTTCATAGCGGGCAAAGGAGTCGCTGACCGCGGTCCCCCGCACGGGGACACTGCCCCGTACACTGCTGCCTGTGCTGGGCGAAGAGATGCCAGATGCCGACTGGGCCTGTGTGGTGGGCGCGGGCAAGAGGCAGACGAGCAGCAGTACAAGCAAAGATGCGCAATAGAAGATTCGGCGGGCCAGATTTATCACAGAACAAACTCTCTGAAAAGGGAAGTGGGGGACTATTTTTGTGTAAATTCGCTGCGGATATACCCAATAATCGCAGCCAACTGCTGATCCGTCAAATCAGGACGACCGCCGCTGGCAGGCATTGCCACACCGCTTGTGTTCTCCACCGCGCCGGGTTCCCGCCCGGCCCGCACCATCGCCAGCACGGCCGTGTCGTCGCTTTCGGCCATAAAGGCAGATGTGTCAAAGCCGTTGCCCAAAGTAGCAATGCCCGCACCGTCAGCGCCGTGGCAGGCCGCACACGCCTGGGCGTAGAGGGTTTTGCCCTCTTCCAACGCCGGAGACGCTGCCGCAGGTTCCACTGGATTGTGTTCCGCGTGTTCTGTGCCCGCCAGCACAGTGACAGGCAATGCCGCCGCTTTTGCCTCTTTGGCGGCCTGGGCCTGGGCATAGACGCCCCCGTAGAGCAGCAGTGCCCCCGCTATCACGGCAACGACCGGCCAGCGAAGCGGGGTTTCACTCTCCTCATCCGGCTGGTTGCTGTAATAGGCAGTAATCATGGCAATGGTGATTAGCAGAAAAGCAATCATTGCCAGCAGGGGAATGGTGATGAAGCCCAGCCAGTTGATCCAGACCGTTGTGCAGGGCACACCAGCCGCGCAGGCAGTGGGTGCGCCAAAAATTGTCGTCTTCTGGATCAGATAGTGATAGGTGGAAACCCCCTGCCCCAATAGGGAAAACGGCAGCACCAGCAAAGGCAAATGGCGATCCCGGCGCAGAATGCCAAACGCGATCAGGCCGGCCAGCGGGTACATAAGGATGCGCTGATACCAGCAGAGGGTGCAGGGCACATAGCCGCGCACTTCGCTGAAATAGAGGCTGCCCAGCATGGCCGTCCACGCGGCCAGCAATGCCCCATACAGCGCCCAACTGCCCATCCGATTGGCAGACGCAGAAGATTCCATCGGCTTTGTTGATTCCTCTACTGGCCTGCAGCAGCCAAAAGTCTGTCAATTTCAGCGCTGATGGCCGCGTAATCCATCGGGTTTTCCATCTTCACGTCGTTGATGAGAAGGGAGGGGGTACTGTTCAGGCTCAGGCTCATGGCCTGGCTCAGAGATGCCTGCACCGCGTCGAAGTGCTCCTGCCCGGTCAAGCACTGCGTAAAGGTCCGGCTGTCCAGCCCCAAATCTTCGGCGTAGGTGATCGCCCGTTCCGCGGTGAATGCCGCCGCGCCCGAATTCTGCCCGGCAAAGAGCTTGTCGTGCATGGGCCAAAACGCGCCCTGATCCGCCGCACATTCCGCGGCCTGGGCCGAGATGCTGGCCCCTGGCTCGTGCTGGCTCAGGGGAAAGTAGTGATATTCCAGACGGGCTTTGCCGGTTTTGATATAATCTTCCAGCAGTTTGGGCTTTACGGTCTGGTTCCAACTGGCGCAGGCCGGGCACGGGAAATCTTCCCAGCCTTGCAGAACGACGACCGCGTCCGGGTTGCCAATGCTGTTTCGATTGATCCATTCCGCGCGAATGTCATTATAATTGCTGGCTACTGCGGCCGCGGGCTGATTGGCGATGACATACCCAATCACCACCAGCACAACCAAAATGGCCGCGCCACCGATCAGCAACAGACCTGTTGGGGGCGCTTTTTTGCCGGGTGTGGTTTTGGCGGACACAGGACGGGATGTTCTTGGACGTTCGGCCATTTGTCGTCTTTGACCTCATTTGGTTGGATAAAACACGAAAATCGATGGCTACAGTATAGCCTTTTTCGGTGAAAGTGACCAAATGCAGGGGGTGATTCCCGGCGGGGAAAGTTGCCGGATTTGGAGCAGGGCGCTATGCTGAATAGCGAACTTCGGGTTGCAAGTTGTGAGTTTGGTCTATGGATTGGGAAGGGTGAATAGGCGATGAAAGAACTACGCGGGCGGGTGGCGCTGGTGACCGGAGCCAGCCGGGGGATCGGGGCAGCCATTGCCACAGCGCTGGCCGCGGAGGGCTGTGACGTGGCATTGGCCGCGCGTAGCACCGAAGCCCTTGCGTCGTTGTCCACCACACTGGGCCAGCAATACGGCGTGAAGACCCTCGCCCTGCCCACAGACCTGAGCGATGAGCGCCAGGTTGAGGAAATGGTTCAGAAAACAATGGCCGCGTTTGGGCGCATCGACATACTGGTCAACAACGCGGGCGCTGGCATCTATGGGGATATGGCCGCGCTGTGTTCTGCAAATTTGCGCGCCACCTTTGACCTTAACTTTTTTGCGCCCATCGCAGCCATGCACGCGGCCGTCCCCCACATGGCTGCCCAGGGCGATGGGGTGATTGTGAATATCGGCAGTATTGTGGGCAAGTTCCCCCAGCCCCTGGGCGGTGGCTACAGCGCCAGCAAATATGCCCTGCACGGAGCCAGCGGCGCGGCCCGGGCCGAACTGAAAAGCGACAACATCGCGGTCGTTCTCGTCTGCCCCGGCCTGACCGACACGGAATTTGCCGCCCATTCCCGCGTCAGCGTGCCGGGCGTGGAGGATATGCAGGGGGAACGCCACGCGCCTCTGCGGGGTGTCCCGCCCCAACGGGTGGCGCGGCGGGTGGTCAAAGCCATTCGCCGCCGGGAACGGGAGGTCTACATCACCCTTTTCGATCGACTGGTCGTTCTGGGCGCGCAGCTTTTCCCCGGCTTCTTCGCGTGGGGGCTGCTGCTGGCGACGAAGATTCGCCGTCGCCGTTTTGCCGAGAGCAGGCGGCGGATGACAGACGGCTGACCGCCATCTACCGTCTACCGCCTGCCGTCGTTATCGCACAGACGAAAGTGACTATTCAGCCATAAGCCAGCCGGTTAGCAAACGTCGGTTGAGTAGCCTGGGGCTGTTTCCAGGCGTAACGAAACCAGTTTGCGGGTCTACCCGCTTTGGTTTCGATACGACCACATACTGCCGTGGCCTACTCAACCAGCGCTGGCCTGAATAGTCACAGACGAAATACCCAATCTTCCATACCACAAGGAAACCAATCCAATGCCCAAACCACGCGCAATATACCTTCTCCGCCCCGACGCCCTGCCCAACATCTATGGGCCAGAGCAACAGGCGGCCCTGGCTGAACTGGTGGAATTTGTCGCGCCGCCCCAGAACAGCCAAAGTGTACAGGAAAATCCCTCGGTCCTGGCCGATGTGGAACTGATTTTTTCCGGCTGGGGCATGTCCGAAATGAATGAGACATTCCTGGCCCAGGCGCCCAATCTAAAAGCGCTCTTTTATGGGGCTGGCTCGGTGAAGAAAGTTGTGACTGATGCTTCCTGGGCGCGGGGCATGCGTGTGACCAGCGCCTACGGGGCCAATGCTGTCACAGTCTCCCACTACACCCTGGCCCAGGTCATCTTCAGCTTGAAGCGGGGCTGGCACTACACCCGCGCCATTCGCGAAAGCGGTGGGTGGATGCGCAAGAGCCATATCCCCGGAACCTATGGCAGTACGGTTGGTCTGATCTCTCTGGGACAGGTGGGGCGACGGGTGGCCGAATTGTTGAAGATTTTGGATGTTCACGTGGTTGCCTACGATCCCTTTGTCAGCCCGACGGACGCGGCTGCGCTGGGCGTGGAATTGGTAGGGCTGGAAGACGTCTTTCTGCGCTCAGATGTGGTGTCGCTCCACGCGCCCTGGCTGCCGGAGACAGTAGGGATGATCACCGGCGCGCACTTTGCGTCCATGAAGCAGGACGCCACATTTATCAACACATCCCGGGGCGCGATTGTGCGGGAAGCCGAGATGATCGCTGTCCTTCAGGAGCGGCCCGATCTGTGGGCGATCCTGGATGTGACCTATCCCGAACCCCCCGCGCCCGACTCGCCGCTCTTTGTGTTGCCAAATGTCGTGTTGACCCCCCATATCGCGGGGGTGATGGACGACGAATGCCGACGGATGGGGCAGACAATGGTGGAGGAACTGCGCCGTTTCCTGGCTGGGGAAGTGATGGAGTACGAGATTACAGAGGAGCGGGCGAAGTTTTTGGCGTAGAAGACTGCTGTGTGCTGCGTAGTATATGTACGAAGTACGCAGCACCCAGCACCCAGCACCCAGCACGTGTCAATGCCCCCGCAGCGCGTGATCCGTTGGCATATCCACCCCACCCCACGTTTTTTGGCTCGTCCACGGCGCGGGCGGATCGGCCCAGAAGGGATCGGACGGGGGCAGGCCCAGGGGGAGCAGACCTGCCGCGCACAGGTAGAGACTGCCCGTGCAGATGTACGTTTCCCCAATGCCCGGCTGGTGGCCGCAGAAGCCGACGGTCAGCCAGCCATTTCCGTCAAAAGTACCCGGCGCTTCCATCTGGCGGCAGATGACCGCGGTGAGCGCGGCCCGCACCTGGCCGGGCGATACCTCTTCGGGGAGGCTGTGGAGCAGGCTGGCCTGGGCCAGGGATTGAAACGCGCCGAAGCGGTAGGCCAGAGAGCGGCCAATCGCCGGGTAGGTTCCCTCCGGCGAGATGAGCCGCTCCTGCACCGCCGCGTAGCGGGTGGCCCGTTCCCGCGCCGCGGGCATCATCACATCCCACTGTTCGTAGACACCCCGCACAGCCGCCAACACATCCAGCAGCATGGGCTGGATGACAAAACTGTTGTAGTAGTCCCAATGGAATTCCGGCCCGTCGCTGTAGTGACCGTCGCCCACGTACCACTGGGCGTGCTGGTGCAGCGCGTAGTCCACGCGCATGGGATCCCAATCGGCCGCGCCCGCGCTGTACAAAAAGGCTTCAATCTCTGCGCCAAAGAGCAGCCAATTGCTGAAGCCGGGTTTGCGGGTGCGGGTGGCACGCAGACCGTCGAGTACCTGGGCTTTCGTCGTATCCGATAGGGGTTGCCAAAGAGTCGTCGGTGCGCGCAGAAATGCCTGGGCCAAAAATGCCGCGTCCACAATCGGCTGGTGTTCGTAGCTGAAATTGAAAAAATCGGGGGAAGCCGGGTCCACGCCGAACCCGATTGTGCGCCGGGAGAGATCGGCCAGTTCCACGCGGAGGGATTCCTCCGCGCCTGTCATTCCTTCCAATTCCAGCCAGGGCGCAAGGCCGCAGAGCAGTCGGCCTACCGCTTCCAGATGGGCGAAGCGGTGGCGGTCTGTGCTTTCGGGCCGGTGTTCGATGGGCATACGCGCCCGCAGTTCGCCTGCTGCGCCGGCTTCCAGCAGAGGCCGGGCGATGCGCTCCAAAACGGTAAGCCAATAGGATCGATCTGCATTTGGGTTGTCCATCGCGTTGTATACCTTTTGTGTGCCGGGGAGACCGTAGCGAATTTTTCGTTGTGTCGCGCGCGGCGGGCCACTGCCAACTATCCAATACCCAACAACTTCTCCTGTTCGGCGCGCAAGGCCCAGAGGACTGAATTGCTGGGCCGCTCCACCGCGCCCACCGGAACCGGCGCGCCCTCTGGCACATCCACCGGCAGCCGGTGGCCGCTGCCCAGGTGAATCGGCAGCCAAGCCGCGTCGTTGTGGATGGACTGAACCGGGGCCATCAGTGCTTCCACATCCGGGCTGTGATCCGTGCCCAGCGTCTCCCCCGCGGCCAGGTCTTGGCGGGCTACCATCACCACATCCCAGGCTTGCCAGTAGCTGCTGTCGTAGGCGGAATGGCCGCGCTGGGCCGCGGCCAGCAGTGTGACGGGCGTCTCCACCCCGCACAGATGATAGGGGCGATAGAGGAGGGCCGCGTCGCCGGCTGGATTGGTGAGACAGCCTTTGGTGGCGAGAATCTGCCGGGAATAGTCGCTGTGGGCATGGACAACCGCGAAGACGCCGCCGCCCAGCCCCGCGGCTTCGGGGATGCGCAGGGAGGTGACAATATCGATCACGCCCCGGTTTTCCAGAATGCCGCCCATTGACCAGGGGCAGAAGACACCGGGGATTTCGGTGGTGTAGAGCGCGGGGCCATGGGGTTGCCCGCCGCCTGTGCCATCGAAGGGATCGTCCGGGCGCAGGTCGAGCGCGTTGGCGGCGATGACCAGCTCGGTCAGGTCCCAGCCGCCCACACCGGGCAGGGGCGCTAAAAAGTCCATCCGTTCCTGCAAAAGTCCGGCCAGATTCAACGGGCGAAGAGGGGCGAGCCAGCGACTGTCCCGGCTGCGCAGTTGCAGCACGAACTCGCCGCTATTCACTTCCAAAGCTGTGCGGTCGTAGAAATAGTCGCCGTCCCTGGCTTTGCCCGCGGCCAGCACCTCCAGCCCCAGCCCCCGGCACCAGCGCACCAACTCTATCAGCAGCCCGTGCTGGTCACCGTCCACCGCTGTATAGCTCACCCCAGCCTGCCGGGCCAAATGGGCCAGCATCGGCCCCACCACACTGTCGGTCTCTTTGGTGACCATTGCCACGTGCTTGCCCGCGGCAATGGCCGCGCGTGCGTGGACCGCGCCCGCCTCCGGCACGCCGGTAGACTCCACAATCACATCCAGCGGCAGTTCCATCAGCAGCAGGGCGTCTTCGACAATGACCCGTTGTCCCCGTTCCAGCGCGGCCAGGGCAGCGGCCCGGCTCTCGCAAAATTCCAGGGCATCTTCCGCCACACCTGCCAGGCGAAAGGCGTGGCGGGCTGCCTCCGGGTTCAGATCGGCCACGGCTGCTATCTGCAAATCAGCTATCGAGCCGGATTGGGTGAGAACGGCTGTGGCAAAATGGCCGGTTCCGATGACGCCGACGCGGGTGGTGGGTTGCATCTGTCTCTCCTGAAAGTTAGATGGGAAGTCCCAGGGACTCGAAGCGCCATTCATTGGCCGGGGGGAAGATCGTCGGGTCCAGTTCTGTCTGCAAGCCAAAGGCCGCGGCCATTACACTTGCCACGGCGATGCTGCCATTGACAATCGCCAAGCTGGGAAAAGTCCGTCCGTCGGGGGTGCTGTGTGTGCGGTAGAGATCGCTGTGGCTGTCGAGGATCGCCGCCTGCAAGTCGGACGGGAGCGCGGACAGACCCGCAAAGTAGTGATGGCCGTTGCGTTCGGCGTGGGGGATGCCCAGGCTGGCAACGACGGCCAGGTCTTGCAGCAGGGCCACCGGGCCGACATTCGACAGGTCTTCGCAGCTAAGAACCAGAGGCCGGTCGGGCTGCTGATTCTGTTGGTGGCGGATGAGGCAGGCGTTGGCGATGCCTTTGAAGACGCCTTTGCAGTTTTTGTGGCTGGTCCCCACATAGCCGTTGACTAGGGCGATGGGCGCGCTTTCCAGTGTGGCGTCGGACTCGTCGATAATCAGCCGCGGGCGTTCGCTCCAGGCCAGCAGATCCGCCGCGGTCTCTTCGCTCAGGGCCACGTCCCGGTGTAAGGGCTGTTCTACAAAGAGCAGCCGGGCCAGGAAGGGGGCCAGGGCCGGATCGGCAATCAGCCCTTCCCACAGGGCGCGGAAGTCGGCGACAGACCGGTACTGCTCGTTGCCGTCCAGGGTAAAGGCGTAGTCGATGGCCCGGTCGTCCAGCAGCCGGGCAATTCGGGCCAGGCGCGCCCGATCCGCGGCCACATCCCCGCCGATTTTGAGCTTGAAATGGGTCAGCCCATAGGCGTCGATGTTGGCGGCCAGGGAGTGGGGCAGTCCGTCGGTCTGCCGGTCCGCCGGGTCGATCTCCTCGTCTGTCAAGGGATCGATCAGGCCGACGGTGTGGCGGATAATCACCCGGTCCAGGGGTTTGGCGGGCAGCAGATCGGCGAGGGCTAGCCCTGCCAGTTCCGGGTGGATGGCGTCGAGACGGATGCCCAGCCGGTTGGAACGGAGCGCGTTGGCGAAGGGCTGGTCTGTGGCCTTGCAAAAGGCGTCGATGAGCGCCCGCTCCACCAGCGAGACGCCGAACCCCCAGAGCAGGGGCGGGTGGGGTGTGGCCGCTGCCCACGCCTTCTGCTGGGCATAGACGGCCTGCCACAGGTCAAAGACTGTTGGCTGCTCGCCCACCTTTTGTGCGTGTTTGCAGGCCGCCCGAATGACGGCCAGCATATCGTCAACTTCATCCCGAAAGGCACTCTGGGGATTTTTGGTGAACCACTTGGGGGCCAGGCTGTCGGCGGCGATGCCCCACTGTTCCCGCCCGTCCACCTCCAGCAGGACGCGCACAAAGAGATGGGGCACGGCTGTCATTGTGACAATGCCATAGCGAAAGGGCAGCCGGTTGTGCAGGGTGAGGATGTGAAGGTCGGTGGAGAGGATTTTCATGGGGTGTGAAGAAGTCTCCTTGCGATACTCGCACGGCTCTGCATGAAATGAGTACGGGCGTGATAGTTGCATATTAAAGAATTAAACAGGTAATAGGCCGGTATAGCGTAGAAGGGAGCGAGAGCC
>JAHBVF010000052.1 GCA_019637685.1 Caldilineaceae bacterium | reverse complement strand
CTCTTTCTGTGCCATTCGCAGCTACATCTCCACCGTCCGCAAGCAGGGTGGCAATGTTATCCTTGCTCTTCAGTCCGCTTTGGATGGCCAACCCTTCATTCCACCTGCCCCTCCCTTTCCAGCCTGAATAGTCACCAATTCCCTATGAAGTCGGGACTCGGTGTCGGGATTCTGGGCCAATGAGAGCCAGGTCCAGGTCAGCCCCAGAGCCGTGGTTTCATGGCCGGCAGTCAGAAAGACACCGATTTCGTCCCGGATTTCTCTGTCGGTCAGTGGTTTCCCTGTTTCCTCATCCACAGCCTGCAAGAGGAGCGAGAGCATATCGACCGGCATCTCTTCACAGTCCCGTCGTTCCGCCATCAGAGTATAGAGCAGGCCGTCGAGATAGTCGTTGGCCTGGCGCAGGGCCTGGCTTCGGGGTGAAGGGAAACCGACCAGTGTCCAGAGCGCGGCCAAGGGTGACTGGAACTGGCCCAGGATTGCTTCGGCACTGGTGTTCAACGCCGCACGCACCTCTGCCGTTGTCGTGGACAAATCGACACTGAAAAGCGTTTGTCCAGCCACTTCCAGGGTCAGCCCCATCATCTCCTCCACCAGGTCGATGGGCCGACCGCGGGAAAGCCACTTCTCCGCCCTGGTCTGGGCAGCCGCAATGATCACCTGACCAAAGCCGTCCAGCACTCTGCGGTGAAAGAGCGGCTGCACGGTTCGACGCCGGCGCACCCACTCGGCCCCTTCACTGGTCAGTAGATTCTCGCCGGACAGTGCCCTGGCCATAGCATAGGTGAAGGTCTGTTTGCTGTAGTTGCGGTGATTGCTTTGCAGCACACGATTCACACCGACAGGGGAGGTCACCAGATAGACCGGCAGCAGACCTGTGTGAAAACGTACAACACCGCCGAACTCGGCCTCCATCTGACTGAGGAAATCAAGAGGTCTCTGCTGAAAGGCGCGCAGGTTGCTCAGGGCATTGGTCAAGGGCGGTCCCGGTGGATATTGATTTCCATTATGGAAGCGTTTGGTCAAGATAATCATCGGGCTGAGTTTGTCCATGGTCAGGCGCTGCTACAGCGGGAAGCGTAAGTGGAGCAGCGTCTCTCGCTACTCCACTTACGCTTCCTCTGGCACGTCCGCGCCCTTTTGACGCAGTACGTAGTTGATCATCCCTTCAATCATGCGGATGCCTTCGTCATCCAGATAGGCGGCCCGATGGGCCAGGGCCTGAACCTGGGGGTCTGCATCCACCTGCTGGCGGCCGCGCAGTTTGTCCAGGTCAGCCCTGGTGCGCTCGTTGTCCAGATAGTGACGCAGTTCCTCCTCGTCGGCATCCAACACGAAGTAATCCATCGACACACCGAAAGCACGAGCCAAACCAGCAAGGCTGCTCATGGTTGGTTCCAATATCTGTCCGCTGCGAATGCGTGAAATGGCCGCGGGATCGACGCCGCCGATTGCCTTCACATCTTCATAACGGTAGCGTTGACCGTTCCTTTTGGGTATGCACTCAAAGAGCAAATCGACCCGTCGCGACAGTGGGACACTGGGTTCCGACATAGCTTCCTCCAAACTGAACGGTTCTGACAACACTTATATCCGAGTGAAGACTAATACAAAATTTGATATTTCGCAAATTATTTCATTTGTCTATTGACAAATTTCCTCGATACGAATACCATTGTACCAGGACAATCAAGACTTGTAAAGTCTCAATTCCATATTCATCTGTTTCCCAAGCACCGTGATAGGTCTCAATTATGCCTTCGCCCAAACCGCTTCCGCGCAAGTATCTTAGCCAACTCCAGGATATTCAAGAGGACCTGCAACTGATGGCCGTTCGTTCACGGGTAGCCCTGCAGGAAGTTGAGAGACAATCTCGGCCACCTTCGTCTGTGCAGACGGTGTTGCGGGAAATCGAGAGCGCAGCCTACAGACTGGCACTGACTTTGGCCCAGATTGAAATCGCAACGGATTGCGATCTCTGTCCTGCCGCTCCGCCTACAACTTCGCTACAGGCCTATATGCTTGTCCTTGCCTCGGAACTGGAGGAGAAAGCCGAACAGATGCGACTCAATGCAGGTCTTTGAAAACCTATCTACCATCACATCCAACGAGAGGAATGTCTATGTCACGCCGCAACAACTCTGTCTTTTTGGTGGGAACGCCCGCCAGTCTCAGTGAACGCACAGTCCATACCCAGGCGGGCGAGTTGCTGGTGCTGGATTTGTATCTACGCACGGACAAGCCGGAGATTACCGGGCTGCATCGGGTCATTGTGCGCGGCAGGCAGGCCCAGGAGGTGAAGTACTTCCTCAAGGCGGCCGACCCGGAAGTGCCGGATTTGTATGTGTTGGGCTGGCTGCGTAGCGGGGAAAAGGAGAATGTGGTGGTGGCAGAACGGGTCACTGTTCTGACCAGCAGGCATGTGCGTCAAACCGCGGTCGAGGCGATTCGCAACGATACCGATTTTGTGCCCGATTGAGAAAAGTCGCAGAAAAGGAGGAGAAAAGGCGAGGTTTTGGTATTGACTTAGCCGCACAGATGTGCTAATTTGGACAGTGAAACAAAAAACAGCCTGCTTACATCCTCCAGAACAGGCGTGAGAAGACGCTCCGCTCTTCGATAGCTGGGCATCGAAGTTGACATCTCCGACCAATTTGTAGTACAAGGGCACAGCACATGGTTCAATGGTCTCTGTACAAGTTGTTGGGTCGTTACCAGGCAGCCACGGGTCAGCCCATGAGTCTGAACCAACTGGCCAACGATTCAGGCATTACCCGCTCGGTGATTATGACCATCGCCAACGGCCAGTCCAAGCGGGTAGACCTGAAGACGCTGAACAGGCTGCTGGATTACTTCGCCGACAAGGTGGAGCCGGTAAGTGTGGCGGATCTGCTGGAATATGTACCCGGCGAGCCGCAGCCATAACTGGCAGTTAACGAAGAACCGTTTTGGCCCCAGAAAAGCGAAAGACCGCCTGCGCCAACAGACGGTCTTTCAGGTGACTGTAGTTTGCAGCTACAGTCGGGTTCAAAGCACGCAACTTAACAACAAAATAGCTACCCGACTTAAAGGGAAGGGAATAGCCAATTGCAGTTGCGCACTTCAGGTGGCGATGACTGGACTTGAACCAGTGACCTAGCGATTATGAGTCGCTCGCTCTAACCAACTGAGCTACATCGCCAAACATGAAACCGCCGATCAAATTGACCGGCGGCCATAAGAGTAGCGGGGACAGGACTCGAACCTGTGACCTTCGGGTTATGAGCCCGACGAGCTACCACTGCTCCACCCCGCATCACTAGAAACGAGTATAGCATAGGCAGGCAGCGCGGTCAAATTTCAGGGGTGCGCTTTCGCCACCAGCTTTAACGGGCAAACAGAGAGCGCCACCATTCCTTGCTCAGAATATCCACCCCACGCGCTTCCGCAACTGCCGGTGGCACGGCGGATGCTGTGGCAGACAGGTCATCTTCGCCTGTCGGGTTCTGGTTCAGAATCACAAAGGGGTCATCCCCCGGTTGGATCAATCCCAACTCGGCCCGGGCCGTTTCTCCCACATAGGCAGACCCGGCGACCTCTTGCAGAGTTGCTTCCAGTTCGGCATTCCGTTGTCTGGCCCCGGCCACTTCGTCCTGCAACGAGACCAGCTCGGCGCGCACAGCCGCCAATTCACTCATACGATCCAAATAACTGAAGATGAAAAAGGCAGCTACAATCAGGCCCAGAAAAAGCAAAACCGAACGGTTGGAAGTTAATTCCCCGTTTTTTCGTGTCTGGCTATTGACTGTCCCCCGTTTTGCCCGCTGTGAAGACGACGCCACACCCACACTCCCCATCTCGCTCAAAACTACACTGTCGCTGATTTCGACGGCAGTATAACAAAAAGAGAGGCTTCGGGCAAACTACCCGAAGCCTCTCTCTGTTGGTGCCGCAGGAGGGATTTGAACCCCCACGGGCTATTGCCCACTACGCCCTGAACGTAGCGCGTCTGCCAGTTCCGCCACTGCGGCATTCATCTTGTACAACAGAAGCCATTCTATCACCGGCCCGAATTGCTGTCAAATTCAGGAGTCATATATGTCCTATTCCCCAGAGGCCCCGGACGTCTGATTGACAGGCATACGGCGTGTCACAATATACCAGTCGGCAAAGGTAGCAAAACGGTCGGAAGGCGTATTGAGCGGCCCGATCTGCACATTTTTCACCCGTTCGCTGACCCCATAGGTGTAGACCGGATAATAGAGCGGAATGGCAGGCAGTTCCTCCAGGAAGAGGCGCTGAAATTGTGCGTAGAGCACTTCACGCTTGGCCCGGTCAATTGTCGAACGGGCATCCTGAATCAACCTATCCGCCTCGTCGTTCATCCACCCGCTATAATTCTGGCCGCCTTCCCCAATTTGGCTGCTGTGCCACAGGGGGAAGGGGTCCGGATCGCCTGTAATACTCCACGTGACCAACGCCGCGTCAAAGCGCCGGGGGGCCAGAAAATCGCTCACCAATCCGGCAAAACTGACCGATTGGGGCACAGCCAGAACGCCAATTGCCCGCCAGTCCGCGCTGATCTGCTCAATAATTTGCCTGCGCACGGGGTCGTCATTGGAGAGCAGCACAAAACGCAGGGCACGGCCATCCTTGTCCCGCACCCCATCCGCGTCCCGGTCGATCCAGCCGGCTTCGTCCAACAAGCGCGCCGCCCTGGTAGGATCATACGGAAAAGAAGGCAGATCAGACGCATAGGCCCAGCTATTGGCCGGGATGGGTGAATTCGCCACAATGCCCTGGCCGGAGACTGCATCCGCCACCAGACGTTCCCGGTTCAACCCATAGAGCAATGCCTGCCGTACTGCTTTCTCCTGAAAAAAGGGCGTGTCTGGATTTTTCAGATTGAAGACAACGCTGACATAGACGGACTCCAGCGCGGAGAAAAGCTGGAGGTCCTCCCGCTCTTTGGCCAGGGGCAGATCGCCCACAAGCACCCGGCTGATCCCGTCCAATTCTCCCTTTGTATAGGCCGCGTAGATAGAAGGATAATCGGGATAGAAAATAAATTCCAGCGCGGAGATGTAGGGTGTGTCTTCTCCCCAATAGGGATTGGGTTCCATATGAATCATGGCCGCGGACGAGCTGGTAATCCGCATAGGCCCGCTACCTACCGGTGTCAGGTTTAGCGGGCTGGACGCCAGATCCGCAGGCGCGACATTCTGCCAAATGTGTTTGGGCAACAGCCCAATCGACGTATAGTCAAGAAATGGGGCAAAGGATTCATCCAGAATAAAACGCACACTCTGGGCATCCACCACTTCCATATCCACCGAGCGCCACAGTTCCGCCAGGTCTGGCACAATCGGTGTGTCCGGAGCCTGCAACATCCCGACTGTAAACGCGATATCGTCGGCAGTAATGGCGACCCCGTCGTGCCAGAATTGATCTTTGCGCAGGCGGAACGTATATATCAGGCCATCCGGTGTGCTGGACCAGGACTCGGCCAGATCGGGGGCGACACGTCCATTGGCGTCCAATCGGGTCAGCCCGCGAAAGAGCAGGCTGCACAAGTCCTGATCGATCTCGTGGGTCTGGCAGAGCAGGGGATTCAGGTATTGGGGATTGCCCGCCACCCCTTCCCGAAAGACGCCCCCGCGATCGGGCACAAGCTCTGTTGATACGTTGTAGGCCGTCACACCGAGAAGCAGGGTTAACAAAAAGACGCCACCGATGGCAATCAAAAACTGCCAACGAATGTAGCGTCCCAAAGGTGCTGTGGGGGGAGGGGAATCCAAAGAGTGGGTCAAACCTTCGGGCGGAAGATCGCGCATGATTCACCCCGCCCGGAGAGAGAACAACTCCCTCGCGAGCGCGTGGAGAAACTGCCTAGCCAACTGCTACAGTGACAAGGCTGAAAATCAGGAAGAGGACAGCCAGACCGATGGTCATTGTGAAAAGAGTCTTTTCCACACCTCGGCGGGTGCGATAGATGCCCGAATCACCGCCAAATGCACTGCCCAGCCCGCTGTTCGCACCCTGCACCAGCACCACGGCGGTCAGGGTAATCGCAATAATAATTGTCGCAATCATCAATACTGCTTCCATCAAACACTCCTCGCGCCCACGGGCAAGTCCATAACCGGGATATTCCGATTGAATTCCACAGGGCAGTATAGCAGTCGCCGCCCCAGACGCAAAATTCCGATTGCCTGCTTCCTGATTTTCGGTTACTATTCTACTGTCACCTTTGCCCGATCTCTTGTCCACCACTCTCCAACTGGTTATGTGACAATGCCCACACTGCCGACGATTGATTGCGACCTGCACAACGAACTCCCGTCCAAAGAGACTCTCTATCCCTACCTGCCCGACTATTGGTTGGACTATTGCCGGGAATCGGCCTTTGTGGGGCCGGACGCGGCCGACTATCCCGCCACGATTCCTACCTCGGCCCGACCCGGCGCAACCGCTATTCCCGACCTGGCCGAGTTGCAGGAGAAGGCGTTGAACGGCAGCGAAATCGGCATTCTCAACTGTGCCTATCGGGTGCAGAGCGTGCGCAACGAGGAACTGGCCTCGACCCTGGCCACAGCGGTCAACCACTGGCAGCTCGAACATTGGCTGGAAAAGGAGCCGCGCCTGCGGGCATCGATTGTTGTGCCCAGCCAGAACCCGGCCCTGGCCGCGGCGGAGATCGAGCGCTGGGGCGATCACCCCGGTTTTGTCCAGGTGGTTCTGCCTGTGCGTTCCGATGCGCCCTATGGCAATCGGCGCTTCGATCCGATCTTTCAGGCAGCCACCCACCACAATCTGGTGGTGGCTGTTAACTTTGGGGGCGCGGCTGGCAATCCACCCACACCAGCGGGCTGGCCCTCGCTCTATATCGAGGAATACGCGGGGATGGCCCAAATCTTTCAATCCCAGGCCCTCAGTCTGGTGATGGAAGGCGCGTTCGACCGTTTCCCCGATCTGCGGGTGGCCTTTGTCGAAAGCGGCTTCACCTGGCTGCCCTCGCTGATGTGGCGCATGGACAAAGAGTGGAAGGGGCTGCGCCACAATACGCCGTGGGTCAAGCGTGCGCCCTCCCGCTACTGGCAGGAACATCTGCGCCTGACCATCCAACCCGTGGACGGCCCGGCCAACGCGGCCCATCTGCGCCAGATCGTCGAGCAGATCGATTCTGACGAAATGCTGCTCTACGGCTCGGACTATCCCCACCTGCACGACTCGGAAAACGTGCTCTTTGCCGCGCTGCCGGTGGCGCTGGAGCAGAAGATTCGCAGCGAGAACGCTCGCACCTTTTATCGTTTGTAGGCAAGTGGCGAGTAGCGATCTTCAGTCCGCATTCCACATTCTGCAATCCGCATTTTTGGAGGTTCCCAATGGCAATCGCAACCGCTCCATCTGCCCTGCCCGACCGCCCATCCAGCGTTGACGTGGCGGTCATCGACGCTGACATCCACATCTCTTTTCCTTCGCCCGATGTGCTGACCAATTATCTGGCCCCGGAGTGGCGGGAGCATCACCGGGTCTTTGGAATGCGGGGCCATCAGGGCAGCCACTATCCCCGGGCAATGCCCAACGCGGCCCGGCACGATTCCTGGCCCGCGGCGGGTGGCCCGCCCGGCTCCAATCGGGCCTTTGTCCAGGAGCAACTGCTGGACGGCTGGAATATCGAATACGGGATTCTCAACCCGCTGGTGGGCGTGGGCGAGCAGCGCAATCTGGCCTACGCCGCGGCCCTGGCGCGAGCGGTGAATGAGTGGCAACTCCACGACTGGGTGGAGCCGGAGCCGCGGCTGCGCGCTTCGGTCGTTGTGCCCTGGGAGGACGGCGAACTGGCCGCGGCGGAGATCGACCACTGGGGCGGCAATCCCGCTTTTGTCCAGGCCCTGCTGATCATTCGCACAAAAGAGCCGCTGGGCCGGCGCAAGTATTGGAAAATGTACGAGGCAGCCGAACGCCACAACCTGCCCATCGGCATCCACTTTGGCGGCGCGGGGGGTGGCCCCATCACCGGCGCGGGCTGGCCCAGCCACTACATCGAAGATCACGGCGGGATGCCCCAGGCGTTTCAGGCGCAAGTGATCAGTATGATTTTTGAGGGCATTTTCGAGCGCTTCCCCGGCCTGCGAATTGTGCTGATCGAAGGGGGCTTCGCCTGGATTCCGCCGATGCTGTGGCGGATGGACGCGGCCTGGCGCAAACTGAAAGCCGAGACACCCTACCTGAACCGCCCGCCGTCGGAAGTCTTCCGGGAGCATTTCTGGGTCAGCACCCAGCCGATGGAGGAGCCGCCCCAGCGGGAATACTTCCGCCAGCTTCTCGACCAATTGGCGATGGACGACCGGCTGCTCTTTGCCACGGATTATCCTCACTGGGATTTTGACGCGCCGGATCAGGCCTTTCCAATTGCCCTGGACCCGGTGCGCAAGCGCGCTTTTATGGCGGAAAATGCCCGGCAGCTGTATGGGCTTGACTGAAGAATAGAACGCGGATGACGCTGATCGGACGGATCAAAACGGATAAGAAGGATCGGATGTATGGCGAAGCATATCGTCGCTCGTGTGGAGGAGATTCCGCCGGGTGAGAGAAAAATTGTGGAGATCGGCGGGCGCACGATTGGGGTTTTCAATGTCAATGGCAGCTTCTACGCCCTGCGCAACCGTTGCCCTCATCAGGGCGGCCCCCTCTGCGAAGGGCGGGTGACCGGATTTTTAATAGCTACCAAACCGGGCGGGGAATATACATACACGCATCGGGGTGAAATCCTGCGCTGCCCCTGGCACGGCTGGGAGTTTAACATCACCACCGGACAGTCCTGGTTTGACCCGGCCAAAACCCGTGTGCGGGCCTACGAAGTCCACGTGGAGGGGCTGCCTGTTTCGGAAGAAATGGGGACTCTTCTGCCCGGCCCCTACACCGCCGAGACCTACGAGGTGAGCGTAGACGATCAGCAGTTTGTGGTGGTGGAAGTGCCGGGATAGCAGAAGAATGTTTGTATACACGGATAAGAAGAAACACGGAAGGAAATCATCTGTGTTCCTTTTCATCCGTGTATACAAGCATCTCTGACAAACAGGATTACGCTGGCGATCCTATCCCGGAAAGTCCAGTCCGGCCAGCGCCCAACTGTGGCGCAGGGAATCGGCGGTAGCACGCACGGCATCGTCAGCACCCATCGCCCGCACCCGCTGGCTGAAGGGTTCCACTGTCACAGGTCCGTCGTAGCCGATGGCGGCCAGAGCCTGCATAAAACCGGCGATGTCGCAGACGCCGGTTTCGCCGGGAAGGGCGCGCTCGTTGTCAAGCTGCTCGTCGGGTGTGCGACCGGCAACGGCGTCGTTGACGTGGACATTCACTACGTCCGTCACCGGCAACGAACGCACCGCGGCCACATCCGCGTGGCTGGTGTACAGGTGGAAGATGTCCACCAACAGCCCCACATTGCCGCCAATATCCGCGGCCAGCTTGCGCATCCCCTCCATTGTGTGGATGAAGGGAAAGTGCCGGGAATCCCGCAGAGTCTTCGGTCCCACCCACTCCAGCCCCAACCGACACTCCTGCCGACCCAGCAATTCGGCCACCGGGTGCAGCCGCTCCAGATGAAAGGCGTAGTTGGTGTCAAAGTCCCGGTCGTTGTCGCCGGGCATAATCCACGTGGAAGAACGGTCAGAACCCAGTGTACGGGCCAGGGCAGCGCGGCGGACCAGCAGCGGCAGATCCGCTCGCCAGGCCGCCTCGTCGGCCCGCCAGTTCACCGGCGGACCCCACGCCCCCAGACGCACACCCGCATCGTTCAGGAGTCTGCGCACGTGGGCCTCGCCTTTGTCGGCGACAATTTCTTCAACTTCCGCAATTGAAAAGTCGATCCCCTGAAAGCCGTGACGGGCGGCCAACTCGACGGCTTCATCAAAGGTAGCTTTCACACCGATAACGCCGGTGTTCAGACACGGATACATAGACCTTTCTCCTGTATTGTCACTTTGTTCTCCGCCTGCCATTGCAGACACGTCCATTATAGAAGCCTCTCCCCATTCGCGCAACGGAGAGGAATCTGTGGATTGACAAATCGCCCGGAAAATGACACCATTTGGGGAGAAGAGGGATTGGGGGCTGGAGAATGGGGATCGGGTAGTATCGGCATATCAACCCAATCTTCAATTCCCAACCCCCAGCCCCAATATCCAATCCTCACAAAGGAATTGAAATCAGATGAAAGCGCTTATGTATCGCGGTCCGTGGGAAATGCCTGTAGAGGAAGTCGCTGATCCCACACCGGGGCCGGGCAAAGTATTGGTGGACGTGAAAGCCGTGGGCATCTGCGGCTCGGATGTACACGGCTATACGGGCAGCACAGGCCGACGCACGCCGGGGGTTGTGATGGGCCACGAATTTGCCGGTGTCGTCTCTGGCCTGGGCGAGGGCGTGGACGGCTGGTCCACGGGCGACGAAGTGGTGGTCATCCCCTTCTATTCCGTGGCCACCGGCCCGGACCCCTATCCCATCAACCGCTCCCCCCACCGGCGCATGACCGGAATGGACGAGCACGGGGCCTATGCCCAGCAGGTGGTGGTGCGCCCCTCCCAGCTTTTCCGCAAACCGGAGAATCTCAGTTGGCAGCGGGCCGCGCTCTGCGAACCGGTCGCCGTGACAATGCACGCGGCCAGGATTACGCCCATCGATCCCATGCAAAGTGTGGCTGTCATTGGGGCCGGGCCTATCGGGCTGATGGCGATGCTCTGGGCCAGGGCCAAGGGCGCGGGCAAAATTTTTGTCACCGACCGCTCGGCCCACCGCCTGGAACTGGCCGAGGAATTGGGCGCGGACGTGGTCATCAATGTGGGCGAACAGGACGCGGTGTCGGTGATCCGGGAGATGACCGACGGCGGGGTGGATGTGGCCTTCGAGGCCGTGGGCATCACCCCCACCGCGCAGCAGGCCGTGGACGCCACCCGCAACGGCGGTCAGATCACGTGGATCGGCAACAGCGCCAAGACGATTACCATTGATATGCAGGCGATTGTCACCCGCGAATTGACCGTGCGCGGCACCTACGGCTTTGACGAAAATGACTTTGCCGCAGCCATCGCCGCCATGGCAGGTGGGCGACTGAATGTGGAGCCACTGATCGAACGGGTCGCCAGCCTGGACGAAGGGCCAGAGATTTTCCGTCAACTGGCCAAGGGCGAGAGCGATCTGGTGAAGGTCGTGTTGGAGCCGTAAAAGTGATCCGTACTTCGTGCTGCGTGAGGTGAAGTGGATGACGTATGAGGAGTGGGAGCAGTCGATACCGGGCTATCTGATAGACGATCCTCTCTGGCGATTGCAGGTATATCGGCTGGCTCTTTTCTGTGTGGACATTTGCTGGGCTGATGTAAGCAAGCTCAGCAGCGATCCGCGTATGCAAGGTCTGGCCGATCAGCTCTACCGCTCTGTCGGCTCGATAGGTGCAAATCTGGCCGAAGGCTATAGCAAAAGCTCTGGCAAGGATCGCGCCCGTTTCTATGAATATGCACTTGGCTCGGCCAGAGAAGCACGCAACTGGTATTATGCCGGTCGTCACATTTTGGGCCAGGCTGTCACAGACCACCGATGCGGACAACTCACCAGCATCATCCGTCTCCTACTCACAATGCTTTCCGATCAGCGCCAACAAAACCTCAAGGAAGATAGGGTTCCCTACAGTACCGATCCCTTAAACACTCTAGATGACCCGACAGTCACGCAGCACGCAGCACCTATCAATTAGGAGAAACCCAATGCAGAACATTCTCGACGAAATCAAAAAACTCGACTTCCCCGCACCCCTGCCCGAAACGGTACTGGCCGTGCATCAGACCTTCGACACGCCCCGCGTCCACGACATCCACGCCGAGGTGGGCAAGCAGTTGCGCGAGAGCGGGATTATGGCGAAGATGAAGCCCGGCGACATTGTAGCTGTGGGCGCGGGCAGCCGGGGCATCGCCAACCTCTCCAAAATCGTGCGGGCCACAGTGGATCACCTGAAGGCTGCGGGGATGAAGCCCCACATTATGCCAGCGATGGGCAGCCACGGCGGCGCTACCGTCGAAGGCCAGTTGGAGATTCTGGCTGGCTACGGCATCACCACCGAATCCATGGGCGTGGAGGTGCGGGCCACAATGGAAGTGGTGGAGATCGGGCGCATCCCCGACGGCCCCGCCCTCTGTCAGGGCAAGGATTCGGTGGACGCGGACCACGCAATTCTGGTCAGCCGCATCAAACCCCACACGGATTTCCGCAGCCATCTGGAGAGTGGGCCGTCCAAAATGTGCGTCATCGGCCTGGGCAAACAGGCCGGCGCGGCGATGATGCACGCGGGCGGCGGACGCAATTTCCAGCGCTATCTGGAACCGGCCGCCCGGGTCTATGAAACCAACACAAACTTCCGGGGGGCCATCTGCCCGATTGAGAATGCCTACGAGGACACGGGTCTGATCGTCGGGCTGAATGCGTCGGAAGTCGGAACCCAAAAAGAGGCCGACTACCTGGAAACAGCCAAAGCCTACCTGGCCCGCATCCCCTTTGACGAAGTGGACATTCTGGTTGTGCGCGAGTTGGGCAAGAACATCTCCGGCACGGGGATGGACACGAATGTGATCAGCCGCCTGTGGATTCCCCGTCAGCCCGAAGGCTTCGGCAATGTGGATGTGGCGATTATCACCGTCCTCGACCTGACCGACGAGACCCACGGCAATATCAGCGGTCTGGGGCTGGCGAATGTGACGACCGCACGGGTCTACGAAAAGATCGACTGGGTGGCAACCTACACCAACGCCATCACCAGCGGCATCTTCAGCGCCCAGCGCTCCCACATTCCACTGGTTATGCCCACGGATCAGACAGCGCTCTTCACTTCCGTGCGCATCTGCGCGGAGCCGCCCGCGGACGCCCGCTTTGTCTTCATCCGTGACACCCTCAGTCTGGAAGACTTCTACGTCAGCCCCAGTATGCGGGCAATTGTCGAAGCCCACCCCCACCTGTCAATTGTGGCCGAACTGCCCCTCAGTTTTGAGGATGGGCAGATGACCAGCCCGTGGGTGATGGAAGATGAGAAGGTACACGCGTAAAACCGGACAGCGATACTGCGCTTCGCCAAGCTGCGTGCTACGTGCTGCGTGAGATCGTCGTCCGATCTCACGCAGCACGTAGCACGCAGTGAGTACACACTTCAGTTTGTGGAAATGAGACTCATTTGCCCACCCCCATCACCCTCTACGGAACCCCCGCCTGCCCCGGACTTCCGCCCGTGCGTGGACTCCTGGGCCAGGCCAAAGTTCCCTACGATTACATCGACATCACCCGCGACCCGGCAGCCGCGGCGAAGGTGCGCGCCCTCAACGACGGCAACGAAAGCGTGCCCACCCTCGTCTTTCCCGACGGCAGCAGCCTGACCGAGCCGAGCGCAGGCCAACTCAAAGAGAAGCTGGAAAGCCTGGGCTATCGGGTCGGCCCCCTGGCCTGGTTTATCGGTAACGCCTGGCGAATTGTGACCGGCGCGGTGATTCTGTATGCCCTGTTGCACTTTTTTGAAATTCTGTAGACAGCGCGATCTCAACCACAGGATTTTGGAGATATCCTCCTGATTTGATATACTATGCAAATATGCGCATCATTGCATAATGCGTTAGATCAGGAGGTATTGCTGTGCAAGATCAGATCGCTGTTGTCCGTTCCCAGCCTATCCCCAGGGGTCAGGTTCTCTTTCCCCTGCGGGCGCTGACCGATGACACCCGACTCCAGATTCTCGAACTGCTGGCGGCCAGCGAAACCTTGCGCGCCCAGGCCATTATTGAAGAATTGGATGTCACCCAGTCCACCGTCTCCCGCCATCTGAGCCAATTGGTGGCCGCCGGTTTCATCGCAGAAGAGCGGGGCGACGGTGCAAACAAAAGCTATCGCTTGCGTCGAGAGCGCGTGGAGGAGGTATTCGCCCTTCTCAGCCAGTTGCTCTCCGCCGAAAATGCCCAGGCAGTTTTGTCGGATGCGCGGCGCAAGCTGCCCCAGAACCTGCACCGCTTTCTGAACCGGGAGGGTTTGCTCGTCCAGTGGCCGCGCACGCCCAGCGATCAGAAGAACCTGCTCGACTATCTGGTGGAGAAATTTCAGCCCAACCACATCTACAGCGAAACCGAAGTCAATGATCTCCTCAACCGCTGGCACACCTTCGACGATCCGGCCATTCTGCGCCGGGAGATGGTGGACTACGGCTATATGGGCCGCACCAGCAGCGGAGACCGTTACTGGCGAGAGAAGTGATACTGTTTATAGAAAATCTTTGACAGACTCAAGAAAATGCGTAGTGCGTGGTGCGTGAACAGGTACTGGTATTTGTTCACGTACCACGCACTACGCATAGCAGGCACTACACAAGACATTCAACCCTTCCAGCATTCTCCCAGCACAAAGTGAGCAAAACAATGCCAACTTCCCCCCTCGCCCTGCACGGCGGCACACCTGTCCGCACCAAAGCCTGGCCCCGCTGGCCCCAGTGGGATGAAACCGAACGCTCCGGCCTGCTCGCTGTCCTGGAAAGGGGGCAGTGGGGCGGCTATGACAGCGCCGTGCGCGACTTCGAGAACGCCTTTGCCGCCCGCCACGCCGCGGCCCACTGCGTCACAACTGTCAACGGCACCGCGACGCTGGAAACAGCCCTGCGCGCCCTGGGCGTCGGCCCTGGCGACGAAGTGATTGTGCCCCCCTACACTTTCGTCGCTACCGCATCTGCCGTGCGCATTGTGGGCGCGACGCCCGTCTTTGCGGATGTGGAGATGGAGACGTGGAATCTCTCCATCCCCGCGGTGGAAGCGGCCATCAGCGAGCGCACGAAGGCTGTCATCCCCGTGCATTTTGGCGGCCTGCCCGCGGATTTGGACGCGCTGCTGCCCCTGGCCACCCGTCACGGGCTGGCTGTGATCGAGGACGCGGCCCACGCCCACGGCAGCAGTTGGAACGGCAAACCCGTGGGCGCGCTGGGAACAGTCGGCTCCTTCAGCTTCCAGGCCAGCAAAAATCTGACCGCGGGGGAAGGCGGCGCGCTGCTCACCAACGACCCGGTCCTGGCTGAAAAGCTGTGGAGCATTGTCAACTGTGGGCGACGCAGCGATGGCCCCTGGTATGAGCACCCCAATCTGGGCACAAACGCGCGGTTGAGCGGCTGGCAGGCGGCTGTCCTCTCCGCGGGGCTGGTCCGGCTGGACGAACAGTTGCAGCGGCGCATGGACAATGCCAGGCGTCTGCACAGTTTTCTGGAAGAGATCGACGGCTTGACACCCCAGCGCTGGGACCCTCGAGCCGACGCCCACGCCCACCACATTTTTCTGATGCGCTACGATTCCGAGCGTTTCGCCGACCTGCCCAGAGAGAAACTCATCGATGCCCTGCGCGCCGAGGGCATCCCTGCCTCGCCGGTCTACCCCTATCCCCTCTACGAGCAGCCGCCGTTGCGGGAACCCCACAGCCGGGTGACGCCCAGCCCCAACGCCGAGCGCCTCTGCCAGCAGACCGTCGCACTGAGCCAAAATCTGCTTTTGGCCGGACCGGAAGAGATGGACGACGTGGCGAATGCGATTCTGAAAGTGCGGGAGAATGTAGAAGCGTTGAAGCGTTGAAGCGAGGCGGGAAGCGGGAAATGTGGGATCGAATGGCGATCTTACGTTTCCTGTTTCACATTTTTGAGTAGTTCCACCAGCGCATTTTCATCGCCAAAACTGCCCGGCTTTATCACAACCTGCAACTCGCGCCCGCTCACCTGCGCGCTGCAGAGGGGCATCCCCGGCAGCAGTTCTCTCTGAACGGTCAACCGCTCCACCCCCAGCCGGGAAAGCACAGCCACGGCCGTGTCACCCCCCACAAGCAGCAGCAGTTCCGGTGGCTTTCGCTCAATCTGGGCCAGGGCCGCGTCGGCCAAAAGATTGGCCCGGCCCCGCGCTTCGGGGCCATCCAGTACCGCGCCGGGTGCAGGCGGAGGCTGGTGGATGAGGACGAGCGAGACAGCAGGTGGCGCAGAAGGCGGATTGTCTGCTTCAATGACCACCCGCGCCGCGTCGGGACACGCGGCCAGCAGCCCATCGATCTGCCGGTGGGCCATCGGGCTGCCGCTGCCTACAACGACGAGATCGCTGCCGTCAGACCTGCCAGGTTTGGGAAAACCTGGCAGGTCTGCGCCGCCCACCTGCCGTTTCGCCAATTCCCCAATCAGCCCCGCACTGCCGCACAGCAGCAGATCGGGAATCGTCTCAGCCGCGTCCACAGTCAGCCCCAAATCCTCGTCCGTCATCCCATCCACCACAAAAATTGACCGTTCCTTCTGCCCTTCGCGCCTTTGCGCTTTTGCCTCTTTGCGCTGAAATTCCGCGGCCAGTCTCCCAGAACGAACCGCTTGTAGCGCAAAGGAGAGCACAGGATAGCGGCTCTGCTCCCGCAGCAGGGAGGGCAAATGTACCCCCACCGGTGGCCCACCCGGCGCGACCAGATGGCCGTTGACCAGTCCCCGTCCCTGGGCTGGGAAAGCCGGGCAGACCAGCCCGGCAGGCGCGTCAAGCAATTCCAGCAGCGCGTCCAGTTCTGCGCCCATATTGCCGCGCAGGGTGGAGTCGATCTTTTTGTACCAGAGGGCAGGTGTGCCGACGAGTGGCGTTGCAACTTCCCGCACCCGCTGGGCCGCTTCGCTTGGCGGCAGGTGGCGGGAATCGGATGTGAAGGCGACGACGCCCGCGGGCAGGGGCGGCTGTGGCGGTATGAGAAAAATGGTAGCGGGCAGACCCGCGGCCCGACAGCGGGAAGCTGTGTCCGCTGCACCGGTTAGGTCATCGGCCAGAATGAGAATTGTCATGGCTGCATCCAAGGAGAGAAAGAGAACGACAGCAGCCCGCGGGCAACACTCCGCGGGCTGCTGTCTATTGTCTGCTGTCAACTTTTAGCAGGTCACGTCCTTGCCCTCTTCCCCAAAGATCGCCAACCGTTCTTCCACACTCGTCTTGGGCGCGCTGGCCGGGCGATAGTGGAACTGGACCGCGCGGCGGCGCAGGCCGGAATTGTTGGTGGGCGTGCCGTGGTGGATCAGGCTGCTGAAGAGCAGACAGCCCCCCGGCTTAAGCGGCACAGCGGTTGCGCCCTGATTTTTCACGTCCGTATCGCAGATTTGCCAGTCCCGCCGCTTGAAGTGGACGACCGGCCCCTGGCGGTGGGTTCCGGGGATGACAATCATACAGCCATTCTCTGTCGTGGCTTCGTCCAGGGCAATCCACACGCCCACCACACGGGCGTTGAGGGGCAATTCAAAATAGGCGTGGTCCTGATGCCAGGGCTTCTCCCGGCCAATGTGGGGCGGCTTGAGCAGGGCCATATCCTGGAAAAGAAAGGGCGTATCGCCGATAATGCGTTCCAGCGCGGCCAACATTTTGGGGTGATGGGCCATCTGGTGCAGATGGTCGTCGTATTTCTCGAACCACATAAACTTGCGCACGTAGTCCTGGCGCTGCTCCGGGGACATATCTTCCACAGGCTGGTTGGACGCGGCGTGCTCATACATCACTCCATTGAAATCCTCCACTTCGCCCCCAATCAGCCGCAACAGCCCGTTCAGAGCGCCCTGCACTTCCTGGCCGGTGAAGGCGTTGTTGACCACCAGATATCCCTGCTGGTCAAAGCGGGCGATGGCCTGTTCGTCGATGGCGTCAAAACCCTCCACGCCATCGGCGGCGATGTGGTTGTAGTGATACAGGCCGGGCGCGTAGGGCGCGGCTTCGCCATAATCGTAGATACGTTCCGCAGCAGGTGCAGCCATTTTTCTCTCCTCACATAGGGGGTATACATAGGGGGTATCGGTGGCGGTAGGTGCCAGTGCTGGCACTGCCCTCTTCATTGTATCCAATTTCCCACGAATCAAAAACGGCGTAGAAGATCGCCAAGTTTTCTGAAACCTGACAGGCCTTAGCTTCTAACCGTCTCACGGACAGAAAGCCACGCCCGATCAAACCGGGCAATGGCTACCGACGCGCTATCGGTCATGCGGCTGAGCATTCCCCGCTCGTAGATACACAGAATTGAGCCATCGGGCGCTTCCGCCAAATCCGAATAGCCCGATGGGCCTTCCTCCAACACCCGGCTGACAGGCCAGGTGGCACAGTCGTCGCTGCTCATTTTTACAGTCAGCCGCTTGCGGTCGTGGGCCAAATTGCGGCCTGGCAGCGTGAGTTCATTTTCCAGATTGTCCGGGTTGGCAAAGAGATAGACGCCCCGCCCGTCCGCGTTGGGCTGGCCCAGGCGCAGCAGACTGCCCATACAGACAGGCTCCAGCAGCGCGTCGTCGTAGACCGGTTGCGTCCACCGGCTGCTCCCGTCTGGACTGGTGGCGATCAGCCGTCGGTTGCGGGAGGATTCGCTGCGGATATTGCAGAGCACCCGCCCGTCGTCCAGTTCCACCGCCAGTGTCTCGCTGGGGTTGGCAATCTGATCGTCCGAATGGACAAAAATCTCCCCGCATTGCCAGGTTGCGCCGCGGTCGTCGCTGTAGATCGTCCCTACTTCGGAAGGGCGGTGGCCCAATTTGCCCGCGCCAAACTCCGTGCCACTGCCGTCGGACATCCAGACCGGGACGAGCAGACGCCCGTTCTGCAACTGAATGCCGTGGCCCGGTCCGGTGGCGATGACCCGCCAGGGATATGCGGCGCGGAACGCGGTCAGGCTGTGGGTAATCTCCACCGGCGCGGAAAAACTCGCGCCGTCGTCCCCGCTCTGCAAATAGAAGACCCGTTCGTAATTGTGACAGTAGAGCGCGTGGACTGTCCCATCTTTGTCCGCGAAAAGCACAAAATTGCTCACCGGACCGGGGCCGTATTCGCTGTGACTGACCACCCGTTGCGGGGGCAGCCAGGAGACGCCCCCATCCAGGCTGCGGCGGAGCAGAATGTCGTTGCCGTCCCAATCGCCGCCCGTGCCTGTGCGGGCCTCGACCGTCGCCAGAATCGCGCCGGAACCCGTACAGAGAATACCGGGAACCCGATAATTCCAATAGCCTTCCGTGCGGGCAGTGAAGATGTCGGTTTTGGTGAGCATTGGCCTTTCCTTCAATGAAATTGACATTTGAAAGCCGATGGGATAGCGTTTGCCTGGGCTATCTACAGGAGAAAACACAATGCAAACCCCCATTCTGCGTTCGTCTCAAGTGAATCGAACGTCCTCCCTCATCGACTTTGGCATCGGTCAGCCCGGCTTCGATCTGCTGCCCCTGGACCTGATGCGCCAGTCAGCGGACGCGCGTTTTGCCGAGGGCGACACGGAACTCCTCAACTACGGCTACGAGCAGGGAGACGGGCGCTTTCGTCAGGCGTTGGCAGACTTTTTGTCGGCGGAGTACGCCGCGCCGGTCACACCAGCGCAGTTGATGGTGACGGCGGGCGCGTCCCAGGCCCTTTCGCTGATCTGCACCCTTTTCACCCAACCGGGCGACACTGTCTTTGTGGAAGAGCCGAGCTACTTTCTGGCCCTGCGCATTCTGCGTGAGGACTTTCGCCTGAATGCCGTGCCCGTCCCCAGCGACGAAAACGGGCTGCGCATAGATGCGCTGGAAGAGGCCCTGACCGGTCAACGCCCGGTTTTCGTCTATACGATTCCCACGTTTCAGAACCCCACCGGCCACACCCTTTCGGCCCGCCGACGGGAACGGCTGATTGCCCTCGCCCACAAACACGACTTTTGGGTTGTAGCGGATGAAGTATACCAGTTGCTCCACTACAGCGCTACACCGCCCCCGCCCCTGGCCGCCCACACCGACAGCGGACGCGTCCTCTCCATCGGCTCCTTTTCCAAAATCCTGGCCCCCGGTCTGCGTCTGGGCTGGATTCAGACCGCGCCAGAATTGGTGCAGCGCTTTGTCACCTGTGGGCTGGTGGAAAGCGGTGGCAGCCTGAATCACTTCACATCCAATCTGGTGCGGGTGGCGCTGGAACAGGGCTGGCAAACGGACTATCTGGCCGGTCTGCGAGAGATCTACCAGCGGCGTATCGGGGCGATGGATGGCGCCTTGCGCCGGCATCTGGGCGGGATGGCCCGGTGGCAAAAGCCCGACGGCGGCTATTTTTTCTGGCTGGAAATGGAGAAAGCCGTTGACACAGCAGCCCTATTGCCAGCGGCCCACGCGGCCGGTGTGGGCTTCCTGCCCGGCGCGCGCTGCTCCAGCGTGGGTGGATTGGGCCACTATCTGCGCCTGAGTTTTGCCCATTTTGGCGAAGAGGAGATTCAGGAAGGGGTAGAACGGCTGGGGCAGGCATTGGCGCGGGCATAAATAAACGGGTGAAACGCCCGCTGCCTTGCCCACCGCCTGCTTGCAGGTCTGGCTCTCCTCCGGCGAGCGGATGACCAGAGCACCGGTCACCTGGCAGGTGCAGTTCAGCCGCTCGCCCTCGCCAAAGCTGTGTCTGCGAACGTACTCGATTTCCCGTTCGCCAGGGGGTCAAGTGCTCGGCGATAGAGCGCAGGGCGAGTTTGGCGAACTCGCCCTCCTCCACCAACACTTTACACTTGCCGCAGGTCTGGCGGTCCCCGCAGATGGACCCGATTTCTACCTCCAGACGACGCGTACGGTATCGGGCTGGGGTGTGTTGGCGTGTTGCATTGGGCTATGATACACGGAAAAAAGGTGCTCGTAGAATGGTATTCCTCTGATACGATTCGTGCTATAATGACTTCGCTTTGAACGCAAACAATCACCCCCAAAGGAGACACCCCCAATGGATCGCATTCCCCTGGCAATCGTCGGCTGTGGCGGTATGGGCCACCGCCATCTCTACGGCCTGGCCGAACTGACCAACGCCGGTCTTTCCCGTTTTGAACTGGTGGCCGCCTGTGACCCCTGGACCAGCAACGCCGAATCCCTGGCCAACGACGCGGAGGAACGGCTGGGCACGCGCCCCGCGGTTGTGGGAACTCTGGCTGAATTGGAGGCCCTGGGCGTAGCTGCCGTGGACATCACCACCACCCCGCCCTATCACCACAGCCTGGCAGTGGAGGCGATGGAACGGGGCATGCACGTGATGGTGGAGAAGCCCGCTGGCCTGACTGTCAAAGGCGGCAACCGCATCCGCGCCGCGCAGGAAAAGAGTGGACGCGTGGTCAGCGTGGCCGAGAACTACCGCCGCGACCCCATCAATCGGCTGGGCAAGGCGCTGTTGGATGCAGGCGTCATCGGCACACCCCGGGTGATGATCCATCACACAATGGGTGGGGCCGACAAAATGCTCATCTCCGTCTGGCGGCATCAGAAGAACCAGAGCGGCGTGCTGCTGGATGTGGGCGTCCACTACGCCGACATTCTGGAGTTCTATCTCGGCCCCATCACCACCGCCTATGCCCAGAGCCGACTCCACGAAAAGTATCGGCTCAACCCGGCGGCTGGCGGCGGCGAAAATGCCAGCAATCCGGCGGGGGTCTATGGCAAATGGCAGAAGGATATGCCGGGCCGCTTTGAAGCCACTGCCGAGGACGCCTCCTATGCCACACTCACCTTTGCCAGTGGCGCGGTGGCCTCCTATGTGGAAGACCACGCGACCCACGGCCAGGGCGTCTGGACCCGGCGCATCTACGGCTCCACCGGTTCCTTCGACCTGCCCAATGACCGCTCCGGCAATGTCATCACCCTGCACAAGGATGGCGAAAGCATCAGCGACGAACGGCTGCTGGAAATGGTCCCGGATTTCCGTCTGGATTCCACGACCGCCGCGCTCTTCGGCGGCGACCGGCTCTGGCGCTACGATTTCCCCTTCAACGAGACGGATCGCAAGCTGCTGGCTGTGGAATACGGCGAGTTTGGCGATGCCATTGCCAGCGGCGGCAGTGTGGAAGTGGATGCCTATCAGGGCACGCGTTCGGTAGCCATCAGCTACGCGATGCTGGAATCCAGCGTGGCGGGCCGCGCGGTGACGATTGAGGAAGTCCTCAACGAATCCCTGGGCGAATACCAGCGGGACATTGACGAGGAATTGGGGCTGGCGTAGGAGTGACCGCGGACCGCAGACGGCAGACCGATTCGCATCCGATTCACCCGTCGTTTGCGGTCTGCGGTCCGCGGTCGTCCTCACATCGAAATCGACCCTTTGCGGAAGTCGGTCTTGCCCAGAATGGCGTTGACCAGCACTGGTTTTCCCACGGCAGCGGCGGCCTGTGCTTTCGTAAGCACCTCCCCCGCCAGTTCGGGATCGTCCAGACGCAAGCCGACCGCGCCGAAGCCTTCCGCCACCCGGTGATAGTCCGTGTGGGCCAGGACAGTACCCACCGCGTCGCCCAACATCTCCACCTGCTCCCGTGCGATCTGCGTCCAGCCCGCGTCGTTGCCCACGACGCCGATGACCGGAATCCCGTGGCGCACGAATGTGTCGTACTCGCTCAGGCTGTAGCCCACCGAGCCATCCCCGTAGAGAATCCAGACCTCCGCGTCCGGGCGGCAGAGTTTGGCCCCCAACGCAAATCCCGCGCCCACCCCCAGCGTGCCAAACGCGCCCGGGTCCAGCCAGGTCAGCGGCCCCCGGGGGGAAATAATGTACGACGCGGTGCCCACGAAATCCCCCCCGTCCGCCACCAGAATCGTCTCCCGGCCCAGCGCCCCGTCGATCTCTCGGCAGAGATGCAGGGGGTTGACTTTGTCCGTCGGCTGCAAAGATTGCTCGATGATCTCCGCTTCCCGTTCTTCATCCCGGCGGCGAAGCTGCGCCCGCCAATCCGACCAGCGCGCCGCGTCGGGTGCTTTGGCCGCCAGTTCCCGCAAAAAGAGACCCGCATCCGCCAGCAGGCCGATGTCGGGCCGCCGGTTTTTGTGCAAATCCGCCCGGCTGCGGTTGGCGGAAATGAGCGTCGCGCCCCGGCGGATGTGGCGTCCGTAGTCCAGGCGGAAATCGCAGACGACCCCGGCCAGGATGACCGTATCGGCCTCCCGCAGCGCGTTGCGTCGCTGATGGCGCATCTGGAGTTCGTGGCCCTGGTCCAGCAGCCCCCGCGCCATCCCGGAGAGATAGACGGGGACGCCCAACTGTTCCACTGCTTCGGCCAGCGCGCCCGCATTGGGCGCGTCGAGGAGTGCCTGGCTCCCCACCAGCAGCAGGGGACGCTGGGCTTGGGCCAGCCTTTGGGCGACGCGGGCCACTTTGGCCGGGTCCGGAACGGGGGGAGCAGCGACAATTTTCGTGGATGTGTGGGGCTGGTCCGCGCCGGCAAAGAGGCGGTTGACGTGCCAGTCCAGATAGAACTGTACGGCTCTGTCGGTCAGATTCTTGCCGCCCCCTTTGGCCCCGTACAACTCCCGCACCAGCGACTCGTCGTAGAGCAGGTCCACCGGGCATTCCACAAAGACCGGGCCGGGCGTGCCAGTCAGCGCGACCGCAAAGGCGCGCTCCAGCACTGGGGCTAAATCCCGCACCCGGCCCACGGCTTTGGCCCATTTCACGTGGGGGCGAAAGAGGGCCATCTGGTCGATGTCCTGCAACGCGCCCCGGCCTGTCAGCGCGGTGGGCGCGGCCCCGCCGAGGAGGACGACAGGCGATTGGGCGATCTGCGCGTTCTTGACAGCGGTGATGGTATTGGTGACGCCCGGCCCCGCGGTCACCGCGGCCACACCGGGCCTGCCCGTCAGTCGGGCCACCGCGTCGGCAGCAAAGACGGCGGTCACTTCGTGGCGGGTGTCGATGACGCGGATGCCCCGCGCTTTGGCCGCCACCAGAATGGGCGAGATGTGGCCGCCGCAGAGGGTAAAGAGAAATTCGACGCCCTGTGCTTTAAGAACTTCTGCGATGCGTTCGCCGCCGTGCATATTGAGTCCATTGGGAGTAGGGTTTGGAGATGCCACCACATTCCATACTAGACCTTCTCATAAGATATTGCTGACCTCTTAATTTTCATTTTCCAATGTGGCTTGTTATGTAACAAGGTGATATAGTGACCAATATTCTAAACCTCATGATTTCTGCAGATATAAGGAGCATTTTATGTCATCAGATAGTTCTCAAGTCTATCTTGACCACTTGGTGCCGCGCATGAATTTGAGATATAGACGATCAGATGAAGTATTGCCATCTCGGCCAAGAGGTGGACAACCGGAAGACTTACCGATGAGTGATTTAGGCCCAGGAGAATTTCGGCCCAGCATTCTACGGAAACCAGACTTTCAGCGTGCTACAAATGCATGGTCTCCGGAAGACTGTGTGGCATTGCTTGAATCAGTTGTTAACCGTCAAGTTATACCAAGTGTAATTATGTGGTACAGCCCTAATTTGGATGAAATTCGTAAAGCGGCTATGGAAGTTCGACGATTAGTTAGTATACGTATTGGAAGCATTGATGACTATGTTAGATCGTCAGAAGACTTCGATGCCATCATTAGAACAAATGGTGCCCCTGGTCAAGAGATGAACGAAGCTGATTTCAAGCGTGCCCTCTTTTATAATGACTTTCGACGTCGAGCTATCAAATTCGAAGTGCAGTGGGTAGAAGGTAGTTACGAGATTGCGGAAAAGTCATTCATCAAGATCAATAAGAGTGGGCGACAACTATCAGTATGGGAAACAAAGCTCATTGAGAATCGAGATTCGAGTTTTGCTAGAGCAATCATGTCCATTTCTAGTCCAGATAATCTTCAATATTATTGGCCGGCCAGTGTTCCAAGTCAAGCGGAAAAACAAGATATTTCACAAAAGGTGGCCTTCATACGAGAAGGCATCAGTCAGATAACGAATATTCTATTTGATCCTCCCTACACACCCAATCACATACAATTAAAGCAACCACTGATGACCCTTTTTGGGCAGGACTCAGACAAAAAGCCGTATTGGATCGCCGAAGTGTTGACGGTGGCTCAGCGCGGCTCTGGAACAAGTGGGGAAACAGAGAAGCTTCTTGCGAAAGATAGCGCAGGGTCTACGGAAGAACTTATCAATAATGGTTATGCGTTAGTAACTAAAACGCTAGATACCTTTGAGCACCTAATCGGACGAACACCACTAGCTTTGGGTATAGTCCCTTCCTTGTACTTCTACACCCGATCTGTCCGATATGTACGAAGTCTGTTGTACGGCTTCACATATTGGCTGTTATCCGGTAGCGACCAAGATATTTTGTTGCGGAAACGTCTATTCTGTAGTCATCGGAGAACATTCGAGCAAGTTCTTCTTGAATATCGCGATGAGTTTGCCAGTGGATTGGGTCGCAAAAGCGGTTCTGGATCAGAGGTAACTGTACAGACCGCTCGTTATTATCAAGAAGTGTTGCAACTCCTAATAGAACATAACGATGAAATAGCTTCAGACAGCTTTGTCAAGGGCTACAATAATGTTCTATCTAAGAAATTTGAAATCCAAAGACGAGCCTCTACAAGCAGATCAAATCGTAGTCGAATATTCACTAATAGACAGAAAGCTGCAAAACGAATGGAAGTGTTGCTTGATAGTGCCCCTCGTTGCGAGATATGTGGGGGAATATTCGATCCATCTTTGCCGCATGGGTATTCTCAGCACGATCATCGCATTGAGGTATTCAAAGGCGGGCAAACAATCGAGAACAACCAACGATTGGTCCATAATTTCTGTAACAATCAAGCAAATCGTGAGTTCATTGAGGATATCGTGTCAACAAAGCGAAAAATTCAACTGCCGTATTTCGCCGACGATATTGAAAGTTTTTCAGGGAGTTTCCAATTGAGGTTGCTTGAAGACGAACATTTCTCTTATTCATCAGAGATTGATGAGTAATTCGCTTTCAATTCCGTAAGCACAGCTTGCGCTTCAAGGAGTGATTGGCGGCTAAGATCGATACCAATTGCTTGTCTTTGATCTCCTAGCTGAATAGCATAACCCAATGCAGTACCGCTTCCACAAAATGGATCCAGTAATGTTCCCGATGGAGGCAGCGTTGCCTTCAAAGGCAACGCTATAAGTTCATCAGGAAACGCAGCTTTATGGTTTTTCTGAGATGGAACAGTCTTTATTGACCACACACTATGCGGAGGCTGCCATTCAGCACTACCATTTGAAGGCACCGCCACCGCTTTGGCATCAAACCAGTAATGTCGCTGTTTCACGAAGTGAAACATATATTCATGTGCACGTGCACAACGATCTTCGACCGGATCAGGTGTTGGATTAGGTTTGTACCAGACGTTATCGCCCCGAACACACCAACCATCATCCTGCATTGCTATAGCAAATCGATGTGGGATCAACAGTAGTTGTTTTGGCGTACCCCAAGGTTTAACTCCGGTCTTATCTTGAGGCCTAGAAAATCTACGATGTCTTTGTTTTTCATCTATACCGTGAGATTTTCCTTTGCCACTCCAATAAGTATCGCCTATGTTGACCCACAGACTTCCTGTTGATTTCAGAACACGATATGCTTCCCGGAAGACTGCGACTAAGTTGGAAATATACAATTCTGGATGATGTTCTAGTCCGATCTGTCCATCAATGGTGTAATCGCGTTGTCCATAGTAAGGAGGGGAAGTAACGATGCAGTCAATTGATTCGCTTTCAAGAGTCGCAAGCACTTTTCCTGCATCTCCCAAATAGAGAACGGACGATTCATTAGAAAAAAAAACTTCGGATTCATCATCTGGAGATTCAGGTTCAGCAAGCCCAGATTGTTCACATAAAACATCTGACTTCATCTCCTCTACCCAAATGCGATCGACGCTTCTTATGATGACTTGACTCTTGTTCTCCCCCCACTTGATTGCTAAATCGTCGATCTGATCATCTGTAATCTTTGAAGTTCGCAATGTAACGTGATGCTTCGAAGCCATTTTGGTTTACTCTTTAGATTGAGTGGATAATTGTAACACCATAGTAACACTTTTTTCTTCAAAATCCTAATTTGATTTCCATTCCCAGGAGGAAACCCCAATGACCGAAAAACGCGCCCGTGTGGGGCTGAGCCGGGGCGAAAACCGCCGCCGTACTGTCTACAACGCGCTGGAACTGGTGCGGGCCGATGTGGAATCCCGTGTAGCTGAGCAGGTGATGCTCAAGCCCAACTTTCTGTCGGGCAAGAATCAGTTGGCCTCCAGCCACGCGGATGCTATGCGCGGGGCCATCGACTTTCTGCTGAGCACGCCCAAACCACCCGCGGAAATTCTGATTGCCGAAGGGGGCAACGAGGAATATCCCGGCCAGGCCTGGGATGTCTTTGGCTATCACGCGCTGGACGCGGAATATCCCGTCTCCGTCCGTCTGGTGGACCTGCACAAAGAGACGAATTGGGTGGAGACGCCCATTCTGCTGGCCGACGGCAGCGAGACAATCGCCCGAATGCCCAAAACTGTGCTGGATTGCCCCTGCACAATTTCCGTCGCCATTCCCAAAACCCACGACGTCTGTGTGGTGACGCTGGCCCTGAAAAATATGATTATGGGCACGATCCACAAGCCGGACCGGGTGAAGATGCACGGTTTCCCCAACCACGCATCCCGGGTGCTGCCCGACGAGGCACGCATTCTGAATATCAATCTCATTCGCCTCTCCCGCTTCCTGACGCCGGATGTGGCGCTGATCGACGGCGCGTGGGGCTTGCAGGGCGACGGCCCCGGCGGGGAGGACGGTTTCCCCTTTGGCGTGGCCGCGGCCAGCACAGATGTCTTTGCCGCGGATGCGGTGATGACAAAGGCGATGGGTTTTGAACCCTTGGAGATGGGGCTGCTCCACTACGGCCACCAGTTGGGGCTGGGCGTGGCCGATCTGGCCGAGATCGACGTGCGGGGTACACGGCTGGCGGATGTGGTGCGATCCTTCAAACCCCACCAGAGCACAGACTTGCAGATGCAGTGGCAGATGGCAGAGGCCGAACGCCTGTTGGCGTAATGTGCCGAGAAAAGCGAAGCGTAAAATGTGAGAACGGCTTCTGTTCCCACATTTTACGCTTCGCTTCGTATGATTTCGACCATTTCTCTCGGCGTTACGATCCGCAATGTGCCTACCGTTCCGAGAATCAGAAGGTCCATATCACCCGTGACCAAAAAATCGGCCTGGCCCACGACCGCATAGGCCAACAAATAATCATCCTTTGGGTTGCGGGTGACAGCCGGAATCGGCATGTGAATCTGGGGGACTGTTTCGCCGATCTCGCGCCAGAGGGCAACCGCTGCGGCCAATTCGTCTGGATGGATGCAAGCGGCAAGGTAGGGTTTTGATTCGATTCTGAGGACAAACTCATCCAGCAACGCACCGGGCAATAGAAGCGTGAAAGTCCTGCTGATGACCGCATCCATCAATTGACGAATAGGGCTTTCCATTTGGTTGTGAAGCAGATAGCTGATAAAGACATTGCTGTCACAGAGAACACGCATCACTCGCCATCCGCGCCATAATGAATCTTGCCTTCCGCTATCATCTCTTCGATGATTTCTCGTCCGAAACGCTCGGCCAGGTTATCTGCCTCTGCGTCACTCAAATTCTGGTTGCGTGCCTGAATCGACTCCGCCAAAGCTGCTAATTCTATCAATGCCGCTTTTTGTCGCTGCTGCTCCCGCCATACGCGAAACTGTTCGTAGCGAGTGAACGAAATCAGCACAGCCTTTGGATTGCCGTGGCTTTCGACAACAACAGCGTCATCGTTCAATAGCGTCCATTCCATCAGTCCGCTCAGTTGGGCTTTTGCTTCGGTGGTTGAGACAATGCGTTCCATTCGTACCTCCAATTGAAAAGAACCAGATAGACAACCAGTATACCGACCAAATAATTGGTCTGTCAAGTAGTCAGAAGAATCCATTGCACCGGAGCATAGGGGTTCGCAAATGGCATCAGTGGTCAAATCGGAAAACAGGAAAATGGGATTTGACTTGACTGTGTAGACTACAATACAATAGGAGCAACTTGTGAACTCACTCACAAGCGCTCGATTCGACAATTGCTACAGCGACGTGGCAGATGGCTCTTTCGGCCTCTGTAGACAGGTAATGCCTGGCAGAGGCCGTTTTTATGCAGTGGATTTGCCCCGGGTCCGTCCGAGGCTTAACCTGAAATTCATCTATTTTTGATTGCAGAAAAGGAGGGACTACTTTGCTAGCAGGAACAGCAGGTATCACATTTGCGTTGATTGTGGCTTTGATCGGTGTCGTCTTCGTCGTCGTGCAGTTGGGCCGGGTCCTCGGCCAGGACGCGGGCAACCAGACAATGCAGGATATTGCCGCGGCTATCCAGGAAGGCGCGGCGGCTTTTCTGCGCCGGGAATACACTTTCCTGGCCGGTTTTGTCGTGGTGGTTGCCGTAATTGTAGCAGTCTGGCTGGACTGGCAGACCGCGGTCAGTTTTGTGTTGGGCGCGTTTGCGTCGGCATCCGCGGGCTATTTGGGGATGTTTACCGCTGTGCGGGCCAATGTGCGCACAGCCGCCGCGGCCCAAAAGAGTCTGAACGACGGGCTGCGGGTCGCTTTCACCAGCGGCTCGATTATGGGCATGTCGGTGGTCAGCTTCAGCCTCATCGGCCTGACTGTCCTCTACTTCCTCTTTGACGGCAACATCAGCTACATCACCGGCTTCGGCTTTGGGGCCAGCTCGATTGCCCTCTTTGCCCGCGTAGGCGGCGGCATCTACACAAAGGCCGCGGATGTGGGCGCGGATCTGGTGGGCAAGGTGGAGCAGGGCATTCCTGAGGACGACCCCCGCAACCCGGCTGTCATCGCCGACAACGTGGGCGACAATGTGGGCGATGTGGCCGGTATGGGTGCCGACCTCTTTGAAAGCTACAGCGGTTCGATCATTGCCGCGGCGGCGCTGGGCGCGACCGTGGCTGGCGGTGTGGGTATCACCCTGCCTTTCCTCGTTGCTGCGGTGGGTGTCATCGCCTCGCTCATCGGCACATTCCTGGTCAGCACCAAAGAGGGCGCTACCCAGCACGACCTGCTGTCCACTTTGCGTCGGGCCATCTACGGCTCCTCTGCGCTGGTGCTGGTCTTCACCGCGATTGTCATTGCCATCACTGGCGCGGGCTGGAATCTCTTTGCCGTGGTGCTGGTCGGTCTGTTGGCAGGCAATGGCATCGGCTACTTCACCGAATACTACACCAGCTACACCGAGAAACCGACCCAGGGCATTGCCAAGGCGTCGGAAACCGGCTCGGCGACGCTCATCATTGAAGGCCTGGCCGTGGGTATGGTGAGTACAGTTGCCCCGGTACTGATTGTGGCTGTGGCTATCATTCTGGCCCTGGGGCTGGGCGGATCAGAAGCGGGTCTCTATGCCGTGGCCCTGGCCGGTGTGGGTATGCTGAGCACTCTGGGCGTCACTCTGGCGACCGACGCCTATGGCCCAGTGGCCGACAACGCGGGCGGTATCGCCGAGATGAGCCACCTGCCCCCGGAAGTGCGGGAGCGCACGGATGCCTTGGACAGCCTGGGCAACACCACCGCGGCCACGGGCAAAGGTTTTGCCATCGGCTCGGCGGTGCTCACAGCCCTGGCGTTGATGGCCGCCTACATCCAGGCCGCGGGTCTCAAACCGTCTGACTTGAGTCTGCTGGACCCGGAAATGATCCCCGGTCTGCTCATCGGCGCGATGCTGCCCTATCTCTTTGCCGCGTTGACAATGACTGCGGTGGGCAAGGCTGCTTTTGAAATTGTCATGGAAGTGCGCCGCCAGTTCAAGGAGATTCCTGGGCTGATGGAAGGCACAGGCAAGCCCGACTACAAGCGGTGTGTGGACATCAGCACCAAAAGCGCGCTGCGCGAGATGGTGGTTCCCGGCGCGCTGGCCGTGGTTGTGCCCCTGCTGGTTGGTTTTGTGCTGGGCAAAGAGGCGGTGGCCGGTATGCTCATCGGTGCCATTTCTTCCGGCTTCGTGCTGGCGGTGATGATGGCCAACGCGGGCGGCGCCTGGGACAACGCAAAGAAGTGGATCGAGACGGGCGTGCTGGGCGGCAAAGGTTCAGACGCCCACAAAGCCGCGGTGGTGGGCGACACTGTCGGCGACCCCTTCAAGGACACCAGCGGCCCGGCTCTGAACATCCTCATCAAACTGATGAGCATTGTCAGTCTGGTCTTTGCCACTGCCTTTGGCAATGGGCTGATCAATTTCTAGTGGAACGCCGATCTGTACAAGTTTTCAACTAAAGAGTGGCTGGGAACGATTCGTTCCCAGCCACTCTTTTCTTTGTCCGCCCGTTTCTGCGTCCGTCTGCATTCTATTTTATGCGTACAACCGCTCGTCTTTCTCATCGACCAGCTCCGGTTCGGATTCTATGACCCGCCGCCAGCTTACCCCCTCTTTGGCCGCGGTCTGGGCCAGGGCCAGCACAGTCTCGGAACCGGCCAGGGCAATGACAAGCGGCAGACTGCCCCCCACCGCGTAGACTGTCTGCCACATGCCCTGGGCCACGCTCTGTTCCCAAAGCTGGACCAGAAATTCGCTCAGAGAGGCCCATTCCTCGTGCAGACGGGCATCGGCCTTTTCGTCGTCGCCGGGTGTGATCTCATTTTGGCGCAGCGAGAGGCGGCCCACCAATTTTTCGCAGACATCCTCCACCCGCGTGGGGAATTCCCGCCCCACAATCCCCCCCAATGCCCGGCGCAGGTCCGGCAAAAAGGCCCACAATATCCGGTCATTCTGGGCAGAGAGCAGTGGGTCCAGGACATTTTCCGTGTAGAAGAGAGCCAGGGCTTTGCCTTCCAGCAGCCGGGGCGCCCAGCGGCGCACACGGGAGAGATGGACAATCGCCTGATCCTCGCCCCCCTCTTTCTGAAGAATGGCAGCGTGCATACGCAGAGCCTCCTCGCGCAGGTTGTCCTCGGTGGGCTGTTCGCCAAAGAAACGACGCATACGCGCACCAAAACCGGGGGGTCGCCGCTGGTTGAGGATTGAGAGCGCGGTCTGCGCCTTGCCCTGGGCCAAATAGGCTTCCACAATCCCCCAAATGGTCAACCGTTCTGGATGCTGTTCGGCCAGGGATTGTGCCCAACCCACCCCTGTCTGGCTCTGGCGGGCCGCGGCCTCGTCGTCGCCGCTTTGGAGCAATGCCTCCACCAGCACCCGGTGCGCCTCGCTGCGGCTGTGATCCGCGGGGTTGATGCGTTCGTTGATAGAGGCTGCCTGCTGTCCCCCGCCCAGACGCACCAGCGCGCCGGCGGCCGCGGCCGCGCTCCATCCGTCGCTGGCCCCGCCCAATTCCGTCAATTTGTCGACCAGGCGTCGGCGGTGGGCCAGGGATACTTCCTCCAGAGGCAAACTTTCCACGGCCTCTTTGAGGGTGTAGAGCTGGAAGTCGATGTCCGCGTTGGCCCGCGGACGGCGCACCTGGCGCACCAATTGCTGCTCAGAGTCGCGCAGGGTATAGATGCCGCTCATGCGCCGGGCTTCCTGGACGTTGGCAATAATCGTCATCTGTTCCAGAATCCGCTCTGGCTGCCCGGCCAGGCCAAAAGTGATGGCGGCGTGGCGGCGGCTGATGAGGGAGGTGATGGGCGCGTTCTGGAAGGTGTCCACACAACGGCGCAGCAGGCGGCGGCTGGCCGAGACCCGGTATTCTTCCTGGATGTGGCGGGCGGCAATCGTCCCCACGTTGAGCAGGAACTGGCCGCCGGGTTCGTCGTGCTGGCGCAGGGCATTGGCCAGGAGTTGCATTGTCAAGGGATGGGGGCCGGCATAGGCGACAGTCTGGGCCAGCCGTTCCCGCAGCTCTGTGCGGGCAAAGACGGTGCGCCAGATGCCCGGCTGCTGATCCAGCCGTTCCAGACAGGCAAAGGCCAGGCTGTTGTCGTCAATACGCGCGCCAGTATAGGCAATGGACAACATCCGCTCGATCCAGCTTTCCCGCTCGCCCGAAGGGGGCAGCGCGGCCAGACCGCTCACACTGTGCAGTTTCTCGGCCAGGGCAACGGCCAATCCCACATCGTTCCTGGCCCGATCGGCCAGCAGGGGGAGTGCGCGAAAAAGGGTGAGGGATTCGCTGATCTCGGCCAACGCGACCACCGCAAAGGTGGCTTCGGGTGTACCAGACGCGGCCAGGGCCTGCCAACAATGACGGATCAGCCAGCTATCCGGCTGACGCACTTGGCGGTCATTGGGCGGTGGCGGGGTTTTGCTGGCTTGGCGCAGGGCGTTGGCAGCAGCGGCGACGAGTGGATGGGCGGACACGGAAACTCCTGGGCGGGTTGCGGATTGCGGATTGCGAGTTGCGTAGTAGTGATGGCGTAGGCGCTGATGGATGCTGAGAGACGACAGGTGGCCGGGCGGACGAAATCTAGTGAGCGCTGGTCGCGTACTGTTTTCCCGTCATACAACTGCCCACGCAGCACGCAGCACACCTCATCCTGCCAACAGCCACACTGCCAGCAGCAACCCACCCAATCCCACACCGGCAATCAGCAGCCACAGGCCGATCCGCTGTAGCCGACCCGCCTGGATGACAGCCTGGCCGTGGGCTTCGTGGGCTTCGTCTCCCCGGCTAAGGACCGCGGGATTTTCGTGTTGGGCCTTCTGCACATTGGCCAGCCACCAGGCCCGGTTGCAAAAGGCCCAGGCCCCGATGTCACTGGCCCGCACAAGCGAACGATCTTTTGCCATAGGATTCTCAACCGCCAAGAAACAAAGTCACAAAAAAGGTG
>JAHBVF010000051.1 GCA_019637685.1 Caldilineaceae bacterium | reverse complement strand
GGATAACCGATAATAGGAGAAATTCGTACGCATAACCATTCCGGAGCCTACCGATGAAACGCAAAGCCCCTGTCCTTCTGATTCCACTGCTAATTCTCCTTTTTGCCATTGCCGCCTGTGGGGCCGGAGAGGAAGCCGATCCCCTCACATTGACGCCGGTTGCAATCACGTATATGACCTTCAACCAGGCCACGGAGGCCCAGACCGAAGAGCTGGTGATCGAGCGCTTTCAGGAAAAGTATCCGAATATCCAAGTTACCCGCACCCAATACAGCCAGTCGCCCCAGAGCTATCTGCTGGGCAGCGCGGCGTCGCCCGATGTAATGTTTTTGTGGACTGGCTATCTGCTCGATGCCGCGGTGCGCCAAAATCTGCTGGGCAATCTGAGCGACGTCTGGCAGGAAAACGGATTCAACGATTCGATATCCCAACCCATCCAGGAGATGAGCTATTATCAGGGCGCGCCGTACTTTGTTCCCGGCGGCCACGGCTGGTCAGGTATCTACTACAATCGGGAAATCTTCCAGCGCTATGGGCTGACCCCGCCCATGACCTGGCAGGAGTTTATCACGATTTGTGAGCTTCTCTGGTCCAGCGGGGAGACGCCTCTTTCCATCGCGGGCAGCAATCCGTTTGTAGGCTCCCTCTGGTTCGACTATCTGGATTTGCGGCTGAATGGGCCGGATTTTCACCAAAGGCTGCTGAATGGCGAAGAAGCCTACACCGATCCAAAAGTAGCCGCGGTCTTCGAGACAATGCGCGATCTGATCGACCGGGGCTTTTTCGTGGAAAATCCTGTTTCGATGGACGATCTGAGCAGTGTGCTGTCGATCGTTCGGGGCGACGCCTCAGACCCCATTGAGCGGCGCAAAGCCGTGATGACCCTGGCCTCCAATTTCGCACTGAGCGATGTGCCCGCGGTCTTCCAGGACGAACTGGACTTTTTTCCCTTTCCGGTGATGGACCCGGAAGTGCCTGTGGGCGAGGTAGGCATCACCTTCGGTTTTGTGGTGCCAGCCAGCGCGCCCAATCCACTGCAGGCCAACGCGTTCGCAGGCTTTATGGGATCCGCGGAGAACAGCCAGCTACTCACGCGGCAGACGTCCTCCCAATTGACGTGGGTTCCGGTTTTCAAAGACTTCGATCGTTCGCTCTTCTCCGACCGGATTCGCCAGGCCGAAGAAGTGGTTTCTCAGGCCGACACTTTCGGGCCGCCGATGTTTCTCTCGCTGCCTGATTCTATGGGCAATGAATTGGGCCAGGTGTTCAACCAACTCTTGGCCGCTCGCGGTGAGGTCCCCGATTGGCAATTGCGATTGGAGGACGCGCGCCAGGACGCGATTCGCAATGGGGAATATCCAGAGCCATAGAATGGGGCGTGTGTAGCTATGGGGAGCGTGGAAAACAGGCAATAGCACAGGGGAGGATGTGAAGAAAGCTGTGAATTGACGCATTTGACACTTATGGGGTACTATCAACTTTACCGTTTTAGTACCATCGCAACCCAATCCCCACAGGAGTTTTTCATGCTTGATTTTGCCGCTGTACGCCGGGGCGAGAAGACTATCAACGATCTGGGCGCCGGACTGACTGTCGCGGATCTGCGCGGCCTGACCAACGAAATGGTCGATCACCAGTTGGCCCAAATCGCCCATGCCACCGACGCGGATGTGGTTTTCACCCCCATCGATCCCGGCGCAGATGATCCCTACGCCGCGGACGATGCAGAACGCAACATTGCCTGGACGCTGGGCCACCTGATTGTCCACGTTACGGCTTCGTCGGAAGAGGGGGCTTTTTTGGCAGCAGAGATGGCCCGGGGGGTTGTGCGCGAAGGGCGCAGCCGCAGTGAGATTCCCTGGGAGAGCGTGACATCGATTGCCCAATGCCGCCAGCGTCTGGAGGAGAGCCGCCGTATGCGCCTGGCTTCTCTGGACATCTGGCCCGACGCTCCTTATTTGGATGTGACTGTACCGGCGCGTGGCAATACGCCGCCTATCAACGCTGTGGGGCGGTTTTTGCGCGGCCTCTCCCACGACGCCAGCCATCTGGACCAGATCGACGAAGTAGTGCGCCAGGCCAAAACCGCCAGAGCCTGACAAGAATAAAAAACCACGAAGGCACAAAGGCACAAAGGAGAAGCAGGATTTTCTGCATTTCTTCGTGTCTTTGTGTCTTCGTGGTTTAAGAGTTCCGTTGCATTTTTTCCAGGGTGGCAGCGAAGATCGCGGCTTTGGCCGGGTCCCGGAAGATTTCCGCGCCGCTAAACATCTGTAGTCCGTGGCTGGGGATGACGGAAGCGACGGTCTCGTGCAGACTGGCGGGGAAGTCCAGCGCGTCCAGAATGAGCTGGACCGGATGACCGGCGGGCACGAAATTGGGCGCGGCCTCCAGCACTGCCCGCGCCCAGGCCGGGGAACGACCGCTCTTTGTCACATAAATCAACGGCGTGAAGATGTCGATGGACGGGGCCAGCAGCGCGTAGTCCTGGGCGAAGATGCGGGTGAGCGCGCCGCCGAATTCGTCGGGCGTCCACGGGCACATATACGCGCCGATCAGACAGCCGGGCAGGTGGCTGCGGATGATCTGGGCGTAGTGCGCGCCGAAGCGGGCGATGCGTTCGCATTTGTGGCGTGTCCAGGCGGCCTGATGCCGGTCGAGAATTTCGGCTGGCGTGGCCGCGTCGATGCCGGTCGTGTCGCAAAAATCAGCGATGCAGCCGGGACAGAAGCAGTGCTCCTGCAGGTCCGGCTCCGGCTCTTCAAACCAGCCCGCGCCGGCCAGATAGTCCAGCCAGATGCCCGCGGGCTGATACGCCCGCACCCCGGCCAGCAGATTCTCCTCCGTGTAGTCCAGAAACCACTGCTTCGACAGACAGACGCCCTGCACCAGCCGTCCATAGCGGATGGGCTGACCGTCCACGCCTATGGGAATCAGGTCCGGGTGCTGGGCAAAGTCGGCGCGGAAGATTTTGAACTCCACGCAGGCTGCGATGCCGGCCTGGGCGCAGGCGTCAAAGGCCGATTCATCGAACATATGAAACCAGGCCGCGTTCACCCCATAGGCCGGGAATTGTTCGGCGTAGGCAATGGCCGCGCTGCCATAGGGTCCATAGAGTTTGGGAATGTCCGCCATCAGTTCCCCCTTTCGTCCACAGCCACCCATAGCCGCCCCAGCCCGCCGTGATAGTCGGAGCCGGGCCGAATCAGCCGACCCTCGGCCTTCTGCTCCAAACAGTGGGCCGTCCAGCCGGCCACCCGCCCGATAGCAAAGGTGGGTGTGAAGAGGGCCGTTTCCAGCCCCAGGCCGTGGAGCAGCAGCGCGGTGTAAAATTCCACATTCGTTTGCAGATTGCGCCCCGGTTTGTATTCGGCCAGCAGGGCCACCGCTTGCTCTTCCACCGCACGGGCCAGATCGTAAAGTTGCCGATCGCCGTCGGCCTGAAACATCTTTTCTGCTGCGGCAGAAAGCACCGCGGCCCGCGGGTCTCGCACTTTGTAGACCCGGTGGCCGAAGCCCATCAGCCGCTCGCCCCGTTCCAGCTTGGCCCGCAGATAGCCCTCGGCCCGATCCGCCGAACCGATCTCGAAAACCATATCCAGGGCTGGCCCCGGCGCGCCCCCGTGCAGGGGACCCTTCAGCGCGCCCACCGCGCCGGTGATGGCCGAGACCAGATCGGACGCGGTGGAGATAATCACCCGGGCCGTGAAAGTGGAGGCATTGAAGCCGTGATCGACGACTGTATTCAGGTAGGTTTCCACGCCGCGCGCCTGGGCCGGGCTGGGGATTTGGCCGTTGAGCATATAAAGATAGTTGGCCGCGTGGCCCAGGGCCGGGTCTGGTTCCACAGGTTCTGAGCGGTTGAGCAGCCGCCAGTAGGCCGCCACAACCGTCGGGAAGCGGGCCACCAGGGCCGCGGCTTCGTTCTCCGCGCCTTCGATGCCGCCCAGAGAAAGCGTGCCCGCGGCCATGCGCAGAGCGTCCATAGGCGCAACTTTCTCCGCGGCGACAGCCCGCAACAGGTCCAGCGTGGCCCTGGGCAGGGCACGCAGCGAGGCCAACGAAGCCTGAAGCTCGGCCAATTCTGCGGCGTTGGGCAGGCGGTCATTCCAGAGCAGATAAGCAGTCTCTTCAAAGGTGGCATTGGCCGCGATGGCCTCCAGGGGATAGCCGGCAATGATCAGCTCCCCGGCCAGGCCATTCACCCGACTGAGACGCGTGCTGCCCGCGATAATGCCTTCCAGACCGGGGGCGACAATTGGTTGTGTCATACGAGTAACTCCCTTTTTGTGATGGTCGATTCGGGATGCCAAAGGTGGAATGGCGACGGGCGGGCGATGGCGGGATAGCGAGGGACAGAACCTGCCCTCCCGCTATTTCCCCGGCACGCTGACCGGTGTCAGCCACTCTCTATATTTTTCGTTTTGGCCGCGTACAATGGCAAAAAAGAGCGTCTGCAACTGCTTGACCAGCGGCCCGACCTGGCCGTTGCCGATGGCCCGGTGGTCCACAGAGACAATCGGAGCCACCTGCGCGCCTGTGCCACAGAAGAAGGCTTCCTCAGCCAGATAGACTTCGCTGCGGTCAATGGGGCGCTCGATCACCCGCAGGCCCATCTCGGCTTGGGCCAAATGCAGAATCGAGCGCCGGGTGATGCCTTCCAGAATGTTGCTTTCGACGGGGGAAGTGATCAGCACGCCGTCGCGGATGATGGCAAAGTTGGCTGCGCTGCCTTCGGCCACGTGGCCGTCCTGATTCAGCACAATCGCATCGTTGAAGCCGTTGAGCTGGGCCTCGCTTTTGATGAGCGCGCTGTTGGCATAGCTGCCGATAATTTTGCCCCGGGCCGGAATCGCGGTGTCGTCCACCCGCCGCCAACTGCTGGTGGCAACCCGCAGCCCCTCTACCGGCAAAAAGTTTTCCAGGGGAAGGGTAAAGATCGTCACCGCGGCGTGCAGGTCGTGGAGACGCACCGCGATTGTTTCGTCCGCGTTGTAGGCCAGCGGGCGGATGTAGCAGTTCTGCCGCCAGCCCTCCGCGGCCAGCAGGTCCAGCGTAATCGCTGCCAGATCGTCAGGGGTGTAGTCCAGCTTCATCAGCAGCATTTTGGCGCTGTTGAGAAAGCGGGTGAAGTGCTCCCGGATGCGAAAGACGTAGAGGATTTCCCGCTCTTCGTTCCAATAGCCGCGGATGCCGCCGAAGCAGCCCGTGCCGTAGTTGAAGGTTTGGGTCATCACCGAAATTTTGGCCTGTTCGATGGGGACAATTGCATTGTTGAAATAAGCGAATTTGGTCAAGGGATTCTCCGTAGTTCTTTGCTATCTGTCATTGTTCTATCGTCAACCCTTCACCCCTCGGCTGGCGCAAAGAATACAAGAAGGGTCAGGTCTTCGGTGATGGTGTGAAACTTATGGGCGACGCGGGCCGCCACATACAGCGTGTCTCCCGGTCCAACCGGCTGCTCTTCGTCGCCCGCACGAAAGTGGGCGCGGCCGCTGATAATGTAGTAGATTTCGTCCTGTTCGTGGGGCTGCTGGGGGTCGGTGGCACCTGCCGCCAGCCTGTAGAGGCCCGCGCTCAGCGCGGGAACGCTCAGGAATTCGTAGTAGCCTTTGCCCGATTTCTTCTGGGCGGCCAGTGTCTCATTCAGCGAAAAAATGTCCATCGGATTCCCCTGGCTCGTGGGTGGTATGCCCCGCCTATTTTATCACAGAAGAGAGATGGGCAGGGCACTGAATGGCTTGTGTCGGTGGATGAAGGAAAAGTAAGTGGTTGTCGGCCTTGTGTGTGGCGCGATTTTCCGATTGCGTGCCGGTCTATTCTTTGCTTTGGCTTCCCCTATTGGGGTATTGTCTGTGGTATACTTTTCATACGTCGTTCTATCCCCCATTCACCGACGAGGACACCCCAATGACCCGTACCTTCCCCGCCCGTTCTCATCTGACAGACGCTGAAATGGCCGGCCCTGTGGCCGAGACCGCGGACCTGCTGGCAGAACTCAGGGCCGACATTCAGGGCGAAGTGCGCTTTGATGCCTATAGCCGGATGCTCTACAGCACCGATGCCAGCCTCTACCAGATTCAGCCCGTGGGTGTGGTTTTGCCCAAAAATGCTGATGACATTCAGGCCGCCATGCAGATCGCGGCCCGCCACGCCATCCCCGTCCTGCCCAGAGGCGGCGGCAGTTCCCTGGCCGGTCAGGCTGTGGGCGCGGCGCTTGTGCTCGATACATCCAAATATATGGACCGCATTCTGGGCGTGGACGAAGAGCGCCGTACGGTGCGCGTCCAGCCAGGGATAACAGTTGGACTTCTCAACAAAGCGCTTGCCCCCCTGGGCCTGATGCTGGGACCCGATCCGGCCAGCGCCGAGCGGGCCACTGTCGGCGGCTCCATTGGCAACAATGCCACGGGCAGCCACAGCATTCTCTATGGAATGATGGCGGACAATGTGCAGGAGACCGCGGTTGTTCTGACCGATGGCAGTACAGCCCGTTTTGGTCCGGTTGCGCCGGGTGATCTGGCCGCGCTGGGGCGGGGCGACTCTTTGGAAAGCCGCATCTACCGGGAGTTGCCGGGGCTGATCAGCGGCGTCACCGAGCAGATTGTGGCCCGCTGGCCCAAACATTGGCGGCGGGCCTCCGGCTACAATCTGGACAGATTGGCCGCGGCCCTTCTCCCCGCGGATCAGCGCAGCCGGCTCAACCCCAGCAGCCCCTTCCGCCCGGATGTGGTGGACCCGGTCCGCATCGACCGCTTCAACCTGGCCCAACTGATTACGGGCAGCGAAGGCACGCTGGCGACCATCACCGAAGCCACGCTGGGGCTGGTTCCCAAACCCAAATTCACCGGGCTGGCTGTCGTCCATTTTGATCGGGTGGTGGATGCCTGCGCATCGATCCCCATAATTCTGGAGACCGACCCCAGCGCGTCCGAATTGCTGGACAAACAGTTGATGGACCTGGCCCGCGCCCAGCCGGAATGGGCCAAAAAAATGTTCTTTGTGGAGGGCGATCCAGAAGCGGTGCTGCTCACGGAATATTACGGCAACAGCCCGGACGAAGTGGAGAAGAAACTGGCCCATCTGGAGGATCACCTGCGCCGCCGGGGGGTGACGGGCGTTATCCGCCGCTATGTGCAGCCCCAGGCCCAGGCCGATGTCTGGTCTGTGCGCAAAGCCGGGCTGAATATTCTCATGGGCAAGCGGGGCGAGTACAAACCCATCACCGGCATCGAAGATGTCTCTGTGCCGCCAGAGGTGCTGGCCGCCTATGTGGAACGTATTCTGGCCTTTGCCAAGACCCAAACCGCCAGCAAAGGGGTGGCTGTCTATGCCCACGCCTCGGCTGGCTGTCTGCACGTGCGCCCGCTGCTCAACACAAAGAGCGCCGACGGCATTGCTGCCCTGCAGGCACTGGGCGAATTTGCCTGCGATTTGGCTGTGGAATACGGCGGCACAATGAGCGGCGAGCACGGCGACGGTCTGGTGCGCAGCGCGCTCAACCCCCGTCTCTTTGGGCCGGAACTCTACGAGGCCCTGCGCCAGACAAAAGCTATCTTTGATCCGGAAAATCGGATGAATCCGGGCAAAATTGTGGACGCGCCGCCCATCGGGGAGAACCTGCGCTATGGCACAGAATATCAAACAATTGAGTTGAAGACTGTCTATGACTGGTCCAGCGACGGCGGTTTTGGCCCCGCTGTGGAGATGTGTAACGGCGCGGGCGTCTGCCGCAAGTTGGGGGCAGGCACAATGTGTCCCAGTTTTCAGGCCACAAGGGAAGAGCAGGATAGCACCCGCGGCAGGGCCAACAGTCTGCGCAACGCGCTGGCCGGCCGCATCCCCCGGGAAGAGTTGTACACCCCGGAGATGTATGGGGTGATGGACCTCTGCCTGGGCTGCAAAGCGTGCAAAAGCGAGTGCCCCTCCTCCGTGGATATGGCCCGCATCAAATCCGAATATCTGGTCCACTACTACGCGGAACACGGGCTGCCCCTCTTCAACCGGATGATGGGGCTGCTGCCTTCCATCAACCGCCTGCTCTATGGGGTGGCCCGGCCGCTGGTTCCGCTGGTCAACGCCACGCTGGCGTCTGCCCCGGCCAAAGCTGTCCTGGCGCGGATCGGTGTTCACCCGGCGCGCAGCCTGCCCCCCTACGCGCCGAACACCTTCTCCCATTGGTTTCACGCCAGGGGCGAAGGGCGAGGGGCGAAGAACGCAACTCGCGACTCGCAAGCCGCGACCCGCAATTCCGTCATTCTCTTCCACGACACCTGGGCCGAATACAATCACCCCGAAGTGGCCCAGGCCGCGGTGCGGGTGTTGGAAGCCGCTGGTTATGCGGTCTATCTGGCCGAAGGACGGGCCTGTTGCGGGCGTCCGCTCATCACCGGCGGCCAGGCGGACAAAGCAAAGGCGTGGGTGGATCAAAACGTCGCCCTCCTTGCGCCCTACGCGGCCCAGGGCATTCCGATTGTGGGGGTTGAGCCGAGCTGCATTCTCACCCTGCGGGACGAATACCCGGCCCTGGCCGCGGACAAAAACCGGGCGCAGATTCTGGCCCAGCACGCGCTGACTTTTGAGGAGTTTGTGGTGCGCGAGGCGGAGGCAGGCGGCTTTGGCGACATCTGGCAGGAGACGCCGGGTCAGGTTCATCTGCACGGCCACTGCCACGCCAGAGCGCTGGTGGGCGACGAAGCCAGTGTCGCCGCGCTCAAGCAGGCGGGCTACCGGGTGCAGGTCATTCCCAGCGGCTGTTGCGGCATGGCCGGTGACTTTGGCTACGAAAAGAATCACTACGAAATCAGCCGAAACATCGGCGAAGACAGGCTCTTCCCGGCTGTGCGTGCCGCGGCAAAAGACGACTTAATCATCGCCAGTGGCACCAGTTGCCGGGATCAGATCGGCCACTTTACCGAACGGAAGCCGGTACACATCGCGCAGGCGTTGGAGAAGGCGTTGAAGGGCTGAATTCAGGTGTGAATTCAGCATAAAATCAGAATACGGCCCGAAGCGTGAAACGTAAAACTTGAGAACGTCCGAATGTTCTCACGTTTTACGTTTCACGCTTCGCACTTCAGGGGCAACATTCGCGCGCTACCCTACGCGTCTTTACCTGTTAATCTGAGGTAGGAAGAGATGGCGTATCTCCGCCAGCATCTGAATGGCCTTCGTATCGCTGAGCGACGGCTGCATCTGACCGTTCTGGTCGATCATCAGTGTGGCGGTGACGCTCGCCTCGCCGATTGCACCGCTGCGGTCGAAGGTGGCGACGAACTGCCCCGCGCTGTTCGTCGTGCCGGTCATCACTTCCGAACCGCCGATTGTGCCCTTTTCCCCATCGCCGCTGACGCCCAGGCGTACAGTCTGGCCCACCGCCGGGTCGCCCCATTTGTCTGTGACTGTGACGGTCAACGGCGTCATCTGCGCTGTGGGCGAGAGGACGCTCTGTCCGCTGATAAGCGTGAGTTTGTCGGGCAGGGGCGCGGCAATCTCTAAAGTAGTGGTTATTGAGAGTGGACCCACGCCAATGGAAATGTACGCCGTGCCGGGCGCCAGCGGCGTGGTGAAGATGGCATCCACCTTCCCCTGCTGAATGGCTGCGTGGGTGGGCGAGATGACGCCGATGGATGTGGTGATGGTGACAGGTGTGCCGTCAGCCACGCTCACCATCTGATCGTCGAAGGACTGAATCTTCAGATAGGCAGTGTCGCTCCCATTCGGGCGCAGATTCCCCGCGCTGTTGCGATTGTCCAGGACGATATAGGCGGGCGTGCGGCGGCGGGTGACAGAAGCCGTAGCGCTGTGGCTGATAGTCCCCTCTTCCTTGTCGATGAACGTTACAATGACATCTCCGGTGGCACCGCTGGGCAGGATGTTGGGCGAGAGAGCCGCCATTTTGATCTCCACTGTGCGGGTCACTGTGGCCCCGGCCGCCATACACAGGCCGAAGTTTGTCTCAAAGGCAGACATTTTCCAGTCGAATGTCCAGCCGTTGGGCACTTCTATCGAACGGTTGTAGCAGTGGGCGGCTGCATCGCCATTTTTGATGGTGAAGGTCAGCGCGGTGACATCCCCGTAGTTGACCCCATCGCCCAGGGACGTGACTTCCAGCGGCTGGAAGTTGAAGGGCGCGGGGTCCGAGCGGCTGAAGATTTCGCCGTTGACTGTGCCCTGCATCCACAGATAGGCCACACCTGGGCCGGGGGGCGTGAAAGCATCGGAGCCGAAGCGCCCGTCGTTGGGGCTGTCGTCGTTGTGCAGGCCGTCGTCGTAGAGGGGGAAGGAACTGCCGAAGGCTCTGCCGTCTACTGTGGCGAACCAGCCGGTCAGTTGGCCGTTTTCGGTGGAGCGGGGCGCGGCGGGGCTGTCGTTGTCCAACTTCACGCCGATAAACTGGGGACCGAGCGCCAGACTGCGCTCGCTGCCGCTGCTGGCGTTGACTGTGCTGGCCCCGATGGCGCTGAAGGTGAATGTGCCCGCACCTGTGTTGCCCGGCGCGACGGTGGCTGTCCAGTTGCCCTTGCGCCCGTTGGCCTTCACCTGCACATACTGGACCAGGCCGGAGGTGATGCAGAGGACGTTGGCCGTATCGGCGCAGCTTACCAGCGCGTTGTCCGGCGTGCGCACGGCCAGGGGCGCGAAGTTGCCGCTGTAGCCGGTGAGCAGAAAGCCCACACTGCTGGTCAGGCCATCCACAGCAACAGTGAAGGTTTTGCTGGGTTGGACCGGGGCCGGAACGAACTTATAGCCCATACCGTCCTTGGCCCCGTTGATGTCGTTGACACTGATTTGGGTGGCTACAGTGCCTGTGGTATTTTCCAGGCCAATCGTTGCGCCGGAAGCGTCAATTCCTTCCTTATACTGATAGCGAATTTCGCCGGTTGTGGTGTTGAGGAGAATCTGGTAGGCCCGCTTGGCGCTGGTGTTGGTTGTTCTATTGCCGATGGTACTGATGGCGAACCAATCGCCCTGGCTTTTGGTCGAAACATCCACCTGCAGAGCGTCAGCGCTAGCCGGTGTGTTGCCAGTGGCGCTTGCCGCAGCCGCGGGTGGGTTGTTCCAGAAGAGATCTTCCCACAGGACATAAAGGGCGGTATTGGGCTGGGCTGGGTTGGGAATTGCTGTGTTGTTCAATTGGGTTGTCTGGGGACTGGCCCCAAAGGTCAGGTAGCCGTAACGGTTGACGTGGGCAAGATTCTGGTTCGTGCCATAGAAGGGAAAGGCGCTGGGGAGTTGTACAGCGACGGAAGGGTTGGGCACGCCCTGATTGGTTCCACCCCCGGCAGTTGTCGTGTCGATCCAACTGTACTCCCAGGAGTTGAGCTTGTCGTAGATGTACGTCGCACTGTTGCTGACGTAATCGCTCCACGTGCCCGCGCCCGCGCTGTGGGTGAGCTGGGCGCGCAGGATGTCCGCGGCCGATTGGGTCTGGTTGGGGTCCACGAAGAGGAACTTGCCGCCGCTGCCCAGGGCGGTGAGTAGATAGGGCACAATGCCGCCTGGCTGGGTGGCGTTGGCTCCCAGGCCCAGATAGTTCTTGGCCGCGCCGCTCACCTGCTGGGGATTGGGTGTGGCCGAGTTGCAGCCGCCCATTACGGCAAAGGAACCCCGCATCTGGCGGCTGTTCAACGATTTCACCAGCGTCTCCACACCGATACTTTGCAGGGCGTCGCCGTCGGTGAAGAGCCAGACATCCCCTTTCATCTTCGGCCCGATGGCCTGGGACATGGCGCGCAGGGATTCCACCTGGCAGGTGGGGTCGAGGGCAGCGTTGGCGGCCAGGCTGTTGATGGCGGGCGTCACCAGTTCGGGGTAGAATTTGCCCGCCAGAAGCTCCGTATTGGTACTCTTTGTGTTATCAAAGGTGTAGAGACTGAACTCCGTGCCCTTTGTATGGGTTTGGGCGATGTCAGCCACCTGCTCGTTCAGAACAGTCTTGACGGCATTGAGTTTCGTCCCGGCCATACTCTTGCTCACGTCGCTGATCATCACCAGATGCTTCCACCACTGGTAGGCGGTGGTCTTGGCGTTGGCGGCCAGATCGGTGAAGGAGTAAGCCGAGGTTCCGCCATCCGCGCTGGCCGCGCCGACGGCACTGGTTGTAAAGGGATTACCGACCCCCGTATTCTGCACAATCACCGCGGCGATGTCCGTGTCCGCCTGCTTCTTCAGCGCTTGCCAGGCCCGAAAGTATTCGGGAACGGTGCATTCCTCATCGCCCCACTGACTGTTGAATTCGTCGTCGGTGTAGACATGCTGGATGTCGTGGTGTCCGGTAGATACCCGGTCTTGGACGTCGTCTACAGTGTCGAACAGGTCCCAGAACATCGCCGCAATCGCCATTTCGTTGAATGGCGAGGCAAGCGAAGTTGTGATCACCGTCCCCGGCGCGAGCCCTACCGTAGATGTGATAATGCGACGATGCCAGGTTTCCAGGTTTGTGCCCCCGCCATCGATATAGAAGTTCGCATCTGGATAACCCATCCCTGCCCGGACAGCGCTCTGGAAATAATCGTTGAACCCCTCGCTCCAGGCGAACTCCAGGTCCCCCAAAATATCGCTGAAACTATGCTTTCCGCCCAGTGACTCGTCGCACGAATAGTTGTCTTCGATGAAGTGGCCGTATTCGTGGATGATCGGTGACTCGTCCCAGTCATCCGGGTCAGCTGTCTGCGTGCCGATAGTAATCTCGTCAAAGTATGGGTCATAGAATGTGGTACCGTCAGTTATTTCGACATAACCAGGTTCCCAATGAACCTCGGCGGTCAGGTCAAGTTTCTTTCCATCTTCTGCAATGCCCCCGCTGGTATTGAAGAAAACCCAGGCATCGTAGATAGCATCTGTGATATTAAACGGCCGGCTCTGTTCTTCGGTCAGATTGATGTTGACAGGGAAATTGCCACCGTCCTCGTTGCCAAAGATTGTAGAGTTGAACTCATAGATCTCATCCACATAACTGCTGTCTTCTACATAGACTACCCGATGTTTGGTGGCCGGATCGTAAACATCCGTGAAGAGGCGGAGATAAAGTTCCTGCGCGCCGCCACCAATCCCGTCGTCATCACAAAAGCTGAAAGAATACTTGCCGTCAGCGTCCGTATATTTGGTCCCATAGGAATCGTCGCGGATCGGGTCTTCCTCCCGCAGTTCAATCTTTGCAAAACGTACAGGAACGCGCACATCCGGTGCATACCCGCCAACCAAAGAACCTGCCCCGTTATCTACCATCCTCGGCGTTCGCTCTACCCGTGTGATTGTGCCAGAGACGTTGTAGCAGGGATCGTCATCCTTCTTGTCCGTCGGTGTGATCTGGCCGACGACAGTCGGCATTGTGAAATTTATCAGGCTGGCTTGAACCGAGCGGCTACCAGCCACCAACGGCTTGCCGTCCGGCCCGTAGATGACCGGCTCGTGGGCCTGGGCGATGCCGAGGGGAAGCATTCCCAGCAGAATCGAAAGGGTGAGAAGTACGGAGACGAGTCTCCGCCATTTTCTTCGTCGTGCGTCCATTGCGAACAACCTTTCTTGGCTAGACAGAGGGAACACGGGCTGCAACGAAGTGTTCGGGCGTGTACTGTCAAACGGATTGGGATGATTCAGTCGTGAGTGTCAGATCGGTTACCTCCACAATGCGGGTAAAGGGCAATTCGTTGGCTTCGTAGATATCCCGGATGTCGATGGCGTCCAGCGCGGAGAAGAGCCAGATAACCAGCCCATCCCCCGGCAGAAAGACAGAGTGCAGACAATGCACCGGTTTGCCGTGGGCCGTGGAAAGGGAGGTGCTGGTCTGCAACACACGCTGCATCCGCTCAAGTGTTTCCAGACTCACGCCGGACAGGAGGGATTCCGTCAGGTATGTGTTGATAACGACCCCCTTCCCCCGTTCCCCTATTCGGCTGACTTTGGCAGACCTGCCTGTGCACTCGGATATCAGCCTAGCAGCCGCTGTTTATAGAAGCGCTTATACCGCGTTTATAAACTAAAAAGTGGCGGCCCGGCGTATGCATACGCCGGGCCGCCACCAGAGACGGGTTCGATAACCATTCAGAAATCAACTGGGCAAGAAGTTCGACTTTTTCTGAAAAAGTCGAACTCTTATAGCTATCCAGCCCGCAGACGTGCGTACAGTTCCTGGGTCTCGCGGGAGGGAAGGGAGGCAAATTCTTTCTTCATTACCCCGGCCAGCTCTGCATAGACCCGCAGGGCCTGGGCCTGTTCGCCCATCTGGGTCAGACAGCGCATCAACTGCCGATAGGCGGCTTCCAGGTAGGGGTCGTGACGAATGGCCTGGCGGTAGACAGCCGCGGCCGCGGGAAAGTCCCCCGCTGTCCAGTGGCGCTGGCCCAGGGCCAAAAGCGCTTCTTCATACTGCCGGGCCAGGGATTCCCGCCGATGGAAGTACCAGTCGCCCACATTGGCATCGGCCAGAAACCCGCCCTGATAGAGGGCTAACGCCTGTGGGAGCAGAGAGACAGCGTCGTTGCTTTGGCTGGCCTGCCGGCAAAGAGTCGCAAACTCTTCCACGTCATACCAGTGGCCCAGGGAACGGTTGAAGCTGTATCGCTCTTTTTCAAAGACAATCCACTCGTGGCGGCCCACTGCCTTGCGCAGGTGATGCAGGGCCACGCCCAAATTGCGGCGTAGCTGCTCGGACGAGGCATCGGGCCAGAAGACCAGACCGATCTGCTCCCGGCTGGCTGCGCCCTCTGTCGCCAGATAGAAGAGCAATTCCCGCGCCCTGGAATAGGTCCAGTCGGAGGCTGCCAAGGGTCGATTCCCCAGCACGACCCGGCCCGGTCCCAGGGCGTAGAGATGGAGCGGCGTGGGCTGGACAGACGGCGCGGGCTGTTGTGTCCCTGGCTTTGGCCCGCCACTCACGCCCAGGGCCATCGCCGCTGCCTGTTCCAGACTCAACTGCTTGCCCTCTTCCCACACGGCGGCGAATTCGTCCGGGCTGAGCGCGCGCCGGGCCAGGGTGACGGCGGCGTCGTGGGCGGGCTGTTCCAGCGGGTGAAAGTGGGTGTGCATCGCCGCGAAGTGGCGATCCGCCGCGCCGAACAGGCGCGCCGCCAGGCGATGCTCGTCCATCGCCGCGGCTGCCCAGGCCACGCCGTCGATGGCATAGGCCACACCGCGCAGATTGTTAATGGCGCGGCGCACAGTCAAACTTTCCTGAAAGGCGGCCAGGGATTGGGCGTAGTGGCCTTCCAGCCAGTGGAGATGGCCCAACCGCCAGAGCGCAGCCCCGGTCAGGTTGCGGTCGTTGCCGGCGCGCATCAGTTCCAGGCTCTCGGCCAGCAGGTGATGGGAGCGCTGATAATCGCTTTGGGCCAAGGCCAGCCAGGAAGCGTAGAAGAGCAGCGAATAGATGCGCACGGGGTCGTTGATCTGTCGGGCCGCGTCCAGCCCCTGCCGGATGTACGGTTCGGCTCGTTTGGCGTCTGCGCTGCCGACCAGCACAAAGACCAGACCGGCGCAGGCCAGGGCAATGGCGGACAGGTCCTGCACCTCCTCCCCAATCGCCAGGCCATCCTCGTAATAGGTGGTGGCGGTGGCGGCGTCGCCGTAGAGGAGGGTGAAGAAGCCCAGATAGTTGAGCGCTTCGGCCCGAGTGATGGTGCGGGCACTGTTTTCTGGATGGACCAGCAGTTTTTGCAGATAGAAACGGGCTTCGTGGACGTAGCCCTTGCGATCCCAATAATGGCGCATCAGACAGGCCAGACGCAGCCCGGCCCCGGCTTCGCCCGCTTCCTGCGCGCACCAATCCATGGCCGCCTGAAAATTCTCATACTCCGCGTCCATCTCCGCCAGCCAGCCGCTCGGCTGCACACTCCCCACTCGCGGGAAGATCGCCTCGCCCCGCTGCAAAAACCAATCCCGATGGCGACGGCGCACTTCTGCCTCTCGGCCCACCTCCCGCAGCTTCTCCAGCGCGTATTGACGGATGGTTTCCAGCAGATCGTAGCGCGCTCCCTGGCCGTCCCGCTGCGTCACCACCACCAGGGATTTTTCCACCAGCCGGGTCAGCACATCCAGCGCGGCGTCGTCGGCGAAAGAAGGCTCGTCTGCCACCAGAAATTCCACTACTTCCACTGCGCAGCCGCCGACAAAGACAGACAGGCATTGCAGGAGTGTGCGCTCGCTGGTCGCCAGCAGGGCATAGCTCCAGTCGATGGTGGCGCGCAGGGTCTGATTGCGGGGCAGAACCGTGCGCATATCCGCTTTGAGCAGTCGGAAGCGGTCGTCCAGGCGGGCCGCGATCTGCTCCACTGTCAATACTCTGACACGGGCTGCAGCCAGCTCAATCGCCAGGGGCATCCCGTCCAACCGCTGGCAGACCTGCACAACCGCAGACGCGTTCTCCGGCGTCAGGCGAAATTCGGGGAAGGCTGCCCGGGCCCGTTCCACCCACAGGCGCAGCCCCGGATAGTCCAGCAATTCTTTAAAAGAAGGAACGGACCCGCGGCGCGGGATGGATAGCAGGGGTGTCAACCAGACCGTCTCGCCGGGGAGTTTGAGCGATTCCCGGCTGGTCGCCAATATCTGCAACTGGGGACAGCCGCTAAGCAGTCTTTGCACCAGTCTGGCGCAGCCGTCAATCAGATGCTCGCAGTTGTCAATAATCAGAAGCAGACGCCTGAATTGGAGATTCTGGATCAGCGCTGTGTCAAATTCGGCTTGGGGCTGAACAGTAATTTCTAGGGCGCTGGCTATCGACTGGGCAATCAGCCGTTCATCCAAGACCAGCGACAGGTCTACCCACCAAACGCCGTCGGGATATGTCTGGGCCAGGGCATTGCCCACGCAGATGGCCAGGCGCGTTTTGCCGCTGCCCGCCGCGCCGGTCAGTGTCAGAAGACGGACCGCATTGCCGGGCGGGGACAAAAGACCACACACCGTAGCAATGTCCTGCTCGCGTCCAATTAGCGTTGTGAGCGGGACAGGTAGGGTTTTCGGGGTGCTGGGAAGTGGCATAGAAAGTGGCAGACAAGTGAGCAGCGGCAGGGCATAGGGCCATCAGATAAGCATACTCTTTGTGCGAGGCAGCGGGCGGGTTTGCCCACGGCTGCGCGATTTTTGTTTTACATCCGCTCATTCAACCACTCGACAATATCGCCCAGTGGCTTTTCTTTGCCAATGTCGTTGTGCAGTTCGTGGAAATAGCCGTCGTACATCAGGAGTGTTTTGTCGGGGGTGGTCACCTGACCAAAGAATTCCGGTATGGCCGCGGGGATGACCATATTGTCGGCTGTGCCTTGCAGCATCAACAGGGGGCCGGGGGTCGATGCCACCTGGGCCTTCACCCGTTTCTGCGCGGCCAGAATTTCCACCACCCAGCGAACGCTGCTGACGGGCACGTGGAGGGGATCTTCCAAAAAGCGGGTGGCTTCTGCGGGGTCGCGTGAGATGTCGCCCCCCGCGGGCCGGGCCATAGAATAGGTGGGACGCAGCAGATTTATCAGGCGTGCGGCAAGCACAAGGGGCGCGGATGTATTCGCTGCCAGGGCCGGGGCCTGCACAATCCAGCAGTCGGCATCTTTGGGATGTATCTGCGCGTAGTCGAGCGTGATCAGCCCGCCCATCGAATGGCCGAAGACGGCAAGCGGCTGTCCCGGCTGCTCGGCGCGCACCAGCCCGTTCAGGTGATGGACATCTTCGGCGTAGTCGCGAAAACGGTTCACGTGTCCCCGCTGCCCGCCAGAGCGGCCAAAGCCCTGATGATCGATGGCATAGACAACATAGCCTGCGGGCAGCAGCCAGTCCACCAGATGCCCATAGCGACCACCGTGCTCCCCCAGCCCGTGGACAATCATCACAACGCCGCGGGGTGGACCGTCTGGCAGCCACCTCTGGTAAAAGATGGACACGTCGGCGATGCCGGTGAATGTGGATTCTGTGTGGTCTGTCATTGGAATTTCCGTTCTCTCACAACCCCACTACCCAGCGCTGCCAGGGGGCTTCTTCCCAGCCCAGCCCCAGGGCTTCAAAGGATTCCCGGCTGGCGGAAAGGTGTGCGCTGCTGAAGGTGCGAATGCGCAGATGGCCGTCCTGCTTGCCAACGAATTCGGGCATAGCCGCGATTAGTTGCTTTTCCGTCTCTGTGCCCCACAGGAATGGCTCCAGGGCGAAGAGCAGACGCAACTCCTCTTTCCAATTGAACTGCTGGACAAAGCCCACGGGTTCGCCCTCTTCCTCGATCAGATAAATCTTGGAGGCGCGCAGGGTTGATTCGTGGAGCAGGCTGATGGCCTCTACCCGAGCCGCAAGGGAAAGTCCCTGATATTCCGTTGCATCCGGCTCATCTGTGTCTGACTCAACCACTTCTTCCTCGGCAGCCGTCTCCTCGCTGTCCGGCAGGTCGTAGTCCATGCGGATAAACTCGGCCAGGCGGGAGCCAAAGCGCAGGGAGATTTGGGGTTTCACACTGATGCCTTCGGGCAGGGGCGAGCTGTGGGCCAGGGGCAAAGTTGTGCGCATCTGGCCCACCTGATAATCGGCCAGCCAGAAGCCCAGATCGACCAACAGACCGGCGATGCGCGGGTCTGAGTCGTTCTGCATGCCAAAGTAGACAACGGGGGTCAATCCCCGCTCTTCCGCGTGGTCCAATGCCTCTTCCAGCAGATCGCCCAGAATGTCCAGCCCATCCTCATCCAGAGAGTTGAGCACGGCCCAATCAAAAGCGCCCGCGGTCTCTCCTTCGTATTGCAAGATCAGATAGCCGACGACTTGGTCGTCCTGTACCGCGGCGAAGGTTGTCATCTGGTTGGTCAACATGCGCGGGCCGACCAGATAGCGGAACGCGGCCCGCCGCCACCAGATACCGCCCAGGGCGGCCACGCTGGTGGGATCGCTGGATATGCCATTCAGCATCATTTCCAGAATGGCACCTATCTGTTTTTTGTCTGCTTTTCCAATAATATAACTCATGTCCAATGCTCGAGTGCCTGGCGAACACATGCCCGCTCGCCAGCAAAGGTTAGTCGATTTAACGCGTCCTCCGGGGTGGTCCAGATCACGCCGTCCACTTCAAAACTCAGGTCCGACAGTTCGCCGCCCACCACCCGCAGCAGATAGAAATCCACCCGTTTGTGGACGGTTTCCGGGACCTCCCGGCGATAGGTGTCGGTGTACGAGTATTCCACCGTGCGCAGGAAAATTTCCACAACTGTGCGCAGCCCCGTCTCTTCCTCCACCTCGCGAATCGCGGCCTCCACCGCGCCCTCGCCCGGCTCCAGCCTGCCTTTGGGCAGTTGCCAGCGGTTGCCGCCCGCGGTGGCAATCAACGCCACCTCAACGCCGCCCGCGCAGTTGCTGTCGATCTCCACCAGCCGGAAGGCCACGCCGCCCGCGGAATAGCTGCGACGGACTGTGCGTCTGCCGGTGCGTTTGAGTATGCGGGGAGGCTGTCTCCCCCCTGGCGGTTGAGGACGAGAGTTCATTTGCTCCAGTGTCGATTGGTGGGTGTGCCGGGCAGCGGGCCTTCGGCCACAGCACGGGCCAGGGCAATAGCCACCTGCTCCCAATTGTCGGGCGGCGTTTGCATCAGCGTGGCAGGCAGCAAACTGGGTGTGGTAAAGCTCAGCGCGCCGGCCAGTTCGCCGGGCGTCCACACGGAACGGGCGCGGGCCACCACCACAAACGTTTCCACCCATTTGTCCAACAAAACCAGCCAGGCCGCTAAGCCCGCGTGCGCACCCACGGGCGGAAGAGCGCGTGGATGCTCGCCATCGGCAAAGCGCACAGAAAGGCCGCCTGCGGGGGTAATCCAGAGCCGTTCGAGGGTCACCGGCCCCGGGGCCAGCCCGGCCACCTGCCAGGCGTGAAAGCTCTGGTGCAGTTCGCTGATCAGCGGGGGCAGCAACAGTCCAGTGGCCTGGAGAAACGGGCGACTCTCGGCCGGGGGCGCGCCTGTCTGGCGCAGGGTTCCCTGGGCATCGACGGTGGACCAGAGGGGCATCACAGCCACCCTCGACGCCGAAAGAAGAGCAGCATTGTGCCTGCCACGCTGAGGAAGGCCACCCACACCACTGGATAGGACCAGGGCCAGCCCAATTCGGGCATAAAATGAAAGTTCATCCCATAGACCCCGGCCAGAAAGCTGAGCGGCAGAAAGATCGTCGAAATGATTGTCAGCACTTTGATAATCTCATTCATCCGGTTGTTGGACAGGGCCATATAGATTTCAATAGTGCTGCGGGCCAGTTCCCGCATACTGTCCACCAGCCCAACCATCCGTACCAGGTGGTCGTAGATATCGGCAAAATAGGGGCGGGCTGTCGCCGGTATTACACCGTAATCGGTCTGGGCCAGGCGGTTCATCAGGTCCCGCTGGGGCTGCAACACCCGGTTCAGGCGCAGCGCGCTGCTCTGGGCGGTGAGCAGGTCGTCCAACAGACTCTCTCTGGAAATATCGCCCTTCTGGAAAATAATATCACCCAGCCGCTCCAGTTCGGCCTCGAAATTGTCCAGCAGCCGGGTAATGCGATCCACCTGGGATTCCAGAATCTCGTAGAGCAGCAGGGCCGGTCCCCGGCTGATGCCTTCGCTGTTGTGGTATTCCCGTTCGGCCAGCAGGCTATTGATGGAACTCATCTCCCGGTCGTGAATGGTGATAAGAAAATTAGGGCCTAGAAAAATATCCAGCTCGCTGCTGATCATATGCACCAGTTCGTCGCCGGGATAAATACTGTGGATGACAATGTAGAGATAGCGTCGGTAGTCGTTGATTTTGGGGAGCAGCACACTGTTGGTGGCATCTTCCACAGCCAGGGGATGAAAATTGAAAATCTCTTCCAATATCTGGTGTTGCTCGTTCGGCGACGGATCTTCCATATCGACCCAGACGACCGCGTTGGCATCCCGTGTGGCCGAGGCCAACTGGTCAACGGGCAAATCATGCACCAGCGCGCCACTGGTATGACGGTAGAGAATGCGGATCATCGAATCACTTGCACTGAAGGGAAGGTGAGCCAGGTTCCCCCTATCATATCACAGAGGAAAAGGATAATGAGTATTGGAAATCAGGCATTTGGGGACCAGCGACGGCCGCGTTGCCCAGCCTCTATTTCTGCTTTCTAAACCCAATACTTGCCAAGAGGAATACCAGCGCGCCGGCGAATCCCAGCCCGGCCACACCAAAAAGGGCATAGCGGAAGAGATTGGCACGGCTGGCGGGTATGAGTTGGGCGCGAAAATCACCCACCCGTACGGCCTGGACAGGCCGCGCGGCCGGGGCTTCGCCAGCCGTCACCTGGGCCGATGCGATGTCAGGTGCTTCTTCCTCTGCTTTTGCCAGCAGCGCTATCTCCTCCTCGCCTGGGGTGGCCGGTTCCGCTGGCCGCGCTGTGGGTGTGAACTCGGGGGCAGTCAACAGCCGGGGAGCCAGTTCGGGGGTTGGCTCTGGCGTGGGCGGGTCGGGCGGCGCATCCTGGCTGGGGGGGGTGTCCTGCACCGGCGGCGGCGCGGGATCGCTGCTTTCCGGTGTGCCAAAGGGTGTCTCGGTGGCTGTCGGCTGTTGGATGTCCGGCGAAGCTGTGGGTGTGATGGTGAAAGTGGGGGACGGCGTATCGGTGGGTGGCTCCGGCGTATTGGAGGGAAGCGGTGTCTCTGTGGGGGTGGGCCGAGGCGTGGCTGTGTCCGCGGGCAGGGGTGTGGGTGTCCACGTGGATGTGGGTGTAATCGTCGGCGTCCACGTCCACGTGGCCGTGGGTGTGCGGGTGGGCGTGTGGCTGGCCGTGGGCAAGGCGATGGCTGTCTGGGTGGCCGTGGGCGTCGGTGGGTCGGATCGGGTGGGATCGCACAAGTCTGGGTCCGGTGGGATAGACGGCCCAGGGCTGTCGGTGGTCAGGGAGAACAGAACCGCGCCCGCCGCGCTGACGACGTTCAGTTTGTAAATGTAGGATTTCCCGGTCTCGGTCCCACTATCCAGCGTAAGGTATCGCTGGCTGTCGGTAAATTCCTGGGATGTGGCCAGCGGGATGGACGGGCGCAAATCTTTGTTTGGAATAAAGGGCGTGTGGGTGTTGTCTGTGGTGGACAGCACTTCGGCTCGAAAAAGGGCAAAGCTGGCTGTGCCGTCGGGCCGTTCCACCAGCCAGCCAAGCTGATAGCCCCCTTCCGCCCGATTGGAGGCACGGAAGCAGAGCAGTTGATTGGGGGCGGGTGTCGGTGTTGGGGTCGCAGTAAAAGTGGGTGTTGGGGTCGGCGAGGGGGTAGACGTCGCCGTAGGCAGCAGGAACAATGTGGGGATCGGCGTGGCTGTTGGATTTTGCTCCGGGGCTGTGGGGCCAGCCGAAGCCAGCGCGGAGCGGCCCGCAAAAAGGTTGACAGCGAGAAGGCTGGCGGTGAGGAGCAGCACAACGGCTGCTGTCCTCTTCACGCCCAGACACTTCCCGCCTGTGTCAATCCAAACCGTTCCCAGCCTATGCCAGATGCACCAAAACGTATTGATAGTCGCCTCTCCGAATTGCCTGTGGTCTACCTGAGCATTTGCTCTCTACTCATTCACTGTGAAAATCGATCACTGCCTGCTGGCACTGGCCATCCCCGGCGGTTCCGTGGGTGTGGACAAAGCCCAACTGGGATATGCGCTTGCCCGTACCATCCGTCACCCAGAACCACCAGTCGCCTTCTCTGGGACCGTTCGTCTGGAGCAGGTGGCTGTAATAGCCCGGATTCCAGCCCTCGTAGCCGGAATGGGGGCCGGAAAGCATTTCGGCTACTACCGGTCCATCGGCTGCATAACTGAACACCACCCGATACCCATTGGCTGGCTGACCGTCCAGCCGCAGGGTTCCCTGCACGTATGTAATGCCTGCATTCGGTTCGCATCTTACCAGTTCCGCCCGGTTGAAAACAAAACTGGAGACAACGGGTGTCGCTGAAGGGGTGGGTGTGGGGGACGGTGTCGCTAAAGGTGTCGGCGAAGAGGTAGGCGTAGCCGTGGCCGTGCCTTCTTGGGTCTCGCCAGGGGTTGCTGTGGCGGTGGGTGTGGCCGTGGGCTGGGGCGCAATCGTCCAACGCCAGGTCAGTCCATAGCTGGCCCGCACGAAGCCATTGGGATTCTCCAATGAGCCAAGTCCCATTCCCAGCACTGCATCTGCCGGATGGCCGTCGTTGGGCACAGTATTGTAAAAAGGCGCGGGAAAGGAGAGTGCGTAGTTGGCCGCGTATTCTTCGCCCGGTTTGGGTTCGGTGGTGATCCCGGCCTGCCCGCCCTCCCAATAGACCCGCATGGCAATCCCCGCCTTGCGTTGGCTATTCTCGTCCAGCACATCCACCAGAATGTGCTGCCGGTTGCCAGATTCCTGCTCGTTGTACCAGCGGGCTTTGATCAGCTTCCAATAGCCCTGGCCTGGGGCAACTGCCGCGGCTTGCAGGCTGGCTCCCCGCTGGGTCAGCCGGGGGTCCCACTCGATGGCCGCACTGGCTGTCGGCGTCGGTGACAGCGTTGGGGTTGGGGTGGCAGTCACTGTAGCAGTAATTGCGGCCGTGGGTGTGGCCGTTGCCCCATCGGGCGGTGTAGCTGTGGCCGTGGCAGACGGAGACGGCGTGGGTGTGGCCCCGCCTGCAATCGTCCACTGCCAGGTCAATCCATAGCTGCTATGGATTGTGAACTTTGGCTGCTCAATCGAGCCAAGACCCATTCCCCGTACCTCATCCGCGGGGTTGCCGTCGTTGGGCAGGGCGTTGTACGAGGGCGCCACATCAAACATTCCAAAATCAGCGGCATAGGGTTCGCCCGCTTTGGGCTGGGTTTTGACAGTTGTTTCGCCCGCGGGCCAATAGATGCGCACAGGCACATCCACCACCCGTTGGCCCTGTTCATCCAGGGCGTCAATAAAGATGTGATGGCGGCCCTGGCTCTCTTCCTCATTGAACCAGACCGCCTTGACCAGCCGCCAATAGCCCTGGCCCGGAGAGACTGCGGCTGGCTTAAACTCCGTAAAACGCTGATCCAGCCGGGGGTCCCACTGGCGGGTCGGCTCTGGCAAAGGGGTGGGCGTGGGGGTCGTTTGAATGTCGGAGCGTCCCACTGCCGGCAAAAAAAGCAGATGGGCCGTGCTCGTGAAGGGGATGGACGATTGGAGTCCAGCCCCGCCAACGGGCAGTTGCGACGGCTCTTTAGCCGAGAGCGGCTGGCTGATCCCCCAAATGCTCAGGGCAAGCACAAGTCCAATCACAAGAAGCAGACCCAACCCAAAACCCACGCTACCCCTATCCCGATGCAACTGAGAAATCATCCACTTTTCCTATGCTGGCTTGGCAAAACATTGTCAAGCCAAAAAGCCACGAAGTCGATCGCAGCAGAAACACTATCCACAAAAAGAAACAGGGTTACACAAAGTTTTGAACTGCCCTTTGTGTAACCCGATACAATCCGTTGTACAACTTCACCGGGCCATTTCTTTACAGCAGCCCTACCGCCGTTCCATAGTAACCGTTACTTCATAAGGATTGGTCGCGTCGATGGGAATCTCAAAGCCATCGGCCTCAACGACTTTATACCCTTCTTTGTAGACGATCACCCCATAGGCTGTGCCGGGGGTCACTTTCTTGTCCAATTGATAGGACCCGCTACTGTCCGACACGCCCTGGGCAAAGACCAGCCCCTGCTTGGGATCGTCCAGGAAAGTCTCGGTGCTGACGCCTGGGTTGAGAAAGAAGATTGTGGCACCGGCCACATTCTTGCGTCGGTTGTCGGCCTCTTTCACAGTGCCTACAACCGTCACATCGGCGATCGTTGGCGCACGCGCGGCGGGTTGCACAATGTCCATTTCGCCGCTCTGCACCACTTTGTCTTCGAGCAACAGTTCCAGCCGATACCGGCCTACGGGCAAAGTGCCGTCGTTGGAAGACAGGCTGACCCACGTGGAGTCCACCGCGCCCAGTTTCCATACGTCCTGCCCTTCCGAAACCATTTCGCCGTCGATGTACCAGCGTCGGCTCCATTTGGTCCCGTTCTCCACACCGTTCACCCCAAAGAAAGCATAGATCTCCGACAGGTCGGCAAAGTTTGTGCCAGGGCTGACTGGCTCGTCATCTTCCGTCACGTTCTCGGCAAAGGTGATGGAGCCAAAACTGGCGCTCGTCTGTTGCTGGGCTGCACCCACCACCACACCGTCCCGGTAGATCTGCTCGCCATCGTAGACAATCTCCAGCTCATAGAAGCCGTCGGGCAACCCATCTTCATCATAGACATTTACCCACGTAGAGCCAGCCTTGCCGAACTCCCAGCGCACCCCATCGGTGAAAATCTGGAATCCGTCCCGATACCAGGTGAAGTTGAAGGTAGCTCCGTCCTGGAAATTCGCGTAGTCAAGTGTGGCGTAGAGGGTGTCCAGCCCGGAGTCGAAGCGCACCCCAGGCGAGCGGGCCACGCCCTTGCTGGTGATGGCTTTGGCGTAGAGGACATTGGAAACACCCGGCGCGTTTGGATCGGCTTGGGTGGTGCTCGGCTCTTTCAGCAGGGCACGGCGTACCCAATCGATCGCCATATTGCCGTCCCGCACAAAACCGATCATTCCCAAATCCTGGCGGCCCTGGGTGGGAACCCCCACAAATTCGCCCGCGCTGTTGGTTGCCAGCCCGCCCGAATTGCCGTGGTTGATGTTCAGGTCCACCTTCAACCATTCGGCATAGCCGTCGTCATCTTCGTCTTCAAAGCCCGACACAATGCCCGATGTAAAGGTCACTGTGTCGCCGCCAATGGAGGGAAAACCGAAGGCGTCGATTTCGTCGCCGATCTGCAATGCCTGGCTGTCTCCGATGTCGATGGCTGTCAGGCCCAGATTCTCCGGCAGGGGCGCGCTTTCGTCTTCCAGCAGACCAGTGATGCGCAGGAGGGCCAGGTCCAAACTGGGACTGCCGGCCAGCAGATGCGCCGCGTATTTCAGCACGGGCCGCCCGCGCAGGCTGGTGGGATTGATGCCAATCGCGGCAAAGCCTTTGCCGTTGTAGAGGGTCTCCTTCTCGATTTCACCCATCACGTGAAAATTGGTGAGAATCAGCCCCGATTCGGTCAGAATTGTGCCGCTGCCGGTGCTATACGTATCCTTCTCCGCGGCCACCGGCACAATGACCTGCACTGTAGCCAGCAAGGCATTGTTGAGTGGTCCCCGTTCAATCGCCTGGACCGAACGGGCGGAGGACAACCCGGCCACAGCCAGGAGTAGCGTGACTATCAGCCAGCCGAAACGGTGTAGGGGGGGCAGCGCAGTGGATGTATTTGTACGCTCAACCATAGCTTAATTTCCTTCCTGAATGCCGAGGCTGGCGAAGATAGACGTAAACGCATGGACGTGGCTGTCCCACTCTGTGGCATCCGCGGCCACTGTCACCGCTACCAGCCGGTCGCCTATGCCATCGTTGGCCACAAAGAGCAGGTCCTGTCCCTTCACCACAACGGGCAGGCCCAGGCTGCCGCTCTCCCGGGTGGGGTCGGCAATATAGGCATAGGTGAGCAGAAGGGCCGGTTGTTCGCCTTCCCGCTGGATGGTCTGGGCCGAAAGGCTACGAAACCGTTCCAACGCCTGGGTGCGGGCCAGAGGCCAACTGGTGCTAATGCTGTCCAGACTCTCTCCCTCCCGCAGGTCCCGCACAACCAGTTCGACCCGTGCGTCAAAGGTGCTGGGGCTGGCCGGATCGATGGCCCGAAACAGAACCCCATCGCTCTGGGCTTCCAGCCAGGTGGCCGGATAAGAGAGGGTGGGCAATTGTCCGCCCAGGGCAAAGTCTGTCACTGCATTGACCGCGTTGTTGCGGATGCCCCAGCCCAGAAAGAGGGCAAAGAGGACAACCCCAACCATCAAAATGTCGTTGCGCCGCTGTTCGCTGGCGCTGGGCGGCTGATTGGTAATGCTGGGATTGCGCAGCGCTTCTATGAATGCAGACATCAGCCTTCTCCTTTTTCGCTGGGGCTGTTATCGGGCGAACCGTCGTCGTTTGCCTCCAAAACCGGGGCGGGTTCTGGGGATGGGATGGCGGGCTGAGCGGGCTGCATACCAGAAGGCTGCATAGCCGCATCCACCTGCCGCTGCTGGGCCGCCACCCGCAGGGTTTCTTCGTTGGAACGGTTGACCAGCCAGAAGACCGCGGCCAGACACACCCCGCTTACCACCAGGGCCAGCAGCAACCCATTCCAGGGGTTGACCGAAAGCCCCGCGGCTGTCACCCGATCTTCCAGCAGAAAGAAGATGCCGTTGAGCAGCGCGGCCAGCGTCAGTCCCGCGGGCAGATAGTACGGCGGCGTCTTTTCAAAGCGAGCCTGGCCGATGAAATAGCCGAGAATACCGGCAAAGCTGGCGTGGGCCAGGGCTGTGATCACCACCCGCACCGAGCCGATGCCCAGGTCGACACCGCCGTGATCCAGGACATAATTGAAATTCAGAACGGTTGCCATTCCCAGCCCCGCGGCAATGGCATAGATGACCCCGTCCACCCGTTCATCAAATTCCGGGTCGGCCAGAATGCCGTAGCGCACGACAAAGTAGACGACGGCCTCTTGCACAAAGCCGACCAGCAAAATGCCCCCCACCAGTTGGGAAGCAAAAGAGTTGTAGAGCCAACTGTCGATTGCGACAAAATTTTTCAGAAAAGGGATGGCTATGGCTGCTGTCACCAGCGCGCCCAGCACAAAAACGCCAATCAGCTTCTGTTTTGGTTCCGGTTCCAGGCGGTCCATCTGATAGAAAAAACCCAGCCAGAGAACCGCGGGAACCAGACTCATAAGCAGCCCCAGAAAGATGAGGGGAAACCCATCCAGGCCGTCTCCAATGCGGTCGAAGAGCAGATTGAAAAGACCGACAAAAAGGAGCAGACCGACAATTTCGAACAGGGCAGCGATCCAGAAGCCACGCCGGTTGTGGGCAATGTGTTCCGCATCGGGGTGATAAAACGCATTGTCCGCAGAGGGAATGGATTGCACAGACTCTCTCCTTTGGGTGGGCCTGTGTTGGGGAGATGGGACAGGCATAGGAACGATCACGATATTTCAATTATACCAGAAAGGAGTGAAATAGAAACCGATGAGATATGTGTCTGAATTGACACGGTTTTCAGGCCGCGTTATGATGGGTGGCGTTTGCAGGAAGGAATCAGCTATCATTGCTCAGGCAGCCGAGTGCCAATCGGTGCTTCCTGCTGGCCTATCTCTTTCTGTACGCTAAACTTTAACGGATGCACCCCAACCGATGGAATATTAATGCCAAAATCTTCCCACCCAACGCCCTCCAATATTCCCGCACCTATACTGGTGCGGTCTACTGGGGAATTTGCCGAAATGATGGCCCACCTGCGCGATCAGCCGCTGATCGCTGTGGACACCGAGAGCGACAGCCTCTACCGCTATCATCCCCGTGTCTGTCTGATTCAAATTTCTGCCTATGCCCATAGCGCCGAGACACGGCCCAGCCCTGCCGATCCGCTGCCCACTGTCGATTATCTCCTCGATCCCCTCCATTTTCACCGCTTTCAGCCGCTGGGCGAGCTGTTTGCTGATCCCGCGGTAGAGGTGCTTTTTCACGCCGCGGAGAACGACGTGCGCCTGCTGGATCGGGACTTCAATTTCCGTTGTGCCAATGTCTATGACACCCAATTGGCCGCCCGCATTCTGGGCCGCAGCGGTGTGGGATTGGCCGCGATGCTCCAGGCCGAGTTCGGTGTGGTCAGCGACAAAAGTATGCAGCGCACGGATTGGGGCCGCCGTCCCCTCACGCCCCAACAAATGACCTACGCCCAGTTGGACACCCACTATCTGCCCGTGCTGCGCCAGCGCCAGATAGAAAAGCTGAAGGCTGCGGAGCGGTGGGAGGAAGCCCAGGAAGGCTTTGCCGCCCTGGCTGAATTGCGCTACGAAGAGCCTGCCCAGGAGCGCACTTTCTGGCGGATGAAACAGACGCGGGACGTGCCCGAAGAAGACCTGGGCCTGCTGGAAGAACTGTGGAGCTGGCGGGAGATCACTGCCGAGCGATTGGATCGCCCGCCCTTCAAAATTCTGGGTGATACTGTGCTGGGGGAGATTACCCAACGCAAACCCACCTCCTTGGAAGAACTGGCCCAGATTCGGGGCTTTAGCGACCGCTCGGTCAAGCGCTTTGGCCGGGAAGTGCTGGAAGCAGTGCGCCTGGGACAGCAACGCCCCACGCCCCCCTTTCCCGAACCCACTGCCCGCCCGGAGCAACTGCTTTCCAACGCCGAGCGTGCCCGCTACGACAGCCTGCGTCAGTGGCGCACCACAACCGCCAACGAGCGGGGCGTGGACCCAGACATTGTCTTCAACAACGACACCCTTTTGCAGATTGCCACTCGCCAGCCCGCCACCCTGGAAGCATTGCAGGAGATTGCCGCCATCGGCCCCTGGAAGGCACGCACCTATGGGCCGGCCGTGTTGGCGATTGGAAACAGATAGCCAGCTATCCGTGAACCGTTACCCGCTGTGGCCGTTTGCTGTTGCTGATTTCGGGCCGCTGGTAACTTCTTTGGAATCCTCCCATGAAGCAGATTCTTCTTCTCCTCATCACCGTGGGCCTGAATGTGGCCGGACAGTTTTTGATGAAACAGGGCATGAGCCAGGTGGGAGTGATTGGCGGTTCTCTGAGTGCGATGGTGAACAGCCTGACCAAAGCCTTTCTCAATCCTTATGTCCTGGGCGGTGTAGGCGCCTACGGCTTTAGCAGCATTTTTTGGCTGATACTGCTCAGCCGGGTGCAGTTGAGCTACGCCTATCCCGCGCTCAGTCTGGGCTATGTGGCGGTGACGATTGTCAGCGCTTTTCTGCTGCACGAATCGGTTTCGCCTCTGCGCTGGCTCTCGGTGGCGGTGATCTGCGTGGGTGTCATTCTGCTCAGCCGCAGTTGAACGACGGCAGACGACAGACAGTCGACGGCGGCCAAACAGTGGGCGATATAGCGATGTCCTCACAACCCACAAAGCGCTTCACACTTCCTCTCGGCCTCTGGCTGGACTTTGCTGCTGCTGCACTCCTCGCTCTCCTCACCGTCGCTTTCTTCTGGCGCACCCTCTCTGGCGATGTCTACCAGCCCGCGGACGGCGGCGATCTGGTCAGCTTTCTCTACCCCACCTATCGCTTTGCGGCCTCTGTGCTGGCGTCCGGCCACCTGCCCCTGTGGAATCCCACCCTCTATGGCGGCGCGCCTTTCATCGCCGACATTCAGGCCGGTTTTCTCTATCCACCCAATCTGCTCCTCTTTCTTCTCAAGCCCGAATTTGGCTACGGCTGGATGCAGTGGCTTGCCATCGGCCATCTCTGGTGGGCCGGGCTGGGGGTCTACGCGCTCTGTCGCGCGCTGGGCATCAGTCGGCCCGCGGCCCTTTTCGCGGGGACAGCCTTTGCCTTCAGCGATCCACTCCTCATCCACCTGGGCAATCTGAATCTGATTGCCGTTCTCAGTTGGCTGGGCTGGGTGCTGGCCGCCTTCCACCTGGCCCTGGCCCGGCGCAGTCTGGCCTGGGCTGGCGCGGCTGGTCTGCTCTTCGCCATGGCCACCTACGCGGGCCACGCGCAGAGCAGCTATTATATCGGCCTGGCGGTAGCGGGGTATTGGGTGATTGGGATATTGGGAGATTGGGAGATTGGAAATTGGAGACGTTTTGGGAATCTCCCCTCTCTGCTCTCCCATCTCCAATACCCTCTCGCAACTGCAATCATCACACTTTTGCTTACCGCCCCCCTCCTTCTGTCCAGCCTGGAACTGCTGCCCTACACAGCCCGGGCTGACTTAGCCTATCAGGAGAATGTGGGCTATTCCCTGGCTCCGGTTCCCGCGCTGGTGGGGCTGATCACCCCCGGCTTCTTTGGCCGGGGCCCCGCGCTGCATTGGAGTTTTTGGGATCGGGTGGAGCTGCCTTACGCTGGTGTGGTAGCGCTTCTGCTGGCGCTGGCCGTCTTCTTTAGAAGTTCGACTTTTGCCAAAAGTCGAACTTCTGATGCACCTCTGCTCCCCTGGATCGGCCTGGCCCTCTTCGGTCTGCTCGTCGCCCTGGGCGTCTACACCCCCGTCCACGGCTGGCTGACCCAACTTCTGCCCGGCTTCGCCTCCTTCCGCGCCCCCGCCCGCGCGATTGTGCTGTGGACGTTCAGCATCGCTGTGTTGGCGGGCTACGGAGTGGATTGGTTGACAGCGGACGGTGGACGACAGACGACCGACGGCAGACGGAGTACGCAGCACGCAGCAATCCGCACCCAATATCTGCGTTTTCTCGGCTTGGGCAGCTTGGTTCTTCTCGTCGTCTTCGTGCCAGCGACGTACGCCTCCCTCCTCGCTTTGCAGGCCGATTCGGTCTGGTTTCTACGCGCTTCTCTGGCCGGGCTGGCCGTGGCCCTGGCCACCGGCGCGTGGCTGGGAACCTGGGCGCTGATCAGTCTGCACCGCCGGGGGTATCTGCGCGGACGGCTGCTGGCCGGTCTGCTCACGGCCCTGCTGCTGATCGAAGTGGGCGCGGCAGGAGCCTACACCGACATCAGCGAAAACGACCCGGCCCGAGGATTCAATCACCCGGAAATTCTTGCATTCTTACAGCAAGAATGGAACGCGGATAACGCGGATTGGGCGGATCAACGCGGATCGGAAAAATCTGCGCAATCTGCGTCCTCTGTGAAATCTGCGTTCCCTTTCCGCATTGACGCGCGCACGGACATCGACGACCTCTGGCAGCCGGACACGGCCGCCCTGGCCGGTCTGCGCGATGTGTGGGGAATCGTCAATCCTTTGCTCCTCACCCACTGGGAGCGACTCTGGGAGTCCACCGGCGGGCGGTATACGCGGCTCTACGATATGCTCAACGCGGGCTACGTTCTCGTGCGCGACGGCACACCCCTGCCCGACAAATTTGTGCTGGCCTACGACGCGCCCGGCGAACTGGCCGTCTACCGCAATCCCGACGCCTTCCCCCGGGCCTGGCTCGTCCCCGCTGCTGTCACCGTCCCCGACGCCGACGCGGCCCTGGCCGCCCTCACCGCTCCGGAGTTCGACCCAGCAACGACAGTCGTTCTCCTCACTGGGGACGGCGGACGACAGACGGCAGACGGCGGACGAACGACACCCAATCACCCAATTACCCAATCACCCACTATCCAATACCCACTATCCGATTCACCAAACTTCCTTGAGTTCCACTTCTCCTCCCCCACCCCCGCCTTCCTCGTCCTCAGCGAAGTCTGGTATCCGGGCTGGCGGGCGACGGTCAACGGCGTGGAGACGCCTGTACGCAGGGCCAACTACGCGCTGCGCAGCGTGGCAGTGCCTGCCGGAGAGGTGACCGTCGAAATGCGCTTCGCGCCGGATTCCTGGCGCTGGGGGCTGGGGCTGGCGGGTGTCGGGCTGGTGTTGTTGTTGGGGCTGGTTGTGGGGCGGCGTGGACTCCCTCACCCCATTGCCTTCGCCACGCCCTCTTCCATCTGTGACGCTATCGGGTAGAGTTTGCTGGCTGGTCTGGGAAAGGGGCGTGTGTTGATGTCGATCCGCGCTTTTCTGCCTTTGGTGGGATCGATGACGTAATGCACAATTTGCAACACGAACTACCCCAATCAGCCCCTACCCCCGCCTCTCCCAGGGCGGACAACACCACAAACGAACCAATGCCACCGCTGGGAGAGGCGGGGGCGTCCCGCAAACGCCCGACCTTCCCATCAGCCCGTAGGGGGCGGTGAGGGACTGCAGCGGCACTGTCCCAATCACCTCCCAACCCCCGCTTCCCCTCGCGTCCGGCTTGCGTATCCCCACAGGCAACGGTACAATCCAGCATACCGTAAGCCAACCGCCTGTATCACCCGCGGGAGAACCGAATGGAACCCTTTGCATCCCTGTCACCCGAACTTTCCGAATTTCTCTTCGGCGCGTCAACGGATTTCGCCGGCGGATTGGCCGCATCTTTTGCCACAGGCATTCTGAGCTACGGCGCGCGCCGCCTGCGCGAACAGATGGCCCCACCGCCCCAGCAGGAGGCGTTGCGCCGGGCCGCGGGCGGGGCCATTGCCCAAACTGTGGCCGAATGGCAGATTGCCCACGACGACTACGCGGACCTGTGGCGCAAGTTTGGCGAATGGCTGCTGGAACCCCCAGTGCTCAGCGAATTTCGCCTGTTGATTGCCAGCGCCGACGACAGCCTGCTCGACGCTGAATTGCTGCGCGAGGAGTTTGAGGCCATGGGGCTGGATATGCATCTGCTACCCCAACCGGACTTTGACGCGCTCCTGCAGGACATTGTGGGCGGCTTCTATCTCTTCGCCGCGGAGGAGCCTCTGCTGCAAGCCCCGTTGCAGATCGGTGTGTTGCGCCGCATCGCCGACGGATGGGCGCGCTGGAACGGGCTGCCTCCCGCCAGACCCAACTGGGCCGACGGACTGTCAGCCAACTTGAACGGTTGAACCTGATGGCGGATCAGGCCGCGGACGACGACAGAGCACGCAACGATTTGCTCCAGGAGATTTTGCTGGCCTTGCAGGAACTGCCCAGAGAATTTCTCTCTGCTCAACAGCTTTACAGCGGGGTGTTGGGCCTGTTGGATAGGGCAGGTATCACCAGCTTGGACCCGGATGCACGCAATGCAGCGCCATCCCCGGAGTTGGAACGGATTGCCGGGCTGTTGGAAACTTTGCTGGTGCAGGTGCGCCAGCAGGAAAACGAACTGACCGGCGACGAATTGGCCCTGTTGGAGCGCCGCTACCGGCAGAGTCTCATCGACCAGTTCGACCGGCTGACCTTTCGGGGCATCTCCCCCACGGCCCGGGCCATCTCTCTGCCCCTGAAAGATGTCTATGTGGAGCTGAAGGCTGTGGCCGATGTGCCCGAAGCCGCCGACACCTACAGCGCGGCCGAGCGCCGCCTGTTGCTGAAAGCGGATGAGCGGGGCGGGGATCGGGATCAGCTCATCGCCGAGCTGGACACAATGCGCCTGGAACGCTGGCGGGACGTGGCCCGCCGCCGACAGGGAGATGCCAGCCCCTTCCAGCGGCGATCCATCGGCGAGATTGTGGCCGACCCTTCCCGCCGGGGGCTGGTAATTCTGGGTGACCCCGGGTCGGGCAAGACTACCCTTCTCCACTTCCTGGCCCTGACCTATGCCCAGGAAGATGTGGGGGGAACGTTGCCCATTTTTGTGCCCTTCGCCGCCTACGACGAACAGCTGCGCCGCGGGGGCAACAGCCTGCCCCTGGCCGATTTTCTCGCCCTCTACTACGAAAAGTGGCGCAGTCTGGCCGGTCTGCAACCCCTCTTTGCCCAGGCCCTGCACACAGGCCGCGCCCTGATTTTGCTGGACGGCCTGGATGAAGTGTTGGAAAACGCCACCCGCCAGCACGTGGCCGAGCAGACCAGCGCCTTCATCCAGGGCTACCAGCGGGCGGGCAACCGCTTTGTGGTCACCAGCCGGGTGGTGGGCTATCGGGAGGCCCGACTGCCCGGCGACCTGCCCCACGTGACAGTTCTCGACTTCGGCCAGCCCGAAATCCAGCAGTTTGCCCATCAGTGGTGTCGGGTCTACGAAATCTGGGCCGCGGGCCGGGAGACCCCCACAGCCCTGCAACGGGCGTCTGTGGAGGAAGAGGAACTGCTGGACGATGTGAGCAGCAACCCCAGCGTGGCCCAACTGGCCGCCAATCCCCTCTTGCTCACAATGCTGGCCCTCCTGCGCCGCCAGGTGGGCAAGCTGCCCGACCGACGCATCGAACTCTACGAGCGCTATGTGCGCACCCTCATCGACAACCGGGAGCGGGAACGCTCCCCCGGTGCCCGCCAGCAGGGGCCAGCCCGCTTTGACCCCCACGAAGCCATCGCCCACCTCATCGATCTCTCCCTCTGGTTGCAGCGCAACCGGCCCAGCGGCACCGCCCGCCTGCGGGATATGGAACAGGTGTTGGTAGATATCTGCCTGCGCTTTGATGGCTTTGAGCAACCCCAGACAGCCCCGGCCAAAGCCAGAGTGCAGGCCGAGCAGACCGCGGCCCGCTTCTTTGTGGATATGCGCCACTTTGCCGGCCTGCTGGCCGAACGGGGGCGGGATGCCTTCGGCTTTCTGCACCTCACCTTTCAGGAATATTTTGCCGGCCGCGCCCTGGCCCGCATGAGCGCGGCAGAACGCTGGGCCGCCATTGGCCCCCACCTGCACCAGCCCCGCTGGCGCGAGCCGATTCTGCTCTGCGCCGCCCAACTGGGGGTGATCGAACAGCGCCGGGCCGAGGCCGACGCCCTGGCCCAGCAGATTCTGGCCGCCGCCAGCCCCCACGATGAGATGCTGCACCGGGACCTTTTCCTGGCCGCTGCCCTGGCCGCCGACGATGTGGGCCTGGGCCAGACCACCACCGCCCACCTGCTGGAGCGCCTGACCCCGCTGATTGCCAGCCCCATCCCCACTGTGCAGAAACAGAGCATTCAGGGCATCGCCCACCTGGCCCGCCTGGGCAGCCTGGCAGCCAGCGCCGCCTTGTTGACAGCCCTGGCCGATCCGAACCTGCTCCATCCCGCGTTGCAAAACTGCCTGCCCCTGCTGCGCGCGCCCCAGGGCCGAGAGGTGCGGGCGGCGATAGTGGGCAAACTCGACGACGAATTCTCATCTGTGCGAAGAGCGGCGGTGGGAGCGCTGGGGAGTCTGGTGGGGAGTGAGCCGGAGGTGCGGGCGGCGAT
>JAHBVF010000050.1 GCA_019637685.1 Caldilineaceae bacterium | reverse complement strand
AGCTGAATAGTCACAAAAAAGTGAGGCCGTTTCGGCCTCACTTTTTTGTCTTTTGGCATACACAGCCCTATGGAATCTGAATCATATCACCGGATTTCAGTTCCCGACTGCCAATGTTCACATTGGCTGCTTTGAGCGCTTCCACGGTCAAACCGGCGCGGGCGGCGACGCTTGTCCAGGTGTCACCTTCTACAGCCGAATAGCTGTCTCCGCTGGCAATCGGCGCATCTTTGCCCTCCGGCGCGGTCTTTACTTCCAACGGCGGCGGCGGCGAGCCGTGGGCGGGGATGATCATCTGATCCGCGGGGCGGATGTTTTGCCCCCGCAGTGCCCACAGTTCGAGATTGGCCCCGCGCAGCTTTTCAAAAGTCATTCCATAGCGGCCTGCAATGGCGAACCAACTGTCCCCAGGACGCACGGAATAGATCACCGCATCGGCAGGGGGATTGGTGACCTGGAACGGCGGTTGGTTGCCCGCGCTGGGGGGCAGTGTATTGGACGCGGCAGGCACGGGCGTGGCCGCACTCTCCGATTCGGTAGCTGGCTGGGTCGCCGCCGGTGTAGCGGCTGTTGGGGCCGGCGTGGGTGTGTTTGCCGGCTGTGCCATTGCCGCGCTTTGGCTCTCTTCCGCCACGGCCGGCGCGGGTTGGGGCGGATTGACAATCTGCATCTGGTCGCCCGGCCGAATGACTATCCCCCGCCGTTGCCACAGCCCCAAATTGTCCAGGCGCAAATCCCAGTAGCTCACACCGAACATTCCGGCAATGCGATACCAGGAATCGCCAGGCTGGACTGTGTACTCCTCGGTGGGCCGCTTGTCAGCCGCGGTCAATCCAGGGATCGACATTTCATCGCCGGGCCAGATCAGCTCGCCCCGCAGTGCCCACAGTTCCGGGTTTTCCGCCCGCAACTCGTCGTAGGTGACACCAAATTTGCGGGCGATCAGTATCCAGTATTCTCCCTGGCGCACAGTGTAGATAAATGCGTTGGGGTCGGAAACTGTATGCGGCTGAATCACCGGCAGAGAGAATCCCCGACCCGTGGGTACACTTTCCTGGGCCTGGGTGGTGTGTACGCTCAGGACAAAAAGCAGAGCGATCAATAGTCCCCCCCCTATTGCCGCCCACATAGGGAGATGGCTGCTCTGCTGCCGTGTTCGAACTATCGAAGTTGGGAATCGATTCATGTGCCGCCTCGAATGATTGGGTAATGATTAGGAGCTTTGGATGAGAATTTCCGGCTGAAAGGCCAGCGCTGTTACCAGTGTACTGGATTGGTGTAGAAAGGGCAACCCGAATTTCACCGTAATTTTTGGTATGGTTGAAATCCCGCTGGCGCTATGCTATACTGCACACGCTTTGGCCTGTCTGCACCTATTGGCCCTTTCCAGCTATCCCTCCCGCGTTCCCTTACTGCGTTCCCTTCTGCTCGCACTATCACCCGTCCGATCGAATACTTTGAAATCTGACAGGAGGGCACAATGCTGCGCCACACGTCCACCCGCGGTCCCCTTATTACTGCACTGTCCATTTCGCTCTTTCTCTCCCTGGCCCTGCTTGGGGGGAGCTGGCTTTCCACTGCCGCGGCTCCGTCCATTGCTGGCAATTCGTCGCCAGCCCCCACCATTCGCGCGGCTGGCAGCTATACGCTGACACTGCCTTTTGTCAGCCGCCAAAGTCCGCCGCTGGCCCGCATCCTGCGGGTGCGGCCCGGCGACACAACACTGCTGAACGGCTCGATTGTGGCCGGGCAGGCTGTGACGGTCGAGATTCAGTTGATAGAGCCACTGACTGACGTGCAGGTGACGCTGACCCCCGGCGGCGGCGCTGCCCAGGATGTGACCGCCCAGTTTGCAGGACTGGAAACGTCCCAAAAGAGCCAGGGCGTGGTGAATGGTGCGCCGGGCGACTATACGGTGACTGTTGCCGGGAAGAAAGGAGGTCAGGAGAAGTCCGAGGCAGCTGGTTTCTTTCTGCTGGAAGATCAGGCTATGTTGGTCGCATCCTCCCCAGTTACCTTCCCCATCACCTCCCAGCCTGACATCGCTTTGAGTTTCGAGGACCGCACTGTTCTGCTGTCCTTTAGTTTCGCAGCCACACAGGATGACATCTCCGAGTTTTTGATCGCACAGCAGCTACGTCCGCTTGATGTAGCTCCAGCTTTTGGGTTGCTTCGGGTGCAAATCCCCGATGGCGAGACCCCCGTGCAGGTAGTGGAAAGACTGATGTCCGCACAGAATCCACTGCTCACTGCTGCCACTCTTAACTTCGTGCTGGAAGACGACGTGGCTACTGGCGAGAAACTACCAGCCCGCCTGGCCGGCAGCTATTTGGCTACGGCGGGCGATGGATGCACAGCCGGCGGCGGCACAATCGAGGGCTGTTTCGACTTCAGCGGTGACCCCGACAACAACAGCGCCGACGAACTGCGTATCTTCCGCTACCATTTTCTGATGGATACCTTTGCCGCCCACCGCTTGGTCGAGCATCTGGTGATGACACCTACTGCCAACGCCGGTCTGGCCGTTGTGGACCGAGGTCTGGGCAACGGCGTCAACACAACTGACATTCCCAACGGTGCTCTCTTTCACCTCTCCACAGCCCCGCTCGTACTGGACGCCAATGGAGTTCAGGTCCGCTATTGGAACGGTGCTGCCTGGATTGCAGGCCAGCCACCCATCGCTAATCTGGCCGACCTCGCCAGCGGCCACGGCACATCGGTGGCGACTGCGGCAGCCGGGCGCGGCACACAGGTTCTGGGGCCGGGTATGCACGCGCAGGTGCGTCCTATCCGGCGTACCAGCGCCAATTTTGCCGATAGCGTCTTTGGGGTGCTCGGCGCGGCGTACGATACGCAGGTGGATGTAGTGAACACTTCGTGGGGTGGATTTGGTTTGACGCCTGCCCAATTTACCAGCCTGAACCTGGGTGCCTATTCGGTGAATGTCCTTCGCATAGTATCAATGCCCTTTCTGGATGTGGGGCTTGACGGCAACCGCAACACAGTAGACGCGGATGGTAGTCAGGGCAACGGACGTTTTGACTTCACCGACGCCAATGCCAATAATGTCCACGACGCTGGCGAGGCCAGCGAGCCATTTATCGATCGCAACAGCAATGGAGCGTTTGATGCCTTTGACGCTCTAGTGTGGGTGGCGTCTACTGGCAATAATAACGGCCAGAATATCGGTACTACCCGACTGCCCGGTGCGTTTGCGCCGGATGCCAATCCGCGGGGGGCGTGGAATCCCTTTGACGGCTTCAACCAGCAGCGCGAGCTGACGATGCTGTCGGTTTCAGCTTCGGGGACGAACGATCGTGTGCGCGGGCCAGAGGGGCTGGCGAGCTACAGCAACTGGGGCCAACGGACATCCGTGGCCGCGCCAGGCGACGCTATAATTCTGCCGGATCGCAATGGCAATCTGCGCCGGATCAGTGGCACATCCTTCTCCGCGCCCACGACGGCTGGGCTGGCCACCGAGATGATCTATTTGGACAAAAATCTAGGACAGGGCCTGACGCCGCTGCAGATCATTGAGATGATCGAAGCTACCGCCGACGATCTGGGCACTACCACTGCCGCTGTCAACACAACGCGGCCAAACAACAGTCCTGGCGACGGTCTGGACGCCTATTTCGGCCATGGGCGCATTAACGTCTGGAAGGCGATTCTGGGGGTGGTTAACCGGGGCGTAGCTGTAGAGAGTCACCCCCAACTGGCCGCGCAGTTCCCCAGCCTGACGACAATCAACGAAGCCAACACCAAATGGTACGGTCTGAAAGTCCACGCGCCTATCCGGGGCAGCACCCTCTGGATCGACGGCGTGCAGGTGACAGACGCCGGCTCCACCGCGCCGGGTGGTGTGAATGCCTATGCGGGCGTGCGCACGGACCGCACCATCCGTATCGGCGTCAAAGGCGAAGACCCCACCAGCGGTATCGTGCCCCTGGGCAGTGAAAGCGATTTCCTGATTACCGTCAGCGTGGAGCGGGCCGATCTGTACGCGGCCAAACCCAAGAGCCTGCAACTGCGTCGTCCCGGCCAGACCGCGGCTGACGCGCCTTTCTTTGTGTTGGAACTGAAGTTGCAGGATATGCGGGACAATAAAATTCCCGGTGTTGTCTTTGACGATTTCGTCTTTGAGATTACCCCGCCGGACTTCGGTGATTCGTCCGCGTCGCCCACATCTCTGGCCGACGACGGCGCGCGTCACCTGAATTTCCAGATGGAATACTTCGGCAAGGCCAACGCCTTCTACAGCCTGGAAGCTGTCTCACCGGAACACAAAGTTTTCGGCGTGACCGATCCGGATGGCATCACCAACTGGGGCACAGATTTAGAGGACCTGGACGGCTACGACGACGGCGTGACCCTCTATCCCCTGAGCTACAAACCTGGCGGCAAAGGCCGGGCTGATGTGCAGGTCTGTGTGGCCGAGACAGGGCCGCGCTACGACGCTGCCGACCTGGACAAGCAGCTTTTTGTCAACGGCTGGATCGATTGGAATACCAACGGCAGTTGGCAGGAGGGGACCGAGCACGTGCTGGACGGTCTGCGTCTGGCTCCCATCACAACGACAGCCGCGGGCTGGGCCGTGCGCGGGGTGGACGCGGGCGCGGTCTCGCTGCTCTCCTCCAACAGTGACTGCGGTCTCTATAAAGTAGAGTTCCCCGTGCCTGCCAAAGTCGGCACAGGCCATCTGCAAGCCCGCTTCCGCTTGGACTACGGCGAAAATGTGGGCCGCCACGCCAACACAACCTTCCCCAGCAGCGCCACCCTTTCCCAGACCGTCGGCGCGGCCTTCTATGGCGAAGTGGAGGACTATATCATCGGGCCGGACTTTGGCGACGCGGGGCCGGACAAGCCCTGGCCCACCAAACTGAGCAGCGACGGTCCCCGCCATCTCAGCTACTATCGGGAGTGGATTGGCAGTTACAATTCCGGCACACCCCGGGCCAGCCGGGAGCCGGACGCCTGCGAGACGCTGGAAAGCGATATGGACGGGGATGACAATCTGGGCAAAATCTGCAACAAAGTGAACCAGGACGGGATGGACGACTTTGCGGTTTCTATTCCCAAACCGGGCAAAGTGCGGGTGCTGTTCGATGTGAGCAGTGGCGTACAGGGCTACGGTTTTGACGGGGCCAACGCCGGGGTCAAGACCCTGGCTTCGGATTGCAGTCTGGTCGGATTGGGCGCAACGCCGGAGACGCCCAAACATCAGCGGGTAAAGATGCGCTACGACGCGGGCAACAGCGCGGAACGGCTGTACGTCAATATCTACGCGGATTGGAATGGGGATGGCAGCTTCGAGACCCATCTGCTCTCTGGCCCAGTGGACCCGGAATCTTTTGGCGCGGATGGGTTCTACACATTGGGAGAAGCGTTTACCGACAGCAATGGCGACGGGGTGTGGAACAGCGGCGAAACCTTTACAGACGCGGCCGGCGAAACCACAAAATCCTTTGACTGCGAGTTCGACGCGCCCACGCCACCGCCCGCGGGTGTCACCCAATGGGTGCGCATCCGCCTGGACTGGGGCGAGAATTCCATTGGCGCGATGCGGGGCGAACCCTTTGAGGAAGACCCCTTGCACAAAGGCAGCGATGACAGGGGCGGTTCGGTCTGGGGCGAGGTGGAAGATGCGCCGCTGATCGGCGGGCCACCCCACCGCACGTGGCGGGTTCCGCTGACGCCGGGTGTGCCCGTGACAACGGAATCCCTGCCTGTCGATGGGCTGGACGGCACTGGACCCTACACCTTCCGGCTGGTGACGGACAATGTAACAATCGACGGGATGACCAACACCCCTCTGCCGCCAGGGCTGCACCTGGACACAGCCACGGGCGCGCTGAGCGGCGTGACGTTGCAAGGCGGCGATTATCACCCGCTGGTAGAGACTCTCTCCGGCGCGGGGACGCCCAGCGAATCTGTGGTGGCCTTGGAGTGGTTCAACTGCCCGGTTCCCGTGCAGATCACCACCCATCTGCTCAATCAGGTGACGGGGCGACCCATTCCCAATAAGGAGATGCGGCTCTATACGGGCACAGAATGTACGGGTACGCCCGTTGCCACCGCCACAACGGATGCCCGCGGGCTGGTCCACTTCCCGAATCTGGAGCCAATTACCTACACTGTCCAACTGCCCGCCCAGCCGGGTGTGACCGGTGTAGGCAATACCTGCCAGTGGGTCAATATGGGCGAGTTCCGGGCGATAACCCGCACGCTCTACTACACCGATACGCTGCCCAACGGACCGGGCACTGTACAGATTCCGCTCTACGGCGCGGTGTGGGGAACGAAGCAGGCCGAGTCGAAATTCTTCCTCTTGCAGGGTGGGGCCACTGTCAACTTCGGTCCGCTACAGCAGCCCGGGCCAAACCAGTTTTTCGATGTGGAGATTACGCAGATGCACCTGCAGGGCTGGAACTCACCGACGGATACCATCGAAATTCGGGAAAGCCCCGGCCAGCCCTCCATAGGACAGATTCAGCAGCTACCGGGCAACGGTGACTTCCGGGTGGATAGTTTCTTCGACGTCTGGACGGAAGTCTCTCTGGACGGGGGGCAGACGTGGGTTCCGTCTGAGCAGTCTGTGCGCCACCAGGACGCCAATCCGGCCAACTCTTTCCCGCCGACGGGCGCGACCCTCACGGGGCAGAATACTACCTACGGGTCGCCGTCCCAGGCAGAATTTGTCGAGATTTACAAGTCGATTATCGCTTTGGACCCGACGGTGCAGACACTGCTGATGTTGGGTTTGGAGGACAGCCCATAGCTGAAGTCAATGGAGATCAAATGACGACATTTTCCCGTGTTACACCGATTCTGCGCAGTTTTGATGAAGCCAAAGCCAGGGAGTTCTACATCGACTTTCTCGGCTTTCAGGTCGATTTTGAACACCGCTTCGAGGAGAATCTCCCGCTCTATATGGGAATCTCCATGGACGATTGCAGGCTGCATATCACCGAACATCACGGGGATTGCAGTCCTGGCAGCGCCGTGCGCATTGCCACAGAGGGGCTGGTGGCCTACCATCAGGAATTGCTGGGCAAGCAGTACAAGAATGCCAGGCCAGGTATACAGAAACAGCCTTGGGGATCGCTGGAAGTGAGCGTCACCGATCCCTTTGGCAACCGGATCACCTTTGCCGAAGAGGTGGGGCAATAGGCTCGACAAAAATCGGCTTGCGCGGCCCAGCCACCTGTGATAGAGTGCATTTACTGTAGCATTCCCGCCCCACAAAACCAGAAAGGAGGTGTATTCCAATGACACAGCCACAGATGCCATGCCAACTACAGGTACTGTCACAGCCTAAATTGACGCCCGAAATACACCTCCGCGCGGCTGTCTAGCCTCGCCCCTCTCTGCTTGATGGCCGCAGGTGTATTCCGCACCTGCGGCTTTTTTCGTTGTGACGACAGCCAGCAAAGGAAAATTTCCATGCCAGCAGTTCAGTCACAAAGAGTGGATGCAATTTCAGCGCGGACGATTCAGGACAATTTCATCACCTATTTTCGCATTTTTGCCGGTCTTCCCAACACAACTTTTGTGGAAGATGAAAGCGGCGCGTGGATTGCCAGTTCAATGCCGGGCAGCCAGGTGATGCAGACAAATTTCGCCCCGGAGTCAGCCGCGGCGCAGATCGACGATACCCTGCGCCAGGTGGGCCAGCACGTGGACGCCATCGACTGGATGATCTGGCCCGACGACCAGCCGGCAAACCTGGGCGAGTTGATGGCGAAGACTGGCACGGCCAACACCGAATGGATGCTCTACGGCAATCAGGGCGATGAGCCAGGCACATGGCTGGCCATCGATTTGGGAAGTCTGGCCGAGCGCGTGCCCGTCGCCGCCGATTTTCACGTGGAGCGGGTATGCAGTGGGGAGGACTTCGCGGTTTGGGCAGAGATCAACGCCAGGGGCTTTGGCGGCGGCGATTACAGCGCGTTCCGCGCTGCCTATCTGCGCCACGGCTTTGGGGACGATGCCCAGGCCATCCATTTTGTCGGCTTCGCAGGTGACCAGCCGGTGACTTCGTCTACACTGCTCATCGCTGGGGGGAGCGCCAGTGCCTACAACATTTCCACGCCGATAGAGCTACGCAAGCAGGGCTTTGGCAGCGCCATCACCCACGCCACGCTGCTGGCCGCGCGGGCGCGGGGCTATGGGTCTTCGTGGATTTGGTCATCGCGGTTGGGAAAAAGCGTGTACCAGAAGCTCGGCTTTGTCATCACCGATTTTGGCATTCGGGAATATCAGTGGAAAAAGAGGGGGTAGGGATTGGGTTGTCAAACCCCAATCCCCTATTTTTCGTGATAGCGCAGGTAGAGTTCGCGCAGATTGTCGTCTGGCCCCAGGGCAAACCGGGCCAGGTCTCCCACGGGGAAGCCGACGCTGTCCACCAGTTGAACTTCCCAAAGGCCCTCTGGTTTCTCGAAGAAGGCCGCGCCCAAATTGGCAAAACGGGTGTAGGGACTGGGGCCGGGACGGGTCTCGCCGGGCATCCCCTCGGTGGAGCGCGCCAGAACGCTCAGCGGCACGCCATCTTTGGTCACGCTGATTGTGTAGCCGCCCAGTGCATAGGCTTTGCCGTTGTAGATGTATACATAGACCCGCACTTCGTCCGTCCCTGGCAATTGGGTGGGGAACTGTTCGGCCATTTCCAGGGCAAAAGCGTAGTCGGGCGTGGGCGTAAGCGTTGGGCTGGGGGTGGCGCTTGGCGTGTGGGTGGGTGTGGCCGTATTCGTCTCGGTTGGGGTCGGTGTATTTGTCGGCGGAATGGGTGTGGGCGTGGCGGTCGGTGGCTCTGGTGTAAAGGTGGCTGTAGGCGGAACCGGCGTGTTCGTCGGGCCGGGCTGCGGGTCCGCGGGTTGCGGGGCTGCCGGCTGCTGAGCGACAGCGACCGGCTGCTGGCCCATAGGCGTGGGCGTATAGGTGGGAATGGGGGTGCGGGTGGGCGTCGGTTCTTCCCGCCCGCCGCAGCCGCTGAGCGCAAGCGCGGCCAGCAACAGAATCAGCCAACTCAAACGGATCACACCATTCACGCGCCTGCCTCCTGCAAAATCACTTCTACCAGTGGGCTGCTCGCCACCCAATCCTCCAGGTTGCGATTGCTGTCGCCCAGGCTATCGGTCAGCTTTGCCAGAATCCCTGACAGAACAGCGCGTCGTTCCTCTTCTGCTAAAATTGGACGCGCCTGGGCGGGCAGATCGGCTTGAACACTCGTTTTTAGATGAAAGGTGAAGGCAGGCGTAGACCGCAGGTTTGCGTACCAACCACGCGGACGACCGGGCGTGCCGGTAATGTAGAGTTTGCCGTCCAGGTTGTGAAACCAGATTTCGATGCGGCGGGCTTCGCCACTCTTGCGGCCAGTGGTGGTGATATCAATCACCCGGTCGGTGACCAGCGCGTGGGCTATCTGCGGATCCATAGAATTTCCTTCACGGCATTGGGACAGGCCAGAAACGCAGGCATTATAGCACAAGTGGGCAGAGAGATGGGAAAAAAGGCAGGGATATGCAGTATAGGGCGGGAGGGGATAACGGAACGCCGAACGCCGTTATCCCCTCCCTTTCTTTTTTTATTCCACTGTCACACTTTTCGCCAGATTGCGCGGTTGGTCCACATCTGCGCCCCGGCCCACGGCGATTTCATAGGCCAGCAGTTGCAGGGGGAGGATAGCCAGCACAGGCGAGAGCAGCTCGTGGCTGCGGGGAATGGGCAGCAGTTCGTCGGCCTTTTCGCTGATGAAGGCGTCGTCGGCGTGGGCCACAGCCAACACCGCGCCACCGCGCGCCTTCACCTGCTCCACCTGGCTGATCATTTTCTCGTATACCCCGTCCTGGGGCACGACCACAACTGTGGGCATTGTGCGGTCGATGAGCGCGATCGGCCCGTGCTTCATCTCACCCGCGGGGTAGCCCTCGGCGTGGATGTAGCTGATCTCTTTCAGCTTCAGCGCGCCTTCCCGCGCCGTGGGATAGTTCACCCCCCGGCCCAAATAGAGAAAGTTGTGGAACTGGCCGTAGCGTTTTGCCAACTCCACATAGCGGCTTGAGTTGTGGGCGTCTTCCAACACCGCGCCCACCTGGCCCGGCAACGCGGCCAGGGCCTGCACCAGTTCTGCCGCGGCGGCTGCGTCGATTGTGCCCCGACACTGGCCCAGATAGAAACCCAGCAGCACCAGATCGACCAGGGAAGTGGTGAAGGCTTTTGTGCTGGCCACGCCGATCTCCGGCCCCGCGTGCATATAGAGCACACCGTCGCAGATGCGTGCGGCCTGGCTGCCCGTCGCGTTGACAATCGCGGCTGTGAACGCGGCCTGCTCCCGCGCCTCCTCCAGCGCGGCCAGGGTGTCTACTGTCTCGCCACTCTGGGTGATGGCAAGCACCATTTCGTCCGGCCCGATGACCGGATGGCGGTAGCGGTATTCGCTGGCGTAGTCCACTTCCACCGACAGCCGGGCCAGCCGTTCGATAACGTAGCGCCCCACCAGACCGGAATAGTAGCTGGTTCCGCAGGCCACAATCGTCAGTTTGCGCAGGTTGCGGGCCGCGTCTGGGGTCAGATTCAGCCCCGGCAGTTCCACCCGGTTGTGGACGAAATCGACCCGCTGGCTGAGGGTCTGGGCGATGGCCTGGGGCTGGTCGTAGATTTCCTTGTGCATAAAGTGGCGAAACTGCCCCTTCTCCGCCGCGTCCGCGTCCCAGGCGATCTCCACCAGCGGCAGATCAATCGGCAGCCCGGCCAGGTCCGTCACCTCTACACCGCGCCGGCTGATGACGGCCATCTGGCGGTTTTCCAGAAAGCGCACCCGGCGGGTGTATTGGAGCAGCGCGGGAATGTCGCTGGCCACGAACATTTCGTCGTCGCCCTGGCCGATGACCACCCCGCCCGCGTTGCCCAGGCGCACAATAACCATCCGCTCCGGTTCGGCGCGGGAGAGCACGGCAATCGCGCTCGGCCCTTTCAATTCCGCCACCGCGTGGCGCACGGCTGCCGCCAGATCGCCGCCGCTGCCGTTGCGGTAGTGCTTGTGGACCAGATGGGCGATCACTTCTGTGTCCGTATCGCTGTTGAAAATATAGCCGTCGGCCAACAGCCCCCGGCGCAGTTCCTGAAAATTCTCTACAATCCCGTTCTGCACGACGACCAGTTCCCCGTCCGGGCTGCTGTGGGGATGGGCGTTGCGCTGGGACGGGGGGCCGTGGGTGGCCCAACGGGTGTGGCCGATGCCCAGATGTCCGTTGACCGGTGCATCGGCCAGCAGTTTTTCCAGCCCGGCCAGTTTGCCCTCCTCCCGGCGCACGCTCAGACTGCCCGCGTCCCAGACAGCCAGCCCCGCCGAGTCATAGCCGCGATATTCCAGACGGCGCAGGCCGTCCACAATCACACCAGCCGCGTCCCGCGGCCCGATATAGCCAACAATTCCACACATTTTGGGTTTCTCCTTTGATGACAAGCAAAAGATAGTAAACGGTGAACAGTGACCAGTGGGTGTCGGCGAGACACAACTGATACCTGCTGACTGTTTACTGATAGCTGCCAACGCTTGCCGCTTCTGTCCCGGCGCTTGCGCGTCGGATTTGTACGGCTGCTTTTGCTTGTCAAAGGAGGGAATACAACCGAACCGCCGTGGCATTCAGAAGAATAGGACGCAGATTCCGCAGAAACAACAGATTTCCGCAGATGCTATCCGCGTTTATCTGTGTTCATCTGTGGCCTATTTTTTGAATGGATTTTGGCTGGCTTCGGGTCAGGCCATTGGTCTGGCCTGGGGGCATCCGCTGATCTCTCGATTTTCCCGGAGTGTTCCGGTTAGTCCGGCGTCGCCGCCGGAAACCCCTTCCTCGTCACCCGGTGGGAGGGGAATGGGGATAGGAGACTGGGGATTGGGGACTGTCCGTTCACAATTCACCATTCACAATTCTTCCGGGCCTTGCGCTCTTCCCTCTGCATTTTGGTTACTGCATAGGCATTCCTCCTCACGAAATTGCTACCCATGAAATTGACTGCACAACAGGGACAGTCTAGCCCAGCCAGGACGCTTTCTGCAAACCGGAGGGCTTATCTCCGCAGCGAACCTGCCCTACAACTCTGGCAACTTATCCTCGCAGTGCGTGGAAGAAAAGACCCGGCAATCGCCATGCCTGCTGGTCAGCAGTGAAGTAGAAAAGTTGGCGCGCGACAGCCGTGCCCTGGCGGTTGGTGACAAACCAGGGCGGCTTGGGCAGAATGTGGCGCTCGCCGTGGCGCAGATAGCGGGGGTGCAGGTTGCGGGGGAAGGGCGTGAAATTGCCGTAGACGATGCTCTTTTGCGCCTGATCGAAGAGAAATGTGTTGTGGACCTGGCCGATGCCGCTGCCCGCGCTGTTCAGCGTGTGGCCGGGATAGCCCCCCCAACTGGTCTGGGAGAGCATAAAACCGGACGCAGCCCAGATATTGACATTGATGCTGCCGTAATGCAGATCGGCCAATGCCTGCTCGAAGGCGCGCCGGTGGCGGGCGATTGTGGCCGGATGGACAATAATATTAGCCGCCAGCGTGCCCCACAGCCGCTCGTTGCAGAAAACCACCGCCCGGCGCAGAAAATCCGCGGGGTCCCTGCCCGGTAGACGGGTCTCGGCCAGGGCTGTGCAGAAGAACTCCTCGCGAAAGGCGGCTTCGTCTGCCGTCGGGTCCAGGCCGGGGATGAGCACCGGATCGCCGGGCTGATCGCCCAAGCGCTCGGCGTGGGCATGGCTGGCCGCCTGCTCCCGACGATCTTCCGCGCCGGGATAGTAGGGATGACGGCTGGGCAGTCCACGCAGCACAGTGCGCAGGTGATAGAGCAGTTTGTCGGTCTGCGCCCACTCCCTCGGCGTCACCAGCACCTGGCTGGCCACACAGTTGAAGCCGCCGTTGTTCAATTTGGAAGTGGCAATATTTTCAGCCTGGAAGCGCAGATCGGCTTCTGTCCACGGCCCGGGGACCACAATTGTGGGCGTCACATTGCCCAGCTCGCTGCTGATGGGCTTGTCCAGAAACGGCTCGTTGGCGGCTTTGCGGGCTTCTCCCTCCGGGCCGCTGCCGAAGACAATCGCGTCGTGGGTGTGGATGCTGCCGGTCATGTGAATTTCGTCAATGCCCGGATGTTGCACCAGATATTTGCCCACATCCGGCCCGCCGTAGACAAAATCCACAAAGCCGTAGGCGTGCAGGGGCGCGAATATCTCTTCCAGAATCGGCCCGATGCCGTCGTTGACCGGGTTCATCTTCACCAGGCAGACCGACCCCTCGGCCAGCAGTTTGTGGAGCATATCCATAGGCGCGATGCTGCTCACATTGCCCGCGGCCAACACCAGGGAAACTTTGCCCTGGGGCTGTTTCTGTCGATAGAAACTGGCAACAGAATCGGCCAGGGCCTGCTGGGTGACGCCCGGCTTCATCCAGACTTCGGCCCGCACGCCGCTGATGAGCAGGTGGTCGCGGGGGTGCAGGGGAAAGACGTTGACGGCCAGTTGGCCGCTGCCGGTGATGCGGCTGCCTTTGGTCAATGCCAGGGGGTCTGTGCCCGCGGCCAGGGCAGAGAGAGTTTCCCGGTAGCGGTCGATGCCCCAGAGCAGCGCCCAGGGGCCACCCATCCACAGCTCGCCCAGCCAGTCGGAGTCCGCGGGTAGACCGGCCATGACCGCGCTTTTCTTCACCCACTGCGCGGCCAGGCGCACCGCAGCCTTCCGCATCTGCTCCAAATGGTGGACCTTTTCGCTGATGGGCAGGAGCGCCCAGTCGTGCTTGCGCTCTTGCAGGCGGCGGATGGCGATGTCGATGGCCGCAGGTTCAGCGTGTCCCCCGGCCGCGGTCGTGCCGGTGAGTCCATTGGGGGTTCCCATGCGGGTGGCTTCCATTGTTTTCCTCGGTGGCAAGCTGCGAATTGTGGGCTATCCGGTCGTGTTCCCCTGTCAGTTTACACGGGCTGATTGTGGTGGGGTTTCGTGGGGATTGTCTCCCACATCATACCCGCACGTCCTCCATTGGCAAAGTAACATTTGGAATCACCACAAATTGCCAGTGAAGATAAATGGCAGTACAATTTGCTCGATTCTACAATCCGGCCATCCTCTTGCGTTGTGCGTTCCATCTCCTTGTGAACGCTGGCGCAACCGCCGTAGCTTTTCAACCGTTCCCGTCGTTAAACCCGCGGGCCAGTATGGTCTTCGTCAATCCAATCCGTCTCTTCAGGAGTCGCTGCATGGCTGCCACTTTTGCTGTCGAGTTACGTTCTGTCACCAAACGTTTTGGCAGCTTTACGGCAGTCAAAGATGTCTCTCTCGGCATCCGGCAAGGGGAATTCTTCTCTCTGCTCGGCCCCAGTGGATGCGGCAAGACGACAAATCTGCGGATGATCGCCGGTTTTGAACTGCCCTCCTCCGGTTCGATTCTGCTAGGCGGCCAGGACGTGAGCCAACTTCCCCCATTCAAGCGCAATGTCAACACAGTATTTCAAAACTACGCGCTCTTTCCCCATCTCTCCGTCAGGGACAATGTGGCCTTTGGGCTGGAAATGAAGGGCATCGACAAAGCAGAGAAAGTTAAACGGGTGGCAGAGGCATTGGAAATGGTGCGTCTGCCCGGTGCTGGCTCGAAGAAACCCAACCAGCTTTCCGGCGGCCAGCGCCAGCGCATCGCCTTAGCCCGGGCGATTGTCAACCGTCCCCAAGTGCTGCTGCTGGATGAACCCCTGGGCGCGCTTGACCTGAAACTGCGCAAGGCCATGCAGTTGGAATTGAAGGAGTTGCAACGCCGTTTGGCGATCACGTTTGTCTTTGTCACCCACGACCAGGAGGAGGCGTTGGTGATGAGCGACCGCATTGGTGTGATGGATCACGGGGTGCTGCGTCAGGTGGGCACACCCCAGGAAATCTACGATCGGCCCGCGGACCGCTTTGTGGCGGACTTTATTGGCGACACCAACTTTCTGCCCTGCCGGGTGGTGGAGCAGAGCAATGGCACGGCCCGTGTCCAGGTAGCCGGGATGACGATGACCGCGGCCAGCGACCAAACTTTGGTCGACAACAGCAGTGCCTATCTGGCCATCCGCCCGGAAAAGGTGCAGTTGTATGCCTCGGATGGGCCACGCATCCCGGAGGAAGAACGCTTTGCCGGTGTGATTGTGGAGGCGGTATTTATGGGCACGGACACCCGCTATGCGGTGGAACTGGCTCCCCAGACCCAAATCGTCGTGCGCCAGCAGAATATGAACACCGCCGCTGGCCGCTTCGCCCTGGGCCAGAAGGTAGATGTGGGCTGGGAGACTGTCTTTGCCCGTGTATTGGTGTCGTAGGATTCCGATCTGCCCTGAAAAATAGCTTGTATACGCGAATTAAAAGGGACACAGATCAGTCTAAAAATCTGTGTTTTCTTCTATCCGTGTATACAAATTTTCATCTCCTATGGCGCACTCGCTGTATGGAGAACTGTTCGCTGATTGCTGCTCACTGAACCACTGGGGTACTGCCGATGACACAACGCCGTAAAGCATTGCTCGCCTTTTTGTTGGGACCGGGCGCGGGCTGGCTGCTGCTCTTTTTTCTGCTGCCCGGCGCGCTGGTGATCGTCTATAGCTTCCTGACCCGCAAGGACGGGGGCGGGGTGGAATGGATTGTCGATTTCTCGTCCTATGCCAAACTATTCAGCCCAACCGACGGCGCAATAATCAACGATTTTATGGTCATCTTTGCCCGCTCTCTGTGGTGGGCCGCGCTGACGTCGATTGTCTGTCTGCTTATCGGCTATCCCCTGGCCTACTTTATCGCCCTGCAACCGGTCCACGTGCGCAGCACTTATCTTTTTTTAGTCCTCATCCCCTTCTGGACCAATTTTCTGGTGCGCACCTATGCCTGGAAGTTTATCCTCAACAACAACGGCCTGCTCAACACACTTTTGCAGGACTGGGGATTTGACCGCATTGCGATTATCAATACGCCCACAGCGGTGCTGATCGGGCTGGTCTACGGCTCGCTGCCGTTTATGGTCCTGCCCCTCTACGCCTCCATCGAAAAACTGGACTTTGACCTGGTGGAGGCGGCCCAGGATTTGGGAGCCAACTATCTCAGCGTCTTTCGGCGTATTATTCTGCCCCTCACCGCACCGGGCATTGGGGCCGGGATTGTGCTGGTCTTCGTCCCCGTCACCGGCCAGTATATTGTGCCCACGATTCTGGGCGGCGGCAAAGTGGCAATGCTGGGCAATCTGCTGGCCCAACAGTTCGGCCCCGCGCTCAACTGGCCCTTCGGCTCCGCCATTTCGGTAGTCTTTATGCTGCTTCTGATGGCGGCGGTGGTCTTCTATCTGCGCGGCGAAAACCGGGACGGGGAGGCGGGCCTATGAACGAGCGACAGCCAGCAGGCAGCGCTTTTCTGCGCTGGGGCAAGCGACTGCTCTGGGCCAATATGATTTTCTCGTTTCTCTTTCTCTATTTGCCGATTGTGATTCTGGTTGCCTTCTCATTCAACGATTCCAAGCTGGGCGCGCGCTGGGTCGGCTTCACCACCCAGTGGTACGTATCGATGGCCCAGAGTGAGGCTATATTGACGGCGATGGAAAACAGCCTGATTGTCGCCTTTGTCAGCACAATTATTGCCACAATTCTGGGCACGATGACCGCGATGGCAATGGAGCGCTTTCGCTTTCCTTTCCAGCGCACCTACGACGGCGTTCTCTACCTGCCGGTGATTATTCCCGATATTGTGATGGCCGTCTCGCTACTCGCTTTTTTCTCTCTCCTGCTGGGGGGAGCGAACGACCTGCTGGGGTTAGGCGGCAACGCGGCTTTGCGTCCCGGCCTGACGACTGTCATCATCGCGCACGTGGCCTTCAACATCTCCTTTGTGGCGATTGTGGTGCGCACCAGTCTGGGCGAACTGGATCCCGGCCTGGAAGAGGCGGCCCAGGATTTAGGGGCCAACGAATGGACCACCTTCCGCCGGGTGACCCTTCCCCTGATTATGCCCGGTATTCTGGGCGGCGCGCTCCTCGCCTTCACCCTTTCGCTGGATGATTTTGTCATCACATTTTTCACCACCGGTCCCGGAGGTACAACCCTGCCCATCGAAGTCTTTGGCCGTATCCGCCGGGCCATCAGCCCGGAAATCAACGCAATTTCCACTGTGATGCTGCTTGTTTCTATGATTCTGGTTATCGTTTCTCAGCTTGCCCAACGCCGCACCGCGGCCCTTTCTTCCCGCCCCACTCAGGAGGCACAATGGAAAAACTCTCTCGAATATCCCTCAGTTTGATAATTTTTTCCCTTTCTCTCGTTGTTGTTTTGGCTGCGTGTGGTGGCACAGGTGACGCACCCGCGGCCTCCAGCGGCGAAAGTCCGGCGGCTGCGGCTGACGCCGGGAACCCCACCCCGACAGAGGCCAGTCTGCCCGAATTCTGCGGCGATCCCAGCAAATTGTCCGCCGAACTCCGTTTCTTCAACTGGGCCGACTATATGGACGAAAACATTATGACCCAGTTCGGAACAGCCTGCGGCGTCAAAGTCACCCAGGACATTTACTCCAGCAACGAAGACCTGATTGCCAAACTACAGGCGGGCAACGCAGGCTACGATCTGGTCATTCCCTCGGACTACGCTGTGCAGATTCTCATCAACGCTGATCTGCTCCACCCCCTGGATATGGCCAATATCCCCAACGTCGCCAACATCGATCCCAATCTGATGGGGATGTACTACGACCCGGAGAACACCTACAGCATTCCCTATCAGTGGGGAACGACAGGCATTGCCTACAACACAACCGCCTACCCGGATGGGGTGGACAGTTGGGCCGCCCTCTTCGATCCCGCCCAGGTCTGCAAACAGAAGGGCTTTGCTTCGATGCTGGACGACGAGCGGGAGAGCATCGGTGCCACCCTCAAATATCTGGGCTACTCCTACAATGACACCGATCCGGACCACCAGGCCCAGGCCCGTGACGTCCTGCTGGCCCAGAAGCCCTGTCTGGCTGGCTACAATTCCGACAACTACAACCAGACCCTGGCGTCTGAAGAAGTGATGATCGCCCACGCCTGGAGCGGCGGCACGGCCCTGGCCCGCAGCGAAAACGAAAATGTGAAGTTTGTGATTCCCAAAGAGGGTGGCACGATTTGGATGGACAATATGACTATCCCTGCCGATGCACCCAACACCTACACTGCCGAGATATTCATCAACTATCTGCTCTCCCCGGAGATCGGCGCACAGTTGTCCAACTACACCTACTACTTCACCCCCAATTTGGCCGCCCAGCCTCTGCTCGATCCGGCCTACCACGACCTGTTGGAGAGCGGTGGGATGTTGGTGGATGATGCAGTGCGCGCTCGTTTGGAATGGATAAAGCGGGACGATCAGTCGATTATCTTCTCAGATACGTGGACTGCGGTGAAGGCAAGATGACAATGGGTGATTGGGTGATTGGATACCGTCATCCAATCACCCAATCACCCAATCACCCAATCACCCAATCACCCAATCACCAAACAATCGCCCCCTATTGGACTCCCCACTATGAACTCCCAAATTCTCGTTGTCGGCGCGGGGATAGCCGGCATCGCCGCTGCGCGTACCCTCCACGACGCCGGTCACAGCGTCACTGTATTAGAAGCCCGCGAGCGCATCGGTGGACGCACCCACACGGACAGCAGCCTGGGCGTAGACATCGATCTGGGCGCGGCCTGGATTCACGGACCGACGGCCAATCCGCTTGTGCCACTTGCCGAAAAGTACGGAGTCGGCTGGGGGCTGACCGATTTCTTCAACGTCCACGGCGGCGGGGTGATGGCCTTCCGCGCCGACGGCACACCGATTGACGAAGCGGAGTACACCCGGGGCATCCAATTCTTCCCCGCTGCCTACGCCCACCTGCACAACTCCCTCCTCACGGTCAAGCCCGGCGACGACATCCGCTCCCTGGCCGATCTGCTCAATTTTGGACTGCCCGGTCAGGCAGCCCTGACCGGCGACGCGGCCGCGGGCTTCTACTACACCAGTCGTGTGCGCATCCGTTACGAAGACGCGGCCGATTTGGACCGGGTGGACTGGCGTATGGGGCGGGGCTATGTGAAGCTGCCGGGAGGCGATCTGCTCGTCTATGACGGCGGCTTCGGGCGGCTGGTGGCCGGGCTGGCCGCGGGGCTGGACATCCGCACAGGTGTTGTCGTGCAGCGGATTGGCTATAGTAAAATGGGCGTGACTGTCGCCACCAGCCAGGGCGATTTTTCGGCCCAGCGGGTGATTGTGACTGTGCCGCTGGGGGTGCTGAAAGCGGGCGTCATCGACTTCGCCCCGGCCCTGCCAACCGAAAAACAGACGGCCATCCAGCGCATCGGCTTCGGCAACTACGAAAAGCTGGCCCTGCGCTTTCCCCACATCTTCTGGCCCACCGGCCCCCACCGCTTCAACTATCTGAGCGACGCGGACCCGCCGTTATATATGGCCTGGCTCAACAACGCCCACTACACCGGTGAACCGGTACTGGTCGCCTATCACGCGGCGGGGCTGGCTCAGCACATCAACCGCTGGTCGGACGAATATCTGATCGCCGGTGCCCTGGAAACCCTGCGGCGGATGTTCGGCCCAGATGTACCCGATCCGATCTCATACGTGCGCTCCGGCTGGGAAGCGGACCCCTTCAGCCGGGGCAGCTACTCCTTCTCCCAACTGGGGATGACGACCGAAGACCGGGCCGCCCTGGCCGCGCCGGTGGGGGAGCACCTCTTCTTTGCGGGGGAAGCCACCCATCCCCACTATTGGGCGACAGTCCACGGCGCGTACGAGACGGGCGTGGCCGCGGCGCGGGAGGTGATGGGTGAGGGGTGGTAGACCCGCCAGGTTTCAGAAAACCTGGCGGGTCTAATTGTTATTCCAGCAGAGCCAGTGCAGCCTCGCGGAGGATCTGCCAGGCAGAAGCACCGGTCGCTTCTGCTGTCGTCTGTGGCGACAGCGCGCCCGGCAGCCCGTCCATCTCCCGCCCGACCACATCCGCGTACCAGCGGGAGTCGGCGATGCGGGGGTGTTGGCAGGCCAGGGCATAGAGGGCAACGGCCCGCGCCACCTCGCCCCGGTCGGCCAAAAGCAGCGCGGCCAGGGGCAGATTCATGGAAAGGGTCTGCACGTCCTCCCGCTCGATGCCCCAACGCAACGCCCGCGACAGATGGGCCCAGGCCCGTGGGTAATCGCCCTCATATCGGGCCATATAGCCAAGAAAGCCATCGCATTTGATGTGATAGATGGCGTGCTGGACGATCTGGCGGAAGATTTGCTCACTCTCGGCCAGCGGCGGCCCGGCCAGGCTGTATTCACCCCGGCCCAAGTAAGCCAGTCCACGCACGGCCAGGGCGTGTGCCCGGTGGGAAGTCATCCCCATAGCCTTTGCACCCTCCAGAATCGTTTGGGCCAGGGCCAGCGCGTCCTCATATTGACCCAACTGTACCCGCATGTGGGCCAGTTTTTCTCCTGTGCTGCCCATGTTGTGACGCAAACCGGAAGACTTGGCAATCTCCATACTGTGGGCATAGGCATCCGCCGCCGCGGCAAAGCGACCGCACTGTTCCAGCACCGCGCCTTCGTTGAAATAGCTGCCCGCCAGAAGGGTACGGTTGCCCGTCCGCTCGGCCAGCGCCCGCTGTTGGCGCACAAAGCCAAAGGCTTCGTCGGTCTGGTCCAGTTTCATGGCAGACCAGCCCAGCACGACGAGGGTGTTGTAGTGGCTCGCCTGGTCGCCCAAAGCCTGCCAGATGGCCAGACTCTCCGACGCCAGCCTGTGCGCCTCTCGATAGTGACCGGAAATCTGAACGACCCGGGCCTTTTCCTGCACGGCTCTGGCCCGCAGCCAGGGATTTTCCAGGCCCTGACTGAGGGCCAGACTTTGGGCCAGGTAGCGGTCGGCACTCTCGCTATCCATATACCAGGCGATATTGCCCAGTTCCAGCAGGGCCAGCGCTTTTTCGTAGCCCATCGCCTGACCTGACGCTTCCAACCGTTCAGCCAGGGCAAGACTCAAACGGTAGTGGGCGCTGGCATAGCTGTTGCCGGAGAGGACTTTGCCAAAGACGCCACACCAGATGAGCAGCCGGGCATAGGCTCGGTTCTCTTTGCTGGCATCGTCCAGGCTCTCGATGGTGGTGCGCAAAAGCGTCTCTCCCTCCACCAGCCGCCCGCTGATTTCGTAGAACAATCCCCATCCATTCACTGCCTGGGCCAGTTCCTCAAAAGGCTGGTGGGTCAGCGCCCATTGCCAGGCTGCGCGTAGATTCGCCTCCTCTGCCCTCAGCATTTCCAGGGTGAAAAGCTGGTTGCTTCCGTATAGTTCCGGCTCACTGCGACTGAGAAGATCGATGTAATAGGTGCTGTGGCTCTGACAGGTTTTTCTTTCCAACTGGTGGGCGGCCAGCTTTTCTGCCGCGTATTGGCGCAACAACTCGTGGATGTGATAGCGATCCCGGCTGTCCCGCCAGAGGAGGGCTTTGTCGGTCAGTCCGCGCAGAACGCTGATTGTGGCGCCGGCTACCCGCATGGCCCCGTTGCCTGTGAAGCCGTCGTGGAAGACGGACAGCCGCATATAAAGCGCGCGTTCGGCCTGGGTCAGCCGCTGCCAGGTCTGCTCAAAGACGATCCGCATACTGCGCTGGCGAGGGGGGGCGTCCCGCAGATCGCTCTCCAGAATGTCCGCGCTGTGGGCAATCTCCCCGGCGATTTCGTCCAGCCGCAACAGACCCAACCAGCCCGCGGCCAGAACGATAGCCAGGGGCATCCCATCCACCAGATGGCAGATGCGGGCGACGGCCTGCCACTCTGCCCGGGTCTTCGGCGCGTCCCGCTGCTGGCGGTCCATTGTGTCCACAAAGAGTTCGACCGCACTGTACCCCGCGGCTTGGCTGATCTCCCCGGTCGGATAGCTCAGCCCTGGCAGAACAAAAAGGGTTTCCAGACTGACCCGCAGACGCTCCCTCGACGTGACGACTATCTGGACGCCAGGACAGTTCTGGGCCAGTTCGCCCAGGCGCGGGCTGGCAGCCAACAGATGCTCCCAGTTGTCCAGCACCAGTAACAGTTGCTTCCCGCGTAGAAAGTCGGTCAGCTGGGCCTGGGCCGAACGCTGTTCGTTCTGGAAAGGGAAGCCGACCGCCTGGGCAATGGCGGGCATAATTCCGTCGGACCCCTCCACCGGGGCCAGGGCCACAAAGAAAACACCGTCCCGGTAGCGGGGCAAAAGCTGCTGGGCCAGGGCCAGGGCCAGCCGGGTCTTGCCCATTCCGCCCGCGCCCAGAATTGTGAGTATCCGGCAGCGGGGATCGGCCAGCCATTGGGCTAACGTTTCCAGTTCGGTTTTGCGCCCGACAAACGGGCTGGCCTGGGCGGGGAGGTTGTGGCGGGGTAGGGGTGCGCCCTGGGAAAGCTTCGGGCTGGGTTCTGCTGCACTGACCGGGCCGAGTGTGCCCGCCCTGATCTGCCGGGCCAGGGCGACGGTCTCTTCCGACGGGGGCACGTCCAGTTCGTCAGCCAGCATCTGACGGCAGATGTCAAAGTGGGCCAGGGCTGCCCCCCGTTCGCCGTTGCTGGCCAGGCAGGACATCAGGCCGCGGTGGGCCTCCTCCCGCCAGGGTTCCAGGGCCAGGAGCTGGCGCAGCGCGGCGATGGCGTTCGGCCAGGCTTCGGCTTCGGCAAAATGCTGGGACAACCGTTGCAATCCCTGCACGGCCAGTTCCCGCAGTCGGCCCCGTTCAGCCAGCAGCCAGCGCTCGAATTCGGGCGCACCTTTCACATAAAAACCGGCCAGAAAGTCATCCCGATAGAGGGACAGCGCTGTTTGCAGGGACGTTACCTGTGGCTGGGTGAGGGACGCGGCGGTTGTCAGCACAGTGACGTCAGTGGCAAAACGGGCGGCGTCGACGGAATGAGGACTATCAACTCGGAATCCGACTGTCTGGCGCTCGATATGCAGATGGGCGGGGAGCAGTTGGTGCAGAATCGAGAGAACCTTGCGCAGATTTGCCCGGGCTGCACTGTCGGTCGATTCGCCCCACAAGAGCGCGGCGAGAGATTCCCGGCTGTGGGCGCGGCCAGTACAGGCCAGATAGTAGAGCAGCGCCTCGGCTTTGCGCGAGACAAAGCCGGTCAAGGGCACGCCATCCAGCCAAGCTCGGGGGGCTTGCAACAAGCGCAATTCCAGCAGATTGTCCATCGTCGGATCGATTCGCCACGATTTCGCCGCGTTTTCACCACGCGGGCTGTGCTAAGGTGGGCGCACGCTCCAACTTTACCATAAGTTTGCCTACGACAAAAGGTCCTGAAAATGGCCGACCCCCGCGCACCGCCTGTCTATCGCATCTTTCTGCTGACCGTCTGGCAAGAGGCCCCACCCCTGCCCGGCTCGCGTCCTGACTGGCGATTTCGTCTGGAAGATACGCGGAGCGGCGCGCACTGGGGATTTATCAGCCCGGAGGCACTGGTAGCGGCGCTGGCGGAGGGGCTGCCAGAAGAGGGAGAAGGGGAAGATCGTGGGTAAAGTGCGGGGCATAAATTTGCGCCGACATTCGAGAACTTTCTGTTTCCAAAGGAGGAAGGTATGAAACGCAGAATTGTATTGGGCCGATCGGTTGGACTGCTGTTGGTTTTTGCGCTGGCATTTGTTCAGTCTGTTTCGCCGGCGCTGGCTATGGGACTGTCCCCTGCCCCCATCGCAGCGATGGATGATACGGCAACAAGCATCGAACCCGACGCCAGCCGCTGGGGAACCTGGGCGCTGGCATCCGCGGACGAACTACGCCCGGACGCGCCGCCGGACGCCGCGGCCACCGCGGCAGAGATGGAAGAACTGTTGGCGCTGGTTGCCGAGCGGGACGCCGAAGCGCTGGCGCTGGTGAGATACTGGGACGCGGGCGCGCCGGGCTACCGCTGGCTGGAGATGACCAGCGACGCCTACCGCGCATTTCCCCTCAGCCTTTGGCCCGTTCGCGCCCATGCGCTGGTGACAGTGGCGATGTACGACGCCACTATCGCGGCCTGGGATGCCAAATACGCCTACAACCGGCTGCGACCGGCGGACTTCGATCCGTCCTTCTCCCCGCTGATCCCCACACCGGACAGCCCTTCGTATGTCTCCGAATATGCGGCAGTGGCGGGTGCGGCATCGACGGTTCTAGCCTATCTTTTCCCCGACAGTGCCGAGATGTACGCGGCCGCAGCCGAGGAGGCGGGCCGTTCCCGTCTGCTGGCCGGCGTGGAATATCCCAGCGATGTGGCGGCTGGGCTGGCCCTGGGCCGGGCCGTGGGTGAACGGGTGGTGGCCATCGCCCAGGCCGACGGCTCCGACGCGAAATGGGATGGCACGCGGCCAGCCGGGCCGGGCATTCTGACCAATGAAAATCCCGTCTTCCCCATGAGCGGAACGTGGCGGACCTGGACACTCGCCGCCAACGATCAGTTCCGCTCGCCGCCGCCCCCCGCCTACGACTCCGCGGAGACCCAGGCCGAGCTGGCGGAACTGAAAGCCATCACCCGCACGGTTCCGATTATCGCCAGAGCCAATGCCTGGAATGTCTACGACTCCGGCTATCTGGTCTGGTTCCAGACGATCAACACCCGTCTCTTTGAGGCCAATCTGGACCGCAATCCGCCCCAGGCAGCCCTGGCCTACAGCGCGGTGGCCGTCGCCAGCTACGACGCGATGGTGGCCTGCTTCGACAGCAAATACGCCTACTGGCGCATCCGCCCCAATCAGTTGGACCCGACGCTGACCACAATCGTTCCCACCCCGCCCCACCCCAGCTATCCCGCGGCCCATTCCTGCTCGTCCTCTTCGGTGACAGCTGTGATGGCAGACCTCTTCCCCGCGAACGCGGCGGCGATTCTGGCGATGGGCGAGGAGGCGGGTCAATCCCGCATCTGGGCAGGCATCCACTTCCGCAGCGATATTGACGCGGGCACGGTGCTGGGCCAGAGCGTCGGTCAAGGCGTGCTGGAACGGGTGGCGGAGATGAAAGCCGGGGATCGGTATGCAGGCACTCCCCGCTTTGGCTCAAAATCCTGGAAGATTGCCAATGCCATGACCGGCGGTCCCTATGCCATTGCCAAAAACGCGCTGATTCTGGACTGGCCGGAAGGAGACGCGGAACCGGCTGTGCTGCGATCCGGCACAAACGGCTGGGTCTGTCGCCCGGACCTGCCCGCCACGCCCACAAACGATCCCCGCTGCCTTGACCAGAACTGGATCAAACTCTTTACCACACCCCTCGGCGCAGAGCGGGACGCGCTCGACCTGCTCGGCTTTGGCTATATGCTCCAGCACGGCGACGCCGCGGACAACCACGACATCAGCGCCTATGAACCTGCGCCGGGCACAGAGTGGGTACTGGACGGACCCCATCTGATGATCAACGCATCGGGCGCTTTCGAGGAACAGTACTTTGTCGATCCCAATCCCGACACACCCTACGTGATGTTTCCCGACTCCCAGTTCGAGCATCTGATGCTCCCCACGCCCATCGATCAGGTGATGCCCTCCGCCAACCCCATCTGGGATGCCATGAGCGCCGCGCCGCTGCGGGTCTCGGCCCACGCCGCGGTCTGGAACTGGCCGTCCGAGGCCAGCGCCGGGGAGTTTGAGGAGTTGCGCGCCGGCACAAATGGCTGGACCTGTCTGGCCGACGATCCGGGGACACCCACCCACGACCCGATGTGTGTAGACGAGAACTTTATGGAGTTCCTCAATGCTATCGTCGAGGGACGGGACCCGGTCTATGCGGGCGTGGGGATCGCCTATATGCTGCGGGGCGGCAGTGGGGCCAGCGCCACCGACTACACCGCGACCGCGCCGCCCGCGGGCGAAAATTGGATGATCGACCCGCCCCACGTGATGGTCGTTGTCCCCTGGGACCTGGACCCGGCGGACTACGCCACCGACCCCGCGTCCGGCGGCCCGTGGATTATGTGGGAAGGCTCGCCCTATGAGCATCTGATGGTTCCCGTGAATGTGATGCCGTCCGATTAAAACCGGCCAAGTGAAACGAGTGTTCCCCCCGATTCCGGGAATCGACCAGTACCAGACGGTGTGCCAGAAATTGTCCGGTCGATTCCCGGAATCAGCACCCCAGAACGACAACCCCGCCCAGTGACATAATTGTTTTCCCTCTTTTGAAGCAGCGCAGACCGGCGGTGTATGGTAGACTGGTGGAAAATAGCGAGTTGCGAGTTGCGAATTGCGTAGGTCGATAAAGTTTGTGGCTTCAGTGGTCTGAGTGAGGGTCGATGGAGGAGAAAGAAGCCCTCCACTACCCATTTGAGTGGAACGGTGACTGATCGTCACTGCCTACGCAACTCGCAATTCGCAACACCCTCACCCAATCCATCGGGAGTATTACCCAATGAACACCGCCCAAATCCTCGAAAAGCAGCGCAAACACCTTTGGCCCAACCACCTGCTCTACTACACCGACCCCCTGCCGTTGGAGCGGGGCGACGGGATGTACGTCTGGGATGTAGAGGGGAACAGATATCTCGACTTCTTTGCCGGGATTCTGACGACGAGCGTGGGCCACAACAACCCCCACGTCAACAAACGGGTCCACGAGCAGGTGGACAAACTGCTGCATACCTCCACCCTCTACCCCAACGCGGTCCACGCGGAGCTGGGCGAGAAACTGGCCGAAATCACCCCCGGCAATCTGGACACTTTCTACTTCGGCGCAACCGGCACAGACGCGGACGAAACCGCGGTGCAGATCGCCCAGCAGGCCACCGGCCATTCGGAGATTATTGCCCTGCGCCACGGCTACAGCGGCAAATCCCCCATGGGCATGGCCCTGACCGGTCAGGCTCCCTGGCGCATCGGCGGCACACAGATTGCGGGCATCAAACACGCGCTCAACCCCTACTGCTACCGCTGCCCGCTGAAGATGACCTACCCGGAGTGCGGTGTGGCCTGCGCCCAGGATGTGGAGGATGTGATCCGCACGACGACTTCGGGCCAAATCGCCGCTTTTCTGGCCGAGCCGATTCAGGGGGTGGGCGGTTTTGTCACCGCGCCGCCGGAGTATTTTACAATTGTGGAGGAGATCACCCACCGCTACGGCGGCCTGCTGATTATCGACGAAGTGCAGACCGGTTTTGGGCGCACGGGTGAGCACTGGTTCGCCATCGAGCGCTCCGGCGTCGTGCCCGATGTGCTGACAATGGCGAAAGGCATCGCCAACGGGATGCCCCTATCGGCTGTCGCCACCACCCCGGAGATCGCCGCGGCTACCGTCGGTGGGGGGCTGACCATCAGCACCTTTGGCGGCAATCCCGTCTCCTGCGCGGCAGCCCTGGGCACGCTGGAAGCCATGCATGCAGACGCGCCCCCTTCCCGCACCGCTGATGTGGGCGGCCATCTGCGCGCCGGTCTCGAACGCTTGCAGGAGAAGTATCCACTTATCGGCGACGTGCGGGGGATGGGTCTGATGCAAGGGGTGGAGATGGTGCGGGACCGGGAAACGAAAGAACCCGCTGCCAAAGAAGTGGCCGCGCTCTTTGAAGTGACCAAAAAGCTGGGCCTGCTCATCGGCAAAGGCGGCCTCTACAGCAACACCCTGCGCATCGCCCCGCCCCTCACCGCCACGAAGGAGCATGTGGACGAGGCCCTGGAGAAGTTGGATTACGCCTTTGCCCAGGTGCAGGAAAGTGCCTGACGACGGAGGATAGAGGGAGGACGGACTGCCGTGTGGAAACACGCGTCACACATTCGTCCGTCGGTCGTCGGTCGTCAATCGTCTTTCGTCACTTTTTTACACACGAACAAAAGTATCAGGTAAATCCCAATGGACACCCTCCGCTTCGTCAATCTGCTGCCTGAACACGCCGCACAACTGGCCGAATTGCAGAAAATTTGCTATCCCCATACGCCGTTGGAAGCGCTCTACAAAGAGCACGAGTTTGTCGCCCACGCCGCGGTCTTCCCGGAAGGCACATTTGTCGTGCTGGACCGGGAACGGGTGGTAGGCGTGGGCGCGGGTATCTTCCTCGACTTCGATCTGGAGCACCCGGAGCACGACCTGGACGAGCTGACCGGCACTCGCTACGAGAATCACAACCCCAGCGGCGAGTGGTACTACGGCACGGAGATCGGCGTCCATCCCGACTACCGGGGGCGGGGGATCGCCCGCCGCCTCTACGACCTGCGCAAGGGGTTGGTGGTCCGCTGCAACAAACGGGGCTTTGTGGCCGGGGGTGTGCTGCCCGGCTACGCGGCCCATCGCCACGAAATGAGCGCGCAGGAATATGTGGATCGGGTAGTGGCCGGGGAACTTTTTGACTCGACCCTCACTGTCCAGTTGCACAACGGATTCACCGTCCACGGCGTGCTGGCCGACTACTTCCCCGACGAGCAGACCGGCGGCTGGGCCTCGCTGATTGTGTGGGAAAACCCGGAATACCTGACAAGGTGACAGGGTGGCAGGGTGACAGCGACGGTGCATACTGAATCGGAGCAGTGCAAATGAAAAAGGCATGCGCAATTTGGGCCGCAGGAATTTTCATATTAGCGACCTTTCTTGTGTGCGTGGGCGTACTCTATCTGGCAAATATCGAGTTTGGGATCATTTCGGTAGCGTTTCCAGCCCCAGCTACAGTTGCACAACGTTACTTCACTGCGGTTCAAGCAGGAGATGAGAAGACAGTCCTCAAATTAACCGCTGCACAGGGCTTCTGTCACGACCTTACGCTTGATATGGCTCGCGAACATATCGCTCGCTTTGCTTCCCAGGAGATACGCAATGTTGTTGTCAGTGCAGATTATTGGAAGGATGCGCCCACCGATTACTCACCGGCCCGCACGCAAATTGGCACAATTCAATTTGAATATCGTGAAGTGGAAGGCGATGAATGGCAGAAAGGCGAAATTCGCTTCTCAATTTTACAATCCGGGTGGCGATATATCATTTGCGGATTCCCAGGCTGACTTGCGTTCTTTGATATGAAATTCCATCTCTGCAAAAGAATAGGATTGTGATGCTTTCATCGCTTACTACCCCCTCCACCGACGGCTACCGGATGCCAGCAGAGTGGGAGGAGCACAGCCGCACGTGGATGCTCTGGCCCTTTCGCCCGGACGTGTGGCGGGAGAATGCGCGCCCCGCGCAGAAAGCCTTTGCAGAGGTGGCCGCGGCCATCGCCCGCTTCGAACCGGTGACGGTGGGTGTGCTGCCTGGGCTGGTGGAAGAGGCGCGCCGAATGCTGCCGCCGTCGGTGGAGATTTTTCCGGTGGCATACAACGACGCCTGGGTGCGGGACAGCGGCCCGACTTTTCTGGTGCAAGACGGTGGCGCTCTGGCCGGGGTGGACTGGCCCTTCAACGCCTGGGGCGGCCACTACGCAGACTTTGCCGCGGACGACGCGCTGCCCCAATCCGTCCTGTCCACAGCCGGTGCAGAACGCTATCGGGCGGATTTGATAATGGAAGGCGGCGCGCTGCACACCGACGGCGAAGGCACACTGCTGGTGGTGGAAGAGTGCCTGCTCCATCCCAGCCGCAATCCCCATCTGAGCAAAGGCGAAATCGAAGAGCGATTGAAGCGCTACCTGAACGTGCAGACAGTCATTTGGCTGCCCTACGGGGTGGAAAAGGACGAGACCGCCGGTCACGTGGACAATCTGGCCTGCTTTGTGCGGCCCGGCGTCGTCGCCCTCACCTGGACCGACGACGAGCGCGATCCCCAATACGCCCGTTCTCTGGCCGCGGAGCAGATGCTCCTCGCCAGCCGGGATGCGGCGGGGCGGCGGCTGGAAGTCCACCGCATCCACCAGCCCGGCCCGCTCTTTATCACTGACACGGAAGCAGCCACCATTCAGCCCGCGGATGGCAGCCGTCCCCGGCCCGGCGGCGACCGGCTGGCCGCCTCCTACATCAACCACTACATTGTCAACGGCGGGGTGATCGTCCCCGTCTTCGACGACCCCCAGGACGCACCCGCGCTGGCAAAGCTGGCCGAACTCTACCCAGAACGGGCGATCGTCTCAGTCTCCGGTCGGGAGATTCTGCTGGGTGGGGGGAATGTGCACTGTATTACCCAACAACAGCCAAAAAGCGGACGACAGACCGCGGACGACGGACGAACGTCGGGTTTGTGAGGTCGAGGCTTGCCATCTATGCTGTAGGAGCAACAGTAGATTTCGCGTCATCAGCCACTGCGTTCGTCTATCGTCCGTCGTCGGTCTTCAACTCCCAGGAGAACTCGTATGCCCTACAATAAACTCCGCCTCCTCGAACTCTCCGGCAGCCCCTACGCGATGGGCTATGCCCACGGCCTGGCCTACCGGGACGACATCCGCCGCTATACGCTGGACCGGGTGGCACTGGCGGGCAGTCCCGGCTGGACCGGCGGCCTGGGGATGGACCGGGCGGGGGTGATGGCTCTGGCCGAAGCGTGTGTGGCCGAGCACGAAATCTACGCGCCGGATCTGATGGAAGAGGTGCGGGGGACTGCCGACGCCACCGGGCTGCGTGTGGCCGAGTTGGTGATTACCAACGGCTTCACCGATTTTGTGGATCTGGTCTACGCCCAGGCGCACCAGCGGGAAGCCACGCCCCTGGCCGCGGACGACTGCACCGCCTTTATCGTGCCCGACAGCCGCGCCGCGGACGGCCACGGCTTCTTCGGCCAGACCTGGGATATGCACGACGACTCGACAGAATTTGTCATTCTGCTGCGGGGCAAACCGGACGGTGGGCCGGGCTATCTGGCCTTTTCCATCACCGGCTGTGTGGGGATGATTGGGATGAACGACGCGGGCATCGCCATCGGCATCAACAATCTGCTGGGCGGGGACGGACAGGTGGGGGTCACCTGGCCTTTCGTCGTGCGCAAGGCCTTGCAGCAGACGGATATCGACGCGGCCCTGGCCTGCATCACTGAAGCCAAACTTTCCGGCGCGCACAATTATCTGCTCTTCGATGGAAAGGGTAATGGCTATAATGTGGAGGCAATGTCCACTCACTGCGCTGTGACTGCCCTGGACGGCGAGCCGCTGCTCCACACCAACCACTGCCTGCTGCCCGAGGCCATTGCCCGCTCCCGCCCCCGCGCTGCTGCGTCCCAGGCGGCCAGCGAGGCGCGGCTGGCCGAGGCCCAGGCATATCTGAGCGACGGCGCTGTGTCCGCCGACGATCTGATAGAACTGACCCGGCGCGCGCCAGTCTGCGTGCGATCCGTTCCCCCGTTACACATCGAAAGCTGTGGCGCGGCCCTTATGCGTCCTGCCACCGGCGACTTCTGGGCTGTCTGGGGTCCCCCCGCGGATGGGGAATACGAGCATTTCAGGTTATGAGATACCAGCGGTCGTGTTCAGTTGTTGATGCGTGAAACGTAAGACGTGAGATCGCTCGGACCCTCTCACGTTTTACGTTTCACGCCTTACGTGGACAGTGACTGTTAGTTTTGCAGGAGATTCCCATGTCCGTTTCTATCGTCACCGCCCGCCCGGAACACGCGGCCGGGCTGGAAGAGTTGCAGCGCATCTGCTTTCCCACGCTGGGGGCGCATGAACTGATGACCGCTGCCCACTTCCTGCGCCACTGCGAGGTATATCCAGAGGGGGAATTTGTGGCGCTGGAGGAGGGGAAGATTATCGGGCTTGGCTCCGGCTTTCTGCTGGATTTTCACTTCGACGACCCCGGCCACACTTTCAACGAAATTATCGACAGTGGCTGGTACAGCCACCACAACCCGGACGGCGAATGGTACTACGGCACGGACATCAGCGTTCACCCGGACTACCGGGGGCTGGGCATCGGCAAGCTGCTCTATGCGGCGCGCAAGGAACTGGTGATGCGCACCAACCGGCGGGGGATTGTGGCCGGGGGCGTACTGCCTGGCTATCCCGCTCAGCGGGCGCGGATGAGCGTCCACGAATATGTGGAAAAGGTGGTGGTCGGGGAATTGTGGGACAGCACCCTTAGCTTCCAACTGAAAAATGGCTTTAAAGTGCGGGGAATGTTGGAGAATTATATCGACGACAGCGCGTCGGACAATTGGGCCACGCTGATTTGTTGGGAGAATCCAGCGTACCGGGGGGAATGAAAAATATGGACGCTGATTTACGCAGATGAACGCGGATTGACTCTGTGCAACACCAGCATCAGCGCTCCGACCGGCCTGTCCGAAAATGGCTGTTTGCCAATTTGCGCCGGGCACTTTATGATTGGGCAGACCCGTTACCTAGCCAGCAACTCACGCACCGATCCCAACTCGCTTTCCAGATAGTCGAAGCGGAAATAATCCTCAAAGGCTTCGGCCTCGTGAAAGCGACCCCCTTCAATCGCACTATCCAATTGCTCGACGGTCTGCACGCCACAGCAGAGGACGCAGATAATATCCGTGCGAATCCGTTCCACCCCAGAATTCCGTGTCCCCTTTTCAAAATAACGTTCAAAGGAGAACCCGCATGGCCCGTATCAGCACCCTCGCCGACGTGGAAGCAATCGAAGCCACGCCCCTGGCCGAGCAGGGATTGGCCGGCAGCACCTACGAGACCATTTTTCGCGGGGCACAACAATATCCAGACCACCCCGCGCTGATTTTTTTCCTACAGGCCAAAGCCTATGAGAAGGCAGTGACGTGGAACTATCGAACGCTGCTGGCGAAGCTGCACCAGACCGCCAACTTTTTTCACGAACTGGGCGTGGGACCCACGGATACGGTCAGTTACATTCTGCCCAACCTGCCCCAGACCTACCTGGCCCTCTACGGTGGGGAGGCCGCGGGCATTGCCTGCCCTATCAACCCGCTTCTGGAAGCCGATGTGCTGGCCGATATTCTCAACGCGGCTGAGACGAAAGTGCTGGTCACGATTGGCCCTTTCCCCAAATCGGACGTGTGGGAGAAAGTGGCCTCCATTGCGGATCGAGTGACGACCCTTGAGACAATTGTGCAGGTGGACATTGCCAACTATCTCAGCGGCCCGCTGAAACTGCTGATCAAAGCCGGCCGAATGCTGAAAAAGGGGCCGGCTGTGCGTGCCCGGGTTGTGGATTTCGACAGCGCCATCGCCCGCCAACCCGACGACCGACTGCTCAGCGGGCGGGTCATCGGCCCGGACGAGATCGCCTCCTATTTCCACACCGGCGGCACAACCGGCATCCCCAAACTGGCTTGCCACACCCATTTCAACGAAGTCTTTGATGCCTGGGCCGCGGCCATCGTGGCAGTGGATTCCCAGCCCGGCGACCTCAACTATCTGGGCCTGCCTCTTTTCCACAACTACGGCGCAATCGCCATCGGTCTGGGCGCGTGGAGCGGCGGCTGTGGTGTCGTCATCGGCACGCCCCAGGGCTTCCGGGGCGAAGGGGTCATGGACAATCTCTGGAGGATTCTCGACCACTACCGCTGCACGATTTTCAGCGGCGTGCCCACCCTCTACAAAGCCCTGCTCAATACGCCCCTGGGCGACGCGGACCTGAGTCGGGTGCAGTTGACCACCTCCGGCGCGGCCCCTCTGCCTGTGGAACTGGCCCACCAATTCACCGCACATACGGGCATCCCCATTCTGGAAGGCTATGGCCTGACCGAAGCCACATCAGTGGCTTCGGTCAACCCCCGCTATGGGGATATTCGCGTCGGTTCTGTGGGGCTGCGTCTGGTCTATCAGCGCTGGGCTACAGCCATTCTCGATGACACGACTTTTGTGCGCTTTTGCGAGCCGGGAGAAGTGGGGGTTGTCCTGCTGCACGGGCCAAATGTTTTTGCCGGCTATCGGGACGACTTCCACAATCGGGGCGCGTTCGTGGAGATCGACGGTCAGCGTTGGCTCAACACCGGGGATTTGGGCCGCCTGGACGGGGAAGGCTATCTTTGGCTGACGGGGCGTAAGAAGGAACTGATTATCCGGGGCGGCCACAACATTGACCCGCAGATGATTGAGGAGCCGCTGATGCGTCACCCGGCAGTGGCCCTGACCGCGGCAGTGGGGCGGCCCGACAGTCGGGTGGGCGAAGTGCCGGTGGTCTATGTGGAGCTAAAGCCAGGCGCGACAGCCACCCCGGATGAACTGATGACCTTTGCCCGGCAGGAGATCGGCGAGCGGGCCGCGCTGCCCAAAGAAGTGCGCATTCTGGACGCCATCCCCCTGACCGCGGTGGGCAAGGTTTACAAACCCGCCCTCTTTCACAAACAGGCGGAGGAAGTGCTGCGGGAAGAGGTCAAGCAAGTGCCGGGGGTGATCTCTCTGCACGTCCAGGCCGATGTGGACAAACGGCTGGGCACTGTGGCCTACATCGAAGTCACCACCCGCTCCGGCGTGGATAACCAGGCGATGGCCGCGGCCCTACATTCTGTCCTGGGCAGCTATGCTATTCCCTGCCGGTTGACGGTCAACGGGGAGTCGATGGGCGTCTGATCTCGTAAGCCGTAGCCCCATCCCGTTGACCACTTCGGGAGCAGAAAAGGCTTCATTCGTCCCACTATTTCTGCCGCACCCGCTGCTTCCCCTTGCCCGGAACCCGCTCAATCACCCCCCGCGCTTCCAAATCCAGTTTGACGGACATCATCCACCAGCCGGGGGAGGTGCTGTCGCGCACATCTGGCGGCAGCAGCGGCACGATGCCGTCGATCAGCGGCTGAAGCTCGATGCCCTGCTCGTCCTTGGGGACCACCTGCAGGAATGCGGCCCGGTAGGCGTCGTAGGTGGCTTTGGTCACACGCGCACCCTTTTTGGTGGGATCGGGATGCAGGGCCTCGTACATTTCGCTGTCGCTCATCGGGCTTCTCCTTTGGAATTGAGCAGCATTGGTGAAATTGATTAGAACAGATGGCCGGGTTGGCCTATAATAGAGGGGCAATTCCCATCCGTCAAGTCTGGAACTTTGACCAGAAACCCGGTCTGTGCCGAACTGCACCTGCTGTGGCGAGGCCCAGAAAGCAGAAGGAGCATCAAATGAGCGACGAGACCCGGCCCTGTGGGGCGCTGACAAAAGCAGGTACGCCCTGCAAAAACAACGCGGTGGACGGCTCGAACTATTGCCATGTCCACCGCAACTATCAACCCGCGATCACCCCGCAAACCCCGCCCGCTACACCTCCATCCGCTGCACCCCCGCCCGCCGCGCCCCCACCCACCTCTCCCGTTTCCGGGATGGACCGGGAGGAGTTCCGCCAATTGGTGGCCGATCTCAACGCGCTGGCCGAGCAATTGCGTGCCGTGGATGCCCGTTTCACCCCGCCCGATTTAACGCTGGAAGGACTGGGCAAGCTGCTGCAGGAGAACATCTATCGCTTCACCCCCCAGGCCCAGCGGGAGATTATCGACACCCTGCGCAGCAGCTTTGCCGGGACGACCAGAGCGGATTTGGTCAACCCGGAAACCTGGAAGGGCTTCTGGTTTGTACTCAATTATATGGCCCAGAACCAGAGGCAAGAGACAATGGAGAAGCTCAACCGCCAACTGGAGCGCATCCCCGGTTTTGCCTTGCTGGGCGATTTGGCCGCGGGGCTGCAGGACGCCAAGCCCAGCGATTTCCTGGAGCCGGATACGTGGAAGGGTCTCTATTATATCCTCGACTATTCCGCCAAGACGCAGATTGAACAGATGAAGCAGCGCATTCTGGGGCAGGACGAAGAGTGACCAGTGGCAATGAATTGTAAAGAGGCGTTTGCTGGGTGTGCCGCGTCTGCTGTAGAGCCATCCGCGACTTTCTCGTCTCCACTTTTGCCGTGGAACGGGCCTGGCGCGATTGGGATCGCACAAAACAGGCAATGGGGATTTTGCAACAGTCGGTTTGGGGTGGCTATAGCGAAGAAAGCGTGCTGATCAGGCTGACGATGGAAGAGAAAATGGGACGCTGATTCACGCAGATAGACGCTGATCCAGAGAAAAAATCTGCGTTTATCCGCGCTCATCAGCGTCCAGCTTCCTTTGCTATCCGCCTGATCACTACATTTAGTAACTGTCCATTTTTAAGTTAGCAGTTTCGACGCCACGATTCCGGGAATCGGATCACCCGAATTGTTTACGGACAGTTACTTAGCGATTGGACTTTTGACAACGGCGAAACGACTCAACTATCGTTGA